>NZ_CP040786.1:0-1200000 GCF_021922925.1 Clavibacter phaseoli
AGTACGCCGACATGTCCATCACGATGTCGGACGGCCTGGGCAAGAACCTCGGCGCGATCTACCGCACGGCGCGGGAGGCCGGCCAGCTGCCGAAGACGGATGCGCTGCTCGCCAAGAACGGCGGCCTCGTCGGCAAGTACTCGTCGACCAACCCCGTGAAGACGTACTTCAACAATCCGCGTCCCTACGTCGCCTTCCCGCTCATGCTCAAGTACCGCGACAAGCCGAACGGGAACGCGTGGGCCGGCAAGGACGGCTCGTACCCGAGCGGGCACACCTCGCAGGCGTTCTGGCAGGGCACCGCGCTCGCGACGATGCTGCCGGAGCTCGCGCCGCAGATCCTCGCCCGCGCCTCCGACGCCGGCAACAACCGCATCATCATGGGCGCGCACTACCCGCTCGACGTGATGGCCGGCCGCATGATGGGCCAGAAGATCGTCGAGCGCCGCTGGTCCGACCCGGCGTTCCGCACGCTGTTCGAGCAGGCGTCCACCGAGCTGCGCACCGTCCTCGAGGCCAAGTGCGGCGCGACGCTCGCCGTCTGCATCGCGAAGGACAAGCCCTACCTGCCCACCGCGCAGGCGCTGAAGGTCTACGAGCAGCGCATGAGCTACGGCTTCCCGCGCGTCGGCGACACGGGCCAGCCGATGACCGTGCCCACCGGCGCCGAGTCGCTCCTCATCTCCAGCCACCCGGACCTCACGTCCGAGCAGCGCCGCCAGGTGCTCGCGCTCACCGCGATCGACTCGGGCGAGCCGCTCGATGAGGGCACCGAGGGCAGCTGGCAGCGCATCGACCTCCCGGCCGCGATGGCCGCGAAGGTGGTCGTCACGGCCGACGGCACGGTGTCGCTGGTGGGGACCGGGAAGCGCTGACCGGATCCCGATCCGCGCACGCAGGAGGGGTGGGGGTCGTATGGCCGCCCGCCCCTCTCGCGTCCCGGGCCCGCGGGCTCAGGCGGTGAGGCGACGCCGCCGCAGGAGGCCCGCGGCGACGACGATCCCGCCGATGACGGCGAGGCCCGCGGCGATGGCGAGGTTCTCGGCGAGCGTGTTGACGCCGATGCCGGCCGTGCGGACGGCGCCGAGCGACTGCGGGGCGGGGTCGGAGGGCGCGGCAGCGTCCTCGTCCGTCGCCGCGGCCGCGCCTTCCGCGGGATCCACCGGGCCGGTCGCGGCGGAGGCCAGCTCCGGCGTCGAACCCGGCGCGACCCGGTGCATCGTCGCCTGCTCGTACGCGTAGGCCATCGCGAGGAGGTCGCCGTCGCGGCTGCGGGGCGCGGCGAGCTCGAGGCCGACGGGGGCGCCCGTCGAGGTGAAGCCGGCGGGGACGGAGATCGTCGGGATCCCGGTGTTGGCGCCGATGTCGCAGAAGGTCGTGCCCGCCCAGTTCGGCGTCGCGCTGGTGGCGCTCGTCGGCATGGCGAGGGCGTCGATCCCCTGCTCGACGAAGAAGGCGTCCATCGCCGCCTTGCCGGCGTCCTGCTCCGCGATCGACTTCTCGTACTCGGGGTTCGGCACGTCCTCGTGGCTGAGGAAGTACGCGATGTCACCGTCGGTGAGAGCGCTCGGCCGGTCGGCCATCACGTCGGCGAACGAGAGCACGTCGGCGGGCTCGGTCCGGGCCGCGACGCGCGCCGACCAGGTGGCCGGCGTCTCGCGGAGGAAGCGGTCGATCGCCGGGCGCATGTCGCGCCACCCGCCGCTCTGCAGCGTCCCCTCCACGAACTCCTGCGTGAGCGGCACCTCCACGACCTCGGCGCCCTGGGCCTCGAGGTCGCGCACGGCCTGGTCCATGAGCGCCGTCGTCTCGGCGAGGCCCGGCCGCTCGGGATCCTCCGGGATGTCCCAGCGCACCCAGCCGATGCGCTTCCCGGCGAGGGCGGTGGTCGACAGCCCGGAGACGTACGCGTCGGTGGCCTGCTGGTCGGCGATCTCCGTGAGCGGATCCGCGGGGTCGCGCCCCGCGAGCACCTCCGTGAGGAGCGCGGCGTCGGCGACCGTCGTGGTCATCGGGCCGGAGACGTCCTGCCGCGGCGACAGCGGCACGACGCCCGCCGTGCTCGTGAGGCCCATCGTCGGCCGGAAGCCCACGAGCGACTGGTGCGCGGCCGGGCCGAGGATGGATCCGCACGAGTCCGTGCCGAGGCCCGCGGGCGCGTAGGCGGCCGCGACCGCCGCCCCCGTGCCGCCGCTGGATCCGCTCGCGCTCCACGACCGGTCGTAGGGGTTCGCCGTGCGGCCGCGCGCGGAGCTCAGCGTGTACGTGCCGTGCCAGGCGAACTCGGACATGTTCGTCTTCGCGAGGATGATCGCGCCGGCCGCCCGCAGCCGCGCGACCGCGGTGGAGTCGGCGGTCGTGCGGTACTCGCGGAGCGCCGCGCTGCCGACGGTGGTGGGCATGTCGGCCGTGGCGTGGTTGTCCTTCACGACGATCGGGACGCCGTGGAGGGGACCGCGGACCGTGCCCGCCGCGCGTTCCGCGTCGAGCGCCGCGGCCGTCGCGAGCGCGTCCGGGTTCGTGGTGATGACGGCCTGCAGGCCCGGGCCGTCAGCGGAGTCGTCGTCGTACGCGGCGATGCGCGCGAGGTAGGCGCGGGTCAGCTCGACGGAGGTCGTGGATCCGGCGCCGAGGAGCGCGAGCGCGTCCGCGACGCCGAGGTCGACGACGGCAAGGGCGGCGGGCGCCGCCGAGGTCGCGGTGTCGGCGGCCGCTCGATCCGGCTCCGTCACGCCCACGCCGCCCGCTGCGAGGCCGACCGCGAGCGCTGCCGCAGCGAGCGCGCGACCGCCGGCGCGGATCCGGGCACGGGCGCGTCGACGAGCGGGCATGCGGATCCATCCAGACGGGGGAGAGGGGTCTCCCCAGTCTGAGAACCGGGTGTTGCGGTGGCGTTTCCGGCGGGGGACGATCCCGGGTCGGCGGCGCGCGGCGGCCCGGGCCGGGTCATCGCTGCTTGGGGAAGACGATCCAGAGGATCAGGTACAGCAGCACCTGCGGGCCCGGCAGCACGATCGAGATGACGAACAGCAGGCGGACGAGGAAGCGGCTGATGCCGAAGCGGTCGGCGAGGGCGGCGCAGACGCCGGCGATGATCTTGCCGCGACGGGGACGGGTGAGGGTGGCCATGCATCGAGCATGGCAGGAGCCGCTGCGCCGCCGCCGGGCAGCCGCCCCCGCGGACCGCTCCCTGGACAGCCCGTGGGAATGCGCGCGTTTCCTCGCACGCCGGAATTAGCGTCGGGGGATGAGGATCCGAAGCCTGCCCCTGGTCCTGATCGCCTCGACCGCGGTCGTCCTGACGTCGTGCACCGGCCCCGACGAGGTCGAACCCGTCCCGCTGCCGGTCCCCGAGTCCGTCGAGACGTCGCCGGCGGACGAGGGCGACGAGGCCGCGGCGCCCACCGCGGAGACCGCGCTCGTCGCCGCGTACCTCGACGCCGTCGCGGCCGGTGACGCCGACGCCGCATGGGGCATGCTCACGCCCGAGGCGCAGGCGTCGGCCGGGTCCCGGGAGTCGTACGTCGCCTCCTTCGGCCGCGCGGGCACCGTCTCCCCGGAGGACGCGGAGCGCCTCCGCGCGGTGGAGCCGATCGCGGCCGAGGGCCCCGAGGGCGCCTTCACGCTCGTGTCCGCCTCGGACGGCGACGTCGCCGACGCCTGGATCGTGCGCGACACCGACCGGGGTCTCCTGCTCGACGACCACGTCGTCCCCGCGACCGGCGCGACGCCCTACGAATGGCGGAACCCGGCGGCGGGCCCCGAGGGATCCGCGGATCCGGTGCCCGCCGTCGACACCTCGCGCCCCCTCTCCGTCGCGTTCGCCGCGCCGGAGGACGGCTCCGAGGACGGCGGGCTCGTCGGCTACCCGGAGACGGCGTGGGCGTGGATCGACGGGACCGAGGTGCCCGTCGGGCTCGTCGCCGCGGGATCCGGCCGCCTGCTCGAGCTCGACACCTCCGCCTGGACGGACGACGACGAGGCGCCCGACGCGGTCACGCTCGTGTGGCAGGTGGGAGGCGACTCGCCCGCCTGGCGCAGCACGACCGTCGCGGCCTGACGCGACGGCCCCCGCAGTGAGCCCGCGGGGGCCGGGCGTCGCCCGCGAACGGCTCCCCGTGAGTTCTCGTCCCCGACGCTTTGGGTGCAAACCCATGGTGCGATACTCGAACGGTCGAGCCGGGGCTCGGCGTCTCCCCGCGATGCGGCGGGCCCGGGCATCCCTGCCCCACGAGCCGCCGTCGTCCCCGAGCGCACGGGAGGGACCGGATGGAGCACCACCGCTCGGCCCTGCCCGTCCGCGTCGTCGCCGCGTTCCACGCCGCCCCGAGCCGCGCCGCCGGCGTCGAGCTGCTGCTCGCCGCGCTCCTCGACGCGTCCTCCGCCACCGGCGCCGCCGTGGTCCTGCCGCGGGCGTCCGCGGTCGCGGTCGCGGGGGAGTCGGGCGCGGCGCTCGGCGCGCTCCTCGAGGCCGGTCCCGTGCCCGTCGAATCCGGCCTGCTGCTCGTCGCGATGGCCGACGGCGCCGACGCGCGCACCGGGGACGGCGGCGCCGTCGCGCTGCACCGCGCGACCGGTCCCCTCGACGCGGCCGACCGCGCCGTGGCCGAGGAGGTCGCGGTCCACGCCCGCATCGCGCTCGCCGCGTGGGACACGGCGGACGGCCTCGCCCTCGGCCTCGCGTCGCGGTCCGTCATCGGGCAGGCGCAGGGGATCCTGATGGAGCGCTTCTCGCTCGACGCCGACCGCGCGTTCCAGGTGCTCCGCCGCTACTCGCAGGACGGCAACGTCAAGCTCGTCGAGGTCGCGCGCCGCGTCGTGCAGACGGGCGCGCTGCCCGGCGCCTGAGCGGATCCGGCCGGCGCCGGCGGCGGCGCGGTCCCGTGGGCCTCAGGCCGTGCGGCGGTCGACCCCGCGCGGGCGGATCGGCGACACGGCGGCCAGCGGCGCCACCTCCGGCAGGGCCTCGCCCTCGCCGCGGGTGAGCTCGGCGCGCAGCTGCCCGAGGATCCGCGCGAGCAGCCGCGACACCTGCATCTGCGTCACGCCGAGCTCGGCCGCGATCTCGCTCTGGCTGCACTCGTCGACGAAGCGCAGGTGCAGGATCCGCCGGTCGCGATCGCTGAGCACGCCGCGCGCCGCGTCCAGCAGCACCGTGCGCTCGGCGCGCGCGTAGCCGGGGTCGTCGGTGCCGATCGTGTCGGCGAGGGACGTGCCCTCGTCCTCGTGCACAGTGAAGTCGAGCGACGCGGGCCGGAGGCTGGAGTGCGCCGCGAGCGCCTCCACGATCTCCTCGCGCGGGTGCCCGGTGTGCGCGGCCAGCTCGGCGTCGGTCGGGGTGCGGCCGAGGCGCTGCGTGAGCGCGGGCACCACCGCGAGCAGCGCGTGCCGCAGCTCCTGGACCTGCCGCGGCGGACGGATCACCCACCCGTTGTCGCGCAGGTGGCGCTTGATCTCGCCGGAGATGGTGGGGATCGCGAACGACACGAAGGGCGCGCCGAAGCCCGGGTCGTACCGGCGCGCGGCCTTCACGAGGCCGAGGTAGCCGACCTGGCGCAGGTCGCTCCAGTCGTGCGCGCGGCCCGAGTGCTGGCGTGCGAGCTGGTCGGCGAGTTCGAGGTGGTCGAGCACGATCTGGTCGTGCAGGCGGCGGCGCTCGGCGTCGCCCGCCGCGTCCTCAGCCACGGCGGCGGCGCGCACGAACCGGTCGTGGGTCAGCCGGCGCTTCTCGTCCCGCGCTGCCGTGAGGTCGGGCGCGAGCGGGGTGGGGCGGGGCAGCGGGGTCGCCCGCGGGAGCGTCGCGGCGGATCCGCGGGGGGAGGATCCGCGCGAGGCGGGCGGGGCGGCGGCGAGGGCGCGCGTGCGCAGCGTTCCGGTCACTCAGGACCTTCCGGACTCGTGTCGGACGCGGCACGCTGCTTGACCGCTCCTCCAGAGAAGCACTGCTCCTCATGGGTGCCTAGGTCCTCCGATCACTTCTCCTCGGCGCTTCTCCCGGTTCTCCGCGGGCCGGGCGTGTCGACCGTCCGCGGATCCGCACCAGCATGGAGCAGCGCCCCCGGACGGGGGCGCGGTCCGCCCGCCGGTAGGCTCGATCCCCGTTCCCCGAGCCCGCCTACCGAACGGACGCCCCATGAGCCTGTTCCGCACGAAGAGCATCGAGTCGTCGCTGGCCGACGCCGCGGGAGGCGAACGCAGCCTCACCCGCTCCCTCGGCACCTGGGACCTGATGCTCATGGGCGTGGCCGTCGCGGTCGGCGCCGGCATCTTCTCCGTCGGCGCGAAGGCCGCGGGCAACTACGCCGGCCCGTCGGTGACGCTGGCGTTCGTGCTCGCCGCCGTCACGTGCGGCCTCGCGATCATGTGCTACGCCGAGTTCGCGTCCGCCGTCCCCGTCGCGGGCAGCGCGTACACGTTCACCTACGCGACCATGGGCGAGCTGCTCGCGTGGATCATCGGCTGGGACCTCATCCTCGAGATGCTGACGGCGGCCGCGGTCATCGCGAAGTACTGGGGCATCTACCTGGAGTCGGCGCTGCAGCTCGCCGGGCTCGACATCCCCTCCACCATCACGGTCTTCGGCCTCGGGATCAGCTGGGGCGCCGTGCTCATCACGGCGGTCTTCACCGTTCTGCTCGTCCTCGGCACCAAGCTCTCGAGCCGCGTCTCGAGCGTCTTCACCGTGCTGAAGGTCGCGGTCGTCCTGTTCGTGATCGTCGTGGGCGCGTTCTACGTCAGGCCTGAGAACTACTCGCCGTTCATCCCGCCGCAGCGCCCGGCCGAGGGCGCGTCCGCCGACGTCTGGACCCAGTCCCTCTTCTCCTGGGCGAGCGGCCAGGAGCCCACGCAGTACGGCCTCTACGGACTGCTCGCCGGCGCCTCGCTCGTGTTCTTCGCGTTCATCGGCTTCGACGTGGTCGCTACGAGCGCCGAGGAGGTGAAGGACCCGCAGCGCACCCTGCCGCGCGGCATCTTCGCGGGCCTCGCGGTCGTCACCGTGCTCTACGTGCTCGTGACCCTCGTGCTCACCGGCATGGTCCCGTACACGGTGCTCGCCGACGCCGAGGATCCCTCGCTCACGACCGCGTTCACCGCGGTCGGCGCCGGATGGGCCGCCCAGGTCATCTCCATCGGCACGCTGCTGGGCCTCACCACCGTGCTCATGGTGCTGCTGCTCGGCCTCGCCCGCGTGGTGTTCGCGATGAGCCGCGACGGCCTGCTGCCGCGCGGGCTCAGCCGCACGTCCGCCAAGCGCCGCACGCCCGTGCGGGTGCAGATCATCGCGGGCGTGGTCGTCGCGGCACTCGCCGGCTTCACCGACGTCGGCGTGCTCGAGGAGATGATCAACATCGGCACGCTCTCCGCCTTCGTGCTCGTGAGCATCGGCGTCATCGTCCTGCGGCGAAAGCGCCCGGACATCCGCGCGTCGTTCCGCGTGCCGTTCATGCCGTGGCTGCCGATCCTCTCGGCCGTGCTCTGCGTCTGGCTGATGCTCAACCTCACGACGCTCACCTGGGTGCGCTTCGTCGTCTGGCTCGCGCTCGGCTTCGCGGTCTACTTCCTCTACGGCCGCCGCCACTCGGTGGTGGGCCGGGAGGAGGCGCGGATCGCGGCGGGCGGCGCGCCCGCGCCCGAGCTGCCGTCGGCGTCGACGCCGCGGGACTGATCCCCGCGCGTCCGCCCACGCCGCCCGCCGCGTCCGCCCCGGATCCGGCGGGCGCCGTGCTGCGCGCCGATCGCGCCGCTCGCGCCGCTTGCCCCGTCGACGACCGGGCGCGCGTCAGGTCTGGCAGCGCGGGCACCAGTAGGTGACCCGGTCCTGCGCGCCCATGCCGGGACGCACGGGGTCCCCGAGCTGCCCCTGCTGGATCCTGGTGCCGCACCGCAGGCACGGCTTGCCCTTGCGCCCGTAGACCCAGTCGGTGCGGCCGCGGCGGAGGTCGCCCGTGGTGGTGCGCTCGATGCGGTCGCGGTTGGCGCGCATGGTGCGGCGCGCGAGCGCGACCATCGCGGGCAGGTCCGGCACCTCGCCCACCGGCCGCGTCGGCAGCACCCCGCGCAGGAAGCAGAGCTCGGCCCGGTAGACGTTGCCGATGCCGGCGGCGTTCCGCTGGTCCAGCAGCGCCAGCCCGATGGCCCGCTCCGGCTGCGCGGAGATGCGCCGCACGATCTCCTCGGCCGCCTCGTCGCCCCAGTCCGGCCCGAGGATGTCCGGCCCCAGGTGCCCGACGACCGTGTGCTCCTGGTCGCGCGGGATCACCTCGAGCACCCCCAGCGAGAACCCCACCGTGACGCGCTCCGCCGTCTCGAGCACGACGCGCGCCTCGAACGCCGGCCGCCGCCACGCGGTGCCGTGCTGGTAGATGTGCCAGGAGCCCTCCATCTTGAGGTGGCTGTGGATCGTGAGGTCGCCGACGCGGTGCAGGATGTGCTTCCCGACGCTCACCACCTCGTCGACCTCCTGGCCCGCGAGATCCAGCGTCGCGAACTTCGGCACGCGGAAGTCGCTGCGCGTGAGCACCTGCCCGCCGATGGCCTCGTGCAGGTGCGCGGCGGTGCGGTAGACGGTGTCGCCCTCAGGCACGCGCGGCCCCCGTGCCCGTGGCGGCGCTCACGACCGCATCCGCAGCCCGCGCGGCGTCGCCGAGAAGCCGTGCTCCTGGAGCGCGGTGCCGAGCGGCGTGCCGAGGATGAACGCCCCGTTGACCTTCTCGATCGCGAGCTTCGCGACCCCGCCGCGGCGGACGATCCCGCCGAGCGACTCGGCCGCCGCGCGGATCACGACCTCGTCGTCGTCGAAGAGGAGCACGGTCTTGCCGCCGCGCTCCACGTAGAGCACGAGCTCGCCGTCGACCAGCACCACGAGCGCGCCCGCCTTGCGGCCGGCGCGGTGCCCGGTGGGGCGCTCGCCGCGCGCGTCGACGCTGCCGGACTCCGAGACCGCGGCCGACGCGTCGCCGGCCGGATCCCCGGAGCCGGACCCCGCTCCGTCGCTCCCGTCGCCGTCGGACGCGCCGCTCGACCCGTCCAGCCGCGGCCACGGGAGCGCCGCCCCGTACGCGTTGGCCGGATCCGTGGCCGCGAGCGTCAGCGCGTTCAGCGGCCGCTCGCCCGCGTCCGGATCCCGCGTGAAGCCGCGCAGCCGGTCGACCGTGCCGCCCGTGGAGAACTGCGCGGCGCCCAGCGTCTCGATGAAGTAGCCGCGACGCGCGCGCCCCGTGTCCTCGAAGCCCGCGAGCACCTTGTACGTGAGCGCGAAGCCGCCGGGCACGCGCTCGGTCATGACGGATCCGCGCGTGACCACGCCGTACCGCTCGAGCAGCAGCTCGGCCGTGCCCGCGGCGCGCACGGTGGCGTCGGTCTCGGCGAGCGGCACGATGGACCAGCGTCCGGCCGCCGTCGACGGGCCGGTGCGCGTGGGCATGTCGGGCCGCGGCATGCGCCCGCCCCGGTACATCCGCCCGCGCGGCGCCCGCTGCGGCGTCTTGTGCGCGGTGGATCCGCCCGCGAGCAGCGCCCGCAGCGGCGAGAGCGTGTCGTTCGTGACGAGGCCCGCCCACACGAGGTCCCAGAGCGCCGTGACGAGCGCCTTGTCGTCCGTGGACCCGACGGCGTCGCTCAGCTGCCGGAAGAAGTAGCCGCCGCCCGTGCCGAGCGTGGTGAGGATCTCGCGCTGCAGCTCGTCGGTGTCGTGCGCGTCGGGCTCGGGCAGCGTGAGGGCGACCTGGTCGGCGAGGTGCAGGCTGACCCAGCCGTCGGCGCCCGCGAGCGTGCCGGCGCCCGACCAGATGACCTCGCCCGTCGACGTGAGCTCGTCGAGGAACGCGGGGCTGTAGTCGCGCACGCGCGCTGGCAGCACGAGCGTCTCCCACGCGGAGGCGGGCACGGGCGCGCCCGCGAGCTGCTCGATGACCTGCAGCACGCCGTCGACCCCGCGGAGCCCGCGCTCGCGATCCGCGCCCGCGACGTGCTGCCACGCCGGCAGGAACCGCGCGTACGCGGCCCGCTCGACGGGCTCGACCTCGCTGCGGAGCGCGGCGAGCGAGCGGCTGCGGAGACGCCGCAGCACCTCGACGTCGCACCACTCGCTGCCGGAGGCGCCCGGCCGGAACTCGCCCTCGACCACGCGCCGCTGGGCCCCGAGCCGGGCGAGCGTGTCGGCGATGACGGCGGATCCGAGGCCGATGCCGGTGGCCGCGTCCGCGATGGTGAAGGGGCCGTGCGTGCGCGCGTACCGGCCGACGAGGTCGCCCAGGGGATCGGCCACGGGCTCGACGAACGCGAGCGGCGTGCCGATGGGCAGCGGCACCCCGAGGGCGTCGCGCAGGCGGCTCGCGTCCTCGATGGCGGCGACGCGCGGCTGCCCGCCGAACGAGACGCGGAGGGCGCGCTTGCCGGCCACGAGCGCGTCGAGGTGGTCGGCGGCGGATCCGGCCTCCTCGGGCTCGAGGCGCGCGGCGACCTCCTCGGCGTCGAGCGGGCCGAGGATCCGCAGCAGGTCGGCCACGCCCTCGAGCCCCTTGGCGCGGCGGTCGGGCGCGAGGCGCTGCAGCTCGAGCTCGGTGCGCGCGATGACCGCGGGATCCAGCAGCTCGCGCAGCTCCGCCCGCCCCAGCAGCTCGGACAGCAGCCCCGCGTCGAGCGAGAGCGCGGCGGCCCGGCGCTCGGCGAGCGGGCTGTCGCCCTCGTACATGAACGCGCCGACGTAGCTGAAGAGGAGGCTCCGCGCGAACGGCGACGCGTCCTCCGTGGTGGTCTCCACGATCTTGATCCGCCGCGCCTCGATGTCCTTCGCGAGCGACGTGAGCGCGGGCAGGTCGTAGACGTCCTGCAGCACCTCCCGCACGGTCTCGAGCACGATCGGGAACGCGGGGAACTTCCGCGCGACGTCGAGCAGCTGCGACGCGCGCTGGCGCTGCTGCCACAGGGGCGAGCGGCGGCCGGGGTTGTAGCGCGGCAGCAGGAGCGCGCGGGCGGCGCACTCCCGGAAGCGCGACGCGAAGAGCGCGGACCCGCCCACCTCGCGCGTGACGATGGCGTCGAGCTCGTCCGGCTCGAACACGAAGAGGTCGGCCCCCGGCGGCTCGCCGTCGGTCTCGGGGATGCGGACGACGATGCCGTCGTCGTTGGCCATGGTCGCGCCGTCGATGCCGTACAGCTCGGTGACCCGGGCGCCCACCGCGAGCGCCCATGGCGCGTGCACCTGCATCCCGTAGGGCGAGTGCAGCACCACGCGCCAGTCGCCCAGCTCGTCGCGGAAGCGCTCGACCACGAGGGTGCGGTCGTTCGGCACGTGGCCGGTGGCCTTCTTCTGGTCGTCGAGGAACGCGAGCAGGTTGTTGACGGCCCGGTCGTCGAGGCCCACGCGGCCGGCCCTGGCCCGGGCGTCGTCCGCCGCGGATCCGGACAGCTCGCGCACGAACGCCCCGATGGCGCGCCCCAGCTCGAGCGGCCGCCCGAGCCCGTCGCCCTTCCAGAACGGCAGCTTCCCGGGCTCGCCGAACGCGGGCGTCACCAGCACACGGTCGTGCGTGATCTCCTGGATCCGCCAGCTCGTGGCCCCCAGCGCGAACACGTCGCCCACGCGGGACTCGTAGACCATCTCCTCGTCGAGCTCGCCCACGCGCGACGCCTTCTCGCCCACCATGAACACGCCGAACAGGCCGCGGTCGGGGATGGTGCCGCCGGAGGTGACCGCGAGCCGCTGCGCGCCCGGCCGACCCTCGATGGTGCCCTCGTCGCGGTCCCACACGATGCGCGGCCGCAGCTCCGCGAACTCGTCGGACGGGTAGCGGCCGCTCAGGAGGTCGAGCGTGGCCTCGTACGCGGAGCGCGGCAGCGTCGCGAAGGGCGCGCTGCGGCGCACGACGTCGAACCACTCCTCGACGCCGAGTGGCTCGAGCGCGACGGCCGCCACGGTCTGCTGCGCGAGCACGTCGAGCGGGTTCGCCGGCACGCGCAGCGACTCGATCTGCCCGCTCGCCATGCGCTCGGCGGCGACGGCGGAGTGGATGAGGTCGGCCCGGTGCTTGGGGAAGATGACGCCGCGCGAGACCTCGCCCACCTGGTGGCCGGCCCGGCCGACGCGCTGCAGGCCGCTCGCGACCGAGGGCGGCGCCTCGACCTGCACGACGAGGTCGACGTCGCCCATGTCGATGCCGAGCTCGAGGCTGGAGGTGGCGACCACGCAGCGCAGGCGCCCGGACTTCAGGTCGTCCTCGATGAGGGCGCGCTGCTCCTTCGAGACGGATCCGTGGTGCGCCTTGGCGAGCACGGGATCCGCGCCCTCGGTGCTCCCGGCCTGCGCCATGACCTCGGCGGGCGGTCGGGCGGCCGTACGGCGCGTGGCGGAGGACGTGGTCGCGTCGACGGGCCGCGACGACCCGGATCCGGCCGCGGCGCCCGCGAGCACGGGCACGGCGTCGGCGTCCGCGTCCGCGGTCGCGGATCCGCCCGCGACGGCCCGCCCCTCGGCGTCGATGCGCCCCTCCTCGATGCGCCCCGTGTAGATCTCGTTGAGCCGGGCCGTGAGCCGCTCCGCCAGCCGTCTGCTGTTCGTGAAGACGATGGACGACGTGTGCTGCAGCACGAGGTCGACGATGCCCTCCTCCACGTGCGGCCAGATGGATCCCTGCTGCGGCGCGTCCCCCTGCGCCGCCGACCCCTCGAGCGGCGCCGTGGTGCCGAGCTCGGTCATGTCGTCGACCGGCACGATGACCCGCAGGTCGAACTCCTTCGTGTTCTTCGGCGAGACGATGGTGACGGGCGAGCGCCCGCCCAGGAACCGCGCCACCTCCTCGGGCGGCCGCACGGTGGCCGACAGGCCGATCCGCTGGGCCGGCTTCTCCAGCAGCGCGTCGAGCCGCTCGAGCGAGAGCGCGAGGTGGCTGCCGCGCTTGGTGGCCGCGACCGCGTGCACCTCGTCGACGATGACCGTCTCGACGCCCGCCAGCGTCTCGCGCGCGGCCGAGGTGAGCATGAGGAACAGCGACTCGGGCGTGGTGATGAGGATGTCGGGCGGCGTCTTCGCGAGCGCGCGCCGGTCGGCCGCCGGGGTGTCGCCGGAGCGCACGCCGACCGTGACCTCGGGCGGCTCGGCGCCCAGCCGCTTGGCCGTCTGCACGATGCCCACGAGCGGCGAGCGGAGGTTGCGCTCCACGTCGACCGCGAGCGCCTTCAGCGGCGAGATGTAGAGGACGCGCGTGCGGCGCATGGGATCCTCCGGCGCGGGCCGCGAGGCGAGCCGGTCGATCGACCACAGGAACGCCGCGAGCGTCTTGCCGGATCCGGTCGGCGCCACGACGAGCGCGTGCGACCCCTTCTGCACGGCTTCCCATGCGCCGGTCTGCGCCGCGGTGGGGCCGGGGAACGCGCCCTGGAACCACTCCCGGGTGGCCGGGGAGAAGCGCGCGAGGACGGGATCCATCTGCTCATCCTCCTCCGGACCCCCGACAACCTGCCGGGCCCGGCGCCCGCCGGACGATCCCGGCGCCGCGGGCGCCGCCTCAGCCCGCGTGCTCCCGGATGAACGCCGACACGTCCCGCAGCTCGGGCGCCGAGACCGAGTGCGGCAGGTCCTCGTAGATGCGCTCGGTGAGCGCGCTGTGGTCGCCGATCCACGCGGCCGTGCGCGCGACCGCCGCGTCCGGGATCACCTGGTCGGCCGTGCCGCGGCCCCAGAAGACGGGCGTCGGGGAGGACGCGAGCGCCGCATCGCCCGCGTGCTCGCCGCGCACCGAGAACCCGCTGAGCTGCACCGCGTACGAGAACCTGCCGGGCGCGAGCCGCAGGAGCTGGAGCGCGGTCGCGCCGCCCTGGCTGAAGCCGAGGAGGCCGACGGACCGCGGCGGCACGGGCAGCGCGTCGAGCCAGTCGAGCACGCCCTGCGCGGCGGCGTCGGCGGCGACGGGATCCGGATCGCCCCGGGTTCCCTCCACGATCGGGAACCACGCGTTGCCGCCCTGCAGCGCGATCGGCCCCCGCAGCGACGCGACCACGGGTTCGAGCGGCAGGTACGGCGACAGCCCGAAGAGGTCGCCCTCGTGGGATCCGTAGCCGTGCAGGAGCACGAGCAGCGGGCGGTCGGCGAGCTCGGCGGAGGAGGCCGACCAGAGGACGGCGTCGGGATCCAGCGGGAGAGCGGTCACGGGTGTCCTCGTCGGCAGCGGGCGGATGCGCGGACGCGGGGATCGGCCGGCCCGCCCATCCTCGCATCCGCCCCCGTCAGCCGGTCCGCGCGCCGGGTGGTCGTCGCGCTCCGGCGGTGGGTGACAATGGACCATGACCGTTCGCACCCCGGACCCGAACATCCCCGACCCGAACTCCGGCTGGCTGTCGGACGTGGAGCTGGCGCAGATCCGGCAGCGGCTGCCCCTCCTCTACGTGGAGGCCGTGCCCGTGCGGGTCGACGGCATGGGCCAGGTCAAGGACATCGGCGTGCTGCTGCGCGCCACGGTCACCGGGCAGATGACGCGCATGCTCGTCTCCGGCCGCGTCATGTACGGCGAGACCCTGCGCGACGCGCTCTTCCGCCACCTCGAGAAGGACCTCGGGCCGATGGCGTTCCCGCAGCTCCCCGCGAGCCCGACCCCGTTCTCGGTCGCCGAGTACTTCCCGTTCCCCGGCGCGAGCCCGTATACGGACGACCGGCAGCACGCCGTGTCGCTCGCGTACGTGGTGCCGGTGACGGGCACGTGCGATCCGCGCCAGGACGCGCTCGAGATCACCTGGATGACGCCGGAGGAGGCCGCGTCCGACGCGGTCTCCGCCGACATGGAGGGCGGCCGCGGCGCGCTCCTCCGCGCGGCCCTCGCCTCGGTGGGCGTGCTGCCCTAGCGGAGCTGCGCAGGCCGAGCGGCACCACCAGCGCGGCGCGGCCGGACGCGGCCGCCGGCCTCAGAGGGCGGCAGCTCGCTCCGCGAACTCCGGCGGCTCGAGGTAGTGCCGGCGGAGGTCCTCGAAGGCCTGGCTCGCGCCCGCCCCGACGCCGTAGCAGCGCTGCACGTGCAGCCCGTCCATGGCCGAGAGCACGACGGCGGCCGCCGCGGCCGGTTCGAGGTGCGGGTCGATGAGCCCGCGGGCCTGGTCGACGACGACGCCCGCCGTGATCCGCTCCAGCTCGCGGGCCCGACGCTCGCGGAAGAGCTCGTGCAGCGGGTGGCCGGCGGCCGAGGCCTCCGAGGAGACGACGGCGATGACGCGCGTGAGGCACGCGCTCTGCTCCCCGTCGGCGATGACCACGGCCGCGTGCTCGGCGACGCTGCGGGGCCGGTGCAGCTCGATGGCCGCGGCGAGGCGCTCCTCGCGGCGCGCGAGCACGGCAAGCAGCAGCTCCTCCTTGCCGCTGAAGTGGTGCAGCAGGCCGGCCGGCGTGATCTCCGCCCGCGACGCGATCTCCCGCAGCGAGCTTCCGCGGTAGCCCTGCTCGGCGAACACCTCGATGGCGGTGCGGATGAGGAGCTCCCGGCGCTCCACGCCCTTGCGGTACGGGCCACGGGTGGCGAGGGCGGCGCGTGTCATCCGCACACCGTATCCGGATGCCGACGGGGGCCAGCGCGACCGTCAACAGGCAGCGCCTGAGCTGCGGGGGGTCGGGGCACGGACGCGTCGACGGACGCATCCGCGGGCACGACGGAGGGCCCCCGTCGGTGGACGGGGGCCCTCGATGTCATGCCGGCGCGCGGTGCGCGCCGTGCGGTCTAGCGTCCGCTGGAGACGCGGCGGTGCGTGCGCGCACGACCGCCGGCCGCGGCGCCGCCGGAGGCCGCGGGGCGCTCCTGGCGGGGACGGGCGGGGGCGGCCGAGGACCGGTCGCCGAAGCCCTCGGACGAGGTGCTGAACGTGCGGGGCGTGCTGCCGCCGCGCTGTCCGCCCGAGGCGCCGTCGCGGCGACCCGACGCGGAGCCGTCGCGACGACCGCCGCCGACGGGCGCGCCGTCGCGGACCGCGCGCTTGCGCTGCGCGTTGGCGCCCTGCGAGCGTCCGCCGCCGTTCGCGCGACCGCCCTGCGACTGGCGCTGGGTGGACTCGCGCACCGACTTCGTCTCGCGCGGCGCGGGCTTGACGTACGCCGCGACGGCGCCCGTCAGCTCGGCCACGGCGGGGGAGGACTCGGTGACCTGCTGCGGCGTGACGTGGATGTCGGCCTTGCGCATCAGGAGCTGCACGTCCTTGCGCTGCGCCGGCAGCATGATCGTGACGACGTCGCCCGCGGAGCCCGCGCGCGCCGTGCGGCCCGAGCGGTGCAGGTACGCCTTGTGCTCGGCCGGCGGGTCGACGTGGATCACGAGCTCGATGTCGTCGACGTGCACGCCGCGCGCCGCGACGTCGGTGGCCACGAGGACCTTGACGTCGCCGGCGGAGAACGCGGCCAGGTTGCGGTCGCGGGCCACCTGCGAGAGGTTGCCGTGCAGGTCCACCGACGGGATGCCCGCGTCGGTGAGCTGCTTCGCGAGCTTCTTGGCATGGTGCTTGGTGCGCATGAAGAGGATGCGGCGGCCGGAGCCCGAGGCGAGCTTCTGCACGAGGAGGCGCTTGGCCTCGACGTCGGTCGTCTCGAAGACGTGGTGCGTCATGGCCGCGACGGGCGAGTTCGCCTCGTCGACGGAGTGCAGCACCTGGTCGTGCAGGTAGCGGCGCACGAGCTTGTCCACGCCGTTGTCGAGCGTGGCGGAGAACAGCATGCGCTGGCCGGTGTTCGGGGTCTTGTCGAGGATCCGCGTGACGACGGGCAGGAAGCCCAGGTCGGCCATGTGGTCGGCCTCGTCGAGGACGGTGATCTCCACGGCGTCGAGGTTCACGAAGCCCTGCTTCATGAGGTCCTCGAGGCGGCCGGGGCAGGCGACGACCACGTCGACGCCGGCCTTGAGGGCCGCGACCTGGCGCTGCTGCGAGACGCCGCCGAAGATCGTCGTGGTGGTGAGGTTGTAGGCCTCCGCGAGCGGCGCCATGGCGGCCGTGATCTGCGTGGCGAGCTCGCGGGTCGGCGCGAGGATGAGGCCGAGCGGGCGGCCCGGACGACGACGGCCGCCGGCGAGGCCGCCGCCGAGGCGCGCGATCATCGGGATGGCGAACGCCAGCGTCTTGCCGGAGCCGGTCTTGCCGCGGCCGAGGACGTCGCGGCCGTTCAGGGTGTCGGGGAGCGTGTCCACCTGGATGGGGAACGGCGTCGTGATGCCGTTCGCCGTGAGGGCGGAGACGAGGGGGGCGGGCACGCCGAGCGCGCCGAAGGTGTCAGTGGTCATGCGGGGGAGTTGCCTTCCAGGCAGGGGTCCGCCCCGACGCGCTGATGCGGCGATGTGCCGGTGCAACGCGGAAGCGGAGGATGGCGAAGGCGCCGATGGGCGCATCCGTTCGCCAAAAGAAAGATGTCACTCAACCCCGTCGGCCTGTGCGGCGATCTGATCGGGGCGAGGAGGGAACGCGTTCTCTCGACGCAGGGAGCACGATGATGTGCTCGCAAGTCCTCACACCGTAGCAGGTCAGGCCGGGGAGAAGCCCATCTCGCCCACGGGGACCTCGAACCCGAGCACGTTGCCGGCCGGCGCGAGGGGGCACGCCCACGCGGGGTCGTAGGCGCACGACGGGTTGTAGGCGAAGTTGAGGTCGACCACGATCGAGCCCGGGGCGCCCTGGCCGAGATCGGATCCCTTCACCGTGTCGAGCAGGTAGCGGCCGCCGCCGTAGGTGCCGCCCTCGCGCCGGTGCGACGCGTCCTTCACGGGGAGGTGCAGGCCGCCGCCGTAGCTCGCGAGGCGCCAGACGTCGAGGCTGCCGGCATCGCGGCCGTCGGCGGCGGGCAGGTGCACGGATCCGAGCAGCTCGAACGGCACGACGCCGTCGGTGCCGGTCTCGACCTCGTGGCGCTCCTCGCCGCGGTCGTCGTGGATCTCCAGCTCGAACCGCCACGCCGGGTCGTACTCGGCCACGTCCAGCCGGTCGAAGCCGTCGCGGTGCTCGGGCAGGAGCGGCGTCGCCGGGTGGCTGCGGAACATGTCGTCGCGCGTGCGGCGCCAGAGCGCGTGGGCGGCGGCGGGATCCGTCTGCGCGACCCAGCGCACCTCCGCGTACATCTCGAAGGTGCGGCGGCGCCAGTCGGCGACGTGGAGGGCGGTGACGGCGGAGGGCATGGGCCCACCGTACGCGTCGGGTCGGGCGGGGCGCCGGGACGCGGCGCGGTCCGTCAGCGGGCGGACAGGCCCGCGTCGTCGGCCGGGGCGTCGTCCGCGTCGGACCCGGCGGCGGGCTCCCAGTCGTACGCCCACGTCGGCGCGAGCTGGCGCAGGCGGAACGCGCGCCACTGCCAGAAGGCCCAGAAGGTCGGCCACATCGCGGGACCGAGGAGCCCGGCCTCGAACTCGAGCTGGTCGCGGAAGAGGGTCTTGACGCGGCCGTCGGCGTCGGGGCCGGCGGGATCCGCGGACACGGCCATGCTGTGCCGCATGCTCGTGGGGATCGACATGAGGCCCGACAGTCCGTGGCCGTCGTCGCGCACGATGCGGACGCCCTCGACGCGGGGCTTCATGTCGCGGAGGCGGATGCCCTGCCGTCCGGCCGTGAAGGGACCCGCCTGCATCGCGGCGACGTGCTCGCGACCGTCCCAGCTCGTCGGGAAGCCGCCGTCCTCCAGCGGTACGAAGTCGACGAGCGGGCCCGCGACCTCCCGCATCACGGTGGGCGAGTGGAGCGCGCGCCAGGCGGCGTCGGGATCGCAGTCGAGGATGGTCTTCAGCAGCACGCGCATGACCCCAGTGTGCTCCGCGCGGCTGGGCGCGCCCGGCGTCCGGCCGCCGTGGGACAGGATGGGACGGACATGATCAGGTACTGGGTGGGCGTCGTCTCGCGCGACCGCGTGCTGGACGGCCTGGACCTCGGCATCGCGCAGGTCAACCGCGGCGCGCGCGAGCCCGTCGAGCGGCTCGGCGAGGCCGACGGCTTCGTCTACTACTCGCCGCGCGAGTCCTACCCCGACGGGCAGCTCCTCCGCTCGTTCACCGCGATCGGCCGGGTCGCCGACGCCGCGCCGTACCAGGGCCGCGTGGGCGAGTGGCGGCCGTGGCGCCGGCGGATGGACTGGGACCTCGGCGCGGTCGACGCCCCCATCCGCCCGCTCGTCCCCGTGCTCGACTTCACGCGGGACTCGCTCGAGTGGGGCAGGAAGCTCGCGCCCGGGCTCCTCGAGATCACGCGCGACGACTTCGAGGTGATCCGCCAGGCCATGCGCCGCGGGGCGCCCGAGCCGTCGCGCCGCGTCATCCGCGGAGGGTCCGGCCCGTGGACGCCCGTAGCATCGGATCGTGACCTCCACCGCTGACGCCGCGCACCCCGACCCGTCGACGCAGGCCCGCTACCAGGTCCGGCTCGACGGCGGCGTGGCCGGAGCCCGCCGCATCGCCGCCGGGGCCGACGTCATCGTCTGGGTCGACGCCCTGCCCTCCGTCCCGCCGCCCACCGCGGCACGCCGCGACGAGGTCCTCGCGACCATGCCGGCGCGTCCCGCCGTCGTGAGCGCCGGCCTCGCCGACGCGCCCGCCGTCGCCGACTGGATCCTCGCCCTCCAGACCGCCCTCGGCCGCCGCGCGTACGTGGCCGTCGTCGCCGCGGGCGCCGTGGAGGCCGACGGATCCTGGCGCGCGTGCGCCGAGGACCAGCTCGCCGCGGGCGCCGTGGTCGACGCGCTCGCCGCCCTCGGCATCGACGCGACGTCGCCCGAGGCCGCCGTCGCGTGCGCCGCCTACCAGCAGCTCCGACCGGCCGTCGGGCACCTGGTGACCGCGAGCGTCTCCGCGCGCCGGCTCGACGCCGCGGGGCACGACGGGCGGGTGGCCGAGGCGCTCGCCGCATGCCCGGCTGACGTCGTCGTGCACCGCCTCCACCGCGACGCCTGAGGCCGCCTCGGGCCGGCGGGCCGTCCGCTCGCCGTCCTCCCGGAATGGGCGCCCAGGGACGCGTGTTCCCCTGTGCATCAGGCGCCGCACCCGGGACGACGCCACGCAACCGGAAGGTCATCACATGAAGGCAGTCATCAACGGCGTCACCGTCGCCGAGGCCCCGAAGGACGAGCTCATCGAGATCGAGGGCAACTGGTACTTCCCGCCGCAGAGCGTCGACATGTCGCTCCTCGCCGAGACGGCCACGCCGTACCACTGCCCGTGGAAGGGCGACACGCAGTACTACTCCGTCAAGGACGGCGACACCGTGCTGCAGGACCGCGCCTGGTCGTACCCGACGCCCATCCCGTCGTCGTTCGACCGCGTCGGCAAGGACTACAGCGGCTACGTCGCGTTCTGGAAGGAGGTCCGCGTCGGCGAGTGACGCGGATCGCCGATCACGGCCCGGGGGCTCAGGCTCCCGGGCCGTCGTCGTCCCCGGGCGCGGGACGCACGGGCGCGACGCGCGCCGGGATCCCCGTCCGCCGCTCCCGCAGCTGCCGGGCGCGGTGGGCGCGCACCTTGGCGCGGTTGCCGCAGCGCCGCATGGAGCACCAGCGCCGCGTGCCCGAGCGCGTGGTGTCGAGGTAGAGGACGGTGCAGTCGTCGGCCGAGCATCGGTGGATCCGCTCGGATCCCGCCCCGAGCACGACCACCGCGTCGCGTGCCGCCGACGCGAGCGCCTGCGCGGGCCGGGCGAGCGCGCGGCCGGCCTGGCGGGATCCGCCGCCGAGCGCGGGCGGCAGGTCGGGCGTCGCCGCGTAGAGGTTGAGCACGTCGACGTCCCGCGGCGCGGGCTCGCGGCCGTCCGCGACGGCCGCCGCGATGTCGCCGATGGCCTGCCGGAGGGTGCGGGCGTCCGCGAGGTCGCGCTCGGTCGGCTCCGAGACGGGCGCGAGGTGCTCGCTCAGCCACGCGCCGAGGGCGGCGGCGTCGGGCAGCGTCTCGCGCGGCTCCGGATCCCCGAGCGCGCCCGTGTAGGCGAGGTCGAGGCTCAGGGCGCCCGTGTCGAGGAACCAGCGCAGCCCGTCGGGGTCGTCGATCCACTGGCCGGTGGGCCGCTCGGATCCCGGCGCCCGGCTCACGCGGCGCCCTCGCGCCGTCCCGCGGCGGCGCCGGACGGCACCTCGCGCCTCGTCCACGCGATGAGGTGCGCCGCGTCGAACCGCTTCGAGCACACGCCGCACGCGAGCGGCCGCGTCGGCTTCCGGTAGCGGAAGTGCGCGTGGCCGGCCGGGCACGCGCCCACCCAGGGCGCGAGCTCCTCGGCCACCTGGCCCGAGTGCAGCCGCGAGCCCTCGTAGCCGAGCTCGGCGGCCGTCCTCTTCCACCTCGGCCCGTGGCCCGCCCGGGATCCGGCCAGCGCGTGCGCGACCTCGTGCAGCAGCACCTGGTGGATCTCGTCGTCCTCGAAGCGCTCCGCGAGGTGCCGGGACACGGTGATCCGCCTGTCGCCGTAATGACAGGCGCCGGCGCGCGTGCGGGCGTGGTCGAACGCGAAGGTCCACGAGGGGTCGAGGTGCAGCGCGATCAGGGCCTCGGCCCAGATCCGCACGCGGGCGAGGTCAGCCACGGCCGGCCGCCGTCGGCCGGGGAGGGAGCCGGCGCATCACGCGGGCTGGGCGGCGATGCGCTCCTTGGCGACGTCGATCGCGAGCGCCGAGCTCTCCAGCTGGTCGCTCGGCAGGCCCTCGCGCGTGCGCAGCGTGTACGCGTCCTCGAAGTCGGAGAGCGCGAGGCGGTAGTCGCCCCGGTCGAAGTGCACCTTGCCGCGGTGCTGCAGGGCGAAGGCCTCCAGCGCGTACCACTCGTGCGCGCGGGCCTCGTCGACGCAGCCGCCGAGGTCCTGCAGCGCGATGTCGAGCTTGCCCTGGTACTGCTGCACCTGCGCGCGGCGGATGCGGCACGCGAGCAGCGTCTCCCGGTCGCCCGTGAAGCGCGCCTGGCGGACGGCCGCGTTCGCCATGTCCCACGCCTCGTCGAGGCGGCCCAGCATGCGCAGCAGCGCGACCTTCTCGGTGATGGCCGAGAGGCTGCGGAGGGCCTCCAGCTGGTCCAGGCGCTCGCCGGCCGCCCGCAGGTCCACCTTCTCCCGGAGGGTATCCCTGTCGTAGCCGATGATGATCGCGGTGCCTGTCACGAGGTAGAGATTATCCCGCCTGGATCGGCATGAGCTCGACCCGGAGCAGCTTGTCGTCGCCCGCGCGCGGCGTCCCGCGCCCGTCGGTGTTGCCGGTGAGCATGCGCAGCGAGCCGTCGGGCGCGGCCTGCACGTCGCGGATCCGCCCGAACTCGCGCGTGTAGAACTCGGTCACGCGGTCGTCCGGGATGGGGTCGGTGACCACCGCGCCCGGCCGGATCACCCAGAGGCGCTGGCCGCCGAGGCCCGCCATGAAGATGGTGTCACCGGTGATCGCGATGCCGCTCGGGCTCGCGTCGTCGGTGGCCCACTGGCGGACCGGGTCGATGTACGCGTCGTCCGCGGCGTCGTCCGTCGCGCCCTCGACGACCGGCCAGCCGTAGTTCCCGCCGGGCTCGATGAGGTTCAGCTCGTCCCAGGTGTCCTGCCCGAACTCCGCCGCCCAGAGGTTGCCCTCGGCGTCCCACGCGATGCCCTGCGGGTTGCGGTGGCCCATCGAGTAGACGGGCGATCCCGGGGTCGGGTTGTCCTCCGGCCCCTGGCCGTCGGGCGTGAGGCGGAGGATCTTGCCCGCGAGCGAGATCGGGTCCTGCGCGGCGTCGCGGAGGTTCGCGTCGCCGGTGGTGGCGTAGAGCATGCCGTCGGGGCCGAACGCGATGCGGCCGCCGTTGTGGGTCGTGTCGCGGGGGATCCCCGTCACGACGTCCTCGGCCGCCCCGAGCCCGAGCGAGCCCGGCTCGCCCGTCACGTCCATGCGCACGATGCGGTTGTCGGTGGAGCTCGTGAAGTACGCGTAGAGCTGCGTGCCGCCGTCGGCCTCGCGGGCCGCGATCCCGAGGAGCCCGCCTTCGCCCTGCGGCCCCACGCCCGCGATCGTGCCCGCGACCCGCGTCGTGCCGTCGGCGAGCACCTCGACGATGCGCGAGGTGTCGCGCTCGCTGACGAGCAGGAACCCGGACGGCAGCTCCGCGACGGACCACGGGGAGACGAGGTCGGACGCGAGGGCGGTCGGGGTCCCGGACGGCGCGACGCCCGCCGGGTCGGCGCCCGTGCTGGTGGGGGAGGGCGCGGGCGGCTCGGTGGCGCGCACGTCCACGGGCGAGCCGTCGTCGTTGGTGCAGCCCGTCAGCGCGACGAGGGCGGCGAACCCGAGCGCGGCGACGCGCGCCGGGCGGGTGCGGGAGCGGCGGTTCATGGTGACTCCGGTGGTTCGGCGGGCGTCGTCGCCCGGGTGGGTCCGGTCAGGGCCTCGTCTGGAAGATGCTGCGGGCGGGGGAGGGCGACGGCACGGCGGTCTGGTCGGTGACGACGGAGGCGCCCGCGATGAAGTCGGCGAGCTCGCGCCCCTCGACGACCTTGGCGGGGTGCGGGCCGCCCGCGAGCAGGCGCGGCACGAAGTCGAGCGGCAGCGGGGTGGCGGACGCGGCGAAGACGACGTTGCCGAACCGTCGGCCCTTCAGGACCTGCGTCTCGGCGAGGGCGGCCACGTGCGGCAGCACGTCCTGGATCGTCGCGGCCTGGCCGCGCGCGAACGCGAGCCCGTGCCCGTCCGCGACGTTGACCGTCATGATCCCACCGGGCGCGAGGAAGGCCGCGGCCTCCGCGTGGAACTCGCGGCTCGTGATGTGGGCGGGCGTGCGCGCGCCGCTGAACACGTCGACCACGACGAGGTCGACGGATCCGCGGAGCCCCTGCGGCAGACGCCCCATCACCTCGCGCGCGTCGCCGTACCGCACGCGGATCGAGGCCTTCCGCGACCACGGCAGGTGCTCGCGCACCAGGTCGACGAGGTCCTGCTCGAGCTCGATGACCTGCTGGCGGGATCCGGGCCGGGTCGCCTCGACGTACCGCGGGATGGTGAGCGCTCCGGCGCCGAGGTGCAGCGCCGTGATGGGCTCGCCCGGGTCGCCGATGAGGTCGATGACGTGGCCCATGCGCTGCACGTACTCGAAGAAGAGCTCGCCCGGGTCGTCCATGTTGACGTGCGACTGGGGGGTGCCGTCGACCACGAGCTGGTACGCGCCCGGCACGAACCGGTCGGGCTCGATGACGGCCCGGTGCCCGCTCAGGGACAGGACGGTCGACGGGTGCTCGGGCATCTCCTCAGCCTAGGCGTCCGCCCCGTACCGGAGCCCGGCCGCCGGGCGACCCGTCACCAGCCGCGCGCGCGCCACGCGGCGAGGGACCCGCGCTCCGCGCCGAGCGTGGTCGAGTCGCCGTGGCCGGGGTGCACGTACGCGTCGTCGGGGAAGCGCGCGAAGATCCGCTCCTCCACGTCGTCCATCAGCTGCCGGAACCGGCCCGCGTCGCCCTGCGTGTTCCCGACCCCGCCCGGGAAGAGCGAGTCGCCCGTGAACAGGTGCGTGCTGCCGTCGCCCGGCTGCAGCGCGAGCGCGACGCTGCCGGGCGTGTGCCCGCGGAGGGCGATCACCTCGAGCGTCACGCCGCCGAAGGCCACAGCGTCGCCGTGCGCGAGGCGCCGGTCGGCGTCGACGGGCAGGTCGCGGGCGTCGGCCTCGCCCACGGCGGACGACGCGTCGGTGGCGTCGAGCACGGCCGCGAGGGCGCCGTGGTGGTCGCGGTGCCCGTGGGTCGTGACGACGACGGCGAGGCGCCCCACGGGATCCGGCTCCGCCACGAGGGCCAGCAGCCGGTCGACGTCGGCCGCCGCGTCGACGAGCAGGCGCTCGCCGGAGTCGAGGTCGGTGAGGAGGTACGCGTCGTTGTCCATCGGCCCGACGGAGGCCTTCCGGATCTCCACGTCACCCGCCCGGTGCACGTGCGAGGGGCCGCCGGGGGACACGTGCCAGGGTGCGCTCATGCCGGGAAGGCTACGCGCGCGGGGAGCCCCGCGATCAGGGCAGCCGGACGTTATACACCGAGACACGCCGAGGATGCAAGATTCCGCTGGACATGGCGCGTCGCGACCCGTATGGTGATCCTTTGCGCTCCCACTCCCTTTTGCCTTCATATTGCGGTCGGTCATCGTGTGCGCTCGGGTCCATCCCGAGCCCATCCCGCGAGGTGTGGCGAGCAACTCCATCAGGATCGGCACGGGTCACGTCCCGGGTCGGTCTCGGCGTATCGACGACATCGGAGCCCGACGGGGCCCACGGAGGTAATTTCCTTGGCTGCTGCGCGCAACGCAACTCCCACTCCCCAGAACGGTCGCGACGCATCGCGGCTCTCGTTCGCGAAGATCACTGACACCCTCACCGTCCCCGACCTGCTCGCCCTGCAGACCGAGAGCTTCGACTGGCTCGTCGGCTCGGACGTCTGGAAGCGGCGCGTCGAGGAGGGCACGAAGCAGGGTCGCACCGACCTGGCGCTCAACTCCGGCCTCGAGGAGATCTTCGAGGAGATCTCCCCCATCGAGGACCTGGGCGAGACCATGCAGCTCGGGTTCACGAACCCGTACCTCGAGGAGCAGAAGTACTCCATCGACGAGTGCAAGGAGCGCGGCAAGACCTACTCCGCTCCCCTCTACGTCGAGGCCGAGTTCATGAACCACCTCACGGGTGAGATCAAGACCCAGACGGTCTTCATGGGCGACTTCCCCCTCATGACGGAGAAGGGCACGTTCATCATCAACGGCACCGAGCGTGTCGTCGTGTCCCAGCTCGTCCGCTCGCCCGGCGTGTACTTCGAGCGCCAGCAGGAGAAGACCAGCGACAAGGACATCTACTCCGCCCGCGTCATCCCGTCCCGCGGCGCATGGCTCGAGTTCGAGATCGACAAGCGCGACCAGGTCGGCGTGCGCATCGACCGCAAGCGCAAGCAGTCGGTCACGGTGTTCCTGAAGGCCCTCGGCCTCACCAGCGAGCAGATCCTGGAGGAGTTCAAGGGCGTCGCGTCCATCGAGCTCACGCTCGAGAAGGACTCCATCCTCACCAAGGAGGAGGCCCTCAAGGACATCTACCGCAAGCTCCGCCCGGGCGAGCAGGTCGCCGCCGAGGCCGCCCGCGCGCTGCTGGACAACTTCTACTTCAACCCGAAGCGCTACGACCTGGCGAAGGTGGGTCGCTACAAGATCAACCGCAAGCTCGGCATCGACAAGCAGCTCACCGACTCGGTGCTGACGGTCGAGGACATCCTCGCGACCATCAAGTACCTAGTCTCGCTGCACGCGAACGAGACGAAGATGAACGGCACGCGCGACGGCAAGCCCGTCGAGCTGCGCCTCGACGTGGACGACATCGACCACTTCGGCAACCGCCGCATCCGCGCGGTCGGCGAGCTCATCCAGAACCAGGTCCGCACCGGCCTGTCCCGCATGGAGCGCGTCGTCCGCGAGCGCATGACCACGCAGGACATCGAGGCCATCACGCCGCAGACCCTGATCAACGTGCGCCCCGTCGTCGCCGCGATCAAGGAGTTCTTCGGCACGAGCCAGCTGTCGCAGTTCATGGACCAGAACAACCCGCTCGCGGGTCTCACCCACAAGCGCCGCCTCTCGGCGCTCGGCCCGGGTGGTCTGTCCCGTGAGCGCGCCGGCGTCGAGGTCCGCGACGTCCACCCGTCGCACTACGGCCGCATGTGCCCCATCGAGACCCCGGAAGGCCCGAACATCGGCCTGATCGGCTCGCTGGCGTCGTTCGCCCGCATCAACTCGTTCGGCTTCATCGAGACCCCGTACCGTCGCGTCGTCGACGGCGTGGTCACCGAGCAGATCGACTACCTCACGGCCAGCGAGGAGGACGAGTTCCTCGTCGCCCAGGCCAACGCGCCCCTCACGAAGGACTTCCGCTTCGCGGAGGACCGCGTCCTCGTCCGCCCCAAGGGCGGTGAGGTGGAGCTCGTCGCGAAGGAGAACGTCCACTACATGGACGTCTCCCCGCGCCAGATGGTGTCGGTCGCGACCTCGCTCATCCCGTTCCTCGAGCACGACGACGCGAACCGGGCCCTCATGGGCGCGAACATGCAGCGTCAGGCCGTCCCGCTGCTGCGCAGCGAGAGCCCGCTCGTCGGCACCGGCATGGAGGGCTACGCGGCGATCGACGCCGGCGACGTCCTCACCGCCGACGCCTCGGGCGTCGTGCAGGAGGTGTCGGCCGAGGTCGTCACCATCCAGCTCGACGAGGGCGGCACGCAGACCTACTACCTGCGCAAGTTCGACCGCTCCAACCAGGGCACGAGCTACAACCACCGCGTCCTGGTCTCGGCCGGCGACCGCATCGAGGCCGGCGAGGTCATCGCCGACGGCCCCGCCACGGAGAACGGCGAGCTCGCGCTCGGCAAGAACCTGCTCGTCGCGTTCATGCCGTGGGAGGGCCACAACTTCGAGGACGCGATCATCCTGAGCCAGAACCTGGTCAAGGACGACACCCTCTCCTCCATCCACATCGAGGAGTACGAGGTCGACGCGCGCGACACCAAGCTCGGCAAGGAGGAGATCACCCGCGACCTCCCCAACGTCAGCCCGGAGCTGCTCGCCGACCTCGACGAGCGCGGCATCATCCGCATCGGCGCCGAGGTCCGCCCCGGCGACATCCTCGTGGGCAAGGTCACGCCGAAGGGCGAGACCGAGCTCAGCGCCGAGGAGCGCCTGCTGCGCGCGATCTTCAACGAGAAGAGCCGCGAGGTCCGCGACACGTCCCTGAAGGTGCCCCACGGCGAGCAGGGCACGATCATCGGCGTCAAGGTCTTCGACTCGCAGGACGGCGACGACGAGCTCGGCTCGGGCGTCAACCAGCGCGTCGTGGTGTTCATCGCGCAGAAGCGCAAGATCACCGAGGGCGACAAGCTGGCCGGCCGTCACGGCAACAAGGGCGTCATCTCCAAGATCCTGCCGGTCGAGGACATGCCGTTCCTCGCCGACGGGACCCCGGTCGACGTCATCCTCAACCCGCTCGGCATCCCCGGCCGCATGAACTTCGGCCAGGTCCTGGAGACCCACCTCGGGTGGATCGCCAAGCAGGGCTGGGAGGTCGAGGGCAAGCCGAAGTGGGCCGAGCGCCTGCCGGACCACGCGCGCCAGGCCCCGGCCGGCACCAAGGTCGCCACCCCGGTGTTCGACGGAGCGCTCGAGGAGGAGATCGCCGGCCTGCTCGACTCGACGACGGTCACCCGCGACGGCGACCGCCTCATCGGGTCCAGCGGCAAGACGCGCCTGTTCGACGGCCGCTCCGGCGAGCCGTTCCCCGAGCCCGTCTCGGTCGGCTACATGTACATCCTGAAGCTGCACCACCTGGTGGATGACAAGATCCACGCGCGCTCGACGGGTCCCTACTCGATGATCACGCAGCAGCCCCTGGGCGGTAAGGCCCAGTTCGGCGGCCAGCGGTTCGGCGAGATGGAGGTCTGGGCGCTCGAGGCCTACGGCGCCGCGTACGCGCTGCAGGAGCTCCTCACCATCAAGTCGGACGACATCCTCGGCCGCGTGAAGGTGTACGAGGCCATCGTCAAGGGCGAGAACATCCAGGAACCGGGTATCCCCGAGTCCTTCAAGGTCCTGATCAAGGAGATGCAGTCCCTCTGCCTGAACGTCGAGGTCCTCTCGGCCGACGGCCAGGCGGTCAGCCTGCGCGACACGGATGACGAGGTCTTCCGCGCGGCGGAGGAGCTCGGCATCAACATCTCCACCCGCTTCGAGTCGTCCAGCATCGACGACATCTAAGCCCGCTCAAGACTTTCGACTCGAAGCTTTCCAAGGAGAGAAGGAAAATTGCTCGACGTAACAACTTTCGATGAGCTGCGGATCGGCCTGGCCACGGCCGACGACATCCGCCGCTGGTCGCACGGTGAGGTCAAGAAGCCCGAGACCATCAACTACCGCACGCTGAAGCCCGAGAAGGACGGCCTCTTCGGAGAGCAGATCTTCGGACCCAGCCGCGACTGGGAGTGCTCCTGCGGCAAGTACAAGCGGGTGCGCTTCAAGGGAATCGTCTGCGAGCGCTGCGGCGTGGAGGTCACCAAGTCCGCGGTCCGCCGCGAGCGCATGGGCCACATCGAGCTCGCCGCGCCCGTCACGCACATCTGGTACTTCAAGGGCGTCCCGTCGCGCCTCGGCTACCTGCTCGACATGGCGCCGAAGGACCTCGAGAAGGTCATCTACTTCGCCGCCTACATGGTGATCAGCGTGGACGAGGATGCTCGCCACGAGGACATGCCCGGCCTCGAGAACGAGCTCCGGCTCGAGATCAAGACCCTGCAGGACCAGCGCGACAGCCAGATCGCCGAGCGCCTCGGGCGCCTGGAGACCGACCTGGCCGCGCTGGAGGCCGAGGGCGCCAAGAGCGACCAGAAGCGCCGCGCGAAGGACGGCGCCGAGAAGGAGATGGGTCAGACGCGCAAGGCGTTCGACGAGGACATCTCCCGTCTCGAGCGCGTCTGGGAGGAGTTCCGCAGCCTCAAGGTCGGCGAGCTCAAGCCCGAGGACGCCGTCTTCCACGAGCTGCAGGACCGCTTCGGCATCTACTTCGAGGCCCACATGGGCGCCGAGGCGATCCAGAAGCGCCTGGAGGCCTTCGACCTCGAGGCCGAGGGGGAGCTGCTCCGCGAGCAGATCGCCACCGGCAAGGGCCAGAAGAAGATCCGCGCCATCAAGCGCCTGCGCGTCGTCAGCTCCTTCCTCGCGACCGGCAACTCGCCGGCAGCGATGGTGCTGCAGGTCGTCCCGGTCATCCCGCCGGAGCTGCGCCCGATGGTGCAGCTCGACGGCGGCCGCTTCGCGACCAGCGACCTGAACGACCTGTACCGCCGCGTGATCAACCGCAACAACCGCCTCCGTCGTCTGCTGGATCTCGGCGCCCCCGAGATCATCGTCAACAACGAGAAGCGCATGCTGCAGGAGGCCGTCGACGCGCTGTTCGACAACGGCCGCCGCGGGCGTCCCGTCACGGGCACCGGCAACCGCGCGCTCAAGTCCCTCAGCGACATGCTGAAGGGCAAGCAGGGCCGGTTCCGCCAGAACCTGCTCGGCAAGCGCGTGGACTACTCGGGCCGCTCGGTCATCATCGTCGGACCGCAGCTCAAGCTGCACCAGTGCGGTCTGCCCAAGCAGATGGCGCTCGAGCTGTTCAAGCCGTTCGTCATCAAGCGCCTGATCGACCTGAGCCACGCCCAGAACATCAAGGCCGCCAAGCGCATGGTCGAGCGCAGCCGCGGACAGGTCTGGGACGTGCTCGAGGAGATCATCCGCGAGCGCCCCGTGCTGCTCAACCGCGCGCCCACGCTCCACCGTCTGGGCATCCAGGCGTTCGAGCCCCAGCTCGTGGAGGGCAAGGCCATCCAGCTGCACCCGCTCGTCTGCGCCGCGTTCAACGCGGACTTCGACGGCGACCAGATGGCCGTCCACCTGCCCCTGTCGGTCGAGGCCCAGGCCGAGGCGCGCATCCTGATGCTCGCCTCGAACAACATCCTCAAGCCGTCGGACGGACGCCCGGTCACCCTGCCCACGCAGGACATGATCATCGGCCTGCACCACCTGACCACCCTCAAGGAGGGCGTCGCCGGTGAGGGTCGCGCGTTCAGCTCGGTGGCCGAGGCCATCCTGGCGAAGGACCAGCTCTCGCTGGACCTCAACGCCAAGGTGCGCATCCGCCTGCACGACATCTACTTCGGCGAGGGCGAGGCGCCCGAGGGCGTCGAGCTCGACGAGAAGGGCAAGACCGTCGGCCCCGTGCTGCTCGAGACCACCCTCGGTCGCGCGCTGTTCAACGAGACCCTGCCGGTCGACTACCCCTACATCGAGGCCGTCGCCGACAAGGGCAAGCTCTCCGAGATCGTCAACGACCTCGCCGAGCGGTACCCGAAGGTGGAGGTCGCGGCAGCGCTCGACCGGATCAAGGACGCGGGCTTCTACTGGGCCACGCGCTCCGGCGTCACGGTCGCCCTCTCCGACGTGCTGACCCCGCCCACCAAGGCGGCCATCCTGTCGGGCTACGAGAAGCAGGCCGCCAAGGTCCAGGGCCAGTTCGAGAAGGGACTCACGACGAACGCCGAGCGTCGTCAGGAGCTCATCGAGATCTGGAACAAGGCCACCGCCGAGGTCGCCAAGGCGATGGAGGACAACCTCCCCGCCGACAACAACATCAACCGCATGGTGTCCTCCGGGGCACGAGGCAACTGGATGCAGGTCCGCCAGATCGCCGGCATGCGCGGCCTCGTGTCGAACCCGAAGGGCGAGATCATCCCCCGCCCGATCGTCCACTCGTACCGCGAGGGCCTGACGGTGGCGGAGTACTTCATCTCCACCCACGGCGCCCGCAAGGGACTGGCCGACACCGCGCTGCGCACCGCCGACTCCGGGTACCTCACCCGTCGTCTGGTGGACGTGTCGCAGGACGTCATCATCCGCGAGGACGACTGCGGCACCGGTCGCGGTCTCGACCTGCCGATCGCCACGAAGGGCGCCGACGGCTCGTCCGTCCGCGACTCCAACGTGGAGAACTCGGTGTACGCCCGCTCGCTGGCCGCCGACGCGGTCAACGAGGCCGGCGAGGTCGTCGCCCCCGCGGGCAGCGACGTCGGCGACGTCATGATCGACCACCTCATCGCGGCCGGCGTGCACGAGATCAAGGTGCGCTCGGTCCTGACCTGCGAGTCCGCCGTCGGCGTGTGCGCGGCCTGCTACGGCCGCTCGCTCGCCACCGGCAAGCTCGTCGACATCGGCGAGGCCGTCGGCATCATCGCGGCCCAGTCGATCGGCGAGCCCGGCACGCAGCTCACGATGCGCACCTTCCACACCGGTGGTGTGGCATCGGCGGACGACATCACGCAGGGTCTGCCCCGCGTGCAGGAGCTCTTCGAGGCCCGCACCCCCAAGGGTGCGTCGCCCATCGCGGAGGCCGCCGGTCGCATCACGATCGAGGACACGGATCGCAGCCGCAAGGTGATCCTGACCCCGGACAACGGCGACGAGCCGCACATCTACCCGGTGCTCAAGCGCGCGACCCTCCTCGTCGAGGACGGCCAGCACGTCGAGCTCGGGCAGCAGCTGCACGTCGGCGCCATCGACCCGAAGGAGGTCCTCCGGGTCAAGGGCGTGCGCGAGGTGCAGAAGCACCTCGTGGGCGGTGTCCAGGGCGTCTACCGCTCGCAGGGCGTCCCGATCCACGACAAGCACATCGAGGTCATCGTGCGGCAGATGCTGCGCAAGGTCACGGTCGTCGAGCACGGCGACACGGACCTCCTCCCCGGTGAGCTGGTCGACCGGGCCCGCTACAACGAGGTCAACCGCGCCACGCTGACGGAGGGCAAGAAGACCGCCTCCGCCCGCCAGGAGGTCATGGGCATCACCAAGGCCTCGCTCGCGACCGAGTCGTGGCTGTCGGCCGCGTCCTTCCAGGAGACGACCCGCGTGCTCACGCAGGCCGCCATGGAGGGCAAGTCCGACCCGCTGATGGGCCTCAAGGAGAACGTCATCATCGGCAAGCTGATCCCGGCCGGGACGGGGCTCGCGAAGTACCGCGACGTCACCGTCACCGCGACGGAGGAGGCCAAGGCCGAGCGCTACCCGAACCGCATCTTCACGGATGAGTCGGTGTTCAACGAGTCCGACCTGAGCTTCGTCGACTTCGACAGCTTCAGCTCGGACGACTACACGCCCGGCACCTACAACTAGGACAGCCGGCGCGTGAGCGCACGATGAGAAGGGCCCCGCTCCGGCGGGGCCCTTCCTCGTCCCCGGGGGCGCGTGTCGCGCGCCCCCGATCCATCCCGGGGCTCCCGGACCGGGCGTCCTCGCGGCGATACAGTGGGCGGACCCGGCTGTCGTCGACGCCGGGACCCGAGGAGGCGTCGTGCGGATGCTGGAGGACGTGGTCCTGGCGTGGCGGGCGCACGCGCTCCGCTACGCGACCGAGACGCCGACCGCGTCGGGCACGGGATCCGGGTCGTGCCCCGCCTGCGACGCCTCGCCCTTCACGCACCAGGAGGCCATCCCGCGGGACGCGCCCCACACGGCGATCCACCCGCTGGTCGCCGCGCTCGAGGTCGCCCGCGCGGAGGCGGCCCGCGACGCGCGCGAGCGCCTCTACCGCGAGACCCGCGGGCCGGTCTACCGCGACCACCCCTTCGGCATGCCCGCGTTCGTGGACTACGGGGAGCGCGACGCGGAGATCCAGCAGGTGGTGGACCAGGCGATGGCGCGCGAGCTCGCCCCGCTCGCGCCCGTGATCCGACAGGCGCTCGACCGGTTCGTGGCCCTCCGACTGCAGGAGCTCGAGGGCGAGATCGGGCCGGTGCCCGACGGCCGTGACGGGACGGATCCCGAGCCGCTCTTCTAGCCGCGGCGCGCGCGGATCCGCGGCCCCCGCCCGTCATCAGGCGACATGGGAATACCGACACGGCGAGGGCGTTGAGACCATGGCGGTCGGCGCGCCCGGACGGGTTCCGGGCTCCGGCGCCGCAGCACCGCGCACACAGCACCCGCACGAGGCGATCCCGACCCCGGGATCCGCCGTGACCGCAAGGACCCCCATGACGCTCCGCACCCGCCTCCGTCCCTCCCTCGCCCTCACCGGCATCCTGGCCGTGGCCGCCCTCGGCCTCGCGGGCTGCGCCTCGGGCGACGCGGGCACCGGATCCGCTCCGGACGCCTCCGGCACGCCGGCCGCCGCGACGAGCCTCTCCGACGTCAAGGCCAAGGGCGAGCTCGTCATCGGCACCGAGGGCACCTACTCGCCGTTCTCCTTCCACGAGGGATCCGGCTCCGGCGCGCTCACGGGCTACGACGTCGAGGTCGCGACGGCGGTCGCCGAGAAGCTGGGCGTGAAGCCGGTCTTCGAGGAGACCCAGTTCGACGGCATCTTCGCGGGCCTCGAGGCGGGGCGCTGGGACGTCATCGCCAACCAGATCTCCATCACGGACGAGCGCAAGACGGTCTACGACTTCTCCGAGCCGTACACGGTCTCGCCCGGCGTGATCATCGTCAAGGGCTCCGACTCGGGCATCAGCTCGTTCGCCGACCTCGCCGGCAAGACCACGGCGCAGTCGCTCACGAGCAACTGGAACGACCTCGCGACCGAGAGCGGCGCCAAGGTCGAGGCCGTCGAGGGCTTCGCGCAGGCGGTGACGCTCCTCCAGCAGGGCCGCGTCGACGCGACCATCAACGACCGCCTCACGCTCCTCGACTACCAGAAGCAGCAGGGCGACTCCGACCTGCAGGTGGCCGCCGAGACCGACGACCCGTCGCTCAGCGCTTTCGTCTTCCGCAAGGGCAGCGACGACCTCGTGACCGCGGTCGACCAGGCCCTCGCCGACCTCCGGGCCGACGGCACGCTCGCGTCGATCTCCGAGGAGTACTTCGGCGCGGACGTCTCGCAGTAGGCGCCCGCGTACGCTGACGGACGAGGACGAGACGAGGGGATCGCATGTCGAGGGAGTGGGACCTGTTCTGGTCGTCCTTCGGGCCGCTCGCGCTCGAGACGATCCGCGGCACCATCCCGCTCGCCCTCGTCACGTTCGCGCTGGGCCTGGCCATCGCGCTGGGACTCGCGCTCATGCGCCTCTACGGCAACCGGCTCGTGTCGGGCATCGCGCGCTTCTACATCTCGGTGGTGCGCGGCACGCCGCTCCTGGTGCAGCTGTTCGTGATCTTCTACGGGCTGCCGTCCATCGGCATCGTGCTGCCGCCGTGGCCGAGCGCGGTGATCGCCCTGTCGGTGAACGTGGGCGGGTACGCGGCGGAGATCATCCGCGCGTCGATCCTCTCCGTCCCGCGCGGGCAGTGGGAGGCCGGCCACACCATCGGCATGTCCCGCGCCCTGACGCTCCGGCGGATCATCGTGCCGCAGGCCGCGCGCGTGTCCGTGCCGCCGCTGTCCAACACGTTCATCAGCCTGGTGAAGGACACGTCCCTCGCCTCGGTGATCCTCGTGACCGAGCTCTTCAAGCAGGCGCAGCTCATCGCGTCGTCCACCTTCGAGTACATGCTGCTGTACCTCGAGGCGGCCCTGATCTACTGGCTCGTCTGCCTCGTGCTCTCCTTCGCGCAGACCCGCCTCGAGAGGAGGCTCGACCGGTATGTCGCCCACTGATCCCGTCGTTCCCGCGCCCGCCCCGCACCGCGAGCCCGGCGAGCCCGTCCTCACCGTCCGCGGCCTCCGCAAGTCGTTCGGCGACAACGAGGTGCTCCGCTCCATCGACCTCGAGGTCCGCCGCGGCGGCGTGACCGCGCTCATCGGCCCGAGCGGATCCGGCAAGACCACCGTCCTCCGCTCCCTCAACGGGCTCGAGGTGCCCGAGGATGGCGTCGTCGAGGTCGCCGCGGCCGACGCCGACTCCCGGTCCCGCACGACCGGGCCGCTGCGCGTGGACTTCGCCGCGAAGCCCCGGAACCGCGAGCTGCTCGCCCTCCGCGACCGTTCGGCGATGGTCTTCCAGCAGTACAACCTCTTCCCGCACAGGACCGTTCTGGAGAACGTCATCGAGGGCCCGGTGCAGGTGCAGCGGCGCCCGGTCGCCGAGGCGACGCGCGAGGCCGAGGAGCTGCTCGCCCGCGTGGGCCTCGCCGACAAGCGCGACCAGCACCCCTTCCAGCTGTCCGGCGGGCAGCAGCAGCGCGTGGGGATCGTGCGCGCGCTGGCGCTCCGCCCGCAGATCCTGCTCTTCGACGAGCCGACCTCCGCCCTCGACCCCGAGCTGGTCGGCGAGGTGCTCAGCGTCATCAAGGAGCTCGCCGACGAGGCGTGGACCATGGTGATCGTGACGCACGAGCTCGCCTTCGCCCGCCAGGTGGCCGACGAGGTGGTGTTCATGGACGGCGGCGTCGTGGTCGAGCGGGGGCACCCGTCGCGGGTCCTGCAGCACCCGGCCGAGGAGCGCACGAAGCGGTTCCTGCAGCGGCTGCTCGAGCCCTTCTAGCCTCTCGCGCCCATCTCGGCGCTCCCCGGCACGCCGCCCGGGCGGCGGGGCGTCGCCGAGGTAGGTTCGTGCCATGACCGACGACAGGCCCGCCCCGCACCGACAGCCCGACGAGGCCGACCAGCCGCTGGATCCCCGCACCCCGGACGAGCGCGCCGCCGCCGCGTTCGACGACGGCCCCACCGACCGCGACGCGGACACCTCCGCCTTCGACCAGACGGCGTTCGCCGCTCCCGCCGACGCCGACGAGGACCACGACGCCCGCGAGCGCGAGCGCCGCGAGTCCGAGGCCCGCATCGCCGAGGCCCGTGAGCGCGACGACCGCGAGCGCGAGGCGCGTGAGGCGGAGGCCCGCGAGGCCGAGGCCCGTGAGGCGGAGGCCCGCGAGTCCGAGGCCCGCCAGCGTGACGTCGAGGACCGGGAGCGCCGCGAGCGCGAGGCCCGCGAGGCCGACGCCCGCGAGCGCGAGGACCGCGACCGCCGCGCCCGCGAGGAGGAGGCCGCGCGCCAGTCCCAGTCGCAGCCCATCTACGTGCAGGCGCCCGTCCCGCCGGAGAAGCGCGGCAACCGCGGGTTCGGCGTGCTCATCGCGGTCGTCGCCGCCATCGTCTTCGCCCTGCTCTACTCCCTGGGCACGGCGCTCCTCGCGTCGGTGCGGAACCCGGACGCGTTCGGCGACGTCTTCGGGCAGTACCTGCTGTCGCCCGTCTTCTACGTCCCCACCATCGCGTTCCTCCTCCTGTTCGTGCTGCTGGCGCTCCTCGTCAACCGCGGCAGGTGGTGGGCCTTCGTCCTCGGCGGCCTGCCCGTCGCGATCCTCGTCTACGCCGCGTACGTCGGCACGCGCCTGCTCCAGGGCGGCGTCATGGACCTGGCCCCGTCGGAGCAGGCGCTCCTGCTCCAGCGCACGGTGACCTTCCCCGACGGGATCCTCGCGGGCTTCCTCGCCCGCGAGCTCGTCACCTGGCTCGGCGCCGGCATCAGCGCCCGCGGGCGCCGGATCAAGGCCAAGAACGTCGAGGCCCGCGCCGAGTACGACCGGAAGCTGGCGGAGCAGCCGGACCACCGCTGACGCGTGTCAGGCTGGGGGAGTGATCCCCCTCCTGGCCGCCGTCATGCACGTGGCGCTCGTCGTGTGCGTCTTCGGCTTCGTCGCCCTGCTGGGCGGTGACGACGTGATCCCCGAGCGCGACGCCGGGGTCCTCCTCGGGCCGGTCATGGTCGTGAGCGCCACGCTGGTCTTCGCCGTCGGCCTCATCCGCACCACGCGCGACGCCGACCGGGAGCGGCGGATCCCCGTCCTGCCCGTCCTCGCCTGGGGCGCGGGCGCATGGCTGGCCTACGGGATCGTCGGCGCCGTCATGTACCTCGTCGCCGGGGCGGACCTGTTCGCCAGCCTCGCCTTCGCCGTCCGCCACCTGGTGGATCCGTTCGGCGTCGCCGTGCTCGGCATCTCGGCCCTGCTGGGGCTCGGCGCCGTCGCCCTGGCGGCCCGCGGGCCCTCGTCCACCGTTTGACCGGCGAGTCGCGGAACTGTATCGTTGCCGGGGTGTGCGCTCAGGCGTGCGCTCGCGTCGTGCCGTGAAGTCGGTGCGCGCGAGCCGACCAGGAGCGCACCGATCAGGGTTCGTCCATTCGGCCGGCCCCCACGGCATACCCGCCGGCGCCTCCCACTCCCGTGGTCGGCGGACGCGCGGGTCCAGTTGAACTCGATCCCGTCCGCGGGCGTCGAATGCTGACCATCAACCCGCTGTCACCGTGCAGCATCGAGGAGTCCCGTAGTGCCCACCATCCAGCAGCTGGTCCGCAAGGGCCGCACGCCCAAGGTCGTCAAGACCAAGGCGCCCGCCCTGAAGGCGAACCCCCAGCAGCGCGGCGTCTGCACCCGCGTCTACACGACCACGCCCAAGAAGCCGAACTCGGCCCTGCGCAAGGTCGCCCGCGTCAAGCTCAGCAACGGCCAGGAGGTGACGGCCTACATCCCCGGTGAGGGCCACAACCTCCAGGAGCACTCCATGGTGCTCGTCCGCGGCGGTCGCGTGAAGGACCTCCCCGGCGTGCGCTACAAGATCGTCCGCGGCGCGCTCGACACCCAGGCCGTGAAGAACCGCAAGCAGGCTCGCAGCCGGTACGGCGCGAAGATGGAGAAGAAGTAATGCCTCGCAAGGGTCCCGCCCCCAAGCGCCCTGTCGTCGCAGACCCCGTCTACGGTGCGCCGATCGTCAGCCAGCTCGTCAACAAGATCCTGCTCGACGGCAAGAAGGGCCTCGCCGAGAAGATCGTCTACGACGCCCTCGCCGGCGTCGCCGCGAAGAACGGCCAGGACGCCGTCGTCACGCTGAAGAAGGCGCTCGACAACGTCCGCCCGGCCCTCGAGGTCCGCTCGCGCCGCGTGGGTGGCTCCACCTACCAGGTGCCGATCGAGGTCAAGCCGCACCGCGCGAACACCCTCGCGCTCCGCTGGCTCACGACGTACGCCAAGTCGCGTCGCGAGAAGACCATGACCGAGCGTCTCACCAACGAGATCCTCGACGCATCCAACGGCCTCGGTGCCGCGGTCAAGCGCCGCGAGGACACCCACAAGATGGCCGAGTCGAACAAGGCGTTCGCCCACTACCGCTGGTAGTTCGACCACCTGGTTCGACAGCACCACCAACCCCTTTCGGAGGAACCTGTGGCACAGGACGTGCTCACCGACCTGAACAAGGTCCGCAACATCGGCATCATGGCTCACATCGATGCCGGCAAGACCACCACCACCGAGCGCATCCTGTACTACACGGGCATCACTCACAAGATCGGCGAGGTCCACGACGGCGCCGCCACGATGGACTGGATGGCCCAGGAGCAGGAGCGCGGCATCACGATCACGTCCGCCGCGACGACGTGCTTCTGGAACAAGAACCAGATCAACATCATCGACACCCCCGGGCACGTCGACTTCACCGTCGAGGTGGAGCGTTCGCTCCGCGTCCTCGACGGCGCGGTCGCCGTGTTCGACGGCAAGGAGGGCGTCGAGCCCCAGTCCGAGACGGTGTGGCGCCAGGCCGACAAGTACGACGTGCCGCGCATCTGCTTCGTCAACAAGATGGACAAGCTCGGCGCCGACTTCTACTTCACGGTCGACACCATCGTCAACCGCCTCGGCGCGAAGCCGCTGGTCATCCAGCTACCCATCGGCGCGGAGGGCGGCTTCGAGGGCGTCATCGACCTGGTCGAGATGCGCGCGCTGACCTGGCGCGGCGACTCCAAGGGAGACGTCGAGCTCGGTGCGAAGTACGACATCGAGGAGATCCCCGCGGACCTCAAGGACAAGGCGGACGAGTACCGGGCCAAGCTGCTCGAGACCGTCGCCGAGACCGACGACGCGCTGCTCGAGAAGTACTTCGGCGGCGAGGAGCTGACGGTGGCGGAGATCAAGGCCGCCATCCGCAAGCTCACCGTCAACAGCGAGATCTACCCGGTGCTCTGCGGCTCCGCGTTCAAGAACCGCGGCGTCCAGCCGATGCTCGACGCGGTGATCGACTACCTCCCCAGCCCGCTCGACGTGCCCCCCATGGAGGGCCACGACGTGCGCGACGAGGAGAAGATCATCATCCGCAAGCCCGACTCGACGGAGCCCTTCTCGGCGCTCGCGTTCAAGGTCGCGGTGCACCCGTTCTTCGGTCGCCTCACCTACGTGCGCGTCTACTCGGGCCACATCGCGAGCGGCTCGCAGGTCATCAACTCGACCAAGGGCAAGAAGGAGCGCATCGGGAAGATCTTCCAGATGCACTCCAACAAGGAGAACCCGGTCGACTCGGTCACCGCCGGTCACATCTACGCGGTCATCGGCCTCAAGGACACGACCACGGGCGACACGCTCTGCGACCCGACGGACCAGATCGTCCTCGAGTCGATGACGTTCCCCGAGCCCGTCATCGAGGTCGCGATCGAGCCGAAGACGAAGGCCGACCAGGAGAAGCTGGGTGTCGCCATCCAGAAGCTCGCCGAGGAGGACCCGACCTTCCGCACCGAGCAGAACCAGGAGACCGGTCAGACGGTCATCAAGGGGATGGGCGAGCTCCACCTCGACATCCTGGTCGACCGCATGAAGCGCGAGTTCAACGTCGAGGCGAACGTCGGCAAGCCGCAGGTCGCGTACCGCGAGACCATCCGCGGCACGGTCGACAAGCACGACTTCACGCACAAGAAGCAGACGGGTGGATCCGGGCAGTTCGCCAAGATCCAGATCAAGATCGAGCCCATGGAGGTGACCGCGGAGAAGACCTACGAGTTCGACAACAAGGTCACCGGCGGTCGCGTCCCCCGGGAGTACATCCCCTCGGTGGACGCGGGCATCCAGGACGCGCTCCAGGTCGGCATCCTCGCCGGCTACCCGATGGTCGGCGTGAAGGCGACGCTGCTCGACGGCGCCGCGCACGACGTCGACTCCTCGGAGATGGCGTTCAAGATCGCGGGCTCGATGGCCTTCAAGGAGGCCGCGCGCAAGGCGAAGCCCGTGCTGCTCGAGCCGCTCATGGCCGTCGAGGTCCGCACGCCCGAGGAGTACATGGGCGACGTCATCGGCGACCTGAACTCCCGTCGCGGGCAGATCCAGGCGATGGAGGACGCGAGCGGCGTGAAGGTCATCACCGCGAACGTCCCCCTGTCGGAGATGTTCGGCTACGTCGGCGACCTGAGGAGCAAGACCTCGGGCCGCGCGGTGTACTCGATGAGCTTCGGCAGCTACGCCGAGGTCCCGAAGGCTGTCGCCGACGAGATCGTCCAGAAGAACAAGGGCGAGTAGCCCTCCAGTTCGAGCGGCATCCGCCGTTTCAGTACCATAAGCAAGATCTCCAACACGCAGGGCGTCCGGGAACAACCGGACGCCCCGCAACCGAGTCCTGAGGAGGACCCACAGTGGGTAAGGCCAAGTTCGAGCGGACCAAGCCGCACGTCAACATCGGAACGATCGGTCACGTCGACCACGGCAAGACGACGCTGACGGCAGCGATCTCCAAGGTCCTGGCGGACAAGTACCCGTCGGCGACCAACGTGCAGCGCGACTTCGCGTCCATCGACTCCGCTCCCGAGGAGCGCCAGCGCGGCATCACGATCAACATCTCGCACGTCGAGTACGAGACGCCCAAGCGTCACTACGCTCACGTCGACGCCCCGGGTCACGCTGACTACATCAAGAACATGATCACGGGCGCCGCCCAGATGGACGGCGCGATCCTCGTGGTCGCCGCCACCGACGGCCCCATGGCGCAGACGCGCGAGCACGTGCTGCTCGCGAAGCAGGTCGGCGTGCCGTACCTGCTCGTCGCGCTCAACAAGTCCGACATGGTCGACGACGAGGAGATCCTCGAGCTCGTCGAGCTCGAGGTCCGCGAGCTGCTCTCCAGCCAGGACTTCGACGGCGACAACGCCCCCGTCGTCCAGGTCTCCGGCCTCAAGGCGCTCGAGGGCGACGAGAAGTGGGTCGAGCAGATCGTCAAGCTCATGGACGCGGTCGACGAGTCCATCCCGGAGCCCGTCCGCGACAAGGACAAGCCGTTCCTCATGCCCGTCGAGGACGTCTTCACGATCACCGGTCGTGGAACCGTCGTCACGGGTCGCGCCGAGCGCGGCACCCTCGCCATCAACTCGGACGTCGAGATCGTGGGCATCCGTCCCACCGTCAAGACCACCGTCACGGGCATCGAGATGTTCCACAAGCAGCTCGACGAGGCCTGGGCCGGCGAGAACTGCGGGCTCCTGCTCCGCGGCACCAAGCGCGAGGACGTCGAGCGCGGCCAGGTCATCGTCAAGCCGGGTTCGGTCACGCCGCACACGGACTTCGAGGGCACCGCGTACATCCTCTCCAAGGAGGAGGGCGGGCGTCACAACCCGTTCTACGCGAACTACCGTCCGCAGTTCTACTTCCGCACCACCGACGTCACCGGCGTCATCACGCTGCCCGAGGGCACCGAGATGGTCATGCCCGGCGACACCACCGACATGAACGTCGCGCTGATCCAGCCGATCGCCATGGAGGAGGGCCTCGGCTTCGCCATCCGCGAGGGTGGCCGCACCGTCGGCGCCGGCACGGTCACGAAGATCGTCAAGTAGCACCCAGCTCCACCAGCACCACCTCCGACAGGGTCGGGCCGTCATGGCCCGGCCCTGTCGGCCGTTAACGCGCGCGGACATCACGGGCTCCTGCGGATGGGCGCAGGAGATCGATCGTGCACCAACGACCGTCGCCGCGACGCGTAGGTTCGATCAATGGTCAGACTCCGGCGCAGCGACGCCACCGGCAAGGGCTACACGCGCAAGAGGGCCGGGAAGGGCTGGACCTACCTCGACTCCGACGGGAACCGGGTCGCCGACAAGGCGCTGCGCGCCCGCATGGACCACCTCGGGATCCCGCCGGCGTGGACCGACGTCTGGATCGCGCCGTACGAGAACGGCCACGTGCAGGCGACCGGCATGGACAGCGCCGGGCGGCGGCAGTACATCTACCACCCGACCTGGCGCGAGCAAAAGGACCGGATCAAGTTCGACCGGTCGCTGCAGCTCGCCGAGTCGCTCCCGGCCGCGCGCCGGCAGGTCACCATCCACCTCCGCCAGGACGGCTTCACGCGCGACCGCGCGCTGGCCGCCGGCTTCCGGATGCTCGACACGGGCAGCCTCCGCGTGGGCAGCGAGCGCTACACCGAGTCGAACGGCAGCCACGGGCTGTCGACGCTGCTCTGCTCGCACGTCACCGTGCACGACGACACCGTGCACCTCGAGTTCCCCGCGAAGAGCGGCCAGGAGTGGTCGAGCGACATCCGCGACCACGATCTCGTGCAGGTCGTCGGGGGCCTCCAGGAGCGCGGTCCGAACGCCCGGCTGCTGGCCTACGAGGACGGCGGCGAGTGGCACCCGCTCGGCGCGGCCGACATCAACGACTACGTCCGGGAGCGGACCGGCGGCGAGTTCACCGCGAAGGACTTCCGCACGCTGCACGGCACCGTCGCCGCGGCGATCAGCCTGGCGAAGCACGGGCCCGAGGCGACCAAGGGCAAGCGGCAGCGTGCCCTCGCGCAGGCGTACCGCGACGCCGCCGAGGTGCTCAGCAACACCCCGACCATCGCGAAGAACAGCTACGTGGATCCGCGGCTCGTCGACGAGTACGTGCACGGCCGCACGATCGACCCGCAGCGCCTCGCGTCGGGGGAGACGGAGCTGCGGAACCTGCTGTTCCGATGACCGCGCCGGCGCCTCGACGCCGCCGGCGGGAGGCGCCCGGAGCCCCGGAATCACGGGGGAGTGGGCGCGACACGCCCGGGTTGCACGCGTGGCCGGACTATGACAAACTCGTCTAGTTCAACATTCCGACGCACGCCGCCCTGCGCGCGAGACGTCGGATCACTGCCAGGCAGTGCATAGCCGCCCGGAGCGCTAGTCGCTCCCGGAGCAGGTTAGGCCGCGGGCAGCAGAGCAGAAGCACACGACACCCACCGGATGAGCACCTCTCGTCCGCGCCCGCATGCGGGCGGGTGCACGAGCTGCCCGAGGCCGCGTCCCACGATGCGCGCCCGGGTGCACCACGGATGGGGCGCGCCACGCGGCCGGCCCATCCGAGCGAGGGACACACGCGTCCAATACGGTCCGAGGCCGCATGACGCACGAAAGAGAGAGAGTCACACATGGCGGGACAGAAGATCCGCATCCGACTTAAGTCGTACGACCACTCGGTCATCGACTCCTCGGCCCGGAAGATCGTCGACACGGTGACCCGCGCGGGCGCCACGGTCGTCGGCCCGGTGCCGCTGCCCACGGAGAAGAACGTGATCTGCGTGATCCGTTCCCCCCACAAGTACAAGGACAGCCGCGAGCACTTCGAGATGCGCACGCACAAGCGTCTGATCGACATCGTCGACCCGACGCCGAAGGCGGTCGACTCGCTCATGCGACTCGACCTCCCGGCCGACGTCAACATCGAGATCAAGCTCTAAGGGAACCCATGTCTACCGCTAACAGGACTTTCACCGGTCTGCTCGGCACGAAGCTGGGCATGACGCAGGTGTGGGACGAGAACAACAAGCTCATCCCCGTGACCGTCGTGCAGATCACCCCGAACGTCGTCACCCAGGTGCGCACGCCCGAGGTCGACGGCTACGGCGCCATCCAGATCGCCTACGGCCAGATCGACCCCCGCAAGGCCGACAAGCCGAGCACCGGCCACTTCGAGAAGGCCGGCGTCACGCCGCGCCGCCACCTCACCGAGGTCCGCACGGCCGACTTCGCCGAGTACGCGCTCGGCCAGGAGATCACGGTCGGCGCCTTCGAGGCCGGCTCCAAGGTCGACGTCGTCGGCACCAGCAAGGGCAAGGGCTTCGCCGGCGTCATGAAGCGCCACAACTTCAAGGGCGTCTCGGCCTCGCACGGTTCGCACCGCAACCACCGCAAGCCCGGCTCCATCGGCGCCTCCTCGACCCCCAGCCGTGTCTTCAAGGGCATGCGCATGGCCGGTCGCATGGGCGGCGAGCGCGTCACCGTGCTGAACCTCGTCGTCCACAGCGTGGACGCCGAGAAGGGCCTCCTGCTCGTCAAGGGCGCAGTGCCCGGCGCGCGTGGCCGCATCGTCTTCGTCCGCAACGCAGTGAAGGGGAAGTAGTCATGGCTACCGACACCCAGCTCGACGTCCTCGACGCGACCGGTGCAGTCACCGGCTCCGTCGACCTGCCCGCGTCGATCTTCGACGTGCAGACCAACGTCCCGCTCATCCACCAGGTCGTCGTCGCCCAGCTCGCCGCGGCGCGCCAGGGAACGCACAAGACCAAGGGCCGCGGCGAGGTCTCCGGCGCCGGCCGCAAGCCGTTCAAGCAGAAGGGAACCGGTCGCGCTCGTCAGGGCTCGATCCGCGCCCCCCAGATGACCGGCGGTGGCATCGTCCACGGACCCACGCCCCGCAACTACTCGCAGCGCACCCCCAAGAAGATGATCGCCGCGGCTCTGCTCGGCGCCCTCTCCGACCGCGCGCGCGGCGCCCGCCTCCACGTCATCGAGAGCCTCTCCGCCGGAGACGTCCCCTCGACGAAGACCGTGGTCGCGCTGCTCGACGGCATCGCCACGAGCAAGCACGTCCTCATCGTCCTGGAGCGCACCGACGAGGTCAGCCTCCGCAGCGTGCGCAACATCCCGACGGTCCACGTGCTGTCCTACGACCAGCTCAACGCGTACGACGTGCTCGTGAGCGACGACATCGTCTTCACGAAGGGCGCGTACGACGCGTTCGTCGCGTTCAAGACGGCCAAGGAAGAGGTTGCCGCATGAGCGCCACCCAGAAGGACCCCCGCGACATCATCATCGCGCCGGTCGTCTCCGAGAAGAGCTACGGCCTGATCGACCAGGGCAAGTACACGTTCATCGTGGACCCCCGCTCGAACAAGACCGAGATCAAGCTCGCGATCGAGAAGATCTTCGGCGTGCAGGTCGCGTCGGTCAACACGCTCAACAAGCAGGGCAAGACCCGCCGGACCAAGTTCGGGATGGGCAAGCGCAAGGACACCAAGCGCGCCATCGTCTCCCTCAAGTCGGGCTCCATCGACATCTTCACGACTGTCGGCTGAGACCGGGACTAGGAAAACACCAATGGCTATTCGCAAGTACAAGCCCACGACCCCGGGTCGTCGCGGTTCGTCCGTCGCCGACTTCGTGGAGATCACGCGCTCGACGCCCGAGAAGTCGCTGCTCCGCCCGCTCTCCAAGACCGGTGGCCGCAACAACCAGGGTCGCATCACGACCCGTCACATCGGTGGTGGCCACAAGCGCCAGTACCGCGTGATCGACTTCAAGCGCAACGACAAGGACGGCGTCATCGCGACCGTCGCCCACATCGAGTACGACCCCAACCGCACGGCGCGCATCGCGCTCCTGCACTTCATCGACGGCACGAAGCGCTACATCCTCGCGCCGAACAAGCTGAAGCAGGGCGACAAGATCGAGTCGGGCGCCACGGCCGACATCAAGCCCGGCAACAACCTGCCGCTGCGCAACATCCCGACGGGTACCGTCATCCACGCCATCGAGCTCCGCCCCGGCGGCGGCGCGAAGATGGCCCGCTCCGCCGGCGCCTCCGTGCGCCTCGTGGCGAAGGACGGCCCCTACGCCCAGCTGCGCCTGCCCTCCGGCGAGATCCGCAACGTCGATGCGCGCTGCCGCGCGACCATCGGCGAGGTCGGCAACGCCGAGCAGTCGAACATCAACTGGGGCAAGGCCGGCCGCATGCGCTGGAAGGGCGTCCGCCCGACCGTCCGCGGTGTCGCGATGAACCCGGTCGACCACCCGCACGGTGGTGGTGAGGGCAAGACCTCCGGTGGTCGCCACCCGGTCAGCCCGTGGGGCCAGAAGGAAGGCCGCACGCGCCACATCAACAAGCCCAGCGACAAGCTCATCGTTCGCCGCCGCAACGCCGGCAAGAAGCGCAAGTAGGAGTTGTAGAAGATGCCACGCAGTCTGAAGAAGGGCCCCTTCGTCGACGACCACCTGCTCCGCAAGGTGATCTCGGCGAACGAGGCCAGCAGCAAGAACGTGATCAAGACCTGGTCGCGCCGCTCGATGATCATCCCGGCGATGCTGGGTCACACCATCGCGGTGCACGACGGTCGCAAGCACGTCCCCGTGTTCGTCACGGAGTCCATGGTCGGTCACAAGCTCGGCGAGTTCGCGCTCACGCGCACCTTCCGCGGCCACGTGAAGGACGACAAGAAGGGTCGTCGCCGCTAGCGCGGCGACGAGAAGGAGGAGAGAAATGGTGGAGTCGATCGCACGCGTGCGTCACATCCGCGTCACCCCCCAGAAGGCCCGTCGCGTCGTGGACATGATCCGTGGCAAGCAGGCCGAGGAGGCCCTGGCCATCCTGAAGTTCGCGCCCCAGGGCGCGAGCGAGCCGATCTACAAGCTGGTGGCCTCGGCCATGGCGAACGCGCGGGTCAAGGCCGACGCGTCCAACAGCTTCCTCGCGGAGCAGGACCTCTACATCGCCAAGGCGTTCGTGGACGAGGGCACCACCCTCAAGCGGTTCCAGCCCCGTGCACAGGGTCGCGCATTCCGTATCAACAAGCGCACCAGCCACATCACGGTCGTCCTCGCGACGCCGGATGAGGCGGACGTGGCGACGACCACGAAGAAGGCGAGCAAGTAATGGGACAGAAGGTCAACCCGTACGGGTTCCGTCTCGGGATCACGACCGACCACGTGTCGCGTTGGTTCTCGGACAGCACGAAGAAGGGGCAGCGTTACAGCGACTACGTCGCCGAGGACGTGCGCATCCGCACCATGCTCAAGACGAGCCTCGACCGCGCCGGAGTGGCGCGCATCGAGATCGAGCGCACCCGTGACCGTGTCCGCGTGGACATCTACACGGCCCGCCCGGGCATCGTCATCGGGCGCCGCGGCGTCGAGGCCGAGCGCATCCGCGCCGACCTCGAGAAGCTCACGGGCAAGCAGATCCAGCTGAACATCCTCGAGGTGAAGAACCCCGAGGCCGAGGCCCAGCTGGTCGCCCAGGGCATCGCCGAGCAGCTCGCGGGTCGCGTGGCGTTCCGCCGCGCGATGCGCAAGGGCCTGCAGGGCGCCCAGCGCGCCGGCGCCAAGGGCGTCCGCATCCAGGTGTCCGGCCGTCTCGGCGGCGCCGAGATGAGCCGCTCGGAGTTCTACCGCGAGGGCCGCGTGCCGCTGCACACCCTCCGCGCGAACATCGACTACGGCTTCTACGAGGCCCGCACGTCCTTCGGCCGCATCGGCGTGAAGGTCTGGGTCTACAAGGGCGACATCACGAACAAGGATCTCGCTCGGGAGCAGGCGAACCAGAAGTCGTCGCGCCCCGAGCGTCGCAACGACCGTTCCGACGGTCGGACCGGAGATCGCCGCACCAACGCGCCGCGCACCGCGCCGGCCGCCGAGGCAGCGCCGGTCGCCGCAGCAGGAGTTGAGGCGTAACCATGTTGATCCCCCGCAAGCTCAAGCACCGCAAGCAGCACCACCCGGGTCGTTCCGGCCACGCGACCGGCGGCACCGTCGTGTCGTTCGGCGAGTACGGCATCCAGGCCCTCACGCCCGCCTACGTCACCAACCGGCAGATCGAGTCCGCTCGAATCGCCATGACGCGTCACGTCAAGCGCGGCGGGAAGGTGTACATCAACATCTTCCCCGACCGTCCGCTCACCAAGAAGCCCGCCGAGACCCGCATGGGTTCCGGCAAGGGCTCGGTCGAGTGGTGGGTCGCGAACGTCAAGCCGGGCCGCGTGCTCTTCGAGCTCTCCGGAGTCGACGAGGTCACGGCGCGCGAGGCGCTCACCCGGGCCATCCACAAGCTGCCCCTCAAGGCACGCATCATCAAGCGCGAGGAAGGCGACGCATAATGGCGATCGGTTCCAAGGAGCTCGCCCCCGTCGAGCTGGACACTTTCGAGGACGAGCGACTCGTCGAAGAGCTGAAGAAGGCCAAGGAGGAGCTGTTCAACCTGCGCTTCCAGTCGGCCACCGGTCAGCTCGACAGCCACGGCCGCCTCCGTGCGGTCAAGCGCGACATCGCTCGGATCTACACGGTCATCCGCGAGCGCGAGCTGGGCATCCGTGCCACGCCCGCCCCCGTCGAGGTCCCCGAGAAGCCCGAGAAGAAGAAGGCGACGAAGAAGGCCGCGAAGGCCGACGACGCCGCCGTCACCGAGAAGGCTGAGGAGGCTTGATCATGGCGAACGCCGAAGAGAAGAACACGGCTGACACCGCGACGGCCGACCGCGGCTACCGCAAGTCCCGCCGTGGCTACGTCACCAGCGACAAGATGGACAAGACCATCGTCGTCGAGGTCGAGGACCGCGTGAAGCACCCGCTGTACGGCAAGGTCATCCGCCGCACCTCCAAGGTCAAGGCGCACGACGAGGCGAACACCGCCGGCATCGGCGACCTGGTCCTGATCAACGAGACCCGTCCCCTCAGCGCCTCCAAGCGCTGGCGCCTGGTCGAGATCCTCGAGAAGGCCAAGTAGCCCCGGCTGCTTGGATAAGGAGCAACAGTGATTCAGCAGGAATCCCGCCTCAAGATCGCGGACAACACGGGTGCCAAGGAGATCTTGACCATCCGCGTGCTCGGTGGCTCGGGTCGTCGCTACGCCGGTCTGGGCGACGTCATCGTCGCGACCGTCAAGGACGCGATCCCCGGCGGCAACGTCAAGAAGGGCGAGGTCGTCAAGGCCGTCATCGTCCGCACCAAGAAGGAGACGCGCCGTCCCGACGGCTCGTACATCAAGTTCGACGAGAACGCCGCCGTCATCCTGAACAGCAACGGGGAGCCCCGCGGCACCCGCATCTTCGGACCGGTGGGCCGCGAGCTCCGGGACAAGAAGTTCATGAAGATCATCTCGCTGGCACCGGAGGTCATTTAGTCATGGCGAACATCAAGAAGGGTGACCTCGTGCAGGTCATCACGGGTCGCACGCAGGCCAAGGGCGGCGACCGGGGCAAGCAGGGCCGCGTCCTGTCCGTCCTGGTCGAGCGCAACCGCGTCGTCGTCGAGGGCGTGAACTTCGTCACGAAGCACGTCCGCGTCGGCCAGACGCAGCGCGGCTCCAAGACCGGCGGCATCGAGACCGTCGAGGCGCCCATCCACATCTCCAACGTCGCGCTCGTCGACCCCGAGTCCAAGAAGCCCACGCGAGTCGGCTTCCGGACCGAGCAGGTCGAGAAGGACGGGGTCTCCAAGACCGTCCGCGTCCGCTACGCCAAGAAGTCAGGTAAGGACCTCTAGCAATGACCGACACCGCAACCGCTGGCACGGCCGAGGGCACCACGCTCCCGCGCCTGAAGCAGAAGTACCGCACCGAGATCGTCAGCCAGCTGACCGCTGATCTCGGCTTCACGAACGTGCACCAGGTGCCCGGGCTGACGAAGATCGTCGTCAACATGGGTGTCGGTGACGCGGCTCGCGACGGCAAGATCATCGACGGCGCGGTCGCCGACCTCACCAAGATCACGGGCCAGAAGCCGCAGGTGACGAAGGCCCGCAAGTCGATCGCCCAGTTCAAGCTCCGTGAGGGCCAGGCCATCGGCACCCACGTCACGCTGCGCGGCGACCGCATGTGGGAGTTCCTCGACCGCCTGCTGTCCCTCGCCCTGCCCCGCATTCGCGACTTCCGCGGGCTCAGCCCGAAGCAGTTCGACGGCAACGGCAACTACACGTTCGGCCTCAACGAGCAGTCCATGTTCCACGAGATCGACCAGGACCGCATCGACCGGGTCCGCGGCATGGACATCACGGTCGTCACGACCGCTCGGACGGACGACGAGGGACGCGCGCTGCTCAAGGCGCTCGGCTTCCCGTTCCAGACGCCCGAGAACACGCCGTAACGAGTTCCACCGCTCCATCGCACGACCAGCACCACCGCACGATCGGCGCCGGGCACCTCCGCCCGGCGCCGCCACCACCACAGGTCGTCATCCGTGTCCGGATGAACGAAACCAGGCGAGAGAGGCACAACCAGATATGACAATGACCGACCCGGTCGCTGACATGCTGACCCGACTCCGGAACGCGAACTCCGCGCACCACGACACGGTCTCCATGCCGCACTCCAAGCTCAAGTCGCACATCGCCGACATCCTCAAGTCCGAGGGCTTCATCGCCGGCTGGGACGTCGCGGACGCCCGCGTCGGCCAGACGCTGACGCTCAGCCTCAAGTTCGGCCCCGACCGCGAGCGCTCCATCCGGGGCATCAAGCGCGTGTCGAAGCCCGGACTGCGCGTGTACGCGAAGTCCGCGGAGATCCCCCAGGTCCTCGGTGGCCTCGGGGTCGCCATCCTGTCCACCTCCTCGGGGCTCCTCACGGACCGCCAGGCTGCGAAGAAGGGCGTGGGTGGGGAAGTCCTCGCCTACGTGTGGTAACGCCATGTCACGTATCGGAAGACTCCCCATCGACGTCCCCGCAGGGGTCGACGTCGCCGTGGACGGCCAGCTCGTCACGGTGAAGGGCCCGAAGGGCGAGCTCAGCCTCACCGTCGCGCAGCCCATCCGCGCCGAGGTCCAGGACGGGCAGGTGCTCGTCACCCGTCCGGACGACGAGCGCGAGTCGCGTTCGCTCCACGGCCTCACGCGCAGCCTCATCGCGAACAACATCGTCGGCGTCACCACCGGCTACACCAAGGGCCTCGAGATCGTCGGCACGGGTTACCGCGTCGCACTCAAGGACAAGGGCGTCGAGTTCGCGCTCGGCTTCTCCCACCCGGTGTACGTCGAGGCGCCCGCGGGCATCAGCTTCACCGTGGAGGGCGTCAACAAGATGACCGTCGTCGGCATCGACAAGCAGCTCGTCGGCGAGACGGCCGCCAACATCCGCAAGATTCGCAAGCCCGAGCCCTACAAGGGCAAGGGCGTCCGCTACGCCGGCGAGAACGTTCGCCGCAAGGCCGGAAAGAGTGGTAAGTGATCATGGCTCTCGGAGTTAGAGGAAAAAGCAAGTCCGCCGCCCGCGGCCGCAGGCACGCACGTCTGCGCAAGAAGGTCGAGGGCACCGAGCTGCGTCCGCGCCTGGTCGTCACCCGTTCGGCCCGTCACGTCTTCGTGCAGGTCGTCGATGACAGCCGTGGTCACACCGTCGCGTCCGCGTCGACCCTCGAGGCCGACATGCGCACGTTCGACGGCGACAAGACCGCCAAGTCGCGCAAGGTCGGCGAGCTCGTCGCCGAGCGCGCCAAGGCGGCCGGCGTGGAGAGCGTCGTATTCGATCGTGGTGGCAACCGCTACGCAGGACGCGTCGCGGCCATCGCCGAAGGAGCTCGAGAGGGTGGTCTGAGCCTGTGAGCGCAGCCGAGAACAACAACAAGGAGCCCGAGGTCGTGGCAGTGGCGGAGACGCCCGTCGAGACCGCGGCGTCCACCGCACCCGCGCAGAACGAGGGCCGTGAGGGCCGTCGTGGCGGGCGTGACCGGAACCAGGGCGGCCGCGACAGCCGCGGTGGCCGTGATGCCGACAAGAGCCAGTTCCTGGAGCGCGTCGTCACCATCAACCGCGTGTCCAAGGTCGTCAAGGGCGGTCGTCGCTTCAGCTTCACCGCGCTCGTGATCGTCGGAGACGGCAACGGACTGGTGGGCGTCGGCTACGGCAAGGCCCGCGAGGTCCCCACCGCCATCTCCAAGGGCGTCGAGGAGGCGAAGAAGAACTTCTTCCGCGTCCCCCGCATCGGCCTGACCATCCCGCACGCCGTGCAGGGTGAGGCCTCCGCCGGAGTCGTCCTCCTGCGCCCCGCGTCCGCGGGTACCGGCGTCATCGCCGGTGGCCCCGTCCGCGCGGTGCTCGAGTGCGCCGGCATCCACGACGTCCTGAGCAAGTCGCTCGGCTCGTCGAACACGATCAACATCGTGCACGCGACGGTCGAGGCGCTCAAGCAGCTCGAGGAGCCGCGCGCCGTCGCAGCTCGTCGTGGGCTCGAGCTCGAGCAGGTCGTCCCGGCCCGCATCCTCCGCGCCCAGCGCGCCGAGGCCGACGCGAAGGCAGGTGTCTGATGGCTCAGCTCCGAGTGACGCAGATCAAGTCCAAGATCAGCGAGAAGCAGAACCAGCGCGACACCCTGCGGAGCCTCGGGCTCCGTCGCATCGGTGCCGTGGTGGTCCGAGAGGACAACGCCCAGAACCGCGGCTACGTCAACACCGTCGCGCACCTGGTGAAGGTGGAGGAGATCGACTGATGGCTGAGAAGAACGAGTCGGCCGAGCCGGCGCCCGTGAAGGCGCCCAAGGCCGCACCCAAGAAGACCGCGAAGGCCCCCGCCGCCGCGGCCGCTTCCGCCGAGACGACCACGGTCGCCTCGACGGAGACGGTCAAGCGCGAGCAGGTCCTCAAGGTCCACCACCTCCGTCCCGCCGCCGGGGCCAAGAAGGCACGCCAGCGTGTCGGCCGCGGTGAGGGCTCGAAGGGCAAGACCGCGGGTCGTGGCACCAAGGGCACGAAGGCCCGCTACACGGTCCGCGTCGGCTTCGAGGGTGGGCAGATGCCGCTGCACATGCGCACCCCGAAGCTCCGCGGGTTCAAGAACCCGTTCCGCGTCGAGTACCAGGTCGTGAACCTGGAGAAGCTCGCCGTGCTCTACCCCGACGGCGGCGACGTCACCACGAGCGACCTGGTCGCCAAGGGTGCCGTGCGCAAGAACGAGAAGGTCAAGGTCCTCGGGGACGGCGACATCTCGGTTAAGCTGACGGTTGCTGTCGACAAGGTCTCCGGCTCCGCTGCGGAGAAGATCGTCGCAGCAGGCGGCTCCGTCAAGTAGCACTTCAGGACGCGACGGTAGGGGCGGTCGGGAAACCGACCGCCCCTACCGGCACCTGGGGCCGCATCGGGTCGGCCCGACCCCCGCCTCCCGGCGGACCTCCCACAGAAAGCAGGACACCCTCCGTGTTGAGCGCCGTCGTCAGGATCTTCCGCACCCCCGATCTGCGTCGCAAGATCGGGTTCACGCTGGGCATCATCGCCCTCTTCCGCCTCGGATCCTTCATCCCGGCGCCGTTCGTCGACTTCGCCAACGTGCAGTCGTGCCTCGCGGCCAACCAGGGCACCTCGGGCCTCTACGAGCTCGTCAACCTCTTCAGCGGCGGGGCGCTGCTGAAGCTCTCCATCTTCGCGCTGGGCATCATGCCGTACATCACGGCGTCGATCATCGTCCAGCTGCTCCGCGTGGTCATCCCGCACTTCGACACCCTCTACAAGGAGGGCCAGTCCGGCCAGGCCAAGCTCACGCAGTACACGCGCTACCTCACGATCGCCCTCGCGGTCCTCCAGTCCACGACGCTCATCACGGTCGCGCGCAGCGGTGCGCTCTTCGGCCAGACCAACGTCAGCGCCTGCACGCAGCTCGTCACGAACGACGCCTGGTACGCGATCATGCTCATGGTCATCACGATGACCGCCGGCACCGGCCTCATCATGTGGATGGGCGAGCTCATCACCGAGCGCGGCATCGGCAACGGCATGTCGCTCCTCATCTTCACGTCGGTCGCGGCGGCGTTCCCGACCTCGCTCATCGCGATCCAGCAGAGCCGCGGCTGGGAGGTCTTCCTCCTGGTCATCGCCGTCGGACTCCTCGTCGTCGCCGCCGTCGTCTACGTCGAGCAGTCGCAGCGTCGCATCCCTGTGCAGTACGCCAAGCGCATGGTCGGGCGCCGCACCTACGGCGGCAACAACACCTACATCCCCATCAAGGTGAACATGGCCGGCGTCGTGCCCGTCATCTTCGCGTCCTCGCTGCTGTACCTGCCGGCCCTGGTCGCGCAGTTCAACCAGCCCGCCGTCGGCCAGGCGCCGGCGCCGTGGGTGCAGTGGATCACCGACAACCTCACGACGGGCGACCACCCGCTCTACATGGCGATGTACTTCCTGCTCATCGTCGGCTTCACGTACTTCTACGTCGCCATCACCTTCAACCCGGAGGAGGTCGCCGACAACATGAAGAAGTACGGCGGCTTCATCCCCGGCATCCGCGCGGGACGCCCGACGGCCGAGTACCTCGACTACGTGCTCACCCGCATCACGCTGCCGGGCTCGCTGTACCTCGGGCTCATCGCGCTCCTGCCGCTCATCGCCCTGTCGCTCGTCGGCGCGAACCAGAACTTCCCGTTCGGCGGCGCGAGCATCCTGATCGTGGTCGGCGTCGGCCTCGAGACGGTCAAGCAGATCGACTCGCAGCTGCAGCAGCGGCACTACGAGGGGCTGCTCAAGTGACCCGGCTCCTGATCGTCGGCCCTCCCGGAGCGGGCAAGGGCACGCAGGCGAAGCGCATCGCGGCCGACCACGGCATCCCCGACGTCTCGACCGGCGACATCTTCCGCCAGAACATCAAGGACGGCACGGAGCTCGGCCAGCAGGTGCAGGCCCTCGTGGACGCGGGCAACTACGTCCCCGACGAGCTCACCAACAGCCTCGTCACCGCGCGCCTCCAGGAGGAGGACGCGCAGGCGGGCTTCCTGCTCGACGGCTACCCGCGCACGCTCGACCAGGTCGCGTACCTGGAGGAGCTGCTGCAGGGCTGGGGCCAGGAGCTCGACGCCGTCATCCAGCTCGTCGCGGACGAGGAGGAGGTCGTCGCCCGGCTCACCCGCCGCGCCGCCGAGCAGGGGCGCGCCGACGACGGCGAGGACGAGATCCGGCACCGCCAGGAGGTCTACGTCCGCGAGACGAGCCCCCTCATCGACGTGTACCGCGACCGCGGCCTGCTCGTCGAGGTCGACGGGCTGGGCGAGGTCGACGAGGTCGCCGAGCGCATCCGCACGGCCCTCGCGGGTCGCGGCGTCCGTCCCTCCTCCGACGCCGGCCGCGCGTAGCGCCGTGGGCGCGCTCCGCCGCACGCCGGGGATCTACAAGACCCCGGACGAGATCCGCCGCATGGTCGCGCCCGGACTCGCGACCGCCGCGTCGCTCGACGCCGTCCGCGGGCTCATCGCCCCGGGCGTGACCACCGGCGAGCTCGACGCGGCCGCCGACGCCGCCATCCGCGCCCTCGGCGGGCACTCCAACTTCCAGCTCGTACCGGGGTACCGCCACACGGTGTGCGTCTCCGTGAACGACGAGGTCGTGCACGGCATCCCCGGCGACCGCGTGCTGCAGCCGGGCGACATCGTCTCGGTGGACAGCGGCGCGGAGATCGACGGCTGGAACGGCGACTCGGCCATGACGGTCGTGGTGCCGGACCCCGCGCGCCCCGACGTCGTCGAGGCCCGCGAGCGGCTCTCCCGCGTCACCGAGGACTCGCTCTGGGCGGGCATCGCCCGGCTCGCGACCGCGTCGCATCTCAACGAGGTGGGCGAGGCCGTCGAGGAGAGCGTCGAGGCGGCCGGCGCGTTCGGCATCGTCATGGACTACACGGGCCACGGCATCGGGCGCAGCATGCACGAGGATCCGCCGGTCTTCAACTACCGCGTGCGCGGCAAGGGCCCCGCGGTGAAGCCCGGGCTCGTCGTCGCGATCGAGCCGATGATCACCGACGGTGAGGCGGAGACGCGCGTCCTCGACGACGACTGGACCGTCTCCACGGTCGACGGCAGCATGGCCTCGCACTGGGAGCACTCCGTCGCCGTGCACGCACGCGGCATCTGGGTGCTCACGCTCGCCGACGGCGGGGCGTCGCGCCTCGTGCCGCTCGGAGTCATTCCCGTCGCGCCCTGATCACCGCACCCGCCTGACCCGACCGGACGCCCGCGGGTGGCCCGGTCAGGTGTCCATGACGTGCACGAGCTCCTCGATGAAGGAGCCGTGCGCTCCCGACGCCCGCATGATCGCCTGCACGTCGCGGTGGTCGGAGAAGACCTCGACGAACTGGTCGAAGACGTGCTGGAAGCTCGTGCGGCCGCTCGCGCTGAAGGCGACGAGCGCGACCACGTGCACGCGGTTGCCGCCCCACTGCATCGCCTCGTCGTTGACCACGATGGCGATGGCCGTGCGGTGCGCCGTCATCGCGAGCGAGTGCGGCACGGCGAGCGTGTCGGTGAACGCCGTCGACGAGAGGCGCTCGCGCTCGATGACGCCGTCGATGTACTCGGGCTCGATGATGCCCTGCTCCACCATGCGCTGGCCGAGCAGGCGGATCATCGCCTCCTCGTCGGGCGCGTGCAGGTCCCGGAAGAACAGCGACTCGTCGAGGAAGCGCAGCAGGTCGTGCTTCATGGAGCTGCGGCGCGCGTGGCGGCGGACGCGGGCGACGGCCCGGCGGATCGCCTCGATGTCGTCGGGCGTCGGCAGCGGCTGGACCACCACGACGTCATCGCCGGGCGGACGCGTGCCGGTCGCGTCGATCACGAGCTGCACCCCGAGCGCGTCCGCGTCGACGTCGGTGCGCGTGACCACGGCGTCGACGCTGATGTCGGCCCCGAGCGCCTGCTCGATGCGCTGGCGCATGATCTGGTGCAGGTCGTAGTAGTTCGGGCAGACGAGCGCGCACGCGACCCGGTCGTCGCGCCGGGCCACGCGCTCCCGGTGGGATCCCACGTGCAGGGCGATGTACGCGATCTCGTCGTCGTTGATCGCGATGCCCCGCCGCCGCTGCACCTCGCTCGCGATGAACACGGCGATCTCGTACGTCATCGGGTAGGAGGTCTTGATGGAACGGGCCAGCGGGTTCCGGGAGAAGGAGCGGTCGGCGGCGCGCGCCACCAGGTTGCCGAGGTGCAGGGAGAAGCGGACCGTGAAGTCCTCGTCCTCGAGGTCCACCAGGTACTCCTGCTTCACGCGGCGCACGATGGCGCGCACCACGTCGAGGTCGCTCTCGACGACGTGCTCGCGCATCACGGTCGCGAGCGACTGCTCGTTGCCGGGGGTGACGACGCGCGTGCGGACGAGGAGCGCGAGGTAGGCGACGTCGCCCGCCGGCACCGGCACGTCGAAGTGAGCCGCGAGGAGGCGCGCGAGCACGTCGCGGATCGCGAGGGCGGTGGGGTCGGCGGAGGGGACGGGCGACGACGCGTCGTCGTGCTCGGCGCCCTCGGCGGGATCCGCGTCCTCGTCCGTCCGCCGCGGCGCCCGTGCCAGCCGGTCCACCGCGATGGCCACGTGCAGCAGCACGTTGTCGACGCCGTACTCGTTGACGAAGAAGCCGCCCGCGGTGAGCTCGCGGATGAGGTCCGTCTTGAACGCCTGCAGCGAGTCGGACGCGAACTCCCGCTGCACCGTCTCGAGCGGCAGGAAGCCCTGCGCGCTCTCGTCGCGGAACATGCGCGACAGCAGCCGGCGGAAGTCGCGCTCCGAGCCCTCGAGGACGACCGTGGATCCGGTCCGGCGGAGCGCGAGCCCGGCGTCCTCGACGAGCGCGCGCACCTTCCGGAGGTCCGCCTCGACCGTGGAGTCGCTCACGTGCAGCTCGCCCGCGAGGGCGAAGACGTCGAGGCCGTCGGGCGCGTCGCCGAGGCGGCGGACGAGGGCGTGCAGGCGGTCGCGCGGGGTGCCCTGCGGATCGCCGCTCGTGCGCGCGCCGAGGTGGCGGGCGTAGCTGCCGGCGTCGATCCGGTAGCCGTCGGGGGAGGAGGCGATCGCCACGGTCGAGCGCTCGCGCACCGCCGTGACGTAGTTGCGGACGCTGCGCGTGGTGACCCCGAGGCGGTCCGCGAGCTCGCCGGCCTCGACCCAGCGGTCGGCCGTGGACAGGTAGTCCAGCAGCCTCTCCTGGTTCTCGCTCAGCATGGTCGTCTCCCTGCGCGGCGGCTGGCGTCCGCTCCGGCGGCGGTCGGAGAGCGCCGCTCTCGGAGACGAGTCAACCATCCGCGCCCGCCCGCGAGGCCCGGCCGGGCCCCCGCCGGCCTCCTCTTCCTACCCCGCGGAAGCGGATCTGCTGGCACCGGCGGCCCCACGCGGAGCACGATGGGACGACCAGCGACGACGCGAGGAGGCACAGCATGACCGGGAGGATCCTCGTCGTCTGCGGCTCCGGCGCATCCAGCACCTTCCTCGCCCAGCGCCTCCGCGCGCTCGCCGAGGCCGACGGGCTCGAGATCGAGGCCGTCGCCGGATCCCTCGCCCAGGTGCGCCTCGACGCCGCCGGCATGGACGTCGTCCTGCTGGGCGCCCACCTCGCCGACCGGCTCGACGCCGTGCGGGAGGCCGCCGCCGACGAGGGCGCGACCGCCGTCCTCCTCGACGCCGACGCCGCGCGACCCGAGGGCGCGCGCGCCGCGCTCGACCGGGCCCTCGCCGCGATGCGCCAGGGCGCCCGCTCGCTCCGGCTCGCGCCGGGGCTCCACGGCCGCCCGCTCGGGGGATCCCCGCCCGTCACCTGATCACCGGCACCGCGCCGACACCGCACGACCCGCAGCACCGCACGATGACCGCCACCAGGGCCCCGACGACGGGGCCGACCGAAGGAGCCACCATGGCAGAACGCACCGTCACCATCGCCTCGTCGCACGGGCTGCACGCCCGCCCCGCCTCGCTGTTCACGCAGGCCGCCGCGAAGGCCGGGATCCCCGTGCAGCTCGCCAAGGGCGACCGCAGCGTCAACGCCGCGAGCATCCTCGGCGTGATCTCCCTGGGCGTCGACACGGGCGACGAGGTCGTCGTCTCCGCCGAGGGCGAGAACGCCGAGCAGGTCGTCACCGACCTCGCGACGCTCCTCGAGTCCGACCTGGACGCCGCATGAGCTCCCGCACGCTGAACGGCATCGGCATCGGCCGGGGATCCGCCGTCGGACCCGTCATCCGGATGCCCGACCCGCTCCCCGAGCCCGCCGACACCGCGAGCGCGCTGACCGCCGACGAGGAGCGCATCCGCGTGAGCGCGTCGCTCGCCGCGACGGCCGCCGACATCCGCATCCGCGGGGAGAAGGCCGGCGGCGCCGCGAAGGACGTCCTCGAGGCGCAGGCGTTCATGGCCGAGGACCCCACGCTCGTCGACGACATCACCGCGCGCCTCGCGACGGGCCGCACCGCCGAGCGCGCCGTGCACGAGGCGTTCGCGGGCTTCCGCGACCTGCTCCTCAGCATGGGCGGCTACATGGGCGAGCGCGCCACCGACCTCGACGACGTCTCGCAGCGCGTCGTCGCGCACCTGCAGGGCGTCGCCGCCCCCGGCGTGCCGGATCCCGACCACGCCTTCGTGCTCGTCGCGCGCGACCTCGCGCCCGCCGACACCGCGCTCCTCGACCTCGACAAGGTCCTCGCGCTCATCACGACCGACGGCGGGCCCACCTCGCACACGGCGATCCTCGCCCGCGAGAAGGCGATCGTCGCGGTCGTCGGCGTCGCCGCGGCCGCCGACCTCGCCGACGGGCAGACCGTCGTGGTCGACGCGCTCACGGGCGCCGTCACCGTCGACCCGAGCGCCGACGAGGAGTCCGCCGCGCGGGACGCCATCGCCGCCCGGAAGGCGCGCGTCGCCGTCCCCACCGGACCCGGCGCGCTCGCCGACGGCACCGCGGTCCCGCTGCTCGCCAACCTCGGATCCGCCGACGGCGCGTCCGACGCGGTCGAGAAGGGCGCCGAGGGCGTCGGCCTCTTCCGCACCGAGTTCCTCTTCCTCGACGCCACGAGCGCGCCGACGGTCGACGAGCAGCGCGCGCACTACACGCGCCTGCTCGAGGCGTTCCCCGGGCAGAAGGTCGTCGTCCGCGCGCTGGACGCCGGCGCGGACAAGCCGCTGAGCTTCCTCAACGACGCCGACGAGGAGAACCCGGCCCTCGGTCTCCGCGGCCTCCGCGCGCTCCGGGCCAACGAGCAGATCCTCCGCGACCAGCTCACCGCGCTCGCGCAGGCCGACGCCGCCACCGACGCCGACCTGTGGGTCATGGCGCCCATGGTCTCGACCGTCGAGGAGGCGCGCTACTTCACGGCCCTCGGCCGCGAGCTGGGCCTCAAGACCGTCGGCGTGATGGTGGAGGTACCGTCCTCCGCGCTCCTCGCCGACCGGATCCTCGCCAACGCCGACTTCGCGAGCATCGGCACCAACGACCTGACGCAGTACACGCTCGCGGCCGACCGGCTGCTGGGATCCGTGGCCGCGTTCCAGGACCCGTGGCACCCCGCCGTCCTGCGCCTCGTGCAGGAGGTCGGCACCGCGGGCCGCGCGCTCGGCAAGCCGGTGGGCATCTGCGGCGAGGCGGCGGCCGACCCGCTGCTCGCCGTCGTGCTCGTCGGCCTCGGCGCCACCAGCCTCTCGATGTCGCCCGCGGCCCTCGCCGACGTGCGCGCCGAGCTCGCCCTCCACACGCGCGAGGAGGCGGAGGCCCTGGCCGCCGTCGCCCTCGCCGCCGACAGCGCCGTCGAGGCGCGTGCCGCGGTCACCGCGGCATCGGCGCCCGTCACCGTCTGACCAGCACCACCTACCCGCACGGCCCTCTCCACCGCACCACCGCACATCCCCCTCCACCGCAGCACGGCGGGCCGCAGCAGGCCCGCCACCACCACGACAGGAGCACCACCCCCATGACGACGACGTCACCCACCCGCAGCACGGGACAGTCCGTGCGGCTCGGCGTGCAGAAGTTCGGCACGTTCCTCAGCGGCATGATCATGCCGAACATCGCGGCGTTCATCGCCTGGGGCCTGCTCACGGCCCTGTTCATCCCGGACGGCTACCTGCCCAACGAGCAGCTTGCCGGCCTCGTCGCGCCCGTGCTGTACTTCCTCCTCCCGCTGCTCATCGCGAACACCGGAGGCCGCATGGTCTACGACGCGCGCGGCGGCGTGGTGGCGAGCATCGCGACCATGGGCGTCATCGTCGGCACGGTGGGCACCCCGTACTTCGACGGCGGCAGCCCGATGTTCCTCGGCGCCATGATCACGGGCCCGCTCGCGGCGTACCTGCTGAAGGTCATCGAGCGCCTCTGGATCGACCGGATCCGCCCCGGCTTCGAGATGCTCGTCAACAACTTCTCCGCCGGCATCCTCGGTGCGATCTTCGCGGTCGGCGCCTACTTCGGCCTCACCCCGGTGATCCGCGGCATCACGTCGGTCCTCGGCGGCGGCGTCGGCTTCCTCGTCGACAACGGCCTGCTGCCCCTCACGAGCATCGTGATCGAGCCGGCCAAGGTCCTGTTCCTCAACAACGCCATCAACCAGGGCATCCTCACCCCCCTCGGCACCGAGGAGGCGACCCGCACGGGCAAGAGCATCCTGTTCCTGCTCGAGGCGAACCCCGGCCCGGGCCTCGGCGTCCTCCTCGCGTTCACGATCTTCGGCGCGGGCGTCGCCCGCAGCACGGCCCCCGGCGCGATCCTCATCCAGTTCGTCGGCGGCATCCACGAGATCTACTTCCCGTACGTGCTGTCCAAGCCACTCCTGTTCCTCGCGGTCATCGCGGGTGGCGCCTCGGGCGTCGCGACGAACGTCGCGTTCGGCTCCGGCCTCCGCGGTCCGGCCTCGCCCGGCAGCATCATCGCCGTGCTCGGCCAGACCGAGCGCAACAGCTTCCCCGGCGTGATCCTCTCGGTCCTCATCTCGGCGGCCGTCACCTTCGTCATCGCGGCGGTCATCCTCCGCACCGGCAAGAAGTCCGACGGCGACTTCGGCGCCGCGGTCCAGGCGACCCAGGCCAACAAGGGCAAGGAGTCCTCGATCCTCTCGGGCCTCGGCGCCGAGACCGGCACCGCGGGCACGGTCGGCGGCCTCGCCGACGGCACGTCCGCCACGGGCGCGGACGGCGGGACGGCCACGGCCACCCGCATCCAGGACATCGTGTTCGCCTGCGACGCCGGCATGGGCTCGTCCGCCATGGGCGCCTCCGTGCTCCGCAACAAGATGAAGAAGGCCGGCGTCACCGACGTCACGGTCGTCAACAAGGCGATCGCGGCCCTCGACGGCACGGCCGACCTCGTGATCACGCAGCGCGAGCTCACCGACCGGGCCCGCCAGAAGAGCCCGTCCTCGGAGCACGTCTCCGTCGACAACTTCATGAACTCGCCGCGCTACGACGAGATCGTGGAGCTGGTCCAGAAGCAGCGCTCGGACAGCTGATCACCCCGGGTCCGCCCCTGGGGCGGACCCCCGCACCACCGCACCGCGGGGGCCGGGCCATGCTGGAAGGCGCAGCCCGGCCCCCGCACCACGCACACACGTCAGGAGCACCATGTCGAACGTCCTCGAACCCGCCCAGATCCGCGTCGGCGGAACCGCGTCGAACGTGGAGGAGGCCATCGCCGAGGCGGCGGCCATCCTCGTCGCCGCGGGCGCCGTCACCCCCGAGTACGAGGGGTTCATGCGCGAGCGCGAGACGAGCGTCTCGACCTACATGGGCAACCTCCTCGCGATCCCGCACGGCACCAACGAGGGCAAGGACACGATCCTCGACTCGGCGCTCTCCTTCATCCGCTACGACGCCCCCATCGACTGGGCGGGCAACGAGGTGCGCTTCGTCGTCGGCATCGCCGGCAAGGACAACGGCCACCTCGAGATCCTCAGCAAGATCGCGATCATCTTCAGCGACGACGACGAGGTGCAGAAGCTCCTCGACGCCCCCGACGCCGAGGCGCTGTACGCCCTCCTGGCCGAGGTGAACGAGGCGTGAAGGCCGTCCACTTCGGCGCCGGCAACATCGGCCGAGGCTTCGTCGGGCTGATCCTGCACGAGGCCGGCTACGAGGTCGTGTTCGCCGACGTCAACGCCGAGCTCATCGGGCACCTGGCCGCCGCCGACTCCTACCGCGTCACCGAGGTCGGCCCGCACGCGCGCGACTGGACCGTCACGGGCTTCCGCGCGATCGACAGCGCGGCGGACGGCGAGTCGCTCATCCGGGAGATCGCGACCGCCGACGTCGTGACCACCGCGGTGGGCCCCAACATCCTCCGCTTCGTCGCGCCGGCGATCGCCGCGGGCCTCCGCGCGCGCTCCGCCGACCTCGGCCCCGTCGCCGTCATGGCGTGCGAGAACGCGATCAACGCGACGGACACCCTCCGTGCCGAGATCTCCACGGCGCTCGGCGACGACGCGGACGCGCTCGCCCGCGCGGTCTTCGCGAACACGGCCGTCGACCGCATCGTGCCGAACCAGGATCCCGCCGCGGGCCTCGACGTGACCGTCGAGGACTTCTCGGAGTGGGTCGTGGAGCGCACGCCGTTCGGCGACGCCGTGCCCGAGATCGCCGGCGCCACGTTCGTCGATGACCTCGCGCCCTACATCGAGCGGAAGCTCTTCACCGTGAACACGGGCCACGCGACCGTCGCCTACCACGGCTACGCCCGCGGCGCCGTGAGCCAGTCGGACGCGATGGCGATCCCCGAGGTCGCCGACGAGGTGCGCCAGGTCCTCGAGGAGACGAGCGCGCTGCTCGTCGCGAAGCACGGCCTCGACGAGGCCGAGCAGGCGGCGTACCGCGCGAAGAACCTCGCGCGCTTCGCCAACGCGGCCCTCGCGGACACGGTCGAGCGCGTCGGCCGCCAGCCGCTGCGCAAGCTCTCCCGCGAGGAGCGCTTCGTGGGTCCGGCCTCGCAGCTCGCCGAGCGCGGGATGCCGCACGAGGCCCTCGTGCGCGCGATGGGGCAGGCGCTCCGCTTCGACCCCGCGGGCGACCCGCAGGCGCTCGAGCTGCAGGGGCTGCTCGCGACGGACACGGCCGCCGACCTCGTCCGCCGCGTGACGGGCCTCGACGACCAGCACCCGCTGACGGCCGACCTCGTCGCCGTCGTCGACGCCGCGCAGGCCGACCGCCGCAGCGCGCCGCGCCACCGCGCGTAGCGGACGCGCCGGAGGCAGGACCCGCACGGGCCGGACGGGCGACCGTCCGGCCCGTCGTGCGTCCCGCTAGCGCAGGATCCGCGGATCCGGCCGCGACACGCGGGGAGAATTGCGACACGCCCGGGGATGCCGTACTCTCGACCCTTGGTGCTCAGCCGCCTCCCGGCGTGCCGTGGCACCTGCGCCTCACCATGATGCGCATCCGCACGAACAGCAGACACCACCTCTAGCGACAGTGAGTATATGGCCAAGAAAGACGGCGTCATCGAGATCGAAGGCGGAGTTGTCGAAGCTCTGCCGAACGCGATGTTCCGCGTTGAGCTGAGCAACGGGCACAAGGTCCTCGCCCACATCTCGGGCAAGATGCGTCAGCACTACATCCGCATCCTCCCCGAGGACCGCGTGATCGTGGAGCTGAGCCCGTACGACCTCACCCGCGGCCGGATCGTCTACCGCTACAAGTAGGCCTGCTGCACAAGGAACGGCCCCGCATCCGCGGTGGCACGAGGCCAGCGAGAACCGAAAGCAAGGAAGCATCATGAAGGTCAACCCCAGCGTCAAGAGGATCTGCGAGAAGTGCAAGGTCATCCGACGCAACGGCCGCGTGCGCGTCATCTGCGAGAACCCGCGCCACAAGCAGGTCCAGGGCTAGTCAGCACGACCGCACGGCACCACCCGCACCACCAGAAGAAGAACGACAGCAGCGCCGGAAGCCGGGGTCCTGAGGGATCCGGGGGACACCATCGGTCGGAGGCCGATGCACAGGCTCTGCTGCAGACCTCCACTCATCACCAGGAGAAGCCTCAATGGCACGTCTAGCAGGCGTCGACCTCCCGCGCGACAAGCGCGTCGAGATCGCACTCACGTACATCTACGGCGTCGGCCGCACCTCGAGCGTCAAGACCCTCGAGGACACCGGCATCGACAAGAACATCCGCGTCAAGGACCTGAGCGACGACCAGCTCATCGCCCTCCGCGACTACATCGACGGGAACTTCAAGGTGGAGGGCGACCTCCGCCGCGAGGTGGCCGCCGACATCCGCCGCAAGGTCGAGATCGGCAGCTACGAGGGCATCCGCCACCGCCGCGGCCTCCCTGTCCACGGGCAGCGCACGAAGACCAACGCTCGCACCCGCAAGGGCCCGAAGCGCACCGTAGCCGGCAAGAAGAAGGCGCGCTAGGCCCCGCGGCCCGCGCCTCTCGCCACCCGTAGACACAGGAGAATTCCATGGCAGCACCCAAGTCGGCCGTTCGCAAGCCGCGCCGCAAGGACAAGAAGAACATCGCCGTGGGCCAGGCCCACATCAAGAGCACCTTCAACAACACCATCGTCTCGATCACGGACCCCACCGGTGCCGTCATCAGCTGGGCGTCCTCGGGCGTCGTCGGCTACAACGGCTCGCGCAAGTCGACGCCGTTCGCCGCGCAGCTCGCCGCCGAGTCGGCCGCCCGCCAGGCGCAGGAGCACGGCATGAAGAAGGTCGACGTGTTCGTCAAGGGACCCGGCTCCGGCCGTGAGACCGCGATCCGCTCGCTCCAGGCCGCCGGCCTCGAGGTGGGCTCGATCAACGACGTCACCCCGCAGGCGCACAACGGCTGCCGCCCGCCCAAGCGCCGCCGCGTCTAGCTCGCGCTGATCGGCCGCTGCCGTCCCGCTCCACCAGGAGGGGACGGCGTCGGCCGATCCGCCGTGTGTCCGATCGACCAATTCACTACCCGCCCGGGCCGCCACCCGGGGGGCATCGCAGGCGTCATATAGCGGACGCCTCGCCGAAAGGAAACAACACAGTGCTCATTGCGCAGCGCCCCACCCTCACCGAGGAGTCCATCTCGGAGTTCCGCTCGCGGTTCGTCATCGAGCCGCTCGAGCCCGGCTTCGGCTACACGCTCGGCAACTCGCTCCGCCGCACCCTCCTCTCGTCCATCCCCGGCGCGGCCGTCACCAGCATCCGGATCGACGGCGTGCTGCACGAGTTCAGCACCGTCCCCGGCGTGAAGGAGGACGTGACCGAGATCATCCTCAACATCAAGGGCCTCGTCGTCTCCAGCGAGCACGACGAGCCGATCACCGCGTACCTGCGCAAGCAGGGTGCGGGCCAGGTCACGGCCGCCGACATCTCGGCTCCGGCCGGCGTCGAGATCCACAACCCCGAGCTCGTCATCGCCACGCTCAACGAGAAGGCGAAGTTCGAGCTGGAGCTGACGATCGAGCGCGGCCGCGGCTACGTCTCGGCCACCCAGAACCGCAGCGAGTTCAGCGAGGCCGGCCAGATCCCGGTCGACTCGATCTACTCGCCCGTGCTCAAGGTCACCTACCGCGTCGAGGCCACCCGCGCCGGCGAGCGCACCGACTTCGACCGCCTCGTGGTCGACGTCGAGACCAAGTCGGCCATCACGCCGCGCGACGCCATCGCGTCCGCCGGTCGCACGCTCACCGAGCTGTTCGGCCTGGCGCGCGAGCTCAACTCGGCCGCCGAGGGCATCGAGATCGGCCCCGCGCCGGTCGACGCCGTCCTCAGCTCCGAGCTGTCGATGCCCATCGAGGACCTCGACCTCTCGGTGCGGTCGTACAACTGCCTCAAGCGCGAGGGCATCAACAACGTCAGCGAGCTCGTCGCCCTCTCGGAGACGCAGCTCATGAACATCCGCAACTTCGGACAGAAGTCGGTGGATGAGGTCAAGGACAAGCTGGTCGAGCTCGGTCTGTCGCTGAAGGACGCCGTCCCCGGCTTCGACGGCGCGCACTACTACAGCTACGACGAGGACGAGACCACCACCAACTGATCCGTCCGGCCTCGGCCGTACGCCCTCTTTCGACACCTACGGAGACAAGACCATGCCCAAGCCCACCAAGGGTCCCCGCCTCGGAGGCGGCCCGGCGCACGAGCGCCTCATGCTCGCGAACCTGGCCCAGAGCCTCTTCGAGCACAAGTCCATCAAGACGACCGAGACGAAGGCCAAGCGCCTGCGTCCCGTCGCGGAGCGCCTCGTGACGTTCGCCAAGCGCGGCGACCTGCACGCCCGCCGCCGCGTCATGGGGGTCATCCCCTCGAAGAGCGTCGTGCACGAGCTCTTCACGGAGATCGCGCCCCTCGTCGCCGAGCGCGACGGCGGCTACACCCGCATCACGAAGCTCGGCTTCCGCAAGGGCGACAACGCCCCCATGGTGCAGATCGAGCTCGTGCTCGAGCCCGTGACCCCGAAGGTGCGCTCCTCGCGCACCTCCACCGCGACGGCTCCGGCCGCTGCGGCCCCGGTCGCCGAGGCGCCCGCGGAGGAGTCCGAGGCGTCCGAGGTCCCCGTCGAGGAGACCGACGCCGTCGAGCACACCGACGCGACCCCCGCGGAGACGACCGACGAGGCCGCCGCCGAGGTCGAGGCCGACGCCGCGGAGAAGTCCGACAAGTAGCACCGCACCATCCCGAGAGCCCCCGCCGCCCTGCGCGTCGGGGGCTCTCGTGCGTCCGGGCGGCCTCGGGCGGCCCGCGCGCGCCCCGGTACCCTGGACGGATGACCGACACGAGCGCCACCCTGCCGGACGATCCCTCCTCCACCGCCGCCATCCCCCTGCCCGAGGGGCCGGAGGGGATCACCTGGCGCGCCGCGTCCCTCGACGACGTCGACGCGCTCGTCGAGCTCCAGGGCCTCCTGGCCGACGCCGACCACCCGGATCACGGCCCCACCCGCGACGAGGTCGCCATGTCCATGGGCTTCTCCTACGTCGACCTGGCGCGCGACGCGATCGTCGCCGTCGACGCGGACGGCCGCCTGGCGGCCGAGGGCTCCGCGATCGTCAAGCCCGACGACGAGAGCGTCGTGCGCGGCCACATCTCCGGCGGCGTCCGTCCCGACCTCCGTCGGCGCGGCATCGGCGCGCGCCTCCTCGACTGGCAGGTCGCGCGGGCGACCCAGGCGCTCGAGACGGCCCAGCCCGCGGATCACGTCGAGGGCCCCGTGCCCACCCGCATGGGCCTCGAGTTCCCCGACGACTCCGCCGGCGCGACCGCCCTCGCGACGTCGCGCGGCTTCACGCCCAGCCGCTACTTCGTCGAGATGCACCGCGACCTCCGGGCGGAGCTGCCCGACGTGCCGGCGCCCGAGGGCCTCAGGCTGATCCCCGTCACGCGGGAGTGGTGGGAGCGCACGCGCCTCGCCAAGAACGAGGTGTTCCGCGACCACTGGGGTTCCGAGCCCATCAGCGTCGAGCGCTGGGAGGCCTTCCTCTCGCTGCCGACCGCGCGCGACGACCTCTCGGTGATCGCCGTGACGGGCGACGACGACGACGCGCTTGTCGCGGGCTTCGCCATGGCCGAGGTCACGCCGGAGAACTGGGAGCGGGCCGGCTACACGTCCGCCTACATCGCCCTCGTCGGCGTGCGTCGCGAGTTCCGCGGCCGCCGCCTCGCCCAGGCGCTCCTCTCCGCCGCCCTCGCGGGGTTCCGCGCCGAGGGCGTCCAGCGCGCCGTGCTCGACGTGGACTCCGACAGCCCCACGGGCGCACTGGACCTGTACGAGCACCTCGGCTTCACGCAGGCGAGCCGCTCGGCCGTGTACGAGCGCGAGGTCGGCACGACGCGTCCGCGGGGATCCGCCGGCCGATGACCGACGTCGACGGGACGGAGCCCGCCGGCGCGCGCCTCCGGATCGACGTCGCGTACGACGGCACGGGCTTCGCCGGTTGGGCCAAGCAGCCCGGGCTGCGCACCGTGCAGGGCGCCCTCGAGGACGCGCTCGCGCAGCTGCTCGCGCGCACGCCGCCCGCGCCGACGCTCGTCGTCGCCGGGCGCACCGACGCGGGCGTGCACGCGACGGGCCAGGTCGCGCACCTGGACATCACGGACGCGCAGATCGCGTCCCTCGACCGGCCGCCGCGGGGTCGCGCGGCGGCCGGCGACGCGGGGGAGGGGCCGCACGTCCCGTCCGCCGAGCGCGCCGCCGCGGCCCTCGCGCGCCGGATGAACGGCGTGCTCGGCGCCCGGTCCGACGTCGTGGTGCTCGCCTGCGCGCCCGCGCCCGACGGGTTCGACGCGCGCTTCTCCGCGACGTGGCGGGCGTACCGCTACCGGATCTCCGACGCCTCCGGCCCCCGCGACCCGCTGCAGCGCCACCGCACGGTCGAGGTCCCGGTCGCGCTGGACGCCGCGGTGCTGCAGGAGGCGGCCGACGCCCTCCTCGGCCTCCACGACTTCGCCGCGTACTGCAAGCCGCGCGAGGGGGCGTCGACCATCCGCACCCTGCAGGAGCTGACCTGGACCCGCGCGGCGGACGGGGCGCTCGAGGCCCGGGTCCGGGCGGACGCCTTCTGCCACAGCATGGTGCGCGCGCTCGTCGGCGCGTGCGTCGCGGCGGCGGCCGGGCGCGTCGCCGTCGCGCGGCTCCGCGAGCTGCTCGAGGTCCGCGAGCGGACGAGCGAGTTCACCGTGATGCCCGCCCGCGGCTTGGTGCTCGAGCGCGTCGGCTACCCGGCGGACGGCGACCTCGCGGCGCGGAACGAGATCACGCGCGCCCGGCGGGCGGCGCACGAGGTGGACGCCATCGCCGAGGGCGCCGCGGCGGCCGCGCGCGACCTCGCCCGGCTGGCCGACACGCCCGGGATTGCCTGATCGTCCCGGATCGCGTACTCTGAACCGGTTGTCTGCACGCATGCGCGCGGCGACGTACAAGGTTGAGCCCTCCACCGGATGCGTTCTCGTCAGAACGCCCACGGAGCGGGATCCACGACCATCTCACCTCGAAAAGAAGGCAGTCAGATCAATGACGCGCACCTATTCCCCCAAGGCCAGTGAGGTCCAGCACGACTGGGTCGTCATCGACGCCACGGACATCGTCCTCGGCCGTCTCGCCAGCCACGCCGCCGCGCTCCTGCGCGGCAAGCACAAGGCCACGTTCGCCCCCCACATGGACATGGGCGACTTCGTGATCATCGTCAACGCCGAGAAGGTGGCGCTCACGGGCCAGAAGCTCGAGAAGAAGCTGGCCTACCGCCACTCCGGCTACCCGGGCGGCCTCACGGCCACCACCTACGTCGAGATGCTCGAGAAGCACCCCACGCGCGCGGTCGAGAAGGCCATCCGCGGCATGCTGCCGAAGAACTCGCTGGGTGCGGCGCAGCTGAAGAAGCTCAAGGTCTACGCGGGCCCCGAGCACCCCCACGCTGCTCAGCAGCCCACCCCGTACACCCTCGGCCAGGTCGCTCAGTAGCTCCGGCTGCCGACAGCGACGACCAAAGACCTCAGAAGGAATCGAACCCAGTGGCTCAGATCTCAGACTCCCTCGACGTGGCTCCCGAGAGCTTCTCGACCGAGACCCCGAACGAGGAGGCCCCCAAGGCCCCCCGCGCGGTCCTCAACGTGTCCGGCGGCGCCGTCGGACGACGCAAGCAGGCCATCGCCCGCGTGCGCCTCGTCCCCGGCTCCGGCTCGATCACGGTCAACGGCCGTGAGTTCGCGGACTACTTCCCCAACAAGCTGCACCAGCAGCTCGTGAACGACCCGTTCAAGGTGCTCGACCTCCTCGGCAGCTACGACGTCGTCGCGCGCATCTCCGGCGGCGGCCCCTCCGGCCAGGCCGGCGCCCTGCGCCTCGGCATCGCCCGCGCCCTCAACGAGATCGACGAGGAGAACAACCGCGCCACGCTGAAGAAGAACGGCTTCCTCAGCCGCGACGCGCGCGTCAAGGAGCGCAAGAAGGCCGGACTCAAGAAGGCCCGCAAGGCGCCCCAGTTCTCGAAGCGCTAAGGCGCTCGGGCACACCGGCAGCCATGCCCCGGCTCTTCGGCACGGACGGCGTCCGCGGACTCGCCAACGGCGAGACCATCACGGCGGACCTCGCCCTGCGCCTGGCCCAGGCCGCCGCGCACGTGCTCGGCCAGGACGCCCGGGACTCCGGACGACGACCCACCGCGGTCGTCGCCCGGGATCCCCGGGTTTCCGGCGAGTTCATCGCGGCGGCCGTGGCCGCCGGCCTCGCGAGCTCCGGCGTCGACGTGTTCGACGCCGGGGTCATCCCGACGCCGGCCACGGCGTACCTCATCGCGGACTTCGACGCCGACTTCGGCGTCATGATCTCCGCGTCGCACAACCCCGCTCCCGACAACGGGATCAAGTTCTTCGCCGCAGGCGGACGGAAGCTCGCCGACGAGCTCGAGGACCGCATCGAGGCGCAGCTGAGCCAGCCCGTCCTGCTCCCCACGGGAGCCGACGTCGGCCGCATCCGCCGCTTCGCGGACGCCGAGGACCGCTACGTCCTCCACCTGCTCGGCACGCTGCAGCACCGGCTCGACGGGATCCACGTGGTCCTCGACTGCGCGCACGGCGCGGCCGCGGGCATCAGCCCCGAGGTCTTCACCGACGCCGGCGCGCGCGTCACCGTCATCGGCAACGACCCCGACGGCATGAACATCAACGACCGGGTCGGCTCCACGCACCTCGACCTGCTGGCCGAGGCCGTCCTGCAGCACGGCGCCGACGTGGGCATCGCGCACGACGGCGACGCCGACCGCTGCCTCGCGGTCGACCACACGGGCGCGATCATCGACGGCGACCAGATCATGGCGGTCCTCGCGCTCTCCATGGCCCGCCGCGGCCTGCTGGCGGAGCGCACGCTCGTCGCGACCGTCATGAGCAACCTGGGCCTCCGCATCGCCATGGCCGAGAACGACATCACCGTGCTGCAGACGCGCGTCGGCGACCGCTACGTGCTCGAGGCCATGAACGAGGGCGGCTACTCCCTCGGCGGCGAGCAGTCCGGCCACCTCGTCATCGCGGAGCACGCGACGACCGGCGACGGGATCCTCACGGGGATCCAGCTGCTCGGCGAGATGGCGGCGACGGGGAAGAGCCTGCACGAGCTCGCCTCGGTGATGACCGTCTACCCGCAGGTGATGATCAACGTCCGCGGCGTCGACCGCGAGCGCGTCGGCGACGACGCCGAGGTCAACGCGGCCGTCGCGCGCGCGGAGGCCGAGCTCGGCGACACCGGCCGCATCCTCCTGCGCGCGTCGGGCACCGAGCCGATGATCCGCGTGATGGTCGAGGCCGCCGACCAGGCGACCGCCGAGCGCCACGCCGAGGAGCTGGCCGCGCTCGTCACGGAGCGCCTCGCCATCTAGCCGCCCGCCGCGGCGCGCGGGTCAGAGCTTGCGGAGCAGGACGTTCGCGACCGAGTGGTCCGCGTCCTTGCGCAGCACGAGCGTCGCGCGCGAGCGGGTCGGCCGGATGTTCTGCTCGAGGTTCGGCTCGTTGATGGCCGACCAGATCCCGCGCGCCCGCGCCACGGCCTCCTCGCGGCTGAGGTCCGCGTAGCGGTGGAAGTACGAGCGCGGGTTGCTGAAGGCGCCCTGCTGCAGGCTCAGGAACCGCTCCTCGTACCACTGGGCGATGTCGTGCGTGCGCGCGTCGACGTAGATCGAGAAGTCGAAGAGGTCGCTCACGGCGAGCTTCGCGCCGGACGCCGCCGGCTGCAGCACGTTGAGGCCCTCGATGATGAGCACGTCCGGCTGCCGCACGACCACCTCGGCGCCCGGGACGATGTCGTAGGCGAGGTGCGAGTAGAACGGCGCCCGCACCTCGGCGACGCCGCTCTTGACCTGCGTGACGAACCGCAGCAGCGCCCGCCGGTCGTACGACTCGGGGAAGCCCTTCCGCTCCATGAGGCCCCGGCGCTGGAGCTCCGCGTTCGGGTGCAGGAAGCCGTCGGTGGTCACGAGCTCGACGCGCGGGGTGTCCTCCCAGCGCGCCAGCATCTCGCGCAGGAGGCGGGCGACGGTCGACTTGCCGACGGCCACGGATCCCGCGACCCCGATGATGAACGGCGTGCTCTTGGCGCGCTCGCCGAGGAACGCGCTCGTGTCCCGGTGCAGCTTCTTCGTGCCCGTGACGTAGAGGTTGAGCAGCCGGCTGAGGGGGAGGTAGACGTCCTCGACCTCGTGCATGTCGAGCCGGTCCCCGATGCCGCGCAGCTGCACCAGCTCGGTCTCGCGGAGCGGGAGCTGCGTGGCGGGCGCGAGGGCGGCCCAGTCGGCGCGGGCGATCTCCACGAACGGGGAGACGTGGCCGTGGCTCGTCGGGGATCCCGTCGCGGTGTCTGGCATGGCCCCTCATCCTACGGCGGGGCCGCGCGGGCGACCGGGCGGCGGGGGCGCGCCCGGCGCGCGTACCGCGCAGGGGATCCGGGATCCCCGACGGTAAACTCGTGCCCCATGTGCGGAATCGTGGGTTACGTCGGTGAGGCCAGGAGCCTCGAGGTCCTCCTCGGAGGGCTGCGGAGGCTGGAGTACCGCGGGTACGACTCCGCGGGCGTGGCCGTGCTGGACGCGGACGGCACGCTCGGCGTGCGCAAGCGCGCGGGCAAGCTCGACCGCCTGCTCGAGGACCTGGAGGCCTCGCCGCTGCCGAACGGATCCACGGGGATCGGCCACACGCGCTGGGCGACGCACGGCGGCCCCACCGACCGCAACGCGCACCCGCACCTCGGCGACGACGGCAAGCTCGCCCTCATCCACAACGGCATCATCGAGAACTTCGCGGAGCTCAAGGACGACCTCCTCGCGGACGGCTACGCCTTCGAGAGCGACACGGACACCGAGGTCGCCGCCCAGCTCCTGGGTCGCGAGTACGGCGTCACGCACGACCTCGAGCAGGCGTTCCGCAACACGGTGAGCCGCCTCGAAGGCGCGTTCACGCTCCTCGCCGTGCACCGCGACCAGCCCGGCCTCGTGGTCGGCGCCCGGCGCAACTCGCCGCTCGTCATCGGGCTGGGCGAGGGCGAGAACTTCCTCGGATCCGACGTCGCCGCCTTCGTGGAGTTCACGCGCCGCGCGGTCGCCATCGGGCAGGACCAGATGGTCGCCATCCGGCCCGACTCCGTCACCGTCACCGACTTCCACGGCGCGCCCGTCGAGACGCACGAGTTCGAGATCGCGTGGGACGCGTCCGCCAGCGAGAAGGGCGGCTGGTCGAGCTTCATGGCGAAGGAGATCAGCGAGGGCCCGGACGCCGTCGCGAACACCCTCCGCGGCCGCATCGTCGACGGCGTCGTCGTGCTCCCCGACCTCGACGCGATCGGCGAGGTCGACCTCGCGGAGATCTCGCGCATCGTCATCGTCGCGTGCGGCACCGCCGCGTACTCGGGCATCCTCGGCAAGTACGCCATCGAGAAGTGGGCGCGCGTCCCCGTCGAGGTCGAGCTCGCGCACGAGTTCCGCTACCGCGACCCGGTGCTCGACGCGACGACGCTCGTGATCTCCATCAGCCAGTCCGGCGAGACCATGGACACGCTGCTGGCCGTCCGCTACGCCCGCGAGGCCGGGGCGCGCGTCCTCTCCATCTGCAACACGCAGGGCGCCACCATCCCGCGCGAGTCGGAGGCCGTCGTCTACACGCACGCGGGCCCCGAGGTCGCGGTCGCGTCCACGAAGGCGTTCGTCGCGCAGGTGGCGGCGCTCTACCTCTTCGGGCTGCACCTGGCGCGCATCCGCGGCACGCTGTCGGCCGACGAGATCGTCGCCAACACGGAGGAGCTGCTCGCGATCCCGGAGAAGCTCGCGACGGTCGTCGAGCAGGGCGAGAACATCAGCCAGCTCGCGAAGTGGATGGCGGACACCCGCGCCGTGCTCTTCCTCGGCCGCAACGTCGGCTTCCCCGTCGCGCTCGAGGGCGCGCTGAAGCTCAAGGAGCTCGCCTACATCCACGCGGAGGGCTTCGCCGCGGGCGAGCTCAAGCACGGGCCCATCGCGCTCATCGAGCCGGGCCAGCCCGTGTTCGTGGTCGTGCCGAGCCCCACGCACCAGCTCGCGCTGCACAAGAAGGTCATCTCCAACATCGAGGAGATCCGCGCGCGCGGGGCCCGCGTCATCGCGATCGCCGAGCAGGGCGACGCGTTCGTGCTGCCGCACGCGGACGAGGTCATCCCGATCCCGCTCGCCGCGCCGCTGTTCGAGCCGCTGCTGGCCGTCACGCCGCTGCAGATCTTCGCGATGGAGCTCGCCGCGGCCAAGGGCCTCGACGTCGACCAGCCGCGCAACCTCGCGAAGTCCGTCACGGTCGAGTGACCGGCCGCGCGTGATCAGGGGCATCGGCGTCGACGTGGTCGACGTCGCGCGGTTCGCCCGGAGCGCCGAGCGCGCTCCGGGCCTCGTGCCGCGCCTGTTCGCGCCCGCCGAGCGGTCCCTGCCCGCGCGCTCGCTCGCGGCGAGGTTCGCCGCGAAGGAGGCGCTCATCAAGGCGCTCGGGGGACCCGGCGGGATCAGCTGGCAGGACATGGAGGTCGTGCGCGACGACCACGGCGACCCGTCGTTCCGCGTGAGCGGGGCCGTCGCGGAGGTCGCGGCGGCGCGGGGCGTGACGCGGATCCACCTGAGCATGAGCCACGACGCCGGACTCGCGACCGCGTTCGTGGTGACCGAGGGGGACGCGCCGTGACCGACGAGGCGACGCTCCAGGCGCCGGCGGCCCTCCGGCGGGAGGCGCGCATCGACACCGCCGCGATCTCCGCCAACGTCCGGACGCTGCGCGCGGCCACGGGCGCGCCGCTCGTCATGGCCGTCGTCAAGGCCGACGGCTACGGGCACGGCGCGGTCGCGTCGGCGCGCGCGGCGCTCGCCGGCGGGGCCGACCGGCTCGGCGTGGTCGACGTCCGCGAGGCGCTCGCGCTGCGGGCGGCCGGGATCGACGCGCCGATCCTCACCTGGATGCACGCACCCGGCGCCGACTTCGCGACCGCGATCGAGGCCGGCGTCGACCTGGGGCTCAACAGCCTGCGCCAGGTGCGCGAGGTCGCGGACGCCGCGCGTCGGATCGGCCGCACCGCGGAGGTGCACCTCAAGGTCGACACCGGGCTCGGCCGCAACGGCGTGACTCCGGCGGAGTGGCCGGGCGTCGTCGCCGAGGTCACCGCGCTGGTCGCGGAGGGCCGGATCCACCTCGGCGGCGTCTTCAGCCACCTCGCCAACGCGGGGGAGGACGAGGACCTGGCGCAGGTCCGCGCGTTCCATCAGGCGGTCGACGCGGTGCGGGCCGCGGGGCTCGAGCCGGGGATCCGCCACCTGGCCGCCACCGCGGGCGCCCTGCGCGTGCCCGAGGCCCGCCTCGACATGGTGCGCCTCGGCATCGGGATCTACGGCATCTCGCCGCTCGACGGCGTCACGTCCGCCGACCTCGGCCTGGTACCGGCGATGACCCTCGTCGGCAGCGTCGTCGCGGTGAAGCGCGTCCCCGCCGACACTGGCGTCTCCTACGGCTACACGTACCGCACCACGCGGGCCACCACCCTCGCGCTCGTCTCGCTCGGCTTCGCCGACGGCGTCCCGCGGCTCGCGAGCAACCGCGCGCCCGTCGCGATCCACGGCGCGCGCTTCCGGGTGAGCGGCCGCATCGCCATGGACCAGTTCGTCGTCGACGTGGGCGACGGCGTCGTCGACGGCACGCCCGTGGCGGTGGGCGACGACGCCGTGCTGTTCGGGGATCCCGCGACCGGCGCGCCCTCGGTGGAGGAGTGGGCCGAGGCGACGGGCACCATCGGCTACGAGATCGTCGCGCGCGTCGCCGGCCGCGTGACCCGGAGGCACTCCGCATGAGCGACGCCGTCCCCCCGCCCCTGTCGCCCGGCCGCCGCGCCGTGATCGACCTCGACGCGATCCGCCACAACGTCCGCACGCTCGCCGCGCTCGCCGCCCCCGCCCGCACGATGGTCGCCGTGAAGGCGGACGCGTACGGCCACGGCGCCCTGCAGGTCGCGCGCGCCGCCCTCGAGGCCGGCGCCGAGAGCCTGGCCGTCCTCGACGTCGCGTCGGCGGTCGAGCTCCGCCGCGCCGGCATCGACGCCCGCCTCCTCGCCTGGCTGCACGGCGTCGACACCGACTTCCGCGTCGCGGTGGAGGAGGGCATCGACCTCGGCGTCTCGGCGCTGTGGGAGCTGGAGCGCATCGCGGCCGCGGGGCGTGCCACGGGGATCCGCGCCCGCGTGCACCTCAAGGCCGACACCGGCCTCAGCCGCAACGGCGCCACCCCGGAGCTCTGGCCCGACCTCGTGCGCGCGGCCGTCGCCGCCGACGCCGCGGGCGAGCTGACGCTGCACGCGCTGTGGTCGCACCTGGCCGACGCCTCGCCCGAGGACGACGACGCCGCGCTCGCGCGCTTCCACGAGGCCGTCCGCGTGGCCGAGGAGCTGGGGGCGCGACCCGTCGAGAAGCACCTGGCCGCGAGCTCCGCGGGGATCCGCCTGCCCGACGCCCGCTTCGACATGGTCCGCTTCGGCATCGCCGTCTACGGCATCTCGCCGTTCGACGACCGCTCCGGCCGCGACCTCGGTCTCATCCCCGCGATGACGCTCGAGGCCGACGTCGTCTCGGTCAAGCGCGTCAGGGCCGGCCACGGCGTCTCGTACGGGCTCGACCACCGCACCGCGGGGCCGTCGACGCTCGCGCTCGTCCCGCTCGGCTACGCCGACGGGATCCCGCGCATCGCCGCCCCGCACGCCTCCGTGCTCCTCAACGGCCGCCGCTTCCGGGTCGCCGGCCGCATCGCCATGGACCAGCTCGTGCTCGACGTGGGCGACATGCCCGTCGAGGTCGGCGACACCGCCGTGATCCTCGGCCCCGGCGACCGCGGCGAGCCCACCGCCGAGGAGTGGGCCGGCTGGGCGGAGACCATCGGCGACGAGATCGTGACCCGCGTGGGCCCGCGCGTCGACCGCGTGCACCTCCACGAGCGCGACGACGCGTCCGAGGCGCCGGCCGAGGAGGTCCTCTCCGACGAGCTCGTCCCCGTCGCGACCACCGACGACATGGAGGAGCTCGGCCGCGCCGTCGCCCGGGAGCTCGGCGCGGGCGACCTCGTCGTCCTGTCCGGCCCGCTCGGCGCGGGCAAGACGACCTTCACGCGCGGCCTCGGCGACGGACTCGGCGTCCGCGGCCCCGTCACGAGCCCCACCTTCGTGCTCGCGCGCACGCACCCGAGCCTCGTCGACGGCCCGCCGCTCGTGCACGTCGACGCCTACCGCCTGGCCGACGCCCGCGAGCTCGACGACCTCGACATCGACTTCGCGCGGTCCGTCGTGGTGGTCGAGTGGGGCGAGGGCAAGCTCGACGGCATCGCCGAGGAGTGGTGGGATCTGCGGATCGCGCGTCCCACGGGCGCGGGCGACGGCGATCCCGCCGCGTCCGACGACGCCGACCCGGACCCGGACGCCGCCCCCGAGGAGCCCCGCACCGTCCGCATCCGACGGCTCCGCGCGCGCCCCCGCGCCTAGACTCGTCCAGTGCTCCTCGCGATCGACACCTCCGCCGGCACGGGCGTCGCCGTCATCGACCCCGACGGCCGCGTGCTCGCCGAGCGCCAGGAGGCCGACACCATGCGGCACGCCGAGGTCATCGGCACGCTGCTCGACGAGTGCCTCACCGCGTCCGGCATCGAGCGCTGCGACGTCCGCGCCGTCGTCGCGGGCATGGGCCCCGGCCCGTTCACCGGCCTCCGCGTCGGCATCGCGGCGGCCCGCGTGCTGGCCACCGGCCTGGACGTGCGCGTGATCCCCGTGGTCAGCCACGACGCCGTCGCCCACGACCACTACGCCGCGGGCGGCACCGGATCCCTCGTGGTCGTCACCGACGCCCGCCGCCGCGAGCTGTACTGGTCCGTCTACCGCGAGCCCGCGCCCGGCGGCGTCGCCGAGCGCACCGCGGGGCCCGGCCTGAGCAAGCCGGACGACGTGCCCGCCGCCGACCACCGCATCGACGCCGCCGGCGTGCGCGCGGCGTCCCTCGCGCAGGTCGCCCGGCGGATGGACGAGCTCGACCTGCCCTTCGCGGCCGACGAGGCTCTCTACCTCCGCTCGCCCGACGTCACCGTCTCGGCCGGCCCGAAGCGGGTGACCTCGTGAGCGTCCTGTTCCGCACCGCCGAGGTCGCCGACCTGCCCGAGCTGATGCACCTCGAGACCACCACGTTCGTCTCCGACGCCTGGTCGGCCGACGCGATGCGCGGCGAGCTGACGGCCCGCCACGGCTGGTACGTCGTGGCCGTCGACGAGGCCGACGGCGCGATCCTCGGCTACGCCGGCCTGTCCTGCCCGCGCGGCGCGCACGCCGCCGACGTCCAGACCATCGCCGTCGCCGACGGCAGCCGCGGCCGGGGCGTCGGCCGCGCCCTGCTCACCCGGCTCGTCGCCGAGGCGCACTCCCGCGGCGCGCGCGAGGTGCTGCTCGAGGTCCGCGCCGACAACCCCGTCGCGCAGTCCCTGTACTCCTCGCTCGGGTTCGAGGCCATCGCCGTCCGCCCGCACTACTACCAGCCGGACGACGTCGACGCCGTCGTGATGCGCGTCGCCCTCACCGCGACGCCGCCCGCGGTCGCCGAGCCGCGCGACGCGACCGCCGAGCGCGCCGCATCCGCCGCCCCGGGCACGGAGGCGCACGTCGACGAGAGCGCCGCCGACGACGCCGGCCCCCTCGTCCTCGGCATCGAGACCTCGTGCGACGAGACCGGCATCGGCATCGTCCGCGGCCAGACGCTCCTCGCCAACGTCATCTCCAGCTCCATGGACGAGCACGCGCGCTACGGCGGCGTCGTGCCCGAGGTCGCCGCCCGCGCGCACCTCGAGGCGCTGACCCCGGCGATCGACGCGGCCCTCGTCGAGGCGGGCGTCACCCTGCGCGAGCTCGACGCCATCGCCGTCACCGCGGGCCCCGGCCTCTCCGGCGCGCTCATGGTCGGCGTCGGCGCGGCGAAGGCGCTCGCCGTGGCCCTCGACATCCCGCTGCACGGCGTCAACCACCTCGTGGGCCACGTGGGCGCCGACCTCCTCAGCACCGATGGCGGGCCCGGCGTCCCGCTCGAGACCCCGAGCATCGCGCTGCTCGTCTCCGGCGGCCACACCTCGCTGCTCCTCGTGCGCGACCTCGTGGACGACGTCGAGCTCCTCGGCGAGACCATCGACGACGCCGCGGGCGAGGCCTTCGACAAGGTCGCCCGCGTGCTCGGGCTGCCCTACCCGGGAGGCCCGCACATCGACCGGGTCGCGGCCGAGGGCGACCCGAAGGCGATCCGCTTCCCCCGAGGCCTCTCCCTGCCCAAGGACATGGATCGCCACCGCTACGACTTCTCGTTCTCGGGCCTCAAGACCGCGGTCGCCCGCTGGGTCGAGAAGCGCCAGGACGCCGGCGAGCCCGTGCCCGTCGCGGACGTGGCCGCGAGCTTCCGCGAGGCCGTCGTCGACGTGCTGCTCACGAAGGCCGTCGCCGCGTGCGTCGACCACGGGATCTCGCGCCTGCTGCTGGGCGGCGGCGTCGTCGCGAACGCGCGCGTGCGGGAGCTGGCGGCGGAGCGATGCGCGGCGGCGGGCATCGAGCTGCGGATCCCGCCCCTGTCGCTCTGCACCGACAACGGCGCGATGATCGCGGCGCTCGGCGCGCGCCTCATCGAGTCGGGCCGCGCGCCGTCCGGGCTCGCGTTCGGCGCGGACTCGACGCTGCCGGTCACCGTCGTCCAGGTCGGCTGACCGTCCGACGCGCCCCCCGATCGGGGTCCTTTCGCGTTTATTTACCTGACGGGAGAATCCCGGGGCACGCATCACGGTATGTTCCCAGGGACGAAAGGAACGACAATGACCGATCCGCAGAACCCGGACCGCTCCAACGACGGCTTCCCGCCCGCGCCGAGCCAGCCCGCCTACCCGGCCGCTCCCGCCGCCGGCTCCGACTCGCCCTACGCGGCGTCCTACCAGCCCGGCCAGGGCGGTGCGCCCAAGAAGGGCCTCGCCATCACGTCGATGGTGCTCGGCATCGTGTCCGCCGCCCTGTCGCTCTTCCTGTGGTTCCTCACGTTCTTCGTGGGCATCGCGGCCGTGATCACCGGCATCCTCGCGCGCAAGCGCAACCCGGAGGCCAAGGGCTTCGCGCTCACCGGCATCATCACCGGCATCGTGGGCATCCTGGTCAGCCTGCTGGTGGGCATCCTGTTCTTCGCGGTCATCGGCACCGCGATCAACACCGGCGAGATCAACGGCACCCCGCTCCCGACCGCGCCGTAGCCCGCACCACCCGCACCACCACGACGCGGCCGTCCCCTCGGGGGCGGCCGCGTCGTCGTGTCCGGGCCAGGGGTCGCGGCCGGGCCTCAGCCCGCGTCGACCCCGTGCCGGTCCGCGAGGATCGCCACGCGCCGCCCGCCGACCCGCGTGGCGATGAGCGTCGCCGAGCCGTCGCCCTTCAGCTGCAGGCGCGTCCGCAGCCGCGCCGGGTCCACGTCGACCCCGCGCTTCTTGATCTCCAGCGTCCCGATCCCGCGCGCCCGCAGCTCGCGCCTCAACCGCTGCTCGTCGAGCGGCAGCACCTCGCGCACCCGGAACCCGCGTGCGAACGGCATCGCCTGCTCGCGCTCGGACGTGATCCACGCGATCCCCTCGCCGACCATCCGCCCGTCGAGCGAGCGCGCCAGGTCGCCGATGAGGCGGGCGCGGATCACGGCGCCGTCCGGCTCGTACAGGTGCGCGCCCAGCTCGCCGAGCTCGGCGTCCTCGCTGTCGGCCTCCGAGGTGAGCTCCGCCTGCGACCCGCCGCTGATCACGAGCGCCGCCCGCCGGACGCCGTCGCGCCGCGTCGGCCCGAACCACAGGCCCATCTCCACGGCCTGCCCGTCGACCGAGACCCACTGCGCCTCCGCCTCCGCGGGGATGAGGTCGCGGTCGAGGCCGGGACCGAGCTTGATCCCGGCAGCCCGTCCCGCCGCCAGCTCGAACGCGGCGGAGAGGGTGGGGGAGTAGGCGTCCGGATCCGAGATGCGCCGGGTCGACGAGTGCCCGTCCGTGCGCCGGGCGGGGTCGAGGTAGACGCCGTCGACGCGGCCGGCGTCGAACGCCTCGGCCGTGCCCTGCTCGACCTCGGCCTCGGGGAACGGCGCGAGGTTCCAGCCGGCGACCGCGGCGGTCACCTCGTCGCGCTCGACCGCCGTCACGCGGATCCCGATGGCCGCCATCGCCATCGCGTCCCCGCCGATCCCGCAGCCGAGATCGGCCACGTGCGCGACGCCCGCCTGCTGGAAGCGCCCCGCGTGCTGCGCGGCGACCGGCAGCCGCGTGGCCTGCTCGAGCCCGGCCTCCGTGAAGAGCATGCGCGCGGCGAACTCGCCGAACTTCGTCCGGGCCCGAGCGCGGAGCCGCGACTGCGTGAGGACGGCGGACACGAGCGCGGGGGAGTGCCCCTCGCCGCGCAGCGCGCTCACCATCCGCACCATGTCGTCCCCCGGCGCCGGCGCGGGGAGGGAGTCGAGCAGGCGGAGCCCCTCGAGCGAGAGCACCTCGCGGAGGTCGGTCTGATCCATCCGCCCACCGTACCCGGGCGCCTCCGCACCGATTGGCACTCGCGTTGCGCGAGTGCAAGCGCGGCCCGTAGAATCTCACCTGGCACTCTCCCCGGGAGATTGCCAATCAGTCTTGTCCCTTAGTCACGAAGGAAGAGGTCAACCGTGTCGGTCTCCATCAAGCCGCTCGAGGATCGCATCGTCATCCAGCAGGTCGAAGCCGAGCAGACCACCGCGTCTGGTCTGGTCATCCCCGACACCGCCAAGGAGAAGCCCCAGGAGGGCGAGGTCGTGGCCGTGGGCCCCGGCCGCATCGACGACAACGGCAACCGCGTCCCGCTCGACGTCGCCGTCGGCGACAAGGTCATCTACTCCAAGTACGGTGGAACCGAGGTCAAGTACGACGGCCAGGACCTCCTCGTCCTCTCCGCGCGCGACGTGCTCGCCGTCATCGAGCGCTGACGCTCCGCCTCAGCGACACCGCACCACCGCTTCACCCGGGAGCCCGGCCGACACGTTCGGCCGGGCTCTCGTGCGTCCGCGGCGCTAGCCTCGTGAGGTGACGCGCCCCGCCCCGGAGTCCTCGACCCGCACCGGCCTCCTCGCCGCCGTCGGCGCGTACGGGCTGTGGGGCGTCCTCCCCGTCTTCTTCCTGCTGCTCGTGCCGGCCGGGGCGTTCGAGATCGTCGGCTGGCGGATCCTCTTCTCGCTCGTCGTCTGCGCCGTCGTCATCACGGCCGCGCGGCGCTGGGGGCGCGTGGTCGCCATCGTGCGCCGGCCGCGGATCCTCCTGGGCCTCGGGCTCGCGGGCCACCTGATCCTCGTCAACTGGACCGTGTACGTCTACGGCACGCTCTCCGGCCACGTGGTCGAGACCGCGCTCGGCTACTTCATCAACCCGATCGTCACGGTGCTGCTCGGCGTGCTCCTCCTGCGCGAGCGCCTGCGCCCGCTGCAGTGGACCGCCGTGGGCCTGTCGGCCGTCGCGGTCGCCGTCATCGCCGTCGGCTACGGGCAGCTGCCGTGGGTGTCGCTCGCGCTCGCCGGCTCGTTCGGCCTCTACGGGCTGGTGAAGAAGCGCGTGAGCGGGGGAGCCGACGCGCTCTCCGGCCTCGCGCTCGAGACGGCCTGGCTCGTGCCGGCCGCCACGACGATGCTCGTGATCACGGGAGCCGGCGCCGGCCTCACCATCGGCACGGTCTCGCTCGGGCACACGCTCCTGCTCGTCAGCACCGGCGTCGTCACCGCGGGCCCGCTCCTGCTCTTCGGCCTCGCCGCCGGCCGGCTGCCGCTCTCGGTGATCGGGCTCACGCAGTACCTGGCGCCGCTGCTGCAGTTCGCGTTCGGGGTGTTCGTGATGCACGAGGCCATGCCGCCCGAGCGCTGGGCCGGGTTCGCGATCGTCTGGGCGGCGCTCGTCCTGCTCACGATCGACATGCTCCGGGCGAGCCGTCGCGCCGCATCGCCCGTCGCGCCCATCCGGAGGGATCCGGCGGTCGTCGACGGCATCTGATTCGGATCCCGTCGCGCATTCCGCGAATGGTAACGATCGGGTCGCGTTACACGACGGAAATGCCGATGCATTGTGTCCGTCTCATCCGCGCCATAGGGTCGCACCAGGCGAGGCGCGCATTCGCGTGCCTCATGCATCACATTCCCGAGCATCACCACACACATCCATAAGGAGCACCATGAGCGCATTCGGCAGGGCTTCGGCCTCCCGCTCACGATCCGCCCGCACCGCCCTCAGCGCCGTCACCGTCGCGGTGGCCGGCGCCCTCGTCCTCGCCGGCTGCTCCGGCGGCGGCGGCGACACGGGAGGCACCACGGCCGACGGCGGCCTGGACCTCAAGATCGGCACGATCCTCCCGCAGACGGGCTCCCTGGCCGTCCTCGGCCCGCCCGAGTTCGCGGGCGTCGACCTGGCCGTGAAGGACATCAACGACGCCAAGGCCGGCATCACGGTGACCAACACGGCCAAGGACTCGGGCGACACCACGACCGACATCGCCAGCCAGTCGGCCACCTCGCTCATCGCGGACGGCAACACGGCCATCATCGGCGCCGCGTCCTCGGGCGTCTCGAAGACCTTCATCGACCAGGTCACCCAGGCCGGCGTCGTGCAGCTCTCGCCGGCGAACACCTCCCCGGACTTCACGACCTACGAGGACGACGGCTACTACTGGCGCACCGCCCCCTCGGACGTGCTCCAGGGCCGCATCCTCGGCAACAAGATCCTGCAGGACGGCAAGACCAACGTCTCGATCCTCTACATGAACGACGCCTACGGCACGGGCCTCGAGGAGAACATCAAGAAGACGCTCGAGGCCGGCGGCGCCACCATCGCCGCCGAGGAGGTCTTCGAGCCCTCCGCGACGGACTTCAACAGCGCGATCACCTCGGTGCTCGCCCCGAACCCGGACGCGCTCGTCGTCATCTCGTTCGACGAGATCAAGACCATCGCCGACCAGCTGGCGTCGAAGGGCTTCGACTTCTCGAAGTTCTACGGCACGGACGGCAACTACGGCGTCATCAAGGAGACCGACACCAACGTCGACATCGCGGGGGCGCAGTTCACGAACCCCGGCGTCGAGGCCAAGGAGGACTTCCAGACCCGCCTGCAGGACATGGTGAAGGCCGAGGGCGAGCCCGAGCTCACCGTGTTCAGCTACTCCGCCGAGTCCTACGACGGCACCGTGCTCCTCGCGCTCGCCGCGCTCCAGGGCAAGGCGACCGACGGCGCGACGTTGAAGGACAACCTGCAGTCCGTCTCCGAGGGCGGCGAGAAGTGCACGACCTTCACGGACTGCGCCAAGCTCATCGCGGACGGCACCGACATCGACTACGACGGCCTCTCCGGCCCGATCACGTTCGATGAGAACGGCGACCCGACAGAGGCGTACGTCTCCGTCTACAAGTACGGCACGGGCAACACCACGACCTTCTCCGAGCAGGTCTACGGCAAGCTCGACTAGCACCCGCACCACGCACGGCTGAGGGCCCGGTCCGCATGGACCGGGCCCTTCGCCGTGCCCAGGGGCCTTCGCCGTGCCCGGGGGCCTTCGCCGTGCCCGGGGGCCTTCGCCGTGCCCGGGGGCCTTCGCCGTGCCCTTGGGGCGCGCAGGGACCGTGGGCGCCCTTGCCCGTCGGCGGGACGGGCGCCGCTCCTCGGGGTGGGCGCGGTGGCACGCGTCGAGCGCGGGGGCGCCGTCCCGCGTCGGGGCGCTGGCGCCAGGGTGCACGGAGCACGGAGCACGGAGCACGGAGGCCCGCGGGCAGAGGGGCGCTGTGACGCGTCGTCGGGATCGCCGTCGTGCATGGGCCGGAACCCCGTCGCGCGGCGCCGTGGACGCTGTCACCCCGTCAGCGCGGTCGAGGTCGACGTCGGGATCGCGGTCGGCTTCGTCGCGCGGGTCTCGTGCGGGGCCGCCCCGCACACGACGACGCGGCACCCCCGGAGGGATGCCGCGTCGTGTCGTGCAGGGGGAGGGATCAGGGCTGGGGCGCCGCCTTGGCCTTCTCCTGGTCGGCCGCGAGCGTGCCGAGGTACAGCTCGATGACCTTCGGGTCGTTCATGAGCTCGCGCCCGCGACCCTCGTACGCGTCCTTGCCCTGGTCGAGCACGTAGCCGCGGTCGCAGATCTGCAGCGCGCGCCGGGCGTTCTGCTCCACGATCATGACGGAGACGCCCGCGCGGTTGATCTGCGCGACGTTGATGAACGTCTCGTCCTGGCGCACGGGGGAGAGGCCGGCGGACGGCTCGTCGAGGAGCAGCACCGTCGGGTCCATCATGAGCGCGCGCGACATGGCGACCATCTGGCGCTCGCCGCCCGAGAGGGATCCGGCGCGCTGCTTCAGCCGCTTGCCGAGCTCCGGGAACAGGTCGGTGACGAACGCCAGCCGCTCCTTGTACATCTTCGGCTTCTGGTAGACGCCCATCTGGAGGTTCTCGTCGATGGTCAGCGTCGGGAAGACGTTGTTGTTCTGCGGCACCATGCCCACGCCGCGGGAGACGAGCTTGTCGGCCTTGAGCCCGGTGATGTCCTGGCCGTTCAGCTCGATGCTGCCGCCGCGGACGTTCACCTGCCCGAAGATCGCCTTCAGCAGCGTCGACTTGCCCGCGCCGTTCGGGCCGATGATGCCGACCAGCTCGCCCTTGTCGACGTGCACGTTGCACCCGTTGAGGATGTTGACCCCGGGCAGGTAGCCCGCGTGGAGGTCGGTGGTCTGGAGGACCCGCTCTGCCGTCACTTGTCTGCCGCTTCCTTCTCGATCTCGCTCTTGACGAGGTCGGAGTCCATGTCCTTCGCCACCTCGCGCTGGCCCGTGAGGGTGCCGAGGTCGGTGTCGTGGTGGGCGCCGAGGTAGGCGTCGATGACGGCCGGGTCGCTCATCACGGTCGAGGGCGGGCCCTCGGCGACGATGCGGCCCTCGGCCATCACGACCACCCAGTCGGCGATCTCGTTGACCATGTGCATGTCGTGCTCGACGAACAGCACCGTCATGCCCTCGGTCTTGAGGTCGAGGATGTGGTGGAGCAGCGACTGCGTGAGCGCCGGGTTGACGCCGGCCATGGGCTCGTCGAGCATGACGAGCTCGGGCTTCGTCATGAGCGCCCGCGCCATCTCGAGGAGCTTCCGCTGGCCGCCGGAGAGGCTGGCCGCGTAGTCCTCCTCCTTGGCGTCGAGCTTGAACTTGGTCAGGAGCCCGCGCGCGCGCTCCGTGATCTCGTCCTCCTTCTTGCGCCAGAGGGGGCGGATCAGCGCGGAGAAGAAGTTCTCGCCGCCCTGGCCCGTCGCGCCGAGGCGCATGTTCTCCAGCACCGTCATGCCGCCGAGGGCCTTCGTGAGCTGGAAGGTGCGGACCATGCCGAGGCGGGCGACGCGGAACGCGCTCATGCCGGCGAGGTTCTTCCCCGAGAACTCCCACTTGCCGGTGTTCGGCTTGTCGAAGCCGGTCAGCAGGTTGAAGAACGTGGTCTTGCCCGCGCCGTTCGGGCCGATGAGGGCCGTGATGGAGCCGCGGGGGATCTCGAGGTGGTCGACGTCGACCGCCTTCAGGCCGCCGAACTGCCGGCTGACGCCGTGCGCGACGATGATGGGGTCCTTCTTGGCGCAGCCCGGACCGGCGTCGCCGTCGAGGATGGCCGAGACCGGGGTCTTGTCAGGCAAAGTGCGTCTCCTTCTTCTTCCCGAAGATGCCCTGTGGTCGGAAGATCACGAGCAGCATGAGCGCGACGCCCACGATGATGAAGCGGATGGGGCCCTGCTGGGTGCTCGAGATGGGCAGCCAGTCGTTCGACACCGCGAGGCTGAGCAGGCCGTCCGAGAGCGACAGCGTGACCCAGAAGATGATCGAGCCGATGACCGGCCCGAAGATCGTGGCCGCACCGCCCAGCAGCATGATCGTGTAGAGGAAGAACGTGAGCTGCGTGCCGTAGTTGTCGGGCTGCAGCGACCTCGGGAGGATGAAGACCACGCCCGCGAGCCCGCCGAACACGCCGCCGAGCACGAGCGCCTGCATCTTGTAGGAGTACACGTTCTTGCCGAGCGCGCGGACCGCGTCCTCGTCCTCGCGCACGCCCTTCAGCACGCGGCCCCAGGGGCTGCGCATGAGGAGGAAGACCAGCAGGCAGGCGATGCCGACGAGGCCCCAGCCGACGATGCGGATCCACCACTGGTCGGCGGAGTAGGTGAGCACGCCCGCGCCGAAGCGGCCCTCGGGCAGCGGGTTGAGGTCGTTGAACCCGGCCGCCGCGCCGTTGATGCCCTCGGAGCCGCCCGTGACGTCGGAGAACTCGGGCGTCTTGACGCTCAGCCGGATGATCTCCGCCGCCGCGATGGTCACGATGCTCAGGTAGTCCGCCCTCAACCTGAGGGTCGGGATGCCCAGGATCAGCGCGAACACCGTGGAGGCGACGATCGCCGCGAGCAGCGACGCCCAGACGGGCCAGTCGTACATGACGGCCGTGATGGCGAACGCGTAGCCGCCGATGGCCATGAAGCCGGCCTGGCCGAAGTTGAGCAGGCCCGTGAAGCCGAAGTGGATCACGAGGCCGACGGTCGCGAGCGCGTACGCCGCGGTGGTGGGCGAGAAGATCTCGCCGATCGCCAGGAAGATGAAGTTCGTGTTCATGCGCGGCTAACCGATCCGATCTTTCCGACCCAGGATGCCCTGGGGCCTGACGAGCAGGATGACGATCATGACCACGAGAGCGGCCACGTACTTCATGTTCTCGGGCAGGACCATGGTGCTGACGTTGATGAAGACGCCGATCACGATCGAGCCGATGAGCGCGCCGAACGCCGTCCCGAGTCCGCCGAGGACGACGGCCGAGAAGACGAGCAGAAGGATGGACGCGCCCGTGTCCCAGCGCAGCGACTGGTAGTAGGCGATGAAGACGCCGGACAGGGCGGCCAGCGCGGCCCCGCCGATCCAGACCACGCGGATCACGCCCTCCACGTCGATGCCCGACGCCGCAGCGAGCGAGCGGTTGTCGGAGACGGCGCGGGTGGCCTTGCCGATCTTCGTGTAGAGCAGCACGTACGCGACCGCCAGGAGCAGCACGATCGAGACGATCGCGCCGGCGACGTCCGTGAACTTGAGGCTCACCGGACCGACGACCAGGAACGGCGCCGGGCTGTTGGGGAGCGTCAGGCGGTCGGCGCCGAAGATGAACTGGAAGAGGTAGCGCAGCGCGAGCGAGAGGCCGATGGTGACGATCATGAGCGGCACCAGCCCGAGGCTCCGCTTCCGCAGGGGCTTCCAGAGCGCCGCGTCCTGCACGTAGCCGAACGCGCCGCCGAGGACCACCGTGATGGCGATCGCGAGCACCGGGTTGAGGCCGAGCACGTTGCTGAAGAGGTACGCCATCAGCGCGCCGAAGGTCACCAGCTCGCCGTGCGCGAAGTTGTTGAGGCCCGTCGTGCCGTAGATGAGCGACAGGCCGATGGCCGCGAGGGCGAGCAGCAGGCCGAAGATGAGGCCCGTCACCACCTTGGGCCAGAAGATCTTCCAGAAGTTGTTCTGGGTGACGGGCTCCGCCGTGGCGGTGACCGTGCCCGTCTCGGTGTCCGGGGCGGCGGTCTCGCCGCCCGTGGAGGTGCCCGTCCCGGCGCCGGTGCTGGCGCTCGGCGCGGGGGTGGATCCGGCGCCGGCCGCCGCGCCGTCGGGCGAGAGGAAGAAGAAGGCCGGGACGTTCTTGTTGCCCGCCGCGACGTCGATCTCGCGGGGGCTCGATCCCGCCCGGGGGACGCCTGCGCCCTCGGGGATGGTGGACGCGTCGACCTCGACCGTGAAGGAGCCGGGGGCGCTGAGGCCGACCTCGGCCTTCCCGTCCGCGCCGGTCGTGCCGGTGGCCTCGACGCCGCCGCCGGAGACCTTCACGGTCACCCCGGCGATGCCGGTCTTGTCGGCGTCGGCCCGGACCCAGACGAGCAGGGACTGCTCGGCGGACGCCGGGTCGACCGCCTGCGGCGCCGCGCGTGGATCCGCGTGGGCGCCCGATGGGGCCGAGAGGAGAAGTGCGGTGCAGGCGAACGCCACCGCGAGAATCAGGGCCCAGAGACGCTGCGCGCGTGCTCCGGCCGAACCAGTGGCTATCACTAGACCTCCATAGGGGGAGCCGTGCGACGGGTACATCCGCACAGGCACCGCGACTACCGTCAGGACGACGTTGGTTGACAGTACGTGCTGATTATGTCCTGGATGTTTCGCGCCGACACCGCGTGGCTGCGTGATAGGGCGGGAATAGCGCGTCAGCGCGACCGTTAACATCGAGACACCGGTTGCCGACGCGGTCCCCCGGCCCCACCATCCGCCTCTCATTCGTCCCCTGGAGGGAAATTGGATCAGTCCGACCCGTTCGGCGTCATCGGCCTCACCTACGACGACGTCATGCTCCTGCCGGGGCACACCGACGTCATCCCGAGCGAGGCGGACACCACGTCCCGCCTGACGCGCAACATCAGCGTCGCCGCTCCTCTGCTCTCCTCCGCGATGGATACCGTCACCGAGGCGCGCATGGCCATCGCGATGGCGCGCCAGGGCGGGCTCGGCGTGATCCACCGCAACCTCTCCATCGAGGACCAGGCCGCGTTCGTCGACAAGGTGAAGCGCAGCGAGTCCGGCATGATCACGAACCCGGTCACCACGCGTCCCGACGCGACGGTCGCCGAGGTGGACGCGCTCTGCGGCCAGTTCCGCGTCTCCGGCCTCCCCGTGGTCGAGTCGGACGGCACGCTCGTCGGCATCATCACGAACCGCGACATGCGCTTCGTCTCGCCCGTGCAGGCCGCCACGACGCTCGTGCGCGACGTCATGACCCGCACCCCGCTCATCACCGGCCGCGTCGGCATCGACCCGGACCACGCGATCGCGATCTTCGCGGAGCACAAGATCGAGAAGCTCCCGCTGGTGGACGACGCGGGCAAGCTGCGCGGCCTCATCACCGTCAAGGACTTCGACAAGTCGGAGCAGTACCCGGACGCGACGAAGGACGCCGAGGGGCGCCTGCGCGTCGGTGCGGCCATCGGCTTCTTCGGCGACGCGTGGCAGCGCGCGCTCGCCCTCGTGGAGGCGGGCGTCGACGTGCTCGTGGTCGACACCGCCAACGGCGACAGCAAGGGCGTGCTCGACATCATCCGCCGCCTGAAGTCCGACCCCGCCACGTCGCACGTCGACGTCATCGGCGGCAACGTCGCGACCCGCTCGGGCGCCCAGGCGCTCATCGACGCGGGGGCGGACGCCATCAAGGTCGGCGTGGGCCCCGGGTCCATCTGCACCACGCGCGTCGTCGCGGGGGTCGGCGTGCCGCAGGTCACCGCGGTCTACGAGGCGTCGCTGGCGGCGCGCGCGGCCGGCATCCCGGTCATCGCGGACGGCGGCCTGCAGTACTCGGGCGACATCGCCAAGGCGCTCGTCGCGGGTGCCGACACCGTCATGCTCGGCAGCCTCCTCGCGGGCTGCGACGAGAGCCCCGGCGACCTCATGTTCGTGGGCGGCAAGCAGTTCAAGAGCTACCGCGGGATGGGATCCCTCGGCGCGCTGCAGACCCGCGGCACGAAGACCTCGTACTCGAAGGACCGCTACTACCAGGCGGACGTCCCGAGCGACGACAAGCTCATCCCCGAGGGCATCGAGGGCCAGGTGCCCTACCGCGGATCCCTCGCGAACGTCGTCTACCAGCTCACCGGCGGCCTGCGCCAGTCGATGTTCTACGTCGGCGCGCGCACGGTCGGAGAGCTCAAGGACCGCGGGCGCTTCGTGCGCATCACGGCGGCCGGGCTCAAGGAGTCCCACCCGCACGACGTGCAGATGGTCGTCGAGGCGCCCAACTACCGTCGCTGATGCGGTGAGCCGCGCGGCATCCGCGCGGTGGTGACGAGGGGCCGGTGCCGTGCGCACCGGCCCCTCGCGCGTGCGCGCGCTCCCTCACAGGGCGCGGGTCCGCCCGCGCTTCCGGCGGGTCGCTCCCGTGCGCGAGGTCGGCGCGCGCCGGCCGCGACACTGCCCGCATGACACCGACCCCGACCCCGCCGCCTCCCGTCGACCATCCGCTCGAGGCGGCACCGCCCGGGCCGCCCGGGGTGGCGCTGATCCTCTCGGGGGCCGCGCGGGCCGGCTCCGCTCCGCCGGCCGCCGAGGAGGAGCGCGCAGACGCCGCCGTCGTCGCCCGGGCGGAGGCGCGCGGCGAGCTCGTGCGGCTGCGCGCCGGGGTGCACGTGCGGCGGGCGGAGTGGGAGGCGGTGTCGGCGCGCGAGCGGCACCTGCTGCGGATCCGCGCGCTCGCCCGCGTCTCGTCCGGCCCGATCGTGCTGGGCGGGGCGTCGGCCGCCGCCGTCCACGGGCTGCCGCGGCTCGCGACGTGGCCCGCGCTCGTGACGCTGCTCGACGTGCAGGGGATACCGTCGGGTCGTCCCGCGGGCGCGCGCGTCGTCCGCGACCCCGCGCACGGGAGGTCGCGTCTCGTGCTCGCGGCGGACGGCGTGCGGATGCCCGGGCTCGCGGCCACGGCGCTCGCCGCCTCCCACGAGGCGGCCATGACGGCGGTGCGGGGTGCCGCGCCGCGGGGGCCGGGGTGGTTCGCGCACGGGCTCGTCGCGCTCGACCACGCGCTCGCGCCCGCGCGGGCCCGGCCGGTGACGCGCGCCGACCTCGAGCGGGAGCGGGGGTTCCGCGGCCCGGGTCCCTGGAGCCGACGCGCGGAGGATCTCGTCCGGGCGGCGGACGGCGCCGCGGCCGGACCGGTGGAGTCCGTCGCACGGGGCGTCGCGCACGAGGCCGGGCTCGCGCCGCCCGCCGTGGGGGTCGCGGTCGGCCGCCACGGGCGGCTCGCGCTGGCGTGGGCACGCGAGCGGGTCGGGCTGCGGATCGTCGGGGCGGTCGCCGACGCTCGGACGGTGCCCGACGCGGACGCCGGCGCCGACTCGGACGCCGACGCCGGGCCGGCGGATGGGCGGGGAGCCGGCCGCTGGCGGGTGGTCGTGGCGGGGGAGGGGGACGTGCTGGGCGCGGGGCGGCTCCGCGCGCTCCTGCTGCACGCGGGCCCCGAGCCCGAGCGGCGCGCGGCGCGTGCCGGCGCGGCGGCGGTCGCGGATCCGGGCGACGGGCGGTCGCGCAGGAGCCCGCCGCTAGGCTGTGCGGGTGAGTGATGTAGAGATCGGCCGCGCCAAGCGGGCCCGCCGTGTGTACGCGTTCGACGACATCGCCATCGTCCCGTCCCGTCGCACGCGCGACCCGCAGGACGTGTCGGTCTCGTGGTCCATCGACGCGTACCAGTTCGAGATCCCGTTCCTCGCGGCGCCCATGGACTCCGTGGTCTCCCCGGCGACGGCCATCGCGATGGGGCGCTTCGGCGGCCTCGGCGTCCTCGACCTCGAGGGCCTCTGGACCCGGTACGAGCACCCCGAGCGCCTGCTCGAGGAGATCCGGTCGCTGCCGCCCGAGTCGGCCACCGCGCGCATGCAGCAGATCTACTCCGAGCCGATCAAGCCGGAGCTCATCACGGCGCGCATCGCGGAGATCCGCGCCGCCGGCGTCGTCGTCGCCGCGGCGCTCTCGCCCCAGCGCACCGCCGACCACTACGAGACCGTGGTCGCGGCCGGCGTCGACCTCTTCGTCATCCGCGGCACCACGGTCTCGGCGGAGCACGTCTCCAAGGGCGCGGCCCCCCTCAACCTCAAGAAGTTCATCTACGAGCTCGACGTCCCCGTCATCGTCGGCGGGGCGGCCACCTACACGGCAGCCCTCCACCTCATGCGCACGGGCGCGGCGGGCGTGCTCGTCGGGTTCGGCGGGGGAGCCGCGTCCACCACGCGCTCGACCCTCGGGATCCACGCGCCCATGGCCACCGCGCTGTCCGACGTCGCCGGCGCCCGCCGCGACTACATGGACGAGTCCGGCGGCCGCTACGTGCACGTCATCGCCGACGGCGGCCTCGGCAGCTCGGGCGACATCGTCAAGGCCATCGCGGTCGGCGCCGACGCGGTCATGCTCGGATCCACGCTCGCCCGCGCCACCGACGCGCCCGGGCAGGGCTTCCACTGGGGCGCCGAGGCGCACCACTCCGAGCTGCCCCGCGGCCACCGCGTGCGCGTCGACCAGGTCGCGCCGCTCGAGCAGATCCTCTACGGCCCGTCCACCACGGCCGACGGCAGCGCCAACCTGGTCGGCGCGCTGCGCCGCGCCATGGCCACCACCGGCTACTCCGACCTCAAGGAGTTCCAGCGCGTCGAGGTCGTCGTCGCGCCGTACGGCAAGTAGGCAGTCCACCCGAGCGCCGGTCGACCGCCCCCGGGCGGGAACACCCGGGGCGCGGCCCGCGTTGTGAACCACAGGAAGAGGGAGGTGCGCGCATGGCGGAGGTCCGTCGCGTCAAGCTGCCGGGTGTCGGCGTGCTGCACACCTTCATCACCGACGACGGGGGCAAGGTCGGCGTCATCGCCCACCGCTCCGGCCACAGCGACCTGATCACCTTCTCCGAGGAGCAGGACGGGCCCGACACGCAGAAGGTGTCGCTCCGCCTCAGCGAGGACGAGGCGCACACGCTCGCCGAGCTGCTGGGCGGCACGCGCATCACCGAGTCGCTCGACAAGCTCGACCAGATCCCCGGACTCAGCATCGACTGGTTCACGGTCGACTACGACGACCACATCGCCGGCCAGGCGCTCGGCAACCTCGCGTCGCGCGGCGTCGTCGGCCTCACGGTCGTCGCGGTCGTGCGCGGCGAGTCCGCGAACCCCGCCCCGTCCGACGACTTCACGGTCTACCCGGGCGACACGCTCGTCGTGGCCGGATCCCCCGAGAAGGTCGCGAAGGCCTTCGCGTTCTACCGGACGGGCGAGTTCCCGCACCGCCCCGCGCCCGGCTCCGCGCCGGACGGAGGGTAGCGGGTGCACCACGGCCAAGACCTCATCGTCCTCGGCCTGCTGTTCGTCCTCGCCTACGCGTTCGGCCAGCTCGGCAAGCGCATCGGCCTGCCCGCGATCCCCATATACATGCTCATCGGCCTCCTCGCGAGCCCGAGCGTCGACTGGTTCCCGCTCGACTTCGCGTCGGCCGACATCGAGCTCATCGCCGTCTTCGGCCTGATCCTCCTGCTGTTCAACCTCGGTCTCGAGTTCGACCAGGACGAGTTCTTCGGCAACGCCGGCAAGCTCATCGTCTCGGGCGGCTCGTACGTGCTCATCAACATGGGCGTCGGGTTCGCGTTCGGCTTCGCCCTCGGCTGGGGCACCCGCGAGGCGCTCATCATCGCGGGCATGACGGCCACGTCGTCGAGCGCCATCGTCACCAAGCTCCTCATCGAGCTGAACCGCCTGGCCAACGACGAGACGCCCATGATCCTGGGCGTCACCGTGGTCGAGGACATCTTCATCGCCGTCTACCTCGCCATCGTGTCGGTCGTGCTGAGCGGCGAGACCGAGCCGTGGGCGGTGGTCGGGCAGCTGGCGGTGTCGTTCGCGTTCCTCGTGGTCATGTTCACGGTCGCGCGGAAGGGCGGCGCGTTCCTGTCGCGGTTCATGCGCACGCGCGACGTCGAGCTGTTCACCGTCCTGTTCTTCGGCCTCGCGATCCTCTTCGGCGGCATCGGCGAGGTCCTCGGCGTCACCGACGCGATCGGCGCCTTCCTCATCGGCCTCGTCCTCGGCGCGACGCGCATGCGCAACCGGATCGAGCAGATCGCCATCCCGCTCCGCGACGTGTTCGGCGCGTTCTTCTTCCTCAACTTCGGCCTGGCGCTGGATCCCGGCGAGTTCCCCACTGTCGTCGTGCCGGTGCTCGTCGCCGTGCTCATGACGGTCGTCCTCAACATCATCGCCGGGCAGTTCGTCGCGTGGCTCAACGGGCACGGCGCGCAGGCCGGCATCAACACGGCCTTCATCCTGCAGAACCGGGGCGAGTTCGCGCTGATCCTCGCGACGCTGTCGCTGTCGGCGGGTCTCGACGAGCGGATCCAGCCGTTCGCCGGCCTCTACGTCCTGGTGATGGCGATCATGGGGCCGCTCCTCGCCGCGAACTCGGTGCGCATCGGCACGGCCGTGCTGCCCACGCGGTACCGCTCCGCCACCAAGCGCGCGGCCGAGAAGGCCGAGCGCGACGCGGAGCGGGCCGGCGCGCTCGCCCTGTTCGAGGCGGCCGAGCGCGGCGAGCAGGCGCCGGCCGACGCATACGACGACGGCCTCGCCGTCGCGACGCCCCGGCCGGGCACCGCGGCGCGCGGCACGACGCCCGGCACCGGCCCCGAGGCGGAGGGTGCACCGGCCGGCCGGCGCGGGTCCGACGACGCCGACGAGCCCCGTCCCGCCCCCGACCGCCGCGCCGAGCAGGCCGGCCAGCAGTCCGACCACGACACCTGGACACCACCCACCCGCGAACGGGAACCCGACTACTGATGACGCACGCACCCGACCCCCGCATCGACGCCGCACCGCGTCCCGACGCCCGGCCCGCGGGATCCGGTCCGGGCGGCTCCGACGCCGCCGGCCCCACCATCGGCCAGGTCGCCCGCCGCCCCCGCTCGCTCGGGCTGCTGGCGCTCGCGCTCGTGATCGCCGCGGGCTTCGCGGCGCTCGGGCAGTGGCAGCTCGCGCGCGCGGTGGAGTCGGGCGTCGTCATCGAACGCGACACCGAGACGGCGCTGCCGCTCGGCACGCTGGCGGAGCCGCAGGGCTACGTCACCGACACGTCCGCCGGGCACATGGTCACCGTGGCGGGCGCGCTCGTGCCCGGCGACTTCGTCGTCGTCTCCGACCGCCTCAACGCCAGCCGCACCGGCGCCTGGGTCGTGGGCCACCTCTCGATCACGGACGACGGCGGCCCCGCGGATCCGGCGCCCGACGCGCTGCCCGCCAGCGTGCCCGTCGCGCTCGGCTGGACCGCGACCGACGGGGAGGCGGCGGCCGTCGCGGCGCGGCTGAACGCGGGCGACGGAGCCCCGACGGGCGTCCAGGAGGTCGTCGGCCGCTTCCTCCCGAGCGAGCAGCCCGAGCCCGCGGGCGAGGGCCAGGACCCCCAGCGCATGACCCGCCTCAGCACCGCGGCGCTCGTCAACCTCTGGCCGGGCGACGTGGGCGACGTCTACAACGGCTTCATCGTCGCGTCGGCGCCCGTCGCCGGCCTCACGGCGATCGACTCGCCGCCGCCGAGCGAGGCCGTGCAGCTCAACTGGCTCAACATCTTCTACGCGGCGGAGTGGGCGGTGTTCGCGATCTTCGCGATCGTCATCTGGTACCGCACCGTCCGCGACACCTGGACCCGCGAGCAGCCCGGCTACCGCGAGGACGAGGACGACGAGGAGGACGACGACGACCCGCTCCCCGAGGGCGGCCGCGACGACGCCGTCAGCGCTCCCGGTCGCGGGAGCCGCGCAGACGCCGACCGGTAGGATCCACGCATGGCCTACGGACTCAAGCGCTCCGACGTCCCGCAGATCCGGAGGGTCCTCGGCTTCTACCGCGTCATGGCGTTCATCACCGGCGCGTTCCTCCTCCTCCTCGTCGTGGAGATGGGCATCAAGTACCTGCCCGGCTTCCAGTTCGTCGACGGATCGCTGCAGTACCTCGCCGGCGCCGGCTACGAGCTCGAGCTGAACGGGCCGTCCGGCTTCCTCGCGCTGTCGCCCGCGGACACGCTCACGGGCACGAACCTGAGCCTCCTGATCCAGATCGTCCACGGCAACATCTACGTGGTCTACCTCATCAGCGACTTCCTGCTCTGGCAGAAGATGCGCTGGTCGTTCACCCGCTTCATCCTCATCGCCGCGGGCGGCGTCGTGCCGTTCCTCTCCTTCATCGTCGAGGCGCGCATCGCCCGCCGGGTGCGGGAGACCATCGCGGAGCTCGAGGCTCCGCGCCGGAAGGCTCCCGCCGCCGACGACGACCGCGACGACGCGGATCCCCGACCCATCGACCCGACCACCACCACGGAGGCCACCACTTGAGCGTCGACAACCCCACGCAGCAGCGTCCCGTCCTCGTCGTCGACTTCGGCGCGCAGTACGCGCAGCTGATCGCCCGCCGCGTCCGCGAGGCCAACGTCTACTCGGAGATCGTGCCGTCCACGATCACGGCCGAGGAGATCCGCGCGAAGGACCCCTCCGGCATCGTCCTGAGCGGCGGCCCGTCGAGCGTCTACGAGGAGGGCTCGCCCGGCCTCGACGAGGGGATCCTCGACCTCGGCGTCCCCGTGCTCGGCATCTGCTACGGCTTCCAGGTCATGGCCCGGGCGCTCGGCGGCGAGGTCGCGCACACGGGAGCCCGCGAGTACGGATCCACCGCCGTGACGCTCACGCCGGGCAGCACCCTGCTCGACGGCCAGCCCGACGACCAGACCGTGTGGATGAGCCACGGCGACTCCGTGTCGAAGGCGCCCGAGGGCTTCGAGGTCCTCGCCTCTAGCGCGTCCACGCCCGTCGCCGCGTTCGCGAGCGACGAGCGCCGCCTCTACGGCGTGCAGTGGCACCCCGAGGTCAAGCACTCCGCGCACGGCCAGGCCGTGCTCGAGAACTTCCTGCACCGCGCCGCCGGCATCCCCGGCGACTGGAACAGCGGCAACGTCATCGCCGAGCAGGTCGAGCGGATCCGCGCCCAGGTCGGCGACGCCCGCGTCATCTGCGGCCTCTCCGGCGGCGTCGACTCCGCGGTCGCCGCGGCGATCGTGCACCGCGCGGTCGGCGACCAGCTCACGTGCGTCTTCGTCGACCACGGCCTCCTCCGCCAGGACGAGCGCCGCCAGGTCGAGGAGGACTACGTGGCCGCCACGGGCGTCCGCCTCGTCACGGTCGACGCGGCCGACCAGTTCCTCGACGGCCTCGCGGGCGTCACGGATCCCGAGGCCAAGCGCAAGATCATCGGCCGCGAGTTCATCCGGTCGTTCGAGGGCGCCGCCGAGGCGCTCGTGCTCGAGGCGAAGGCCGACGGCGAGCCGATCCGCTTCCTCGTGCAGGGCACGCTCTACCCGGACGTGGTCGAGTCGGGCGGCGGCACGGGCACCGCGAACATCAAGAGCCACCACAATGTCGGCGGCCTCCCCGAGGACCTCAAGTTCGAGCTCGTCGAGCCGCTCCGCACGCTGTTCAAGGACGAGGTGCGCGCCATCGGCCGCGAGCTCGGCCTCCCCGAGGTCATCGTGGGGCGCCAGCCGTTCCCCGGCCCCGGCCTCGGGATCCGCATCGTCGGCGAGGTCACGGCCGAGCGCCTCGAGCTGCTGCGCAAGGCCGACGCCATCGCGCGCGCCGAGCTCACGGCGGCGGGCCTCGACGGCGAGATCTGGCAGTGCCCCGTCGTGCTCCTCGCGGACGTCCGCTCGGTCGGCGTGCAGGGCGACGGCCGCACCTACGGCCACCCGATCGTGCTGCGCCCCGTCTCCAGCGAGGACGCGATGACCGCCGACTGGACGCGCCTCCCGTACGAGGTGCTCGCGCGCATCTCGAACCGCATCACGAACGAGGTCGACGGCGTGAACCGCGTCGTGCTCGACGTCACGTCGAAGCCGCCGGGCACCATCGAGTGGGAGTGATCCTCCCGCTCGCGCCGTGGACGACGAAGGCCGCTCCCTGAGGGGAGCGGCCTTCGTCGTGCTGCCGGTCCGCGGTGCTGTGCCGCGGACGGGCGGTCGCGCTAGTTGTTGCCGCGCAGGATGGCGAAGAGGCGGAGCAGCTCGACGTACAGCCACACGATGGTGACCACGAGGCCGAAGGCCGCGGTCCAGCCGTACTTGCGGGGAGCGCCGGCGCGGACGCCGCGCTGGATGAAGTCGAAGTCGAGGACCAGCGAGTAGGCGCCGAGCACGACGGCGAGCAGGCCGAAGACCACGCCGAGCGGGATGCCGAAGATCTCGATGCCGCGCACGCCCCAGGGGCTCTGGATGGCGCCGAAGGCGATGAGGGCGAAGTTCACGAGGGAGAACGCCGCGTAGGAGATGATCGCGATCATGAAGATCTTGGTCGCCTTCGCGGAGGCCCGGATCTTGCCGCTGCGGAACAGGATCAGGACGGTGGCGAAGACCGCGGCCGTGCCGAGCAGCGCCTGGGTGGCGACGCCGGGGGCGATGCCCTCGAAGACGCGGGAGATGCCGCCGACCAGCAGCCCCTCGAACGCGGCGTACGCGACGATGAGCGGGACGGACGGCTCCTTCTTGAAGGAGTTGACGAGGCCGAGCACGAGGCCGCCGATGGCGCCGAGCATCGCGAGGGGGAGGGCGAGCGGGCCCGAGAGCCACGCGACGGCGCCGAGGACGACGACGATCGCGAGCAGGCTGACCGTCTTGACGGTCGTGTCCTCGAAGGTCATGCGGTCGGTCTCGACCGGGGTCGCCGACGGGCGGTTGTAGAGCTCGTCGAGGCTCTCCGGGGTCACATCCCTCGTGGGCGTCGCACCCCGGCCGTTGAAGACCGGGTTGTTGGAGAACGTGGGGTTGGCCATGGTCCTTCTACTCTCAATGGTGGTTGAACGTGATTGACGGCCAATTTAGCTGACCAGGCTGGGAGACCCCAGGCGCTGGCCGTGTATTTCCCCAGATGAGTACGCGCTCGCCGTCCACCCGGCGCATGTAGCGTGCGCGGCGTGGATCACGCCCCTCGCCCTCGCCCCCTCGTCATCGCCCATCGCGGAGCCAGCGGCTACCGCCCCGAGCACTCCGCCGCCGCCGTGCGGCTCGGCTTCGCGCAGGGCGCGGATGCCGTCGAACCCGACCTCGTCGCCTCGTGCGACGGCGTGCTCGTCATCCGGCACGAGAACGAGCTGTCCGGCACGACCGACGTGGCCGACCGGCCCGAGTTCGCCGACCGCCGTGCCACGCGCGTCGTCGACGGCGTCGAGCGCACGGGTTGGTTCACCGAGGACATGACGTGGGCCGAGATCCGCACGCTGCGCTGCCGGGAGCGGATCCCCGCGGCCCGGCCGGACAGCGCGTCGCACGACGACCAGGAGACCGTGCTGTCCCTGCCGGATCTGCTGCGGATCATCGACCAGGAGTCGGCGCGCCACGGTCGCCCGCTCGGCATGGTCGCGGAGATCAAGCACGCCACGCACTTCGCCGCGCTCGGCATGCCGCTCGACGAGCTGCTCGCCCGCGACCTCCGCGAGCACGGCTGGGCGGACGACGCCTCGCGCCTCACGATCGAGTCCTTCGAGCGGAGCGCGCTCCTGGGCGTGCGGGCGCACGGCATCGCGGCGCGCCTGGTGTACCTCCTCGAGGGGCGCGGCGCGGCGATCGACGAGGTCGCGCGTCACGGCGAGTCCGCGGTCACGTTCGACGAGCAGCTCACCGACGCGGGGCTCGCGGCGCTCGCCGCCGAGGTGGACGGCATCAGCGTGGGCCTCGAGCGGATCTGCCCTGCCGCGGGCTTCGGCGCGGGCTCCGGTTCCGGTGGCGAGGCGGCTCCCGTCTCCGACCTGGTCCGACGCGCGCACGACGCCGGCCTCACGGTGTTCACCTGGACGCTCCGTCCCGAGAACGCGTTCCTGCCCCGGCCCCTCCGCGGCCCCGGCCCGAAGTCCGCGCACGGCGACTTCCGCGCGCACTGGGGGCGGTTCCTCGACGCGGGCGTCGACGGCGTCTTCGCCGACCACCCGGATCTCGCGGTCCGGCTCGTGGGGGAGCGGGCGGCCGCGGTCGGGCGGTAGGGCTCGGCCGCGCGATCGCTCGGCTGCTCGGCCGCTCGACGGCTCGACGGCTCGACGGCTCGACGGCCGACGGCCGCCCGGCCGCGCGTCGGGGGCAGCGCCTAGGATCGATGCCGACATGAGTGCCGACCCCGCCGCCCTTTCCCGCTCCAGCACGCCGATCATCCTCGACGGCCGGTCGGGCGCCGACGGCGGGCCGGGAGCCCCGGAGGATCCGCTCCTCGAGGGCCTCAACCCGGAGCAGCGGGAAGCCGTCGTGTACCGAGGTCCGGCCCTCCTCATCGTCGCGGGCGCCGGGTCGGGCAAGACGCGCGTGCTCACCCACCGCATCGCGAGCCTCATCGAGTCCCGCGAGGCGTGGCCGAGCCAGATCCTCGCCATCACCTTCACGAACAAGGCCGCCGCCGAGATGCGCGAGCGCGTGGAGTCGCTGCTCGGGCAGGCGTCCGAGGGCATGTGGATCTCGACCTTCCACTCCGCGTGCGTGCGCATCCTGCGACGCGAGGCGGAGGCCTTCGGATTCACGCAGAACTTCACCATCTACGACTCCGCCGACAGCCGCGTGCTCATCAAGCGGATCATCAAGCAGCTCGACGCGGACACGCTCGGCTTCACGGTCTCCTCGGTCTCCGGCCGCATCTCGAAGCTCAAGAACGAGCTGTCGGACGCGGACACGTTCGCGCGCACGGCGAACTTCAACGACCCGGCCGAGGCCATGTTCGTGGAGATCTTCCGGCAGTACACGCGCTCGCTCGCGGCTGCCAACGCGTTCGACTTCGACGACCTCATCGGCCAGACCGTCTACCTCTTCCGCGCCTTCCCCAAGGTCGCGGCGCTCTACCAGCGGCGCTTCCGGCACGTCCTGGTGGACGAGTACCAGGACACGAACCACGCCCAGTACTCGCTCATCCGGGAGCTGACGCGCGCGGTGGCACCCGACGACGTTCCGGTCGACACGCGCATGTCCACGAACGGCATGGGCGGGATCGACGGCGCGTCGCTCACCGTGGTGGGTGACAGCGACCAGTCCATCTACGCGTTCCGCGGCGCCGACATCCGCAACATCACCGAGTTCGAGCGCGACTTCCCGCAGTCGAAGGTCGTGCTCCTCGAGCAGAACTACCGCTCGACCCAGAACATCCTCACCGCCGCCAACGCCGTCATCTCCAACAACTTCGACCGCAAGGACAAGAAGCTGTGGACGTCCATCGGCGACGGCGACAAGATCGTCGGCTTCACCGGGTACTCGGGGCACGACGAGGCGCAGTTCGTCGCCGACGAGATCCAGAAGCTGCACGAGGAGGGCACCGCCTACTCCGAGATCGCCGTCTTCTACCGCACCAACGCGCAGACGCGCGCGCTCGAGGAGATCCTCATCCGCTCGGCCGTGCCCTACCGGATCATGGGCGGCACGAAGTTCTACGAGCGGGCCGAGATCAAGGACGCGATGGCGTACCTGATCGCGGTCGCGAACCCCGCGGACGTGCTGGCCCTGCGCCGCATCCTCAACACCCCGAAGCGCGGCATCGGGCCGGCCACGGAGACGGCCCTCGCCAACTTCGCGGAGTCGCACGGGGTCACGTTCCGCGAGGCCATGCGTCGCGCGTCCGAGCTGGGGCTCGGGCCCAAGGTGACGCAGGCGATCCTCGCGCTCTCGCGCATGCTCGACGAGGTGGCGCTGCTGCTGGACCCCGATCGGCCGGAGGGGCGCACGACGGTCGGCGACCTGGTGACCACCCTCCTGGAGAAGAGCGGCCTGGTGCAGGCGCTCCGGGCGAGCAAGGACGCGCAGGACGAGGCCCGCGCGGAGAACGTCGAGGAGCTCGTCGCCGTCACCAAGGAGTTCTCCCGCAACAACCCCGAGGGCCAGCTCGTGGACTTCCTCACCGAGGTCTCGCTCGTCGCCGCGGCGGACGAGCTCGACGACTCGAGCGGCACCGTGTCCCTGATGACCCTCCACACGGCGAAGGGCCTGGAGTACGACTCGGTCTTCCTCACCGGCGTGGAGGAGGACCTCCTGCCGCACCGTATGTCGGCCAACGAGCCCGGCGGCCCGGCGGAGGAGCGCCGCCTGTTCTACGTCGGCATCACGCGCGCCCGCCGGCGCCTCTTCATCTCCCTGGCGATGACGCGGGCGCAGTTCGGCGAGGTCAACGTGGCCATGCCCAGTCGGTACCTGCAGGAGATCCCGGCCGAGCTCATCGACTGGAAGCAGTCGCCCGGCATGGCCACGTCGCGGGGCGGCACCCAACCGCGTGCCCTCAACGCGCGGCGGGAGGGCGGAGGGTACGGCGGTCGATCCCGCTCCTCGAGCGGCTTCGAGGATCCGGCCCTGCCGCCGCCCCCGCGCCCGAAGACCCAGTGGGCCAACACGGTGACCGGGCAGGTGCGCGACAACGGCGACCTCGAGCTCGCGTTCGGCGACCGCATCCGCCACACCGACTTCGGCGACGGCCGGGTCACCGGCGTCACGGGCGAGGGGCGCAAGCGCATCGCCGAGGTGCAGTTCGACGGGCCCGCGGGTCGCAAGCGGCTGCTCATCAAGATCGCGCCCATCGAGAAGCTCTAGCCGGCGAACGGCGCCGTCCGGCTCGTCGCGCGCCGATGCCGACAGCGCCCAGCGCGCCGATGGACGCCGCGGCGCACGCGAGCGCCGGAGCGCCCACACGTGCCGTCCCGCCGGAGCCCGGCATGTCGACCCCGGGAGCGCCGCCCGTCATCGCCAGCTGCGCGTGCCCGGGTGACGCGGGGCGGTCGCCGGCGGGCGTGCTCACGTGGAAGGTCTCGGCCGCGTGCGCCGCGTGGTCGGAGAACGGCGCGATGGCGGCGCCGTCCGCCTCCCCGGCGGGACGGCCCGGGCTGTCGAGGACGGCGACGTACCACCCGGGCGCCGCGACGCGCATGCAGGGTGTCGTCACGTCGCCGTCATCGGCGATGGCGACGTCCGCCCCTGGCGCATCCGCGCCCCCGCCACCGGGGACGGCCACCGTCTGTCCCTCGGCCGGCGCGGTCGCGAACGGACCCACGACGCGGACGTGCACGGGGACGGGGCCGACCCCGACGAACCACGTCGTGCGCAGCGTGTCGGTCTGGCAGCCGCCGGTCGGGATCTCCGGGGATCCGATGGTCGTCGTGATCCGCGGCGGCTGCGGCACCTGCGTCGTCTCGGTGGCGGCGCCGAAGGTCGATCGCCACGGCAGCACGCGCGCCCGTCCGGCCGCGACCGGGGTGTCGTCGGGCGAGATGGTCTCGACCCAGGCGTAGAAGCCGCCGGCGGGGAGGCGGCAGGCGGGCGAGGTGTAGTCGCCCGGTCCGCGGTCGACGCGCGTCATGACCTCGCAGACCTGCGGGGCGCCGGCGGGGACCTCATCGCGTTCGGGACCGACCTGCTCGGGGAACGGTCCGAGGAGCCTGCTCCGGACGACGACCGGCACAGGTACCAGGCTCCCGTCGCCCTGGCGGGCGAGCCCCCAGCCGTCGGAGGTAGCCGGCCTCCCGTGGTCGGCTGGCGCCGCGGGATCGGCGGACACCCGGAGCGCGTCCGCGAGCTCGTCGCCGACCGCGGCCACGGCCCGCGACGTCCGCGTGACGACGCGCGGGGCGAAGGGGAGCGGGCTCGGTGCGTGGGCGTCCGCCTGCGCGTCGGCGCGCGCATCCGCGGGTCGGGCCAGGATCATCCGCTGCGACGCACCGCCGTCGCCCACCGCGTCGAGGGCGTCGCCGTACGGGAGGGAGGCGAAGACGGCGCTCGCCGTCACGTGCAGCGCCGCGGAGGCTCCCGTCGCCCGGATCGGCACCGCGGTGCCGTTCGCCACCTGCGCGGTCGTGGTCCCGTCGTCGAACGCGGCGCCGTCGAGCGTGACGGTCCCCGTCTGGGAGCCGGCCGGCACGTCCGTCGGCCCGGTGGCGACGAGGTCGGCGCGCAGGTCGAGGCGCACGCTCCCCGTCCCGTCGTCCGCGAGCGCCACGGTCGCGGCAGCGGTCACCGAGCGCGAGGCCCCGGACGCCGCCTCCGCGAGCATGTCGTGCGCTCGGGACTCGACGATCTCCGCGTGGTCGCCGGCGCGGGCCGCGTACCAGGACAGGTCGTGGGCGCCGAGGCCGGTGATGCTCCAGGTCGCGAGCTGTCCCGCCGCGGCGGTGTCGGGATCGGCGGAGCCCGCCCAGCGCCGGGAGATGTACGCGAGCCGCGCCCGGTCGTCGGGCGTCGCGCCCGTGTCCTCCACCGGGGAGTATTCGTGGCCGGGCGGCCCGGCGAGCCCGACGTCGATGCAGAAGCCGAGCCGGCCGTCGTCCATCCGGTACGAGCCCAGCCATCGGCCGTCCGATCCCGACGCGTGGCCGACGCCGTGGGACACCGCGCTCAGCGCCTGCGCGGGAGGCACGGCGCTCGCCGCGAGCCCGAGCCCGAGGCCGACGCCCGCGATCGCCGAGACGAGCCGTGCGGCGTGCGGCCGCCGTGCCGGGCGGTCACGCCGCGGAGAGGAGGAGGGGCGGGTGGTCGAGGGGATCCGTGTCATGGGCGCACAGTGCGTCCCGGGGCGTCCCGACGCGGGGCACCCGCCGGGAGCCGGGGACGGGATCCGCGACCGCGCGCCTGTGCAGGAGCGGCCGGGCGGGCTACGCGGCGGCGCGGCGGCGGTACCTGCGCGTGATCACGGAGCGCGGCGCCTCCCTGGCGACGCGCGGCATCACGCGGTACACGGCGAGCACGGGCGCGAGGAGACGCCGGCAGCGGCGCTCGAGCCGCGCGTCCCACCGCATCCCGAACCCCGCCCGTATCCGCGGCGGCAGCAGCCCCGCCGTCACGAGCGCGACGAGCGGCAAGACCGCCCGGACCACCGGCGGCGCGCCCCGTCCGTCCAGCAGCGTCCGCGCGATCCGACGGGCGTCCGACGTCGGCTCGAGCGTCGCGATCCGCTCGTCCCAGTACGCGCGGAACGCCGCGCGGTCCGCGGGCCACATCCCCTCCGGGACCTGCAGCGCCGTGCCGAGGACCGCGTACTGCCGGTGGATCCTGTCGGCGGCCTCGTCGGGCAGCGGCCCGAAGCACAGCTCGAACATCGTGATCGCGGACTGGTAGACCGTCGCCGCCACCCAGAGCTGCAGCCCGGGATCGTAGGCGGAGTAGGCCGGCGCCGAGCCGTCGGCCGCGGGGACCGCCGACCGGACCGGCGCGTGCGCCCGGCCGACGATCCGCCGAGCGCGCGCGACCTCGTCGGGGGAGCCGAAGACGACCGCGTAGATGTAGCCGAGCGTGCCCTCGAGCCGGTCGAGCGGTCGCGACGCGAAGTCGCTGTGCTCGGCCACGCCGCGCGCCACGGCCGGCTCGGCGACCTGGAGCAGGATCGCCCGCGCTCCCGCCGCCAAGAGGACCCCCTCGCCCGCGATGTCCCGGATGGATCCGCCCGGCCGACGCGCGGGATGCGTCCTCGGCCTCATCCGCCCAGTCTCCCTCCCCAGGCCGCCGATCGCGCGTCGGCGCACGGTCCTGGCGCACCCGGACCGGTCCACCCGCGACCCGATAGGCTCTCCACGGTCGTCGACGCGGCGGGCCGGCCCACGGAGGTGGGCGGCGGGCGCGTCGACCAGCCGCAACACACCGGGTGCCGCCACCAGACGGTCGTGGCACCGCAGCCTCGAACGACGCACGTAACCGCCTGGCGCGGGTGCGGATGGGATGACACGCGTGGATCTTTTCGAATACCAGGCCAGGGACCTCTTCGAGTCCTACGGCGTCCCGGTCCTCCCGGGGATCGTCGCCGACACCGCCGAGGAGGTGCGCGCCGCGGCCGAGAAGCTGGGCGGCACCGTCGTCGTGAAGGCGCAGGTGAAGACCGGAGGCCGTGGTAAGGCCGGCGGCGTCAAGGTCGCCCAGAGCGCCGACGCGGCGCACGAGGCGGCGCAGTCCATCCTCGGGCTCGACATCAAGGGCCACACCGTGCACCGCGTGATGGTCGCGGCAGGCGCCCGCATCGCGCAGGAGTTCTACTTCTCGATCCTCCTCGACCGCGCCGAGCGCTCGTACCTGTGCCTCGCCAGCTACGAGGGCGGCATGGAGATCGAGGAGCTCGCGGTCACCCGGCCCGAGGCGCTTGCCCGCATCGAGATCGACCCGGTCGCCGGCATCGACGCCGCCAAGGCCGAGGAGATCGCCCGCGCCGCGTCGTTCCCCGAGGAGCTCATCGCCAAGGTCGCGCCCGTCTTCGAGCGCCTCTGGTGGGTCTACCGCGACGAGGACGCGACGCTCGTCGAGGTCAACCCGCTCGTCCTCACGGAGTCGGGCGACATCATCGCCCTCGACGGCAAGGTCACGCTCGACGAGAACGCCGGCTTCCGCCACGAGGGCCACGCCGCCCTCGAGGACGCGGCCGCGGCCGACCCGCTCGAGGCCAAGGCCAAGGAGTCGGACCTCAACTACGTCAAGCTCGACGGCCAGGTCGGCATCATCGGCAACGGCGCGGGCCTCGTCATGTCGACGCTCGACGTCGTCAGCTACGCCGGCGAGCAGCACGGCGGCGTGCGCCCCGCGAACTTCCTCGACATCGGCGGCGGAGCGTCGGCCGAGGTCATGGCCGCCGGCCTCGACGTCATCCTCGGCGACGAGCAGGTCACGAGCGTCTTCGTCAACGTCTTCGGCGGCATCACGTCGTGCGACGCGGTCGCGAACGGCATCGTCGGCGCGCTCGACAAGCTGGGCGACGCCGCCACCAAGCCGCTCGTCGTCCGCCTCGACGGCAACAACGTCGAGGAGGGCCGCCGCATCCTCGAGGAGCGCGCGCACCCCCTCGTCACCGTCGTCGGCACCATGGACGAGGCGGCCGACAAGGCCGCCGAGCTGGCCGCCGCTTAACTCCCGAGAGAGAACAGGAACACGAACATGTCGATTCTTCTCGACGAGAACAGCAGGATCATCGTCCAGGGCCTCACGGGCTCCGAGGGCACCAAGCACGCGGGCCGCATGCTCGCAACCGGCAGCAAGGTCGTCGGCGGCGTCAACCCGCGGAAGGCCGGCAGCACGGTCACCATCGAGGGCGTCGAGCTCCCGATCTTCGGCTCCGTCGCCGAGGCCATGGCGGAGACGGGTGCCGACGTGTCGGTCATCTTCGTGCCGCCGGCCTTCGCCAAGAGCGCCGTGGTGGAGGCGATCGACGCCGCCATCCCGCTCGCGGTCGTCATCACCGAGGGCATCCCCGTCAAGGACTCGGCGGAGTTCTGGTCGCACGCCAAGAGCACCGGCGGCACGACCCGCATCGTCGGCCCGAACTGCCCCGGCATCATCAGCCCCGGCAAGTCGAACGCCGGCATCATCCCCGCCACCATCACGGAGGCCGGCCCCATCGGCCTCGTGTCGAAGTCGGGCACGCTCACGTACCAGATGATGTTCGAGCTGCGCGACCTCGGCATCTCGACCGCCATCGGCATCGGCGGCGACCCGATCATCGGCACCACGCACATCGACGCCCTCGAGGCGTTCGAGGCCGACCCGGAGACGCGCGCCATCGTCATGATCGGCGAGATCGGCGGCGACGCCGAGGAGCGCGCGGCCGAGTACATCAAGGCCCACGTCACCAAGCCGGTCGTCGCGTACGTCGCGGGCTTCACCGCCCCCGAGGGCAAGACGATGGGCCACGCCGGCGCCATCGTCTCCGGCGGCAGCGGCACGGCCCAGGGCAAGAAGGAGGCCCTCGAGGCCTCGGGCGTCAAGGTCGGCAAGACGCCGACCGAGACGGCCAACCTCCTCCGCGAGGTCTTCGCCGCCCTGTAGCGACGACGCGCTCGCGAGCGCACGACGACGGCCCGCATCCCGGTGGATGCGGGCCGTCGTCGTGCCCGGGTCCTCCACACGCGGATCGGCCCGCGGATGCCCCGGCGCGCCCGTCGCCGCACGGGTCGCGCAGGGCCCGGCCGGTAGGGTCGTCGAGGCATGAACCGACACGCAACCGCCCTGTTCGCGGCACTCGAGGCGCTCCTGGTGGTGGGGGTCGGCGTCGCCCTGCCCCTCGTGCCGCTCACCGCGCTCTGGGCTGGCCAGTACGACCTGCAGATCGACTGGGGCGTCTTCGCGCGCACGGCCGTCGACCTGTGGCTCCTCGGGCACGGCGTGCCGCTCACGGCGTCGCTGGATCCGTCGCTCGCCTCGTCCCTCGGCCTCCCGGGCGTCGACGCGCCGTTCGCGCTCACGCTCGCGCCGCTGGGCTTCGCGCTGCTCACGCTCCTCCTCGGGACCCGCGCCGGCCGCCGCATCGTCGAGACCGACCACCCCGGCGTCGGCGCGGTCTCCGCCGTGGCCACGACCGCCGTGCTGTCCCTCGGCCTCGCGCTCGCGGCACAGCACGAGGGCGTCTCCCCGGCCGTCGGGCGCGGGGTGATCCTGCCCACCCTGGTCCTCGCGCTCGGCCTGCTCGTCGGCGGGATCGCGCGCGCCGATCGCGCGCGGGCCGCCCGGTGGTGGGCGTCCCTGTCCTCCGGCCGGGCTGCCGGCGTCGTCCGCGGCGCGCGGGACGCGCTCGACCGCCTGCCGGACGGCGCGGCCTCCGTCGCCGCCACGGCCGTCCGCGGGGGAGCGGCCGCGGCCTTCGGGGTCGTCGCGATCGCCGCCGTGGTCGTCGCGGTGCTGCTCGGCCTGCAGTACGCGACCGTCATCACCCTGTACGAGACGCTGCAGACGGGGATCGTCGGCGGCGTCGCCCTCACGCTTGCGCAGATCGCGCTCCTGCCGAACCTGATCGTGTGGGCGGCGTCGTGGCTGCTCGGACCCGGCTTCGCGCTCGGCACCGGGTCGTCCATCTCGCCGCTCGGCACGACCGTCGGCCCCATCCCGTCCGTGCCGGTCCTGGGCATCCTGCCGCAGGGTGCGTTCGACCTCGGCTACCTGGGGATCCTCGTCCCGGTCGTCGTCTCCTTCGTCGCCGCGGTCGCGCTGTCCCCGCGGGTCGCGCGGATCCCCGAGCCCGAGGCGCGACGCTGGCCGTGGTTCCTCGTCTCGGGTCTCGGCATGGGCGTCGTCGGCGCCGTGGTGCTCGCCCTGCTGGCGGTCATCTCCGGGGGCGCCGCCGGACCCGGACGCCTGGCCGACGTGGGGCCGGCGGCCGGCTGGATCCTCCTCGCCGCGTTCCTCGAGATCGGCGTCGCGTCGGTGGCGGGCATGTTCGTGTCCGGCCTGATGGCCCCCCTGGTCCGGCGCAGCCCCGAGGGACGCGGATAGGCTGTGCGGGTGCTCAACGTGGTCGTCCTCATCTCCGGCAGCGGGACCAACCTCCACGCCCTCCTCCAGGCGGCCGACCACGCGGACTACCCCGCCCGGGTGATCGCGGTGGGGGCCGATCGGGACGCCGACGGGCTCGCCTTCGCCGAGGAGCGGGGCATCCCCACCTTCACCGTCCCGTTCGCGAGCTTCCCCGACCGTGCCGCGTGGGGCGACGAGCTCGCGGCGGCCATCGCGGGCTGGGAACCCGACCTGGTGGTCCTCAGCGGCTTCATGCGCCTGCTCCCACCGCGGGCCGTCGCGGCCTTCGCGCCCCGCATCGTCAACACGCACCCGGCGTACCTGCCGGAGTTCCCCGGGGCGCACGCCGTCCGGGACGCCATCGCCGCCGGGGCCACGAGCTCCGGGGCGTCCATCATCGTCGTCGACACCGGGGTCGACACCGGGCCGGTGCTCGCGCAGGAGCGCGTGCCCGTGGAGCCGGACGACACCGAGCACACCCTGCACGAGCGCATCAAGGTCGTGGAGCGCAGGCTCCTCGTCGACACGGTGCGCGCCATCTCCCTCGGCACCATCGACCTCAAGGAGCTGTCCCCGGCATGAGCGGACCCCGTCACGACCCGTCCCTGTTCCGCGATCGAGACGGCATCGAGGTGGCTCGCGCCCTCGTCTCCGTCAGCGACAAGACCGGGCTGCTCGAGCTGGCCCAGGTGCTCGCGGAGGCCGGGGTCGAGATCGTCTCCACCGGATCCACGGCCAGCACCATCGCCGAGGCGGGCTTCCCCGTCACCCAGGTGCAGGACGTGACCGGGTTCCCGGAGTCCCTCGACGGGCGCGTCAAGACGCTGCATCCCGCCGTGCACGCCGGTCTGCTCGCCGACCTCCGGCTCGAGTCGCACGAGGTGCAGCTCGCGGAGCTCGGCATCTCGCCGTTCCAGCTCGTGGTCGTGAACCTCTACCCGTTCGTCGAGACGGTCGCTTCGGGAGCCCCGGCGTCGGACGTCATCGAGCAGATCGACATCGGCGGGCCCGCCATGGTGCGGGCGTCGGCCAAGAACCACGCGAACGTGGCGATCGTCGTGTCCCCGTCGAGCTACGACGAGGTGATCCAGGCCGTGCGATCCGGGGGGACCACCCTCGCGCAGCGGCGGCGCCTCGCGGCCGCGGCGTTCGCGCACACGGCCGACTACGACCGCGCGGTCGCGGACTACTTCCGGTCCACGGTCGTCGGGGAAGGACCCTCCGAGTCGGGCGGCTCCTCCTGGCCCGCGAGCTGGGACGTCGCGGGCGAGCTGGCCCAGGTGCTCCGGTACGGCGAGAACTCGCACCAGGACGCGGCGCTCTACCGACGGCCGGACGGCGCCGGCATCGCCCAGGCGACGCAGCTGCACGGCAAGGAGATGTCGTACAACAACTTCGTCGACGCGGATGCCGCGGTGCGCGCCGCCTACGACTTCGCGGAGCCGGCGGTGGCCATCATCAAGCACGCGAACCCCTGCGGCATCGCCGTCGCGGCGCCCCGCGCGGTCGACGCGATCGCCGCCGCGCATCGCAGCGCGCACGACTGCGATCCCGTCTCGGCCTTCGGGGGAGTGATCGCGGCGAACCGCACCGTCACGTTGGGGATGGCGGAGACGGTGAAGGAGATCTTCACCGAGGTCCTCGTCGCGCCCGGGTTCGACGACGACGCGCTCACCCTGCTGAAGACGAAGAAGAACCTCCGGCTGCTGACGCTCCCCGAGGGGTACCACCGCGAGGACCTCGAGGCGCGCCAGATCTCGGGCGGCTACCTCGTGCAGTCCGGCGACGCGTTCCCCACGGACGGCACGCGACTTTCGGCCACCTGGACCCTGGCCACCGGGGAGCCCGTGGACGAGCAGACGCTCGCGGACCTCGAGTTCGCGTGGAAGGCCTGCCGGGCGGTGAAGTCGAACGCGATCCTGCTCGCCCACCACGGTGCGTCCGTCGGCGTGGGGATGGGCCAGGTCAACCGCGTGGACTCGTGCCAGCTCGCCGTGCAGCGCGCGGGCGACCGCGCCTCCGGGTCGGTGGCCGCGTCCGATGCGTTCTTCCCGTTCGCCGACGGGCTGCAGGTCCTACTCGACGCCGGGGTCCGCGCGGTGGTCCAGCCCGGGGGATCGGTGCGCGACGAGGAGGTCGTCGAGGCGGCCCGCGCCGCCGGCGTCGCCATGTACTTCACGGGCGAGCGCCACTTCTTCCACTGATGCGCGCGGCGGCGGTCCCCGGGACCGCCGTCACGCCGTCCGCGGGAGGCTGTCGCGACACGCCCGGGATGCGGGTTGTTTTGCGGGGGTGGGGTGGTCCGCGTAATGTCTCCTCTTGTCGCCGGAACGGGCGGGAAGCGAAAAGCTTCCGGAGCTGTTCTGGCGGGTGATGATCCTGGTGAAACAGAAGTTGCCGCGGCTTACGGGTTGCGTGTTTACCATCAACTGAGCTAGGGTCTGATTCTGCTTCCGACGTGAGTGCTGGGCCTTCTGGTCTGGATCACTCCCACGGGGAGCGGTGGAGTGTGAGCTCCGATGGCTGGCTGTGATGGTCGGTGTCGGGAGCGTCCGTTCCTTGAGAACTCAACAGCGTGCACAATGTCAAATGCCAAATACCCGTTGCGGGTGTCCTTCGGATGCTCGTTTCGGATTCCTTTGGAATACATTTAAACAAACAAGCAAGTCAGTAATGATTTGTTCTGTCGGTTTCAAACTTGCTGGTTCGTGTTCGATTCCCGTTCACGTCCGGCTTTAGATGTGCCGGCTGCTTTCGGGTGGTCGTGCGTTTAAGCATTTATGGAGAGTTTGATCCTGGCTCAGGACGAACGCTGGCGGCGTGCTTAACACATGCAAGTCGAACGGTGATGTCAGAGCTTGCTCTGGCGGATCAGTGGCGAACGGGTGAGTAACACGTGAGTAACCTGCCCCCGACTCTGGGATAACTGCTAGAAATGGTAGCTAATACCGGATATGACGACTGGCCGCATGGTCTGGTCGTGGAAAGAATTTCGGTTGGGGATGGACTCGCGGCCTATCAGGTTGTTGGTGAGGTAATGGCTCACCAAGCCTACGACGGGTAGCCGGCCTGAGAGGGTGACCGGCCACACTGGGACTGAGACACGGCCCAGACTCCTACGGGAGGCAGCAGTGGGGAATATTGCACAATGGGCGCAAGCCTGATGCAGCAACGCCGCGTGAGGGATGACGGCCTTCGGGTTGTAAACCTCTTTTAGTAGGGAAGAAGCGAAAGTGACGGTACCTGCAGAAAAAGCACCGGCTAACTACGTGCCAGCAGCCGCGGTAATACGTAGGGTGCAAGCGTTGTCCGGAATTATTGGGCGTAAAGAGCTCGTAGGCGGTTTGTCGCGTCTGCTGTGAAATCCCGAGGCTCAACCTCGGGTCTGCAGTGGGTACGGGCAGACTAGAGTGCGGTAGGGGAGATTGGAATTCCTGGTGTAGCGGTGGAATGCGCAGATATCAGGAGGAACACCGATGGCGAAGGCAGATCTCTGGGCCGTAACTGACGCTGAGGAGCGAAAGCATGGGGAGCGAACAGGATTAGATACCCTGGTAGTCCATGCCGTAAACGTTGGGAACTAGATGTGGGGACCATTCCACGGTCTCCGTGTCGCAGCTAACGCATTAAGTTCCCCGCCTGGGGAGTACGGCCGCAAGGCTAAAACTCAAAGGAATTGACGGGGGCCCGCACAAGCGGCGGAGCATGCGGATTAATTCGATGCAACGCGAAGAACCTTACCAAGGCTTGACATATACCGGAAACATGCAGAGATGTGTGCCCCGCAAGGTCGGTATACAGGTGGTGCATGGTTGTCGTCAGCTCGTGTCGTGAGATGTTGGGTTAAGTCCCGCAACGAGCGCAACCCTCGTTCTATGTTGCCAGCACGTAATGGTGGGAACTCATAGGAGACTGCCGGGGTCAACTCGGAGGAAGGTGGGGATGACGTCAAATCATCATGCCCCTTATGTCTTGGGCTTCACGCATGCTACAATGGCCGGTACAAAGGGCTGCGATACCGTAAGGTGGAGCGAATCCCAAAAAGCCGGTCTCAGTTCGGATTGAGGTCTGCAACTCGACCTCATGAAGTCGGAGTCGCTAGTAATCGCAGATCAGCAACGCTGCGGTGAATACGTTCCCGGGCCTTGTACACACCGCCCGTCAAGTCATGAAAGTCGGTAACACCCGAAGCCAGTGGCCTAACCGCAAGGGAGGAGCTGTCGAAGGTGGGATCGGTGATTAGGACTAAGTCGTAACAAGGTAGCCGTACCGGAAGGTGCGGCTGGATCACCTCCTTTCTAAGGAGCATGTGCACCTCTCCTCTGTATACAGGGAGATCAAGGGTGCCAAGTCACGCGTCAGGCGTATGTCCTGGCGGTGGCGCTCATGGGTGGAACATTGACATTGATGCCGGCTGATGTGTCGGGCTGCTAGTACGCCTCCCTGTGGGGTGGGAACGTGGTTCGGTGTGTCGAGGGCATGTTGCACGCTGTTGGGTCCTGAGGGACCGGGCCGCACCTTTTGGGTGTGTCTGGTTTCTTGTCGGACCCTTTCCGTCGTCCTGTTGTGGATGGTGGTGGGGTACCGCCCGTATATTGAGAACTACACAGTGGACGCGAGCATCTTAGATTCACCGGTTTTCCGGTGGATCACAAAGATCTATTTATAGATCATTGGTCAATTCTGTCTCCTCTAGGGGGAGGCGAAACGATTCAATCTCATGTGATTTCAAGATTCTAAGAGCAAACGGTGGATGCCTTGGCATCTGGAGCCGAAGAAGGACGTATAAATCTGCGATAAGCCTCGGGGAGCTGATAATAGAGCTTTGATCCGAGGATCTCCGAATGGGGAAACCCCGCCAGGCCCTTTGGGTGACCTGGTGACTCCCGCCTGAATATATAGGGCGGGTAGAGGGAACGTGGGGAAGTGAAACATCTCAGTACCCACAGGAAGAGAAAGCAAAAGCGATTCCGTTAGTAGTGGCGAGCGAAACCGGAAGAGGCCAAACCGATCATGTGTGATATCCGGTAGGAGTTGCATGGTCGGGGTTGTGGGACTTTCCGTACAGTTCTACCGAGCTGTGAGGGCAATGAGCGCGATATAGACGAATGGTCTTGAAAGGCCAGTCATAGAGGGTGCGAACCCCGTAGTCGAAATGTCGTCGCCTGTCCGGAGAGTATCCCAAGTAGCACGGGGCCCGAGAAATCCCGTGTGAATCTGTCAGGACCACCTGATAAGCCTAAATACTCCCAGATGACCGATAGCGGACAAGTACCGTGAGGGAAAGGTGAAAAGTACCCCGGGAGGGGAGTGAAATAGTACCTGAAACCGTTTGCTTACAAACCGTTGGAGCACCCTTGTTGGTGTGACAGCGTGCCTTTTGAAGAATGAGCCTGCGAGTTAGTGATATGTGGCGAGGTTAACCCGTGAGGGGCAGCCGTAGCGAAAGCGAGTCTTAATAGGGCGTATGAGTCGCATGTTCTAGACCCGAAGCGAAGTGATCTATCCATGGCCAGGTTGAAGCGACGGTAAGACGTCGTGGAGGACCGAACCCACTTCAGTTGAAAATGGAGGGGATGAGCTGTGGATAGGGGTGAAAGGCCAATCAAACTTCGTGATAGCTGGTTCTCTCCGAAATGCATTTAGGTGCAGCGTTGCGTGTTTCTTGCCGGAGGTAGAGCTACTGGATGGACGATGGGCCCCAAAAGGTTACTGACTTCAGCCAAACTCCGAATGCCGGTAAGTGAGAGCGCAGCAGTGAGACGGTGGGGGATAAGCTTCATCGTCGAGAGGGAAACAACCCAGACCACCATCTAAGGTCCCTAAGCGCGTGCTAAGTGGGAAAGGATGTGGAGTTGCATAGACAACCAGGAGGTTGGCTTAGAAGCAGCCACCCTTGAAAGAGTGCGTAATAGCTCACTGGTCAAGTGATTCCGCGCCGACAATGTAACGGGGCTCAAGCACGCCACCGAAGTTGTGGCATTTATATTATAGGCAGGCCTTCGTGGTCCAGCCGTATGGATGGGTAGGAGAGCGTCGTGTGGCCAGCGAAGCGGCGGTGTGAACCAGCCGTGGAGGCCACACGAGTGAGAATGCAGGCATGAGTAGCGAAAGACGGGTGAGAAACCCGTCCTCCGAAAGACCAAGGGTTCCAGGGCCAGGCTAATCCGCCCTGGGTAAGTCGGGACCTAAGGCGAGGCCGACAGGCGTAGTCGATGGACAACGGGTTGATATTCCCGTACCGATGAAGAACCGCCCAAGACAATCCAGTAATGCTAAGTGTCTGAATCCTTGATTCGATCCCTTCGGGGTGACGGTCTTGGCCTAGCACACGACCCTACGCTGGGGCGTTTAGCGTATTAACAGGTGTGACGCAGGAAGGTAGCTGAGCCGGGCGATGGTTGTCCCGGTCTAAGGATGTAGGGCAGAAGATAGGCAAATCCGTCTTCTATGTAGCCTGAGACCCGATGGGTAGTCCTCACGGACGAAATCAGTGATCCTATGCTGCCGAGAAAAGCATCGACGCGAGGTTCCAATCGCCCGTACCCCAAACCGACTCAGGTGGTCAGGTAGAGAATACTAAGGAGATCGAGAGAATCGTGGTTAAGGAACTCGGCAAAATGCCCCCGTAACTTCGGGAGAAGGGGGGCCTGAGGCGTGTAGGGATTTACTCCTGAAGCGTTTGAAGGCCGCAGAGACCAGTGGGAAGCGACTGTTTACTAAAAACACAGGTCCGTGCTAAGTCGCAAGACGATGTATACGGACTGACGCCTGCCCGGTGCTGGAAGGTTAAGAGGAACGGTTAGTCCGCAAGGGCGAAGCTGAGAATTTAAGCCCCAGTAAACGGCGGTGGTAACTATAACCATCCTAAGGTAGCGAAATTCCTTGTCGGGTAAGTTCCGACCTGCACGAATGGCGTAACGACTTCCCAGCTGTCTCAACCGCGAACTCGGCGAAATTGCACTACGAGTAAAGATGCTCGTTACGCGCAGCAGGACGGAAAGACCCCGTGACCTTTACTACAGCTTGGTATTGGTGTTCGGTGTGGCTTGTGTAGGATAGGTGGGAGACTTTGAAGCTCGGACGCTAGTTCGGGTGGAGTCATTGTTGAAATACCACTCTGGTCACTCTGGATATCTAACTTCGAACCGTAATCCGGTTCAGGGACAGTGCCTGGTGGGTAGTTTAACTGGGGCGGTTGCCTCCTAAAGAGTAACGGAGGCGCCCAAAGGTTCCCTCAACCTGGTTGGTAATCAGGTGTCGAGTGTAAGTGCACAAGGGAGCTTGACTGTGAGACTGACAAGTCGAGCAGGGACGAAAGTCGGGACTAGTGATCCGGCAGTGGCTTGTGGAAGCGCTGTCGCTCAACGGATAAAAGGTACCTCGGGGATAACAGGCTGATCTTGCCCAAGAGTCCATATCGACGGCATGGTTTGGCACCTCGATGTCGGCTCGTCGCATCCTGGGGCTGGAGTAGGTCCCAAGGGTTGGGCTGTTCGCCCATTAAAGCGGTACGCGAGCTGGGTTTAGAACGTCGTGAGACAGTTCGGTCCCTATCCGCTGCGCGCGTAGGAAATTTGAGAAGATCTATCCCTAGTACGAGAGGACCGGGATGGACGAACCTCTGGTGTGTCAGTTGTTCCGCCAGGAGCACCGCTGATTAGCTACGTTCGGAACGGATAACCGCTGAAAGCATCTAAGCGGGAAGCCGGCTTCGAGATGAGATTTCCATCCCTTTTAGGGTGAAGGCTCCCGGCTAGACTACCGGGTTGATAGGCAGGATGTGGAAGCGAGGACTAAAGACTCGTGGAGCTGACCTGTACTAATAAGCCGATATCTTGAAAACACTTTGCTTGCGTCCACTATGTGGTTCCCGATATACGGTCGGGTATCAATTGAACAACCAGCTTGACTGGTCGGTTCATCACAGATTTCATGCCCCTTGTGGGGTGTGTATGGGATGTTTCGGCGGCCATAGCGAGAGGGAAACGCCCGGTTACATTCCGAACCCGGAAGCTAAGACTCTCAGCGCCGATGGTACTGCAGGGGGGACCCTGTGGGAGAGTAGGACACCGCCGGACTTAACTTGAGAATGATCGGGGAGGCCCGTCGCACATCGTGCGGCGGGCCTTCCTGCGTTAACGGCCGCAACGAGCGAGAACCGGGCGGCGATAGCCGGCCGCACAGTGTGGCGTCGGCTCGAGGAGCCATCAGTCGTGGCCGGAATGCCCAGCGCGGCGTGCAAGGATCCGCTCCGACTTACCGAACGTCGACGTCGTCGTGATCCATGAGGAGGGGACTGTCGCCCGTCCGGTCACGGCGTGCCTGTCAGCCCCCTCACATGCCGGTCATAAGCCCTGGCGTTATCGTCGTGATCCGTGACCGAATCCCGCGAGAACGACAGCACGCCCGGCCAGCCCCGAGACACCGACCACGGTGACGCGTCGACGACGTCGACGACGTCGTCGATGAGCGACAAGCCCACGGCGCGTCCCTCTCGGGCGAGGGCGACCGGCCTCCCGCTCGGGAGGGCGCTGTCCGCTGCCCTCGTCTCCGCCGGCGTCTCCGCGATCCTCGGACTACTCTTCAGCGTCCTGACTCTCTTCAGCGCCAACCAGCCGGGGGCGGCTGTCCTGGTCACCCTCCTCGACTACTGGACGGTGCACACCCTGGTGGCGTTCGTGCTCCTCGCCGCGCTCGCGGGGGTCGGCATCCACCGACGCCTGTGGACGTCCATCGTCGGCTCGGTGGCGGCTGCCGTCGTCGGAGCGCTCACCGGCAGCCTCGTCGGCGCGATGGGGCAGGGCGCCACCATCAGCGGGGACATCGTGGGCCCGCTGCTCGAGACGCTCCTCGGTCTCAACCTCATGTTCGTGCTCGGGGTGTCGCTGGCGTCCGTCCTCCTCGGCCGGCGTCTCTGGATTCGGCTCGGCGGGGCGGGAGGCCACGAGGTGGCCCAGGAGCGCGTGGCGCTCGTGCGCATTCCGTCCTCGCGCCTCGCTGAAGGCGAGCTCACGCACCTGGACCGCCGTCCGGTCGACGCCGAGCTCGCCGACCAGCAGTGGGAGCGGTACGTGCTCGCGCTCGAGGAGGGCGGATGGTCCACGCGCGAGGTGCCGCCGGCCGACGACCACCCCGACTCGGTGTTCGTGGAGGACGCCGTGCTGGTCCTCGGCACCACCGCGGTCCTGCTCACTTCCGGGGCGGACTCCCGTCGCGGAGAGCGCACCGGGGTGGAGCGGGCGCTCGAGGGCATGGACCTCGAGGTGACGTCCATCGACCTGCCCGCGACCATCGACGGCGGAGACGTCCTCGAGGTCGGTCGCACCCTCTACCTCGGTTCCAGCAGCCGGACCAACGCCGCGGGCGTCCAGCGGCTGCGCGAGATCGCGCGTCCCCTCGGCTACACCGTGGTCGGCGTCCCGGTCACCCGGACGCTGCACCTCAAGTCGCAGGTGACGGCGCTCCCGGACGGCACGGTCATCGGGTACGAGCCCCTGGTGGACGCGCCGCGGCTGTTCCCCTCGTTCCTCCCCGTGCCGGAGGCGGAGGGCACTGCGGTCGTCGCGCTCGACGACGACACGCTGCTCGTCTCGGCTGCCGCGCCCCGCACGGCGGAGGTGCTGCGCGGCCTCGGCTACGAGATCGTCGCGGTCGACATCAGCGAGTTCGAGAAGCTCGAGGGCTGCGTCACCTGCCTGTCGGTCCGCATCGGCTGATCCCGGCGGAACCGCGAGCGGCCCTCCGCGCGTCCGCCCCGCACGAACAGAGCCCGGCCCGCATCCTCGGATGCAGGCCGGGCTCTTGTGCGTGCAGCCCGTGATCCATATCCTGGAAGGCTGCCTGGAGCGGCCATTCACGTGGTCGATCGGTGCGGCCCACACGTGAATCGCATACGCAGCCAGGGAGGGTGTCATGACCACGACATCGACGACAGACACACGCACGACCTCGAGCCGGATCGGCACGGCGGCCGCTGCCGTGACCCCGTCCCGCGGTCCGCTCCGCTAGCTGCCGGTCCCGTGCGACGCCCCGGCGTCGCGCGCGCGGCCTCCGACCGCCGGCGGTCGTGCCGGCCGCACGGCTCGTCCCCCCTCCTCCACGGCGTCTCCCCACGGAGCGCCGGTGGCCGCCTGACGCGACCGCCGGGATCCCGCGGCCGCTCCACCGATCCTTTCCCGGTGGGCACCGCTCCGCCCCACCAGATCGCCCCCTCTCCTCCGCCGCGCGCGTCCTGACGCGCGCGGCCGCCCCGCACGTCCGGCCGCGCATCGGCCGACTACAGAAGGAATGACACGTGTCCACCTCACCGCCCGCTTCGCCCGACCAGGCGCCCTCCGAGCGGCACGGCCCCCGTCCCGGCACCATCGCGGTGCTCATGCGCCTGCTGCCGTTCGCCCGGCCCGCCATGCCCAGCATCATCGCGGGCATGGTGGTCGCGCTCGTCGGCTCGCTGCTGTCCCTCGTCATCCCGCAGATCCTCCGCGGCCTCGTCGACGGGCCGCTCGGCGACGGCGACTCCGCCGCCGTGGTGCCCGCGGTGCTCCTGATCCTCGGCCTCGGGATCCTCGAGGCCGCCATGATCGCCCTCCGCCGCTGGTTCGTGCTCAAGCCCGGCACGCTCATGGAGGCGGACATGCGGAACGCGTTCTACCGGAAGCTGCAGCGGCTGCCCGTCGCCTTCCACGACCGGTGGCAGAGCGGCCAGCTCCTGTCGCGCATGGTCAGCGACCTGAACCTCATCCGCCGCTGGATGGCGTTCGGCCTCGTGCTGTTCATCGTCAACATCCTCACGATCCTCGTGGGCATCGGCTTCCTGGTCTCCATCGACTGGCGCCTCGGGCTCGGCTTCCTCGTGTGCTCCATCCCGCTCTGGGTCTACGGCTACCTCTTCGAGCAGAAGTACTCGTCGGTGGCCCGGCTCAGTCAGGACCAGTCCGGCGACCTCGCCACGAGCGTCGAGCAGTCGGTGCACGGGATCCGCGTGCTCAAGGCGTTCGGTCGCGGCAAGCACATGCACGACGCGTTCGCCGAGCAGGCGGAGGAGCTGCGCGGCACGGAGATCAAGAAGGCGAAGGCCATCGCCGGCATCTGGCTGTGGCTGCTGCTGGTGCCCGACCTGACCTTCGCGCTCGCGCTGCTCGGCGGCGTGCTGCTCGCGTCCGCGGGGGAGATCTCGGTGGGCGACCTCGTGGCGTTCTTCGCGACCGCCGCCGTGCTCCGCTGGCCGATCGAGTCGGTGGGCTTCCTGCTGTCGATGACCTTCGACGCGCAGACGGCCATCGACCGCTACTTCGAGGTGATGGACGAGGAGGACGTGATCACGGATCCCGCGACGCCCGTGCGCATCCAGGAGCCCCGCGGCCACCTCGTGTTCCGGGCCGCGCGCTTCCGCTACCAGGACGCGGTCGACGGCCAGGCCGACCTCATCGACGGCGTCGACCTCGACCTCCGACCCGGGGAGACGATGGCGCTCGTCGGCGTCACCGGCTGCGGCAAGTCGACGCTCACGGCGCTCACGACGCGGCTCTACGACGTGACCGGCGGCAGCATCGAGCTCGACGGCGTGGACATCCGCGACCTGGGGCTCGAGGAGCTGCGCCGCCGCATCGCCATGGCGTTCGAGGACGCCACGCTGTTCTCCTCGACCGTGCGCGACAACGTGCTGCTCGGCCGCCCCGACCTCGCCGACGGCGGGCCCGAGGCGGAGCGCGTGCTGCAGGAGGCGCTCGACATCGCGCAGGCGGGCTTCGTGCGCGATCTGCCCGACGGCGTCGACACGACCGTCGGCGAGGAGGGGCTCAGCCTCTCCGGCGGCCAGCGCCAGCGGCTCGCCCTGGCGCGGGCCGTGGCCGCGGCGCCGGACGTGCTGGTGCTCGACGACCCGCTCTCGGCGCTCGACGTCGACACGGAGGCGCTCGTCGAGGCCGCGCTGCGCCGCGTGCTCGCCTCCACCACCGCGCTGATCGTGGCGCACCGCCCCTCGACCGTGATGCTCGCGGACCGGGTGGCGCTCATGCAGGACGGCCGCATCACCGCGGTCGGCCGGCACTCCGACCTGCTCGCCACCAGCGAGCACTACCGGTTCGTCATCTCGAGCCTGGACGTGGAAGGGAACACCGTGCGCGAGGAGGCCTCAGCATGAGCGTCACCGGAGTCACCGGCGAGGAGAGGGACGACTTCTCCCGCGCCGAGAGCAAGCAGATCCGCCGGCGCTCGACCCGGCTGCTCGTCAGCACCATTCAGCCGGTCAAGCGGACGCTGATCCTCACGGCCGCGACGATCCTCGTGGCCACGGCCGCGAACGTCGCGGGCCCCGCCCTCATCGGCATCGGGCTCGACCGCGCGCTGCCGTCGCTGCTGGACACGGGCGACCCCACGCTGCTCGCGCTCGTCATCGGGGCGTACGTCCTCGTCGCGGTCACGGGCGCCGTGCTGGTCGCGAAGTACCAGGTGATGTCGGCGCGCATCGCCCAGGAGATCCTCCTCGACCTCCGCAAGCGCATGTTCCTGCACACGCAGAAGCTGAGCTTGGAGTTCCACGAGACGTACACGTCCGGCCGGATCATCTCCCGCCAGACGAGCGACCTCGACTCCATCCGCGAGCTCCTCAACGGCGGCATCAACCAGCTCGTGCAGGGCGCGCTCTACATGGCGTTCACCGCGATCGCGCTGTTCTCCTTCGACTGGGTGTCGGGCCTCGTGCTGCTCGCGGCGCTCGTGCCGCTGTTCTTCCTGAGCCTCTGGTTCGCCGTGAAGTCGCAGGCGCTGTTCCGCCAGACGCGCGTGAAGTCCGCGCGGCTGATCGTGCACTTCGTCGAGACCATGACGGGCATCCGCGCCGTGAAGGCCTTCCGCAAGGAGAAGCGCAACGCGGAGGAGTTCTCGGAGCACGTCGAGGGCTACCGCGACACCAACATGCGCGTGATCCAGGTGTTCGGCATCTTCGACCCCGGCCTCATCCTCATCGGCAACATCACCGTCGCGGTGGTGCTCCTGGTGGGCGGCCTGCGCGTCGCGGACGGGCAGCTCGGCATCGGCGCGCTGCTCGCGGTCGTGCTCTACACGCGCCAGTTCTTCGGGCCGGCGCAGGACATGGCGATGTTCTACAACAGCTACCAGTCGGCGTCGGCCGCGCTCGAGAAGATCTCGGGCGTGCTCGAGGAGGAGCCGAGCGTGCCGGATCCCGTGGAGCCGGTCGACCTGTGGGAGTCCACGGGCCACGTGTCGTTCGAGGGCGTCGAGTTCGGCTACGGGAAGGGCAAGACGATCCTGCCGCGCTTCGACCTCGACATGCCGGCCGGGCAGACCATCGCGCTCGTCGGATCCACCGGGGCGGGCAAGACCACGCTCGCGAAGCTCATCTCCCGGTTCTACGACCCGTCCGGCGGGCGCGTGGCGCTCGACGGGATCGACCTGCGCGACCTGCACCCGAAGGACCTGCGCCGCGCCATCGTCATGGTGACGCAGGAGGCGTACCTGTTCTCCGGATCCGTGGCCGACAACATCGCGATCGGCAAGCCCGACGCGACGCGGGGCGAGATCCGGGAGGCCGCGGAGGCCGTCGGGGCGCACACGTTCATCGAGTCGCTGCCGGACGGCTACGACACCGACGTGAACAAGCGCGGCGGCCGGGTGTCGGCGGGGCAGCGCCAGCTGATCTCGTTCGCCCGGGCGTTCCTCGCGGACCCGGCGGTGCTGATCCTCGACGAGGCGACGAGCTCGCTCGACATCCCGAGCGAGCGGCTCGTGCAGCAGGGCCTCACGACGCTGCTCGCGGACCGGACGGCGATCATCATCGCGCACCGGCTGTCGACCGTCGCGATCGCGGACCGCGTGCTCGTCATGGAGCAGGGCCGCATCGTCGAGGACGGGACGCCGGAGTCGCTCATCCAGGGCACCGGCCGCTTCTCGCAGCTGCATGCGGCGTGGCGGGAGTCGCTGGTCTAGCGCGACGCGCGATCGCGGCCCGGGTGCCTCCCGCAGGGGAGGCGCCCGGGCCGCGTCGTGTCCGGGGCGCGGTCAGAGGTCGAGCGCGGGGGAGCCCTCCGGGAGCCACGCGCGCACGGCGTCGCCGTCCGCGGCAGCCAGCCAGCCGTCGCCGCACGACATGGTCGCGGCGGGGAACGGATCCGGCCACCACGTGTCCTGCACGGACGGCGCGGGGGCGTCGGCGGGCGCCGCGGCGCAGCCCAGCTGGTCCGCCGGCGTCGCGGAGCGGAACCCGAGGATCGCGCCCTCGCCGCGCAGCGATGTCTTGATGCGGACGTCGGTCGCGTCCGCGGGGATCCAGGCCGGGAGGCGTCCGTCCGCGTCCGCCGCCGTGGCGTAGACGCGCGCGTCCGCCGGGGTGGTCATGCCGCCGACGGCGCTCGCCGCGCCGCAGCCGCCCAGGGTCAGCACGGCGATGGTGGCGAGCGGGGCGGCGGCGAGGGCACGGACGGACCGGGGACGGGGCATGCTCCCAGTCCAGCGGAGCGGGATCCGCGGCGCATCGGCCGCGAGGCCCCGGCCGTGGTCCCGGAGCATGATCCGCGCTCGGCCGGCAGGCGGACGAGCGGGTCGCCGGGCGTCAGCGCATCACGGGAACCAGCGGGCCGCCTCGAGGTCGACGCGGTAGCCGGCATCGGTCGGGGCGTCGACCAGCGGCGTGCCCTCGGCCTCGTAGCGGGGCCGCGCCTCGTGCGCGAGCCCGGTCGGCGGGTGCCCGCCGGCCCGGAGCACGCGCCACCAGGGGAGCCCGGCGCCGTGGTAGCGCAGCACCATGCCCACCGCGCGGGCGCCGCGGCGGCCGAAGACGGCGGCGACGTCGCCGTAGGTCATGACGCGGCCCGACGGGATCTCGGCGACGACCTCGAGCACGCGGTCGGTGAACTCGCCCGGGGTGGCGAAGACGGCCACGCGCTAGAGCGCCAGCGCGCCGATGGCCTCGCCGTACTGGGTCTCGCCGATGACCTCGAAGCCGACGTGGGTGAAGAACTCCTCGGGGCCGTCCTCGCCCGGCTCCCACACGACCGTGAGCCGCTCGAAGCCGCGCGAGCGCGCCTCGTCCGCGAGCGCGAGGACCGCGAACCGGCCGACGCCGTGGCCCTGCGCGTCGGCGTCGACGTTGATGCGCCAGATGCAGCTGCGGAAGATCTCCTCGTGGGCCTCGGGGTCGAAGTTGCCCATGATGAAGCCGACGACCTCGCCGTCCTCCACGACCACGCGCGGCCACGCGGTGGTGGGGTTCACGTAGGCCTCGGCGATGGAGTGCGACACGGGGGCGACGTAGTTCTCCTGCCCCGGCTTGAGCGTCAGCGTGTTGGCCGCCACGATCGTGCGGGCGCTCAGCTCTTCGAGTGTCATGTCGCTCATGGCCACAGGGTATCGGGCGGGCCTCCGTCGGGCCAGGTGCCGCGGGCCCGGTCGGGAGGGCGTGCCGCGAGGCCGCGCGGGAGGCGGCGCGGGAGCGCGGATCCGCCCGTGACCCGCCGATGTCTCGATGTCGAGAGACAGGGGCCGCCGGGTAGGCTGGCCCACGGATCCACCGGCGACGAGCCGGACCCGGCGCGCGCCGACGGAGACGCGCATCGGAGGCGACCGACGAGCATGAGGAGGACTTCGTGGAGAAGATCAAGGTAGAGGGGACCGTCGTCGAGCTCGACGGCGACGAGATGACGCGCATCATCTGGCAGTCCATCAAGGACACGCTCATCCACCCGTACCTCGACATCGACCTCGAGTACTACGACCTGGGCATCGAGAAGCGCGACGAGACCGACGACCAGATCACGATCGACGCGGCGAACGCCATCAAGAAGCACGGCGTCGGCGTCAAGTGCGCGACCATCACGCCCGACGAGGCGCGCGTCGAGGAGTTCGGCCTCAAGAAGATGTGGCGCTCGCCGAACGGCACCATCCGCAACATCCTGGGCGGCACGATCTTCCGCGAGCCCATCATCATCAGCAACATCCCGCGCCTCGTGCCCGGCTGGAACAAGCCGATCATCGTCGGCCGCCACGCGTTCGGCGACCAGTACCGCGCCACCGACTTCCGCTTCGAGGGCGAGGGCACGCTCACGATGACCTTCACGCCCAAGGACGGCTCCGAGCCGCAGCAGTTCGAGGTGTTCCAGAGCCCCGGATCCGGCGTCGCGATGGGCATGTACAACCTCGACGACTCGATCCGCGACTTCGCGCGCGCCTCGCTCTCCTACGGCCTCGCCCGCAACTACCCCGTGTACCTCTCCACCAAGAACACGATCCTCAAGGCCTACGACGGCCGCTTCAAGGACCTGTTCCAGGAGGTCTTCGAGGCCGAGTACGCCGACCAGTTCGCCGCCGCGGGCCTCACCTACGAGCACCGCCTCATCGACGACATGGTCGCCGCATCGCTCAAGTGGGAGGGCGGCTACGTCTGGGCCTGCAAGAACTACGACGGCGACGTGCAGTCCGACACCGTCGCGCAGGGCTTCGGCTCGCTCGGCCTCATGACGAGCGTGCTCACCACGCCCGACGGCAAGGTCGTCGAGGCGGAGGCCGCGCACGGCACCGTCACGCGCCACTACCGCCAGCACCAGCAGGGCAAGCCCACGTCGACGAACCCGATCGCGTCCATCTACGCCTGGACCCGGGGCCTCGCGCACCGCGCCAAGCTCGACGGCAACGACGCGCTGAAGACGTTCGCGGACACCCTCGAGGACGTCGTCATCACGACGGTCGAGAGCGGCAAGATGACGAAGGACCTCGCGCTCCTCGTCGGGCCGGACCAGCCGTACCAGACGACCGAGGAGTTCCTCGCGTCGCTCGCGGACAACCTGCAGACGCGCCTGGCCTGATCCCGCGGGCGTCCCCGACGCCGCCGCACGCCGAGAGGCCCCGCCCCCGATCCGGGGGCGGGGCCTCTCGCGTGCCGGGGCGCGCGTGGCGTGTGCAGAGGGCCGACGGGGGCCGCGGATCCGTCCCTACGGTTCTCCCCATCGCGTCGACGACGCGACTCCGCGACGCCGGCCGGTGCCCTCCTGCGCACCTCGGGCTCCGCGGATCCACGAGCCGGCCGAGGTCGGCGACAGGAGGGAACAGCCATGCCCATCCACCGAGACCCGCTCCCGCCCGGCCGGAGGGCCCGGCTCCGCGCGGCACGTCCCCTCGCGGCCTGCGGGCTCGCCGTGGCGCTCGTCGTCGCCGGGGGATCCGCCGCCGGCGCCGCGGTCCTCCCGCAGGCCGCCGTGCCGCTCGACGCGGCGGACGGCCACTACCTCGTCACGCTCAAGGACCAGCCGGCGGCGACCTACGACGGCACGCTCGACGGGCTCGCCCGCACGGAGGTCGACGCCGGCGCCCGCCTCGACGCGGAGTCGGACGCCGTCCAGCGCTACACCGACCACCTCGCGCGGGCGCAGCGCTCCGTCGCCGACTCGGTCGGCGTCACGCCCATCCACCAGTACTCCCTCACGACGAACGGCTTCTCCGCGAAGCTCACCGCCGACCAGGTGAAGGCGCTGGCGCACGACGGCGACGTCCTCAGCGTCGAGCCCGACCGGACGCTGCACCCGCAGTCGACGCCCGCCATCCGCTCCCTCGGCCTCGAGGGCGACCACGGGCTGTGGGCCGCCGCGGGCGGTGCGGACCACGCCGGCGCGGGGACGGTGATCGGCGACATCGACACCGGCATCGCCCCCGACAACCCGTCCTTCGCGGGGAGGCCCCTCGGTTCGGCCCCGGGCGACGAGCCCTACCGCGACGGGACGGGCATCGCGTTCCGGAAGGCCGACGGCAGCGTCTTCCACGGCACGTGCGAGGCGGGCGACGGCTTCACGGCCGCCGACTGCTCCACCAAGCTCATCGGAGCGCGGTCGTACATCGCCGGGAGGGACCTCGGGGAGTCCCCGCTGGGACCGCAGGAGAAGGCGTCGCCGCTCGACACGGACGGGCACGGATCGCACACGGCCAGCACGGCCGCGGGTGACGCGGGCGTCCCCGCCGTGATCCAGGGCCGCACCCTCGACACCATCGCGGGCGTGGCCCCGGCCGCGAGGATCGCCGCGTACAAGGTCTGCTGGGACGGCCCCGACCCGTCGGTGGAGACGGACGACGGATGCGCCGTCTCCGACATCGTCGCGGCCATCGACCAGGCCACGGCCGACGGGGTCGACGTCATCAACATGTCGCTCGGCGGCGACGGTCCGTCACCGGACGAGGAGCAGCGCGCCCTCCTCGGCGCCGCGAGCGCGGGGATCTTCGTCGCCGCGTCCGCGGGCAACAGCGGCCCGGACGCGGGCACCGTCTCGAACCTGGAGCCGTGGGTGACCACGGTCGCCGCCAGCAGCGTCCCCGACAACTACTCCGCGACGCTGACCCTGGGCGACGGTCGGAGGTTCGCGGGCGCGTCCCTCATGGGCCCCTCGCCGGTGTCGGGCCCGCTCGTGCGGGCGGCGGCCTCGGGCGTCGCCGGCGCGACGTCCCCGGAGTTGTGCGGCAAGGGCACGCTGGATCCGGCCAAGGTGCGGGGCCGCATCGTGCAGTGCGACCGCGGCGTCTCGGCGCGCGTCGACAAGAGCGCGGAGATCAAGCGGGCCGGCGGGATCGGCATGGTCCTCACGAACGTGAAGGCCGACTCGGAGGACCTCGACAGCCACGCCGTGCCGACCGTGCACGTGGACGTCGACGCCCGCCCGGCCGTCGTCGCCTACGCCGCGGAGGCCGGCGCCACCGCGACGCTCACCGCCGGCAACGCCTCGGGCGTCGAGCGCCCGGCTCCGCAGGTGACCGGCTTCAGCTCCCGCGGCCCCGACGCGGCGGACGGCGCCGACATCATCAAGCCCGACATCACGGCGCCCGGCTCGGGGATCCCCGCCGCGTACAAGGACATCGACGGCCGGCCGGGCTTCGCCGCGCTCTCGGGCACGTCCATGTCCTCCCCGCACATCGCTGGGTTCGCGCTCGTGTACCTCGGCATCCACCCGACGGCGTCGCCGTCCGAGATCAAGTCCGCGATGATGACCACCGCGACGGACACGTCGGACGCGCAGGGGAAGGCCGCCACGGATCCCTTCGCGCAGGGCGCCGGCGAGATCGCGTCCGCGCGCTACCTGCACCCCGGCCTCGTGTACGCGAGCGGTCCGCGGGACTGGGCGGGGTACGCCGCGCAGACCGGGCTCGAGCTGCCGCATCCCGTGGCGGCGGTGCCGGTGTCCCAGCTCAACCTGCCCAGCATCGCGGTCGGGTCGCTCATCGGCGGCACGACCGTCACCCGCACCGTGACCTCGCAGGCCGCGGGGACCTGGAAGGCGTCCGTGCAGGGCCTGGCCGGCGCCGACGTGACCGTCAGCCCGGCGAGGCTGACCTTCACGGCGCCGGGCCAGACGCGCACCTTCCACGTGCGCATCCAGGCGAAGGCCGGAGCGTCCACCGGCGCGTGGACGACCGGGTCCCTCACCTGGACGGGCCCCGGCGGGACCGTCCGCAGCCCCGTCGCCGTGCGGCCGCAGGCGGTCGACGCCCCGGCGCGCGTGTCGGGCAGCGGGGCCACCGGGAAGGTCGCCGTGCAGGTGACCTCGGGCGTCGCGGGCCGCCTGGCGCTCACGGCCTCCGGGCTCGCGGCGGGGCAGCTGCTCCACGACCCGTCCGGCGCGCGGAGCGGACCCACGGGATCCCTCGCGCAGTCCGAGGACTTCGCGCTGCCGCTCACCGTCGCGGCCGGCCAGCGGGCGCTGGTGCTCGACGCGACGCCGCGCGACGGCGCCTCCGACCTGGCCATGGAGCTGGAGAGCGTGGGAGCGGACGGCACGCGGAAGGTCGTGGACGTGCAGCAGACGTCGTCGCCGTCCGAGCGCATCGTCGTGCCGGCGCCCCCGGCCGGGTCGTACGTCGTGACCGTGGAGGCGGAGTCCGTGGCGGGCACGGCGGACGAGGCGGACTTCGACCTGACCCGCTACGACGTCGCCGCCTCGGGCGGCCAGGGGTCCTTCGCGGTGACGCCCGCGCAGCTCCCCGTGACGCCGGGCCGGAAGGCGACCTACACCGCGTCGTGGTCCGGGCTCCCCGCGGGATCGGACTACGTCGGGCTCGTCTCCTACGCGGGATCCGACGCGACGACCCTCGTCGACGTCACGACGCCGGCCGTCGCGACCCCGCCCGTCGCGAGCGCGCCGCCCGTCATCAGCGGAACGCCCGACGTCGGGCAGACGCTGACCGCGTCCACCGGCACGTGGACCCCGGCCGGCACGACGTTCGCGACGCAGTGGCTGTCGGACGGGAAGCCCTTCGGCGGCGCGACGGGCTCGTCCCTCCGCGTCACGCCGGCGCTCGCCGGCACCGCGCTCGCCGCGCGCGTGACGGCCACCGCGCCGGGCGGCGCGACGGGGGTCGCCACGAGCGCCGCCGTCACCGTCCGGTACGCGCCCGACGTCCGCCTGACGCTCACCACGCCGCCCGGCACGCCCAGCGGTACGGCGTGCGTCGAGGTCACCGTCCGGAGCGGCGCGGCCCAGGCGGCCACGGGGGCGGTCGCCCTGTCCGTCGACCAGCGGACGTACCGGATCCCGCTCGACGGGTCGGGCGCGGGGCATCTCGACGTCTCCGGCATCGAGCCGGGCGACCACGCCGTTGACGCGTCGTACCCCGGCGACCACCTGGTCGGCGCCGGCACGAGCCCCGTGCGGAGGTGGCACGTGGCGGGCTGACGCGCGGGCGGGACGGAGGGGCGGGTGCCGACGGTACCCGCCCCTCCGTCGTTCGCGGAGCGGATGTCGCCAGACGGCTCCCTGGAAACCCGCCGTACGTGGGGTGTCCGAGCCGGGTCGCGGGCAGGCGGGCGGGATCGGTGGATCGCCCGCATGACGGGCGTCTGAGCGCCCCCGGCAACTGTTACACGGCGGTAACACCCAGCCGTTCTCAGGGCGAATACCCGGGGTATGTTGAGGATTCGTGCGCGTCTCGGGGCGCGCGCGGGCCACTCATCCCCACTCGAAGGACGTGTTCGTGATCCCACGCTCCATCCGGCTCCGCTCGGAGTCCGACCGCGCATCATCCCTGCGCAGGGCGACGGCCTCCGTCGCCGTCACCGCCCTCGTCGCCGCCGGCCTCGTCACGTTCGGAGCGGGGGGCGCGTTCGCCGCCCCGGCGCCGACCGTCGCGAAGCAGGCGTCCGACCTGAAGGACGGCCGCTACATCGTGACCCTCGCCGACGAGGCTGCCGCGACCTACCAGGGCGGCGTCTCCGGACTCGCCGCCACCGAGGCCCGCTCGGGCACGCAGCTCGACGCGGGATCCGCCCCCGTCACGGCGTACACGGACTACCTCGAGGGACAGCAGGAGGATGTCGCCGCCAGCGTCGGCGCCGACATCGACTACTCGTACTCCCTGACGGTCAACGGCTTCTCGGCGGACCTCACCGCCGAGCAGGCCGCGAAGCTCTCGAGCGACCGCAAGGTCCTGAGCGTCGAGCCCGACCGGATCTACCACCCCACCTCCACCCCCGCGGCCGACTTCCTCGGCCTCACCGGCCCCGACGGCGTCTGGGCGAAGACGGGCGGCCAGGAGAACGCGGGCGAGGGCGCCGTCATCGGCGTCATCGACACCGGCATCGCGCCCGAGAACCCGTCGTTCGCGGGCGAGCCGCTCGGCACCGCGGCGGGCGACGCGCCCTACCGCGACGGATCCACGATCCGCTTCGACAAGGGCGACGGCACGCAGTTCGCCGGCGTCTGCCAGACCGGCGAGCAGTTCACCGCGGCCGACTGCAGCACGAAGATCGTCGGCGCGCGCTACTTCGTGGACGGCTTCGGCAAGGCCAACATCGGCAACGCCTCGACGGGCGAGTACGTCTCTCCGCGCGACGGCGACGGCCACGGCTCGCACACCGCGTCCACCGCGGCGGGCGACGCCGGCGTGGAGGCCACCATCGACGGCAACCCGCTCGGCGAGATCTCGGGCGTCGCACCGGCGTCGAAGATCGCGGCCTACAAGGTCTGCTGGTCGGGCCCCGACAACTCCACGCAGGACGACGACGGCTGCGCCGGCGCGGACCTCGTGGCCGCCATCGAGCAGGCGACCGAGGACGGCGTCGACGTCATCAACTACTCCATCGGCGGCGGATCCGCGCAGACCACGTTCTCCGCGACCGACCAGGCGTTCCTGGGCGCCGCGAGCGCGGGCATCTTCGTCTCCGCCTCCGCGGGCAACTCCGGCCCGGGCGCCTCCACGCTCGACAACGCGTCCCCGTGGATCACCACGGTCGCCGCGAGCACGGTCGCGGGCAACTTCGAGGCCACCGCGAAGCTCGGCGACGGGCAGCAGTTCGCGGGCTCGTCCATCACCGTGACCGAGCCGGTCACGGGCGACTTCGTCACGGCGGCCTCCGTCGCCGCGGCCGGCGCCACCACGCCGAACCTCTGCGGACCCGGATCCCTCGACCCGGCGAAGACCGCCGGCAAGATCGTCCTGTGCGAGCGCGGCACGTTCGACCGCGTGGCCAAGTCGGCCGAGGTCGAGCGCGCGGGCGGCATCGGCATGGTCCTCGTCAACCCGACGCCCAACTCGATCGACGCCGACACGCACTCCGTGCCGACCGTCCACCTCGACGCCGACGTCTACGCCGCGGTCTCCGCGTACGCGGCCACCCCCGGCGCGACCGTCACCCTGGTGCCGGGCAACACGACGGGCGTCTCCGCCCCGACCCCGCAGGTCGCCGGATTCAGCTCGCGCGGCCCGGTCCTCGCGGACGGCAGCGACATCCTCAAGCCCGACGTGACGGCGCCCGGCGTCTCGATCATCGCGGCGACGAACAACGCGGAGGGCGGCGAGCCGACCTTCGCGCTCCTGTCCGGCACCTCGATGGCGGCCCCGCACGTGGCCGGCCTCGCGCTGCTGTACCTGGGCGAGCGTCCCAACGCGTCGGTCTCCGAGATCAAGTCCGCGCTCATGACCACCGCGTACGACACGAAGGACGCGGACGGCGGCACGGTGACGGATCCCTTCACCCAGGGCGCCGGCCACGTCGACCCGACCCGCTACCTCGACGCGGGCCTGCTGTACCTCAACGACCGCAGCGACTGGGTCGCCTACCTCGCGGCCCTCGGCTACGCGACGGGCATCGACCCCGTCGACCCGTCGGAGCTCAACCTGGCGAGCATCGCGATCGGCACCCTCACGGGCTCCGAGACCGTGACGCGCGAGGTCACCTCCACCGGACCCGGCACCTACACGGCCAGCGTGCAGGGCCTCGCCGGCGTCCAGGCGGACGTCACGCCGTCCACGCTCGAGTTCACCGAGGCGGGCCAGACCAAGTCGTTCGAGGTGGCGTTCACGCGCACCACGGCGACGGTCGACGAGTACGCCACCGGCTCGCTCACCTGGACGAGCGCCGACCACGTCGTGCGCAGCCCCGTCGCCGTCAACCCCGTCTCCATCGCGGCCCCGGCCGAGGTGGATGGCACCGGGATCGACGGATCCGTGGACGTCACGGTGACCCCCGGCGCCACCGGATCCATCGCGCTCACCGCCGAGGGCCTCGCCCGCGGCGTCGTGATCCCGGACCCGGAGGACGCCTCGTCGCCCTTCACCGGCTCGGGCAAGGCCAAGGACGTCTTCGACTACCCGATCACCGTCCCGGAGGGCCAGCTGGCGACCCGGATCGACCTCGACGCGGACGACGACGCCTCCGACCTCGACCTCCAGGTGTTCCGCCTGGAGGACGGCACGCCGGTCGAGGCGTTCCAGTCGGCGACCTCGTCCGCGGACGAGTCGGTGACCATCGACACCCCGACCCCGGGCGACTACGTCGTCGAGGTCGTCGTGTTCTCGGTCCCCGCCGGGCAGTCGACCGAGGAGTTCACGGTCACGCAGTTCGACCTGTCCACGACGACGGACGAGGGCGCATTCACGGTGTCCCCGAACCCGATCGACGCGGTGCAGAGCCGGCCGGCCACCTACACGGCCTCGTGGAGCGACCTCGCCCCCGAGACCGCGTACCTCGGCCGCGTGGCGTACTCGGGCTCCGGCTTCACGACCTACGTCCGCGTCGAGTCCGGCCCGATCCCGGCCCCGGTCGCGACCGCGCCGCCCGTGATCACCGGGACCCCCGTCGCCGGCCAGACGCTCACCGCGTCGCCCGGCACCTGGGACCAGGAGGGCCTCAAGTTCTCCTACCAGTGGTTCGCGGACGGCAAGGCGCTCCCCGGTCAGACGCGCGCGACCTACAAGGTCTCGCCGTCGGTCTCGGGCAAGTCGATCACCGTCGTCGTGACGGCGAAGCCGGCCGAGGGACCCACGGGCACCGCGACCAGCGAGCCCGTCGTGGTGAAGCTGGCCAGCACGGTCACGGTGAGCGTCAAGCCGCCCGTGCTGACGAGCGCGCAGAAGGCGGTCGTCACGGTCAAGGTCGACAGCGCGGCGAAGGCGGCGCCCACGGGCACCGTCACCGTGAAGGTCGGCGCGGACTCGTTCGAGGTCACCCTCGACGCGGCCGGCACCGGACGCGTCGAGCTGCCGGCCTACGCGAAGGGCCGCTACGCGGTCACCGCGACGTACGCGGGCGACACGGCGAACGCGGCCAAGACCAGCGCGCCGAAGTACCTCTACGTGAGCCGCTGACCCGGCTGACGTAGCGAACGACCGCGGAGGGGCGGGTGCCGGGAGGCACCCGCCCCTCTCGGCGTCCGGATTCCATTGCATGCGGAAACGCGCGGCGCTAGCATGCGCCATGGCTGTCATCGAAGCCGACGGGCTCGTCAAGACCTACCACCCGCGGGGCGCCCCGCCGGTGCACGCCCTCGCGGGCCTCGGCCTCGAGGTGCCGGAGGGCACGGTCCTCGGGCTGCTCGGCCCGAACGGCGCCGGGAAGACCACGGCCGTCAAGGTCCTCACCACGCTCGTGAGGCCCGACGCGGGCAGCGCGCGCGTCGACGGCGTCGACGTCCTGACACGCGGCGCCGAGGTCCGGGCGATGATCGGCGTCTCCGGCCAGTACGCGGCCGTCGACGAGAACCTCACCGCGTTCGAGAACCTCGACATGATCGGTCGGCTCTACCACCTGGGCCGCCGCGCCTCCCGTGCCCGGGCGGACGAGCTCATCGGCACGTTCGGCCTCACGGACGCGCGCGACCGCGCGGTGAAGGGCTTCTCCGGCGGCATGCGGCGCCGCATCGACCTCGCCGGCGCGCTGGTCGCGCGCCCCCGCGTGCTCTTCCTCGACGAGCCGACCACCGGGCTGGATCCTCGCAGCCGCCTGGGCCTCTGGGACGTCATCACGCAGCTGGTGACCGAAGGCACGACCGTGCTCCTCACCACGCAGTACCTCGAGGAGGCCGACCGCCTCGCGGACGACATCGCCGTGATCGACGGCGGCACGGTGATCGCACGCGGCACGGCCGACGAGCTGAAGAGCTCCATCGGCGGGCATCGGGTGGAGGTCGCGCTCGTGCGGGAGACCGACGGGCCGGTGGTCCGCGGGATCCTGGAGCGCGCGGGCACGACGCCGGCGACGGCCTCCTCCGACGGCCGTACGCTCTCCGTGCAGGTCGCCGACGGGCCGCGGGCGCTCGCCGCGGTGCTCGGGGAGATGTCGGCCGCGGGGATCGAGCTGCACGACGCGGGCATGCGACGGCCGACCCTCGACGACGTGTTCCTCCGGCTCACCGGGCACGCGACCGCGGGGGAGGGCGACGACTCCGACACGCCCGGCGGATCCGACCCCGCGCCCGGCCGCCGCGCCGCCGGCCGGGCGCACGGGACGGACGCGGCATGACCGCCGTGGAGGACCGTCGCGTCCCGCGCCCGCCGCAGCGGGTCACTCTCGGCACGTGGCTCGACGACGGCTGGATCGCCACGCGGCGCAACCTCATCAAGATCAAGCGGCTGCCCGACATCCTCGTCTTCACGCTGATCCAGCCGATCATGTTCGTGCTGCTGTTCAGCTTCGTCTACGCGGGCGCCATCGACATCCCGGGCAGCGACTACAAGGAGTTCATCATGGCGGGCATCTTCGCCCAGACCGTGGTGTTCGGGTCGACCTACTCGGGCTCGGCGATGGCGAACGACCTCAAGGACGGGATCATCGACCGGTTCCGCACCCTGCCGATGAGCCCGTCGGCCGTGCTCGTGGGGCGGACCAACGGGGACCTCCTCATCAACGCCCTCTCGATGGTCGTGATGCTCGCGACAGGCCTCGCGGTGGGCTGGCGCGTGCGGTCGAGCCTCGGCGAGGCGCTCGCCGGCGTGGGCCTCCTCCTGCTGTTCGCGTACGCCCTCTCGTGGGTGATGGCGCTGCTCGGGATGAGCGTGCGGAGCCCGGAGGTGATCAACAACGCGTCGTTCCTCGTGCTCTTCCCGCTCACCTTCATCAGCAACGCGTTCGTGCCGAGCGACACCCTGCCGACGCCCCTGCGCGTGTTCGCCGAGTACAACCCGGTGTCGTCGGTCGTGCTCGCGGCGCGCCAGCTGTTCGGCAACGTGCCGCCGGGGACGCCGGTTCCGGAGGCGTGGACGCTGCAGCACCCGATCACGACGACGCTGGCCTGGGCGGCCGTCCTCCTCGTCGTGGCCGTGCCGCTGGCCGTGCGGAAGTACCGGACGATCAGCACGCGCTGAGCCCGGCGGGTGCCCGCCGCGCGCGTCAGCGGAAGATGATCGTGCGCGCGCCGTCGAGCAGCACGCGGTGCTCCGCGAACCAGCGCACGGCCTGCGTGAGGGTGCGCGACTCCTCGTCCTGGCCGATCGCCATGAGCTCGCGGGCGCTGCGCGAGTGATCGACCCGCACGACGTTCTGCTCCACGATCGGGCCCTCGTCGAGGTCGCTCGTGACGAAGTGGGCGGTCGCGCCGATGAGCTTCACGCCGCGCGCGTGGGCCTGCTTGTAGGGGTTCGCGCCCTTGAAGCCGGGCAGGAAGGAGTGGTGGATGTTGATGATCCGGCCGCTGAGCCGCGCGCAGAGCTCGGGGGAGAGGATCTGCATGTAGCGCGCGAGCACCACCAGCTCGACGTCGTGCTCCTCGACCGCGCGGATCACGCGGTCCTCGAACGCCCGCTTCGACGCGTCGTCCGTCACGGGCACGTGCTCGAACGGCACGCCGTAGAAGCCCGCGAGGTCGGCCAGCCTCCCGTGGTTGCTGAGCACCAGCGGGATCTCGACGGGCAGCTGGCCCGCGCGCTGCCGGAACAGCAGGTCGTTCACGCAGTGCTCGGCGGTGGATCCCAGCACGAGCGTGCGCAGCGGCCGGCCCACCTCGTCGAGGTGCCACGTCGCGTCGTACCGCTCGACCACGGCGGCGAGCGCGTCGGCCAGGCGGTCGTCGTCGGCCGCGCTCTGGATCTGCAGGCGCATGAAGAACCGGCCCGTGTCGGCGCTCGAGAACTGCTGCGACTCGGTGATGTCGCCGCCGGCCTCGACGATGGCGCCCGCGATGGCGTGCACGATGCCCGGGCGGTCGTCGCAGGAGAAGCTGAGGACGCGGTGCGGCGGACGCGCGCGGGTGGCCTGGTCGGTCATCCGTCTAGGCTATCGACTGGCCGCGCGGATCCCGCCGGCCCCGGGAGCCCTCCCGCCGTCACGTCCCCCTCAGGTCCCATGACGAACACCTCCCCCATCTTCCTGCCCGACCTCGAGCGCGCCGAGCGCTCCGGCCGCCGCCGACCGCGGCCCGGGGTCGACCCGTCGTTCCGCTTCCCCTGGGTCGGGATCCTCACGCTCGCCGCGTGCGTGTTCCTCAGCGTCACGAGCGAGATGCTGCCCACCGGCCTCCTCAGCGAGATGAGCGGCGACCTCGGCGTCGACGAGTCGCGCGTCGGCCTGCTCGTGTCGGTGTTCGCGGTCGCCGTGGTCGTCTCGAGCGCGCCGCTCGCCGCCCTCACCCGCCGGGTCCCGCGGCACGCGCTGCTGCTCGCGGTGCTCGCCGTCTTCGCGACGAGCAACCTCCTCACCGCCCTCGCGCCCACCTTCGAGCTCGTCACCGCGACGCGCGTGCTCGGCGGCCTCGCGCACGGCCTGTTCTGGGCGGTCGTCGGCGCGTACTCGGCGCACCTCGTGCCGCCCGCGCTCATCGGCCGGGCGGTCGCGCTCACGGTCGGCGGCGGCAGCCTCGCGTTCGTGCTCGGCGTGCCGCTCGGCACCGCGGCCGGGCAGGCGTTCGGCTGGCGGGCGGCGTTCGCGGGGATCGGCGTGCTCACGATCCTCGGGATCCTGCTCACCTGGCGGTTCCTGCCGGCGGTCGGGCGTCCGGAGCGGGAGGCGCCCGTCGACGCGCCCGCGGGCGGCAGCCTCGGGATCCGGCGGCGCATGGCGGGGCAGGGGCTCGGCGGGGTGCTGTTCGTGTGCCTCACCGCGATGGTCATCATGATCGGCCAGTACGGCCTCTACACGTACGTCGACCCGTTCGTCACGCGGGTGATGCGGATCCCCGAGCAGCAGCTGAGCACCATGCTCTTCGGCTACGGGATCGCGGGCGCGGTCGGGCTCCTCATCGCCGGCACCGTGTTCGCGAGCCGGCCGCAGCTCGGCGTGCTCGCGGGGCTCGCCGCGGCGGCGGCGGGCGTCAGCGCGCTCGCGTTCGTCCCGGGCCTCTGGGCGGTCGCGATCCCCGGCTTCCTCCTCTGGGGCCTCGCGTTCGGCGCGATCCCGACCCTGCTCCAGACGCGCATGCTGCACGCCGCGCACCCGTCGTTCCGCGACACGGCCAGCTCCTTCTACACGACCGCCTTCAACGTCGGCATCGGCGGCGGCGCGCTCGTGGGCGGCGCGCTGCTCGACGGGCTCGGCATCCAGGCGCTGGCGGGCGCGTTCCTCGCGGTGATGGCGGTGTCGGTCGTGCTCGTCGTCGGATCCGCGGGCCGCGCCGCCCGGGGCCGCGCGACGGCGGCGCGCACCGCCGGCTGAGGCCGGCGCGTCCCCAGTCGCATCGAGGCGCCCGTCGCCTGCGGGAGGATGGGAGCCGTGACCACGACCCCCGCGCCCCTCGGCCTCCTCCTCGACGTCGACGGCCCCATCGCCAGCCCGATCACCCGCACCCTCGCCATCCCGAGCATCGCCGCCGACCTCGTGGAGCTCGCGGCCGCCGGCGTCCCCATCGTCTTCAACACGGGGCGCTCGGACGCCTTCATCCGCGCGCAGGTCGTCGGCCCGCTGCTCGACGCGGGGCTCCCGGCGGGCGCGCGCGTGCACGCCGTGTGCGAGAAGGGCGCGTCCTGGTTCTCCATCACGCCCGAGGGCGCGGGGGAGGTGCACGTCGACCGGTCGCTCGCGCTGCCCGAGGCGTACATGCGCGACATGGAGCGGCTCGTGGCCGAGCGCTTCGCCGACTGGATGTTCTTCGACACCACCAAGCACGCGATGGTCTCGCTCGAGCAGCTCACGAGCGTCGCCTCGGCCGACTACCTCGCCGTGCAGCCCGACCTCGACGCGCGCGCGGTCGAGATGCTCACGGCGCACGGGCTCGGCTCGGTGCTCGAGGGCGTCGAGGTGCCCGACGCGGAGGGGGACGTGCAGGTGCGCGTGGATCCCACGATCATCTCGACCGACGTCGAGTCGATCCGCCTCGGCAAGGACCTCGGCGCCGCGCGCGCCCTCGAGCTCCTCGCCGACAGCGGGCCGCTGCCGCTGCGCTGGCGCACGGTCGGCGACTCGCGCACCGACTACGCCATGGCGACGTGGCTGCACGAGAACGGCCACGAGGTCGCGCACGTCGACGTGCGTCCGGCCGACGGGATCCCCGCGACGCCGTACCCGGTGCTCACGGCGGGCGACCTCATCCACGACGAGGCCGGCGCCGCGCTCCTCGCGCAGTGGGTGCGCATCGTGCGCGGCGAGGCGGAGGACGACTCCGCGTTCCTCGCGCCGGGGCGCGCCGCGAGCTGAGCCGAGCCGGGCTCCGCTGATCCGCGCGCGGCCGACCGCCGCGCTCGCCGCCGACCGACGGGCCCGTCCGCATCCGGACGGGCCCTTCCGCGTGCGCGCGAACGGATGTTAGCCTCGGCTAACACTTCGACGGAGAGGCCGCCATGACCCGCACCGCCCCCGCGCGCACGCGCGCGCGCCGGCCCGTCACGGGTCCGCGGCTCGTGCTCCTGCTGGGACCGGCGTTCGTCGCGGCCATCGCGTACGTGGATCCCGGCAACGTCGCCGCGAACCTCACCGCGGGCGCGCGCTACGGCTACCTGCTGGTGTGGGTGCTCGTCGCCGCGAACCTCATCGCCGTGCTCGTGCAGTACCAGTCGGCCAAGCTCGGACTCGTCACGGGCCGCAGCCTGCCGGAGCTGCTCGGCCAGCGGCTCCCCACCGGCCGGCGCCGCGCGTTCTGGGTGCAGGCCGAGCTCATCGCCGCGGCGACCGACCTCGCGGAGGTCATCGGCGGGGCCATCGCGCTGCACCTGCTGTTCGGGATCCCGCTCGTCGCGGGCGGGGTGATCGTCGGCCTCGTCTCCATCGGCCTCCTCGCCGTGCAGTCGCGGCACGGGCAGCGGCCGTTCGAGATCGTGATCGGCGCGCTCCTCCTCGTGATCACCGTCGGCTTCCTCACCGGCCTCGTCGTGAGCCCGCTGTCGGGATCCGGCATCGCGGGCGGCCTCGTGCCGCGCTTCGACGGGCCGGACAGCGTGCTGCTCGCCGCGAGCATGCTCGGCGCGACCGTCATGCCGCACGCCGTGTACCTGCACTCGTCGCTCAGCCGCGACCGGCACGGCGTGCAGACCGACGACGGCGTGCTCCGGCGGCTGCTCCGCGCGACGCGCTGGGACGTGATCACCGCGCTCGCCGTGGCCGGCGCCGTCAACATCTCCATGCTCCTCATCGCGGCGGCGAGCCTCGGCGGCGTGCCCGGAACGGACTCGATCGAGGGCGCGCACGCGGCCATCACGGCCTCGCTCGGGCCGGTGGTCGGCGTCGTGTTCGCGGTCGGGCTGCTCGCGTCGGGGCTCGCGTCGACGTCGGTCGGCGCCTACGCGGGCGCGGCGATCATGGGCGGGCTGCTGCACGTGCGGGTGCCGCTGCTCGCGCGGCGCGTGGTGACGCTGATCCCCGCGCTCGCGATCCTCGCGATCGGCGTCGACCCGACCACCGCGCTCGTCGTCAGCCAGGTCGTGCTGAGCCTCGGCATCCCGTTCGCGCTCGTGCCGCTCATCCGCCTCACGGGCGACCGCCGCGTGATGGGCGCGCACGTCGACCGGCCGCTCACGCGCGTCGCGGCGTGGGTCGCGGTGTCGCTCGTGGTGGTGCTCAACGTCGCGCTCGTGGTCCTGACCGTCACGGGCTGAGCGCGGATCCGCCGGTCCGGCTCCCGGGCTCAGCCGGCGTCGGAGACCCACACCGCGGACGCCGCGGCGGCCGTGAGCGGGCGGCGCCCGGATCCGTCGACCGTCACGACCACGGCGTCCGGGTCGTGCGCGTCGTCGTCCGCGGCGCGCACGAGCGTCGCGTCCAGCCCGATGCCGTGCTCGGCGAGCTCGCGCAGCAGCCGCGGGTCCTCGTCGGAGATCCGGCGCACGCGCATGGGCCGGTCCGCGACGGCGTCCGCGAGCACGGTCGCCTCGGGCAGGTGCGGCTCGCCGTCGGCCGAGGGGATGGGGTCGCCGTGCGGATCCCGCGACGGGTGCCCGAGGTGCGCGTCGATGCGAGCCACGAAGTCGTCGGAGACCGCGTGCTCGAGCACCTCGGCCTCGTCGTGCACCTCGTCCCAGCCGTAGCCGAGCACCTCGACGAGGAACGTCTCGAGCAGGCGGTGGCGGCGCACCATCTGGATCGCGTGCCGGCGGCCGTCGTCGGTGAGCTCGATGCTGCCGTACGGCCGGTGCTCCACGAGGCCCTGCGCGGTGAGGCGGCGGATCCCGTCGGAGGCGGTGGCGGGCCGGATCCCGAGCCGCTCCGCGAGGCGCGTGACGGTGACGGGCTGGTCGGACCATTCGGTCGCGGTCCAGATGAGCTTGAGGTAGTCCTGCGCGGCGCTGGAGAGCTCGTCGACGGACATGCCGCCATGGTACCGAGCGGTCCCGCCGGGCCCGCGGTCACGCCGAGCGCCCGTCCGGTGCAAGCTGGACGGAGACCCGCGGGCAGGGACGCCCGCGGCGGATCCGATGGAGGAACCACATGCACTACCGGAATCTCGGGAACAGCGGCGCGGTCGTCTCGACCTACGCGCTCGGCACCATGACCTTCGGCGCGGAGGCGGACGAGGAGACGTCGGGACGCATCCTCGAGGCCTACGTCGCCGGCGGCGGCACGTTCATCGACACGGCGGACGTCTACACGTCGGGCGTCTCGGAGGAGATCGTCGGCCGCTGGCTGAAGGCCCACCCCGCCGAGGCCGACCAGCTCGTCATCGCCACGAAGGGCCGCTTCCCGATGGGGGAGGGCAACAACGACGTCGGCACCTCGCGCCGCCACCTCACCCGCGCGCTCGACGACTCGCTGCGCCGCCTCGGCGTCGACACGATCGACCTGTACCAGATGCACGCGTGGGACGCCGTGACCCCGCTCGAGGAGACCCTGCGCTTCCTCGACGACGCCGTGCGCGCCGGCAAGATCTCGTACTACGGCTTCTCGAACTACCTCGGCTGGCAGCTGACGAAGGCCGTGGGGCTCGCCAAGGCGCTCGGGTTCACGCCGCCCGTGACGCTGCAGCCGCAGTACTCGCTGCTCGTGCGCGAGATCGAGTCGGAGATCGTGCCCGCGTCGCTGGACGCCGGAATCGGCCTGCTGCCGTGGTCGCCGCTCGCGGGCGGCTGGCTCACCGGCAAGTACCGCCGCGACGAGACGCCCACGGGCGCCACCCGCCTCGGCGAGGACCCGGAGCGCGGCATGGAGGCGTTCACGCCGCGGAACGGCCAGGAGCGCACGTGGGCGATCCTCGACGAGGTGCGCCGCATCGCGGACGCGCACGGATCGAGCTCCGCCCGCGTCTCGCTCGCGTGGCTCGAGGCGCAGCCGGCCGTGACCAGCGTGATCCTCGGCGCCCGCACCGTGGAGCAGCTCGAGGACAACATGGCCTCGGCCGACCTGGAGCTCACGGCCGACGAGATCGCCTCGCTCAGCGCGGTGAGCGCGCCCGTGGTGTCCGAGTACCCGTACGGCCCGGCCGGCGTGCAGCAGCGCCACCGCGCGATCGACGTGCGCGGCTGATCCCGCCGCCGGTCGTCCCCTCGTCCGCTCCGGCGACGCGGGGACGGCCGGCCCCCGGCGCCCGGGGCGTGATCCGCACGCGCGGCACGTGCCGGCGCACCACGACCTCGAGGGTCAGCTGGCCGCGGCGGGCGAGGATCACGGCGACGACCGCGGCCGCCAGCGCCGGCATCCCGCCGGACACGACCATGCCGGCGTGCACGCCCCACGCCTCGACGATCCCGCCCATGAGCGGCCCGCCGACGGCCTGGCCGCCGAGCAGCACGAGCACGTAGACGCTCATCACGCGCCCGCGGATGGCCACGTTGCTGGAGAGCTGCACGAGCGAGTTCGCCGCGGTCTGGAACAGCAGCGACGCCATGCCGACGGTCACGAGCAGCACCGCGAACGGCGCGATCCCGGGCATGAGCCCCGCGGCCGCCTGCAGCAGGCCGGTGATCCCGACGCCGACCACGATGGTCCGCAGCCGCACGGTCGCGCGGCGGGTCGACAGCAGCGCGCCCGTGAGCGCGCCGATCGCGACCATCGAGTTGAAGAAGCCGTATCCGCCGGCGCCCACGTCGTAGACCTGGCTCGCGAACGCCGCGAGGAGCACGGGCATGGTGAGGCCGAAGACGCTGAAGACCGCCACGAGCACGACGGGCCACAGGATGGTCGGCTTGGACCGCGCGTACCTGAGGCCCTCCGCGAGCTGGCCGCGGCGGCGAGGGGCGGGCGGGATGCGGATCAGGTCGCGCGTCTTGAGGCTCCACAGCGTGAGGACCACCACGACGCACGCGAGCGCGTTGATCGCGAACGACCAGCCGGCGCCGACCGCGAGCAGCAGGATCCCGCTGAGCGCGGGACCCACCATGCCGCCGAGCTGGAACACCGACGAGTTGACGCTGATCGCGTTGCGCAGGTGCTGCTGCCCCACGATCTCGGTGACGAACACCTGGCGCGCCGGGTTGTCGATCACCGTCACGAGCCCGGTCGCGAACGCGATGGCGAAGATGTGCCACGCCTCGACCGCGCCCGAGAGGGTGAGCACGGCGAGCAGCGCGCTGAGGAGCGCGTAGGTGCCCTGCGTGATCATCATCAGCATGCGCTTCGAGCACCGGTCGACGATCACGCCGCCGAGGAGGCCGAAGAACAGCATCGGCGCGAACTGCATCGCGACCGTGATGCCGACCGCCGTGACGCTGCCGGTGAGCTCGAGCACGAGCCAGTCCTGGGCGATGCGCTGCATCCAGCCCGAGGTCATGGCGATGACGTTGGAGGCCGTGAATCGACGGAAGTTCGGCACGCTCAGGGCGATGAGCGTGTGGCGCCACGGCGGGCGCTGGGTCTGGATCGGGAGCGGGGCGGTCGGGGGGAAGGCGTTCGGCGGCGGGGTCACTTCATCCTGCGGGGTGCGTTGCGTATGGGCGGATCGGTTCCGTATGGGTCGGCCCTCGTGGGGCCGTCGTCGACGCTACCCGCGGGCTTCCCATTCGGATCCCGTCTCGACATGATGAGTGGCATCCGATGATCGAATGGCAGGTGCCCATGCTCGACCCGACCCTGCTCGCGACCTTCCTCGCCGTCGCCGACACCCGCAGCTTCACGCAGGCGGCGGCGCGGCTCGGGATCAGCCAGCCGACCGTGAGCCAGCAGGTGCGCCGGCTCGAGCGGGCCGTCGACCGCACGCTCATCGCGCGCGACACCCGGGCCATGCGCCTCACCGACGCGGGCGACGCGATGGCGGGCTTCGCGCGCACGATCCTCGCGGCGCATCGCGCGGCGGAGAGCTACTTCGGCGGATCCGAGGTGAGCGGCCGCCTGCGCTTCGGCACCGCGGACGACCTGGCCATCACGCAGCTGCCGCGGATCCTCCGCCACTTCCGGCAGCTGCACCCGCAGATCGAGCTGGAGCTCACGGTGACGCAGAGCGGCCCGCTGCACCGGCGGCTGCTGGCGGGCCAGCTCGACCTGATCCTCACCAAGACCACGGTCGACGAGCAGCCGGACGCGCGCCTCGTGGGCCGCGACCGCATGGTGTGGGTGGGGCTCGAGCGCACGCTCGTGGAGCCGGGCGCGACGGTGCCGCTCATCGCGTACCGCGCGCCGAGCATCAGCAGGCAGATGGCGATGGACGCGCTCGAGCGGGAGGGCCGCACCTGGCGGATCACGTGCAGCACGCGCGACGTGAACGGCGTGCTCGCGGCCGTGCGCGCGGGCATGGGCGTCGCCGTGCTGCCGCAGGCGCTGATCCCGACGGACCTCGTGAAGGTGACCTCGCGCCTCGGCCTGCCCGAGCTCGACGAGGTGGACTACGTGCTGATGGACAATCCGGCCGGGCCGCGCGCGTCCATCGAGGCGCTGACCTCGGCGATCATGTCGCGCGGGGTGACGCGCGCGAGCTGACCAGCGGGGAGCTGCCGGCGAGCGGTGGGGCTGCCAGCGGACGACGCCGCTACCAGCGCGCGACGGGCGGCAGGCCGTCGTCGGCGAGCCCGGCGTCGCGGACCCGGCCCTTGCGGCCCCGCCCGCGTCCCGGCTGGTGCGGCGGCTCGGGCTTGTCTGGATCCGCGCCGGGGGTGCCGGGCTGCTCGAGCTGCATAGCGAGCGCGCGGAGCCGGGCGTCCATCTCCGCGTGCGCGGCGGCGGCCTCGGCGATGCGGGCGCGCTCCTCGTCGACGTCGGCGGGGATCCGCGTGGCCTCGTCGAGCGGCAGCGCGTCGGCCTCCGCCTCGGCGAGGCGGCGGGCGCGGCGGCGCGAGGCGATGATGCCGAACGCGCCCACGGCGATCTGGAACATGCCGAGCCAGCCGGACGCGTCGTTGACCGGCGCGAGCACGTGCCAGGCGCCGAGCGCGATCCAGCCGATGTTGACCCACATGGGCCAGGCGAACCCGGATGCGGCGCGCGCGCCCTCCCGGGGCTCGTCCGTGCCGCGTCCCTCGTCGCTCATGCCGTTCCTCCGTGCCGACCCGCCAGTGGATGCGAGTCTGTCACGGGAGGTCGTGAGCCGCCTGGAGCCAGACGAACGTGCGCGGGCTCAGCACGATGCCCTTCGTGAGGCGGAGGCGCTCGTCGCGCACGAGGTCGACGGCCTGCTCGGCGAAGCCGCCCAGCGTCTCCGCGGAGACCGTCGCGGGCTCGTCGCCGAGGTTCGCCAGCACCAGGACCGTCCCGTCATCGTGCGGGCGCTGGTAGCCGAGCACGCGCGGGTCGTTCGCGTCGAAGCCGACGACGCGCGTGCCGCCCAGCGCGGGCGTGGCGCGGCGGACGGCGACGAGCCGGCGAATCCCGGCGTGGATGACGCCCGTGCTCGTGGTGCGGTCGTCGCGCTCGCCGTAGCGCTCGAACGGGTAGAGCGGGCGGTTCACCCACCTGCTGTCGTCGGCGTGCGCGGGGACGTCGTCGTAGCCGTAGTCGTTCAGCTGGCCGACCTCGTCGCCGAGCACCAGGAGCGGGAGGCCGCCGGTGCTGAGCGCGATGGAGTGGGCGAGCAGGATCCGCTCGACCGCGCCCGGGTCGTCCTGCTCGAGGCCCGCGAGGGACGCCGTGGTGCCGGCGACGGCGCCGCCGGCGTGCTCGATGCCGCGCGCGTGGCTGCCGGGGAACCGGCCCACGTGGTACTCGGCGAGGAAGCGGCGGTGCTCGTCGGGGTCGATGCCGAGGGCGCGCGCGTCGTCGTCGTCGAAGGCCCAGCGGAGGGCGTCATGGCTGCGGACGCGCGCGGTGCGGGCGGATCCGGCGGGCACGTCGCCGCGGCGCTCGAGGGCGCGGGAGAGGAGGGCGGCGGAGCGGGTGGCGAGCGCCTCCCAGACGAGCGCAGTCAGCGCCGGGTCGTCGGCGAGGCGCACGGCGTCGCCGTCGAGGAGCTCGACGGCCCCGCGGGGGTCGGCGTCGGCGGCGACGGCCAGCGCGAGCGCGGGGGAGACGCGGCGGCCGAGGGCGGCGATCGCGCGGAGGAGGGCGGGCCGGTCGGTGTCGTGGGCGCCGAGGACGGCGGACGGGTCGACGCGGACCACGTCGGCCCCGGCGGCGGCGAGGGCGACGGCCTCGCGGACGGTGTCGCGGATCCGGTCGGCGAGGGGCGCGTCGGCGTCGGCGGGGGAGAGGTCGACCGCGAGCGTGAGGCCGGCGGCGTGCAGCGCGTCGGCGAGGTCGCCGAGGTCGGCGGCGGATCCCAGGCCGGCGCGCACGCGCACGCCCGGCGCCAGGAGCGCGTCGGCGTCCGCGTCGGCGTCCGCGCGCTCGGCGACGGGGGTGATCTGGAGGTGGGTGAGCCCGAGGTCGCGGAGGGCGGGGATCCGCTCGGCGAGGCCCCGGAGGTCGTCGGCGTAGCGGTCGACGTAGCAGACGCCGCCCGTGCGGAGGTCGAGGTCGAGGTCGGCGGGGGAGCCGGCGGACGGGACGCGGCGGGCGCGCACGTCGCGGAGGTCGGCGGCCAGCGCGTCGGCGAGGGCGTCGGCGTCGTCGCCCATGAGCGGGCGGAGGTCGGCGGCGAGGGCGTCGCGGTCGAGCGGGGGCGCGACGGGCGCGTCCACGGGGGCGCGGTCGTCGTCGACGGTCGGCTCGTCGGCGCGCGCCTCGTCGCGGTCGTGTCCGCCTGCCGCGGGATCGGTCGTGAGCGCTGCGCTCCCCATGCTCGGTCCTTCCTCCGCATCCGGCGGGCACCGTCGCCCGACTCCCTGATCCTACGGGCGGGCGGGGCCCGTGACCCCCGGAATCGTTCGTGCCCATCGCATCCGATCGCCCGGCGGCCAGCCGGAGAACGACCTGCGGGCGGCCGGCGGCCCTGCGCGCGCGGACGCGCGCCTCGCGTGCGCGCGCCCGCCCGGGTAGGATCGGACCCGTCGCGACTGGCGTTCGGATGGGTCACCATCGGGGAGCGACTCACACGGTTGGTGGCCGTACGCCTGGGCCACGACGCATCCATTCGTCCACCGTGCTCAAGGAGTCCCATGCCCGTCGACCAGTCCTTCAACGCCCCCCTCTCCGAGGTCGACCCGGAGATCGCGGCGGTCCTCGAGCAGGAGCTCGGCCGTCAGCGCGGCACCCTCGAGATGATCGCCAGCGAGAACTTCGTGCCGCGCGCGGTGCTGCAGTCCCAGGGATCCGTGCTCACCAACAAGTACGCGGAGGGCTACCCGGGCCGCCGCTACTACGGCGGCTGCGAGTTCGTCGACGTCGCCGAGCAGCTCGCCATCGACCGCGCGAAGAGCCTCTTCGGCGCCGAGTTCGCCAACGTCCAGCCGCACTCGGGCGCCACCGCGAACGCCGCCGTCCTCGCCGCCATCGCGCAGCCGGGCGACACGATCCTCGGCCTCGAGCTCGCGCACGGCGGCCACCTCACGCACGGCATGAAGCTCAACTTCTCCGGGAAGCTCTACGACGCGGCCGCGTACGGCGTGGATCCCGACACCTTCCTCATCGACATGGACGTCGTGCGCGAGAAGGCGCTCGAGCACCGCCCGCAGGTCATCATCGCCGGCTGGTCGGCGTACCCCCGCCACCTCGACTTCGCCGCGTTCCGCGCGATCGCCGACGAGGTCGGCGCCAAGCTCTGGGTCGACATGGCGCACTTCGCGGGCCTCGTCGCCGCGGGCGTCCACCCCTCGCCGATCCCGTACGCGGACGTCGTCTCCTCCACCGTGCACAAGACCCTCGCGGGTCCCCGGTCCGGCGTGATCCTCAGCCGCGACACCGCGCTCGCCAAGAAGCTCAACTCGGCCGTGTTCCCGGGCCAGCAGGGCGGCCCGCTCATGCACGTCATCGCGGCCAAGGCCACGGCGTTCAAGATCGCGGCCACCGAGGAGTTCGCGGACCGCCAGCGCCGCACCATCCAGGGCGCGCAGATCCTCGCCGAGCGCCTCACGGCGACCGACTCCACCGAGGCCGGCGTCTCGGTCCTCACGGGCGGCACCGACGTGCACCTCGTCCTCGCCGACCTCCGCCACTCCGAGATCGACGGCAAGCAGGCGGAGGACGCGCTGCACGAGGTCGGCATCACGGTCAACCGCAACTCGGTGCCGTTCGACCCGCGCCCGCCGATGGTCACGTCCGGCGTCCGCATCGGCACGTCCGCGCTCGCGACCCGCGGCTTCGGCGAGGCCGAGTTCACCGAGGTGGCGGACATCATCGCCGAGACCCTCAAGCCCGGCAGCGACCTCGCCGCCCTGCGTGCGCGCGTGCTGACGCTCACCGACGGCTTCCCGCTCTACGAGGGCCTCATCCAGTGACGGCGGTCGTGCTCGACGGCGTCGCCACCGCGTCGGCCGTCAAGTCGGAGCTCGCCGTGCGGATCCGCGCCCTCCGCGAGCAGGGCCTCGTGCCCGGGCTCGGCACGCTCCTCGTGGGCGACGACCCGGGATCGCGCTCCTACGTCGCCGGCAAGCACCGCGACTGCGCCGAGGTGGGCATCGAGTCCATCCGCGTCGACCTGCCGGCCGACGCCACCGAGGCGGACGTGCGCCAGGCCATCGAGCGGCTCAACTCGGATCCGGCCGTCACGGGCTACATCGTGCAGCTGCCGCTCCCGGCGGGCATCGACGAGAACGCGATGCTCGAGCTCATCGACCCGTCGAAGGACGCGGACGGCCTCCACCCGACCAACCTCGGGCGCCTCGTGCTCGGCGTGCAGGGCGAGCTGACCTCGCCGCTGCCGTGCACGCCCGCGGGCATCGTCGAGATGCTCCAGCGCTACGACGTGCCGATCGCCGGCCAGCACGTGGTGGTCGTCGGCCGCGGCCTCACGGTGGGGCGGCCGCTCGGCCTGCTGCTCACGCGCAAGGGCCTCGACGCGACCGTCACGCTCACGCACTCCCGCACGCGCGACCTCGAGCAGGAGGTCCGCCGGGCGGACATCGTGGTCGCGGCCGTCGGCGTCGCGCACCTCATCCAGCCGGAGTGGGTGAAGCCGGGTGCCGCGGTGCTCGACGTGGGGATCACGCGCGTCGTGGATCCCGAGACCGGCAAGGCGCGCCTCACGGGCGACGTCGACCCGGCCGTCGCCGAGGTCGCCGGCCACCTGTCGCCGAACCCGCGGGGCGTGGGGCCCATGACCCGGGCGATGCTCCTGGTGAACGTGGTGCTGGCCGCCGAGCGCGACGCGCGCCTGGCCGAGGAGCTCCGCGGCTGACGGCGCTCGCCGCGGTCGCGCGGCGGTGACGCGAGGAGGGGGCGGCCGGTCAGGCCGTCCCCTCCTCGCGTCCGGGGTCCATCGCGGTGGTGCGCTCGGCGCCCAGGAGGACGGCCGGGGTCGGGACCGCCCCCGCGTGCAGCCGAGCATTCTCGACGTAGCGCTCGGCGTTCGCCCGGAGCCCCGCGACCTCCTCGTCCGTGAGCTCGCGCCGCACCTTGCCGGGCACGCCCGCGACGAGCGAGCGCGGCGGGATCACCTGCCCCTCGAGCACGACCGTGCCGCCCGCGAGCAGCGACTCCCGGCCGACGACCGCGCCGTTCATCACGGTGGCGGACATGCCGACGATGCAGTCGTCCTCGATCGTGCAGCCGTGCAGCACCGCGTTGTGGCCGACGCTCACGCCCGTGCCGACCGCGAGCGGGAAGCCCGCGTCGACGTGGCAGCTCACGTTGTCCTGCAGGTTGGAGCCCGCGCCGATCCGGATGTCCGCGGCCTCCGCGCGCAGCACGGCGTTGAACCACACGCTGGATCCGGCCCCGAGCGTCACGCGCCCGACGACGCGCGCGCCCGCGGCCACGAGGGCGTCGGGCTCGATGCCGGGCGCGGGCGATCCGGGGAGCGCGCGGACGGTGGCCTGGGGATCGACGGTCATGCCGCCAGGGTAGGCCGCGGGGTCAGGCGCGCGGGCGCATCCGGGCGCCCCGGTCCATGGGCGCGAAGCCGGCGGCGACGTACGCGTCCCACGGCGCCCGGTAGTACGGGAGCGGCGACGCGTTGATGAGGACGTCGTGCCCGCCGAGCTCGCCGACCCGGCGGCAGACGTCGAGCGCGAGGGTCTGCGCGAGGCCCCGGCGGCGGTGCGCGGGCACGATGCCGAGCGGCTCGAGCTCCGCCCAGCCGTTGACCTCGTCGAGCCAGGCCGTGCAGGTGCCGGCGAGCGATCCGTCGGGCGCCTCGACGACGAGGTCGAGGTCGCGCCGGTACATGGCGGCGGCGCGCATGGCCGCGTAGCCGTCGGCGTCGAAGCGGCTCTCGGCGTCGGGGTCGATGCCGTCGCCGGATCCGTCGGTGAAGGGGAGGTCGACCGGGCGCCAGGCGACGCGGTGCGCCTCGACGCGGGCCTGCTCCTCGCCGTCCTCGACCGGGCGGATGCGGTAGCCCGCGGGCGGCCGGGCGCCGGTGTCCCGGGCGGCGTGGCGGAGGCCGGCGAGCGGGATCGCCTCGTCGACGAAGCCGCGGGCCGTGAGGATCCCGCGCAGGCGGTCCTGCCCGCGGTGCACGGCCACGCTCACGGACGCGTCCCCGGCCGCGTCGAGCAGCCATGCGGCCAGGAGGTCGGTGGTGCCGTCGTCGCCGGGCGCGCACTCGACGCGCGCGTCGTCCGTCGACGAGCCGGCCCAGCCGATCACCGCGCCCGCGCCGTCGCGGACCACGGCGATCCGCCCCGGCAGCTGCCCGGTCGCGGCCTCCCACGCGAAGCCGCCCGGGTGGGTCGACGCGGGGAACCACGCCGACAGCGCGCGGGGGATGTCGCGCACGGCGTCGGCCGGGTCGCCGGTGATCTCGATCAGGCCCGCGGCCGCTCGTGTCATGCCGCCGAGCCTAGGGGGCGCCGCCGGAGCGGCACCCGCCCTACCGCTCCGCCTTCGCCCCGTCCGACGGCGTCACCGTGAAGACGGTCGGACCCGTGTAGCCGTGCTCCGCGAACGCGCCGTCGATCGCGACCTGCAGCCGCGACAGGGAGTCGACGTCGATCAGCGCGATGGCGGACCCGCCGAACCCGCCGCCCGTCATGCGCGCGCCGATCGCGCCCTCGTTCTGCGCGACCTCCACCGCGAGGTCGAGCTCCGGGACGCTGATCTCGAAGTCGTCGCGCATCGAGCGGTGGCTCGCGTCGAGCAGCTCGCCGATGGCGCGCGGGCCCTCCTCGCGGAGCGCGCGCACGGTGTCGAGCACGCGCTGGTTCTCGGTGACGATGTGGCGCACGCGGCGGAACGTCTCGTCGTCGAGCACCTCGCGGGCCCGCACGAGGTCGTCGACGGCGAGGTCGCGCAGCGAGGACACGCCCATGAGGCGCGCGCCCAGCTCGCACGACTCGCGGCGCGCGCGGTAGCCGCCGTCGGCGTGCGCGTGGGCGACGTGGGTGTCGATCACGGCGATGGTGAGGCCGGCCGCCTCGAGCCCGAGCGGGATGACCTCGGCGTCGAGCGAGCGGCAGTCGAGGAACACGCCCGCGTCCTGGCGGCCGAGGAGGCTCGCGGACTGGTCCATGATCCCGGTCGGCGCGCCCACGATCTCGTTCTCGGCGAGCTGCCCGACCGCGGCGAGGGTCGGCCGGTCCAGGCCCAGGCGCCAGATGTCGTCGAGCGCGAGGGCGATGGACCCCTCGAGCGCGGCCGACGAGGACAGCCCCGCGCCCACGGGCACGTCGCTGTCGATGAACACGTCGAAGCCGGGCACGGCGCCGAGGTCGGCCCCGCGCTGACCGAGCGCCCACGCGACGCCCAGCGGGTACGCCTGCCAGCCGTCGATGCGCTCGCCGGTGAGGTCGGCGAGGCGCGCCTCCACGACCTCCTCGGAGAAGGAGCTGGCGAGGCGGATCCGGTCGTCGTCCCGCGGCGCGAGCGCGATGACCGTGCGGCGGTCGATCGCGAACGGGAACACGAAGCCCTCGTTGTAGTCGGTGTGCTCGCCGATGAGGTTCACGCGCCCGGGCGAGGACCACACGCCGTGCGGCTCGCGCTCGAAGCGGGCGCGGAATCCCTCGCGCACGTCGTCTCGGATGTCGGTCATGCGTCCTCCACTGCCTTCCGGATCATCTCGGCCGCCTTCTCCGGCGGCACGTCGCCGATCCAGGCGCCCATGGCCGCCTCGGATCCGGCCAGGAACTTGAGCTTGTCGGCCGCGCGGCGCGGCGACGTGATCTGCAGCATCAGCCGGATCTCGTCGCGGAGCGCGTCGACGGGCGCCTGGTGCCAGGCGGCGATGTACGGCGTCGGGGTGTCGTACAGCCGGTCCATCCCCTGCAGGAGCCGCAGGTACATCGTCGCGAGCTCGTCGCGCTCGGCCTCGGTCGTCTCCGCGAGGTCGGGCACGTGGCGGTGGGGGAGCAGGTGGATCTCCACGGGCCAGCGGGCCGCGAACGGCACGAACGCCGTGAAGTGCTCGCCGCGGAGCACGACGCGCTCGGACGCCTGCTCGGTCTCGAGGATCCGCTGGAACAGGCCCGGCCCGAACCGCTCGATCGAGTCGACGAGCCGGCGCGTGCGCGGCGTGACGTAGGGGTACGAGTAGATCTGCCCGTGCGGGTGGTGCAGCGTCACGCCGATGGCCTCGCCGCGGTTCTCGAACGGGAACACCTGGCGGATCCCGGGCATCGCCGAGAGGGCGCGCGTGCGCTCGGCCCACGCCTCCACCACGGTGCGGGCCCGCGACGGCGTGAGGCCGCTGAACGAGCCGGTGTGCGCGGGGCTGAAGCAGACGACCTCGCAGCGGCCGACCGAGGTGCGGGTGCGCTCCAGGCCGATGGCGGTGAGGTCGTCGTCGTCGACGGGCGCGTCGACGCCCGCGGTGTCCGCGAGCGCGGGTCCGAAGGACGGCGACTTGTTCTCGAAGACCGCGACGTCGTACATGCTCGGGATCTCGGACGGGTTGGTCGGGCTCGCGGGGGCGAGGGGATCCAGCTCCGCGGGCGGCAGGAACGCGCGGTTCTGGCGCGCGGCGGCGATGGAGACCCACTCGCCCGTGAGCACGTCCTGCCGCATCGTCGCGGTGGGCGGGCGGGGCGCGGCGGGCCGGGCGTCGGTGGCGCGCTCGGGCGGGAGGGTCGTGTCGGCGTCGTCGAAGTAGACGAGCTCGCGGCCGTCGGACAGCAGCGTGCGGCGCTGCGTGATCCCGGACGGCGACATCGTGACGGTCTGGTCGGCATGCATGATGCCTCGATCCTACGGGCTCGCGGGGGTCGGATCTGCGTCCGCGAAAGGCCCGGCTTGCGTTCCGGCAACCGCGTGCGGGAGGCTCGCGGCATGGCCGACGACTCCGCCCCCGTCCCCGCGGCGACCCGCCGGTCGCGCATCCTCGAGCGGCTCGGCGAGCGCGGCTTCGCGACCGTCGCCGAGCTCGCCGCCGACGCGGGCGTCTCCGCCGTCACGATCCGCGCCGACCTCGACGCGCTCGCCGACTCGGCCGCCGTCCAGCGCGTGCACGGCGGCGCGGTCCTCCGCTCCGGCCTCGGCGCGCGCGAGCAGAGCCTCGAGGTGACGCTCGAGTCCGCCGCCGACGCGAAGCGCGCCATCGGGCGTGCCGCCGCCGACCTCGTGGAGAGCGGGCAGAGCGTGCTGCTCGACGTCGGCAGCACGACGCTGCAGGTGGCCCGCGCGCTCGTGGCGCGCGATGACCTCGTCGACGTCACCGTGATCACGAACGGCCTCACGCTCGCGCTGGAGCTCGAGCGGGCCATGCCGCGCTTCACCGTGGTCGTGACGGGCGGCACGCTCCGGGCGCTGCAGCACAGCCTCGTGGATCCGCTCGCCACCGTCGTGCTCGACCGCCTCCACCCCGACATCGCGTTCATCGGCTGCAACGGGATCGACGTCGACCGCGGCGTCACCAACGTCAACCTGCCGGAGGCCGAGGTGAAGCGGCGGATGGTCGCAGCGAGCGCCCGCACGGTGGTCGTCGCGGACGGCGCCAAGCTCGGCCGCACGCACCTCGGATCCGTCGCGCCGCTCGACCGCGTCGACACGCTGCTCACGGATGCCGACGCGGACCCGCACGAGGTCGGCCGGCTGCGCGACGCGGGCCTGCGCGTCGTCGCGGCGGGGTCGTCCGATGCGCCGCGGCCGTAACGTGGATCCCATGAGACCCGTCACCGGAGAGCAGCACCACCTCGTCCACGCCGGCCCGTCGGGCGAGCTGCGCGCCACCGTCGTGCAGCTCGCCGCCGCGATCCGCGGCCTGACCCTCGACGGCGTCGACCTCGTCGAGCCCTACGGCGATGACGTCGTCGCTCCCATGGGCGCCGGCATGGTCCTCGTGCCGTGGCCGAACCGGATCCGCGGCGCCCGCTACGAGCTCGACGGCAAGGCCCAGGCGCTCGACGTCTCGGAGCCGTCGCTCGGCAACGCGTCCCACGGCCTGCTCCGGAACACCGGCTACGCGGCGTCCGACCAGGCCGACGACCGCGTGACCCTCTCCGCCACCGTCTTCCCGCAGCACGGCTACCCGTTCCTCCTCGACACCTCCGTCACCTACCGGCTCACCGACGACGGCCTCGTCGTCACGCACCGGATCCGCAACGACTCGACCGCGGCCGCCCCGGTCGCGGTCGGCGCGCACCCCTACCTCGCGATCGGCGGCGTCCCCTCCTCCGAGCTCACGCTCACCGTGCGCGCCGACACCTGGTCCGAGGTCGACGACGCGCTGATCCCCGTCGCCGACCACCCGGTGGACGGCGCCGACGAGGACCTCCGCCAGGGCCGCGTCGTCGGCGGGCTGGACCTCAACACCGGCTACGGCGACGTGCACGTGGATGGCGGCACGAGCCGCCACGGCCTCACCGCGCCCGACGGCCGCGGCGTCGAGCTCTGGGCCGACGCGTCCTTCGGCTTCCTGCAGGTCTACACGCCGCGGGAGTTCCCGACCCACGGGCGCCAGGCCGTCGCCATCGAGCCGATGACGGCGCCGGCGGACGCCTTCAACTCCGGCGTCGGCGTGCGCCGCCTCGCGCCCGGCGAGGAGTGGACGCTCAGCTGGGGGATCCGCGCGACGGGCTTCTAGCCCTCGTCCTCCTGCGCCCACTGCAGCGCGACCCGCTGCGTGTACCGCTCCAGGGCGATCCGGTTCTCCTCGGGCTCGCGCAGCCCGTCGATGTAGGCGAGCAGACGCCCGACGACGCCCGAGAGGTACTGCACGCCGCGGTCGTCGTGCTCCTCTAGCGCGGTCTTCAGCAGGTCGTAGCGCTCGCTCGTCTCCTCGGCGGTCAGCATCGCGATCACGAGTTCGTCGGCCTGCATGCTCATGGGATCCAGCATCGCATCGGAGCCGTCGTCGCCCGCGCGCGGGACGCGTCCGCACCCGCGCGGGCATGCGGATCCGGGCCCCGTGGAGACCGCGGTCGCGCCTCCCCGAACTGGGGATACGTTGCGGGCGGCAGGTGGCCCCACCCTTGCCGTATCCAGCGTGGGGCGTCCGGTGCTCGGGGGAGCGCGTCGTCGCGGCCCGTCAGCGCCCGTCAGCACGGCCCACCCGGAAGGCTCCCCTTGTCCCAGTCACGCGCCGACGCGCCTGCGCCCACCGTTGCCCCGCCCGCCGAGGCCCTCGCCCAGGCCGCCCCGGCGCCCGCCGAGCGGCCGCCGCTCCTCGGTCGCCGCTCCGTCTTCCTCGCCGCCGTCGGCGCGACCGCGGGCGCGGCCGCCGTCGCCGCGCCCGCCGCGGCGCCGACCGCATCGGCGGCCGCCATGGTGGGCGACCAGTCACGCGTCTACTACCCGGAGCAGTTCGGCTTCGTGCCGTCGGCCGCGGACCACACGAAGGCCATGACCGCGTTCTTCGGGGCGCTGCAGAAGACGGGCGGGCGGGGGATGCTGCCGCCGTGCGAGATCCGCGTCACGTCCACCGGGATCGACTACTCCAGCGCCGCCTGGGCCAAGCAGCCCCTCTCGGGAGCGCCGTACGGGTACCCGGCCATCTCGATCGAGGGCTACGGGCGGCGGGTCACGACCATCCGGCAGATCGCCGGATCCACGGGGGACGTCTTCAAGGTGCAGGGCAAGATCGGCGCCGACGCCGGTCCCGCCGCGAACAACAAGGCGACCGTCTCGCTCACCGGCTTCAGCATCACCGGCACGCGCACGGGCCGCCACGGGCTGTACCTGCGCTCGCTGCTGCACTGCCGCATCACCGACATCGAGCTGAACGCCACCGGCGGCGCCGGGGTCTACTTCGCGCGCTCGGCCTTCACCGCGGCCAGCGACGAGTACTCCTACGCGAACGTCATCGAGGGCCTGCGGGTGATCACGGCGGGCACCTGGGGCGTCGACTGCGACGGCGTCAACGCCATCGACATCGTCATGCGCGACACCGAGATCGTGAACTGCACGGCGGGCGGGATCCGCATCGCCCCCACCAACGCGCGCTTCGAGAACACGCGCGTCATCGGCTGCGGGGCCGGCAACAAGGCCGCGCGCGGCTTCCTCGCGATCCCGACGAGCAACGCGGCGTCCATGGTCTCCGAGCTCGGCATCAACGGCATGCGCCTCGAGGGCAACTCGGGCGCGGGCGGGTACCAGATGGAGATCGGGGCGGGCGTCGGGGCCACCGTCGTCGGCTACAACATCGTCACGGGCGGCGACCTCGGCGCCCACGGCATCGGCGTCGGCATCGCCGACCAGGGCGGGCGGCTCGCGCAGGACACGTCCGTCGGCCGCGGCACCATGTTCATGACCCCGAGCAAGTACCCGTCGCAGCGCGTCGTCGTGGTGGGCGCGTTCGCCCGCGACACCCGCGTCGAGCGCCCGTCCCTGCCGAACAACCCCGACGCGCCCTTCGCGTCGGTCGTGACGGATCGCGGCGTCCGCAGCGTCGACGGCTTCGGACGCCCCCTCACGGACCCGGTGGTCGTGCCGACCCCGGCGGCGACCACGGCGCCGACGGCCTGACCGGTCACGTCGCTCCGAGTGGTGCTCCTCCTCGTCCGCTCGCCGGTCGAGGCACGCCCGGCGGAGCTGCTCCTTCGTCCAGGCGGGGCTCTGCGCCGAGTCGAGCTCGAGCGCCGGAGTGGTCGGGGCCGCGGGAGCCGCTGCCTCCGGAGCGGAGCAGGGCGGCTGCCAGGACGACGGGCACGAGGGCGATGGTGCGAGGGGGCGTCCCCGGACGCTGTCGGCTGGCCGGCAGGCGGGGCGTCCTCCGGGAGGGGACGGGCAGGCGTCGAGCGACGCATCATCTCCGAGCGCGGGGCGCGGGGGTCGGTGGGCCCCGTCGGGCTCGAACCGACGACCCAGGGATTAAAAGTCCCTTGCTCTACCAACTGAGCTAGAGGCCCGTGCCCTCGATGCTACGGGATGGGGGGATGCCCGCTCAGAGCCGGTCGACGTCGCGGGAGGACCCGCGGCGCAGCATCGCGCCCGCCACGACGGTTACCACGACGAGGAGGACGCCCACGCCGACGAGCCAGGCGAGCGCCTTGATCACGAAGCCCAGGATCACCAGGACGAGCCAGAGGGCGACGAGGCCGTAGACGAAGCGCATGCCCGGAGCCTACGGCGGCGACCCCGGCGCGACCCCGGCCGACGCGCGTCCGTCCCGGCGTACGCTTGCCGGGATGTCCGGCGATTACCACAAGCCCACCAAGTTCTCCGGGTCCAAGTTCGAGAGCATGCTCGGCGGCGACGACCCCGCCACGATCAGCCGCGTGGCCCACGAGACCGCGTCGGCCCTGTTGGCGCGCGTGCGAGCGGATCCCGACCCGGCGGTCGTCGAGCGCCTCATCGCGTACACCGACGAGCACGGCATCGACGCGGTCGCCGAGCTCTGGTCCCGTGCCAGCCCGCGCAGCCTGCCGGGCGCGCTCTGGCGGCTGTACCTCATGCGCGCGCTCATCCGCCAGGATCCCGACGGCATCAGCCTCCTCTACCAGCGCGGCACCGAGGTCGCGACGACCATCGACCCGGTGGTCGCCGGCGCCACCGCGCCCACGGGCCCGGCGGAGATCGTCGAGCTCGCCGACAGCATCCTCCGCGGTCTCTTCACGGGCGACTTCGCCGTGGCCCTCGACCGCGCGGGCGCCTTCAGCCGCCTCGCCGCGCTCGGCGCCACGAGCGTCGCCGACGACCTCGACGCCACGGCGTCCCCGGAGCGCGCCGGCGACCTGACCACGCGCGCGCTCCGCCTCTCGCAGATGGCGGCCGACCTCGTGCAGTGCGCCCGGCTCTGGCGGAGCGACCGCCTCGACTGACCCGTCCCGCGCGCGGATCCGCCCGTTCGCTGTGAGCGCCACCGCCGGGACGACAGCCCGCGCCGACTCCGTTACAGTGGACTCTGGTCGGGCCGCAGTACTCCCGGGTACCAATATTCGCCGCTCCGAGCGGCCTCGCGCCGAGAGGCGTCCTGCGGCCCGGCTCCTCATCTCCTTCCCCTCCTCCGCGGAGGGACGGCCCCCGCGCGAGCGGCCGAGCTCCCCGCATCCGCACCGCCGGATCCCCACGGCCTGTGACCAATCCGTGACGCGACCCGCGCCGAAGAGTCATCGTGAGGCGCTCACCCGCCTCGCATCCGCCACCCGCGAGGGTGCGACCCGCATCGGTCGGTCCTGCCCGCGTGGCAGGCCACCCGGCCATCCCAGATGTCCCGCATGACGGGATCCCGGCTGATGCGGGGCACCGCACGCCCGCAGGCCGGCTCCCCATCCGCCCGCACCACGACCGGAAGCGCCACATGACCTCCCCGCAGCACCGCCCCAGCTCGCCGGGCCCCGCCCTGCCTGCATGCGGAACGCAGCCCGGTCTGGGATGCTGGGGCTCGTGCCTTCATCGATCGAGCGTCCCGACCTGTCAGGGCCGGTGGACCCCGAGTCGAAGGAGGCCCTCCTCGGCCGCGTCGCCCAGGGCGACAAGCGCGCCTTCTCGGAGCTCTACGACCAGCTCGCGCCCCGCGTCCTCGGCCTCGTCCGCCGCCTGCTCGTCGACCACGCGCAGTCGGAGGAGGTCACGCAGGAGATCTTCCTGGAGATCTGGCAGTCCGCTTCCCGCTTCGACCCGACCAAGGGCGCAGCGACCACGTGGGTCCTCACCATGGCCCACCGCCGCGCGGTCGACCGCGTGCGCGCCTCGCAGTCCAGTCGCGATCGGGACGTCCGCATCGGCATCCGCGACCACGAGAACGGCTACGACCAGGTCTCCGAGACCGTCGAGATCAGCATCGAGCACGAGAGGGTGAAGAAGGCGATGACGAAGCTCACCGAGATCCAACGCCAGGCCGTCTCCCTCGCCTACTACGGCGGATACAGCCACAGCGAGGTCGCGTCGATGCTCGACGTGCCCATCGGCACCGTGAAGACGCGCCTGCGCGACGGCATGATCCGCCTGCGCGACGAGATGGGGGTCGCATCATGACCACCGACGACGACCTCCGCACGCTCACCGCGGCCTACGCGCTCGGTGCCGTCGACGCCGAGGAGGCGGCCGACTTCGAGGCGCTCCTCGAGCGCGACCCCGTGCTGCGCGCCGAGGTGGAGGAGCTGCGGGCGACCGCGGCCGACCTCGCCTGGACCACGGAGCCGGTGGATCCCTCGCCGCGCCTCAAGGTCGACCTCATGGCCATGCTCGACGCCACGCCGCAGCTGCCGCCGCTCCCCGCGCCGACCGCGGTGACGGACGACGACCGCCGGCCCGCGCCCGTCACGGAGCTGCGTCCCGCGGCATCCGCGGCCGAGGCGGGTCCCGTCGCGCCGTCGTCATCCGCTCCCCGCGAGCGGCTGGGCTCCGCGTCCTCCCGCGCCTCCGAGCGCTGGTTCCGCCGGCCCGGCGCCCTCATCGGCGTCGCCGCGGCAGCCGTCGTGCTCGTCGTGGGCGGCGTGGTGGTCGGCACGAACATCGGCGGTCCCGGCACGTCGCAGGCGCCCGTCGCCTCCGCGTACGAGCAGGTCACCACGGCGTCCGACGTCGTCATCGACAAGCGCGACGTCGTCGGCGGCGGCACGGCCACGGTCTACTTCTCCGCGTCCGAGGCCAAGACGGCCGTCGTGCTGAACGACGCGTCGCCGCTGCCCGAGGGCCGCGTGCTCCAGCTCTGGTACATCGGGAAGTCCGGCCCCGTGTCCGCCGGCGTCATCCCGGCCACGGACGGCACGGGTCACGCCGTGCTCGCGGGCAGCTACACCCCCGGCGACACCGTGGCGATCACGGTCGAGCCCGAGGGCGGATCCGAGCAGCCCACGACCGAGCCCATCGTGGCGGTCACCAGCACCTGATCCGGCGCCGCGCTCCCGCGGTACGACGAAGGCCCCGCATCCGGAGGATGCGGGGCCTTCTGCCGTGGCGGCGCGGGATCAGCCGAAGCGGCCGCTCACGTAGTCCTCGGTCGCCTGCACGCTGGGCTTCGAGAACATGGTGGTGGTGTCGTCGTACTCGATGAGCTTGCCGGGCTTGCCGGTGCCCGCGATGTTGAAGAAGGCCGTGCGGTCGGAGACGCGGCTGGCCTGCTGCATGTTGTGCGTCACGATCACGATCGTGTACTGCGCCTTGAGCTCCTCGATGAGGTCCTCGATGGCGAGCGTGGAGATGGGGTCGAGCGCGGAGCACGGCTCGTCCATCAGCACGACGTCGGGCTGCACCGCGATGGCGCGCGCGATGCAGAGGCGCTGCTGCTGGCCGCCGGAGAGGCCCGAGCCCGGCAGCGCGAGCCGGTCCTTGACCTCGTTCCAGAGGTTGGCGCCCATGAGCGACTGCTCGACCAGCGCGTCCGCGTCCGACTTCGAGATCTTGCGGTTGTTGAGCTTGACGCCCGCGAGCACGTTGTCGCGGATCGACATGGTGGGGAAGGGGTTCGGCCGCTGGAAGACCATGCCGACCTGGCGGCGCACGAGCACCGGGTCGACGCCGGGGCCGTAGAGGTCGTTGCCGTCGACCAGCACCTCGCCCTCCACGTACGCGCCGGGGATCACCTCGTGCATGCGGTTGAGCGTGCGGAGGAAGGTCGACTTGCCGCAGCCGGACGGGCCGATGAAGGCGGTGACGGTGCGCGGCTCGATCCGCAGGTTGACGTCCTCGACCGCCTTGAACTTGCCGTAGTAGACGTTCAGGTCGTTGACTTCGATGCTCTTGGACAAGGGGTGTTCCTAACCGTTCGGGTTCGTGGCCGGGGGAGCGGGCGCTAGCGGCCGAGCTTGGGGGCGAAGATGCGGGCGATGAGCCGGGCGATGATGTTCAGCACCATGACGATGAGGATCAGCACGAGCGCGCCGGTCCACGCGCGGTCCACGTAGGCGAACGCGTCGCTGCCCTGGTCGGCGTACTGCCGGAAGACGAACACCGGCAGGGTCATCATCTGGTCCTTGAAGGGGTTGTAGTTCATGCTCTGCGTGAAGCCGGCGACGATGAGCAGCGGCGCCGTCTCGCCGATGACGCGGGCGATCGCGAGCATCACGCCCGTGACGATGCCGGCGAGCGACGTCGGCAGCACGATCTTCACGATCGTCAGCCACTTCGGCACGCCGAGCGCGTAGGACGCCTCGCGGAGCTCGTTCGGCACCAGCTTCAGCATCTCCTCGGCGCTGCGCACGACGACGGGGATCATCAGCACGGAGAGCGCGAGCGCGCCGCCGAAGCCGAGGCGGATGCCCGGGCCGAGGAAGATCACGAGCAGGGCGTAGGCGAAGAGGCCCGCGACGATGGACGGGATGCCCGTCATGACGTCGACGAAGAACGTGATGGCGCGGGCCAGGCGGCCGCGGCCGTACTCGACGAGGTAGATGGCCGCCATGAGGCCCACGGGGATGGAGATCACCGCGGCGATGGCGGTCACGATCAGCGTGCCCACGATCGCGTGGAGGCCGCCGCCGCCCTCGCCCACCACGTTGCGGAGGCTCGAGTTGAAGAACAGCGGGTCGAAGCGGCCGGATCCGTTCGTGACGGCCGTGAACACGAGCGAGACGAGCGGGATGAGCGCGAGCACGAACGCGACCGTGACGAGGATCGTGATGACCCGGTCCTTCGCCTTCCGCTCGCCCTCCACGGCGAGCGAGATGCAGAAGAGCGCGATGCCGAACAGGAGCGTCCCGAACACGGCCGTGCCGACGATGTTGAAGCCGTCGGCGGCGCCCGCGAGCTCGAGCACGAGGAAGACGGCCGCCATCACGAGCCAGGACACGACGAAGATCGCCGGCGCCGTGAAGCGGTGCAGCTTCCCGGCGGTGAGGGAGTTGGGCAGGGTGCTCGCGACGGGCCGCGTGCGGGAGGGGGTGGTCGTCGCCATTAGTTCGCTCCGGAGAAGGCCTTGCGGCGGCTGATGATGTAGCGGGCGAGCATGTTCACGGCCAGCGTGATGACGAAGAGCATGAGGCCGGAGGCGATGAGCTCGTTGATCTTGAGGCCGTACGCCTCGGGGAAGCTCAGCGCGATGTTCGCGGCGATGGTGTTCGAGTTCGTCGACTGGAACCACGCGAAGTTCACGACCGCGGCGGGGGAGAGGACGATCGCGACCGCCATCGTCTCGCCCAGGGCGCGACCGAGGCCCAGCATGGATGCCGAGATGATGCCGGGGCGGCCGAAGGGCAGCACCGCGGTCTGGATCATCTCCCAGCGCGTCGCGCCGAGGGCCAGCGCGGCCTCCTCGTGCAGCTTCGGCGTCTGGAGGAAGACCTCGCGGCAGAGCGCGGTGACGATCGGCAGGATCATGACGGCGAGCACGACGGCGACCGTGAAGATCGTGCGGCCGGTGCCGGAGACGGGGCCGGCGAAGAGCGGGAACCAGCCGAACGCGTCCGTGAGGAACGCGTAGAACGGCTGCAGGAACCGCGCCAGGACCGTGATGCCCCAGAGGCCGAAGACGACCGACGGCACGGCGGCCAGCAGGTCGATGATGTAGCCCAGGCCCTGCGCGAGGCGTCGGGGCGCGTAGTGCGAGATGAAGAGGGCGATGCCGATGGCGACCGGGACGGCCATGAGCATGGCGAGCGCCGCGGCGTAGACGGTGCCGAACATGAGCGGCCCGACGTACGCCCAGAAGCCGCTCCCGCCGGAGATCTCGGCGGGCGGGGCCGTGAGGGCCGGGATGCTCTGCACGATGAGGAACAGCGCGACGGCCGCGAGGATCACGAGGATGAGCGTGCCGGACCCCCGGGAGAGGCCGGAGAAGACGCGGTCGCCGACGCGGGCCTTGGGCTTCGCGTCCTGGGAGCTGCGGGGAGCGGCGGGGGCGGCGGCGACGTCGCGCGGCCGATCGGACTCGGGAGCCTGGGGAGGCTGCGGGGCGGCGGTCGTCATGGGTCGGGATCCCTACGGTCTGGATGGTGGGGCTGCGGGCGGCGGTCCGCCCGTGGGGACGCCCCCTGACCCGCGCTGGCGCGGATCAGGGGGCGGACGGCGGGTGCTACTTGATCGACTCGACCGCGGTCTTGACCTGCGCGGCGACCGTGTCGGACAGCGGCGCGGCGCCGGCCTTATCGGCGGCGACCTGCTGGCCCTCGGTGCTGGTCACGTAGCCGAGGTAGGCCTTGACGAGCTCGCCGACGGCCGGGTCCTTGTACTCCTGGCAGGCGATGAGGTAGCTGACGAGGACGATCGGGTACACGCCGGACTCGGTGGTGGAGTAGTCGAGGTCGAAGACGACGTCGTTCGCCTCGCGGCCCTCGGCCTCGGGCGACGCCTCGACGACGGCCGCGGCGGCCTCCGGCGAGAAGCCGACGAACTCGTCGCCGACCTTGATCTTCGCGACGCCCAGGTCGCCCGCCTTGGACGCGTCGGCGTAGCCGATGATGTTCGTGCCGCCGGTGATGGCGTCGACGACGCCGGACGTGCCCTGGGCCGCCTCGCCGCCCTGGTAGGGCCAGACGCCCGCGGGCGTGGCGTCCCAGACGTCCTTCGCCGTGGTGTTGAGGTACTTGGCGAAGTTCTCGGTGGTGCCCGAGTCGTCCGAGCGGTGCACGGCGGTGATGCCGGCGTCGGGCATCGTGGCGTCGGGGTTGAGCGCGACGATGGCCGGGTCGTTCCACTTCGTGATGGTGCCCTTGAAGATGCCCGCGGCGGTGGCGGCGTCGAGGTGCAGCTCCGTCACGCCGTCGATCTTGAACATGAGGGCGATGGGGGAGATGTAGGCCGGGATGTCGATCGGCTTGACGCCGTCGGCGCACTGGCCGAACGTGCCCGTGAGCTCGTCGGTCTTGAGCGCGCGGTCGGAGCCGGCGAAGTTCGCGTTCTGGCCGCCGGCCATGAACGCCTCGCGCCCGGCGCCGGATCCCTCGCCGGCGTAGCTGACGGTGACGTCGGGGTTGGCGGTCTGGAACGCGGCGCTCCAGGCCTCCTGCGCGGAGCCCTGCGAGGTGGCGCCGATGCCGTTGAGCGAGCCGGACAGGGTGGACGCCGAGGCGTCGCCCCCCTCGGCGGGCGCCTCGTTGGCGGCGCAGGAGGAGAGGGCGATGGCGGTGACGGCGGCGAGCGCTGCTGCGCTGCCGAGACGCGAGATCTTCACGTGATGGAGCCTTCCGGGTATTTCGTGCTGTGAGGGGGCAGGTGCACGCCCCTCGAAGAAGCTATGTCGGGCTCTTGACCGGCTCGGCGGATATCGGTGAACGGGAGGTGAACAGACCACGCGGATCGGCACGGGCTCAGGCGCTCGGGCGCACAGTGGTCGGTCGGGCTGCGCGCGGGCCGACAGGAGGCCGCGGCGGCGTCAGGCCGACGGCCCGTACGTCTCGACCGCGAGGATCCCGGCCTCCGGATCCGACGCCGACAGGTGCACCACCGAGAACTCGGCGGGCGACAGCATCCCGGCCCGCGGCATGCGGCTCGCGCGCGGCGTCTCGGTGGCGAGGGCGATCTCGTGCAGGATCTCCGGCAGCACCGGGCTGTGGCTGCAGAGCACGGCGCTCCGGGCCTTGCGCACGCGCTTCGCGACGGTGGCCCGCACGGATCCGCCGTCGGTCTCGTACGCGTCCTGGCTGATCCCGGCGTCCTCCTTCACGCGACGGCCGAGGGCCTCGGCGAGGGGCGCGACCGTCTGCAGGCAGCGCTCGGCCGTGCTGCTCGTGACCACGCGCGGCCCGAACGCCAGCAGCGTCGGCACGATCGACCGCGCCTCGCCCTGTCCGCGCGCGCTGAGCGGCCGGGACGCGTCGGCCCCGTCCCACTCGTACGGCTGCACGGCGTGGCCGTGGCGCAGCGCGATGAGGGCGAACGACCGGTGCGAGCCCGTCTCCACGAGCCCGGCGAACAGGTCGAGGATCTGCACCTCGCCCGGGTAGTCGAGGCGCTTGCGGGCGTTGGGGATCGAGACCCACTCGACGCTCTCGACCTCGTCGTCGGGCTCGAAGCGGCCCGCCTCGACCATGGCGTCCGTGGCCTCGGCGGCCCAGTAGCTCACCGACTTCCGGCGACCTCCGGAGATGCCGTACTCGATGGCGCCGAGGGGCACGCCGAGCGCGACCCGGAGGCCGGTCTCCTCGTGCACCTCGCGGACGGCGGTCTGCGGGAGAGTCTCGCCGGGATCCACCTTGCCCTTGGGCAGGGAGGTGTCGCGGCGGCGCGTGCGGTGGATGATGAGCACCCGGATCCGGCCCTCGACCACGTGCCAGACGACGGCGCCTGCGGCGAAGACGGAGGGGGAGGGGGGCACGTCCCCCACGCTAGCGGGGTCGGCGCCCAACGGAGCCGCGCCCAGCGGAGCCGCGCCCAGCGGAGCAGCGCTCAGCGGAGCACGCGCCGCTTGCGCTTGGCCACGATGCCCATCACCGCGGTCTGCAGGTCCTCCAGCGTGGTGCCGTCGGCGCCCTTGTTGCGGCGCGTCCACTCGCCGTCGGAGTCGAGGACCCAGGCGGAGGTGGTGTCGGCCATGGCGCGGTCGAACAGGTCCTCGATCTCCTGCAGGTGCGCGGGATCGACGAGGCGCACCAGGGCCTCGACGCGGCGGTCGAGGTTGCGGTGCATCATGTCGGCGCTGCCGATGTAGGTGGCCTGGTCGCCGTCGTTGACGAACGAGAACACGCGGCTGTGCTCGAGGTAGCGGCCGAGGATCGACCGCACCTCGATGTTCTCGCTGAGCCCCGGCTGCCCCGGCGTGAGCGAGCAGATGCCGCGCACCCAGACCTGCACCGGCACGCCCGCGTTGCTGGCCCGGTACAGCGCGTCGATGATCTTCTCGTCGACGATGGAGTTGACCTTGATGCGGATGCCGCTCGGCTTGCCGTCGAGCGCGTTCTGCGTCTCCACGGCGATGCGCTTGAGCAGGCCCTTCCGCAGGTGCAGCGGCGCGACGAGCAGGCGCTTGAACTTCTTCTCGATGCCGTAGCCGGAGAGCTCGTTGAACAGGCGCGTGAGGTCCTTGCCCACCACGTCGTCCGCGGTGAGGAGCCCGAGGTCCTCGTAGATGCGGCTCGTCTTGGGGTTGTAGTTGCCCGTGCCGATGTGGCTGTAGTGCCGGAGCACCCCGCCCTTCTCCTGGCGGATGACGAGCGCGAGCTTGCAGTGGGTCTTGAGGCCCGCGACGCCGTAGACCACGTGCACGCCGGCCTTCTCGAGCTTGCGCGCCCACGTGATGTTGGCCTGCTCGTCGAACCGGGCCTTGATCTCCACCAGCGCGAGCACCTGCTTGCCCGCCTCGGCCGCGTCGATGAGCGCCTCGACGATGGGGCTGTCGCCGCTCGTGCGGTAGAGGGTCTGCTTGATGGCGAGCACGTGGGGGTCCGCCGCCGCCTGCTCGAGGAACGCCTGCACGCTCGTGGTGAACGACTCGTAGGGGTGGTGCAGCAGGATGTCCTGCTGCGCGATGGAGCGGAAGATGTCGGCGCGCGAGTTGTCCTCGGCCGGCTTCAGCGCGACGGCCGTGGTGGGCACGTTGTTCGGGTAGTGCAGCGCCGGGCGGTCGAGCTTGGCGAGGTCGAACAGGCCGCCGAGGTCGAGGGGGGACGGCAGCGTGAACACCTCCTGCTCGGTGATGTCGAGCTCGCGCATGAGGAGGTCGAGCGTGACGGCGTCCATGTCGTCCGAGATCTCGAGGCGGATGGGCGGGCCGAACCGGCGCCGCAGCAGCTCCTTCTCGAGGGCCTGGATGAGGTTCTCGGTCTCGTCCTCCTCGATCTGCACGTCCTCGTTGCGCGTGACGCGGAAGACGTGGTGCTCGACGATCTCCATGCCCGGGAACAGCGTCTCGAGCTGGTTCGCGATGAGATCCTCGAGCGCGATGAAGTCGATGGGGCCCGAGCGGGTGTCCGGCGTGAGCGGCATGAAGCGCGGCAGCATCTGCGGCACCTTGATGCGCGCGAACTCCTGGCGGTTCGTCTTCGGGTTGCGGATGCGCACCGAGAGGTTGAGCGACAGGCCGGAGATGTAGGGGAACGGGTGCGCCGGATCCACCGCGAGCGGCATGAGCACGGGGAAGACCTGCTCGGAGAACAGCTCGTGCAGGCGGTCCTGCTGCGCCTCGTCGAGCGAGTCCCAGCGCACGATGCGGATGCCGTGCTCCTCGAGGGCCGGCCGGACGCTGTCGTTGAAGGCGGCCGCGTGACGCACCTGGAGCCGGTACGCGGTCTCGTTGATGGCGGAGAGCACCTCGGCGGGGGTGCGGCCGATGTTGGTGGGGACGGCGAGGCCCGTCGCGATGCGGCGCTTGAGGCCGGCGACGCGCACCATGAAGAACTCGTCGAGGTTGCTCGCGAAGATGGCGAGGAAGTTGGCGCGCTCGAGGACCGGCAGCTCCGGGTCCTCGGCGAGCTCCAGCACGCGGCGGTTGAAGGCCAGCCAGCTCAGCTCGCGGTCGAGGAAGCGCCCCTCGGGGAGGGTCCCGTCGTCCTCCAGGATCTCGTCCTCGTCGAAGTCGTCCAGGGATTCGGCGACCGCCTTCGCATCGCCGATGTACGTCTCGCTGTCCATCCGCCCATCATGGCATCGCGGTGCGCGCTCCGGACTCCGGCAGGTGAACGCACGGTGAACCGCATCGGGGGCGCGCCGGGGGAGGCGCGGGGATCAGGCGCTGCGGTACTGGACGTCGAGTGCGGCGTCGCGGAAGGCGGCCCTGCGGTACAGCGCGAGGGCGGGCGCGTTGTCCGCCTCGACGTAGAGGTCGACCTCCTCGAGGCCGCGCGCGGCGAGCAGGTCGAGGCCGGCGGCGAGGAGCGCGGATCCGAGCCCGCGGGCCGCGCGGTCCGGGTCCACTCCCAGCACGTAGACCTCCGCCTCGCCGTCCTCCGCCTTGAGCCAGTGGAAGCCGGCCAGCCGGCCGTCCGCGTCGCGGGCGAGGAGCAGCAGGGAGGCGTCGAACCAGGGCTCGGCGACGCGGTCGTCGAGGTCGCCGCGCGTCATGCGGCCCTGCTCGGGGTGGCTGGCGAAGGCGCGCGCGTTGAGCGCGACCCAGTCGTCGGCGTCCTCCGCCGTGAAGGAGGAGAGCGCGAGGCCCGCGGGCATCGGGCGCTCGCCGAGGCCGGCGCGCGCCTCCGCGACCGACGCGCGCAGCTGCAGGAGCTCGCGGGCCCGGTCGAGCCCGGTCGCGGCGGCGAGGCCACGCGCGCCCGGGTGGTCACCGTGCGCCCAGACGGAGACGGGGGATCCCGCGGCCTCCGCGAGCACGGCGTCGAGGAGCGCGCGGCCGACGCCCCGGCCGCGGTGGGTCGGATCCACGACGAGCTCGGCCTCGATCCCGGCGTCCCCGCGCGCGACGACGGCTGCGCCGACGGGGCGGTCGTCCGTCCCCGGCGCGGCGAGGAGGGCGGGTCCGCCGTCGGCGCCGAGCGTGAGGCGGGTCTGCTCGTTGAACGGGCCGACGCCGTCGGCCTCGCGGGCCAGGTCGCCGAGCGCGAGGACGCCGCGGACGGCGTCGGGGGTCGGGTCGACGCGGGCGACGCGCGGGGCGTCAGGCGCCGGGGTCGGCGGGGGCGGGAACGCGCTCACTGTCCTCCTCGTAGACGTTGAAGCGGTAGCCGACGTTGCGCACCGTGCCGATGAGCGACTCGAGGTCGCCGAGCTTCGCGCGCAGGCGCCGCACGTGCACGTCGACCGTGCGCGTGCCGCCGAAGTAGTCGTAGCCCCACACCTCGCTGAGCAGCTGCTCGCGCGTGAAGACCCGCGACGGATGGCTCGCGAAGAAGCGGAGCAGCTCGAACTCCTTGAACGTGAGGTCGAGGGGCTTGCCGTGCACCTTGGCCGAGTAGCTGGCCTCGTCGATGACGACGCCGGACGCCTGGATCTTGCTGCCCGTGTGCTCCAGCGCCGCGCGGCCGATGACGAGGCGCACGCGCGCGTCGACCTCGGCGGGGCCGGCGGAGTCGAGGATCACGTCGGTGGCGCCCCAGTCCGCGCTGACCGCGGTGAGGCCGCCCTCGGTGAGCACGAGGATGAGCGGCGTGCCGCCGCCCGTGGTCGTGAGGATCTTGCAGAGCGACTTCGCGCTGGCGAGGTCGCGTCGGGCGTCGACGAGCACGAGGTCGGCCGCGGGGGCGTTCACCAGGCTCGACGCATCCGCCTGGATGTGCCGGGTGCGGTGGCTGAGGAGCCCGAGTGCCGGGAGCACGTCGGTGTCCGCGGACGAGGTCAGGATCAACAGCTGGGCCACAGGGATCCTCCATGGATGAATTCCCCCCATGATACGTGGGGCAGGATTGCAGGGTGACCTCCCCCTTGCGCAGCCTCGTCCCCGTCTGGCTGGCCGCCGCCGTCGGCGCGGTCGTGGTGGCGGTCGCGGTCGGTCCCGACGCGGCCCCGCGGTGGTTCCCGCTCGTGCTCGCCACGTGCGTCATCGCGACCTTCGTGATCCAGCTGGCGCTGCCCCGCAAGACCGGCTTCGTGGACCGCGCCGTCGGCAGCGTGGTCGGCGCCGTCCTCGTGCTCGCCGCAGCCACGGCCGTCGTGCTGCTGGTGCCGATCGCCGCCTAGCCCGCCCGGTCGGATCCGGCCGCCCGTGGGGTAGATTGAGGCCATGTCGTCGCTGCTTGCTCTGGAACTCTTCTTCACCGGACTGCTGGTCCTGGCGAGCCTCTCCATCGGCTGGGTGTCGCTCGTCGTGGTCTACAACCTCTTCCGCGGCCAGCGCTGACCGCGCGCCGCATGATCGAGATCCCGACCGGCCTCCCCGCCGAGCTCGTCCCGCTGTCCTGGCTCCTCGGCGTCTGGGAGGGCTCGGGCGTCGTCGAGTACGCGATCGGCGACGAGGTCGTCCGCCGCGAGTTCGGCCAGCGCATCAGCTTCAGCCACGACGGCCTGCCGCACCTCAACTACTCCTCGTACGCCTGGGTCGAGGGTGACGACGGGCCCGTCCCCTTCGTCACCGAGACCGGCTACTGGCGGCTGCGACGCCGCGTCACCGACGGCGACCCGGGCCCGGCGATGCTGCCGCCCACCGGGGAGCGTCCCTTCACGACGGCCGACGAGGTCGAGACGCTGCGCAACGCCGACGGCGGATTCGACGTCGAGGTCGCGCTCGTCCACCCGGGCGGCGTCAGCGAGCTCTACGTCGGCCAGGTCAAGAGCGCCCGCATCGACCTCGCGACCGACGCGGTGCTGCGCACCGAGGGCGCCAAGGCCTACACGGGCGCGACGCGGCTCTATGGGCTCGTCGAACGCGACCTGCTGTGGGCGTGGGACATCGCGGCGCTCGGCCAGCCGCTGCGCACGCACGCCTCCGGGCGGGTGTCGCATGTCGACTGACCCGGATCCCGCCGTCGACCGCTCGCCCTTCCTCGACCTGCCCGGCGCCGTCGTCGCCGACGGGCCGGACGCCGGGGTGCCCGCGCACCTCGGGTCCCTCGTGGCCGAGCAGCGCGCGCTCGCCGCGGGCACCGCCGTCGTCGACCTCTCGCACCGCGCCGTCCTGTCCGTCACGGGGGAGGACCGGCTCACCTGGCTGGACTCCATCACCAGCCAGTCGATCCGCGGCCTCGCGCCCGGCGACTCGGCCGAGACCCTCTTCCTCGACCAGAACGGCCGCCTCGAGCACGCGGTCGGGGTCCTCGACGACGGCGTCACCACGTGGCTCCTGCTCGGCGCCGGGGACGCGGGGTCGCTGCTCGCGTACCTGCAGCGCATGCGCTTCATGCTGCGGGTCGAGCCCGCCGACCGCACGGCCGAGCTCGCCGTGATCGGCACGCTGGGCGAGCCCGACCTCCCCGTCGCAGCCCCCGCGGGCCTCCCGCTCGTCTGGCGGGACCCGTGGACGCACGTCGTCGCAGGCGGCTACCAGTACGCGGCCGCCGCGCCGCACCCGGGCGAGGGCTGGACCTGGAGCGAGCGCCTCGTGCCGCGGTCCGAGCTGCCGGGCGTCGTCGCGCGGGCTGCGTCCGGCGACCTGCCCGTCGCGGGCGTCCTCGCGGCCGAGGCGCTGCGGATCGCCGCGTGGCGCCCGCGCTTCGCCACCGAGGTCGACGACCGCACCATCCCGCACGAGCTCGACTGGCTGCGGAGCGCCGTGCACCTCAGCAAGGGCTGCTACCGCGGCCAGGAGACGGTCGCCAAGGTCCACAACCTCGGGCGGCCGCCGCGCCGCCTCGTGCTGCTGCAGCTCGACGGATCCGACGCGGTGCTGCCGGGCGCGGGATCCGAGGTGCGGCTCCCCGCCGCCACCGACGGCACCGCGGGCGAGGTGGTCGGGGCCGTCACGTCGAGCGCGCTGCACCATGAGCTCGGGCCGGTCGCGCTCGCGGTCGTCCGCCGCAACGTCGATCCCGCCCTCCAGCTCGAGGTCGTCGCCGACGACGTGCGCGTGCAGGCGGCGCAGGACGTCATCGTGCCCACCGACGCCGGCCGCTCCGCCGACGTCCCCCGCCTGCCCCGGCTCGGTGCGGTCCGCCGCTGAGCGCGCGCGGGAGCGGTCGGCCCGTGCCGCCCGCACCCTGAGGCACCGGGCGGATCCGCGCGCCGCGCTCCTGCGCCTCTGGGGATCCACGCCCGCCGCCCTGCAGATCGCCGTCGCGGCCACCGGCGGCTGGGCCTTCGCGCACCACGTGCTCGGCCACGACACCCCCCTGCTCGCGACGACCGTGACCATCACGAGCCTCGGCTTCGTCCGCGACGCGCGGCCCGTGCGCGTGCTGGAGACCGCGATCGGCATGACCGTCGGGATCACGCTCAGCGAGGTGCTGCTGCTCGGCATCGGCCGCGGTGCCTGGCAGCTGTTCGTCATCATCCTGGCGACGCTGCTGGTGGCGCGGCTCCTGTCGTCGAACGCCGCGTTCGCCGTGGCGGCCGGCGTGCAGGCCGTGCTCGTCGCGCTGCTGCCCGCGCCGCCGGGCGGCGTCTTCGTGCGCAGCGTCGACGGGCTCGTCGGCGGCGCGGTGGCGCTCCTCGCGACGGCGCTCATCCCGCGGGATCCCCGGCGGCAGGCCCTGCGCGAGGCCCGCCGCGTGTTCTCCGAGTGCTCCTACGCGCTCGCCTCGCTCGTCACGGCGCTGCGGCTCGGCGACGCGACCGCGGCCGACCGCGCGCTCGACCGGCTCCGGCGCACGCAGCCGCTCATCGACGCGTGGAGCGCCGCGGCCGACTCGGCCCTCTCCATCGCGCGCATCTCCCCGTTCCTCCGCCGGCACCTGCCGGAGCTGCGCGCCCAGCGGCGCGTGCTCGACGGCATGGACCTCGCGGTGCGGAACCTGCGCGTGATCTCGCGCCGCATCGACTTCCTGGTGGTCGACGGCGTCCGGCGGCCGGTGCTCGCCGAGCTCCTCGCGACCGTCTCGAACGGCGTGAACCTCCTCGGCCAGAGCCTGTCGGATCCGTCGGCCGTGCCGCTCGCCCAGCAGAACCTCGTGCTCGTGGCCGTGCGGCTGGATCCGCGCGAGCTCATCCCCGGCGCCCCCGTCGGCGAGGTCATGCTCGTCATGCTGCTGCGGCCGCTGCTCGTCGACCTGCAGGTGGCCGCGGGCGTCGACGCCGCGACCGCGCGCGGGGCGCTGCCGGAGGTCTAGGCCGGCGCGACCGCGGACCACGGCACGGTCAGCTCGCCGAGCCGCCAGCGCGCGTGGCCGCCCTCGACGGGGACGCCCGCGTCGCGCATCCGGGCGACCGCGCCCAGCCACTGCTGCCGCGGGCCGTACACGCCGAGCGGGGCGCTGAGGATCCAGCTGCGGTCGAGCAGGGCGAGCACCTCGTGCACGCGCTCGCCGGGCACGTTGCGGTGGATGAGCGCCTTCGGCAGCCGCTCGGCCACGATCGACGGCAGCTCCAGCCCCGCGAGCCGCAGCGAGATCGTGAGGCTGCGCGGGCCGTCCGCGCGCACGTCGACCCAGCTCGCGACCCGGCCGATCTCGTCGCACGTGCCCTCCACGACGGATCCGCCGGGGGCGAGCCGCGCGGCCATGCGCGCCCACGCGGCGGGCACCTCGGCCTCGTCGTACTGCCGCAGCACGTTGAACGCGCGGATCACGTTCGGCCGCTCGCCGCCGGGCAGCGGCACCTCGAACCCGCCGCGGACGAACGACACGCGCTCCCGGGCCTCCGCGTCCGGCCACGCCGCGAGCTGCTCGCGGGCCCGCGCCACGCGGCCCGGCTCGATCTCGATGCCCACGACCCGCACGTCCGGCCGCGTCGCGCGCAGCCTCCGGTGCATCTCGAGCGCCGTGATCCCGCTGGCGCCGTAGCCGAGGTCGACGACGAGCGGGTCCGGGGCGGTGCGCAGGGAGCCGAGGGTCGTGATCCACCTGTCGACGCGCCGGAGGCGGTTCGTGTTGGTCGTCCCGCGGGTCACGGAGCCGACGGGGGAGGCGGCGCCCGGCATGGGTCCAGTCTCCCATCGCTCGATAGGCTGGCCGCATGGCTGAACCCCGCACCCTCGTGCTGCTGCGTCACGGCAACAGCGACTGGAACCAGAAGAACCTGTTCACCGGATGGGTGGACGTCGAGCTGAGCGAGCAGGGCGTCGCGGAGGGCCAGCGCGCCGGCGAGCTCCTCGCCGAGTCCGGCATCCTCCCCGACGTGCTGCACACCTCCGTCCTCATCCGCGCCATCGACACCGCCAACATCGCGCTCAAGCGAGCCGGCCGCTCGTGGATCCCCGTCCAGCGCACCTGGCGCCTCAACGAGCGCCACTACGGCGCGCTCCAGGGCAAGGACAAGGCGCAGACCCTCGCCGAGTACGGCCCCGAGCAGTTCGCCACGTGGCGCCGCTCGTTCGACGTGCCGCCGCCCCCCATCGACGACGACGACGAGTACTCGCAGTCGCGCGACCCCCGCTACGCGGACCTCGGCGACGCCCTGCCCCGCACGGAGTGCCTCAAGGACGTCATCGAGCGGATGCTGCCCTACTGGGAGTCCGACATCCAGCCCGACCTCGCCTCCGGCCGCACCGTGCTCGTCACGGCGCACGGCAACTCGCTCCGCGCGCTCGTGAAGCACCTCGACGGGATCTCCGACTCGGACATCGCCGAGCTCAACATCCCGACCGGCATCCCGCTCGTCTACCGCCTCGACGAGGACTTCCGCCCGATCGTCCCCGGCGGCGAGTACCTCGACCCGGAGGCGGCCGCCGCCGGAGCCGCGGCCGTGGCCGCGCAGGGCAGCAAGAAGTAGCGCCACCCGCACGCACGACGAGAGCCCGACCGGATCATCCGGTCGGGCTCTCGTCATGTCACCGCGGTGCGGCGGGCCGGCGCGCGGCCGGCGGACGCGGATCAGGCGTCGGCCTGCACCCAGTCGCCGGTCGCGAGGTACTGCACGGTCTTCGCGATGGACACCGCGTGGTCGGCGAAGCGTTCGTGGTAGCGGCTGGCGAGCGTGGAGTCGACCGTGTCGACGGCCGCGCCCTTCCAGGTCTCGCCGAGCACCTTGTCGAAGACGCTGAGGTGCAGCTCGTCGATGCGGTCATCGTCGTTGCGGATCTCCTCGGCGAGCTTCGGGTCCTCGGTGGTGAGGAGGTCCGTGAGCTTGCGGGCGATGGCCACGTCGAGCTGGCCGAGCTCGAGGAAGGTGGGCCGCAGCGACTTCGGGACCACCTTGTCCGGGAAGCGGTAGCGCGACAGCTGCGCGATGTGCTCGGCGAGGTCGCCCATGCGCTCGAGCGACGCGCTGATGCGGAGCGCGCTCACGACGATGCGCAGGTCGCGGGCGACCGGCTGCTGGCGGGCGAGGATGTTGATCGCGAGCTCGTCGAGGCTCGTGGCGAGCTCGTCGATGCGGCGGTCCTGCTCGATGACGGTCTCGGCGAGGCTGACGTTCGACTCGTTGAACGCGCGGGTGGCGTTCTCGATGGAGATGGCGACGAGCGCGGAGATCTCGATGAGACGCTCCTGGACCTCGTGGAGCTCCTGCTGGAACACTTCGCGCATGGGGGGACGTCCTTTCAGGCCGCCCCGCTGCGAGGGGCGGGGTGGTTCTCGGGCACGGCGGGCCCCGGGTGACGGGCCCACATCCTCCGACTCTGGTCATGCGAGGTTAACGCACGGTGCCGTCGAGCTGAATTCGCGGCCTCGCAGCCCGGATGGCGGGGACATGCGGCCGGGACGGCCCGACGCGGTCTCCTAGTGTGGGCGCATGGACACCGGTGCGTTGGTGCTCGTCTGCCTCCTCATCGGTCTGGCGGTCGGCGCGGGATTCGTGTGGCTGCTGCACCACGCGGCGGACCGCGGCGACCGCGCCGTCGAGATCACGAACCCGGTCGTCCCCGACGGCGTGGACCAGGTGCTCGAGGCGCTCGAGTCGGCCGGCATCGTGCTGGATCCCTCCAACAACGTGATGAAGGCCTCGCCCGGCGCCATCTCCTCCGGGCTCGTGTTCCACCAGGCGCTGGTGCACCCGGAGCTCGTCGCGATGGTCGACCGCGTGCGTCGATCCGGCGAGCCGCTGGCCGAGGAGGTCTCGCTCGCGCGCGGCCCGTTCGGCGCCGCCGAGTTCCAGATGCACGCGCGCGTCGCCCGCCTCGGCACCCGCTACGTGCTCCTGCTCGCGCAGGACCGCACCGAGTCCCACCGCCTCGACCAGGTGCGGCGCGACTTCGTGGCCAACATCAGCCACGAGCTGAAGACCCCCATCGGCGCGGTCGGCCTCCTCGCGGAGGCGCTCGACTCGTGCGCCGACGACGCCGTCCAGGTGCGGCGGTTCGCCGCCCGGCTGACCACGGAGTCGGCCCGGCTCGCGCGCATCACGCAGGAGATCATCGAGCTGTCGCGGCTCGAGGCGTCGAACGCGCTCGAGAAGGCGGAGCCGGTCGACGTCGACCACGTGATCAGCGTCGCGCTCGACCAGGTGCGCCTCGGCGCGGAGCTCCGCGGCATCGAGCTCGCCCGCGGCAAGCGGTCGCGCTCGACCGTGTACGGCGACGAGGCCCTCCTCGTGGTCGCCGTGCACAACCTGCTGAGCAACGCGGTCAACTACTCGCCGGACGGATCGCGGGTCGGCATCGGCGTCATGGTCGACGACGGGGCCGTCGAGGTCGTGGTCACCGACCAGGGCATCGGCATCCCGGAGGACGAGCAGGGCCGGATCTTCGAGCGCTTCTTCCGCGTCGACCAGGCCCGCGCCCGCGACACCGGGGGCACGGGACTCGGGCTCAGCATCGTCAAGCACGTCGTGCAGAATCATGGCGGCGACGTGCGCGTCTGGTCCCGACCCGGCCGCGGCAGCACCTTCACCATCCGCCTCCCCGAGGCATCGCAGACGCCGGCGCTCGCCGGTACGGACATCGGAGAACCCACGTGACACGCATCATGCTCGTCGAGGACGAGGCGTCGCTCAGCGAGCCGCTCGCCTTCCTGCTCCAGCGCGAGGGCTACGAGGTCGACGTCGTCGAGGACGGTCCCGCCGCGGTGGCCGCGTTCGACAGGGACGGCGCCGACCTGATCCTGCTCGACCTCATGCTCCCGGGCCTCCCCGGCACGGAGGTGTGCCGGGAGATCCGCACGCGCTCGGCCGTGCCGATCATCATGCTGACCGCCAAGGACTCCGAGGTGGACATCGTGGTGGGCCTCGAGCTCGGCGCCGACGACTACGTGACGAAGCCGTACTCGACGCGCGAGCTGCTGGCGCGGATCCGCGCGGTGCTGCGCCGCCGCGTGGAGGTCGACGACGAGCCGCTCAACGTGCTCGAGGTCGGCGCCGTGCGCATGGACGTCGAGCGGCACACGGTCGAGGTCGACGGCCGCGAGATCGCCATGCCGCTCAAGGAGTTCGAGCTGCTCGAGCTCCTGCTCCGGAACGCGGGGCGCGTGCTCACGCGCGGCCAGCTCATCGACCGGGTGTGGGGTTCCGACTACTTCGGCGACACCAAGACGCTCGACGTGCACATCAAGCGGATCCGCTCCAAGATCGAGCGCGAGCCGTCCGACCCCGTGCTCCTCGTCACCGTCCGCGGGCTGGGCTACCGCTTCGAGGCGTAGGCCGCCTGACGGCCCGCACGACGAAGGCCCCGCCCCCCTGAGGGGCGGGGCCTTCGTCGTGCGGGCCGCGAGCGGGACCGGCGGGCTAGTTCGTGCTGTCCCCGAGGCCCTCGTCGCCCTCGGTCGTGCCGGGGGTCGTGGTGACGGTGGTGTCCGGGGTGGAGCCGGTCTCGCCGGGGACCAGGTTCGTGTAGGTCTCCTGGTCGCCGTTGAGCACGGGGACGTCCATCTCGACGCCCTCGGCGTCGCCGTACTGGATGTAGATCTTGGTGAGCGAGCCCGGCGTCGGGTCGACCGAGTCGAAGGTGATGCGCTGGGAGTCCTCGGCGCCGAACTTGGTGAGGCCGGGGGCCGCCGTGACGGTGCGCGTCTCGCGGTCCGCGCTGCCCTCGGTGAGCTCGTGCTGGAACGCGACGCGCTGGCTGGCGCCGGAGTTGTTGACGAGCGTGACGACCAGGCTCGCGCCGGCCGCCGAGTCGCCGTCGGTGAGGAGGATGGCGTTCCGCACCTCGACGTCGCCGACCGTGGCGTCGAAGCCGTCGCTCGGGAAGTAGGAGATCTGCGTGGCCTGGGGCGTGATGAATGTGCACGACGACGTGCCGACCGCGATCAGGGCCGCGAGGACGATGGACGATGCGGTACGCGCTCTCACGGGACCCTCCGGTTGTCGCGCGGGCCGGCGCCGGGGCGTCCGGAGGCGTCCGCGCTGGATCAGCTGACCCGCTCAGCCTACGGGATCACGTGGCGCCCGGCCGCCCGGGAGCGCGCGGGACCCGGCTGGTATCCTGGAGATCACGTCCATAGAACGGGGAACCCATGCTCTTCGAGGTCGGCGAGACCGTCGTGTACCCGCATCACGGTGCCGCGACCATCATCGAGGTGAAGAAGCGCGTCATCCGGGGCGAGGAGAAGCTCTACCTCAAGCTCGACGTCAACCAGGGCGGGCTGCAGATCGAGGTGCCCGCGGAGAACGTCGACATGGTCGGCGTCCGCGACGTCATCGGGCGCGAGGGCGTCGAGAGCGTGTTCGCGGTCCTGCGCGCCGAGTTCACCGAGGAGCCCACGAACTGGTCGAGGCGCTACAAGGCGAACCTCGAGAAGCTCGCGTCGGGCGACGTGCTGAAGGTGGCCGAGGTCGTGCGCGACCTGTGGCGCCGCAACCAGGACCGCGGCCTGTCCGCCGGCGAGAAGAGCATGCTGCAGAAGGCCCGCGGCATCCTCGTGGGCGAGCTCGCCCTCGCGGAGAAGACGGACGAGGAGCACGCGTCCACGCTGCTCGACGAGGTCCTCGCCTCCTGACCCGCGCGGCGTCGGCGCGCGTCGCTGCCGGTAGCCTGACCGCATGAGCCACGACCCCGTCGCCCCGTCCTCCCGCGCGATCCCGGACGGCGCGGCGGACGGGCCGCGGCTCGGCGTCGTCGTCGTGGCCGCGGGCAGCGGCACGCGCCTGGGCGCGGGGATCCCGAAGGCGCTCGTCGAGGTCGGCGGCGCCACGCTGCTCGCCCGCTCCCTGTCCGCGGCGCTCGGGCTCGCGGAGGAGGCGCACGTCGTCGTCGTCGCGCCCGACACGCACCTGGCCGAGACGACCGCGGTCGTCGACGCCGTCGCGGGCGTGGCACGCGCATCGGTCGCGGTCGTGGTCGGGGGAGCGACCCGGCAGGGATCCGTGAGGGCGGGCCTCGCCGCGCTCGCCGGATCCGTCGACACGGTCCTCGTGCACGACGCCGCCCGCGCGCTCACCCCCACCGCCCTCTTCGCCGCCGTGGCGCACGCCGTCCGCGCGGAGGGCGCCGGCGTCGTCCCCGGCCTGCCCGTCACCGACACCGTCAAGCGCGTGGATCCGGCGGGGGAGTGCCTCGGCACCGTCGACCGCAGCGACCTCGTCGGGGTCCAGACCCCGCAGGGCTTCCCGCGGGCCGCCCTCGACGCCGCGTACGAGCGGGCCGGCGCCGAGCACACGGACGACGCGGCCCTCTTCCAGGCGTCGGGCGGCCGCGTCCGCGTGATCCCCGGCGACGCGCTCGCCTTCAAGGTCACCACCGCGTGGGACCTCCGCCGCGCCGAGGAGCTCGTCGCCAGGGACGCGGGCGCGGGATCCGCCGCCTCCCGCCTCCGCTCGGGCATCGGCACGGACGTCCACGCGGTCGACGCCACGCAGCCGCTCTGGCTCGCCGGCCTGCACTGGCCGGGCGAGGCCGGGCTCGCGGGCCACAGCGACGGCGACGCGGTGAGCCACGCGATGTGCGACGCGCTCCTCTCCGCCGCGGGCCTCGGCGACATCGGCGGGATCTTCGGCACCGACGACCCCGAGCTCGACGGCGCGCACGGCGAGGTCTTCCTGCGACGGACCGCGGAGCTCGTGCGCGGCGCGGGCTACCGTGTCGTCAACGTCGCCGTGCAGGTCATGGCCGTCCGCCCGAAGCTGTCGCCGCGGCGGGCCGAGGCGGAGCGGATCCTCTCGGCCGCCGTGGGCGCGCCCGTCTCGCTGGCCGGCACCACCACGGACGGCCTCGGCTTCACGGGGCGCGGCGACGGCGTCGCGGCGGTCGCGACGGCCCTCGTCGAGCGCGTCTGACCGCGCCGTCGCGGCGGCCGTCCCGCGCCGTCCCGGCCCGTCATCCGACGGGGCCGCGGATGCGCGCTGACTAGGATCTGTGTGTGACCCTGCGCCTCCATGACTCCCGGACGCAGTCCCTGCGGGACTTCGTGCCGCTCGTCGACGGCAGGGTCGGCATCTACGTCTGCGGTCCCACGGTGCAGTCCGCGCCGCACATCGGCCACCTCCGGAGCGCGCTGGCGTACGACCAGCTGCGCCGCTGGCTCGCGTACCGCGGGCTCGACGTCACGCTCGTGCGCAACGTCACCGACATCGACGACAAGGTCATCGACAACGCCCGTCGGGGTCAGGAGGCCGGCGGCACCGAGGAGTGGTGGGCGCTCGCCTACCGCGTCGAGCTCGAGTTCTCGCGCGCGTACGCGGCCCTCGGGATCCTCCCGCCCAGCTACGAGCCGCGCGCGACCGCGAGCATCGGCGAGATGCAGGAGATCATCCGGCGGCTCGTCGAGCGCGGCCACGCGTACGCGGCCGACGACGGATCCGGCGACGTCTACTTCGACACCGCGTCCTGGCCCGAGTACGGCGAGCTCACGCGGCAGCGCGCCGCCGACATGGAGGCCGCCGCCGACGCCGATCCGCGCGCCAAGCGCGACGTGCGCGACTTCGCCCTCTGGAAGGGCGCGAAGCCCGGCGAGCCCGCGAGCGCGTCCTGGCCGTCCCCGTGGGGAGCCGGCCGCCCCGGGTGGCACATCGAGTGCTCCGCCATGTCCACGCGCTACCTCGGCGCCGAGTTCGACATCCACGGCGGCGGTCTCGACCTGCGCTTCCCGCACCACGAGAACGAGCTCGCGCAGTCGCGGGCGGCGGGGGATCCGTTCGCCCGGTACTGGCTGCACAACGGCCTCGTCGCCGTGGCCGGCCAGAAGATGAGCAAGTCGCTCGGCAACTCGCTCTTCGCCGCCGACCTGCTCGCCTCCGCGCGGCCGGTCGTGGTCCGCTACTTCCTCGGCTCCGCGCACTACCGCTCGACCCTCGAGTTCCACGACGGGGCCCTCGCCGAGGCCGAGGCCGCGCTCGACCGCATCGAGACGTTCCTCGACCGCAGCGCGCGCCGCCTCGCCGGCACGCGATTCCAGGCCGCGCCCGCGGCGGCCGACGGCTCGCCCGCGGCCGTGCCGCAGGAGTTCGCCGAGGCGATGGACGACGACCTCAGCGTCCCGCAGGCGCTCGCCGTGCTGCACGACGCCGTCCGCGCGGGCAACGCCGCCCTCGACGCCGGCGACCTCCAGGAGGCCGCGTCGCTGCGCGCCGACGTCTCCGCGATGGTGGCCGTGCTCGGGATCGACCCGCTGGCCGACGAGTGGCGCACCGCGTCCGACCAGCCCGCGCGCCGTGCGCTGCAGGCGCTGGTGGAGCACCGGATCGCCGAGCGACAGACCGCGCGGGAGGCCAGGGACTTCGCCCTCGCCGACCGCATCAGACAGGAGCTGGCCGAGGCCGGCATCACGATAGAGGACTCGCCTGGCGGGTCGCATTGGAGCATCGATGGCGAATAAGCCCAGCCGCTCAGGCGCGGTACGGAAGACCAAGAAGGGCCCGCTCAAGGGATCCGGAGGGCAGGGCAGGCAGGCCCTCGAGGGCAAGAAGCCCACGCCCAAGGCCGAGGACCGGCCGTACCACCCCGCCGGCAAGCGCAAGCTCGCGAAGGACCGGTACGAGGCGGCGTCCGCGGGCGCCAACCGCGGCCGTGACGAGCGCGCCGAGCGCTCCGCCGCGCCCCGATCCGCGGCGCCGCGCGCCCGCGCGACCGACCGGCCCGCCGGCGCGGACGCCCCGCGCGCCCGCCGCGCGAAGCAGCAGGACGAGTCCGAGGTCGTCACCGGCCGCAACTCGGTCGTCGAGGCGCTCCGGGCCAAGATCCCCGCGACCGCGCTCTACATCGCGTCGCGCATCGAGTACGACGACCGCGTCAAGGAGGTGCTGTCGCTCGCCACCGGGCGCGGGATCCCCGTGCTCGAGGTCATGCGCCCCGAGCTCGACCGCATCGCCGGCCACGACTCCGTGCACCAGGGCCTCGCGCTCAAGGTGCCGCCGTACGAGTACGCGGACGCGATCGAGCTGCTCGACAAGACGATCTCGCGCGGCCAGGTGCCGCTCCTGGTCGCCCTCGACGGCATCACCGACCCGCGGAACCTGGGCGCGATCATCCGCTCGGTCGCCGCGTTCGGCGGCCACGGCGTCATCGTGCCGCAGCGCCGCTCCGTCGGCCTCACCGCGAGCGCGTGGAAGACCTCGGCCGGCGCCGCGGCGCGCACGCCCGTCGCCATGGCGTCGAACCTCACCCAGACGCTGAAGGCGCTCAAGCAGCGCGGCGTCTTCGTGGTCGGGCTCGACGGCGGCGGCGACATGTCGCTGCACGAGTTCACGCTGGCCGACCGGCCGATCGTGGTCGTCGTCGGATCCGAGGGCAAGGGCCTGTCGCGCCTCGTCACCGAGACGTGCGACACCGTGGTCTCCATCCCCATCGGCGCCTCGACCGAGTCGCTCAACGCCGGCATCGCCGCGAGCGTCACGCTCTACGAGATCGGCAAGCTGCGGGCCGCCAAGCGCGCGTAGCTCGCCGCACGCAGGAGGAGCCGGGACCCATGGGGTCCCGGCTCCTCCTGCATCTGCCCTGGAGCCGCCGGTCAGACCTTCGTGCGCCAGTCCTCCGCGGCCTCGGCCTCGGTGATCGGGACGTCCGACTCGTCCTCGATGACGCCGATCGACTCGGTCGGCGGGTCGATGACGGTCGCCTCGTCGCGCCGGTGGCGGAGGATGTCCTGCACGTACGCGGTCACGGCCTCGGCGAGCGGGATGTCCCGGCTCAGCTTCTGCGACATGTACCAGCGGTGCTCGAGCAGCTGGTGGAAGACCTCGGCCGGCTCGAGCTTGCCGCGGAGGTCGCGGGGGATCGCCCGCACGACGGGCTCGAACACGCGCGCGAGCCACTCGTGCGCGACCATCTCCTCGTCGAGGTCCTGCTTGTCGAACGTCGCCGTGTACGAGTCGAGGTCGTTGAGCAGGCGGCGCGCCTGGTTCTCCTGCGCGTCCACGCCGGTGAGGCGCAGCAGCCGGCGCTGGTGGTGGCCGGCGTCGACGACCTTGGGCTGGATCCGCACCTGCGAGCCCTCCGCGGTCGTGCGGATCGCGAGCTCCTCGATGTCGAAGCCGAGGTCGTTGAGGCGGTCGACGCGCTCGTTGATGCGCCAGCGCTCCGACGTCGGGAACTCCTCGCGGCCGGTGAGCTCCTTCCAGAGCGTGCGGTACTGCGCGACGATGCGCGTGCTGGTCTCGAGCGGGTCGAGCCCCTCCTCGATGCGGCCGCCGGCCTCGAGGTCCATGAGCTCGCCGGCGATGTTGACGCGCGCGATCTCGAGGTCGTTCTCGCGCTGCCCGTTGGAGAGGCCGCCGTTGAAGAGCTTGCCGGTCTCCGCGTCCACCAGGTAGGCGGCGAACGCGCCCGCGTCGCGGCGGAAGAGCGTGTTGGAGAGCGAGACGTCGCCCCAGAAGAAGCCGATCATGTGCAGCCGCACGAGCAGCACGGCCAGGGCGTCCACGAGGCGCGTCGCCGTGTCCGGCCGCAGCTGCTGCGAGAAGAGCGCCCGGTAGGGGAGCGAGAACTTGAGGTGCCGCGTGACGAGCACCGACTTGAGCGGCTCGCCGTCCTCGTCCGTGCGGTTCGTGATCACGGCCACGGGCTCCACGCACGGGATCTCGAGCCGCTGCAGCGTCCGCAGCATGTCGTACTCGCCGCGGGCCATCTCGTCCGTCGTCTCCTTGATGGCGATGACGTAGCCGGAGAGGTTCGCGAAGCGCACGAGGTGCCGCGAGATGCCCTTCGGGAGCGTCGCGATGGCCGAGGAGGGCCACTCGTCGAGCGGCAGCTGCCACGGAAGGTCGAGGAGCGCGGGATCGACCGTCGCCGAGGTGATGTTCAGGGATCCGGCCATGCTGCGACCCTACCCGACCGCGGAAACGCCGCTGCCGCGGCCCCCGGCGCTCCCGGTGAGGGGAGCGTGGGGACCGCGGCAGCGGCGGTGGAGAGGCTCGATCAGCTCGCGGCGACCGGCGCGTTGAGGCGGAGGCCGCTCTCGGCGTCGAAGGCGTGGAGGTGGCCGGGCTGCGGCGTGATGAAGACGGTGTCGCCGGCGTTCGGGTGCAGGCGGCCGTCGACGCGCGCGACGAGGTCCGTGCGCTTGCCCTCGATGTCGGTGTGGCCGTAGAGGTAGCCGTCCGCGCCGAGCTCCTCGACGAGGTCGACCGTGACCGAGAGGCCCTGGCCCTGCGAGGTGCTGACGACGACGTCCTCGGGGCGCACGCCGATGGTGACGGATCCGCCGGTGGCGTTGGTGAGCACGTCGCGCTCGACCGGGACCACGGCGGTGCCGAACTGCACGCCGCCATCGACGACGTTCGCGGTGAAGAGGTTCATCGCGGGCGAGCCGATGAAGCCGGCCACGAAGACGTTCTGCGGCTTCTCGTACAGGTCGCGCGGGGTGCCGACCTGCTGGAGGACGCCGTCCTTGAGGACCGCGATGCGGTCGCCCATGGTGAGGGCCTCGGTCTGGTCGTGCGTGACGTAGACCGTGGTGACGCCGAGGCGGCGCTGGAGCGACGCGATCTGCGTGCGGGTCTGGACGCGGAGCTTGGCGTCGAGGTTCGACAGCGGCTCGTCCATGAGGAACACCTGCGGCTGGCGCACGATGGCGCGGCCCATGGCGACGCGCTGGCGCTGGCCGCCGGAGAGGGCCTTGGGCTTGCGGCTGAGGTAGGGCTCGAGGTCGAGGAGCTTGGCCGCCTCGAGGACGCGGGTGGCGCGCTCGTCCTTGCCGACGCCCGCGATCTTGAGCGCGAAGCCCATGTTCTCGGCGACCGTCATGTGCGGGTACAGCGCGTAGTTCTGGAAGACCATGGCGATGTCGCGGTCCTTCGGCGGGACGTCCGTGACGTTGCGGTCGCCGATGAAGATGTTGCCGTCGTTGACCTCCTCGAGGCCCGCGAGCATGCGGAGGGTGGTCGACTTGCCGCAGCCGGACGGGCCGACGAGGACGAGGAACTCGCCGTCGGCGACCTCCAGGTCGATCTGGTCGACCGCGGGGCGCGTCGAGCCCGGGTACAGGCGCGTGGCCTTGTCGAAAGTTACAGATGCCATTTCGGTGTTCTCCTTCACGGGCAGGTACGTGCCCGACGATCCGTGGTGATGGATGTGATGCTCATGGCTCATCGCTGTGGGCGACGACGACCACCCGATGAGTATTGCACGGGGGCCCGAGGTCGGGAAGCCCGGCATGATGCGGATCGGCGGCTATTCCCCACCCGGGGACAGGGTGCCGCGGCCCTGTATCGTCTCCTGCGGCGTCGTCCCCGCGCCCGCCGCGTTGGCGCTTTCCCAGACTGGCCGCCTAGAGTCCTGAGGTCGTCCGGGAGCCCGCCCGCACCCGACTCCCCCATCCCCTGAGCGAGGATCCATGAGCAGCACGCCGCCCGCGCACGAACCGCACGGCGGTCACCGACGACGCCGCGAGGCCGCGCGCGAGAAGGCGCGGCTCAACCGGATGAAGCAGCGCCGCCGGGATGTGTTCGGCCGCTACGCCATCCGCGGCGGCATCGCCGCGGCTCTGATCGCGGTCGTCGTGGTGGTGGGCCTCGTCGTCGTCCAGGGCGCCCGGCCGGCGGGACCCGGCCCCCAGAACATGGCGAGCGACGGCATCCTCATCGGCAAGGACCTCGCCGCGGTCCCCACGCAGGCCCTCGACCCCGAGCAGGATCCGGTGCCCACCGAGTCCGAGGCCGCCGGCGTCGCCCACATCCGCGTCTACGTCGACTACCTCTGCACCGCGTGCAAGGAGTTCCAGGACACCAACGGCGCGCAGATGGAGGGCTGGCTCCAGTCGGGCGCCGCCACCGTCGAGATCCACCCCGTCGCCATCCTCACCAGCAAGTCGCAGGCCTACTCGATGCGGGCGGCCAACGCCGCCGCGTGCGTGGCCGACTCCGCTCCCGACGACTTCTGGGCGTTCAACTCCGCCCTCTTCGCGGAGCAGCCGGCCGAGCAGAGCACGGGCCTCAGCGACGACCGCATCGTCGAGCTCGCGGGGCAGGCGGGCGCCGGATCCTCCGACGTGGCGAAGTGCGTCTCCGACCAGCGCTTCCAGTCGTGGGTGAACGCCGCGACCGATCGCGTCCTCGACGGCGAGATCCCCGACTCGAACGTCGAGAAGGTCGTGGGCGCGCCCATCATCGTCGTCGGCGACCGCCAGTACACGGGTCAGCCCGACGACGCGAAGGCGTTCGCGGCGTTCGTGCTCCAGGCCGCCGGCCAGGACGCGACGACGACGCCCGCGCCGTCCGAGACGCCGACGACCGCGCCGTAGCGCTGCTCGTATGATGGATCGACGGTCCGCGAGGTCCGTCGGCCGGCCTGGCGCAATTGGTAGCGCACCGCACTTGTAATGCGGCGGTTACGGGTTCGAGTCCCGTGGCCGGCTCTCCACGCTGCGACCTCAGTCGAGGACGGTGATCATCCGCTCGCCGTCCGCGGTCGACCGCGGGCCCTTGTCGTAGGCCGCGACGTCGCCGACGTAGAGCCAGCCGAGGAGGTCCTCTCCGTCGATCAGGCCGTGCATCCGTCGCACCGCGTCGCTGCGGGTCAGTCCCCCGGTGCGCCAGAACACGCCCCAGCCCCGCTCCTCGAGCAGCAGCGTGAGGGCGTGCGCGACACCGGCGGCGACCGCCTCCTGCTCCCAGTCCGGCACCTTGCGGCTCGGGGTGAGGCAGACGACCACGGCGACGAGCAGGCTCGCGCGGTGGGTCTTCTTGCGGTGCTTGCCGGATCCGGGATCGCCCGCCGCCTCGTCCATCGCGGCGCCGAGGCGGTCGCGCGCGCCCCCGCGGATCTCGATGACCCGCCAGGGCCGGAGCCCGCCGTGGTCGGCGAGCCGGGAGGCGGCCTCGACGAGCGGGACGAGCTCCTCGTGCGTCGGAGCGGCCTCGCCCACGGACGAGCGCGAGCGCCGACCGCGGAGCGCCTCCAGCACGGGTCCGCCGTGCGCGGGGGTGCCGGGCCCGGACGGGTCGGCGGCGCCGCCCGCCCGATGCCGCGGCACGTCGGTCACTCCGCGGTGCGGAACGACATGGAGACCGAGTTCATGCAGAACCGGTCGCCGGTGGGGGTCTGCGGCGCGTCGTCGAAGACGTGCCCGAGGTGCGAACCGCAGCGGGCGCAGACGACCTCGACGCGCTTCATGCCGAGGCTCGTGTCCGTGTACAGCTTGACGGCGTCGCTCTCCTTGGGCGCGTAGAAGCTCGGCCACCCGCAGTGCGAGTCAAACTTGGTGTCGCTCGTGAAGAGCTCGGCGCCACAGGCCTTGCACCCGTAGACGCCGGTGCGCTCCTCGTCCAGCAGCTCGCCGGTCCAGGGGCGCTCGGTGGCCTGCTGGCGCAGCACCGCGTACTCCTCCGGGGAGAGCTCCTGGCGCCACTCGTCGTCGGTCTTCTCGATCTCGTAGGCCATGTGCGGGTCCTTTCTCGCTGGTCGATCCTAGGGGCGGCGTCCCAGCGCGCCTCCATGGTCAACCGCAGCGGGGCCCCGTCGATTCCTGCATGCGGGGGAGGATCCCGTCCGGGAGGCCGGCGCTCCGGCGGGCGCATCGCGTTGCACGGACACCCCGGGGAGCTGCGCGGGGCGCTCAGCGAGCCGCACCTAGTATGTGGGGAATGTCGGGGAAGGAGCATGCCGTGGACCAGCGCGATGCCCGCTCCGCGACCGCCCCGACGGCCGGGCAGCACCCGGCGGTCGAGCTCGACGAACGCGGGCGCGCGGTCCTCGACTTCGAGCGGGACTGGACGCGTCACGCAGGGGCGAAGGAGGAGGCCATCCGCCAGGCCTTCGGCCTCTCCGCCACGCGCTACTACCAGCTGCTCGGATCCCTGCTCGAGACGCGCCAGGCCCTCGCCTACGACCCTCTGCTCGTCGGGCGCCTCCTGCGCCTCCGCGAGACCCGCGCCGCCGCCCGTGCGGCCCGAGCCCTCCCCACCGGTCTCCCGCACCGCCCGACCGCACGCTGACCCCGCGCCCCACCGAGGAGACACGAGACCCGCATGCCCTCCCACGCTCCCGACCGCTTCGACGACGTCCCCGGCGACCTGAGCCGCGTGGGCGCGCATCGCGCGCCCCGTCCGAGGCACCACCGCTTCCGCGCCTTCGCCTGGGCGGCCCTCGCGACCGGCCTCCTCGTCGGCCTCGGCGTCGTCGGCCTCTTCGTGATCGACGACCGGGTGTCGTTCACGGACATCATCCCGAGCGGCGGGTCGTCCGAGGAGGCGGCGCCCACGGAGGCGCCGACCGCGGCTCCCACCGCGGTGCCCGGCATGGTCGTGACGGTCCTCAACGGCACGAGGACCTCGGGTCTCTCCGCCCGAGCCGCGACCGCGCTCCAGGATGCGGGCTGGGCCATCGCGTCGCGGCTGAACGCCAGCTCCACCGACATCGCCACCACCACCGTCTACTACTACGACGCCGCGGACGAGGGCGCCGCCCGCGGCTTGGCGGCGGAGCTGGGCGTGGGGGACGTGGCGCAGTCCGAGCAGTTCCGTCCGGCGGCCGGCACCTCGGCGGCACAGTCGGCGAAGCTGACGGCCGTCCTCGGCGCCGACTACGCCGCCGAGGGCTGATCCGCCTCCGCCTCTTCCCGCCTACCCGTGGCCGTGGCCGTGGAGTAACCCGACGGGGCGCCGCCGGCCCTGTCTAGGGTGCTGCCTGGTCGCACGCCCGCCGCGTACCAGGTGCTGCGCGCCGTACGTCCCGAGGGCGTGGCGCGGGGTCGATGCAGGGCTCCGCGGCCGACCCGGGGGTGGCGGCACCGCGCTCCCGACACCGCGCATTCGCACATGGAGAAGCACATGGCCAACGGCACCGTGAAGTGGTTCAACGGGGAGAAGGGGTTCGGGTTCATCACCGTGGACGCCGTCGAGGGCGGTCCTGCCCAGCAGGACGTCTTCGTCCACTACTCGGCGATCGAGATGTCCGGCTACAAGGTCCTGGAGGAGGGGCAGCGCGTCGCCTTCGAGATCGGGCAGGGCTCCAAGGGCCTGCAGGCCGAGAACGTCACGCTGGCCTAGCGAGCCGCCCACCGCCGCGACGCCGCCGCCCGTCCGGGCGGCGTCGTCGTCGTGCTCCCGCGGGGTCGCCGCCTGTGAGCGGCTCGCTTGCACTCCCGTAGGGCGAGTGCCAGAATCGTCCCTGGCACTCCCTCACGGGGAGTGCTAGACGACTGCCTTTTTCCTGACGTCCGGGAGGGACGAGAGATACACATGGCTAAGATCATCGCTTTTGACGAAGAAGCCCGCCGCGGCCTCGAGCGCGGCCTGAACATCCTGGCCGACGCGGTCCGCGTGACCCTCGGCCCGCGTGGCCGCAACGTCGTCCTCGAGAAGAAGTGGGGCGCCCCCACCATCACGAACGACGGCGTGTCCATCGCCAAGGAGATCGAGCTCGACGACCCGTTCGAGAAGATCGGCGCGGAGCTCGTCAAGGAGGTCGCCAAGAAGACCGACGACGTCGCCGGTGACGGCACGACCACCGCGACAGTCCTCGCGCAGGCCCTGGTCCGCGAGGGCCTCCGCAACGTCGCCGCGGGCGCCGACCCCATCAGCCTCAAGCGCGGCATCGAGAAGGCCGTCGCGGCCGTCACGGAGGAGCTCAAGGCCGCCGCGAAGGAGATCGAGACCAAGGAGGAGATCGCCGCCACCGCGTCCATCTCCGCCGGCGACTCCACCATCGGCGCGATCATCGCCGAGGCGATCGACAAGGTCGGCAAGGAGGGCGTCGTCACCGTCGAGGAGTCCAACACCTTCGGCACCGAGCTCGAGCTCACCGAGGGCATGCGCTTCGACAAGGGCTACCTGTCGCAGTACTTCGTCACCGACCCCGAGCGCCAGGAGGCCGTGTTCGAGGACGCGTACATCCTGATCGTCAACTCGAAGATCTCGAACATCAAGGACCTGCTGCCGATCGTCGACAAGGTCATCCAGTCGGGCAAGCAGCTCCTCATCATCGCGGAGGACGTCGACGGCGAGGCCCTGGCCACGCTCGTCGTGAACAAGATCCGCGGCATCTTCAAGTCGGTCGCCGTCAAGGCCCCCGGCTTCGGCGACCGCCGCAAGGCGCAGCTGCAGGACATCGCCATCCTCACCGGTGGCCAGGTCATCGCCGAGGAGGTCGGCCTCAAGCTCGAGAACGTCACCCTCGACCTGCTCGGCACGGCCCGCAAGGTCGTCATCACGAAGGACGAGACCACGATCGTCGAGGGCGGCGGAGACGCCACCGAGATCGCGGCCCGCGTGCAGCAGATCCGCAACGAGATCGGCAACACGGACAGCGACTACGACCGCGAGAAGCTCCAGGAGCGCCTCGCGAAGCTGGCTGGCGGCGTGGCCGTCATCAAGGCCGGCGCCGCGACCGAGGTGGAGCTCAAGGAGCGCAAGCACCGCATCGAGGACGCCGTCCGCAACGCGAAGGCCGCCGTCGAGGAGGGCATCGTCGCTGGTGGTGGCGTCGCCCTCATCCAGGCCGGCAAGCTCGCCTTCGAGAAGCTCCAGCTCGAGGGCGACGAGGCGACGGGCGCGAACATCGTCCGCGTCGCGGTCGACGCTCCGCTCAAGCAGATCGCCCTCAACGCGGGCCTCGAGCCCGGCGTCGTGGCCGAGCGCGTCCGCAACCTGCCCTCGGGTCACGGCCTCAACGCCGCCACGGGCGAGTACGTCGACATGCTCGCCGCGGGGATCAACGACCCGGTGAAGGTCACGCGCTCGGCTCTGCTGAACGCCGCGTCCATCGCCGGCCTGTTCCTCACGACCGAGGCGGTCGTCGCCGACAAGCCCGAGAAGAACCCGGCCCCGGCCGGCGACCCCACGGGTGGCATGGACTTCTAGTCCGACCGGGCCGAAGCGGGAGCGCTCCGGCCCAGCAGCACGACCAGCACGACGAAGCGGGCGGTCCCTCACGGGGCCGCCCGCTTCGTCGTGCGCGGCACCGCGCGGGAAGGCGGCCGCCGGACCGCCCTAGTGGGCGAACATGCGGGCGTTGCCCTCCTCCACCTCCGCGTACTGCCGGGCGGCGGATCCCAGCGCCTGGTTGATGCTCGCCAGAGCCTCCTCGACGCGCTGCTGCGTCCCCTTCCACTCCGCGACCACGCCCTGGAACGCCGTCGCGGCGCTGCCGGACCACGACCCCTGCAGGTCGGCGAGCTGGCCGTGCAGCCCCGCGACCTCCGCCTGGATGCGGCCGATGCTGCCCTGGACGGCCGCGGTGGCCGACAGGACGGCCTCGCTGTCCACCTGGTACCTCGTCATGCGTCTCCTCCTTCTCGTCGTCGGACGGGCGGAGGCTACGCGGCGGTCAGGACGCGGGGGCTGCCGGAGCGCCGGCGGTGGGGGTCGCGGGGTTCTCGGAGCTGGGGAGGAGGGGCAGGATCACGCGGAAGGTCGCGCCGCCGCCCTCGGTCTCGACGACGTCGACCCGGCCGCGGTGCGCCGCGACGATGGCCGACACGATGGCGAGGCCGAGCCCGCTGCCGCCCGTCTCCCGGGTGCGCGACGTGTCGGCGCGCCAGAAGCGCTGGAAGATCTTCTCCCGGATCTGCGGGGGCACGCCGTCCCCGTGGTCGCGGACCTCGATGCGGGCTTCCCGCGCGGCCTCGTCCACGACGGTGGCGAGCTCGATCGGGCTGCCCGCGGGCGTGAAGCGCACCGCGTTGCCGATGAGGTTCGTCACCACCTGCCGGATCTTGTTCTCCTCCGCGGACACCATCGCGAAGCCCTCGGCGGGCACCCGGGCGTCGTCGTCGCCGGGACGGGCGGGAGCGAGGGCGTCCGTGGCGGTCTCGCCGGGACGGCGCGAGCGACGGGAGCGGAACCGGGACAGCGTGGCCCCGGCGAAGGCGATGGGTCCGGTCACGTCGTTGCCCGTCACCGCCCCCGTGCCACGGAGCGCCTCCGGTGGCATCTCCTGCGTGGGCTCCAGGCCGTCGGCGTCGAGGATCGGGCCGACGGGGTTGACGAGCACGGGCGGGAGCGCCGTCACGGTGCGGGTCTGGGAGGACGCCATCGCGTCGAGCGCCGCGTCGCGGGCGATCGGGTAGAGGTCGACGGGCGCGAGCTGCAGCGGCTTGGTCTCGTCCAGGCGCGCGAGCTCTAGGAGGTCCTCGACCAGGCCGCCCATCCGGATGGCCTCCTTCTCGATGCGCTCCATCGCCTGCGAGACGTCCTCGGGCGTCTGCAGCGCCCCCATCCGGTACAGCTCGGCGTAGCCGCGCACCGAGACCAGCGGCGTTCGGAGCTCGTGGCTGGCGTCGCCGACGAAGCGCCGCATCTGGTCGATGGTCTTCGCGCGGTCGGCGAAGGCGCGGTCGATCCGACTGAGCATCATGTTGAGGGAGCGGTTGAGCCGCCCGACCTCGGTGTTCGGCGTCGCGCCCCCGAGGCGCTGGCCGAAGTCGCCGCCCGCGATGGCGGCCGCGGTGCGCTCGACCTCGCGCAGGGGGCCGAACGTGCTGGTCACCAGCATGCGGGTGACCGCGGCGCCGAGGACGACGACGGCGAGGCCGAAGCTCGCGAAGATCACGATGTACGTGGCGACGAGGTCGTCGACCTGCTCGAGCGGACGGGCGACGACGAGCGTCGAGTACTCCATGGCGTCCGGCGAGGCGTTCTGCGAGACACGGACGATGCCGTGCCACGCCTTCTTGCCGGAGTTGTCCGAGAAGACGACGATCTCGTTGTTGATCTGGGAGGCCCGCGCCAGGTCGAGGCCGAAGACGCGCGGGTGCTCGGCGGAGTCGCCCGACCAGTTGTCGGCGAGGACGTCGCCCTGGGCGTCGAGGAGGACCACGAACCAGGCGGGATCGGCGGTCGCCACGTCGTCCTGCGTGAACGTGTCCGGCATCGTGGCGTCGGTGTTGAGCACCTTCGGGAGCTGCGTGATCGTGACCCGGAGCTGCGCGTCGAGCTGGCTCACCATCTGCTGCCGCAGCAGGTACATGGTGCCGGCGCCGGAGACGAGGAGGCCCAGCAGGAGCAGGAGCACCGTGACGCTCGTGATCTTGGTGCGCAGGGAGACGTTGTTCCACTTCTCCGACACGTAGTCGTGCACTGGACGCACCTCGTGTTCCCGTCTCGCTGACCTGAGTCACGAGGATAGGCGACCCAGCATGTGCGAACGGCCGAGCGCTGGGGGAGCGACCGGCCGTCCGGGTGGCGCGGACCCCTCAGGGGTCCGGAGGGCTCAGGACTTGGCGGCCTTGAGCATGTAGCCGAAGCCGCGCTTGGTCTGGATGACCGGCTCCGAGGAGTGCTGGTCGAGCTTGCGCCGCAGGTAGGAGATGTAGGACTCGACGATGCCGGCGTCGCCGTTGAAGTCGTACTCCCACACGTGGTCGAGGATCTGGGCCTTCGACAGGACGCGGTTGGGGTTGAGCATCAGGTAGCGCAGGAGCTTGAACTCGGTGGGGCTGAGCTCGATGGGCTCCTCGCCGACGAGGACCTCGTGAGTGTCCTGGTCCATGGTGAGCTCGCCCGCGCGGATGATCGCGTCCTCGTCCGCGTGCATGGTGCGGCGCAGGATCGCCTTGATGCGCGCGACGATCTCGTCGAGGCTGAACGGCTTCGTGACGTAGTCGTCGCCGCCCACGGTGAGGCCGGTGATCTTGTCCTCGGTGTCGTCCTTCGCCGTGAGGAAGAGGATGGGGGCCGTGTACCCGGCCGCGCGGAGGCGCTTGGTGACGCCGAAGCCGTTCATGTCGGGCAGCATCACGTCGAGGATGATGAGGTCGGGCTCCTCCTCGAGGACGGCCGAGATGGCCTGGGCGCCGTTGCCGACGGCGCGGACCGCGAACCCGGCGAACCGGAGGCTCGTGGTCAGCAGGTCGCGGATGTTGGGCTCGTCATCGACGATAAGGATCTTCGGGCCATCGCTCATGGGATGAAGTATCTGCGCGCTCGCTGGGAGCCACCTGGATGCACGGAACAGGCCGTGGCTGGCGTCCTGCCCCGGTCAGGCGGCGATGCCGGCAGCGTCGAGGATCGTGTAGCTGTAGCCCTGCTCCGCGAGGAAGCGCTGGCGGTTCTGCGCGAAGTCCTGGTCGACGGTGTCCCGGGAGACGAGCGTGTAGAAGCTCGCCGACAGGCCCGACGCCTCGGGGCGGAGCAGGCGGCCGAGGCGCTGGGCCTCCTCCTGGCGGGACCCGAACGAGCCGGACACCTGGATCGCGACGGTGGCGTCGGGGAGGTCCACCGAGAAGTTGGCGACCTTGCTGACCACGAGCACCCGCTCCGTGCCGTCGCGGAACGCCTGGTAGAGCCGCTCGCGCTCGGCGACGGGCGTCGCCCCCGTGAGCTTCGGGGCGCCCAGCGCCTCGGCGAGCTCGTCGATCTGCTCCAGGTACTGGCCGATCACGAGGATGCTCTCGCCCCGGTGCCGCTCGACCAGCGCGCGCGTCACGTCGAGCTTGGCGGGCGCGGTGGCGGCGAGGCGGTAGCGCTCGTCGTCCGCGGCCGCGGCGTAGACGAGGCGCTCGTCGTCGGGCAGGTCGATGCGCACCTCGAAGCACTCGGCGGGGGAGATGAAGCCCTGGGCCTCGATCTCCTTCCACGGCGCGTCGAACCGCTTCGGGCCGATGAGGCTGAAGACGTCGCCCTCGCGGCCGTCCTCGCGCACGAGCGTGGCCGTGAGGCCGAGGCGGCGGCGGGCCTGGAGGTCCGCGGTCAGCTTGAAGACGGGCGCGGGCAGGAGGTGCACCTCGTCGTAGACGACGAGGCCCCAGTCGAGCGCGTCGAGGAGCGCCAGGTGGGCGTACTCGCCCTTCCTCTTGGCGGTGAGGATCTGGTAGGTCGCGATGGTCACGGGCTTGACCTCGCGGGACTGGCCCGAGTACTCGCCGATCTCGTCCTCGGTGAGCGTGGTGCGCTTCAGCAGCTCGGAGCGCCACTGCCGCGCCGAGACCGTGTTCGTGACGAGGATCAGCGTCGTCGTCTTGGCGCGGGCCATCGCGGCGGCGCCGACGAGCGTCTTGCCCGCGCCGCAGGGGAGGACGACCACGCCGGATCCGCCGTCGAGGAAGTGGTCGACCGCGTCGGTCTGGTAGCCGCGGAGCGTCCAGCCGTCCTCCACGAGCGCCATGTCGTGCGGTGTGCCGGGCGTGTAGCCGGCCAGGTCCTCGGCGGGCCAGCCGATCTTCACGAGCTCCTGCTTGAGCTGTCCGCGCGCCCACGCCTGCACGCGGTAGGTCGTCGCGTCGACGCGCTCGGTGAGCAGCGGCGCGATGCGGCGCGAGCTCGCGACCTCCGAGAGGACCGCGGACTCGGAGCTCGAGATCTGCAGCCCGCCGTCGGCGTCGCGCCCGATGACGAGGCGGCCGTAGCGGCCGACGGTGTCGGTCACGTCCACCGTCACCGACTGCGGCACGGGGAAGCGGGAGTAGCGCTCGAGGGTGGCGAGCATGTCCTCGGCCGTGTGGCCGGCGGCGCGCGCGTTCCAGAGGCCGAGGCGGGTGATCCGGTACGTGTGGATGTGCTCGGGCGCGCGCTCCAGCTCGGCGAACACGGCGAGGTCGTGGCGCGCGTCCTCCGCGTCCGCGTGGGCGACCTCCAGGAGGACGGTGCGGTCGCTCTGGACGATGAGGGGGCCGTCGGGCATGCCCGTCAGCCTAGGCGCGCTCACGCGGGAGCCGGCCCGGGGGAGATCGCGACGACGCTGGACAGGGGCAGCGTGCGCTCGACGTCGGCGACCCGGTCGCGCGCGCGCAGCCGGCCGCCGGCGACGCTGGAGGGCTCGAGCACGTGGTCCACCTCGCGGCCGTCCGGCATGCGGACGCGGACGCGGAGGGCGGCCTTGGCGCGGATCGCCACCTCGAGCTGGCGCGTCGTCCAGGCGGCTCCGTCGTCGGGTCCGTCGGCCGCGCGGACGCGGGCGACGAGCGCGTCCGCCCCGTCGGGTTCGGGATCCCCGGCGGGCCGGGTCGTCGGGGCGGTCCGCGGTGCGGGCGCGATGCGGCGTCCCTCGGCGTCCTCCCGGACGGGAGCGAGCCGGGCGGCCGCGAGCGCGCGCTCGACGGCGTCGGGCGGCGCGGCGGACGTGAGCACCGTGTCGCCCGCGCGCACGAGCCGCAGCGGTGCGAGGTCGCGGTCGACGAGGAGGGTGGCGAGCAGCGGCCCGTCCTCGGAGACGACCGCGGTCCGGGCGTCGGCGGGCGCGTCCGAGGGGGGCGCCGGGCGCACCCGGAGCCGGCCGAAGCGCGCGGAGGCCTCATCGAGGAGGTAGGCGAGGGGCTGGGGGAGGCCGGTGAGCGAGACCTCCGTGAGGAAGGCGCGGATGGCGTCCACGGTGTCGCCCGAGGCGAGCGCGCGCGTGACGGACTCGGCGGAGATCCGGTAGGTCGCGGCCAGTCCCCGGCCCTCCGCGTCGGCGACCCGGAGCAGCCGCGACTCGACGGACGGATCGAGCGGCCCGGGCGAGACGACCGTGAGGTCGTGCTGCAGGTAGACCCGGTCGACCTCGGCGGGCAGGTGCGGGGCGAGCGCGGCGGCCGCGGCAGCGGATCCCCTCGTGAGGAGCGCGCGGCCCGCGGAGCTCGGCACGTCGCCCGTCGTGATGCCGAGGAGGCCGGCGTCGCGCGTGAAGGCGGTGATGCGCTCGCCGATCCACGCGGATCCGCCCGGGAAGCGCCAGAGGACGCTGTCGACGAGCCCCGCTCCCCATGACGCGTCGGCGCGCTCGGCGAGGATGCCGCGGGTCGCGGGGGCCAGCGCGTCCAGCCACGCGGCGGCGAGGGCCTCCCATCGCTCGGCGGTCGGGCGCGCGGACCACGCGGCCGCCGCCGCGGCCGTGGACCAGGTGCGGCCGCTGCGGGCCACGAGCGACGCGCGCTCGGCGAGGGACAGGTGGACGGGGACGTCGTCGAGGTCGGCGCCGAGCGCGGCGGCCAGCCGACGGGCGTCGGGCAGGGACATGCCGCCGCGGCTCAGCTCGCGCGCCGGCTCGCGCGCCAGCTCGTCGACGAGCGCGGCGACGGCGACGACGGAGCGGAAGGCGCTCTCGCCGGCTCGCCGGTCGACCTCGTCGGGGTCGACGCGCGGCACGGCGGCGAGCGGGGCGGGCGGCGCGAGGCGGGCGAGCTCGTCCGTGCCCGGCAGGCCGGCGGCGGGCCAGGCCGCGAGGGCTGCCGCGACCTCGGGATGCGTCGTGACGCCCGCGTCGTCGAGGTCGGCCAGGAGCGTGTCCGCGGCGCGTCCCGCGGCGTCGCCGAGATCCGCCGGGTGCAGCGGCTCCTCGCCCGAGCGGCGGGAGAGCGCGTCGCGGAGCGCGTCCAGGGAGACGGGCCGCGAGGTCGCCCCCTCCTCGGCGGCGACCGCGAGGACGGCCAGCGCCGTGCGGTCGAGCTGCTCCAGGGCGCGCGCGACGGCGTCCGGGGCGAGCAGCGCGTCCGCGAGGTCGAAGAGGTCGGCGATGCGCGCGGCGTCGATCCCGCGGTCGCGCACCAGGGCGGCGAGCGCCGCGTCGTCGAGCGCGCGGAGACGGGCCGCGAGCACGAGGGAGTCGGTCATGGTCGTCCCGCTAGCGGGACGTGCCGTCCATGCGACGTCGGCGCCGGACGCTGATGATCAGGATCGCGATGAAGAGGAGCGCGGCGATGGGGATGCCCACGGCCGGGAGCAGCAGGATGACCTGCCACAGGGGGGTGCTGTACTGCGACGCGTCGACGGCGATGAGCGGCGCCAGCAGGATCGCGAGGATGCTGAGGACGGCGATCAGCAGGATCCCGGCGAGCATGTACGCGAGGATGCGCTCGGCCCGTCCCTCGCTCGGTGCGGTCTCGGATGCCATCCGCTCAGACTACGCCGTGGCACGCGCCCGGGCGCGTCGCGCGGGCGTCGGATGGCCGGTCGTCCTCCTCCGCCACCGGCTCGGCCGGGGTCCCGGCGAATAGACTGGACCGCCCACCAGCACATCGAGCCCCTCGGGGCGAGGGAAGAGGATCGCATGCCCACCGGCAAGGTGAAGTTCTACGACGAGGACAAGGGGTTCGGGTTCATCAGCTCGGACGACGGCCAGGAGGTCTTCCTGCACGCGTCGGCCCTGCCCTCGGGCGTCGCCGGCGTGAAGGCCGGCACCCGGCTCGAGTTCGGCATCGCGGACGGCAAGCGCGGCGCGCAGGCCCTCTCCGCGCGGATCCTCGACGCCCCGCCCTCGCTCGTCCGCATGTCCCGCAAGCCCGCCGACGACATGGCGGTCATCGTCGAGGACCTCGTGAAGGTGCTCGACGGGATCGGCACCGGCCTCAAGCGCGGCCGCTACCCCGACGACGCGCATGGCCGGAAGATCGCGGCGCTGCTGCGCCGGGTCGCGGAGGAGCTCGATGCCTGAGCCGCGGGACGACGAGATGACGACCGTGGACGATGCGCCCGTGGACGCGGCTGACGCGATGGCCGACGACCCGACGTCGGGCGACACGGCGACGGAGGCCGAGGCGCCCCGGGAGCCCGCCGTCCCCGACGCCGAGCTGCTCGCCGCCGTCGACCTGGCGCGCGCGGCGCTGCTCGAGATCACGCCGGCCGAGACCGTCGGCGAGCCGGCCGGCTCGATCGTCGAGGGCGACCGCGTCCTGTCGCTCCTCTTCGCGAACACGATGCCCGGCTACCCCGGCTGGTTCTGGACCGTGACGCTCGCCCGCGTCGACGACGCCGCCCCGACGGTGCTCGAGGCCGAGCTGATGCCCGGCGAGGGCGCCCTGCTCTCGCCCGAGTGGCTGCCGTGGTCCGACCGGCTCGCCGGCATCGAGGCCGACCAGGAGGCCGAGCGCCTCGCGGCGGAGTCCGACGACGACGACGACGAGCACGACGACGACGAGCACGACGACGACGACGATGACGATGACGATGACGACGAGGACGACGACTCCGCGGAGGACGCCGAGGACACGGACGACGTCCTCGACGGCGTCGACTTCGAGGCGCCCGCATCGGACGACGATGACGATGACGACGACGACGACGACGACACGAGCTTCGACGGCGCCGATCGCTGACCCGCATCCCGCATGACGACGGCGGCGGCCCCCGAGGGGACCGCCGCCGTCGTCGTCACCGGGAGGGGCGGGTCAGCCCGCGCCCTGCTCCACCACGAACTCGATGCAGCGCACGAGCGCGCGCACGTCGTCCGGCTCGATGGCCGTGAACGTCGCGACCCGCAGCTGGTTGCGCCCGAGCTTCCGGTACGGCTCGGTGTCGACGACCCCGTTGGCGCGCAGCGTCTTCGCCACGGCCGCTGCGTCGATCGCGTCGACGAAGTCCATGGTCACGACCACCTGCGAGCGGTGCGCGGGATCCGCCACGAACGGCCGCGCGTACTCCACGCGCTCCGCCCACTCGTAGAGGACGGACGACGACTCGCGCGTGCGGGCGTCCGCCCAGGTCAGCCCGCCGGCCCGGTCGATCCAGTCGAGCTGGTCCTCGAGCATGAGGAGCGTGGCGAGGGCCGGGGTGTTCAGCGTCTGGTTGAGGCGGGAGTTGTCGACGGCGTTCTTCAGGCTGAGGAACTCGGGGATCCACCGGCCGGACGCCGCGATGCGCTCCACGCGCTCGAGGGCCGCGGGGGAGAAGAGGGCGAGCCAGACGCCGCCGTCGCTCGCGAGGTTCTTCTGCGGGGCGAAGTAGTAGACGTCCGCCTGGGCCGCGTCGAAGTCGATGCCGCCGGCCGCGCTCGTCGCGTCGACGACCGTGAGCGCCCCCTCGTCGCCGTGGACGCGGGTGACAGGCGCCATGACGCCGGTGGACGTCTCGTTGTGCGGCCACGCGTAGACGTCGACGCCCTCGACCGGGTTCGCGGAGGCGCGGCTGCCGGGCTCGGCGCGGATCACGTCGGGCGCCTCGAGGAACGGCGCGCCCGCCGCGGTCGCGAACTTGCCGCCGAACTCGCCGAACACGAGGTTCTGGCTGCGGCGCTCGATGAGGGAGAAGGCCGCGGCGTCCCAGAACGCGGTCGAGCCGCCGTTGCCCAGGACGACCTCGTAGCCGTCGGGCAGGCGGAACAGCCGCGAGAGCCCGTCGCGCACGCGCCCGACCATGTCCTTCACGGGAGCCTGGCGGTGGGAGGTGCCCAGGATCTGCGCGCCCGCGAGCGCGAGGTGGTCGAGCTGCGCCTGCCGGACCTTGGACGGCCCGCAGCCGAATCGTCCGTCGAGGGGCAGCAGTTCGGTGGGGATCGTCGTGGTCGGCATGCGGCAATGCTAGGGGACCGCCCGCGACCGGCCCCGGCCCCGCGCGCGCTCCCGCGCCGGTCATCCGGCACCCGGGGAAGTAGGCTGGACGCTGGCGCAAGGGAGGCCCGATGACTGATCTCGTGGACACGACGGAGATGTACCTCCGCACCATCCTCGACCTCGAGGAGGAGGCCATCGTCCCCCTGCGGGCGCGCATCTCCGAGCGCCTCGGCCACTCGGGCCCCACCGTCTCGCAGACCGTCGCCCGCATGGAGCGCGACGGCCTCGTCATCGTCAGCGGCGACCGCCACCTCGAGCTCACCCCCGAGGGCCGCAGCAAGGCCGTGCACGTGATGCGCAAGCACCGGCTGGCCGAGCGCCTCCTCAGCGACGTCATCGGGCTCGAGTGGGAGTTCGTCCACGACGAGGCCTGCCGCTGGGAGCACGTGATGAGCGAGCAGGTGGAGCGCAAGATCCTCGACCTCCTCGGCCACCCCACGGAGTCGCCGTACGGCAACCCGATCCCCGGGCTCGACGAGCTGGGCGACTCGCCCGCCGTCGCGTTCATGGCCGGCGTCGTGAGCATCGTCGAGGCGTCGCTCGGCACGACGGAGGACGCCCCCGCGCGCGGCGTGATCCGCCGGCTGGGCGAGCCCGTGCAGTTCGACCCGGAGCTGCTCTCGCAGCTCAAGCAGGCCGGCGTGCTGCCGGGGGCGACCGGATCCTTCTCCCGCGAGGGCGCCTACGTGCTCGTCCGGGTGGACGGCGCGGGGCCGGGGCTCGAGCTCCCGCTCGAGGTCGCCGGGCACATCTTCATCGGGCGCTGATCCCGGCGCGCGTCGTCGTCGGCGACGCGGGCGACGGCGGGCGGATCCCCAGGACCACCCCCGGACGGGGTGCACGGCGGGGGCTCGCCGCTGTCACCGGGGGTTCTGTCCCGCATCCGTCGCGAGGATGACGTCCTCCGTTATGGATTCGTTAGAAATATGGTCCCTCAGGATGACAAACGGGTGCGCGTCCCTTACTCTCGAACAGGCCCGACCGACCACCACAGAGGTTCCGGGCCCGGTGCAGGGCGTCTCGACACCCGTCCCCTGCATGTGTACCCCTCGACGACCTTGGAGGGACGGGGCGCCCGCATGTCCGGCGTCGAGACGCAGGAGGTTGACAACTTGGCCCATGGTGACATCAGCGGTTCCGTCGGGAACCCGTCCGACCCGACTCGACCGCCCGCACCCGGGATGGATCGTCTGCCCACCCGCCGCGAGCTCCGCGCCGCCGAGAGCGCGAAGGCCGTCCGCCCCCGCCGCGACTCCGCGACCCGCACGCTGGCGACCCCCGCTCCCCGTCTGACCCCGGCCCCCGCCGGTCGGTCGCGCCGCACCAAGGCCGCCAACGCGGTCGTCATGACCTTCGTCACCGGCCTCGTCGGCGTCATGGCCATCCCGGCCTACGCCGCGGGATCCTCGCTCGAGCACACCGCGACCGCCGAGGGCGCGTCGCTGCAGGACTACACGGCCGCCAACGCGCAGGTCGTCACCGCGGACAGCGCGTCGTCCGCCCCGGTCGAGGAGGAGGGCTTCACCGCCACCTCCGTCGCCGAGCTCAACGCGCAGAAGGCCGCCGCCGCGCAGGCCGCCCTCGCCGAGCAGCGCCGCACGCAGCTCGCCTCGTCCGCCACCAGCTACTCGGGCGCCTCCGCCACGCAGCTGGCGCAGAACCCCATCTACCAGGGCACATCGGCGAGCGGCGTCTCCGCCGTCGCCCGCCAGTACCTCGGCGTGCCCTACGTCTTCGGCGGCGAGACGCCCGCCGGCTTCGACTGCTCGGGCCTCGTCAAGTACGTCTTCGCGCAGTTCGGCCTCAACCTGCCGCACTCGGTGCGCGCGCAGCACAACGCCGGCGTCGTCGTGTCCCGCGAGGACGCCCGCCCCGGCGACATCGTGGTGTGGAACGACTTCAGCCACGACGGCATCTACACCGGCAACGGCATCTTCATCGACGCGCCGAAGCCCGGCGACCACGTCAAGGAGCGCCCGATCTGGAGCACCAACGTGCACTTCGTCCGCCTCCTGGGCTGACGACCGGCACGCGCATGACCCCGGGAGGCCGGCGGCACGCATCCTCCGAGATGCACCGCCGGCCTCTCGCATTCCCCGGGACAAACGGGGATCGACGGGTTACCCTGTCCGGTGAGACGTCCCTCGACCCGCCCGGGAGCCCCGATGACCACCGCACCTGACATCCGCACCATGGATGCGCACGTGCGGCACGGCCATCGGCACCATCCCCGGGTGGGCATCCACCTGGTCCACCCGAGCGGTCACCCGCTCTCCTAGAAGGCATCGCCGAGCGTTCGGCGGTGCCTTCGCGTGTTCCCGGGGGCGGGACGCCTCATTCGGATTCCTGGAAGCCGTCCAGGCCGGTCTGAGAGGGATGTCGTGCGCACACTGGTACTCAACGCGGGCTTCGAGCCGCTCGCCGTCGTGTCGTTCAAGCGGGCCCTGGTGCTCGTGCTGAGCGGCAAGGCCACCATGCTCGCCCAGGACGAGGAGCACCCCATCCTCGGCAGCGGCGGTGCCTGGGGGCGCCCGTCCGTGATCCTGCTCACGCGGTACGTGCGGATCCCGCACGCGCGCCGCGTGCCCGTCTCGCGGCGCGGGGTGCTGCGGCGCGACGGCGGCAGGTGCGCGTACTGCGCCCGGAACGCGACCACAATCGACCACGTGCTCCCGCGCTCGCGCGGCGGCAAGGACACGTGGGAGAACCTCGTGGCCTGCTGCCTGTCGTGCAACAACCGCAAGAGCGACCGCACGCCGGAGGAGATGGGGTGGACGCTGCGCACGGCCCCGCGCGCTCCTCAGGGGAGCGGCTGGGTGGTCAGCGGCATGGAGCGGCCCGCGCCCGGGTGGGACGAGTTCCTGGCTCCGGCCGCCTGATCGAGGCGCCCCTCGCGTCCGTAGGCTGAGGGGATGACCGCCGACGCTCGCGTATCCCCGACCCCCGACGACCCGTTCCTCTGGCTGGAGGAGATCCACGGCGACCGCGCCCTCGCGTGGGTCCGCGCGGAGAACGAGCGGACCCTTGGCCGGTCGCCCGAGGGGTCGCGCGCCCAGTTGACGGGCGAGCTGCTCGAGGTGCTGGAGTCGGACGAGCGGATCCCGTACGTGACCCGGCACGGCGAGCACCTCTACAACCTCTGGCGCGACGCGGAGCACGTGCAGGGGCTCTGGCGGCGCACGACGCTCGACGAGTACCAGGCGCCCGCGCCCGAGTGGGAGGTGCTGCTCGACCTGGACGCGCTGGGCGCCGCCGAGGGGATCCCGTGGCAGTTCTCGCGCGCGCAGCTGCTGTCGCCCGCGCGCGACCGGGCGCTCGTGTCGCTCTCGCCCGACGGCGGGGACGCGGTCGCGGTGCGCGAGCTCGACCTGACCACCGGGCGCTTCGTCGATGGCGGCTTCGCGGTGCCGGTCGCGAAGACGATGGTGTCGTGGATCGACCGGGACACGGTCTTCGTAGGGACGGACTTCGGGCCGGGCAGCCTCACCGAGAGCTCCTACGCGCGCACCGCTCGCCGCTGGAGCCGGGGGCAGGCGCTGGCCGACGCCCCCGAGGTGCACGCCGTCGCCGCGACCGACATGCTCGTCCACGTCACGCACGACCCCACCCCCGGCTTCGAGCGGGACGTCGTCCGCGAGGTGCCGGACTTCTTCACGTCGAGGACGCTCCTGCTGACGGACACGGGGACGGTCCCGATCGACGTGCCCGAGGACGTGGACGTCGACCTGCACCGCGAGTGGCTCGTGCTGCGGCCGCGCACCGACACGGAGATCGGCGGCGGCGTGCACGCGGCGGGGTCGCTGCTCGCGGCGCGCCTGGACGACTTCCTCGCCGGATCCCGCGAGCTGACCGTGCTGTTCGCGCCCACCTCGTCGCGGAGCCTGGAGGACTGGGCCTGGACCGCGGGGCACCTCGTGGTGACGCTGCTCGAGGACGTGGCGAGCAGGATCCGCGTGCTCACGCCGCCGACCGAGGCGGGCCCCGCCGGCTGGCGCGAGGAGGACGTGCGCGTGGGGACGCCGCTCGCGTCCGTCTCCGTCGTCGCGACCGACCGCGAGACCGACGAGTACTGGCTCGCGGTCACCGGGTTCCTCACGCCGCCGACGCTGCTGCACGGCGTGGTCGGACAGGGGGCGCCGCGACCGGTCAAGGAGCAGCCCGCGTCGTTCGACGCCGACGGGCTCGAGGTGCAGCAGCACTTCGCCGTGTCGGACGACGGGACGCGCGTGCCGTACTTCCAGGTGGGGCCGCGCGGCCTGCCGCTCGACGGATCCGCGCCCACGCTGCTCTCGGGCTACGGCGGCTTCGAGAACAGCCGCCTGCCGTCGTACAGCGGCGTGGTGGGGCGCGGATGGCTGGCGCGCGGCGGCGTCTACGTGCTGGCGAACATCCGCGGCGGCGGCGAGTACGGACCGGCCTGGCACCGCGCCGCGCTGCGGGGGGACCGGCACCGGGCGTACGAGGACTTCGCCGCCGTCGCGCGCGACCTCGTGGCGCGCGGCGTGACCGTGCCCGCGCGCCTCGGCTGCGAGGGCAGGAGCAACGGGGGGCTGCTGGTCGGAAACATGCTCACGACCTACCCGGAGCTGTTCGGCGCCGTGATCTGCGGGGTGCCGCTGCTCGACATGCGCCGGTACACGAGGCTGTCGGCGGGGGCCTCGTGGATCGCCGAGTACGGGGACCCCGACGTGCCCTCCGACTGGGACTTCATCCGGACCTTCTCGCCGTACCACAACGTGCGGGCGGGGGTCTCGTATCCGCCGACGCTCGTCTACGCGGCCACGAGCGACGACCGGGTCGGCCCCGTGCAGGCGCGGAAGATGGTCGCGCTGCTGCACGAGACCGGGGTCGAGGACGCCTGGTACTTCGAGAACACGGCGGGCGGCCACGGCGGATCGGCGGACAACCCCGCGACGGCGCGCCTGCAGTCGCTCATCCACGCGTTCCTCTGGGAGCGGCTCGGGGGCGCGGCGGCCTGAGCGGCGGCGGCGCGGCTGCTCGCCGGGCGGGCGGCCGTCCTGGTGGTCCGGTCGTCAGCCGTCGCGGCGGGAGGGGGTCCGCGGGCGGAGGCCGGACACGAGGTCGGTCAGCATCGCGGTCGGCTGCAGGCCGACCTCCCGGTCGAGGCGCGTGCGGTAGAGCGCGTAGGCGCGCAGGGCGTCCGACTGGTTGCCGGCGGCCACGTGCACGGCGATGAGGCAGCGCTGCGCGGTCTCGCGGAGCGGATCCACGTCGATCGCCCGGCGGGCCGCCGAAGCCGCCTCGTGCAGGCGCCCGCGGGCCAGGAGCACCTGGGACTGCGCCTCGAGCGCGTTGACGCGCAGGTGCCGCCATTCCTCGGCCGCCGGCTCCAGCCAGGCGTCGAACCAGTCGGGCAGCAGGTCGGCGCTGAAGAGCGCGACCGCCACCGGGGAGATGTCCGCCTCGTCCGCCCCGTGCGGCCGGGGCTCGAGCAGGCGGGCGGCCGTCGCGCGAGCCGTCCTGAGGTCGACGGCGACCGCGTCGTGCAGCACGAGCCCGCCGGGCGCGGAGTCGACGATCTCCCGGCCGCCGTCGCCGAGGCGGGCGATGGCGGAGCGGAGGCTCGACGCGGCACGGCCGTCCAGCGCGTCGGGCCACAGCTGGCTGGCGAGGGTGCCGCGGTCGGCGGGGCGGGCGCGGATGGCGAGGGCGGCGATGAGCCGCCGCGTGCCGTCCGAGAGGGCGGCGCCGGTCGGATCCAGGCCGGGGGAGGCCGACGCGGAGTCGCTGCCGAGGCCCGCGACGCGGAAGCCGCCGAGCACGTCGACGCGGATCACCGTGTCGCCCTGACGTGGGTCCCGCATCTCGCCGGGAGGAGAGCCGCGGCCGCCGGGCGGCGCGACGACGGGAGGGATCCTCCGCGCATCCGCTCCTGCATCCGGCACCTCCATCGCGGCCACCGTATCCGCTCGGACGCGAAACCCCACCATGGGTGTGCTTTTGGGGCTACGCGCGACGGAGCGCCCGACGACGTGTCGTCGGGCGCTCCGTCAGGGGGACCGCGGGGCGGCTATCGCTGGGCGGACCGGCGTCGGACGTTCCATCCCATTCCGAGCGCACCCAGGACCAGGGCGGCCAGGCCCCAGCCGATGGTGGGCGTGGGGTCGTAGCCGGTCACCGGCAGCGAGCCGCCGGGCGTCGTGCCCCCGGGGACGATCGGCGCGGCGGTCGTGCTCGTCGGGGTGGGCGTGCCCGCCGTCGGGGTGGGCGTGCCCGCCGTCGGGGTCGGCGTGCCGACCGACGCGGTGGGGGTGGGGACCGTGGCGGTGGGCGTGGGGACCGTCGCCGTGGGCGTCGGGACCGTGGCGGTGGGCGTGGGGACGGTCGGCGTCGGGGTCGGCGCTGTGGCCGTCGGCGTCGGAGCCGTCGGGGTGGGCGTCGGGGCCGTGGCCGTGGGGGTCGGGGCCGTGGGCGTCGGCGTGGGGGCCGTCGGGGTGGGGGTCGGGGCCGTGGGCGTCGGGGTCGGCGCCGTGGGCGTCGGGATCGGCGTCGTGGCCGTCGGGGTGGGCGCCGGCGTCGTCGGCTCGACGGTCGGGGCGACCGTCGGCTCGACGGTCGGGGCGACCGTGGGCTCGTCGGTCGGGGCGACCGTCGGCTCGTCCGTCGGGGCGACCGTCGGGGCGACCGTGGGCTCGTCCGTGGGGGCGACGGTCGGCTCGTCGGTCGGGGCGACGGTCGGCTCATCCGTCGGCTCGACGGCGGGCGAGACGAAGTTGCGGATCACGGTGCTGCAGCGGACGATGCTGCCGGCGGCTGCGGATCCGTTGCACTGGTTCACCGGCACCTGGAGGGCCGACGACGTGGTCGACGAGGTGATGACGGTGCACTCGACCGTGCTGCCGCCGCCGTTTCCGGAGCCGTTGCACTGGGTGACGTCGGCGTTCGTGGTGCTGGCGATCGGGGAGCAGTTCACGACGCTGCCGCCGCCCTGCCCGGATCCGACGCACTGGTTCACCGTGGCGGCGGTGTTGGTGCTCTCGCCGACGATGTTGTTGGTGATGTCGACCGAGCAGATGACATTGCTGCCACCGGCGGCGACGCTGTTGCACTGCTCGACCGCGTTCACGATGATCCCGTCGCGCTGCGACGTCGACGTGGTGCAGAGGGGCGCTCCCGCGGCACCCTGGCACACGGTCGTGGTGACGGTGGAGGAGCCGACCTGCGTGGCGAGGTCGATGTCGTTGACGACGGTGACGTCGCATCGGACCTCGACGCCGGCGCCGGCCGGGACGGAATTGCACTGCGACGCGGTCTCGAGGGACACGGCGGCGGACGCCGACTGGATCTGGCCTGTCATGCCGACGACGGCGACCAGCGCGATGAGCGCGGCACCCGCCGAGGCGAGGAAGCGCCCACGGAGGGCACGGCGGGGACGGCGAGCGGGAATTGCGGTCCCGGGTGATGCGAGGTGTTTCGGCACGGTGCTCCTTCTTCCCGGCCAGAGTGCTCGAGCCGCCGCGACGCACCCGCGACGCGCGCGTGACGCGCGCGTGACGCCCGGCGCGCCGCCCCCTCGGAACCCCGCCGATCCGGCGCCGCGGGATTCCTTACGGGGTCCCGGCGGGATGACGAAGAGGGCCGATCCTGTGGCGGATCGGCCCTCTTCGTGGTGCGTCGCGCGGGGCGCGCGTCGTGTCGCCTACTTGTTGGCGCGGTACTCCTCGAGCAGGTCGGCGGAGATGCGGCCGCGCTCGGAGACCTTGTGGCCGTGCTCGCGCAGCCACTCGCGCGCGGCGCCGAGGTCCTCCTTGGGGGCGCTCGAGGAGGAGCGGCGCGTGCCGGTCGAACGGCCGGTGGAGGCGCGGCCGACGCGGCGGGCGCGGTCGACGTAGGTGTCCAGCGCCTCGCGGAGCTTGGCGGCGTTGGCGTCGCTCAGATCGATCTCGTAATTCACGCCGTCGAGCGCGAACGGGACGGTCTCGCCCTTTCCCTCTTCGATGACGACGCCGTCGATGTCGTCGACGAGCGTGGTGACAACCTTGCGAGCCACGTCTGTTCCTCTCATTGCGCTTGGCGCACCGGATGATGCGGCGGTGATCACGATACCGGTCGAGCGGGGGAAATCCGACAGCTTTCGTGAATCGGCGTCGGAATTCGCCGGGAATCCTCGGGAACGCGGTCCCTTGATACGTCTCGACACCCTCGCTGTGCGCATTCCGCCTCGTGCGCGCGACGTCGACGGCGGCGTTTCCCGGGCGTCATGGCGAAGCGCGACCCGCATATCGTGGAGGAATGCCGCGCTATATCCCCACCTAAGGAATTAGTGGGGCGCACCACTTATCTCGACGCGGGAATGCACGAGGGCCCGCGGAGACGCGCTCCGCGGGCCCTCGTGGGCGATGATCCGGACGGGATCAGTAGTACTCGCCGTGGCGGTAGTCCCACGACGGGAACGACCGGGCGAGCGCCGACATGATGACGTCGACCGCGAGCCCGCGGCGGATGAGCGTCGGGTTCGGGGTGACCGAGCGCGCGCCGCGCTGCTCGGGGACGAGCGCGCCGGACGCGTCGACCATGGAGACCATGACGCCCTGCTCGTGGCGGCTCGTCTCGTCGAGGCCCGGCTGGATGGACGCGACGTAGTCGTCGGCCGCGACGATCACGTCGGCCTGCTGCTCGATGCGCTCGCCGATGCCCTCGACCCGGCCGCGGTTGCCCTTGCCCGACGGGTTGGCGGAGCTCGCGAAGGACAGCCGGCGGCTCTCCCACAGGCGCTCGGCGAGCTGCTCGGCGGGGCGGCCGAAGCGGATCACGAAGCAGCTCGTGCCGCGTCGGTCCATCGCGAGCTCGCCGGCGAGCTCGTCGGGGATGAGGTGCTTCGCGTCCTCGCGCCAGGGGAGGATGCAGCCGAGGAGCACGTCGGCGTCCCAGTGCTCCTGGTAGAAGGCGAGGATCTCGTCGTTCAGGACGGCGAGCTCCTGCAGCTGCGCGATGCTCGTGCAGAGCACCACGCCCGGCTTGTCGCGGTTGCGCTGCTTGGCGTCGAACTTGCGCTCGAGGCCGGCGCCGTCCGTCGTCATGAGGATGTAGCCGACCTTGGTGGCGGCGACGACGAGGCCTCCCGGGGCCTCGAGGGCCCGGGCCGCGCGCTCGTCGAGCGTGCCGTCCCAGGGGAGGGTGCGGGTGGTGTCGGTCATGGGCGCGTGCCTCTCGTGCGTGTCGGGGTGGATCCGCCGGGGCGCACCTGCGTCGGGCCGGGGTGCGCCTGGCCGCGCGTGCGGCGGGAGGGCGGTGACGTCGACGGTAGGCGCGGCGGCTCGGCGGGGCGGGCGAGCGTCCACAGGGGAGGGCGTGCGCCGCCTCGAACGGGGGCTCCTGACGGCCGGGGCGGCTGCCTAGCCTGAGGGGATGAGCGCTGCCGCCGGCTGGTATGACGACCAGGATCCCCGCTACGTCCGCTGGTGGGACGGCGAGCGGTGGACCGAGCACGTGCAGCCGCGACCCGAGGTCGCGCCGCAGGAGCCGGAGCCGACCGCGCCCGCGGCGCCGCCCGTCGACCGCCTCTCGAAGCGCGAGGCCCGGGAGCGCGCGGCGGCCGCCGAGGCGCACATAGCCCAGCTGGAGGACCTGATCCGGCGTCACGGCCTGCGCGAGTACGCCGAGGTGGACGACTACCGGGCCCATGCCCAGGCGGAGGCCGAGTCCGCCCGGCGCACCGGATCCGAGGCGGCGACCTCGCTGGTCGCCGCGGCGCGGGAGGAGCGCGACCGGATGCTGGCGGAGGCCGGGGAGGCGCGCCTCCGGGCCGAGGCGGAGGCGGGGGCGACCCGCGACCGGGCCGAGGCGGACGCCCGGGCCGCGCGCCTGCGAGCCGAGGCCGAGCTCCAGGCGGTGGACGAGGCCGTGCACGAGCGGATCGCGGCCCGCGCGGCCCTCGACGCCGAGCTGGCGACCGCCCGCGCCGAGCTGGTCGACGTGACCGCGACGGCCGAGCTCCAGGGCGTCGGCCTGTTCGACTACGACCACCCGGCGGAGTCCTCGGCCGATCTCGCCTCGCGGCTGGAGGCGCTGCGGTACTCCATCAAGAACCGCGTCCGCGACAAGCAGGCGGTGACCGCCACGTCCGGCTTCACGTTCAACGGATCCGAGGCGCAGGGGCGGCGTTTCGTGAGCGACATGTCGAAGGTGCTGCTGCGCGCCTACAACGCCGAGGCGGAGAACGCGGTGAAGGCGACCAGGGCGGGGAACCTCCATGTCGCGCAGACGCGGCTCACCCGGGCGGCGGAGCAGATCGCGAAGAGCGGCACGATGATCGACCTCCGCATCCAGGACGGATATCACGAGCTGCGCCTGGAGGAGCTCCAGCTGGCGAGCGCCCACCTCCGCGTGCTGCAGGCGGAGAAGGAGATGGAGCGCGAGCGTCGGGCGGAGCTCCGCGAGCAGGCCAAGGCGTCCGCGGAATTGCAGGCCGAGCACGATCGCCTCGACAAGGAGCGCGCGCACTACGCCGCGACGCTGGCCGCGCTCGAGACCAACGGCGACCTCGAGGGCGCGGCGCGCATGCGGGACCGGATCGACGACGTCGACCGGGCGCTCGTGCAGGTGGACCACCGCGCGGCGAACGTGCGCGCCGGCTACGTCTACGTCATCTCCAACGTGGGGGCGTTCGGCGAGCGGATGGTGAAGATCGGCATGACCCGGCGGCTCGAGCCCATGGACCGGGTGGTCGAGCTCGGCGACGCGTCCGTGCCGTTCCGCTTCGACGTCCACGCGCTGTTCTTCGCCGACGACGCGGTGGGCGTCGAGGCGATGCTGCACCGGACCTTCGCGGAGCAGCGCGTGAACCGGATCAACCTCCGGCGCGAGTTCTTCTACGTCACGCCCGACGCGGTGCTCGACGCCCTGAAGGCGCACGCGGTGGAGATCGTCGAGTACGCCCTGCACCCGGCGGCCGAGGAGTACCGGGCCAGCCGCGCGCTCGAGGGGGCGGAGCGGGTCCCGGCCGCGTGACGACCGGCCCTACGCCCCCGCCGCCAGCACCGTGCGGCACGCGAGGTGCAGGGCGAGGCGCGTCTCCGCGTCCTGGAGGTCGACCTGCAGGATGCGCTGCACACGCTGGATCCGCTCGGCCACCGTGTTGCGGTGCACCGCGAGGACGGAGGCGGTCTCCGCGACCGACGACTCCGCGTCGAGGTAGGTCGCGAGCGTCGTGAGCAGGTCGCCCGTGGTCTGGCGGCGCAGCGGCGCGAGGAGCTCGAGGGCGGCGGGCTGGAAGGTGTCCGTCTGCGTCCAGGCGAGGAGGAGCTGGGCGAGGCCCAGCCGGTCGACGTGCAGGAACCGGCCGGACTGCGGGCGGGACGCCGCGAGGCGGGCGGCGTCGGCGGCCTCGGCGAGCGAGCGGGCGATGCCGGCCGGGCCGTGGTGCACGCGGCCGACGCCGACGTCGCTCGGCAGGTCGTCGTCCCAGCGCTGCTGGGCGCGGCGGACCGCGCGGGCGGCGTCGTGCGCGGTGGGGACGTCGGGCTCGAGCGCGAACGAGATCCACGCGGCCCAGCCGTCGCCCTGCTCGACGACGCCCACGTCGAGGCCCTCCGCCGCCAGCGCCTCGATGAGCTCGTAGCGCCGGCCGACGATGTCGGCGTCCTGGCGCGACACGACGCGGATCCCCATGTGCCAGCCCTCGACTCGCCAGCCCAGCTCGAGCGCCCGGCGCAGGAGCCCGGCGCCGGGGGAGTCGCCCGCCTCGAGGAGCTCGCCGAGGAGGGCGATGCGCCAGCGGGCCTCGCGCTCGTCGACCACGCGGCGGAGCGACAGGCGGTGGCCGACCGCGAGGGCGACGACGGGCAGCGCGGCGGCGACGGCGTCGACCTCGGCGGCGACGGATCCGGGCACCTCGACCGCGAGCCAGCTCGGCGCCATGAGCCCCGAGTCGACGGGCGCGGTGACGAGCGTGCCGCGCTCGCCGACGGGACGCGCGTCGACGTGGCCGGGGAGGCCGGCCGCTATGGCGGCGTGCGCGGCGGGGGAGGGCGCGGCTCCCTCGGGCGCGAGCACGCGGCCGGAGGAGTCGACGAGGAGGGCGGGTCGTCCGAGCGTCCCGGCGGCGGCGCGCAGGGCGTCCGCGGGATCCCGGCCCGCGTCGGCCACCGCGGACACGGCGTCGCGCGCGGCGCGGCCGGCGGCGGCCCGCGCGTCGCCGAGGCGGTCGTGCAGCGCGATGGACGTCGCCCACGCGTCGTCGCAGGCCAGCACGACGACGCCGAGGCGGTCCGCGAGGAGCGTCGTCGCGGGATCCACCGCCACGCCCGCATCGAGCACGACGGCCGCGACGCCCCGGTCGGCGAGGCGTCGGAGCCGCGCGTCGAAGCGCCAGGTGGTGCGCTCGGCGCGGTCGAGGACGACGACGACGTCGGCCTGCGCGGCGGGCGAGGCCCCGTCGCCGGTCGTCGCGTCGTCCGCCGGGGCGTCCATCCGCACGCCGCGGACGCGCGAGACCGCGGGATCCGCCGTCCCCGCCACCCGGCGCACGTCCGCGAGCGACGCGTGGTCGAGCAGCGCGGAGAGGGGGATCGGCCGGATCACGCGGGCACCCCGGCCGTGGCACTGTCGACCGCCGCGTCGACGTCGACCCGCCCGAACCCGAAGGCGGCGGGCGAGACGGCGGCCAGGCGCTCGGGCGTCGCGGTCCACCACGCGGGCGCGTCGAGGGACAGGACGACGACGCGGGCGCCGGGCCGCGCGTCGTCGACGAGGAGCACACGGGCCCCGGCCACGGTGGTGCCGGGGACGGCGATCACCGCGATGAGGTCGGGTGCCGTCGCGACCGGTCGGCCGTCCGCGAGCGCGATCACGAACTCGTTCTCGGCCTCGAGCCGGATCACCGCGCCCGTTGCCTCGTCGACCACGCTGACCGTCGTCACGTCGAAGCGCCCGGTGCGCGGCGACGTGACCACGTCCACGATGCGGCCGTGCCCGAGGAGCGCGCCGCCGAGCGCCGCCGCGAGCCCGGCCGGGGTGCCCGTGCCGTCGGCGGTCCGCAGGGCGCGGCCGAGCCCGAGGGCGCGCGCGGCCGTGCCGGGGATCGCGGTCGCGCGGAGGTCGGCGGCCCGCTGCGGAGGGAGGGCGAGCGCGGCCCAGCCGGACGAGTGCGCGATCACGAGCCGGAGCAGCCCCTCGACCTCGGCGGGCGTGACGCCGTCGAGCAGCATCGTGCGGCCGCCCGGCTCCGTGACGGCGCACGGCGAGATGGCGCGGCCGGAGACGACGAGGCTCGACTGGTCGATGCGGGGGAGCGCGCGGCCCGTGAGGTCGGCGTCGAGGAGCGGGAGGCCGAGCGTCGAGGCGGCGGACAGCGGCGCGAGCCCGTTGACGCCCGCCATCTCGAGCGCCATGAGGGCGGCGGGCGGCGTGCCCGTCCAGCGGGTGAGCGCCTCGACGGCCTCGGCCAGCTCCGTACCGGACGGCAGCTTCTCGCGCAGCACCGACGTGGACCCGATGTAGCCCACCGGCACCACGAGGTCGTCCGCGTCGAGGTCGTCGAGCCCGATGCCGCGCACGGGCGCGTCCCGCAGCTGGCGGGCGGTGGCGGCCGCGAGGATCCGCGGGTCGCCGCCCCCGCCCGAGCCCAGCAGGAGGAGCCCCGAGACGAGGTCGGGGAGGTCGTCGACTCCCAGATCCCGGCTCACGGGCGTCACGGTAGCACCCGGCCCTACGCGCCCGGCGGCTCGGAGAAGTCGTCGACGGGCGAGCGGACGGGGTCGATGTCGTAGCCGAAGTAGCGGGGCCCGGCGAGCTCGATGCCGCCCGGGCTGTGCCACCGCTCGTCGGCCGGCGCGGAGACCACGCGCACCCGCTGGCCGAAGCGCAGCGTCTCCGTCGTGATCGGCTCGCCCGTCTCGCTGTCGAGCACCATGATGAGGTCCGGCGTCGAGGCCACCGGGACGCCGTCGATGGACGCGAGCAGCATCTCGTTCTGGAAGCCGAGCACGATCTCCCGTCCGGCGTCGGCGCCCGTGCCCTGGATCCTCGCCTCGCCCCGCGCGAACCCCGCGACCGTGCGCCGCGCGACGTCCACGACCTTGCCGCCGAGGAGCACCGCGCCGCCCAGCCGGGCGGCGACCGCCTCGACCGGGTCGACGAGCGCGTCGCGCGCCTCCTCCACGAGCGTGCCGAGCTCGTGGCAGAGCGACAGCGTGTGCGGCACGAACGACGCCTTCACCTGCGCGCCCGTCATGGCGTAGTTCGACATGATCATCGAGCTGCCCATCTGCACCGCCACCGGCCGCGTGAGCCGCTCGGCCCACGCGTTGTCGATGGTGTCGACGACGCCCGTGTTGCCCTTCTCGTCGGCGAAGGACATGGGGGTGGCGCGGATCCCGTCGATGGTCGGGATCACCATCTGGATCTCGGGGAAGGCCCGCCCCATCCCGTCGCCGTCGACGATCGGCAGGCCCATGCGCGCGGCCGCGACCATCGGGATGGTGGAGTTCGCGCCGCCCACCTCGATGCACGCGACGTGCGTGGGCGTGACGCCGAGGTAGCGCGCGAGCGACAGGATCGCCCCCTGCAGCTGCTCGACCGTCGGCAGCTTCTCCACCATCACGGTGGGCGCGCCCATCATCGCGACGGGGATCACGACGGCGTCGTCCGGCAGGTCGAACGGGTCGGCGAGCGGGATGGGCCCGAGCTCCTTGATCGCCTCGCCCGCGAGCAGCCGGCCGATGTAGGGGTCGCCGCCGCCGCCCGTGCCGAGGATCGCCGCGCCGCGCGCGATGGCGGGCAGGTGCTCGAGCCGGATCTCGGTGAGGCGGGTGCGGGGCATGGTCGTGTCAGACATGCGCGGCCTTCCTGATGTCGAGGTCGCCGACGGCCTTGGCGCGGATGCGGATCGCGTTGCCGGGCAGGTACGGGATGGGGAGCTCGTCGAAGTCGACGATCTCCACGGTCGAGGGGGAGGCGCCCGCGGCGACCGCGCGCTCGACGGCCTCCTGCCGGGCGTCGTCGAGGGCCTGCTGGCGGGATCCCTCGCTCACGCTGTAGACGCGGTCGAGCTCGCCGGACACCTGCGCGATGGCCGCGCCGACCGCGTTCGCGACGGCGAAGTTGTCCGGGCGATGGACCCGGCCGAGGCCCTCGAGCTCTTCGGGCAGCAGGATCGAGCCGCCGCCGACCGCCACGACGGGCAGCGGGGCGGACGACGTGCGCATGCGCTCCACGACGTCGGCGACGCGCATCGCGATGGTGTCGAGCGCGCGCCGCACGAGCTGCGGCGAGAGGTGCGCCACTCGCGCCGGGTCGCCGACCTCGACCATGCCGGCCGCGACCGCGATGTCCGTGGTCGTGAGGGTGTCGCCGCCGAAGACGAGCGCGCGGCGGCCGAGCTCGTAGCCGACCGAGTCGGGGCCGACCAGGTCGCCGTCGCCGCGCACGAGGGATCCGCCGCCGATGCCGATGGAGAGCACGTCCGGCATGCGGAAGTTCGTGCGGACGCCGGCCACGCTGATCTCCGCCGTGGCCTCCCGCGGGAACCCGCCCGCGAGCACGCCCACGTCGCTCGTGGTGCCGCCGATGTCGACGACCGCGCACGTGCCGAGGCCGGAGAGCAGGGCCGCGCCGCGCATCGAGTTGGTGGGGCCGGAGGCGAAGGTCGCGACCGGGTAGCGGCGCGCGAAGTCCACGCCCATGAGCGTGCCGTCGTTCTGCGACAGGTAGAGGGGAGCGGTGATCCCATGGCCGCGCACCGCGCGCTCGAGCCCGCCGACGATCTGGTCGGCCAGCTCGCGCAGCGACGCGTTGATGATGGTCGCGTTCTCGCGCTCCAGCAGGCCGATGCGGCCGATCTCGTGCGAGAGCGAGATGGCGACGTCCGGCCCGAGCTCTGCGGAGAGCACCGCGGCCGCCTCCACCTCGAACTCGCTGTTCACGGGCGCGAAGACGCTGGAGATCGCGACGGACCGGAGCCCGCGCGCGGCGATGTCGGCCGCGTGCCGCTTGAGCTCGTCGTGGTCGAGCGGGGCGATGACCCGCCCGTCGAACTCGTGGCCGCCGTGCGCGAGGTAGCCCGTGCCGCGCACCGCCGCCACGAGCTCCTCGGGCCAGTCGACGAACGGCGGCAGCGAGGCGGTGGCTGGCAGCGCGAGCCGCACGGCCGCCGTGGGCGCGAGCCGCCTGGCCTCGACGAGCGCGTTGATGAAGTGGGTCGTGCCGATCATGACGCCGTCGATGTCCACCGGGTCGAACGGGTGCTGCCGGTCGAGCTCCGCGAGCGCGCCGACGATGCCGCTCGTCACGTCCTGCGTGGTCGAGGACTTGATCCCGACGACCACGCGGTCGCCGTCCATGAGCACGGCGTCCGTGTTGGTGCCGCCGACGTCGATGCCGATCCTCATCGGGTGGCCACCTTCCCGGCCGTGGCCGTGGCCGCGTCCGGCGCCGCGACGCCGTCGGCGGGCCGGTCGGCCGTCTCGGTGCGCACCTCGCCGACGCCGCGGATCAGCCCGGCCTTGCCGAGCACCGCGTAGAGCACGAACGCCGTGATGACGGCGTTGAGGCTGCCGAGGCCGAAGGTCGCGTAGTAGCCGACGAGCGCGGAGACGACCCAGATCGCGAGGCTCACGGGCACCCAGCGCGGCGCGCTCGCCGGCAGCGCGCCGGCCTCCCGGGAGGAGTCGAGCGCCGGGCGCCAGTTCTTGACGACGAAGTACTCGGCGATCATGATCCCGACGATGGGCGGGAAGGCCACGCCCAGCAGGATCAGGAACTGCGTGAACTGCCCGAGGATCCCGGCCGCCGCGAGTACCGACCCGATCACGCCGACCACCACCGTGACGAGCGCCCGGTTGACCCGCCGCCCGAACACCGTGTCGATGAAGTTCACGACGCCGAGGCCCGACGAGTAGAGGTTCCAGTCGTTGATCTTGATGGTGCCCAGCAGGATCACGAGCACGCCGACCCAGCCGACCGACGACAGGATGATCGCCGACACGTCGGCCGTGCGCACCGCGTGCGCGAGCAGCACGCCGGACAGGCCCGTGAGGTACTCGCCGACCGTGATGCTCACGACCGTCTGCTTCACGACGTCCGCGGCCGAGCGGTTGTAGCGCGTCTGGTCGGGCGAGATGAGCGCGCCGACGATGAAGCCGCCGGCCACGATCGAGGCGCCCGCGATGATCGACATCTGCGGGCCCGGCGCCGGCTGCGTCACGAGCGTCGCGATGTCGTGCTTCTGCAGCTCGATGACGACGGCCCAGCCGACCAGCAGCAGGAAGAGGGGCACCGCGATGTTCGCGACCCACTGCATCCCGTGGAAGCCGAGCATGACGACCGCGGTGATGATGAGGCCGAACGCGAGCGACCAGGCCCACACGGGCAGCCACGGCATGATCGAGTTGAGGCCGGAGGCGGAGACGCCCGATTGGATCCCGAACCAGCCGATGAGGCTGATGCCGATGGCCAGGCCGATGAGCGCCGATCCGTTGTGCCCGAAGCCCGTCCAGCGCGACAGGATCGAGGTGTTCAGCCCCTCGCGCTGCCCGATGAGGCCCGTGAAGATGCAGACGACCTCGAGGATCACGGCGCCGATGGTGATCGCCCAGAAGGCATCCCAGAAGCTCATGCTGAAGCCGAGCGTGGCGGCGACGACGAAGGCGCTCAGCGCCGAGAGCTGGCCGACGCGCTGGGTCGCGATCTGGAACCAGTGGTAGCGCGCCTCCTGCGGGACCCGCGCGAGCGCGTAGTCGTCGGGTGCGGTGGATGCCATGGGGACTCCTCGGGGGATGCGTGCGGCAACGGGTTGCCACAGCGTAGGTATCGGCCCGAGGAGGCCGCCATGTGCAGAGTGTCGTGTCGGGGGTGTGAAGCGGGGCGGTGTGCTGGGAGCGGTGTGTCGAGTCGGCACGGACCCGGAGACGAGGGCGAGGGCGGCGAGGTGCTGAGCCCGGGTCTCCTTGACACGCGCGCCGCGCCGGCAGCCGGCCCGAATTGGGGCCACGCGCATTTCCATGAATGCGCATCGACATCCGTATCGTCGGGATCACCGAGACGAGGGAGTCCCCATGGAATTCGCCGAACGACTGGCCGCCCTGGCAATGAAGGTCCGCAACCAGCGCGACGCCATCCAGACGGAGGAGGCGACGAAGAACGCGTTCATCATGCCGTTCATCTCCACGATCCTCGGATACGACGTCTTCAACCCGCTCGAGGTGGTCCCCGAGTTCACGGCGGACCTCGGCCTGAAGAAGGGCGAGAAGATCGACTACGCGATCATGCGCGACGGCGAGGTGCAGATCCTCATCGAGTGCAAGAAGTCGACGGAGCCGCTCAAGATCGAGCACGCGTCGCAGCTCTTCCGCTACTTCGCCGTGACGAACGCGCGCATCGCGGTGCTCACGAACGGCGAGGTCTACCACTTCTACACGGACCTCGACGCGCCGAACCGCATGGACGAGAAGCCGTTCCTGGTCCTGGATCTCGCGGACATCGACGAGACCCTGCTGCCCGAGCTGATGAAGCTCACCAAGGACGTCTTCGACCTCGACTCGATCATCAGCGCCGCGGGGGAGCTCAAGTACGTCGGGGCGCTGAAGCGCGCGATCGCGGCGGAGTTCCGCGAGCCGACCCCGGAATGGGTGAAGCTCCTCACCCGCCGCGTCTACGAGGGCTCGTTCACGGAGAAGGTGCGCGACCAGTTCACGACGCTCGTCGGCAAGGCCTCGAAGCAGTACCTGAACGAGCAGGTGAACGACCGCCTGAAGACGGCGTTGGGCGCTCCCGCGTTCCCGTCGGCGCCGACCACGCCGTCGGCCGACGCGATCACGAGCGAGGAGGCCGTCGTGGCCGACCTCGATCGCGACACCGAGATCGAGACGACGCTCGAGGAGCTCGAGGGCTATCAGATCGTCAAGGCCATCGCCTGCAGCGAGGTGAAGCCGCAGCGCGTGGTGCACCGCGACGCGAAGTCGTACCTCGCGATCCTCCTCGACGACAACAACCGCAAGCCCATCGCCCGCCTCCACTTCAACGGCAAGAAGCAGAAGTACCTCGGCCTCTTCGATGCGCACAAGGTCGAGACGCGTCACCCGATCGGATCGCTGGACGAGATCTACGCGCACGCGGATTCGATCCGCGAGGCGATCCGTGGGCACGCGGGGGAGTCGGTAGGCGCATGACAAGACGCGTGGAGGGGAGGTAGGACATCGAGGGCGCCTGGACGGTCCTCGTCGCGGTCACCGCGGCGGCGGCCTCTCTCGCGACCGTGATCGGCTTCGTGCACACCGTCGCCGAGGCGGGACGTAGCAGGCGAGCCGGCCTCGCTGCGGTCCACGCTGATCTGACGATGGGGGATGTGGCGGCCGCTCGAGATGCGATGGGCGCCTTCCGCTATTCCCAGGACGGGGGCACGTCCCCGGGCCGTGTCCGCGACGCCGACGCGATGCGTGCCTACTTCGTGATCCTCTGGGCCCTCGAGCGGGCGGACAACACGCTCTCCTACTACTCGCGGTCCCACCAGCGGCGCGCGTCCAGCTTCATAGGATGGAACCTCGACGAGCTCACGCGGAACGTGGTCTGGTTCCGAGGAGAGCACGGCCCACGCCTCGGGCTGCATGATGCGGAGTCGTGGACGCGATTCCGTCACGCGCTCGTGTCGGACACCGTCTCCGCATCGGTGGGCAGGGCGACGAGGCTGACTCGGAGCTAGCCGAGCCACGTACGCTGGGATGCGCGGGAATCGCACGTGCGCCGGGTGCCCCTGGAGGGACTCGAACCCCCAACCCTTTCCTTAGGACGGAACTGCTCTTCCATTGAGCTACAGAGGCTGACCGGCCCATGGTAGCGGAGGGGAGCCCGGCCGGCCGAGGCCCGATCGCACGGCCGCGCGGGCCGGGACGGGGGCGGCGCGCCCCCGCAGATCCGGCCCCGCGCCGCCCCGCCTGCCGGTTTCCCCACCCGCCGCGTCGTACTGTTGCCGGGTGTGGCGTGCCAATGAACGATCCGACGACGACGACGACCTGCTCTCCGGGTTCGCCGCCGAGCCTCTTGAGGACCCCCACGTGAATGCTTCCCACAACAGCACCAGCCCCCACGACCTCCGGGTCGGCGACGTGCACCTGGGGAGCGCCAACGTGGCCGAGCCCCGCTGGCGCGAGTGGCGCGAGCAGCTGGCCGGCATCGGCGGCACCTCTCCTCTCCTCCACTTCGTGGACGCGCCGGGCTCGCGCATCGAGCTCAGCACGACGCACCCGGGCGGCCTCGCGCAGTTCATCACGGGCAAGACGACGCTGCTGTCGTCCCTGATCCGCGACGAGCTCGCGCTCCGCAGCGCCCGCAAGGCCGCGAACCGCATCACCCAGAAGGGCATCGAGCTGGTCTCGGCCCGGGGCATCGAGTCGATCCACCTGGCCATCGGCCTCGCCGAGTGGCGCTTCGCCGACGAGCAGTTCCGCGCGCCCGTGCTGCTGCGCCCGCTCGCGATCCGCCGCCACGGCAGCGACTACGAGGTGCGGCTCAAGGGCCAGCCGTTCCTCAACCCGGCGCTCGCGCGCGCCCTCGAGGAGCAGTTCCAGATCACGCTCGACGCCGACTCGTTCGTCGCTCTCGCCGTGCAGAACGGCGCGTTCAAGCCGCAGCCCGTCATCGACCGCCTCCGCGGCCTCACCTCGCACCTGCCCGCGTTCGCCGTGCAGCCGCGCCTCGTCGTCTCGTCCTTCGCGGAGGTGGGCCAGGCGCTCGCCGAGGACGCCGAGGACCTCGAGCACCTCGTCATCGACGCGATCGCCGGCAACCCCACCGCCAAGTGGGGCGTCGGCGAGGCGTACGCGCCCGTGGATCCGATCCCGCAGGACCAGCGTCCGCCCGTCACCGACACCCTGCTGCTCGACGCGGATCCCGAGCAGGAGTACGTCATCGCGCAGATCAACGCGGGCAACTCGCTCGTGGTGACCACGCTCCCCGGCACCGGCGGCACGCAGACCATCGTCAACTCCATCGGCTGCCTCGTCGCGCAGAACAAGCGCGTGCTCGTCGTGAGCCCCCGCGCCTCCTCCCTCAAGGGCATCGGCCAGCGCCTCGCCGACGTCGGCCTCCCGGGGCTCGCGGTCGCGCCGAAGTCGCTCAAGCGCGACGTGGTGCAGTCCATCGTCCGCAACGAGAAGGCCGCGCCCGCGCAGACCGCCGAGGTCGACGACGCGCTCGTGCGCCTGCGCCACGTGCTGCTCGACTACCGCTTCGCGCTCGGCCGCCCCGACCGGGACCTCGGCGTCTCCGTGCTCGACGCGCTCGGCGAGCTGTCCCGGCTGGCCCTCCTGCCGGATCCGCCGGCCACGACCGCGCGCCTCACCCGCGACGCCGTCGTCGCCATCGCGCACGACCGCGCGAGCGCCGCTGCCTCGCTGGTCAAGGCCGCGAGCCTCGGCGAGTTCCGCTACGGCCCGGGCGACTCGCCCTGGTACGGCGCCACCTTCTCCACGAGCGCGGCGGCGACGCACGCGCACGACCTCGCGAAGTCGCTCTCCGCCGACGGCCTGCCGCGCCTCCTCGAGCGCGCGGACGAGCTCATCGGCCAGACGCGCATGCGGGCGTACAAGTCCATCGACGAGCTCGGCGTGTACCTGCGCCTCCTCCTCGACGTGCGCGAGACGCTCGACAAGTTCCAGCCCGTGGTGTTCGACCGGTCGCTCAGCGAGATCATCGCGGCCACCGGATCCCGCCGCGACGCCCCCGAGATGACGAGCATCACCCGCCGTCGCCTCCGCAAGCTCGCGCGCGAGTACGTGCGCCCGGGCGTCCACATCTCCGACATGCACGAGAGCCTCAAGGCCATCCAGAAGCAGCGGATCCTGTGGCAGCGCTACGTCGCGGTCGGCTCCACGCCCGAGGTCCCGCGCGGCATCTCCGACGTGCACGTGCGCTACCAGGAGGTCGCCGCCGACCTCAAGGTGCTCGACGAGCCGCTGAGCATGCTCACGCGCCCCACCCCGCTCGGCGAGCTCCCCGTGGACGAGCTGCGCGAGAAGGTGGCCCAGCTCGCCGAGGACAGCGAGGTGCTCCAGAACCTGCAGGAGCGCACCTCCCTGCTGGCGGAGCTCCGCCGCCTCGACCTCGATCCGCTGCTCCGCGACCTCTCCGACCGGCACGTGCCGCAGGAGTCCGTCGCCGCCGAGCTCGAGCTCGCCTGGTGGCAGTCCGTGCTCGAGCAGATGCTCGCGGGCGACAAGGCGCTCCTCAACGCGAACACGAGCGTGCTCGACCGCCTCGAGTCCGACTTCCGCCTCGTCGACGAGGCGCACGCGACCGCCAGCGCGGGCCTGCTCGCCTGGCAGCTCGCGGAGACGTGGAAGATCGGCGTGGTCGACTGGCCCGAGGAGGCGCACCACCTGCGCCAGCTGCTCGGCGGATCCGCCCCCGTCGACGCCGCGGCCCTCCACCACTCCGCGCCCCACCTCTCCCGCACCATCGCGCCCGTCTGGCTCGCGTCGCCCTACGAGGTGCCCGCGATCACCGACGAGATGCCGTTCGACGCCGTGTTCCTCGTCGACGCCGGCGCCATGACGCTCGCGGAGGCCCTCGGCGGCATCCGCCGCGGCAAGCAGACCGTCGTGTTCGGGGATCCCGTCACGCAGACGCCGTCGCCGTTCACCATCGCGGTCGTCCCGCAGCCGGAGCGCTCGACGCCCCAGCTCGCGGACGACGACTCCACGCTCGAGGAGCGCCACGCGGACTCCGCGCTCGCGCGCCTCGGCGAGCTGCTGCCCACCCTCTCCCTCACGCGCAGCTACCGCGCGGGCGGCGAGGACCTGGCCGAGCTCGTCAACCGACGCTTCTACGGAGGCCGGATCCAGTCCCTCCCGTGGGCGGGCACGTTCCTCGGCCACGGCAGCCTGTCGCTCGACTTCGTCGCGGACGGCCACGGCATGCCCGACGAGGACACCGGCGCCGTCGAGAGCGTCGACGCCGAGGTGATCCGCGTCGTGGAGCTCGTGCTCGACCACGCGAGCCACCGCCCGCGCGAGTCCCTCATGGTCATCACCGCGAGCGCCCGCCACGCCGTGCGCGTGCAGCAGGCCGTGCTCCACGCGGCGGCCAAGCGCAGCGACGTCACCGAGTTCTTCATCGGCGACCGCGCCGAGCCGTTCATGGTCGCGACGCTCGAGCAGTGCGTGGCGCAGAGCCGCGACCGCGTGATCTTCTCGGTCGGCTACGGCCGCACCCCGCACGGCCGCGTGCTGTCGAACTTCGGCGCCCTCGCGGCGCCCGGCGGGGAGCGCCTGCTCGCCGTCGCCATGACGCGCGCCCGCCGCTCGATGGTGGTCGTCTCCTGCTTCCAGCCCTCGGACATCGACCAGGACCGGATGAAGCACGGCATCGTCGCGCTCGCCCAGATCCTCTCCGAGGCGGAGGCGCGCTTCAAGGAGGACCCGATCCCGGACGACGGCGACGCCATGCTCGTCGACCTCGCCCGTCGCCTCGAGGGCCTCGGCCTCGCGCCCGCCCTCGGGCATCGCGACAAGCTCGGGCTCGTGGCCTCCTACGGCGGCCGGGCCATCGCGATCGAGACGGATCCGGTGGTCAACCAGACGAGCCTCCGCGAGTCGCTGCGCCTCCGGCCCGAGATGCTCAAGCGCCTCGGCTGGCACTACCTCCGCGTGCACTCCTTCGAGCTCTTCGCGGATCCGGACGCCGTCGCCCGCCGCATCGCCACCGCCCTCGGCGCGATCTCGGACGCGCACCCGGTCACCGCGCCCGTGCAGGTCCAGGCCGGCGCGCACCGGGCGGACTGATGCCGGAGCGCGACGCGTCGGACGCCGACCCGGCGGCCGACGCCGCGGCTGCCGGCGCCGCGGGGGAGCGCCGCCCGGCCCGTCGGTCGCGGCGCGCGTCGACGCCGCCGGTGCCCGGATCCGACCCGACCCCGCAGGCCGACGCGCACGCACCCGCGGTGCGCGCCGCCGAGGACGCCCCGCAGGGCTGGGGCGACGCGCCCGCCGCCTCCGACGCGAACGACGACCGCCTCCGGCTCGACCGCCCGCCCCACTGGGGCTGACGGGTCGACGCCGGAGGCGGCCGGGTCGTGCGGATGGAGCGCTAGGCGGGCTTCCCGGGCTCGGCCACGTGCTGGCCGGTGGATGACGGGATCGTGTGCGCGCCCTCGGGCGACGGGCGCCCGGCGAGCAGGTCGCGGATCTCGATGAGCAGCTCGGTCTCGGTCGGCGGCACGTCCTTCGGCGTCGCCTCCTCCTCGGCCTTCTGCTTCGCGAACGCGACCTTCTTGAGGTGGTTCACCGGCAGCACGAGCGCGAAGTAGACGACCGCGGCGACGATGAGGAAGTTGATGACCGCGGCGATGACCGCGCCGAAGAAGATGGTCGCCTCCCCGCCGGATGCGGTGGGGATCGTGACGGGCAGCGCCTCGGCCAGCGTCGACGCGTCGAAGAGCGCGCCGATGAGCGGGTTGAAGACGGACGTGACGATGGCCGTCACGATCGCGGTGAACGCGGCGCCGATGACGACGGCGACCGCGAGGTCGATGACGTTGCCGCGGAGGATGAACTCCTTGAAGCCCTTCACGGGTGCTCCTGTCTGGCGGGCCGTCCGATCAGGTGGACGGCGAGGACGAGCCGGAGCCCGAGGACGCGGGACCGGAGGGGGTGCTGGGGGTCACGGTACCGGAGCCCTGGCCGATCGTCCCGGATCCGGACGCCCCGGACGAGTCCGACGATCCGGAGGACGAAGACGAGGACGACGAGGAGTCGGAGGACGAGGACGAGTCGCCCGACTTCGCCGACGACGACCCCGACGAGGAGGGCCGCGAGCGCTTGGCGGCGTCCTCGGTGCGCGAGTCGTTGCGGTAGAAGCCGCTGCCGGTGAAGCTCACGCCGACCGCGGCGAAGAGCTTGCGGAGCTTGCCGCCGCAGACGGGGCACTCGGTGAGGGAGTCGTCGGTGAACGCCTGGACGATGTCGAAGGCGTTGCCGCACACCGTGCAGCGGTAGGAGTACGTGGGCATGGGTCCCTAGAAGGAGTGGATGAGGGTCGGGGTCACGATGCCGTCGACCGGCATGTCGTGCTTCTCCCGCGGGAGCTCGTCGACGAACTCGGCGTCGAACACCACAGCGTAGACCGGGGGGCAGGCCTCCATGGATCCGAGGGTCTTGTCGAAGTAGCCGCGACCCCAGCCCATGCGCATGCCGCCCTGGTCGACCGCGGCGGCGGGCACGACGATGAGGTCGACGTCGTTGATGGCGATCGGCCCGAGCAGCTCGCCCACCGGCTCCGGCAGGCCGAACAGGCCCTCGGTCTCGGTGCCGTCGCTCACGACCCAGTCGAGCAGGCCGTCGTTGCGCGACACCGGGAGGAGCACCTGCCGGTCGTTCGCGTGCAGCCACTGGAGGAACGGACGCGTCGTGGGCTCGTCGACGGTGGACAGGTAGCAGGCGACCCGGCGCGCGTCGTGGTTGCCCACGAGCTCGGTCAACCGGCTGGTCAGACCGTGCGCGGCATCGTCGCGCTCGGTCGAGGTCATCTGCCGACGACGCTCCCGCAGCTGGGCGCGCAGCGCCCTCTTCTCGTTCCCGACATCGCTCGGCATGGGTCGAGTCTAGGTATGTTCGCCCGCTACGCTCGATCGCATGGTCACCCACATCACGAAGGCCGTCATCCCCGCCGCGGGACTCGGAACACGATTCCTTCCCGCGACGAAGGCGATGCCGAAGGAGATGCTGCCGGTCGTCGACCGCCCGGCCATCCAGTACGTGGTGGAGGAGGCCGTGGGCGCGGGACTGCACGACGTCCTCATGATCACGGGCCGCAACAAGACCGCCCTCGAGAACCACTTCGACCGCAACGCCGAGCTCGAGGCCACCCTCCAGCTCAAGGGCGACGACGCGAAGCTCCGCAAGGTCAACGAGTCCACCGACCTCGCCGACATGCACTACGTCCGCCAGGGCGACCCCAAGGGCCTCGGCCACGCGGTGCTCCGCGCCGAGATGCACGTGGGCCGCGAGCCCTTCGCCGTGCTCCTCGGCGACGACATCATCGACAAGCGCGACGTGCTCCTCTCCCGCATGATCGAGGTCCAGCTCCAGCGCGGCTGCTCTGTCGTCGCGCTCCTCGAGGTGGATCCCTCGCAGACGCACCTCTACGGCGTCGCCACGGTCGAGGAGACGGACGACGACGACGTCGTGCGCATCACCGGCATGGTCGAGAAGCCCGCCGCGGGCACCGCGCCCTCCAACCTCGCGATCATCGGCCGCTACGTGCTTCGTCCCGAGGTCTTCGACGTGCTGCACAAGACGGAGCCCGGCAAGGGCGGCGAGATCCAGCTCACCGACGCGCTCGAGAAGATGGCCGCCGCGCCCGAGTGGACCGGCGGCGTCTACGGCGTCGTCTTCCGCGGCCGCCGCTACGACACGGGCGACCGGCTCGACTACCTGAAGGCCATCGTCCAGCTCGGCGTCGACCACGAGGATCTCGGCGAGGGCCTGCGCGAGTGGCTGCCCGAGTTCGTCAAGACGCTCGAGCGCTGATCCCGATCCGCGGCGCGGGGTCGGGTCGCACCGGCGCTCCCGCGGAGGCCTAGGCTCATGGACGTGCCGCAGACCGTACCCACCATGCGGGACGGGCGCATCTCCGTCCGGCCCATCCGGCTCCGCGACTCGCGGGCCCTCGAGCGATCGCTGCTCGACAACCGCTCCTGGCTCCGGAAGTGGGAGGCCACGAGCCCCTACGCGCCGATGGCATTCGACACCCGCGCGAGCATCCGGTCGCTGCAGGCCAACGCCCGCGCCGGCCTCGGCGTGCCGCTCGTCATCGACTACGACGACGAGTTCGCCGGCCAGCTCAACGTGTCGTCCATCGCGTACGGGTCGCTGTCGAGCGCGACCATCGGCTACTGGGTCGGCCAGGAGTTCGCCGGCCGGAACGTCACGCCGACGGCCGTCGCCCTCGCGACCGACTACTGCTTCACGACGCTCGGGCTGCACCGGATGGAGATCTGCATCCGCCCGGAGAACGCGCCCAGCCTCCGCGTGGTGCAGAAGCTCGGGTTCCGGTACGAGGGCCTGCGCCGCCGCTACATCCACATCAACGGCGACTGGCGCGACCACTTCTGCTTCGGCCTCGTGGTGGAGGAGCTCTCGACCAGCGTGCTCGCGCGCTGGAAGGAGGGCGGCGTGGATCCCGAGTGGTCGCGCGTCCCCGACGCGGACGTCGAGGCGGCCGCCGCGCCGCTGGCCGTGCAGCGCCGGATCTGACGTCCGCGCGTCCGCGGACCTGCGGATGCGTCGGCGTCGCCGTGGACACGCGGCGCGCTTCCCGCGTCGCGCCCGCCGGACCTCCTAGCCTCGGGACATGCAATCCGGCGGCATCATCATCGCGCTCTCCGCGGTGCTCTGGCTCGCCTACCTCCTGCCCACGTGGCTGCACCGGCGCCAGTACATGGCGACCGAGCGCAATGCCGTGCGCCTCCAGCAGACCCTGCGGATCCTGGCCGAGACGGCCGAGGTCCCCGACGCGGTGCGCGCCGAGACCAACGCCCGCAGCGTCGTCGAGCAGCAGCGCGCCCTCCGCCGGGCCGCAGAAGAAGCCGAAGCCGCCGCGCGTGCGCGAGACGCCGCCGCCCAGCGCGCCCTACCGAAAGTGGCCCCCGTGTCCGCAACGTCGCCCTCCGCCGCCACGCGCCTCCGCCGCAGCCGGCTCGCCGCCACCGCGGTGCTCGCCCTCGCCCTCGTCGGCGTGATCGCCGGCATCGCGCAGGTCGCGGGTGCCGGCGCCTGGACGCTGCTCGTGATCTCCTCGCTGGCCACGTTCGCGTCGCTCGCCTTCCTGCAGCGCATGTCGCAGGTCGCCGCCGCCCGCCGTCTCCAGGCGCCCGAGGCCCGCCCGATGCCGCGCACCGGATTCACCGACTTCCAGGAGTCCTCCGCGCAGGCCGCCGAGCCCGTCGCCGAGCGCGAGGAGGGCGAGTCCTGGACCCCCGTTCCCGTGCCGAAGCCGCTCTACCTCTCCCGCTCGCAGGCGCCCGGTCCGCGTCCCGGCGCGGGCAGCGCGCCCCGCACGCCGCTGTCGCCCGTCGAGGAGATGCGCCGCGCCGCTGCCGCGTCCGAGGAGACGCTGCGTCGCGCGCACCTCGAGCCCGAGGTCGCGCGCCTGTCCGCCGACGACGAGGAGGCCGCGCCCGCCGCATCCGCCGCCCCGGTCGCGCCGGCCGCGCGCACCGCCCCCGTCAGCCGCTTCTCGCGCATGGGCATCGTCGACGACGCGGAGCCCGGCATGGGCGACCTCGACGAGGTGCTGCGCCGCCGTCGCGCCGTCGGCTGATCCGCCGTGCTCCGGCCCGCGCGGTTCGGAGGGCTCCTCGCGACGTGGTAGTCTCGTGGAGTTGTCAGGGCCTATGGCGCAGTTGGTAGCGCGCCTCGTTCGCATCGAGGAGGTCAGGAGTTCGAATCTCCTTAGGTCCACAAGAACCCCGCTCCGGCGGGGTTTTTGCTTGTCCGGGCGGCATGCCGCCGAGGCGCCGGTCGCCGGGCACCCGCCCGGCGACCGGCGCCTCGCCGGTTAAGCTCGAGCAATGCCCCGCCCCGCGATCCCGTCCGTGACCATCGCCACCCCCGAGGTGCGGGCGCTGCGCGCCGACCTCGAGGCGGCCCCGTTCACGCTCGCGTCGGCGCTCGACGTCTGGGGCGACGCGGCCGGGCAGGCGCTGCACCGGGGGAACCGGATCCCGGCCCGCCGCGCCGTGGACGCCGCGCGCACCGCCGACGGCCTGCCCGCGGCCGCCGCGCTCGCGGCCCTCTTCGTGCTGGGTGACCCCGTCGACGCGGCCGACCTCCGCGCCGCCCTGCCGACGCTCGGCCTCGACGGCGCAGAGTGCCTCGGCCTCGTCGAGGTCGACGGCGACCGGGTGCGACCGTCCGTCGACGTCCGCCCGTACGGCTTCATCGACGCGCACGGGGTCGGCGAGTGGTGGATCGCGTCCGACCTGGGCGAGCTCGCCACCGGCGGCGCCCTCGACGAGGACCACGTGCTCGGCGTGGGCGGCGCGTCCGCCACGCTCAGCGGGCTCATGATCTCGACCCCGGTCACCACCGCGCTCGACCTCGGTACCGGCTGCGGGATCCAGGCGCTGCACGCGTCCCGGCACGCCGACCGCGTCGTCGCGACCGACATCTCCGCGCGCGCCCTGGCGTTCGCGGCGCTGAACGCCGCCCTCAACGGGATCACGACCATCGAGCTGCGGCTCGGCAGCCTGTTCGAGCCGGTCGCGGGGGAGCGGTTCGACCACATCGTCTCGAACCCGCCCTTCGTGATCACCCCGCGCGCGGAGGGCGTGCCGGCCTACGAGTACCGCGACGCGGGCCTCGTCGGCGACGCCCTCGTCGAGGGCGTCGTCGCCGACCTCGCCGACCACCTCGCGCCCGGCGGCGTCGCGCAGCTCCTCGGCAACTGGGAGCACCGCGCCGGGGAGCCCGGCCTCGCGCGCGTCGCGGGCTGGCTCGATCGGGCGGCCGCGCGCACCGGGTCCGGCCTCGACGCGTGGATCGTCGAGCGCGAGGTGCAGGAGGCCGCGCTCTACGCCGAGACGTGGATCCGCGACGGCGGCACCCGCGCCGGCACCCCGGAGTCGGAGGCGCTCATGGACGCCTGGCTCGACGACTTCGCCGCGCGCGGGGTGGACGCGGTCGGCTTCGGCTACCTCACCCTCCGCCGCCCGGCCGCAGGGGCGCCGACGCTCCGCCGGATCGAGCGGCTGCACGGGGGCCTCGGCCACAACCCGACCGGCCTCGGCGACCACCTCCAGGCCTCCCTCGCCGCGCACGACGCCCTCGCCGGCGTCGACGACCGCGCGCTCGCCGGGCTCGCGCTCGTGGTGGCCGGCGACGTCACGGAGGAGCGGCACTACTGGCCGGGCGCCGAGGATCCCACGGTCATGACGCTCCGCCAGGGCGCGGGCTTCGGACGCGAGGTGCCGCTCGACACCGGGCTCGCGGCGCTCGTCGGCGCGTGCGACGGGGAGCTCGCGGTGGGGGCCATCGTCGACGCCGTCGCGCAGCTCACCGCGGTGGACGCCGACGCCCTGCGCGCCGAGCTGCTGCCGCGGATCCGCGGGCTCGTCGCCGACGGGTTCCTCCTGCTGCCGGGCGCGACGGCGGCGGGGGACGGGCTCGCCGACCGCCCAGCGCGCGACGCCTAGGATCGCGGGGTGACTCCCCGAACCGCCCGCCGCGCCGCCCGTCCCGAGATCGTCCGCGCCGTCGTCCTCGACGCCGCGCTCATCGTCGTCTTCGTCCTCATCGGCCGCGCGAGCCACGGCGAGGACCTCGCGCCGTCGGGCGTGCTCGGCACCGCCTGGCCGTTCCTCGCGGGCGGGATCGTCGGCTGGATCGTCGCGCGGGCCTGGCGCAGCCCGTCGCGCGTCGTGCCCACCGGCCTGGTGGTCTGGGGCGTGACGCTGGTGGTGGGCATGGTGCTCCGTGCACTCAGCGGCGAGGGCGTCGTGGTGCCGTTCGTGATCACGACCGCGATCATCCTGGCCGTCCTGATGCTCGGCTGGCGCGCCGTCGCGGCCGTCGTCGTCCGCCGGCGCGCGCGGGCCTGATCCCTCCGGCCGCCCCGCGTCAGGCGGCCGGCGGCGTAGGGGCCTGGGCCTCCATCACGGCGATGAGCGCCTTCGCGTAGGCCTCCTCGGCCTCGAGGTCGCGGTGCTCGACCTCGGTGCCATCGATCACGACGAGCACCACGTGCGCGCCGTCCTCCGCGCCGCCGATCTCGCGCCGGAGCGACCGGAACGCGCCGCCGAGCAGCGCCCGGAGCTGGTCCTCGCGCGGCAGCCACAGGCTGTCCTCGAGCGCCACGGAGTCGAGCGCCCACTCCGTCGTGCCGTTGAAGCCGAGCACGGTGCCGGTCGCGTGCTCGTGCGCCTCGATCGTGAGCTCGCTGATGGTGAAGACGTCGGACTCGAAGCCCTGGCCGCGGATCCGGAACCGGTCGCCGGGCTCGGGGCTCCACTCGAGTCCGAGCTCCAGGAGGGTCGTGGCATGCGCGGTGGAGATCATCCGTGCAGTATGCCCGGCGCTCCCGGGCGTCGCCTCCGCAGGCGGGGGAATGCGTGTGCATTAGATTCGCAGGGCACCGCTTGCGGCAGACGCCGCCGCCGGTCGGACACGGGGAGGACCATGCGCGCGACAGTCAAGGACGTCGCCGCGCGCGCCGGGGTCTCGCCGAAGACCGTGTCGAACGTCATCACCGGCCGCGTCGCCGTGAGCCCCGCCACGCGCGAGCGCGTCGAGCGGGCCGTCGCCGACCTCGACTACGTGCCGAACCTCTCCGCGCGCGGCCTGCGCAACGGGCGCACGGGAGTCATCGCGGTCGCGCTGCCCGACCTCGGCACCGCGTACTCCGCGGAGCTCGCGCACCACCTGGTGGAGGTCGCGCACGAGGCCGGCTACAGCATCCAGATGGAGGAGACGGGCTCGCGGCCCGACCGCGAGCGCGACCTCATGTCCCGCGCGCGGGAGCACCTGGTCGACGGCCTGATCCTCAATCCCGTGCTCCTCTCGCGGAGCGCCATCGTGCGCGCCGAGTCGCTGCCGCCCGTCGTGGTGATCGGCGAGGTCGAGCAGGAGATCGTCGACCGGGTGCTCGTCGACAGCGTCCAGGCGGCGTACGACATGACGCGCTTCCTCCTCGGCACGGGCGCCCGGCGCATCGCCGCGGTCGGCACGGCCACCCGCGAGGAGTCCGCGGCCGGCGACCTCCGCCGGATCGGCTACCGGCGCGCGATGGAGGAGGCGGGCGAGGCGCCCATCGAGATCGACCGCACGGGCTGGAACAGCGCGTCCGGGGCCGAGGCGGTCGACGCCTGGCTGGCGGACGGCAACGCCCTCCCCGACGCGCTCTTCTGCTTCACCGACGGCCTCGCGTTCGGCGTCCTGCGCGCGCTCGCCGACCACGGCGTGCGCGTGCCGGAGGACGTCCAGGTCGCGGGCTTCGACGACGTCGACCAGGCGCGCTTCTCGATCCCCGCCCTCACCTCCGTGCACTTCGACATCCGCGCCTACGCGGAGGCGGCCGTGGGCCAGCTCGTCCGCCGGATCGAGGAGCGCGACGGCCCGCCCGTGCAGATCGTGATCCCGCACCGCATCGTCGCCCGCGGCAGCACGCGCGACCCCGCCTGACCCGTCCTGCTCCCTCCGCGAACGTTCGGCTGATCGTCCGACGGAAACGTTGCGCTCCGCATTACAACGATGTAATGATCGCTGCATCACGAAGGAGTGGTCAATGGATCCTGTTACGGGAAAGGCCGGGGGACGTCCCTCGGCATGGTCGAGGCGTCAGATCCTCATGGGCGGAGCGGCGGCCCTCGGCGGCGCGTTCCTGGTCGGGGGCCTCTCCGGCTGCGCGCCCCAGGTGGCGTCGGCCGGCGGCATCGTCGACCTGAAGTACTGGCACCTGCTGTCCGGGGGCGACGGCATCCGGATGACGGAGATGGTGAAGGAGGCGAACGACTCCGGCGGCGGGTTCGACGTCACGGCCACCGTCCTCGCCTGGGGTCAGCCGTACTACACGAAGCTCGCGATGGCGTCGGTGGGCGGCCGCGCTCCCGACGTCGCGATCATGCACGCGGCGCGCGTGCCCGGCTTCGCGCCGGGCGGCCTGCTCGACCCGTGGGACACCGACCGGCTCGCGGAGCTCGGCGTCACCCAGGCCGACTTCGAGCCGCGGGTGTGGGACAAGGGCGTGGTCGACGGGCAGCTGTACTCCATCGCGCTCGACAGCCACCCGTTCATCCTCATGTACAACACGGACATCGCCCGCGAGGCCGGCATCCTCGGCGACGACGGGCAGCTCGCGGAGATCACGACGCCCGACGGCTTCCTCGAGGCGATGCGCGCCATGCAGGGCGTCACCGGCGAGCACGGCCTCAGCTACGGCTACCTCGGCGACGGCGCCCAGATGTGGCGCATGTTCTACACGTTGTACAAGCAGATGGGAGGCGACATGGAGCTGCCCACGGGCGGCCAGGTCGTCTACGACCGCGACAAGGCCGTCGCGTCGCTCGAGTACATCCAGAGCCTGCTCGACGGCACGATCGCCACCCCGAGCGGCGACGCGGGCACCGCCATCGCCGAGTTCGCGGGCGGCAAGAGCGGCGCCATCGTCACGGGCGTGTGGGAGCTCCCCACCTTCCAGACGGCGGAGGTGCCGTTCGACGCGATGCCCATCCCGAACCTCTTCGGCACGCCCGCGACCTTCGCCGACTCGCACGCGTTCGTGCTGCCGCACCAGAGCTCGCCGGATCCCGTCAAGCGCGAGAGGACGTACGCCTTCGTCGCCGACCTGCTGAAGAACTCGCTGCAGTGGGCGGGCGCCGGGCACATCCCCGCGTACAAGCCCGTCGTCGACAGCCCCGAGTACGCGGAGCTCCTGCCGCAGGCGCACTACGCGAACGCGGCCGAGCAGATCGAATACGACCCCGTGGCGTACTTCACCGGATCCGGCTCGGACTTCCAGACGTACTTCGCCGAGAACGTGCAGAACGTGTTCCTCGGGCGCCAGGAGGCGGGCGTGGGCCTCGACGCCTTCATCCGGCAGATCGACGCCCTGCTCGCGAAGCCCAACCCCCTGTAGCGCGCGACCACGCAGCGCCCGATCGATCTCGCGGTCGCCGCCCGTGCGCGGCGCCGCACCCTCTTCCCAGCGAAACGACGAAGGAGTCCACTCGTGACGACAGCAGCACCACCCACCCCGGTCGCCCCCGCGGCCGGGTCCCCGTCCCCGCGGCCGGCCGCGGGCAGCCCGAAGGCCCGGGCCAAGGAGCAGACCCAGGGGATGCTCTTCATCGCCCCGTTCCTCATCACCTTCCTGCTGTTCCTGGTCTGGCCCGTCCTCTACGGCTTCTACCAGAGCCTCACCGGGCAGAGCCTCACGGGCGCGAACAGCCAGCTCATCGGCTTCGCGAACTACTTCGAGGCCTTCGGCGACTCCCAGATGTGGCGCTCGCTCGGCAACACCGTGGTGTTCACGATCGCCAGCACCATCCCCCTCCTGGTCGTCGGCCTCGTGCTCGCGCTCCTCGTGAACCTCGGCCTCCCCGGCCAGTGGCTCTGGCGGCTCGCGTTCTTCCTGCCGTTCCTGCTCGCGTCCACGGTCGTGTCGCTGTTCTGGCTCTGGATGTACAACCCGCAGCTCGGCGTCGTCAACGCGATCGCGGGCGCGTTCGGCCTGCCGCAGCCCGCGTGGCTGCAGGACTCGAACCTCGCCATGACGAGCGTCGTCGTGACCACCGTGTGGTGGACCGTCGGGTTCAACTTCCTCATCTACCTGGCGGCGCTGCAGAACATCCCCGACCAGCAGTACGAGGCGGCCGCGCTCGACGGCGCGGGGAAGTGGCGGCAGCTGTTCTCCATCACGATCCCGCAGCTCGCGCCGACCACCGCGCTCCTCGCGATCCTGCAGGTGCTCGCGTCGCTAAAGGTCTTCGACCAGATCTACCAGATGACCGCGGGCGGGCCCGGCGGTTCGACCCGGCCCATCGTGCAGTACGTCTTCGAGACCGGGTTCACCGGCTTCCGCTTCGGCTACTCGGCCGCCATCTCGTACATCTTCTTCGCCCTGATCGTCGTGATCTCGGTCATCCAGTTCACCGCGACACGGAGGAAGTCATGACCACCGCCACCCGTCCCGCCTTCTCCTCCGGCACGCTCGCCCGGAAGCCCGCGACCAGCGCCGTCGCCCGCCAGGGCCGTACCGGCACGCCCCGGTTCGCGCCCTCGCGCATCGCCGCGCTCCTGATCCTCATCGTCCTCGCCGCCGCGTGGCTGCTGCCGTTCCTCTGGGCGGTGCTCACGTCGTTCAAGTCGGAGACCGACGCCGCGGCGTTCCCCGTGACGATCTTCCCCGCGGGCGGCTTCACGCTCGACGCCTACGCGTCGGTGCTGAACGGCGGCACGATCCCGCTGTGGACCTGGAACAGCCTGCTCACGAGCACGGTGATCACGGTCGTCGCGGTCGTGTTCTCGGCGCTCGCCGGCTACGCGCTCAGCCGCATCGACTTCCGCGGCCGCAAGGTGCTGATGGGGGCGATCGTGGCGTCGATCATCATCCCGCCGCAGATCCTCATCGTCCCGCTCTTCTACCAGATGCTCTCGTTCAACCTGGTGGACACCCTCTGGGCCGTGATCCTGCCGCAGATCGTGCAGCCCGCCATGGTGTTCATCCTGAAGGCGTTCTTCGACCAGATCCCGATCGAGCTCGAGGACGCCGCGCGCGTCGACGGCGCCGGACGCGTCCGCGTGTTCCTGCAGATCGTGATGCCGCTGTCGCGCCCCATCCTCTCGGCGGTGGCGATCTTCGTCTTCATCGGCGCGTGGAACAACTTCCTCTGGCCCTTCATCGCCACGAACGACGCCACGCTCATGACCCTTCCGGTCGGCCTGCAGACCGTGAAGAACGCCTACGGGATCCAGTATGCGCAGAACATGGCCTCGGCCGTGCTCGCCGCGCTGCCGCTGATCCTGGTGTTCCTCTTCTTCCAGCGCCAGATCATCAAGGGCATCTCGACCACCGGGTTCGGCGGCCAGTGACCCGCCCCGCGCCCCGCTCCGCCCCATCCGCCCATCCCGCCCGGGACGCACGTGCCCGGACCCCACGTCCAGGAGGACGCCCATGACCCGCGCCCGCATCACCATCGACCGCGACTTCACCATCGGCGACGTGCCCCGTCGGCTCTTCGGCTCGTTCGTCGAGCACATGGGCCGGTGCGTCTATAGCGGCATCTACGAGCCGGGCCACCCCACCGCCACGCCCGAGGGCTACCGGCAGGACGTGCTCGACCTCACGAAGGAGCTCGGCGCCACCGTCGTGCGCTACCCCGGCGGCAACTTCGTCTCCGGCTACGACTGGGAGGACGGCGTCGGCCCGGTCGCGGACCGGCCCCGCCGCCTCGACGGCGCGTGGCACACCGTGGAGACCAACGCGTTCGGCCTGCACGAGTTCGTGGGCTGGTCGAAGGCCGCGGGCGTCGAGGTCATGGAGGCCGTCAACCTCGGCACGCGCGGCGTCGACGCGGCGCGCTCGCTGGTGGAGTACGCGAACCACCCCGGTGGATCCAAGCACTCTGACATGCGCCGGAGGAACGGCGCCGAGGAGCCCTTCGACATCAAGCTCTGGTGCCTCGGCAACGAGATGGACGGGCCGTGGCAGATCGGGCACAAGACCGCCGACGAGTACGGCCGCCTCGCGCAGGAGGCGGGCAAGGCCATGCGGCTCGTGGACCCGTCCATCGAGCTGGTCGCGTGCGGCAGCTCCAACTCGGGCATGCCGACGTTCGGGCAGTGGGAGCAGACCGTGCTCGGCCACACCTACGACGTCGTCGACTACGTCTCGCTGCACGCCTACTACCAGGAGCACGAGGGCGACGTGCGGAGCTTCCTCGCGAGCGCGGTCGACATGGACTTCTTCATCGAGTCGGTGGTCGCGACCGCGGACGCGACCGGCGCGCGGCTCAAGAACCGCAAGAGGATCGACCTCTCGTTCGACGAGTGGAACGTCTGGTACCAGCGCGGGCTCGACGGCGAGGACCAGCCGCATCGCATCGAGGAGTCCGGCTGGCGCGAGCACCCGCGGGTCATCGAGGACGAGTACAGCGTGACCGACGCGGTCGTCGTCGGCACGCTGCTCAACTCGCTGCTGCGGCACGGCGACCGGGTGAAGATCGCGAACCAGGCGCAGCTCGTGAACGTGATCGCGCCGATCCGCAGCGAGGAGGGCGGGCCCGCCTGGCGGCAGTCGATCTTCTGGCCGTTCGCCCGCATGGCGCAGCTCGCCACGGGCCGGATCCTCCAGGTGGAGGTCGACAGCGACCGCTACGACAACGACCGGTTCGGCACCGCCGACGTGGTCGACGTGAGCGCCACCTGGGATGACGAGGCCGGCACCGTCTCGCTCTTCCTCGCCAACCGCGGCCTCGAGGAGGACGCGTCCACCGAGGTCGCGCTGCGCGGGCTCGACGCCGGCCGGATCCTCCGCGCCGAGGTCCTGCGCGTCCCCGAGGGCGGCGACCGGTACTCGAGCAACACGCTCGAGTCCGGCGAGCAGGTCGGACTCGTGCCGCTCGAGGGCGTGCACGCCGAGGGCGGGCGCCTCGCGCTCACCCTCCCGGCGCTGTCGTGGGCGGTCGTGGTGCTGGACGTGACCCGCAGCTGACGCGCGCACGACGACGACGGCCCGCCCTGCGCGATGCAGGGCGGGCCGTCGTCGTGGGGGAGCCGATCAGCTCACGGGGCCCTCGGTGAGGGTCACGGTGCCGGTCTTCGCGGCGCCGGCCGCGGTGGTCCAGCCGAGCTCCACGGACTCGCCCGGCTTGTGCGCGGAGATCGCGGCGCTGAGCTCGGAGGCCGAGGCGACGGCCTTCCCGTTGACCGAGGTGACGACGTCGCCCTGCGCGAGGCCGGCCTTCGCGGCGCCGGATCCGTCGACGACGCCCTGCACGGGCGCGCCCGCCACGGTGCCCGCGCCGTTCGCGAGCAGCACGCCCAGGAACGCCGGGTAGCCGATCTTCACGGTGCCGGACTCGACGCCGCTCTCGATCTGCTTCGCGATGGACATGGCCTTCTCGATCGGGATCGCGAAGCCCGCGATCTGCGCGGATCCGGAGGACGCGGCCGTGTCGATGCCGACCACCTCGTTCTCCGCGTCCACCAGCGGCCCGCCGGAGTCGCCGGAGACGATGGGCGCGTCCGTCTGGATGAGGTCGGTGAGCGTCTCGCCCGCCGCCGTGCCCTCGGACTGCGTGGTGATGGTCTGGCCGAGCGCCGTGACCTGGCCGCTCGCCGCGGTGAGCGTGCCGGTGCCGCCCGCGTTGCCGACGCCCGTGACGGCCTCGCCGACCTGGACGCCGTCGGTGTCGAGCTTCGCCGGGGTGAGCCCCGACGCGCCCTCGAGCTTCAGGACCGCGACGTCGTTCGTGGCGTCGGTGCCGACGACCTTCGCGACGTACGCCTTGCCGGTCGACTCGACCGTGACGCGGATGCTGGTCGCGCCGCTGACGACGTGGTTGTTGGTGAGGATCGTGCCGTCGGACGACAGGATGATGCCCGTGCCGGCCCCGGCCGCGTTCTCGTAGGTGAGCGCGGAGTCGATCGTGACGACGCCGGACATCTGCGCATCAGACGCCTCGGGCGAGGTGACCGACGTGCCCGTCCCGGTGCCGGATTGCGTGCCCGATCCCGAGCCGGAGCCGCTTCCGGATCCCTGCCCGGGCAGCGTGGTCGTGCCGCGGCCGAAGCCCTGGCCCGGCGTGAACGAGCCCGGGTCCTGGATCTGCGTGTCGGAGGCCTGCGAGCTCGAGCGGCCGAGGTCGGCCATGAAGCCCACCGCGGTGCCGCTGCCGAAGGAGAGGAGCAGCGCGAGGGCCGAGGCCCCGGCGATGAGGCCCGTGCGGAGGCCGCGCCGCATGCGCTTCGGCGGCACGGGGTCGCCCATGGCGTCCACGGCGAACGGGCGTCCGAAGGCGTCGGTCGCGGGGGCCGGCCAGGGCTGTCCGGCGGGGTGGCCGCCGGCGGGCATCGCGGTCGCGTAGGCGGCCGTGGGCTGCTGCGCGGTGGGCTGGGGCGTGGTGGGGGCGCCGGCGCCGACCGCGGGGCCCGCGGTGGCGTGCGCGTCGGTCGGGGCGGTCCAGGCGGCGGGCGCGGCGGGGGTGGAGGGCGCGGCAGGCGCGCTGGGCGCGGCGGGGCCGCTGGCCGCGGGACCGGCGGGCGCCGGCCAGGCGGGCTGCGCGGGCACGGGCGCGCCGTCGGCCGGAGCGGCAGGCGCTGCCGGAGCGGCGGGCGCGGCCGGAGCGGCAGCCGGGGTCGCGGCGTCGGTCGGGCGGGTGGCGTCGATGGGGGCCTCGTCCGGACGTCCGGTCGGCTCCTGGGGTGTCTCGTTCATGACGGGTCCTTCGTGTCTCGGGTGGCCCGGTGGGGGCCATGAGGAGATCACACCCGGCGACCCTATGAGCAGCCCATGACGCGCACGAGCGTCCGCCATGCATCCTGGGCCCTGCCCGGGCGTACCCTGAGCGGCATGACGCGGAGGTCGGAGGGCGAGGACGAGCCGGCCGGCGTGGATCCGCGGTTCGACCCGGCCTTCCAGCGGGCCGCGGCGTCTCCGCCCGCTCCCCGGCCGGATCCGCGTACGGGCGCCGACGCCGAGGCTCCGGCCCCGCCTCCCGAGGATCCGCAGCGGGCGTCGGCGCAGAGCCAGCCAGGAGCGCAGACCGTCGATCGCCTGACCGTCGCCCGCTGGCTCGCCCCGGCGCTCTGGATCCTCGCCTTCGCCTTCCCCGCCGGGGGCCTCGGCCTGCGCGCGCTCGCCGCGGGTATCGCGACTTCGATGCCGTACTCCAGCTTCGGCGACCCGCTGGGGGAGCGCTGGCTCCTCGACCTCGTGCCCCTGCTCGTGACCCTGGCGCCGGGCGTCGTCGCGGGCGGCCCGATGGCCGTGATCGCGGCGCTCGCCGTGCACGCCCTGCGCCGCCGGCCCGCCCGGGCCGCGACCGACGACCGCGAGGCCGGCGTCCCCCGCGCGTAGGCTCGACCCATGGAGCAGAGAAGCCTCGGCAGGACCCATCGGAACGTCTCGGTCATCGGACTCGGGACATGGCAGCTCGGCGGCGACTGGGGTGACGTGGCCGAGGACGACGCGCTCGCGGTGCTCGACGCCGCGGCGGACGCGGGCATCACCTTCTTCGACACGGCCGACGTCTACGGCGACGGCCGCAGCGAGACGATCATCGGATCCTGGCTCCGCGCGCACCCGGACGCCGGCGTCACGGTCGCGACGAAGATGGGCCGGCGCGACGCGCAGGACCCCGCGAACTTCACCCTCGACCGCTTCCGCGAGTGGACCGACCGCTCGCGCCGCAACCTCGGCGTCGAGACCCTCGACCTCGTCCAGCTGCACTGCCCGCCCACGCCCGTCTTCTCGAGCGATCGCGTGTACGACGCCCTCGACGAGCTCGTCGCCGACGGCGCGATCGCGTCCTACGGCGTGAGCGTCGAGACGACCGACGAGGCCCTCCTCGCCATCGCGCGCCCCGGCGTCGCGAGCGTGCAGATCATCCTCAACGCGTTCCGCCTCAAGCCGCTCGACCGCGTGCTGCCGGCCGCCGTCGAGGCGGGCGTCGGGATCATCGCCCGCGTGCCGCTCGCGTCCGGCCTCCTCAGCGGCCGGTACACCGCGGACACCACCTTCGCGGAGACCGACCACCGCAACTTCAACCGCGGAGGCGCCGCGTTCGACGTGGGGGAGACCTTCTCGGGCGTCGACTACGACGACGGCGTCGCCGCGGCCCGCGAGTTCGCGGCCGCCGCGCACGAGGCGGCGCCCGACCTCACGCCCGCGCAGGTCGCGCTCGCCTGGATCGTGCAGCGCGAGGGCGTCTCCGCCGTGATCCCCGGCGCCCGCAACGCGGAGCAGGCCCAGGCGAACGCGCGCGCCGGCGACGCCCCCGCGCTCGGCGAGGTCTTCGAGCGCCAGGTGGCGGACGTCTACGACCGGTACTTCCGCGCGGCGGTCCACCCGCGCTGGTAGTCCGCGGGACGCACGACGGCCCGGTCAGCTTCGCGCTGGCCGGGCCGTCGTGCGTGCGGGGAGCGCTACTGCAGGGAGTCGCAGGCGCTCGACATCTGCGTCTTCAGCTCGTCGCTGATCGGCTGGCCGACGCCGGGCGCGAGCTGGTCGGCGAGGGCCGTGATCTGCTCGCCGGCCGCGGCGGCGCCGCTCTCGGTCGAGGCGGAGATCTCGGTGCCGAGGTCGCGGAACGCCTGGACGTCCGACTCCTCGAGCGTGGACTTGTCCTTCAGGCCGCAGGCGATGTCGCGGGTCTTCGCGGCGATGGCCTCGCGGGAGCCGGGTGCGGCGGCGTCGCCGGATCCGGCGTCGCCCTCGGTCGTCGCCTCGGGCGTGGGGCTCGCGGCCTCGGCGGATGCGGAGGTGGACGGGGTCGGCGTCGCGGCGTCGTCGGCGGCCGGCGAGCTGCAGCCGGCGAGCGCGAGGCCGAGCACGAGGCCCAGCCCGGCGATCCCGGCGCGCAGGCGGCGCGTGGTCAGAGGGGTCTGCGGAGAGGTCATGCCCTCACACTATCCAGCGCAGCGAGGCGATCTTCCGCGGGGGCGGGGACTCTGGGGCGCGGATCCGGTGGGTCGTCGTCCAGGCGGCCGGCCGGCCGTCAGGTCATGACCGGGACGGGCTCCGTGTCCGGGATGGGGCCCGCGTCGCGGCCGCGGAGGTCCGGGCTGTGCCGGTGGAAGACGGCGGCGATGGCCGCGCCCGCCGCGAGGAGCGCCGCCGCGACGACGAACGCGCCCTGCGCCCCCTGCGCGTCGATGACGAAGCCGGCGGCGGCGGAGCCGAGCGCGGCGCCGATGAGCTGCCCGGTGCCGACCCAGCCGTACGCCTCCGCGGTGTCGCTGAAGCGCACCGACGACGAGACCACGGCGAACAGCACGGCCAGCGCGGGCGCGATGCCGACGCCCGCGAAGAACAGGAACACGGACAGCCAGACGACGTTCATCGACACGGCCGCGATGGCGGTGCCGGCGAGGATGATCGCCATGCGCCGGGCCATGGCCCACGGGCTGATGGGGATGTGGCCGAGCGCGAGGCCGCCGATGAGCGAGCCGACCGCGAAGATCGCGAGGACGAAGCCCGCCTCGGGCCCGCCGTGCCCGAACACGGCGACGACGCCCGCCTCGATGGCCGCGCACGCCGCGATGAGGAGGAAGCCGACGATCGTGCTGAGGAGCACCGGCGGACGCCCGAGCACGACGCCGAAGCGCCGCTTGCTGCGGGGGATGCGGACCCGGCCGAGCTCGGGGGAGGAGATGAACCACGCACCGCCGCCGACGAGGAACGCGGCCGCTACGAGGATCCCCGCGCTCGTGTCGACCTGGATCGCGAGGAACGTCGCGATGACGGGCCCGAGCACCCAGATGATCTCCTGCGCCGACGCGTCGAGCGAGAACAGCGGCGTGAGCTGCTTGGAGTTGACCATCTTCGGGTAGATGGTGCGGACGGCCGGCTGCACGGGCGGGTTCGCGAGGCCGGCGAGGAGCCCCAGGCCCATGAACGCGGGGACGGAGGTGCCCGCGTCGCCGAGCGCCACCGCGACCACGGCGACCGTGCACACGGCCGAGGTGAGGATGAGGACGGGGCGCATGCCCCATACGCCCATCCACCGGCTCGTGAGGGGACCGGCGACCGCCTGGCCGATGCTCGTCGCGGCGAGCACGAGGCCCGCGGCGCCGTACGACTCGTGGATCCGCTCGACGTGCATGAGGAACGCCAGCGAGAGCATGCCGCCCGGGAAGCGCGCCACGAGCTGGGCGGCGATGATCCGGCCCACGCCGCGGGTCTTGAGGAGGCTTCCGTACGTGCTCACGAGGGTCAGATCCTACCGGCCGCCTGTGGACAGATCAGCACTGACGACGCGTCCGGATAGGCGCATCGGGGGCCCCAAGCCCCTGAATGACGGGGGCCCCTCGTAGGTTCAGCCATGTGGATAAGCCACGCGAGCTTTTCCACAGCCTGTGGAACTGCGAGCACTACATGTAGGGTCCGATGTCTTGCGACACCCCCGCATCTAGTTCTCGCTACTCCTCAGATGTGGCATAGTGAACGAGCGGGGACGCTTCAAAGTCTCGATCGCAGGCGCCCGGAGCCATCAACCGGGATCCGCTTGCGACAGCAGGAATCCGGAGCGATCGGCTCGGCCGTGAGGCTGTCATCGTCATACGAGTTGCAGAGCACGTGAAGGCTCAGCGCGCAGACCTAAGGGAGCAGAAAAAGAGTGTCCATCACCGTAGTGAAGCGCGACGGCACGCGGGAGCCGTACGACGCGAACCGCATCAACCTGGCCATCGAGGACGCCACGCAGGGCCTCGACGAGAACATCGGCTGGGTCACGCAGATCGCCTCCGAGCTGGAGATCACCCTCTTCGACGGGATCACCACGCAGCAGCTGGATGAGGCCGTCATCCAGGTCGCGCTCCAGAACGTGAAGGACGACCCGGCGTTCGACACCGTCGCCGCGCGCCTCCTCCTCAAGACCATCTACAAGCGCGTCCTCGGCGACTACTCGTCGCCCGAGGAGCTCAAGCGCCTCCACGCGGAGCACTTCGCCCGCAACATCCAGCGCGGCGTCGACGAGATGCTCCTCGACTCCCGCCTCGTGCAGCTGTTCGACCTGGAGCGCCTCGCCCAGGCCCTCGAGCCGGCGCACGACGAGCTGCTCAAGTACATCGGCGTCGTCACGCTGAACAACCGCTACGGCATCAAGGGCCGCAACGGCGACGCCCTCGAGGTTCCGCAGTACTTCTGGATGCGCATCGCGATGGGCCTCACGCTCAACGAGCAGGACCCGACCGAGACCGCCATCGCCTTCTACGAGAAGATGTCGAAGCTCGAGTACCTCGCGGCCGGCTCCACCCTCGTCAACGCGGGCACCATCTACCCGCAGCTCGCGAACTGCTTCGTCATGGAGATGCAGGACGACATCGAGCACATCGCGAAGACCACGCGCGACGTCATGTGGCTCACCAAGGGCACGGGCGGCATCGGCCTCTCCGTCTCCAAGCTGCGCGCGCAGGGCTCGCCCATCCGCTCGAACAACACCACCTCCACGGGCCCGATCCCGTTCATGCACACCATCGACTCCGTCCTCCGCGCCGTCAGCCGCGGCGGCAAGAAGTTCGGCGCCCTGTGCTTCTACATGGAGAACTGGCACCTCGACTTCCCCGAATTCCTCGACCTCCGCCAGAACTCGGGCGACCCGTACCGCCGCACCCGCACCGCCAACACGGCCGTGTGGATCAGCGACGAGTTCATGAAGCGCGTCCAGAACGACGAGGACTGGTTCCTCTTCGACCCGCTGGAGGTCTCCGACCTCAACGAGCTGTACGGCAAGGCGTTCTCGGAGCGCTACGCGTTCTACGTCGGCGAGGCCGAGGCCGGGCGCCTGCGCATGTTCAAGCGCATCAAGGCGCGGGAGCAGTTCAAGTCGATCCTCATCTCGCTCCAGACCACCAGCCACCCGTGGTTGACCTGGAAGGACACGATCAACAACCGCGCCCTGAACAACAACACGGGCACGATCCACCTCTCGAACCTCTGCACCGAGATCACGCTGCCGCAGGACGAGGACAACGTCTCCGTCTGCAACCTGGCGTCCATCAACCTGTCGCAGCACTTCTCCGACGGGAAGATCGACTTCGCGAAGATCGAGCAGAGCGCGCGCCTCGCGGTGCGCCAGCTCGACAACCTCATCGACATCACGCGCTCCAGCGTGAAGGAGGCGGACTTCTCCAACCAGCAGAACCGCGCGGTGGGCCTCGGCGTCATGGGCTTCACGGACGTCGTCGAGAAGCTCGGCTTCTCGTACGAGTCCGAGGAGTCGTACGACCTGATCGACGAGATCATGGAGCACGTCTCCTACGCGGCCATCGACGAGTCGGCCGACCTGGCGAAGGAGCGCGGCGCGTACCCGAACTTCGAGGGATCGCGCTGGTCGGAGGGCCTCGTGCCGCTCGACTCGATCGCGCTCATGGAGGCCGACCGCGGCGTGCCCGTCAAGGTCAACCGCACCACGCGCCTCGACTGGGACGCGCTGCGCGCCAAGGTCAAGGGAGGCATGCGGAACGCGACGCTCATGGCGATCGCGCCCACCGCGTCCATCGGCCTCGTCGCCGGCACCACGCCCGGCCTCGACCCGCAGTTCTCGCAGATCTTCAGCCGCTCCACCTCCTCGGGCAAGTTCCTCGAGGTCAACCGGAACCTGGTGAAGGACCTGCAGGAGCTCGGCCTCTGGGAGACGGTGCGCGAGAGCATCCTCCGCAGCCAGGGCGACATCCAGAACATCGCCGCCATCCCGGACTCGGTCAAGGCCACGTACCGCACGAGCTTCCAGCTCTCGCCGTACGCGTTCCTCGAGGTCGCGGCGCGCGCGCAGAAGTGGATCGACCAGGCCATCAGCCGCAACATGTACCTCGAGACGCGCGACCTCGGCGACATGATGGACATCTACTTCGCCGGCTGGGAGCGCGGGGTCAAGACCACGTACTACCTGCACATGAAGCCGCGTCACACGGCCGAGCAGTCGACCGTCAAGGTCGACAAGTCGCAGGACGCCGACGGCACCAAGCGCAAGGGCTTCGGCGGATTCGGCGGCGGCGCTCCCGCGGCCGTCCCCGCGTCGGCCCCCGCGTCCACCGCGACCGCGGAGGCCCCGGCCCCGCAGTCCGCTCCGGCGCCCCGCAAGGGCTTCGGCTTCGGCGGAGTGGGAGGTGCACGCTGATGAACGACGACACGTTCGGCGACTACGTCGTCCCCATGGACCCCATGGACGAGCTCCAGTGCGACTCCTGCCAGTAGGCAGGCGTCGCTCCTAGAGCCCACCCGGCCTCACCGGCCGCCCCCATCGCACGACCACGCACCACGCACTCGGAGAGAAGAAGCAGATGTCGAAGATCCTCGGCACGGGAATCCAGGAGGGCCTCCTCCTCAAGCCCGTCAACTACCAGTGGGCCATGGACCTGTACGACCAGGCCGTCGCCAACACGTGGTTCCCCAACGAGATCCAGCTCGGCGAGGACATCGCGGACTTCAAGAAGATGACGGACGAGGAGCGCCACGCGATCACGTTCCTCATGAGCTACTTCAACCCGAACGAGCTCCTCGTGAACAAGGCGCTGGCGTTCGGCGTCTACCCCTACATCAACGCGCCGGAGTGCCACCTCTACCTGGCGAAGCAGATGTGGGAGGAGGCGAACCACTGCATGTCGTTCGAGTACGTCCTGGAGACGTTCCCGATCGACCGCGAGGCCGCGTACAACTCCCACGTCGACATCCCGTCGATGGCGCGCAAGGAGGAGTTCGAGGTCAAGTTCATCAAGCGCATGACCGAGCAGACCCTCGACATCACCACCACCGAGGGCAAGAAGGACTTCGTCCGGAACCTCGTCGCGTACAACGTGATCCTCGAGGGCATCTGGTTCTACTCGGGCTTCATGGTGTCGCTGTCGTTCCGCCAGCGGAACCTGCTGCGCAACTTCGGCTCGCTCATGGACTGGATCGTGCGCGACGAGTCGCTGCACCTGAAGTTCGGGATCAACCTCATCCTCACGGTGCTCGAGGAGAACCCCGACCTGCAGACGGAGGAGTTCGCCGCCGAGATCAAGCAGATGATCCTCGACGCCGTCGAGATGGAGGAGCAGTACAACCGCGACCTCCTGCCCAACGGGATCCTCGGGCTCAACGCGAACTACATCAACCAGTACGTGAAGTACCTCGCCGACCGCCGCCTCGAGGAGCTCGGCTTCGAGGCCGAGTACAAGGTCTCGAACCCGGCGAAGTGGATGGCGACGGCGAACGACACGCTGCAGCTCGTCAACTTCTTCGAGTCGACCAACACGTCGTACGAGTCGAACGCGTCGGCCACCGTCGGCGCCAAGTAGGGCCGATCGACTCGTCGCGGGAGACCGCGGCACCGCACCATCGACGCCGCCCGCGCCGCGCATCCACCCGGATGCCGGTGCGGGCGTCGTCATGCCCGCGCCGTCATCGGCCGGGACGGAAAGGGAGAGGGAGCATGACCGAGCAGGAGACCGGCGCCCGGCACGTCGCGCGCGACGGGCGGGTCTACCGCACCGAGGTGGTGGGCTGGGACGACCCGCGCGGGGCGCGGATCCGCCAGGCCATGGAGGCCGAGATGGACGAGCGGTACGAGGGGCGGCACGACGACGATCCCGACTGGCCCGCGAAGGCGGCGGTGGCGTTCGCGTTCGACCCGGCCGACGTGGAAGCCATCGTGCTGCTCGTCCTCGACGGCGACGACCGGGACGCGGCCGCGCACGGCGTCATCCGGCACCTCGGCGACGAGCTGGAGCTGAAGAAGGTCGTCGTGGATCCGGGGCACCGCGGCACGGGCCTCTCCCGCGTGCTCATGGCGGAGCTGGAGCGCGTGGCCCACGAGCGCGGCGCGCGTCGCCTGATCCTGCAGACGGGCGACCGGCAGCCCGACGCCATCCAGCTGTACGCGACCGCGGGGTGGCTGCCCATCGACGTGTACCCGCCGTACATCCCCGTCACGAACTCGGTCTGCTTCGAGAAGCCGCTGGGCTGATCCCGCTCCACGCTGCGAGCATGGGGCGATGGAGATCCTCATCGCCCCCGCCGAGCTCGACCACGCCCTGCGCACCCGCGACGACGTGCGCGTGCTCGACGTGCGCTGGTCGCTCGGCGGCCCTCCCGGCCGGCCGCTGCACGAGGCCGGGCACATCCCGGGTGCCGTGTACGCCGACCTCGACACCGAGCTGGCCGGGCACGGCGCGCCCGAGGACGGACGGCATCCGCTGCCCGCGACGGCCGACCTCCAGCGGGCGGCGCGCGGGTGGGGCATCCGGCGGGGCGACGTGGTCGTCGTGCACGACGGCGGCGGCAACACGGCGGCCGCGCGCGCGTGGTGGCTGCTGCGCGACGCGGGGATCCGGGACGTGCGGATCCTCGACGGCGCGCTGCCCGCGTGGGTAGCGGCGGGGCTGCCGCTCGAGACGGGATCCACCGCGCCGGAGGCCGGCGACGTGACGCTCACGCGCGGCGCGCTGCCGAGCATCGACGAGGACGCCGCGGCGGGGATCGCACGCTCCGGGACGCTCCTCGACGCGCGCGCGGGGGAGCGGTACCGCGGCGAGGTCGAGCCGGTGGACCCGCGCGCCGGCCACATCCCCGGCGCCGTGAGCGCGCCGACCGCCCGGAACCTCGACGCGGACGGCGCGTTCCTGCCAGCCGAGGCGCTGCGGGCGCGGTTCGCGGACCTCGGGATCCGGCCGGGCGACGCCGTGGGTGTCTACTGCGGCTCGGGCGTCACGGCCGCGCACGAGATCGCGGCGCTCGCCATCGCCGGGATCGACGCGGCGCTCTACCCGGGATCGTGGTCGGCGTGGTCGAACCGGCCGGAGCGGCCCGCGGCGACGGGGGCGCAGCCGGGCGGGGTCTGACCCGGCCGCGTCCGGCGCGCGCCCGGGGTGACGACGCCCCCCTCAGCCCGCGAGCACCTTGCGGATCCGCTGCAGCGACACCGGCTCGGCCGTCGGCAGGTGCTGGGCGAAGAGGCTGAGGCGCAGCTCCTCCAGCATCCAGCGGGCGTGGACGAGCGACTCGGGCGCATGCGGCGCGGACGGGATCACGCCGCCGGCCTCGCGGTAGAGGTCGGTCGCCTTCTGCACCTCGGTCATCCAGGCGCGGTCGCGCGCGGGCTGGTCGGGGAGGCGCTGCACGCGGTGCGTGAGGCCGGACAGGTAGGCGGGCAGGCGCTGCAGGCGCGCGAGCCCGGTGGCCGAGACGAAGCCCGGGTGCACGAGCCCGGCGAGCTGCTCGCGCGCGTCGGTGAGCGCGCCGATCAGCTGCATGCTCGTGGCCTGCTTGATCGCCCGCTCGGCGTCGCGCGCGCCCGTGAGCACGCGGTTGACGAGCGCCACGGTGTCGAACATCGAGTCCATGACGACGCCGGACACGCGGTCGCGCGCCGTCTCGAACAGCTCCTTGGAGTAGATCGCGCCGCCGGGGGCCACGCGCTCGAGCACCTGGTCGATGCAGGCGAGCAGGCAGTCGTCGAAGAGCGCCTGCACGTTGGGGTACGGGCTCGTCGCGAGCATGAGCTTCTCCTGGCTCGTGAGGTGCTGCTTCACGTAGGCGGAGGGGTTGGCGATGGCGAGCACGAGCAGGCGCCGGACGCCGCCGGGCATGGCGCGCCCCTGGTCCTCGGCGGTCGCCATGAGGCGGATCGCGACGGTGGATCCCTCGTCGACGAGCGCGGGGTACGCGCGGATGACGTGCCGGCTGTCGCCCGTGCCGCCCTGCGCGGTGTCGACGAAGCGGGGCAGCTCGTCGAGGTCCCACGTGGTGAGGCCCGTGCGCTCCATGCCGCGCGTGGCGGGGCCCTTCGCTCCGGCGACGCGCTCGGCGGGACGCGCGGTGGCGCGGGCGACGCTGTCGCGCGCGCGGCTGGACAGGCGCGCCTGCAGCTCGGTGAGGTCGCGGCCGGCGGCGACCTCGCGGCCGCGCTCGTCGACCACGCGGAACGCCATGCGCAGGTGGGCGGGGATCCGGTCGAGGTCGAAGTCGTCGTCCGCGACGCGCACGTGCGCCTTCCGCATGATGAGGCCCGCGATGGTGGTGGTGAAGGCCACCGGGTGCTGCGGATCCGGCTCGGGCAGCCCCTCGAGCAGCCGATCGGCCCAGTCGGCGGCGGGCACCACGTTCTTGCGGAGCGCCTTCGGGAGGGCCTTGATCATGGCGGTCACGAGGTCGCGCCGCATGCCCGGCACCTGCCAGTCGAACCCGGCGGGGCTGAGGCGCGCGAGGAGCGCGAGCGGGACCTGCACGGTGACGCCGTCGTCGGGCGCGCCCGGCTCGAAGCGGTAGGTGAGGGACAGGCGCTGGTCGCCCTGCTGCCAGGTGGGCGGGAACGCGGCCTCGTCGACGTCCACCGCGTCCTCGGCGAGGAGCTCCTCGGCGGTCATCGTGAGGAGGTCGGGCGTCTCCTGCCGGGCCTTCTTCCACCAGCCCTCGAAGGCGCGCGTGGAGGCGACGTCGCGCGGGATCCGCTTGTCGTAGAACTCGAAGACGGCCTCGTCGTCGTTGAGGATGTCGCGGCGGCGCGTGCGCTCCTCCACCTCGGCGAGCTCCTCGCGGAGCTTCCGGTTCGCGCGGTCGAACGCCTGCTGCGACTCCCAGTCGCCCTCGACGAGCGCGTGCCGGATGAAGAGCTCGCGCGCGTACGCCGGGTCGATGCGGGAGAACTGCACGCGCCGCTTGAGCACGATCGGGACGCCGTAGAGCGTGACGCGCTCCCACGCCACCGTCGCGCCCTGCTTCTTCTCCCAGTGCGGCTCGCTGTGGGTGCGCTTCACGAGCCCGCCCGCGATCGGCTCGGCCCACGCCGGGTCGATGGCCGCGTTCGTGCGCGCGAACAGGCGGCTGGTCTCCACGAGCTCGGCGCTCATGATCGCGTCGGGCTGCTTCTTCGCGAGAGCGGATCCGGGGAACACCACGAAGCGGGACTGCCGGGCGCCGACGTAGTCCTTCTTCTGCGCGTCCTTCAGCCCGATGTGGGAGAGGAGGCCCGCGAGGAGCGACCTGTGGATCCCGTCCGGGTCGGCCTTCGGCTCGTTCATCTGGAGGTCGAGCGGGCGCGCGAGCTGGCGCAGCTGGCGGAAGACGTCCTTCCACTCGCGCACGCGCACGTAGTTGAGGAACTCGGCCTTGCACATGCGGCGGAACGCGCTGGAGGAGAGCTCGGCCTCCTTCTCCTCCAGGTGGTTCCAGAGGTTGAGGAGCGTGATGAAGTCGCTCGACGGATCCACGAAGCGCGCGTGCTGCTGGTCGGCCTGCGGGCGCTTCTCGAGCGGGCGCTCGCGCACGTCCTGGATGGTGAGGCCGGCCACGATGATCATGACCTCGCGGCTCACGCCGTGCTTGCGCGACTCGACCACCATGCGCGCGAACCGCGGGTCGATGGGCAGGCGCGACAGGTCGCGGCCCACCTTGGTGAGCGCCGGCGTGCCGTCGGGGGAGCGGACGACCGCGCCCAGCTCGGTGAGGAGGTCCACGCCGTCCTTGATGCCGCGCGAGTCCGGCGGCTGCAGGAAAGGGAACGCGGCGATGTCGCCGAGGCCGAGCGACACCATCTGCAGGATCACGGCCGCGAGGTTCGTGCGCAGGATCTCCGGCTCCGTGAACTCGGGCCGGCGGGCGAAGTCCTCCTCCGAGTACAGGCGGATCGCGATGCCGTCGCTCGTGCGGCCGGACCGGCCCGAGCGCTGGTTGGCGGACGCCTGCGAGATCGCCTCGATGGGGAGGCGCTGCACCTTGGAGCGCACGGAGTAGCGGGAGATGCGCGCGGTGCCGGCGTCGATCACGTACTTGATGCCGGGCACGGTGAGGCTCGTCTCGGCGACGTTGGTGGCGAGCACGATCCGGCGGCGGACGCCCGCCTGCGTCGACGGCTGGAAGACGCGGTGCTGGTCCGCCGAGGAGAGGCGGCCGTACAGCGGAAGCACCTCGGTGTGCGGGAGGTTCCGGCTGCGGATCGCGTCCTCGGCGTCGCGGATCTCGTTCTCGCCGCTGAGGAACACGAGCACGTCGCCCGACGACTCGGCCGCCAGCTCGTCGAGCGCGGCGTTGATCCCCTCGAGGAAGTCGCGGTCGTCGGCGGGGCGCTCGAGCGGGGCGTCGGCGAGGTCGTCGTCCTCGCCCGCGACGGCGGCCTCGGCCACGAGCGGCCGGTACCGGATCTCCACCGGATACGTCCGCCCGGACACCTCGACGATGGGCGCGTCGCCGAAGTGCCTCGAGAAGCTCTGCGGGTCGATCGTGGCCGACGTGATGATGAGCTTGAGGTCGGGACGGCGCGGCAGCAGCTGCTTGAGGTAGCCGAGCAGGAAGTCGATGTTGAGGCTGCGCTCGTGGGCCTCGTCGATGATGATCGTGTCGTACTTCTTCAGCAGCCGGTCGCGCTGCAGCTCGTTGAGCAGGATCCCGTCGGTCATGAGCTTGATGCGGGTGTCGGCCGAGACCTTGTCGGTGAAGCGCACCTGGTAGCCGACAAGCTGGCCGACCTCGCCGCCGAGCTCCTCCGCGATGCGCTCCGAGATGGTGCGCGCGGCGAGACGGCGCGGCTGCGTGTGGCCGATGCTCTCGCGGCCGAGCTCGAGGCAGATCTTCGGCAGCTGCGTGGTCTTGCCGGAGCCCGTCGCCCCGGCGACGATGACGACCTGGTTGTCGCGGATGGCGTCGGCGATCTCATCGCGCATCCGGCTGACGGGGAGCTCGGGCGGGTACGCGATGCTGGATTCCATGCTGGTGTCAGTCTATCCGCGGGCCGTCGAGCACCCCGGGGGCGGGCGCCGGTGGCTATCGTCGTGAGGGAGGCGCCGGACCGCTGGGCGCACGGGCGGCATCCGTCGTCCGAGTCGACGACGACCGACGGGATCCGCCCATGACCTCCGACACGCCCCTCCAGCCCGAGCACGAGCAGCCCCACGGCGGGTTCGCCTCCGTCTCGGTCGCCGCGATCCTCGCCGAGTCCGCCGAGCGGCACGCCGACCGCGTCGCCGTGGTGGTGGGGGACGTCTCCACCACCTACCGCGAGCTCTGGGACGAGACGCGCGCCTACGCCGGCGCCCTCGCCGAGCGCGGCGTGGGGGAGGGCACGCGCGTCGCGATGCTCATCCCGAACGTCGCCGACTTCCCGCGCGTCTACTACGCGGTGCTCGCGCTCGGCGGCGTCGTCGTGCCCGTGCACGCGCTGCTCAAGGCCGACGAGATCGCGTACGTGCTGCGCGACTCGGGATCCGCGCTCCTCGTCTGCGCCGGACCGCTGCTCGAGCAGGGCGCGAAGGGCGCCGCGCTCGCCGACGTGCCCGTGATCAGCGTGCTCGTGCCCGCCGCCACCGAGGGCGGACCCGACCGGCTGGAGGAGCTCGCGCAGGCCGCGACGCCCATCCGCACCTACGTGCCGCGCCGGCCGTCCGACACCGCGACGATCCTCTACACGTCCGGCACCACGGGCCAGCCGAAGGGCGCCGAGGGCTGCCACCTCGCGCTCGTGATGCAGGTCGACGTGCTGCTGCTCGACACCTTCGACCTGCGCGCGGGCGATCGGATCCTCGGCTGCCTGCCCCTGTTCCACACCTTCGGGCAGACGTGCACCATGAACGCGTCGTTCCGCGCGGGCGCGACCATCGTGATGGTGCCGCGCTTCGACGGCGACACCGCGCTCGCGCTCATGGTCGAGCACGACACGCAGGTGTTCATGGGCGTGCCGACCATGTACTACGCCCTGCTCGCGGCGGCCGGGCGGAACCCCGCGCGCCCGCACCTCCGGTACGCCATCTCGGGCGGCGCCGCGATCCCCGTCGCCGTCATCGACGCGTTCCGGGAGCAGTTCGACGCGGAGATCCACGAGGGCTACGGCCTGACCGAGACCTCGCCCGTCGCGTCGTTCAACCACGTGGGCGTCGAGGCCCGGCCGGGCACCGTCGGGAGACCGATCTGGGGCGTTCAGGTGGAGATCGCCGACCCCGAGCACGAGGACCGCGTGGAGCTCGTCGAGCGCGGCACGCTCGGCGAGATCGTGATCCGCGGCCACAACCTCATGAACGGCTACCTGCACCGCCCCGAGGACACCGCGCGCGCGGTCGTCGACGGCTGGTTCCGGACGGGCGACCTCGGCACGATCGACGACGACGGCTACATCCGCGTGGTCGACCGGACGAAGGACATGATCCTGCGCAACGGCTACAACGTGTACCCGCGCGAGGTCGAGGAGGTGCTCGCCCGGCACGACGCCGTCGCGCAGTGCGCGGTGTTCGGCGTGCCGCACGAGGAGCACGGGCAGGAGATCGTCGCCGCGATCGTGGCGAAGGCGGACGCGACGGTCGACGCCGCGGAGGTCGTCGCCTACATGAGGGAGCGCATCGCGTCCTACAAGTACCCGCGCCGCGTCGAGGTGGTCGAGGCGCTGCCGCTCGGGCCGAGCGGCAAGGTCCTCAAGCGGACGCTCGTCGAGCGGTTCGGCGCGTGAGCGGCGGCGTCCTCCGCACGCCCATCCCGTCGGTGCCGATGGGCGACGGGATCCCCATCCCGCAGTTCGGCGTCGGCACCTACAAGGTGACGGACGCCGACGCCGAGCGCGTCGTCGCCGAGGCGCTCGAGGTCGGCTACCGGCACATCGACACCGCGGCCATGTACGGCAACGAGGAGGGCGTCGGACGCGCGATCCGCGCGTCCGGCGTCCCGCGCGACGAGCTGTTCGTCACCACCAAGGTCTGGAACGACGACCACGGGCGCGAGCGGGCGGATGCGGCGATGCGCCGCAGCCTCGACCGGCTCGACCTCCCCGCGGTCGACCTGATCCTCATCCACTGGCCCGCCGCCGAGCGCGGCCTCTACGTCGAGACGTGGGAGGCGCTCGCCGCGGCGCGCGAGGAGGGGCTCACCCGCTCGATCGGCGTCTCCAACTTCCTCGTGCCGCACCTCGAGGCGCTGGACGCGGCCGGGCTCCCGGCACCCGCGGTCGACCAGATCGAGCTGCACCCGCGGCACCAGCAGCGGGACACCACGGCGCACCTCGCGGAGCACGGGATCGCCGTGCAGGCGTGGAGCCCGCTCGCGCGCGGCGCCGTCGCGGACGCGCCGGTCGTGCGCGACGCCGCCCGCGCCCACGGCCGGACCGATGCGCAGGTCGTGCTGCGCTGGCACGTGCAGCGCGGCACGATCGTCTTCCCGAAGACCACGCGCCGCGAGCGGCTCGTCGAGAACGCGGACGTCTTCGACTTCGCGCTGACCGAGGAGGAGATGGCCGGGATCACCGCGCTCGAGGCCGCCGGACGCGTCGGCAGCCACCCGGACGCCGTGGTCTGACCCGGGCGCTCCCCCGCGCGGGCGATCGCGTCACCTGCGGCGGGTACGGTGTCCGTCATGTCCCAGCACCGCATCCGCACGCGCCTGAAGTCCGTGGTCGCCCGGGGCATCTCGCCCCTCGGCGCGCATGCCGGCGGCGGGGCGTCGCGCGCGCGGGCCGAGCGGGAGGCGGACGGCGTGGCCGACCCGACGGGCGTCCGCCGCCCGAGCCTCGTCGACAACGGCGTGTACGTCGACGGCTGCCGCGTCGCCTCGCCCGCCACCCTCGCCGACACGTTCCGCGAGCTGGACGAGCGGCCCGAGGCCATGGCGTGGATCGGCCTCTACCGGCCCACGGTCGAGGAGCTGCAGGCGCTCGCCGAGGAGTTCGACCTGCACGAGCTGGCGGTGGAGGACGCGGTCCAGGCCCACCAGCGCCCCAAGACCGAGCGCTACAGCTCCACGCTCTTCACGGTGCTGCGCGCCGCCCGCTACGTGGACGACCGCGAGGAGGTGGAGTGCGGCGAGCTGCACGTGTTCCTCGGGCGCAACTTCGTGATCACCGTCCGGCACGCCGAGTCGCCCGACCTCTCCGCGATCCGCACGCGCATGCAGGAGCGGCCCGAGCTCCTCTCGCACGGCCCGCAGTCGGTGCTGTACGCGATCCTCGACGCCGTCGTCGACGGGTACGCGCCCGTCGTCACCGGCCTCGCCAACGACATCGACGAGATCGAGGACCAGGTGTTCGACGGGGATCCGGCCGTGTCCCGCCGCATCTACGAGCTCTCCCGCGAGGTCATCGACTTCCAGCGCGCGGTGCGGCCGCTCGGCGGCATGCTGCAGCAGCTGCAGGCGGGATCCGGCAAGTACGAGGTGAGCGAGGACCTCCAGCAGGCGCTCCGCGACGTGGCCGACCACGTCATCGTCGTGAACGAGCGCGTGGAGGAGTTCCGCGTGCTGCTGCGCGACATCCTCACCGTGAACTCGACGCTCGTCGGGCAGCGCCAGAACGAGGAGATGCGCGAGCTCAGCGAGTCGAGCAACCGGCAGAGCGTGGAGACCCGCAAGATCTCCGGCTGGGCGGCCATCCTCTTCGCCCCCACGCTCGTCTCGAGCGTCTACGGCATGAACTTCGACCTCATGCCGGAGCTGCACTGGGACTGGGGCTACCCCTTCTCCCTCGTGCTCATGCTCGGCGTGAGCGGCGTGCTCTACGGGATCTTCCGCAAGCGCGACTGGATCTGACGCCGGGGTCGGCGCCGCGCCCCGCGCGTAGCGTGGACGCATGCCCAACCGCCTCGCCGACGCCGTCAGCCCGTACCTCCTCAGCCACGCGGACAACCCGGTCGACTGGCGGCCGTGGGGCGAGGAGGCGTTCGCGGAGGCCGCGCGACGGGACGTGCCGGTGCTCGTCTCGGTCGGCTACTCGACCTGCCACTGGTGCCACGTCATGGCGCGCGAGACGTTCTCGGATCCGGCGCTCGCCGAGCGCCTCAACGACGGGTTCGTCGCGATCAAGGTCGACCGCGAGGAGCACCCGGAGGTCGACGCGGCGCTCATCACCGCGGCCGGCGCCTTCACCGACCAGCTCGGCTGGCCGCTCAACGTGTTCACGACGCCGGAGGGCCGCACCTTCCACGCGGGCACCTACTCGCCGCCCGAGCCGCGCGCCGGGCACCCGTCGTTCCGCCAGGTGCTCGACGCCGTGGCCGACGCGTGGACCACCCGTCGCGACCAGGTCGAGCAGGGCGCGGGGCAGCTGAGCGCCGCGATCCGCGAGGCGTCCGCGCGCGGATCCGTCGCCTCGCCGCTCCCCGACGGCGCGGCCCTCGACCGGGTCGCCGCCGAGCTCGCGGGCTTCGAGGACCCCGAGCACGGCGGGTTCGGATCCGCGCCCAAGTTCCCCGTCGCGCCCGTGGTGCTGCTGCTCGACACGCTCGCGACCTCGGGGGCGCTCGCGCCCGAGCGCGCGACGGCGACGGGCGCGCTCGTCAGCCGCACCCTCGACGCGATGGCCGGATCCGACCTGCGCGACCGGGTCGAGGGCGGCTTCTTCCGCTACTCCACGCGCCGCGACTGGTCCGAGCCGCACTACGAGCGGATGCTCTACGACAACGCCCTGCTCCTCGACGCCTACGCGCGCGCCGGGGACGAGGAGGTCGCGGCGGGGATCGCGGCGTTCCTCACGGGGACGCTGCGGCGCGCGTCCGGCGGGTTCGCGTCGGCGCAGGACTCCGAGAGCACGGTCGGCGGGCGCCGCGTCGAGGGCGGGTACTACGCGCTCGACGCCGCCGGGCGCGCGGCCGAGGAGCCGCCGGCCGTCGACGGCAAGGTGCTCACCGGCTGGAACGGGCTCGCGATCGGCGCGCTCGCCCGGGCCGGCCGCGCGTTCGGCCGGCCCGCGTGGAGCGACGCGGCCCGCGCCGCCGCCGACATGCTGCTCCAGGAGCACGTGCGCGCCGACGGGTCGCTCGTGCGCGCGTCGATCGACGGGCGCGTGTCGCCCGCGGTCGCGACGCTCGAGGACCATGGGATGCTCGCCGACGGGCTGCTCGCGCTCGCGCTGGCGACCGGCGAGGTCGGCTACGCGGTGCGGGCCCGCGGGATCGTGGACGCGCTCGTCGATGCCGCCGACGCCGACGCCGGCGAAGCCGCCGCCGGGCAGCCCGGGTCGGGACAGTCGCAGCCCGGCGCCGCGGGGTTCCGCGTGCCCACGGGCGCGGATCCGGTGCTCGCGGGCTTCGGCCTCGACCTCGCCGCCGACCCGTCCGAGGGCGCCTACCCGTCGGGCCTCACCGCCGCCTCCTCGGCCGCGCGCGTGCTCGGGCGGCTGACGGCGGATCCGCGCTACGAGCGGGCGGCCCGCGCCGCGCTCGCGACGGTCGCGGCGGGCGGCGTCACCCGGCCGATCGCGTTCGGCGGGGCGCTCGAGCAGGCGGTGGCGCTCGAGGCGGCCGGCCGCCAGCTCGTCGTGGTGCTGCCGGACGGCGCCGACGCGGCGGGCGACCCGCTCGCGGAGCTCGCGCGCGGCCGCATCCGCCCGCCCGACGTGGCGCTCGTGGTCACCGAGACGGCCGCGCGCGCGTGGGCCGACGCGGGCTTCGAGCTCCTCGCGGACCGTGCCGCGGGATCCGCCGCCACCGCGTACCTGTGCGCCGACTTCGTCTGCCGCCTCCCGGTGACGACGGCGGACGCGCTGCGGGCGCAGCTGGACGACGCGGCCTGACGGCTCAGGCGACCACGTCCTCCCCGTGGGCGAGGATCCGCTCGAGCTCGGCGAGCTGCCGGGGCGACGGATCCACGAGCGGGGCGCGCACGGATCCCACGGGCACGCCCCCGAGCCGCAGCCCCGCCTTGATCAGCGACACCGCGAACCCGGGCGTCTCGTCGCGCAGGCGCACGAGCGGCGTGAAGAACTCGTGGAGGAGGGACCGCTGCCGCTCGTGGTCGTCCGCGCGGTACGCCGCGTGGAAGGCGCCCGCGATGCGGGGCGCCATCGCGAACACGGCCGACGAGTACAGCGGCACGCCGATCGCCCGGTACGCGGCCTGGCTCGACTCGGCCGTGAGCAGCCCGTTGAAGAACTGCACGTCGTGGCGCCCGGCCCGGCGCGCGGCGAGCACGAAGCGCTGGAACAGGGCCACGTCGCCCGCGCCGTCCTTGATCCCCGCGAGCGTCGGCAGTGCGAGGAGCCGCTCGACCGTGGCCTCCGTGAACTGCGCGGTGCCGCGGTGGTACGCGATGAGGGGGAGCGGCGTCGCGCGGGCGACGGCCTCGACGTAGGCGGCGAGGCCCTCCTGCGGGCCGGCGACGAGGTACGGCGGGAGCACGAGGATCCCGTCGGCGCCGAGCTCGGTGGCCAGCCGCGCGCAGCGCCGGGCGTGCCCGAGCGGGCCGCCGACCCCGGCGATGACGAGGTGCCGGCCGCCCGCCGCGGCGACCCCGGCGCGGAGGGCCTGGGCGTACTCGTCGATGTCGAGCGCGTGGAACTCGCCCGTGCCGCACGCGACGAAGGCGGCGCCCGCGCCCTGGTCGAGGCCGTGGGACACGTGCGCGGCCAGCACGTCGACGTCGACACGGTCGGCGGCGTCGAACGGCGTGACGGGGAAGAAGAGCACGCCCTCGAAGGGCGGCAGGAGGCCAGCGGTCGCGGGTGCGGCGGCGGGCGCGGGGTGGGCGGCGGTGTCGGTCGTCGTCATCAGAACCTCGGGAGGGTGGGGTCGTAGGCGGGCTGGATGCTCGTCATGTAGCCGGAGTCGTCGCGCGCGCTGCGCCCCGACTCGACGAACACGCGGTGCTGGCGGGCGAGGGCGTCACGGTCCAGCTCGACGCCGAGGCCGGGGGCGGTCGGCACGGCGACGGATCCGTCGACGATCTCGAGCGCGCCCGGCACGATCACGTCGTCGCCGCGGTTCCACGGGTAGTGCGTGTCGCAGGCGTACGCGAGCTCGGGGCTGGCGGCGGCGACGTGCGTCATGGCCGCGAGCGAGATCCCCAGGTGCGAGTTGGAGTGCATGGAGAGCCCGACCCCGAAGGTGCGGCAGATGGCCGCGAGCTCCCGGGTGTGCGCGAGCCCGCCCCAGTAGTGGTGGTCGGAGAGCACGATCTGCACGGCGTCCTTCGCGAACGCCTCGCGGATCTGCTCGAAGGTCACGACGCACATGTTCGTGGCGAGCGGCTGCGGCACCCGGGCGGCGACGCGTGCCATGCCGTCGATGCCGAGCACGGGATCCTCCAGGTACTCGAGCACGCCGTCGAGCTCGGCCGCGACGCGCAGCGCCGTCTCGTGCGTCCACGCGCCGTTCGGGTCGATGCGCAGCGGGTGCGACGGGAACGCCTCGGCGAGGGCGCGGATCGCGGCGACCTCCTGGTCGGGCGGGAACACCCCGGCCTTGAGCTTGATCGAGCCGAAGCCGTAGCGGTCGATGAGGAGGCGGGCCTGCGCGACGACGCCCGCGGGATCCAGCGCCTCGCCGAACGCGTCGGGGTCCTCTCCCGGGTGCGCGGCCCACTTGTAGAAGAGGTACGCGCTGTACGGCACGGCGTCCCGCACGCGCCCGCCGAGCAGCTCGCTCACGGGCAGCCCGGTGATCCGGCCCCACGCGTCGTGCGCGGCGACGTCGATCATCGAGAGGACGACGCGGCGCTCCTGGCGGCTGAGCGGTCCGGCGTCCCCGCCGAGCGCGGCGTCCACCGCCCGCTCGATGCCGTGGAGGTCGGTCACGCGGAGGCCGACGACGGCGTCGCGCACGGACGCCACGCGCGCCGCCACGACCTCGCCGCCCTGCCCCTCGCCGAGGCCGACGACCCCGCCGTCGACGACGAGCTCGACGATGGTGCGCAGCGCGAGCGGCTCGTGCACGCCGTCGGCATTGAGGAGGGGCGGGTCACGGAAGGCGATGGGGGTGACCACGAGGTCGTGGATGATCATGGAACCCTCCCTCGCGTTCATGTACGCGAATGCATACCAGCAGCATGAATGCGCTGCTAACGTAGGCCGCATCGGACCCGCCGTCAACGTCGACGGGCCGCAGGGGGGCGGGCATGGACGCACGACGCATGGTGATCACCGGGGCCGCCGGGGCCGCCGCCCGCGGGGTGCGGCCCCTCCTCCGCGCGGCCGGGCACCGGCTGGTCCTCCTCGACCTCGTCGACCCGGATCCGGTGGACGGCGAGACGGCCGTGATCGCCTCCGTCACGGACGCCGCGGCGGTCCGCGAGGCCATCCGCGACGCCGACGTCGTGGTGCACCTCGGCGGCCTCAGCCGCGAGCGCCCGTGGGCGGCTCTCGCCGACGCGAACGTGGAGGGCACCCGCATCGTGCTCGAGGCGGCGCGCGACACGGGCGTCCGCCGCGTGATGCTCGCGAGCTCGACGCACGCCGTGGGCTTCCACCCCGTCCCCGCCGAGCCCGTCGACCGGCTCGAGCCGCGTCCCGACGGCTACTACGGGGCGAGCAAGGCGGCGATGGAGGCGCTCGGCTCGGTCTTCGCCGACCGGCACGCGCTGTCGGTCGTGTCGGTGCGGATCGGGAGCGTGCTCGACCGGCCCGTGAGCCGGCGCACGCTCTCCACCTGGCTCTCCCTCCCGGACCTGGCGCGGCTCGTCGAGGCCGCCGCCGTGCTCGACGCCCCCGGGGCGCACGTCGTCTGGGGCGTCTCGCGCAACACGCGCGCCTGGTTCTCGCCCGACGCCGGGGAGCGCATCGGCTACCACCCCGAGGACGACTCGGAGGCGTTCGCGGCCGCGGTCCTCGCGGGCGCCGGCGACGGGGAGGACCGGGACGCGAACGGGCTCATCGGCGGCGAGTTCGCCGCCGACGCGCACCCGCTGGGGGAGCCGTGGTGACCGCGGGCCCCTCCGACGGGCGGCGGGTCGTCACCCCGGTGAAGTCCGCCGAGCGCACGCTCGGGCTCCTGGAGCGCCTCGCCGAGGCGGTCGAACCCGTCGCGGTCGTCGACCTCCACCGCGCGTCCGGCTACCCGCGCTCGAGCCTGCACCAGCTGCTGCACACCATGGCCGCGAGCGGCTGGATCGAGATGCTGCAGGACGGCACGCACGTGTCCATCGGATCCCGCGCGCTCGTCGTCGGCACCGCCTACCTCGACCGCGACCGGGCGCTGCCGCACGCGCTCGCCGCCCTCGAGCGGATCCGCGACGAGACCGGGTACACCGCGCACTACGCGCGCCGCGAGGGCGACCGGGTGCTCTACCTCGCCACGCGCGAGACGACCGAGTCCCGGCGCGCGACCTCGCGCGTCGGCCGGCAGCTGCCCGCGCACGCGACGTCGCTCGGCAAGGCGCTGCTCGCCGAGCTCAGCGACGACGAGCGGCGGGAGGCGCTCGGATCCGGCCGGCTCGCCGCGCTCACCCCGCAGACCGTGACGGATCGCGCGGCCCTCGACGCGCAGCTCGACCGGGCGCACGAGCGGGGCTACGCGCACGAGCGCGAGGAGAACCTGGCCGGCGTCAGCTGCGTGGCGGTGAGCGTGGGGTACCGGATCCCAGCGACCGACGCGATCAGCTGCTCCATGCCGATCGACCGCGCGACGACGAAGGAGGTCGAGCGCGTCGCGGGCATCATCCGCGCGCATTCGGACCGGCTGGCCCAGACGCTCCGGTCGGCGGGCGTGCGGTGAGCGTCGCGTTCTGCGCCTACCCGTGGGACCTCATCGACGATCCCGATGCAGCCTCCCGCGTGCGGGCCGCAGGTGCCGACGGCGTGGCCATCGCGGCGGCGTACCACTCGGTCCGGGCCGCGACGCCGCTGCATCCGCGGCACCGCATCGTCGACGCGCGCTCCGCCGCGCTCTACCTGCCCGTTCGCGAGGGGGCGTGGGGCGGGCTCCGTCCCGACGACGACACGCCCTGGGTCGGGCCCGACGCCTTCGCGCGCGCCGCCCGGGTCGCGCGCGCGGCGGGCCTGCGCGTCGAGGCGTGGATCGTCCTCACCCACTCGACGTCGGTCGGCACCCGCAACCCGGCCAGCCGCGTCGTCAACGCGTTCGGCGAGGCGTACCCGTACGCGCTCTGCCCCGCGCGCGCCGAGGTGCGCGAGTACGCGACGGCCCTGGTCGCGGAGACGGCCGCCGCGGCGGACCTCGACGGCGTGATGCTCGAGGCGTGCGGCCCGATGGGAGTCGGCCACCTCGGGCACCACGAGAAGACCGCGGGCGCCGACTGGTCGGCAGAGCAGGAGGCGCTGCTCTCCATCTGCTTCTGCACGGCGTGCGCGGCGCTGCTCGCGGAGGAGGGCGAGGATCCGGACGCGCTCCGTGCCGAGGTGCGCGCCCGCGTCGACGCCGGCGGCGGGCTCGCGGGCCTCGACGCCGTGCTGCGCGTGCGCGGCCGGGCCCGGCGGATGCTCCTCGACGCGTGCGTCGCCGCCGCGCGCGCCGCGGGCGTTGCGCGCGTGGTGGTGCACGCGCAGGCGGATCCGTGGGCCACCGGCCCGTTCGCCGCGCTCCTCGACGACCTCGACGAGGTGGACGGCGCGGTCGTGCTCGACGCCGTGGCGCACGACGCGGAGGCGATGCGCGCGCTCCGGGACCGGCTGCCCGGCACGCGCCTCGGCGGCTACCTCTGGGCGCTGCCGCCGGCGACCCCCGCGAGCATCCGCGCGGGCTGGCCCGACGCCGTGCGCGGGCTCGACGACACGTACGTGTACCACCTCGGCCTCATCGGGCGGGAGCGCCTGGACGCCGTGGGCGACGCCCTGCGCGCGGCGGCCGCGCCGGCCTAGTCGCGCCGGATGCGCGGCGGCCCGTACCGCTCGGCGTCCTGCCGCTCGGCCTCGCGTCGCCGGGCGACCCGCTTCGCCGCCTGCCCCGCCCGGAACGTGCTCCAGACGATGCCGCCCAGGAGCAGCAGCCCGCCCCAGCTGGCGACGCTGTTCATCCCGGCGCCGGCCGCGATCCCGCCGATGACGCCGCCGATCGCGACGGGCAGGCAGGTGCTGCGGAGCGCGGGGAGCGCGGCCACGTGCCCGGCGCGCCAGGCCTCGTCGCTCGCCATGAGGGGCCGCGTGCGGATCCCGATCCACCCGTTGCGCTTGAGGAGGCCCCAGGCGGCGAGCTGCGTGGTGCCGAGGATCAGCAGCGCCGCGACGGCGAGCAGCAGCGCGGGGACACCCATGCGCCCAGCCTGACACGGCCGGGGGCGCCCGGGGCGCTCAGCACTCGATGACGTTGACCGCGAGGCCGCCCGTCGACGTCTCCTTGTACTTGGTGGACATGTCGAGGCCCGTCTGCCGCATCGTCTCGATCACGGTGTCGAGCGAGACGAGGTGCGTGCCGTCGCCGTGCAGCGCCATGCGGGCCGCGTTCACGGCGGTGGACGCGGCGATCGCGTTCCGCTCGATGCACGGGATCTGCACGAGCCCGCCCACGGGATCGCACGTGAGGCCGAGGTGGTGCTCCATCGCGATCTCGGCGGCGTTCTCGACCTGCCGCGGGGATCCGCCGAGCACCGCGCACAGGGCGCCGGCCGCCATCGCGCACGCCGTGCCGACCTCGCCCTGGCAACCGGCCTCCGCGCCCGAGATGGACGCGTTGGCCTTCACGAGCGAGCCGATCGCCGTGGCGGTGAGGAGGAAGTCGCGGATCCCGTCGCGGTCGGCGCCGGGCACGAACCGCAGGTAGTAGGAGCCGACCGCGGGGATGATGCCGGCCGCGCCGTTCGTGGGCGCCGTGACGACGCGCCCGCCGGACGCGTTCTCCTCGTTGACCGCGAGCGCGAACGCGTGCAGCCACTCGTGCGAGGTGTCGCGCGTTCCCCCGGCGTCGATGGTCGCGAGCTGCGACGCGACCCGCGCCGCCCGCCGCCGCACGTTGAGCCCGCCCGGCAGCGTGCCCTGGCCGCCCAGCCCCGCGGTGACGCACGCGGCCATGGCGTCCCAGATCGCGTCGAGCCCGGCGACCGCGCGGCGGGATCCGTGGATCGACTCCTCGGTGTCGCGCGCGACGTCGGCGATGGAGCGCCCGGTCGACTCGGCCAGCGCGATCAGCTCGTCGGCGTTGGAGAAGGAGTGGGGGAGGCCGGTGGGCAGCACGGCGGACGGCGCCTGGTCCTCGCGCAGCACGAATCCGCCGCCGACCGAGAACCACGTGCTCTCGAGCACCGTGCCGCCGTCGGCGTCGAGCGCCGCGAGGTGCATCGCGTTCGGGTGGCGGGGGAGTCGCGTGAACGGCTCGAACGTGAGGTCGCGGCCGACCATGCGCACGGGGTGGATCCCGGCGAGCGGCACGTCGACGCCCTCGCCGAGCCCGGACCAGCGGCCGCGGACCTCGTCCGGGTCGCACGTCTCGGGCGCGAGGCCGGCGAGGCCCGCGACGACCGCGTCGGGCGTCCCATGGCCGAGTCCGGTGGCGCCGAGCGAGCCGAACAGGCGCACGGTGACGCGCGTGATCTCCGTGAGCCGGGGCGACGCCGCGCACTCCTCGGCGAACAGCAGCGCCGCGCGCATGGGGCCGACGGTGTGCGAGCTCGACGGCCCGATCCCGATGGAGAAGAGGTCGAGTGCCGAGACGTACGCTGTCATCCCGTCAGACTATGCCGCCGCCTCCGCGCGGTCGGACGCGAGGGCGCCGGCGGATCCGCGGGGCGCCCGTCGGGCGGGACCGGAGGAGGCGAGCGCCAGCCAGGTCCAGCCGATCGCGAGGCCGAGCATGGTGATCACGCCGCGCGGGAAGAAGATGTGGCTGTCCACGAACGAGACGGCCGCGATCACCGCGATGACGGCGCCCGGCAGCGCCCGGAGCCCCGCGTGCCGGATCACGAGCGCGCTCGCGAGCACGGTGACGGCGACGTACGACCAGACGCCCGCCACGACGATCCCGTCCGCGAGCGCGTACATGGTCGTCACGCCCTGCCCGCCCTCGAGCTTCAGGGCGCCGGCCGCGATGCCCGCGAGGATGTCGAGCGCCTGGTAGCAGACGGCGTAGACGAAGCCGAGGACCACGGCGAGGATCCCGAGGCGGCGGTCGTGGCGGCGCGTGAGGAGGATGGGCGCGATCGCGAGCAGCGGGAAGACGGGGAGGAGCGCGATGTGCAGGTCCCGCCAGTGCGTCGCGGTGCCGTCGGTCAGCGAGCTCGGGTGCGAGAGGCCGGCGGCCGCGAGGGCGAGCGGCGGGAGCGCGACGGCGACGAGCACGGCGGCGGTGCGGGATCGTGCGGGGGAGGAGGGTAGGGCGACGGCGTCGGGCATGCGGTCATCGTAGGCACGGCGCGCGGCGCGACCCGCCCGGCCCAGGGAGCCGACATGCAGGGAGCCCCCGCCGCCGGACCACGAGGGTCGGGCGACGGGGGCTCCGGATGCAGCAGGAAGGACTAGGCCTTCTTGCGGCCGACGATCGCGCCGTAGACCAGCAGGACGATGATCGCGCCGACGATGGCGAGCGCGAGCGAGCCGAGGTCGAAGCCGTCGACCGGCTTGTTGAACAGCGCGCTGCCGATGAAGCCGCCGAGGAAGGCCCCGACGACGCCCAGGATCAGCGTGACGATGATTCCGCCACCCTGCTTGCCCGGGAGGATCAGCTTGGCGAGCGCTCCGGCGATCAGACCCAGAACCAGAAAACCGATGATGCCCATGTGCGTTACTCCTCGAAGATTTCGTGCTGTGTGACACCCGAATGCGGGTGGACGTGCCCCAGTCAAGCACCCAGAGGACCATTCGTGCAAAAACGTTTAGTGGATACGCCTTTACCGGACGGGGGCGATCGGCCCGTGCCGGCGCGGGATCCGGGGCGCTCAGGCACCCGCGGTACCGTCGGCGCATGCGCATCCCACCGCCCCGCCGTCCCCGCGAGATCCCCGGCGAGGGGCAGGAGTCGGTGTGGGACTACCCGCGTCCTCCGCGCGTGGACCCGTCGTCCGAGCGCGTCGTGATCGAGCTCGGCGGCCGCGTCGTCCTCGACAGCCGATCCGCGGTGCGCGTGCTCGAGACCAGCCACCCGCCGGTCTACTACCTCCCCTCGGCCGACTTCGCCGCGGGCGTGCTCGCCTCCGCCGCCGGTCGGTCGTGGTGCGAGTACAAGGGGGAGGCCTCGTACCTCTCGCTCACCGCCGGCGGCGTCACGGCCGACCGCGCGGCCTGGTGGTACCCGTCGCCGACGCGCGGCTACGAGATGCTCGCGGACAAGGTGGCCGTGTACCCCTCCGCGATGGACCGGATCACGGTCGACGGCGTCCAGGTCGAGGCGCAGGAGGGCGACTTCTACGGCGGCTGGATCACGCCGCGCGTGGTCGGCCCGTTCAAGGGAGCGCCGGGCACGCTCGGCTGGTGAGCCGCGGGCGCCCTCGTGCGCCCGGCCGCGACCGCCTCCGCTAGACCGCGGCCTTCCGCGCGCTGATCACGCCGGTGTCGAAGCCGAGCAGGTGCAGGCCGCCGTGGAAGCGCGCGTGCTCGACCTTGACGCAGCGGTCCATCACGACCGTGAGCCCGCGGGCCTCCGCGTCCTCCGCCGCCTCCTGGTTCCAGATGCCGAGCTGCACCCAGATGACGGGCGCGCCGATCGCGACCACGTCGTCCACGACGGACGGGATGTCGCTGGCCTTCCGGAACACGTCGACGATGTCGGGCACCTCGGGCAGCGAGGCGAGGTCGGGGTACGCCTCCTGTCCGAGGATCTCGGTGGCGTTCGGGTTCACGAAGTACACGCGGTAGTCGCTCGACTGCTGGAGGTACGTGCCGACGAAGTAGCTGGAGCGGGCCGGGTTCGGCGAGGCGCCGACGATGGCGACGCTCTTCGCGCGGCGGAGGATCGCCTGGCGCTCCTTGGCGGTCGGGCCCGTCCACGTGCGCTCGCTGCGCAGGAGCGTGGCGAGCGGGCTGGAGCGGGGGATCGCGCAGGTGAGGCCGTTCTGGAGCTGCGTGGTCTGGGTGCCGTCGGCATCCGGGTCGCCGACCGGCTCGGCGGGGGTCGCGGCGTCCGTGTCGGCGTCCTGCGCCTCGGCCGCGTCGCCGGCCGCGCGGTCGGCGGCCTCCTCGGCCGGGTCGAGCGGCGCGAGGTCGGCGGCGTCCGCCGCGGGGTGGGGTGTGGATCCCGTGCGCTCGGGCGGCCCGCCGCCGGTGTCGAAGCTCACTTCGCTCCCTCCGTCGCGGCGGCCAGCGCCTGGTCCAGGTCGTGGATGATGTCGGCGACGTCCTCGATGCCGACGCTGATGCGGACGATGCCGGGCAGCACGCCCGCGTCGACCAGCTGCGACTCGCTCAGCTGCGCGTGGGTCGTGGAGGCGGGGTGGATGACGAGCGTCTTGGCGTCGCCGATGTTGGCGAGGTGGCTCGCGAGCTCGACCGACTCGATGAAGCGCTGGCCGACCGCGCGGCCGCCCGCGACCTCGAACGTGAACACGGATCCGGGTCCCGTCGGCAGGTACTTGCGCGCCCGCTCGTGGTGCGGGTGCGCGGGGAGGCCGGCCCAGTTGACGGCGGTGATGCGCGGATCCTGGTCCAGCCACTCGGCGACGGCCCGCGCGTTGTCGATGTGCGCCTGCATCCGGTACGGGAGCGTCTCGACGCCCTGCGCGAGCAGGAACGCGGAGTGCGGCGCGAGCGACGGCCCGATGTCGCGGAGCTGCTCGGCGCGGAGGCGGGTGAGGAACGCGTACTCGCCGAAGTTGCCGGTCCAGTTGAGGCCGCCGTAGCTCGGCACGGGCTGGTCCAGCAGCGGGAACCGGGCGCTCTCCCAGTCGAAGAGGCCCGACTCGACGACCACGCCGCCGAGCGTCGTGCCGTGCCCGCCGAGGAACTTGGTGGCCGAGTGGATCACGATGTCGGCGCCCCACTCGATGGGCCGGTTGAGGTACGGGGTGGCGATGGTGGAGTCGATGACGAGCGGGACGCCCGCGGCGTGCGCCACGGCGGCGAGGCCCTCGATGTCGGCGATCTCGCCCGACGGGTTCGCGACGGTCTCCGCGAAGACGAGCTTGGTGTGGTCGGTGATGGCGGCGGCGTAGTCGGCCGGGTCGCTCGACTGCACGAAGGTGGTCTCGACGCCGAAGCGGCGGAGGGTGACGTCGAGCTGGGTGATGGATCCGCCGTAGAGGTTCGCCGAGGCGACGATGTGGTCGCCGGCGCCCGCGAGCGAGGCGAAGGTGATGTACTGCGCGCTCAGCCCGCTCGCCGTCGCGACCGCGCCGAGGCCGCCCTCGAGGCTCGCGACGCGCTCCTCGAACGACGCGACCGTGGGGTTCGACAGGCGCGAGTAGACGTTGCCGTACTTCTGCAGCGCGAAGCGCGCGGCGGCGTCGGCGGTGTCGTCGAAGACGAACGCGCTCGACTGGTAGATGGGGAGGGCGCGCGCGCCCGTGGTGGCGTCGGGGATGTTGCCCGCGTGGATCGCCCTCGTCTTGAACCCGTACTCGCGATCGACCATGGTCCTCACGCTAACCCGTGCTCCCGGGGCGTCCGGCGCGCGGGCGTAACAGGAGGTCTCGTGCGCGGGGATCGTGGTCCTCTCGCGGGCCCGTCTGCGATGGCTCGTGGCGCTCCGGGGCGCCCTAGGGTGGCCGGGTGACCGACGCGCTCGACGACCTGCTCTCCGCGGATCCGCAGCGCATCTGGCAGGCGTCGTGGGAGGTCATCCGCACGCGCGACACCGCGCTGCTCGAGGACCTCCGGACCGCGCTCGCGGAGATCCAGCGGGCGACGGCGGACGTCGAGCTCGGCGGGATGATCCGGCCGAACCGCGACGCCCTCGACCACGCCCTCGGCAAGGTGCGCGACTACCGCAGCTGGCGCTGCTGGTGCGACGACTACCCGAGGCTCCTCGCCTTCGACCCGGCCCGGGAGGAGGAGCGCGGGCACGCGACGGTCCTCCGTCGCGACCTCTCCGGGTGGCCGGTGACCTACGAGTGCGCGTGCGCCGTGTGCGGCCGGCGCTTCCGCGTCGAGGAGGGCGAGCACCACGCGCTCTGGTGGAGGTGGACCGCGCTGAGGCGGTGAGGCGGGGATCGCCGAACGCCGTTCAGGACAGGCGCACGGCGGCGAGCGCCAGGGCGGCGATGAGCGCCCAGGAGAGGAGGCCGGCGGCGAGCGCGGATCCGCCCTGGCCGACGAGCTCGCGGAGGCGCACCGCGGATCCGAGCGCCACGAGCGCGATCGCCAGCAGCGCGGTCTGCACGACCTGGGCCGCGTCGAGCACGCCGACCGGGAGCGGCACGAAGGTGCGGATCAGCACGGCCGCGAGGAAGCCGATGACGAACAGCGGCACGATCGGCGGACGCGCGGCGCCCTCGACGCGGCCCTCGCGGCGGCGCATCACGACGCCCGCGACGGCGACGACGGGCGCGAGCAGCAGCACGCGGGTCAGCTTCACGGCGATCGCGACGGTGAGGGCGGCGGATCCCGCGATCTGGGCGGTCGCGACGACCTGCCCCACGTCGTGCACGCCCGCGCCGACCCAGTGGCCGAAGGCGACGTCGTCGAGGCCGAGCGGGCCCGCGAGCGGCGGCAGCACGGCGATCGCGAGCGTGCCGCAGAGCGTGACGAGCGCGACGGGCGCGCCCTGGTCGGCGGGCTTCGCGCGCGTGACGCCGGCCATCGCGCCGATCGCGCTCGCGCCGCAGATCGAGAACCCGGTGGCGAGCAGGAGCGGCTGCTGTCCCGGCATGCGGAGCGCGCGGGCGATCGCGTAGGTGCCGGCGAACGCGAGGACCACGACCGCGACCACGAGCAGCACGGCGCGCCAGCCGAGGCCGACGATGTCGGAGAGGCCGAGCTGGAGGCCGAGGAGCACCACGCCGATCCGCATCAGCCGCTTCGACGCGAGCGTGAGGCCGGGCTTCAGCGGGCCGGTGAGCGCGGGCCGGGCGGCGGGGATCTGCGCGGCGACGATGCCGAGGGCGACCGCGACCGTGAGCAGCGGGATCGCCGGGACGAGCGCGTGCACGGCCCACGCCACGAGCGCGGCCGCTGCCGCGGCGCCGAGGCCGGGGAGCGCGGGGTGGAGACGCGTGGCGGTGGCGGGCATCAGATCCAGCCCGACGGGATCCACGCGTGCAGCCGCCAGAACCACGTGGGCACGAGCTGCCCGGTCCAGAGCGGGTAGAAGAACGCGCTGACGAGCGCGCACACGACGAGGACGACGCCCACGATCACGATGCCGCGCGTGCGGCGGAAGCGCGCATCCCCGCGGTCGCCCAGGATCATGCCGAGCACCATCGCGAGGCACAGGATCAGGTACGGCTCGAAGGCGATCGAGTAGAACTGGAAGACCGTGCGGTTCACGTAGAGCAGCCACGGCAGGTATCCGACGACCATGCCCATGAGCACGAGGCCCACGCGCCACTCGCGGCGGGCGGCGAGCCGGTACACGAGGTAGAGCATCGCGGCGACGGACAGCCACCAGATGATGGGGTTCGCGATCGAGGTGATGGACGCCGAGCACGCGTCGATCGTGCAGCCCGACTCCCCGTAGCCGTAGCCCTCGTAGTAGAACTGCGTCGGCCGGTAGAGCAGCAGCCAGAGCCGCGGATCCGCCCGGTACGGGTGCGTCACGTCGAGCCCCACGTTGAACGCGTACTGCTGCGCGAGGTAGTGCCAGAGGCTCTGCAGCGGCAGGGGCACCCACGCGAGAGAGCCCTGCCAGGCGTTCGCGCCCTCGGCCGCCCAGTTGCGGAAGTACCCGTTCGAGGTGGCGAACCAGCCCGCGTAGGAGGCGAGGAACGCGGCGATCGCGGGCGGGACGAGGAGGAGGAACGAGACGGGACCCTGGACCGCGGCGCCCGCCGTGAACCACGCGGCGAGCCCGTGCCGGCGGCGCAGCAGCATGTCGGTGAGCACCACGTAGAGGCCGAAGCCGGCGAGGAAGAAGATGCCGGACCACTTGACGGACGAGGTCGCGCCGAACGCGAGGCCGGCCGCGATCAGCCACGGACGCCACAGCACGACCGGGCCGAACTCCATCGGGCGCGCGTCGTCGGGACGGGCGGCGCGGCGGCGCGCGAGCAGCGCCGTGAACCGGCGCTCGTGCCAGGTGCGGTCGAGGAGGATCGCGCCGAAGCCGAGCAGGCCGAAGAACATGACGTGGGTGTCGAGCAGCGCGATGCGGCTCATCACGATGGCGTGGCCGTCGATCGCGAAAAGGAAGCCGGCGATCGTCGCGACGACCGCGGAGCCCGTGAGCCGGCGGGCGATGAGCATGAGGAGGAGGACGGCGAGCGTGCCGACGACGGCCGTCGCGATGCGCCAGCCCACGGGATCCGCCGCGCCGAAGACCGCGAGCCCGAGCGCGATGATCCACTTGCCGAGCGGCGGGTGCGCCACGAACGCGGGCGCCTGCAGGTAGCCGTCGGTCTGCCCGGCGATGAAGTCGGGGTTCGGATCCGTGGGCCACGAGCCCTCGTAGCCGAGGTGGAGGAGGGTCCACGCGTCCTTCACGTAGAAGGTCTCGTCGAACACGAGCGTGGCGGGGTGGCCGAGGCTCTGGATCCGGAGGACCGCGGCGAGCAGCGTGATGGCGATGGGTCCGCCCCAGTGCCAGGCGCGGCGGCGGGCGGGGGTCGAGACGAGGCGCGCCCAGAGGTCGTCGAGGCGGGATCCGCGGGCGGTGACGGCGCGCTCGTCGGCGCGCTGGGATGCCCGGGTCGGCGTCGCGTCGTCAGCGTGGGCGGGCTCGCGGGCGGTGTCCGCGGCGACCGGAGCGGCCGTGCCGTCCGCCGCCGTGCCGTCGTCCCCGTGCTCGGCGGGGCGGTAGGGCGAGTCGGGCACGGCTCATCATCGCATGCAGGTGCGCGGGCGCCCGGGTCGCGGACCCTCCGCGGCTCCGGCTGCGCGTCGGGACCCCGTGAGGTTCCCGGCGGGAGCCGTAGGGGTGTCGTGAGCGCGCTCGCGGGCGGGATCCGCGCGGAGGTGGACTGGGCGCATGCCCTTCCCGTGCCACGTGCCTCCCGTCCCCGTCCGTCCCGTCCCCGCCCGCCCGACGGGGGTGCGGCGATGAGCGTGCTCGCGGCGGTCGCGCCGCCGCGCTCGGATGCGTCCGCCGTGCTCGACGACGTCGTGGTGGCCGGGGTCTCGATGCGGCGGCTCGTGGAGGTGTGCGGGACCCCGTGCGTGCACTCGGGCGAGGCCATGGGGATCCGCGGCGACGAGGACGGCTGCGGCGCGCTCGTCGTCGTCGCGGTGACGGCCGTCCTCGCGGGAGCCGGAGGGGAGCGCGTCGTGTGCGTCGACGGGCACCTCGACGGCGTGGACGCGCGCTGGGGGGAGGCGCGCGTCCTCGGCCGGGGATCCGGCCGGTCCTCGGTCGTCCGGATCGTGGCCGGGGCGCCGACGTCCGGGACGGCCGCGGTCGCGCTGCCCGCCGACCTGGCGGTGGGCGACCTCGTCGTCGTGCCGTGCGGGGGATCGCCCGCCCTGCACGACGTGCGGCTCGGCGGCCGTCCCGTCGGCACCGGGCGCGTGGGCGGGCGCGGCGCGGGGGAGCGCCGCGTGCCGCCGCGTCGTCGGCGGAGGCACTGAGGTGCGCGCGCCGCTCCTCGACCCGTCCGCCGGCGGCAGCCGGGCGCGGACGCCGCGCATCGCGTTCGCGGGCGACGCCCTCCCGGCGCTCGCCGACCTCCGCGCCGCGCTCGACGGCCGGGGCGAGGAGGATCCGCGTCCCGTGCGCGCGCTCGTCGTGGGCGTCGACGCGCAGGCCGGCGGGATCCGCGGGGTGCACGCCGCCGCCCGGTGCCTCCGCGCCGTGCGCGTGCCGGACCACCTGCCGCAGCTGCGGCACCTGGTGGTCGTGGTCGGCGGGCGGATCGGCGCGATCCGGCCGGATCTCCGCGCGCTCGACGCGTGGGTGGTGCGCACGCACGCGGGGCTCGAGCGCACGCGCGGCGCGGACGTCGCCGTGACGGGGATCCTCGCGTCCGGCTGCGTGACGCCGCGGCTCCTCACGAACCGCGTCGTCGACCTCGTGCGGCACCCGATCGCCGCGCCGCGGATCGCCGTGGAGTGGGCGGACATCCGCGACCGGCGGATCCGCGACGTCGCCCTCGAGGCGTGGTGCTGATCCGCCGGTCGGCGATCGCGCGGCCCGGAGGCGGGGAGGCCTAGGCCTCCTCGGCCTCCTGCTCCTCGTCGAGCATGAGGAACAGGCCCGCGTAGGGCTCGAGCTGAACCGGGAAGCTGGACAGGTCGTCGACCGTGCCGACCTCCTCGCCCGTGGTCGCGTCGCGCACGACGCGGCGGCTCGGCAGGTGCTCCGAGCGGACCGTCGCGAGGATCGGCTCGCCCGTGAAGTTGAGCACCGTGAGCTGCAGGCGCGCGTCGGCCTCCAGGTCGCCGTTGTCGAGGCGGTGCACCATGACGAGCATGCCGGGGTGACCGACGTCCGGGACGTCGAGCTGCGTGCCGAGCGCGACGTCGAAGCGCTCGCGCACCTCGAGCACGCTGCGGAGCCCCGACGCGAACGACGACGGGTCGCCGATCTGCGCGGGGAGCGATCCGTACAGCGAGCGGCCGCGCGGCATGCCGGATCCGGACCCGGTCGCCTCGGGCGCCGCGTCCAGCAGGTCGTGCCCGCCGCGGTGCACCCAGCGGGTGTCGCCGCCCTCGATGAGGTCGGCCACCTGCGACGCCTGCAGCGGCAGCACGCCGAGGAGGTCCCACGCGGAGAGCGCGAAGACGCCCGGCTGCCACGCGTTGAACTTCGCGAGCAGGAGGTGCGCGGCGCGGATCCCGTCGACGTCGCCCTCGCCGATCGCGTCGAGGGTCGTGAAGCCCTGCGCGGCCGCGATGACGGACGCCGTGGTGCAGGCGATGCCGTTCGTCGTGAACACGTGGTTGTAGTCGGCGCTGTCGCCCGTGAGCTCCTCGAGGAGGTCGCCGCGGATCGTCTCCGCGAGGTCGGCGCCCGTCATCTCGTCGCCGCGGAACGGGAACACGTCGGCGCAGTGCTCGGTCGCCCAGTGCACGAGCTCGTAGGTGAGCTCGTCGTGGTTCTGCAGCGCGTGCACGAGGGTGACGGGCTCGACGCCGACCTCGAGCGAGGTGCGGAGCGTGAGGCGCAGGAACTCGGTGTCGCCGGTCGCGAGCGCGTGCTGGTACGCGGGCCGGTTGATGAAGTCGTAGGAGAGGTCGGCGCCGACGCGGCCGGTGTCGCGGATGTCCTCCATCGTGAGGTTCAGCTCCTGGAAGGAGAACCCGCCGACCTTGCGCACCATGCTCGCGATGAGGTGGTTCGCCGCCTCCGAGAGCGGGTGGCCCTCGGACCAGGCCGGGCCCTCGACGCTCTTCTCCACGCCGAGGAAGCCGTTCGCGTCGAGCCGCAGCGCGCTCGCGCCGAGGTCGCCGAGCGAGTGCAGCGCGTCGCCGATGACCATGCGCATGCCCGCGAACGTGGGGTCGAGCCAGTTGATGGAGGGCTGGCCCTGCTTGAAGTAGTGCAGGTACACCCAGCGGCGGGTGCGGCCGTCGACGCCGAGCACGGGCGCGGTGGCGCTCCAGTTGGTCTCCTTGACGCCGGGCGCGTAGAAGATCACCCGCTGCAGGCGGCCGATGATGTAGCCCTGGTCGGCGAGCGCCTGCTCGGCGGCCACGTCGAGGTTGACGGCGTCGCGGCCCGGCAGCACGTCGGGCAGCAGTCCCCAGTCCTCCTCGGGGATCTCGACCATGTGGTAGATCCCGGGGAAGTCCTTGTAGCCCATCTCCGCGAGGCGGAAGTCGGCGCCCTTGCCGGTGTGCCCGGGCACGATGTCGTCGATGACGCTGCCGCCGTGCTGGTCGGCTACCTCGGTGAGGCGGCGGAACTCGTCCTCCGTGCCGAACGCGGCGTCGATCTGGGTGCTGATGCGGTCGAAGTGGCCGTCGACGCTCGCGGTCTGCGACCACTCGGTGATGCCGCCCGCGAGCTTCACGGGCCCGGTGTGCACGGCCTCGATGCCGATGGACTGGAAGATCTCCCACAGCTGCGGGTCGCCGAGCGCGCCGAGGTACGACTCGCCGGGCTTCGTGATGAGCGAGATCGGGTACGCCGTGAACCACACGGACGCGGTGTCGATGGCGCGGCGCGCGTCCGGCCGGGCGTAGGGGTTCGACCACATGCTGGGCGATCCCGAGAGGCCGCGGCTCAGCACGTCGGCGTCGCCGAGCATCGACTGGCGGCGGAGCCACTCGACGTAGGAGGGGTTCGACGCGTCCGCGGCGCGCGGGTCGTTCGACGAGCGGCGGATCCCGCTGGCGCGCAGCTGCGGACGGGCACGGAGGCGGGCGGGGCGCGCCGGGAAGCGGTCCTCGTCGTACGTGATCTCCGTGGGCTCCGGCTCGGGGATCGCGTTCGTCTCGATGGCGTCGTCCACTGGTGCTCCTCGGGGGTGGTGGTGCGTCGTGCCCGATCCGGGCGCCGTCGGCCCGCGGGGCCGCTGTGACGAGCGTACGCAGGATGCGGGGGCGGCGTGCGGGGTCGCCCGTCGTTCGGCATCGTCTCGGTCGGCGCGCGCGGCGGGGCGCGCGGGGGCGTGACGGGGCGGTCGCGGTCCGGTCACGGGTGCCCGCGTACGGTCCGTGCATGACTACCGCGCTGGCCACCATCGAGTACGACGGCGATGCCCAGACGTGGGGGATGCACGTCCCCGGGCGCACGCTCGCGCTGCCCGACGGCTTCCGCGGCATCAGCGAGGCGGAAGAGCGCAGCCTGCTGCGCGCGGTCCTGCGCTCGTGGGGTCTGCGTCCTGCCGTGGCGATGACCGCGTGGACGCAGTCCGGCGGGCGGACCTGGGTCCTCCGCGTCCAGGACTACGACGCCGCTCCGCGTGCCGATGGGCTGGCCGTGCTCGGCATGCCGTGAGCGCGACGCGCTGTGCTCGCGGGTCCGCCGTGGTCCGCCGCCGGTGAGGAGGGCGCGCCGCGTGCCGCGGGGGCGCCGGCCGGCCGCCGCCCGCACCCGCCGTGCCAGCATGGATCCGTGCCCGTCGTCGAGTCCCGCCGCATCGTCCCCGTGGAGCCCGCCGTGGCGTTCGCGATCTCGCAGACGCAGGGGGCGATCCGCAAGCGGTGGGATCCCTTCATCGCGCACCAGCACCTCATGGGCGGCGCGACCGAGCCGGCGAAGGGCGTCCGGACGTTCACGGTCTCGCGCCTCGGCCTCAGCATGGTGAGCGAGTACGTCTCGCACCAGCCGCCGTCGAACGTGGGCATGAAGATGACGCAGGGGTCGTGGTTCTTCGCGCGCATGGGCGGCGGGTGGCGGTTCGCGCCCGCGGAGGGCCAGCCGGGCAGCACGCTCGCGACCTGGCGCTACAACTTCGCGTGCCGGCCCGCCTGGCTCGCGCCCGTCGCCGAGCGCATCGGCGCGTGGATCCTGCAGCGCGACATGGACCGGCGCATCGACGGGTTCGCGCGCGGGTGCGCGGATCCGGTGGTGCTCGCGCACGTGGGTGCGGGCGCCCTCGCGTCCGACGGGAGCTGACGCGTGTTCCTGAGGAGCCGGTCGCGCGGGCGCGAGACCTTCGGGCTGGTGATCCTGGGGGTCGGCCTCTGCGTGGTGTCGGTGCTCGGCCTCACGGGCGTCTTCGGCGAGATCAGCGCAGCCGGGCGCGGTTCGACGATCGTCCTGTTGGGCGTGCCCATCGGCCTCGTCGTGATCGGCATGGGGATCGCGAACGCCATCCGCGGTTGGAGCGACCCGGGCGACGAGGAGGTCGACGACCCCGAGCACGTCGGCGACCGGGCGGGCCTCCCCGACGAGGAGGCGACGGAGGTGGACGCCACCGGCCGGGACCGCCCCGCCCCGGATGGGATGATCGACCGGTGATCATCCTCGGCGCGACCCCCATCGGCAACCTGGGCGACGCGTCGCGGCGGCTCGTGGAGGCGCTCACCTCCGCGACGGTCATCGCCGCCGAGGACACCCGCACGACCATCCGCCTGCTCGGCGCGCTCGGCGTCGAGAACCGGCCGCGCCTCATCGCGCTGCACGACCACAACGAGCAGGAGCGCTCCGCCGACCTCGTGGAGCTCGCGCGCGAGACCGACGTGCTCGTCCTCTCGGACGCCGGCATGCCCGCGATCTCCGACCCCGGCTTCCACCTGGTGGAGGCAGCGGCCGCGGCGGGCGTGCGCGTCACGGTGATCCCCGGACCGAGCGCCGTCCTCAGCGCGCTCGCCGTCTCCGGACTCCCCACCGACCGCTTCACGTTCGAGGGCTTCCTGCCGCGCAAGGGCGGCGACCGGCGCCGCGTGCTCCGCGAGCTCGTGCGCGAGCGCCGCACCATGGTCTTCTTCGAGTCGCCGAACCGGCTGCAGGCGTCGCTCGAGGACGTCGTCGCCGAGTGGGGACCCGACCGTCGCCTCGTCGTGTGCCGCGAGCTGACGAAGCTGTACGAGGAGGTGCGCCGCGGATCCGCCGCGGAGCTCGCCGCCTGGGCCGCCGAGGGCGTGCGCGGCGAGATCGTCGTGGTCGCGGAGGGCGCCGCGGCGCTCGAGGTCGACCTCGCGACCGGCGTGACGCAGGTGCTCGAGCTGGTCGCCGACGGCGCGCGCCTCAAGGACGCCGCGGGCACCATCGCCGAGGCGACCGGCCTCGGCAAGCGCGACCTGTACCAGGCGGCGCTCGCCGCCCGCTGACCGGAGCGCGCCTAGCCGACGGGATCGGCCGCGCGGCGCTCGCGGAACGCGACCATGTTCATCCGGTTGCCGCAGCGCACGCTGCAGAACCGCTTCGACCCGTTGCGCGAGAGGTCGACGAGCACCCCGTCGCAGTCGTCGGCGGCGCACACGCGGAGGCGGTCGGTGGCGTCGGAGCGCACGACGTCGACGAGGGCCATGGCGGCCTCCACGAGGATCCGGTCGGCGAGCGGCGCGTCCTCCGGCGTCGCGTGCAGGTGCCAGTCGAGGGCGTCGTGCCGGACGAGCCGCGGCGCCGCGTGATGGCGGGTGAGCAGCTCGTTCACGGGATCCACCATGGCGTCGCGGTCGAGGTCCCAGATCTCCCGCAGGCGGGCGCGGGCGCGGTGCACCTCGCGGAGCTCGCGGTCGTCGCGGTCGAAGCGGCCGGAGAAGCCGCTGCGGGTCATCAGGTCGGCGAGCTGCTCCGGGGTCGCCAGCAGGTCGTCGCCGGAGCGGGTGGCGCGCGGGGCCGTGTTGAGGATGACGGCGTCGAACGCGAGCACGTCCTCCGTGTCAGGGGTGAAAAGCAAGTTGACTCCTTATCCGCGACGAGTCTAACGTCAGGACCGTAGGCCGCGTGGCCCCTGACGAGACGAGCGCACCATGGAACGACGCCACCTGACCACCGGACTCGTCCTCGCGGTCGTGGCCGCCGCCTCCTTCGGGCTGTCGGGCGCGTTCGTGAAGCCGCTGCTCGAGGCCGGGTGGAGCCCGGTCGCCGCCGTCGCGCTGCGGGCGCTCATCGGCGGGCTGCTGCTCGCGCCCATCGCGCTCGTGCAGCTGCGCGGCGACCTGCGGCCGGTGCTGCGGGCGTGGCGCCGGGTGCTCGGCATGGCGCTCGTGGGCGTCGCGGGCGCGCAGGTCATGTACTTCGCCGCCATCGAGCGGATCCCCGTCGGCACGGCCATCCTCATCGAGTTCATGGCGCCGCTGCTGCTCGTGGCGGTGGCGTGGGCGATGACCCGGCGGCGGCCCGCGGTGCCCGTGCTCCTCGGATCCGTCGCGGCGGCGGGCGGGCTCGCGCTCGTGGTGTCGCCGTCGGGCGGCGGGGCGCTGGATCCCGTCGGCCTCCTCTTCGCGATCGGCGCGATGGTCGGCTGCGCGGGCTACTTCGCCATCGCGGCCCGCGGAGCGGACGGGCTGCCGCCGGTGGCGCTCGCGGCCGCGGGGCTGCTGGTCGCGGCCGTGCTGCTCGCGCTCGTGGGGCTGACGGGGATCCTGCCCTTCACGGGATCCGTCGCCGACGTCGTGATGCTGGGCAGCGTCGTGCCGTGGTGGGTGCCGATGCTCGTGGTCGGGGTCGTCGCGACGGCGCTCGCGTACGGCGCGGGGATCACGGCGGGCGCGATGCTCGGATCCCGCCTCGCGTCGTTCACGGGGCTGCTCGAGGTCGCGGCGGCCGGCGCCTGGGCGTGGCTGCTGCTCGGCGAGGAGCTGACGGCGCTGCAGCTCGTAGGCGGCGCGCTCATCGTGGCGGGCATCGTCGCGGTGCGGTTCGACGCGCGGGCGGAGGCGCTGCCGGTGGGCGAGGACGCGGGAGCGGCGGCGACGGCCTCGCCCGCCGGCTGATCCGCTACGGCGCCGGCGACTCCGCCGCGTCGACCGGCTCGAGGTGCCGCAGCACGCGCTTGAGGTGCATCGCGGTGAGCACGCCCGGCCCCATCGCCTGGCCGAGCTCCTGGGCCCGCCGGTCGACCGCCTCCACGAGCAGGCGCACCTGCCTGGCCGCCTCGCCCATCGCGCGGTGGCGCTCGGGGGAGTCCGGGTCGTCGAGGTCGAGCACGCCCGCGACCGCGTGGCACGCGTCGTGGATCGGCCCAGCGATCTCGCGGTCGAGGCCCATCGCGCCCCGCTCCCGCCAGGTGGTGTCCGCGAGCGCCGCGGACACGTCGCGGACGTGGAACACGATCTGGTCCATCGCCTCCAGCCGCGCGTGGTCGATGCGCACGTCGCGCTTGTTCACCAGCGCGCGCGGGTTGCCCTTGCGGCTCTCGTCGGCCTCGGCGAGCTCGGCCCGCACGGCGCGCGCGGTGCCCGCGAGGTCCTCGCTCGCGCGGATCCAGTCGTCGTGCGCGGGCGGGGAGTCAGCCTCGACCGCGTCGCCCACGTCGCGCAGCCGGTCGGCCACCTCGCGCTGGAACGCGCTGATGCGCGCGCCCGCGGCCCCGCTCGACAGCTGCGGCGCGACGAGCACGTTGATGAGGAGTCCCGTCACCACGCCGACCGCCATCTGCACGAGGTAGCCGAGCGAGTACTGGTCGGCGTCCTGCCCGCCGACGATGAGCACGAACAGCGCCGCCATCGGCACGTACTCGCGGCCCGCGCCGAACCAGCCGGAGCCGGAGAGGATCACGCCGATGCCGACGATCACGGGGATCGACCACCACGAGGGGCCGGTGGTGAGGATCACGGCGGTCGCGAGGACGATGCCCGCCGCGAGGCCGAGGAGCGTCTGGACGCCGGTGCGCGCGGATCCCATGAGCGTCGGGTACATGCTCACGAGCGCGCCGAGCGGCGCGTAGTAGGGGTACTCGTTCGCGACGCCGGGCACGTACGGCGCGACGGCCCAGGCGATGCCGACCGCGAGCGCGGTCTTGGCGGCGAGCAGCAGCCGGTCGGGGGAGACGGCGGCGTGCCAGGCGCGCGCGACCTCGTGCCGTGCTGTCCCCATGCGCATGTGCCGAGGCTATCGAGGCGGGGAGCGCCGGGCCGCATCGGCCGCCGCGCTCCCCGCCTCGATCAGGCGCGGGTCGCCTCGATCACCATGTCGTCGCGCGACGGGCTGCCGTCCGGGCGCTGCAGGCACGTGATCACGACGAGCCGGCCCGGGGTGTCGGCCCAGACCTCGGCGTCGTCGGGCAGCTGGCCCTTGGGCACCGCGCGGCTGGATCCGACGGCGTAGTCGACGCCCGCCACCTCGATCACCGCGCCGGGGGCGACGCTCGCGCTGCCCGCCCGGTCGTCGATGAGCAGGTCGCCGGGGCCCGTGCCGCCGCCGCGCACCGAGTGCATCACGACGAACACCGTGCCCGTCGCGGCGTCCTCGGGCGCGACGCCGAGGTCGCGCACGCGGTACGCGGAGGAGAAGCCCGGGGGATCCACGACGCCGCCGACCACGTCGACCGCGCCGAGCGGCACGTCGAGACCGACCGAGGGGGCGCGGAACCGGCCGAGGCCCGAGTCGACCGCCGTGATGGCGCCGTCGGCGCCCGCGGCGGGCGCGGGGACGTCAGCCTGCACCGGGGCGCCCGCGAGGTCGCGGGGGAGGTCGGCCGGGACCGGCCACCCGCCCACCGCGGCGAGCCCGCCCGCGACCACGGCCGCGGACGCGACGACGACGCCGGCGGCGGCGAGGAGCCGCCGCCGGGTCGCCCGACCAGCCGTCGTCGCAGTCGTCGTCACGGCCTGCGCGGCGCGACGCGACGGCGCGCGATCGTGCGGCCCGCGATCGCGGCGAGGCCCGCGAGGCCGAGCGCGGCGAGCGCGAGGCCCGGCCACGGGTCGGCGGCGACGGCCGCGCCGCCGGTCGCGACCATGGGGCCCGCGTGACGCGCGCCGGTCGCGGTCGCCGTGACGGCGGAGACGGCCGCGGCGCTCACGGTGATGGTCGCGGGATCCGAGACCGCCCGGCCCTGCGCGTCCACGAGGGTCAGCGTGTGCGTGCCGGGGTCGGTGCCCGCGGGGATCGTGACGGTGCCCGACGCGGCGCCGTCCGATGCCGCGGTGACGGAACCGACGTCGGTCGGCGTCGAGCGCAGGATCACCCGGTACGTCGCGCCCGGCGTGAGGCCGGCGGCGCGGAACGCGACGGTGCCGCCCGCGGTGGGAGCGGATCCGCCCGGCAGCGCGATCTCCGCGAGCCCGGCCGTGACGCGGTACGTGCGCGTCGTGCGCCCGTCCGCCGCGGTCACGGTGACGGTCACGGTGCGGCCGTCGACCGCGACGGACGACGAGGCTGATCCGTCCGCGGTGGTCACCCGCACGTCGGCGGGAGTGACGGCGGGGAGGCCGACGGGCACGACGGCCCCGGCGGATCCGGCCGCGTCGCCGAGCGGCACGGCCACGCCGCCCACGGTGATGGAGGCCGCCGCCGCGTCGTCCGAGACGAGGAACTCGGCGCGGAGGGCCCGGATCTCCTGGTCGTCGACGCCGAGCGTGGTGCGGATGTAGGAGTCCATCCCCGCGTAGCGCGACGCGATGCCCGCCTCGAACGTGCCCTGGAGGAGCGCGGGCGTGGCCCACGTGACGCCGAGCTGCGTGTTCGAGAGCAGGTAGTCGTGGAGGATGTCGGAGCTGCCGACGCCGAGGATCCGGTCGAGCAGGTCGATGACGGTGCCCGTGCGGTCCATGCCGTGCGAGCAGTGGATGAGGATCGTGCCGTCCCCGGTGTGCGCGGCCAGCGTCCGCAGGATGCTGCGGTACGCGTTGATCATGACGCCGGGCGTACCCGCGTCGACGTGGCCCTTGTCGATGAGGTCGCGGTACATGACCGTGTCGTCCGGGTAGTCGCCGGCGTCGCCGAACATCGAGATGGCGACGGTCTTCGCGCCGGGGATCGGCACGTCGGGCTTGGCCTGGATCTGGCCGGGGGTGCGCAGGTCGATCACGAGGTCGACGTGGTGCACGCTCGCGAGCGTCGCGGCGCCGGCCGCGGTGATCCTGTCGAGCGACTCCGTGCGGATCAGGCGGCTCGCGGCGACCGTGCGCCCGTCGACGCCGGCGAACGCGCCGAGCTCGCGCCCGTTGACGAGGCCCGGCACGTCGGTGATGAGGTGGTCGCTCGCGGTGGGAGCCGGCTGGAGCGCGGGGTCGGCGGCGTGCGCGGGCGCGCCGATGCCGACGGAGAGCGCCACCGCGGCGGCCGCCACGGTGAGGGCGCCGATGCGCGCGGGGGCGGCACGGCGGGCAGGGGGGATCTTCACGTTCGTCCTTCTGTGGGAGGAGCGCGCGTGGGCGCGCGGGGATCGCCGTGCGGGCGCGCGGGGGACGCGCCGGGCTCGGCGACAGGAGCATGGGGCACGGCGCGAGGCCGTGCATGAACGCGATGTTCTGCTTCCGTGAACTCCTGCCGCCCCGTGCGCTCCCGACGCGACCGGCGCATCGCTTCCGCTGCACGACGCGGATCGGGTGACGTCGCCCGTCTCCCGTCGGCCGTCTCCCGCACCACCGGCCGCGCGTCGGCGGGTGTCCGGCGAACGATGCCTCTCAGACCGGCGCCGCCGCGACCGGGAGCTCTCCGGGGCGGTCGCTCAGAGGGCGCGCGCGAAGCACCGGGACTCGGCGCACCCGACGTAGGGGCCGTACAGGGGGATGCTCGCGTAGCCCTCGCGCTCGTAGAAGCGGATGGCGTCGGGCTGCAGGATGCCCGTCTCGAGGACCACGCGCTGCGCGCCCCGATCGCGGGCGGCGGCCTCGAGGGCGCGGAGGACGGCGGCCGCCACCCCGGATCCCCGCGCCGACGGATCGACGTACATGCGCTTGACCTCGACGCTCCCGGGCCCGGCGACCTCGTCGGCCAGGGGGCGGAGTCCCCCGCAGGCGACGGGCCGACCGTCGCTCGTCCGCGCGACGAGGAACACGGGCACGTCGTCCGCCGACGGGGGAGTGCCCGGCTCGTGGTCGTCGCTCCCGTAGCGCGCGTCCAGCTCGACGCGCTGCGCTCGCCGGAGCCGGTCGGCGTCGGGGTGGTCGAAGGGCGTGGGGGCGATCGTCCAGGTCATGGGGATCCTCTCGTGACGATCGTTACGGTAACACCTGTTACGGTGACTGCATGACCAGGACGCGGGATGCGGAGGCGAGCCGGCTGCGGCTGTCGGAGGCGGTGTTCGAGACGCTCGCCGATCGCGGCCCGACGGGTCTCACGCTCCGCGCCGTCGCCGAGCGCGCGGGCTGCACGACGGGACTCGTGCTGCACACGTTCCGGGACAAGCGGGCCCTCCTGCTGCACGCCCGCGACCTCATGCACCAGCGCACGCGCGATCGCTCCGACGCGCTCGAGGCCGATGCCCCCGACGCCGGGTCGGCCCTGCGGGCCGTCGTGCTGGGCGCGCTGCCCGCGGACCGCGAGCGGCTGGCCGAGGCGCGGGTGTGGGTGGGCTTCCTCGCCGCGGCGCTCGCGGACCCGGTCCTCGCCGAACGGCATGCCGCGAACAGCAGGGCCTTCGTCGACAGGGTCGCGCGCCTCATCGTCTCCGCGCACCCCGACCTCGTCGCCGACGCGGCCGATCGAGCGGCCGCCCTCGTCGCCGCCGTCGAGGGCGTCTCGAGCCTCGCGGCCGGTGATCCCGAGCGGTGGACCGCGGCACGGCAGGTCGCGGCTGTCGGCCCGGTGATCCTGGCCGTGACGTCCGCGGGCGCGCCCGCGTAGGGATCCCTCTCCGCAGGCGCGGGAGGCGCCGCCCCGGGCTGGCGTCCGCCCGCCCGGGGGATGATGAGGCCATGACAACCGACGTCGACTACGACCAGATCGTCCGCGACTCCACCGAGCAGCTCCAGAAGAAGTACCCCGATCGTCCGGAGGCGGAGCTCCGGGCGGTGGTGGAGGAGGAGCTGGCGACGCTCCGGGATGCGACCGTGCAGGACTACCTCTCCGTGCTCACGGTCCGCGCGGCGCGGAAGCGCATCAAGGCCGAGCGCCGGGTCGACTGACCCCGCTCCCGGGCCCTGTTCCGCGGGTGGCGGCTCCGACGTCCCCACGGCGACCCGCGCCGCCGGCGGGCTCGCCGCTCGGCTCCGGCGTCGCCCCTATCCATCCAGCGACGCCGTGCGCGAGGTTGTCCTCATTTAGGGGGACCGGAGCTTATGGTCGATGCGGCACCCGGTCTTCCCGGGCCGGTGCCCGCACTGTCCCTCGGACCCGTCCCTCGACCCCACGAGCGCGGGATCCGGCCGGCACGTGTCGATTCACGTGAGCGTCGACCCGAATGCGATGCACACGCACGAGCCCGCCGCCACCCGCGGCGGGCTCGCTCCACGTCCGGCGCCGGCACCCTGCCCACGGGCGGGAGCCGGCACGTCGGCGGGACGTGTCGAGGGCGCCGGGCACGCGCCCGATGCGCGGGCGCCCTTATGGCTTCCTGTGTTCTCGTCCGCCGCGACTCCGGCGGTTAGCCTTCGATCACGCTCCCAGACCCCGGGCTGTTCGCACGACGCTCCTCCTCGGCCCCGAGTCATGAATCCCCCCGTCATCCATGCGCGTCACGGTGACCCGTGCTCCATGACCCGAATGGGGGTCCGCCGTGTCCCATGCGTCGGAGACGTCGACTGTCCCGCGATGGATCGAGCGTCGGGTCATCGACGCGGCCATCGCGCAGAGCCTCAACGCCGCCGGAGCCGAAGGAGGACTCGCCCCGATGGCGTGGAGCCTCGGATCCCTCGACGAGGGCATCCACGTCTCCGGTCATGCCGACGCGCATCCCGTCGCCGGGCGCGGGGAGATCGTCGAGGCGTGGATCGTGCACCTCGGCCTCGCGGACGCGTTCGAGTGCACGCACGAGCCGATCCACCTGGTCGGCCCGGACATGTCCTGGACCGGCACGGTCGACGGCGTGACCATGCAGCTCCGCTACCCGGCGACCACCGGTCCATGAGCGCCCCCACGAGGTTGCGGTCATGTCCCGCATCGGCAGCCCGGTCGGCGGCCCGGCGATGGCGGTGAGCCTCGCGACCGTCCGCGACATCGGGCGTGCGGCGCTCGGCTTCCTCCCGTATCACGTGATGCGCCGGCAGCTGAGGCAGGCACCGTTCCCGGAGGGAGCATCGGAGGGCTCCCTCCCGGGGGACTGGCCCGTCCTGGTGACGGTCATCGGCGAGGCCACCGCGATCGGCTATCAGACCCTCACGTCGGACCTGACGCTCGGAGCCCAGCTCGCCCGACGCATCGACCGGGACAGCCGCCGCGGAGTGCGCTGGCAGGCCCTGACCACGTCGGACTACTCGATCCGGACGGCGCAGAAGCTGTTCCGCGACAACCCGCAGCTGATCCTCGCGGACGTCGTCGTGGTGCTGCTCGGGATCGGGGACTCGTTCCGCTTCACGCCGCCGTGGGTGTGGCGCAAGCACCTGCGGATCCTGCTCGCGGATCTCCGCGCGCACCTCGGCGAGTCCGCCGTCATCCTCGTCGCGGAGGTGCCGCCGCTGGAGCTCTCCTCCGAGACGCCCGCCCGCATGGCGCGACGGGTCGGGGAGCAGGCCCGGCTGCTGAACGAGGAGACACGGTCGGTCGTCGCGGGGTTCCGGGGCACCGTGAGCGTCCCGTTCCCGACCGCGATGGTGCACGAGTTCACCACGTCCGACGGGCACGACACCTTCTACGGCCGGGTCTACCGGTCGTGGGCCGCGGTGATGGCCGAGCGCATCCGCATGTGACGCACGCGGATCAGCCGGGCCGCGCGGTCCGCCCGGCGGGAGGCGGGTCACCGGCGGCGCAGCGCCACCAGCCACGCGTCAACGGCGTCCTCCCGCTCGACCCGGAACCCCGCCCGCTCGTAGAGCCGCCGCGCCGCGCTGCCCTGCAGCACGTCGAGGCGGAACGGGTGGCCGTCGTCGTGCCGCGCCATGAGGTCGCGCAGCACCTCGCCGCCGATGCCCTGTCCCTGCAGCGCGGGATCCAGGTAGAAGTGCTCGACCCAGTGCGCGTCCGGCTCGTCGCGGCAGGCGATGAGGCCGGCGTCGCGGCCGCCGACGCGGATCACCGAGGTGCGCGCGGGCGCCCAGCCGTCGAGGAAGCGGCGGCGGACGCGCACCGGATCCCACCGGCCGAGCCGCTCGAGGTCGGGCCGGAGGGCGACGGCGCGGAGCTCGGCCATCCACGTCGCGTCGTCCGGGAGGGCGGGTCGGAGGATCCAGCGCGGGACCGGCCCGGGATCCCGGCGCAGGTCGCGCTCCATGCAGACGCTCGTCGGATCCTCGGCGTACGGCCCGAAGCGCGGCACGTGCCGGTAGCCGCCGCGCTCGTACATCGCGATGGCGGCGGTCTGCGGCAGGCCGGTCTCGAGCCGCATCACGTGGGCGCCGAGCGCGCGGGCCCGGTCCTCGGCGGCGACCAGGAGCGCGCGTCCGAGGCCGAGGCCGCGCGCCGCGTCGGTGACGAACACGCGCTTCAGCTCCGCGGATCCGTCACCCCGGTCGACGACCGCCGCGGTGCCCAGCGCGCGGCCGTCGTGGCGCGCGACGAGGAACGTGACGGCGGGCCGTTCGAGGTCGGCGACGTCGAGCGCGTGGTAGCTCTCGGCCGGGTAGAGGGCGAGCGCGAAGTCGTCGGCCTGCCGCAGCAGCGGCAGCACGTCGTCCTGGCGCGGGGACTCCGGGGTGACGGTGAGCACGCCCCAGCGTATGGCGGCCCCGGCGGTGGATACGCTGGACCGGTGCCGCGCGGACGGGGTCACGAGCCCTCCGCGTCAGGCGCCCGACCGTGAGGAAGAGCATGCAGATCCACCGCGTCCGCGTCCACCGCAGCGACGAGGCCCTGCCTCCCGGGGAGCAGCTCGCGGGGCGCATCGCCGCCGTCGCCGCGGACCCGGTCGAGGTCGACGCCGACGTCACCGAGATGATCGTCAACCGCATCATCGACAACGCGGCCGTCGCGACCGCCTCGCTCACGCGGGCGCCCGTGGTCTCGGCGCGCGCGCAGGCCCTCGCGCACGGGCCGTCCATGGGCGGCGCGGGCGCGACCGTCGTGGGCGCGGATCCCGCCGACCGCGTGAGCGCCGAGTGGGCGGCCTGGGCGAACGGCGTGGCCGTGCGCGAGCTCGACTACCACGACACGTTCCTCGCCGCCGAGTACTCGCACCCGGGCGACAACATCCCGCCGATCCTCGCCGCCGCCCAGCACGCCGCCGCGGCCGGCCGCCCCGACGGCCGCGCGCTCACGGGCGCCGACGTGATCCGCGGCATCGCGACCGGCTACGAGATCCAGGTCGACCTCGTGAAGGCCATCAGCCTGCACGCGCACAAGATCGACCACGTCGCGCACCTCGGCCCGTCGGCCGCGGCCGGCATCGGCACGCTCCTCGGCCTCGACGAGGGCACGGTCTTCCAGGCCATCGGCCAGGCGCTCCACACCACGACCGCCACGCGCCAGTCGCGCAAGGGCGCGATCAGCACGTGGAAGGCGCACGCGCCGGCGTTCGCCGGGAAGATGGCCGTCGAGGCGATCGACCGGGCGATGCGCGGCCAGACCAGCCCCACCCCCATCTACGAGGGCGAGGACGGCGTGATCGCGTGGCTGCTCGACGGCCCTGCGGCCTCCTACGACGTGCCGCTGCCCGCGCCCGGCGAGGCCAAGCGGGCGATCCTCGACACGTACACGAAGGAGCACTCGGCCGAGTACCAGGCGCAGGCGTGGATCGACCTCGCCCGCCGCCTGCACCACGCGCACCCGGTGCTCGCGGACGCCGACGCGATCGACCGCGTCCTCATCCACTCGTCGCACCACACGCACGTGGTCATCGGATCCGGCGCGAACGACCCGCAGAAGTACGACCCGCGCGCCAGCCGCGAGACGCTCGACCACTCGATCCCGTACATCTTCACGGTCGCGCTGCAGGACGGCGCGTGGCACCACGTCGACTCGTACGCGCCCGAGCGCGCGGGCCGCCCCGACACGGTCGACCTCTGGCGCCGCGTCACCACGACCGAGGACCCGGAGTGGACCCGCCGGTACCACTCCATGGACCCGGCCGAGAAGGCGTTCGGCGGCCGGGTGGAGATCCGCCTGACCGACGGCTCGACCATCGTCGACGAGATCGCCGTCGCCGACGCGCACCCGCTCGGCGCCCGGCCGTTCGCGCGCGCCGACTACGTCGCCAAGCTGCGCACGCTCGCCGACGGCGTGCTCGAGGATCGCGAGGTCGACCGCTTCCTCGCGCTCGTCGAGCGCCTGCCCGAGCTCGCCGCCGACGAGCTCGCCGGCCTCACCGTGACCGCCCGGCCCGGCCTCCTCGACGGCGCCGGCTCCCCGAAGGGACTCCTCTAGTGCTGCACTCGGACCTCACCTCCGCCGCCAAGCGCCGCGCGTTCCGCGAGCGCCTCGCGTCGGGCGAGCTGCTCCGGATGCCCGGCGCGTTCAACCCGCTGTCGGCGCGCCTCATCCAGGACAAGGGGATGGACGGCGTCTACATCTCCGGCGCCGTGCTGTCGGCGGATCTCGGCCTGCCGGACATCGGCCTCACCACGCTCACCGAGGTGGCCGGGCGCTCCCAGCAGATCGCGCGCGTGACCGACCTGCCGTGCCTCGTGGACGCGGACACGGGCTTCGGCGAGCCGATGAACGTCGCCCGCACCGTGCAGATGCTCGAGGACGCCGGCGTCGCGGGCCTCCACATCGAGGACCAGGTGAACCCCAAGCGCTGCGGCCACCTCGACGGCAAGCAGGTGGTGGACGAGTCGACGGCGCTGAAGCGGATCCGCGCGGCCGTCGACGCCCGACGCGATCCCGACCTGCTCGTCATGGCCCGCACCGACGTGCGCGGCGTGGACGGCATGGCCGCGGCGGTCGACCGCGCTCGCGCGCTGGTGGACGCCGGGGCCGACGCGATCTTCCCCGAGGCGATGGCGGACCTCGCCGAGTTCGAGGCGATGCGCGCCGCGGTCGACGTGCCGATCCTCGCCAACATGACCGAGTTCGGGAAGAGCGAGCTGTTCACGACGTCGCAGCTGCGCGACGTGGGCGTCAACATCGTCATCTACCCGGTGTCGCTCCTGCGCCTCGCGATGGGCGCCGCCGAGCGCGGCCTCGACGCGATCCTCGAGGAGGGCACGCTCGCGTCGAAGGTGCCGGAGATGCAGACCCGCGCCCGCCTCTACGAGCTCCTCGACTACGCGGGCTACAGCGCGTTCGACGAGGACGTCTTCACCTTCACGCTGGAGGGGAACCGCGGCGGGGCGTGATGCCTAGTCGCGCTCGTCGAGGCCGTGGAGCGTCCCGTCGAGCGCGAGGCCGAGGGCGAGCACGGCCAGCAGCATCCCCTCGCCGACCGACGCGAGGACGTTCCCCGCACGGATGACCGCGCGCGCCCCGCCAGATCGGGCGGCGGGGGCGGCGCGCATCCGGCGAGGCTAGCCGCGAGTCGGACTCGGGCGGTCGGAGCGTGCACACGCGCCCCACCCGGAACGGGGGTTCCGCAGCCGTGGGCGGGCGTGGTCGACTGGGCGCGACGACGGAGACCCATGCGACGAGCGCCAGCACCAGCACCAGCACCAGCACCAGCACCAGCGCGGACCGTCGCGGGCGCGCTCGCGGCGGCGGCCGTCCTCGGCACCAGCCTCGGGGGCTGCTCCACCGGCCCCGCCGCGGACCCCGTCCGTGCCGACGCGGCGGCCTCTCCCGGTTCCGCGGAGATCGCCACCTACCGCGACGACGGCGGCGCCATGGAGGCGCTCCTGACCGGCACGCTCGTCGAGCGTGACGGCTGCCTCTACCTCGAGACGCCGGGCTACGCGCCCGACGGCGGCTCCGCCTACTGGCTGCCGATCCTCCCGGAGCGGACGACCCGGTGGGACGGGACGACCCTCACGCTCGGCGACGAGGCGCACCGGGTGGGCGACGAGGTCAGCCTGGGCGGCGGCGTGTCCTCCGAGCCGACGTCCCCGGACGACCTCTCCGGCATGGAGGGGATCCCGGACGCGTGCAGCACCGAGTACGCGTGGCTCGCCGGGCCGCCGCGGGAGCCGGCCGCCGGATGACCCGCGACGCCGGCGAGGCCGCCGCCGCGCGCCGTCCGCGCCTGCTCCTCCGCGCCGCGCTCCTCGGCGGGATCGCGCTCGTGCTCATGTCCGCGATCGGCGCCTACCTCCTCGCGGGCGGCCAGACGGAGGACGGCCGCTCGACCCTCGCGGTCGGCGTCATCGTCGCGGCGACCGCCGCCGGCTCGCTCATCTACCAGGTGGACCGCTGGACCCTCACCCGGCAGTCGGTCACGCACTTCGCGCTCATGCTCGTGACCGTCCTCCCGGCGCTCCTGATGAGCGGCTGGTTCCCGGTGGACACGGTGGGCGGAGGGCTCGCGGTCGTCGGGATCTTCCTCGCCGCGGGCCTCGTGCTCTGGACGACGCTCTTCCTCGTGATGACGGCGGTCGAGCGGCGGCGCGACGCGCGGGCGGCCGTCCGGCCGTAGCGGCTGCGGAGCCACGGTACCCGGATCAGCCCGCCGTCGACCCGACCGCGCAGAGCCCGTCGCGCACGAATGCCGCGAGCGCCGTGCGCCGGCGTGCGTGCACCGCGTCCGGCTCGGGCGCGGTCGCGACGGTCGTGATCGAGACCTGCGCCCAGCTCGCGGCCGTCGCGATGAGGAGCGACCAGACGTCCTCGGGATCGAGGTCCGCGCGGATCCGCCCGGCCGCCTGCGCCGCCTGGATCGCGCGGATGTTCCCGGCCTGGAACCCCTCGAGGCCCGGGTAGAGGAAGCCGGTCGCGTCCCGTTCGAGGCGCTTCCACATCACCAGGCGGGCGAGCGCCGGATCCTGCAGGTAGTCGTCGTAGAGGAGGGCGGCGTAGGCGGGCAGGTCGTCGGCGGTGAAGGGGACGCGGTCGCCGTTCGCGATCACGTGCTCGGCGAACACCGCGTCGAACAGCCTGTCCTTGCCGCCGAAGTGCGAGTACAGCATCGGCTTGCTCATGCCGGACGCCGCGGCGACGCGGTCGACGCGTGCCCCCGCGATGCCCCGGGCGGCGAACTCCTCCGTCGCCGCGTCGAGGATGCGCTGCCGGGTGCGGTCGGCGCTGGAGGTCATGCATCCATCGTACGTAGCTACCAACCAGTAGGTAGAGTGACGGCATGCGCACCACAGCCCTCCTGTCCCCGGCCTCCGGCCAGCCCCTCCGACCGACCTCGATCGACCGCCGCGACCTCCACCCCGACGACGTCGACGTCCGCGTCACGCACTGCGGCGTCTGCTACTCGGACCTGCACGCCCTCGACCAGCACGGCCGCGACGACGCGCTCGTCCCCGGCCATGAGTTCGTGGGGGAGGTGGTGGCCGTCGGATCCGCCGTCACGGCCTTCGCGCCCGGCGACCCGGTCGCGATCGGCAACATCGTCGACTCGTGCGGCGTCTGCGCCATGTGCCGCGGCGGCCACGAGAACATGTGCGTCGAGTTCCCGACCCTCACCTACGGCGGCCGCGACCGCCTCGACGGATCCACGACCCGCGGCGGCTGGTCCGGCCGCTACGTGGTCCGCGAGTCCTTCGTCTACCGCCGCCCGGTGTCGCTCGATCCCGCCGCTGTCGCGCCGCTCATGTGCGCGGGCGTCACGGTCTGGGAGCCGCTGCGGTCCGCGGGCGTCGGGCCCGGCACGCGCCTCGGCGTCGTCGGCCTCGGCGGTCTCGGCCACCTCGCGGTGCGGCTGGGGCGGGCCCTCGGCGCGGAGGTCACGGTGTTCACGACGAGCGCGGCCAAGGCCGCGGACGCCGAGCGTCTGGGCGCCACGCGGGTGGTCGTCTCCACGGACGCCGACGCGATGGCCCGTGCCGCCTCCAGCCTCGACCTCGTGCTCGACACGGTCTCCGTCGCGCACGACCTCGCCCCCTACCTCCGCGTGCTCGACCTCGACGGCACGCTCTGCGTGCTCGGCTTCCTGGGTCAGCTCTCCGTCCCGGCGATGGACCTGCTCACCGGCCGCCGCCGGCTCGCGTCCTCCGGCAGCGCCGGGCGTCCCGCGACGCAGGACCTGCTCGACTTCTGCGGCGAGCACGGGATCACGGCCGACGTGGAGGTCCTGCCCGCCGCCGAGGTGGACACCGCGATCGACCGGCTCCGCCGCAACGACGTCCGCTACCGCTTCGTCCTCGACATGGCGGGGATGGACGACGCGGTCTGATGGGGCGGCACGACCACCTCGGGGACGACTCGCTCGAGAGGCGACTGCTCTCGCCCGGACGCCGCGTCAGTCCAGCTCGCCCGCCAGCGCCTCGTCCTGCAGCAGGCGCCGCGCAGCGATCCCGATGATCGCGCTGTAGGTCGGGTACGCGAACCGCACGTGCGCGAGGGTCGCGACGTCGACGCCCGCGGCCATCGCGGTGGTGACCGACTGGATGACCTCGACCGCGTTCTCGCCCACGGCGTGCGCGCCGAGGATGAGCTCGCGGCGGCGGTCGGCGATGAGGAGGAGGAAGCCGGCCTCGCGGTCGTCGATCACGGCGCGGTCGACCTCGGCGAACGGCACGCGCGCGATCACGCATCCGCTGTCGCGTTCGCGCGCCTCCGCCTGGGTGAGGCCGACGCCCGCGTAGTCGGGGTCGGTGAAGCCGCCGGCCGGGAGGAGCTGCAGCGGGATCCGCCGGTTGACCCCCAGCACCGCGTTCTCGGCCGCGGCCTCGCCCTCGGACTGCGCCGCCTGGACGAGCATGTCCTTCCCGTTGGCGTCGCCCACCGCGAGGATGTGCGGCACGCGCGTGCGGAGGTAGCGGTCGACCGGGATCGCCGAGCGCTCCGCCTCCAGCCCTGCGTGCTCGAGCCCCAGGTCGTCGACGTCGGCGGGCCAGCCGGTGGCCATGATCACGGCGTCGAAGCTGGAGGACTGCGGGCGGTCGCCGTCGCGCCAGAGCAGGGTGATGGATCCGTCGCCCGTCCTGGTGAGACCCGTGACGGTGTCGATGCCGGTGCGCACGCGCACGCCCTGCGCGCGGAACGCGTCGGCGACGGCCGCCGAGATCGCCTCGTCGGACGCGGTGAGCACGCGCGGCGCGACGTCGAGCAGCGTCACCTCGGAGCCGAACGAGCGGAAGACGGTGACGAGCTGCGCGCCCGTGTTGCCGGCGCCGATGACGGCGAGGCGGCGCGGGATCCCGGGCAGCGCGAGCACGTCCTCGGGCACGGTCGCGAGGTCGGCGCCGGGCACGGGCAGGCGCTTCGAGTGGCCGCCGACGCACACGATGATCGCGCCCGCGGTGATCCGCCGGCCGCTGTCGAGCTCGAGCGTGCGGTCGTCGACGAAGCGCGCGCGGCCCTCGTGGACGAGCGTCACGCCCGCCTCCCGGAACCGCTCGGCCTCGCGCTTGAGCGAGCGCACCCGGTCGACCTGCTCGTGCACCCGCGCGACGATCGACGGCCAGTGCGGTGTCGGCTCGTCCACGCCGATCCCGTTCTCGCCCGCGGAGCGCACCTCGCGCACGAGCCGCGCGGTCTTCGCGAGCACGCGCGTGGGCACGCAGCCGGTGTTGACGCACGTTCCGCCGACGCGGCCGGCCTCCAGCACGACGACGGACGCGCCCAGCTCGGCGGCGCGGAGGGCGGCGGCGGTGCCCGCGGGCCCGGCGCCGATGACGGCGACGTCGTAGCGCTCCGGCTCGGTCCCGGCGTCCGTCTGCGGCTCGCGCGCGGCGTCGGCCTCGGCGGCGGGATCGGCGTGGTCGGTGCTCTCGGGCATGGCGTCCTCCGGGTCGGCGCGGTGGTGCGGGCGGCGCCTCGGGAGCGCCTGCTGGTGAGGCTACCGAGCGGAGCGGCCGCCGACCCGGGAGCGGAGCCGCCCGTCATGCCCGTCCCTCCCCAGCCCGTCGCCGTCCGTCCACGTGGCGACCTCCGGCGACCCTCGCCCCCGCGCCATCCGCCCCGATACAGTGACGAGCGCACCCGGAGGCGACCCGATCCGCCCGACCACGTGGGTGCGGCATGACGCGAAGGAGCACCATGACCGACATCCGCAAGGGCCTCGCCGGGGTCGTCGTCGACACGACCCGCATCAGCAAGGTCGAGCCGGCCACCAACTCCCTCCTCTACCGCGGGTACCCCGTGCAGGAGCTCGCGGCGCACTGCTCCTTCGAGCAGGTGGCGTACCTCCTGTGGCACGGCGAGCTGCCCACGGACGAGGAGCTCGCGCACTTCGAGAACCAGGAGCGCGCCGAGCGACGGCCGGCCGACGCGGTGCTGCGGATCATCGACGCCCTGCCCGTCGACGCCCACCCGATGGACGTCCTGCGCACGGCCGTCAGCGCGATCGGCGCCGCGGATCCCACCCCGGACGACCACTCGGCCGACGCCGACCTGGAGCGCTCCGTGCGGCTGCTCGCGCAGATCCCCGTGCTCATCGCCTACGACCAGCGCCGCCGCCAGGGCCTCGACCCGGTCGAGCCGCGCGACGACCTCGGCCTCGCCGAGAACCTCCTCCTCATGGTGCACGGCGACCGGCCCACCGAGGCGGACGCGAAGGCCATGGAGGTATCGCTGATCCTCTACGCCGAGCACTCCTTCAACGCCTCCACGTTCACGGCCCGAGTCATCACCTCGACCCTCGCCGACCTGCACTCCGCGGTCACGGGCGCGATCGGCGCGCTCAAGGGCCCGCTGCACGGCGGCGCCAACGAGGCCGTGCTCGAGACGCTGGACGAGATCGGCGACGCGTCGCGGGTCGAGGCGTGGCTCGACGAGGCGCTCGCCGCGAAGCGCAAGGTCATGGGCTTCGGTCACCGCGTCTACCGCGCGGGCGACTCCCGCGTGCCCACCATGAAGCAGGCGCTCGACGACCTCGTCGCCGTGCGGGTCGAGGCGGGCGGCGAGACGGGGGAGTCCGCGCGGCGCACCATGGAGCTGTACGACGCGCTCGAGCGCGGCATGGCCGAGCGCACGGGGATCCTGCCGAACCTCGACTACCCGTCGGGCCCGGCGTACGCGCTCCTCGGCTTCGCGACGCAGGCCTTCACGCCGCTGTTCGTGGCCGCGCGCGTGGTCGGCTGGACGGCGCACATCGTGGAGCAGCGGGCCGCGAACTCGCTGATCCGGCCGCTCTCGGAGTACGACGGACCGGCGGAGCGCCACCTGTCCTGACCGCCGCCGGAGCCGCCCCGCGGGCCCCGGTCACACGACCGGGAGCGCTCCCGCCGATCGTTAGGATGGAGCCCATGTCCCGCGGCGAGCCCTTCTACATCACCACGCCGATCTTCTACGTGAACGACGTCCCGCACATCGGGCACGCGTACACCGAGGTCGCCGCCGACGTCCTCGCCCGCTGGCACCGCCAGCGCGGCGACGACACCTGGTTCCTCACCGGCACCGACGAGCACGGGCAGAAGATCCTCCGCACCGCGACGGCACACGACACGACCCCGCAGGCGTGGGCCGACCGCCTCGTCACCGAGAGCTGGCAGCCGCTGCTCGAGGCCGTCGACATCTCCAACGACGACTTCATCCGCACCACGGACGCCCGCCACGAGGAGAGCGTCAAGATCTTCCTGCAGCGCCTCCACGACGCCGGGTTCATCTACACGGGCGAGTACAAGGGCTACTACTGCGTCGGCTGCGAGGAGTACAAGCAGCCCTCCGACCTCCTCGAGGGCACCGGTCCGTTCGAGGGGCAGCTCGTCTGCGCCATCCACTCCAAGCCCGTCGAGCTGCTGGAGGAGAAGAACTACTTCTTCCGCATGAGCGACTTCGGCGAGCGGCTCCTCGCGTTCTACGAGGAGCGCCCCGACTTCATCCAGCCCGAGAGCGCCCGCAACGAGATCCTGTCGTTCGTGCGCCGGGGCCTCGAGGACCTGTCGATCTCGCGCTCCAGCTTCGACTGGGGCATCCCCATCCCGTGGGACGAGAGCCACGTCGTCTACGTGTGGTTCGAGGCGCTGATGAACTACGTCACGGCCATCGGCTACGGCGTGGACGACGAGCAGTTCGCCCGCCGTTGGCCCGCCACGCACCTCGTCGGGAAGGACATCCTCCGCTTCCACGCGGTCATCTGGCCCGCCATGCTCATGGCGCTCGGCGAGGAGCCGCCCCGTCGCGTCTTCGGCCACGGCTGGCTGCTCGTCGGCGGCGAGAAGATGTCGAAGTCGAAGCTCACGGGGATCGTGCCGCAGACCATCACCGACACCTTCGGCATCGACGCGTTCCGCTACTACTTCATGCGCGCCTTCGCCTTCGGGCAGGACGGCTCGTTCAGCTGGGAGGACCTCAGCGCCCGCTACCAGGCCGAGCTCGCCAACGGCTTCGGCAACCTCTCCTCCCGCGTGATCGCCATGGTCGGCCGCTACTTCGACGGCCGGATCCCCGAGGCGGACGAGCTCACCGAGGCCGACGAGCGCGTGCTGGCCGTCGCGCGCGCCGCCGCGTCCACCGCGGACGACGCCATCGAGCGGCTCGCGATCCACGAGTCGCTCGCCGCCGTCTGGACCCTGGTCGACGAGCTCAACGGCTACATCACGAGCCAGGAGCCCTGGGCCCTCGCGAAGAAGGACGAGGACCGCGCGCGCCTCGAGACCGTTCTGCACACCGCGGTCCGCGGACTCGGCACGCTCGCCGTGCTGCTCGCGCCCGTGCTGCCCGGCGCCACCGCGAAGCTCTGGACCGCGCTCGGCGGCACCGGCACGGTCGGCCAGCAGCGCATCGACCTCGCCGACGAGTGGACCGGATCCGGCACCGTCACCCCGCTCGAGGCGCCGCTCTTCCCCCGCATCGAGCAGGAGCCGGCGACGCCCGCCGCCTGACCCGCCGTCGTGCATCCGGGTGCCGCGCCCCGCCGGGCGCGGCACCCGCCCGTCGGTAGAGTGAGCGCGATGTCCGACTCCAACTACGTGCGCCAGCGCGACACCACCGCGGTCCACGGCCAGACGCGCGACCTCACGTACCCGCCGCTGCCCGAGGCGCTCACGGTCCCCGTCTACGACAACCACACGCACCTCGAGATCGCGGACGGCGAGTCGCCCATCGACTTCACCGAGCACCTCGACCGCGCGAGCTCGGTCGGCGTGCGCGGCGTGATCCAGGTCGGCGGCGACCTCGAGACCTCCCGCTGGTCCGCGGAGACCGCGGCCCACGAGCCGCGCATGCTGGCCGCCGTCGCGATCCACCCGAATGAGGCCCCGGCCTACGAGGAGGCGGGCACGCTCGACGACGCGCTGGCCGAGATCCACGAGCTCGCCGGACGCCCGCGCGTGCGCGCCGTCGGCGAGACCGGCCTCGACTTCTTCCGCACCGGCGAGGAGGGCCGCGCCGCCCAGCAGCGCTCGTTCGAGGAGCACATCCGCATCGCCAAGGAGCGCGGCATCGCCCTCCAGATCCACGACCGCGACGCGCACGACGAGGTCGTGGCGACCCTGCTGCGCGTCGGCGCCCCCGAGCGCACGGTCTTCCACTGCTTCTCCGGCGACGAGGACCTCGCCCGGATCTGCGCCGAGAACGGCTGGTACATGTCGTTCTCCGGCACGGTCACCTTCAAGAACGCGCACGACCTCCGCGAGGCGCTCGCCTTCGCGCCGCGCTCGCTGCTGCTCGTGGAGACGGACGCGCCGTTCCTCACGCCCGTGCCGTTCCGCGGCCGGCCGAACGCGCCGTACCTGATCCCGCACACGCTCCGCGCGATGGCCGCGCACCTCGGCACCGACGTGTCGATGCTCGCCGCGCAGATCTCCTCCAACACCGAGCTCGTCTACGGGCGCTGGGACGACGAGCCCGTGACGTCGCCGGCCAAGGACCCCGCCGAGATCGATCCGGCGGGCCGCGCGTGAGCGACGACACGGCACCCGCCGCGCCCGCCGCCCCGACGCTCCTCGGCCCCGCCGAGATCCGCGACCTCGCCGAGCTGCTCGGCGTCGCGCCCACCAAGAAGCTCGGCCAGAACTTCGTCATCGACGCGAACACGGTGCGCCGCATCGTCCGGGTCGCGCGCGTCGAGGCCGGCACGCACGTGGTCGAGGTGGGGCCGGGACTCGGATCCCTCACCCTCGGCCTCCTCGAGACCGGCGCGAGCGTCGTGGCGGTGGAGATCGACGGCCGGCTCGCCGAGCAGCTGCCGATCACGGTGCGGCTCTACCAGCCGGAGGCCGCGCTGACCGTCGTGCACGAGGACGCGCTCCGCGTCGCCGAGCTGCCCGGGGATCCCACGGCGCTCGTCGCGAACCTGCCCTACAACGTCTCGGTGCCCGTGCTGCTGCACCTGCTCGAGCACTTCCCGGCGATCCGCACGGGCGTCGTGATGGTGCAGGCCGAGGTCGGTCACCGCATCGCCGCGGCACCCGGATCCAAGGTCTACGGATCCCCGAGCGTCAAGGCCGCCTGGTACGGCGCGTGGCGCACGGCCGGCCAGGTCAGCCGCCAGGTGTTCTGGCCGGTGCCCAACGTCGACTCCGTGCTCGTCGCCTTCGAGCGGCACGCGGAGCCCTTCGCGTCGGAGGAGCTGCGGAAGCGCACCTTCAAGATCGTGGACGCCGCCTTCCAGCAGCGCCGCAAGATGCTCCGCCAGGCGCTCGCCGAGCTGCTCGGCGGGAGCGAGGCCGCGTCCGCCCTCCTCGAGGCCGGAGGGGTCGCCCCCACTTCGCGGGGCGAGCAGCTGAGCGTCGACGACTACCTCCGCGTGGCCCGTGCCTGGGCCGATCGCGACGGGGACGGAGTGCCTCCCAGCCTCCGCTAGGTTGGAGCACATGACCGCCCCGGCCGCCACCTCCGACGTGGTGCACGCGCGGGCCCCGGGCAAGATCAACGTCTCGCTCACGGTCGGCGCCCTGCAGGAGGACGGCTACCACGACGTCGCCACCGCGTACCAGGCGGTGAGCCTCTACGAGGACGTGTGGGCCACGAAGTCCGACGGGTTCTCGGTCGAGTTCGGCGGATCCATCGACACGTCGCACCTCACGACCGGCGCCGACAACCTCGCCGTCCGCGCGGCGCGGCTCCTCGCCCGGAGCACCGGCTACCGCGGCGGCGTGCACCTGCGCATCGAGAAGAACGTCCCCATCGCGGGCGGCATGGGCGGCGGATCCGCGGACGCCGCGGCCACCCTCCTCGCCTGCGACGCCCTGTGGGGCACCGAGCGCACGCGCGACCAGCTGCTCGCCCTCGGCGCGGAGCTCGGCGCCGACGTGCCGTTCGCCCTCGCCGGCGGCACCGCCATCGGCACGGGCCGCGGCGACCGGCTGAGCCCCGCGCTCGCCAAGGGCACGTTCCAGTGGGTGCTCGCCATCGCCGAGTTCGGCGTCTCCACGCCCGACGTCTACGGCGAGCTCGACCGGCACCGCGAGCGCCACGCGCAGGACATCTTCCCGGCGCAGCAGATCCCGCAGGTCGACTCGGGCGTGCTGCAGGCGCTGCGGGCGGGGGATCCGCACATGCTCGCCGAGGTCCTCCACAACGACCTCCAGGCGCCCGCCCTCCACCTCGCGCCCGGCCTCGGCGAGGTGCTGCAGCTCGGCGAGGAGAACGGTGCGCTCGCGGGCATCGTCTCGGGATCCGGCCCCACGGTCGCGTTCCTCGCGGCGGACCTCGACAGCGCGCTCGAGCTGCAGATCGCGCTGAGCGCCGCCCGCCTCACGGTCATCCGGGCCACCGGGCCCGTGCACGGCGCCCGCATCATCACGGGCTGACCCGGCCCGCTCCGCACCATGCGCACGATGCTGCCCCGCGCCGTCCGGCCGTCCCGCCCCGAGTGGGCGCTCATCGGGATCACCGCGATCTGGGGCGGCACGTTCCTCGCGGTGCACGTCGCGATGGAGCACAGCGGCCCGCTGTTCTTCGTCGGGCTCCGGTTCCTCGCGGCCGGGCTGATCAGCGCGGTCGTCTTCCGTCGGGCGCTCCGCGGGATGCGCCGCATCGACCTGGGCGCGGGCGCGGCGATCGGGGTCATGATCTTCCTCGGCTACGGCCTCCAGACGTACGGGCTGCAGACCATCCCGAGCAGCACCTCCGCCTTCATCACCGCGCTGTACGTGCCGCTGGTGCCGCTGCTGCAGTGGGCGGCGTTCCGGAGGCGGCCGGGCGCGCTCGCCCTGGTGGGCGTGGCGCTCGCCTTCGTCGGGCTGCTGCTCGTCGCCGGTCCGCAGGAGGGCGTGGCGCTGGGCGCGGGGGAGCTGGCGACGCTGGTCAGCACGCTCCCCATCGCCGCGGAGATCATCCTCATCGGCCTGTTCGCCGGCCGCGTCGACGTCGGCCGGGTCACCGTCGTGCAGCTGCTCGTGGCCGGCGCGCTGTCCCTCGCGTGCATGCCCCTGGCGGGCGAGGCGGTCCCCGCGTTCTCGTGGGTGTGGCTCGTGGCCGCCGTCGCGCTGGGGGCGAGCAGCTGCCTCATCCAGCTCACGATGAACTGGGCGCAGCGCTCCGTCTCGCCGACGCGCGCCACGATCATCTACGCGGGCGAGCCCGTCTGGGCGGGCGTCGTCGGACGCGTGGCGGGCGAGCGGCTGCCCGCGCTGGCCATCGTCGGCGCGGCGCTCATCGTCGCGGGGACGCTCGTGAGCGAGCTGAAGCCGCGCGCGCGACCGGAGCCGGGGGACGCGGAGCCCGCCGAGGGCGTCGGGGGCCGTCCGGCCGCCGGCTGACGCGCGCCCCGCCGACGCCGACGTCGGCGTCGGCGAACCGGTCCATCGTCCGCGCTCCGCAGTCGGTCAGTCGCGCACCCGCTGCGCGTGGGCGCGGGCCTTCATCCGGTTGCCGCACGTCGCCATCGAGCACCAGCGGGCGGTGCCCGGGCGGCTGCGGTCGAGGAGGAACAGCTCGCACTCGTCGTTGGCGCACGGGCGGAGGCGGCCGGGCAGCCGCGCGGTGACGGTCGACCAGGCGAGCACGGCGTCCACCGGGAGGCGGTCGTCGCGCGGCACGCGGAGCTCCCAGACCACGCCGTCGGCGGTGACGCGCGGCGTGCGCACGGCGCCCTCGACCACGGACGCGAGATCCGCGACGGCGGCGGGTGCGGCGGCGTCGCCCCGGACGACGGCCTGGATCGCGTCGCGGGTGCGGCGGAGCCGGTCGAGCTCGGCCGCGGTGCCGGTGCCGCCCCAGCTGCGGGCGAGCTCGCGGCCGGATGCGCCGGCGAGCCGGTCGTCGCGGTGGCCGTCGACCACCGGCGCGCTGTTCAGCACGGCCAGCAGCAGCTCCTCGTCGCGGTCCACGGCTCCTCGATCCTCCGCGCCCGGGTGGCGCGATGGATCCATGCTACCGTCTCGCTAACCACCAAAACAACTCAAAGGGGTTAGCCATGTTCACCGTCCACCACCGCACCGTCTCCCTCGACGGCCTCGACGTCTTCTGGCGCGAGGCCGGACCCGCGGACGCGCCCGTGCTCCTGCTGCTCCACGGGTACCCGTCGAGCTCGCACATGTTCCGGCACCTGATCCCCGCGCTCGCCGACCGCTTCCGCGTCATCGCGCCGGACCTCGTCGGGTTCGGGCGCTCGTCCGCGCCGTCCGTCGACGAGTTCGCCTACACCTTCGCCGCCCTCGCCGAGGTGACCGGCCGCTTCCTCGCGACCATCGGGGTCTCCCGCTACGCGATCTACGTGCAGGACTACGGCGCCCCCGTCGGCTGGCGCCTGGCGCTCGCCGACCCGTCCGCCGTCACGGGCGTCGTGTCGCAGAACGGCAACGCCTACGAGGAGGGCTTCGTGCCGTCGTTCTGGGATCCGATCTGGGCCGACGCCGCCGAGCGCACCGACGCGACGCGCGATGCCCTCCGCCCCGCCCTCGGTCGCGCGGCCGTCGAGTGGCAGTACACGCACGGCGTGCCGGATCCGACGGCCGTCGACCCCGACGCCTGGGAGCACGACCTGGCGCTCCTCGCCCGCCCGGGCCAGGACGACGTGCAGCTCGCGCTCTTCCGCGACTACGCCACCAACCGCGAGCTGTACCCGGCGGTGCACGCGTGGCTCCGCGAGTCCCGCGTGCCGGTGCTCGCGATCTGGGGCGGGAACGATGAGATCTTCGCCGCAGCCGGCGCCGAGGCCTTCCGGCGGGACGCACCCGATGCGCGCGTCGAGCTCGTCGACGGCGGGCACTTCCTGCTCGAGTCGCACCTCGACCGCGTCGTCACCGCGATCCGGGAGTGGCACCCCGTCGCGTGAGCCGCCGCGGGATCAGCCCGCCGCGATCCGCTCGTAGCGCTCGACGTTCGCGTTCATCACGTGCCAGTCGTCGGTCTTGGCGAAGCCGCGCGGGGTGAGGGCCTCGGCGACCTCGGGCCGGATGTCCTGCTTGTCGCTCGTGACGAGCCACACGACGTCGGAGCCCTCGACCTCGTCGACGCGGTCGGCGAGCGGGTACGTCTCCTCCCAGAGGCCGTCGGTGTCGCCGGGCGGCGTGCGCAGCAGGATGTCGTCCATGCCGCGGAACGCGTCCGGGTACGAGTACGCGACGATGCGCGAGGTCGCCTTCGGGTGGCGGCGGACCGGCCCGAAGATCACGGCCTCGGTCGTGCCGGGCGCCTCCTGCGCGCGCTCCTCCGAGACGATGCGCGCGATGGCGGCCCAGTCGGAGTCGGCCTTCACGGTGGTGGTGCGGTCGTGCACGAGCTGCATGAGCGACAGTGCTACCAGTGCGGCGGTCACGGCGGCGACGAGCGGCTTCCAGCGGAGCGCGAGGATCCCGACCGCCATGAGCATCGCGAACGCGGGCGCCGTGTACGCCATGTAGCGCGGCGAGTACAGCGGCGACATGAGGGTGGACGCGCCGATGAGCAGCAGCGTCGGCACGACGAACCAGACGACCGCGAGCTGCAGGATCGTCGGCGACCACCCGGCGTGCAGGTACGCCGACTCGAACTCGGCGAGGGCCCCCTCCGGCTCGAGGCGCGAGGCGCGGCGGGCGCGCACCAGGCGGATCCCGCGGCGCACCAGCAGCGCGAGGCCGACGAGCGCGAGCGCCCAGGCGAGGAGCGCGAAGACGTCGTTCTGGTAGAAGAGCTGGGTCGAGACGACCTGCGTGATCGTGTTCGGGCCGATGGGCTTGATCCAGCCGACCTGGCCCGACTGCTCCGTCACCACGCGCACGAGCGGCAGCGACAGGAGCCCCGCGACGATGGACGCCGACGCCCAGCCGAGCAGCGAGACGACCATGGGCCGGCGGCTGCGGCGGCCGACGCGCGCGGAGGCGATGGCCCAGAGGATCACGACGCCGTGCGCGCCGACCAGCAGCGCGAGGTACACGAAGGTGGAGGCGCCGAGCCAGGCGAGCAGCCCGTAGAGCGCCCACCACCTCGCCTGCACCTGCCAGCGGGATCCGGCGCGGCGGGCGGCGAGCACGAACGCGACGGTGAGCGCGACCGCGATGAGCGTGCCGAGCGCGAACGAGCGGCCCTCCGTGCCCATCCACGCGGAGCGCGGGATCACGACGAAGACCAGCCCCGCGACGATGCCGGTCGCGCGCGTGGAGATCGTGCGGGTGAGCAGCACAACGCCGGCCGCGGCCAGGCCGATGAACACCGCGCTCGGGAAGCGCAGCGACGTGGGCGAGTAGCCGACGAGCTCGAACCACACCTTCATGCCCGCGTAGTAGAGGCCGTGCACGGCGTCGACCGTGCTGAGCTCGCGGAGGAGGTCGTCCCAGCCGCGCGTGGCCGAGATCACGGTGGCCGCCTCGTCGTACCAGACCGAGGGCGCGCCGGCGAGGGGGAGCGCGAGCAGGAAGCCGAGGAGGCCGATGAGCCAGGCGTCGCCCCAGCGGCGGTGGTGGAAGCGGCCGAGGCCGCCCGCGGGGCGACCGCCGCGGGTCCCGTCGGCGGGCCGTCGTACGCTGGGACCGGTCGACGCGGGTCCGCGTCCGCCGTCCGTACGGAGGTCTGTCATGGGGTCGTCTCTGCCGCTCGTCGATCTGGACGGCACGCACCCCGGGGGGCGGGGCCTGGGTGGTCATGGCTCCGGGCGGGACGCGCACGAGCGGCGCGAACGCCACTCCCGGCACCTCGCCCTTCCCGGCATCGGGATGGGGGGTCAGTCCCGCATCGACCAGGCGCGCGTGCTCGTGATCGGCGCGGGCGGCCTCGGTTCCCCCGTGCTGCAGTACCTGGCCGCGGCGGGGATCGGGACCCTCGGAATCGTAGACGACGATGCTGTGGACCTCTCGAACCTCCAGCGCCAGACCATCCACGGCACGCCCGACGTCGGGCGGCCGAAGACCTCGTCAGCGGCGGATTCGGTGCGCCGCACCGACCCGGGCATCGAGGTCGTGGAGCACGCCGAGCGCCTCACGAACGACAACGCCATCCGGATCCTCAGCGGATACGACGTGGTCGTCGACGCCACCGACAACTTCGCCACGCGCTACCTCATCAGCGACGCGGCGGCCCTCGTGGGCGTGCCGTGCGTGTGGGGATCCGTGTACCGGTTCGACGCGCAGGTCACCGTCTTCTGGGACGCGGCCCCCGACGGCCGCGGCATCGACTACCGCGACGTGTTCCCCGAGCCGCCCGCCGACGGCGCCGTGCTCTCCTGCGAGGAGGCCGGCGTGTTCGGCGCGGTCTGCGGCACGGTCGGCTCGCTCATGGCGACCGAGGTCATCAAGCTCGTCACGGGGGCGGGGACCCCGCTCCTCGGCCGGGTCGTCGTGCTCGACGCGCTCGCCGGCACCAGCCGCACCATCGGCGTGAAGCGCGCGAAGGGCCGCCAGCGGGTCACGGCGCTCGCCGACTACGACCTGTTCTGCGGCGTGGGCGCGGCCACCGACGGCACCGAGCTCGACGCGGAGGAGGTGGAGCGGATCCTCGCCTCCGACGAGCAGGTCGTGCTCCTCGACGTGCGCGAGCCCGACGAGCGGCTGGTCGACTCGATCCCGGGCCACGTCGCGGTGCCGGTGCGCATCGTCACGGTGGATCCGGGCGCGGTGCCCGGCGCGATCACCGACCGCGTCATCGTCTACTGCGCCTCGGGCGTGCGCTCCCGGGCGGCCGCGGCGGCGCTCCGCGAGGCGGGCCGCGACGCGGTGAGCCTGCGCGGCGGGATCCAGTCGTGGCGGAGCGTGGCGGGGCGGGCGTGAGGGGCGGCGTCGTGCTGCCCGCCGCGGGTCAGCCCTCGTCGTCGGCGGTGGCGTCCGGGTCCTGACCGCCCTTGCGCCGGCGGAGGGCGCCCGCCGCGAGCTTCAGCTGAAGGCCGTCGGCCGCCGCGCGACCGCGTCCGAACGCGGCCACCCCGAGGCGGCGGGCCGCGTCCACGCCCTCGGCGCCCTGATCACGTGCCGAGTCCCAGGTGTCGCCCACCGCCGCCAGCCAGGGGCGTGCCTCCAGCGACGCGCGCTCATCGGCGACGCCGAGCAGGCCGTTGAACTGCACGACGCCGGTGGCGACGCGGTTGCTGGATCCCACCACGGCCCGTGAGTCGAAGGGGTTGAGGAGCACCTTCGCGTTGGCGGTGCCGGCGGCGATGTCCATGCGCTCGAGGAGCCGGTCGGTCGTCCGGCCGATCACGGCGAGCCGGTTCTGCCGTACGGTGCGCAGCGCGAGGCGATGCTGGTCCAGCTCCTCGGGCGCGGCGTCGAGCACGCGGTCGAGCTCGAGCACGCCGGTGGCGTCCTGGAGCTGGAAGCAGCGGGCGAGCACGGCGAGCCACTCGCGCACGGTGGACTCCGCGTCCTTCGTCACGCGCACGAGGTCGTCGACCTTGGTCGTCTTCTCCATCTTCTCCGCGAGGGCGTCGAGCTGGCGGAGCGCGTAGCCCTGCGTGCGCCCGAGCGTCATGGACGTGCCCTGCACCTTCGACCACGTCGTCTCGGAGACGCGACCGACCTGATCGCGGATCATCAGCGCCTCGTCGATCACCATCTCGACGCCGATCATGTCGGCGAGGACAGCGTCCTTCTGGCCGCGGAGGATGTCGTCGACCTTGGCGTCGATGACAGCCAGGTAGTCGCTGATCTCGTCCATGGCCTGCTGCATGGCGTACTGGGCCATGATCCCGGCGGCTCCCGACAGGACCGCGGGGTTCGTGAGGTACGTCCCGGGGCCTCGCGCGAACTCGACGATGCCCTTGATCTTGTTGCCGTCCATGATCACGCCGCGCTCGAGGTCGGGGAGCGACCCCTTCATCGCCGAGTGGGTCTTGAGCAGCTCGGTGGACTTCTCGGACAGCTTCACCCACCGCCCGTGGTTCTCGGCGACGACAGATCCCGCCTGCATCGCCGCGGCCGCCATGCCCGCGACCGGCTTCAACCGCTCGAGCCCGAGGTCCCGCCCCTTCGGCAGGTCGTTGGCCGCGAGGAAGCGCTCCACCGCGGCCGGCTCGCCGATGACGGCCAGGCCGTCGCCGTCGCTGATCAGCTGGACGTCGTCATCCACGGGGTCTCCTTCGGGTGGGCCGGCAGCCCGGTCGGGTACGGCCTGAGCCTCCCACCGCCCGCGCGGCTCGTGTCGCCCCCGATCGGGGTACCTCACCCCATCGTCTGCGCCCCGATCACCCCGAGCAGCCGGAGCTTCTCGTGGCTCTCGGAGCCGGGCGCGGCCGTGTAGACGAGGAGGTGGTGCGACTGGTCCGGATCCGTGAGCGTCTGGCAGGCGAGCTCCAGCCGGCCGAGCTCCGGGTGCTCGAAGCGCTTCACGACGCCGGGCCGCAGCCCCACCTCGTGCCGCCCCCACAGCTCGCGGAACTCGGCGCTCCGCGGCAGCAGCAGCTCGACGTAGCGGGCGGCGCGGGATCCGGGTCCGCGGCGCGTGGCGACCTCGCGGAGGCCCGAGACCCAGAGACGGCCGAGAGCGTCGTGGTCCTCCGCGGCGTACAGGCGGCGGCTGGCCGGATCCGCGAACCAGCGGTACCCGATGCTCCGCTCCGGCCCCGTGTGGTGCGCGGTGTCGCCCGTCAGCGCGATGCCCATCGGCGTCTGCATCAGCGTCTCGCCGAGCTCGCTCACGACCTCGGCGGGCGTGTCGACGAGCCGGTCGAGGATCCGCTGCAGGCCCGGCCCGACGTGGTCGCCGGATCCGCCGCGCGCCGGCGGCTGGTGCCCCGCGAGCCGGAAGAGGTGGTCGCGCTCGTCGACAGTGAGGTGCAGGCCGTGCGCGATCGACGCGAGCATCTGCTCCGACGGCTGCGGGCTGCTGCCGCGCTCGATCCGCGCGTAGTAGTCGGCGGACATGCTCGAGAGCGCCGCGACCTCCTCGCGCCGCAGGCCGCTCGTCCGGCGTCGCGGGGTCCGGGGGAGCCCGACGTCCTCGGGCTGGAGCGCCTCGCGGCGGCGGCGGAGGAACTCGGCGAGCCCCGCGGGATCCATCTGGCGCATGCGTCCTCCTCGGTCCCGTCCATCCTCCCGGGCGGCGGCGCGCTCAGCCAGGACCCGCCGATCCACGTCTCGGCGCGCCCTGGATGCGGTCTAGGCGCGCGCCCAGGCTCGGGGCAGCCGATGCGGACCGCCGCGTCGCCGTCCCGGGAGGATCCCCATGCCCCGTCGTCCGATCGACATCCCCGTCCCCGACCTCACGGGCCGCCGCGCCCTCGTCACGGGAGGCAGCGACGGCATCGGCCTCGCGCTCGCCACCCGGCTCGCGGGCGCGGGCGCCGAGGTGCTGCTGCCCGTGCGCGACCGCCGGAAGGGCGATGCTGCCGTGGCCCGGATCCGCGAGCGGCACCCGGCCGCGCGGATCGCCCTGCACGACCTCGACCTCGCGTCGCTCGACTCGGTGGCGGCGCTCGCCGACCGGCTCGCCGACGAGGGCGCGCCGCTGCACCTGCTCGTGGCGAACGCCGGCGTGATGACGCCGCCCGAGCGACGGACGACCGAGGACGGCTTCGAGCTGCAGCTCGGCACCAACCACCTCGGCCACTTCGCGCTCGTGGGCCGGCTGCTGCTGCTGCTGCGGGCGGGATCCGCGCGCCTCGTCACGCAGGTGAGCATCTCCGCCGCCCAGAACGCCGTCCGCTGGGACGACCTCCAGTGGGAGCGCAGCTACCAGCCGATGCGCGCGTACAGCTCGTCGAAGATCGCGCTGGGGCTGTTCGGCCTCGAGCTCCAGCGGCGGAGCGCGGCGGGCGGCTGGGGGATCACGAGCGACCTCGCGCACCCGGGGATCGCGCCGACGAGCCTCCTCGCCGCGCGCGCGGCGACGGGCCGGTCCCGCGACGGGCTCGACGTGCGCACGATCCGGCTGCTGTCGCGGCTCGGGATCCTCGTCGGCACCGTCGAGACCGCCGCCCTCCCGGCCCTCCGCGCGGCCACGGCGGACGGCGACGGCGGCCGCATGTTCGGACCCCGCGGGCCCGGCCACCTCGGCGGCGCGCCCGCGGAGATCGCGCCGTTCTCCCGGGTCGCGGACCCGGCCGACGCGCGGCGCGTCTGGGCGATCTCGGAGGAGCTGACCGGCGTGCGCTTCCCGGCGTGAGGCACCGGACGCGCAGGAGCGCGCGGGCATCTCGTGCCCGCGCGCTCCTGTGATCGCCTCGCGGCGGGGTCAGGCGCGCGGCGCGCCCGACGTGTCGAACAGGATCCGCGACGCCTCGGCGGCCCGCGCGCTGTCGACCAGCACGTCGTAGCGGCCGGCGGTCAGCGTCTGGACGGAGGCGAAGTCGCGTTTGCCGCGCGTGGCGAAGTGGCCGACGAAGCCGAACAGCGCGCCCCAGAGAGCGCCGACGCCGACGGCGACGAGCAGCACGCCGAGGAACGCGACGCCGGGGATGAAGATCCCGAACAGCACGCCCAGCATGAGGCCGAACCAGGCGCCGCCCGCGGCCCCGCGCACCGCGGCGCTGCCGTTGGTGACCCGGCCCGTGACCGTCTCGACGGTGCGCACGTCGTGGCCGACGATCTGCGTCGAGGCGACGGGGAACTCGCGGTCGGACAGCTTGTCGACGGCGGCCTGCGCGTCGGCGTACTCGGTGTAGCTCGCGATCACCTCGCGGGGCGTGGCCGGGACGGCGTGCGCGCGGGGGTCGGTGCTCGGGGTGGACATGGGGTGCTTCCTCTCGGGTCGTGCGGCGTCCGGTCGGACGATATGGTTTGAGGATACCAACGGTCGGCGAGCGCGGAGGGGACGGGGATCGAACGGTGAGCGAGCTCCCAGGGAAGAGCGGTGGGAAGGACCCCGGCGGCGTCGCGGTCGGCGCGGCCATGGAGCGCGCGGTCCTCGCGATCACCCGCTGGGCCTCGCGGCCCGACGTCCGCCGGCGCATGCTCGCCGACGAGGGCGAGGCGTTCTCGTCGACCGACACCTGGCTCCTCGGCCATCTCGTGGAGCACGGCGCCGTGCGCATGCGCGTCCTCGCCGACTGGCAGGGCGTCGACAAGTCGACGATGACCGCGCACGTGCGGCGCCTCGAGGAGCGGGGCCTCGTGATCCGCGAGCCCGACCCCGGCGACCGGCGCGCGGTCCTCGTGCGCGCGACGCCCGACGCCGCGAGGGTGCTCGACCGCAACTCCGCGACGGCCCGCGCGCTCCTCGGCGAGCTCGTGGGGGAGTGGTCGCCGCGGGAGCGCACCGAGCTGACCCGGCTGCTCGGACGGCTCGTGGCGGAGATCGAGGCGGAGGGCGCGGACCGCGTCGGAGGGTCGGGCGACAGCGCATCCCGATGATCCGTCCCGGGCGGCAGTTCCTCGGCGCGGCGAGCGTCCGCGACGCCGTCCGCTCGTGAACGTTCACGAGCCACCCGCGCCCCATCCCTTGACGATCCCGCCGTCCGCCCCGTAGCATCGTCGTGAACGTTCACGCCGACGACGCCGCGAAGGGCACCACCATGACCGACCCCACATCGACCACCCCGACCGCACCCGGCTGGGCGGTCCTCGGCCCGGGCTCCATCGCCCGCCGCTTCCTCTCCCAGCTCCCCGCGAGCGAGCGGGACGCCCGCCTCGTCGCCGCCGGCAGCTCGAGCGCCGAGCGCGCCGGTGCCTTCGCGGCCGCGGCCGCCGACCACGGCTTCGCCGACGTCACGGGCGCCGACTACGACGCCGTCCTCGCGGATCCCGCCGTCGACGCCGTCTACATCTCCACCGTGCACACCGGCCACGCCGACCTCGTGATCCGGGCCCTCGAGGCCGGCAAGGCCGTCCTCTGCGAGAAGCCGCTCGCCGTCAACCACGGCACCGCGATGGCGGTCGTCGACGCGGCCCGCGAGGCCGGCCTCCCGCTGGTCGAGGCGTACATGTACCGCTTCCACCCGCAGACCGCGGCGCTCCTCGAGCTGCTGCGCGAGGGCGTCATCGGCGAGGTCGCCCACGTCGACGCGTCGTTCTCGTTCCGCACCGGATCCCGCACCGGCCGCCTCTACGACACCGCGACCGCGGGCGGCGGGATCCTCGACGTCGGCGGGTACACCGTCACCGCCGCGGCCGCCGTCGTGCAGGCCGCGACCGGGATCGCCGTGGCCGAGCCGCTCACCCTCGAGGTCGAGGGCACCGTCGGGCCGACGGGCGTCGACGAGTGGTCCGTCGCGCGCGTGGCCTACCGCGGCGGGATCACCGCGACCCTCCGCACGGGCGTCGCGCTCGACGAGCCGCAGGCGCTCACGATCCTGGGCTCGAGGGGCCGGATCCACCTCAGCGACCCGTGGACCCTCGGCGACGCGCCCACCATCGAGGTCTCCGTCGTCGGCGAGGAGCCGCGCACGCTCACGTTCGCGGGCGCGAAGCCGTACGCCATCGAGTCCGACGCCACGACCGACGCCCTCGCGGCCGGCCTCGGCGAGGCCGCGCAGATGACGCTCGACGAGACGCTCGCCACCGCCCGCACGCTCGACCGCTGGCGCGCCGCGCTCGAGCTGCGCTACCCGTTCGAGTCCGAGGACGCCGACATCCCCACGGTCCCCGGCCGACCCCTCCGCGTCCGCGACGACAGCCCGATGCTCTACGGCGAGATCCCCGGCGTCGGCAAGCGCATGTCGCGCCTCGTCATGGGCGTCGACAACCAGCCGGACCTCGCGCACGCATCCGCGATCTTCGACCACTTCGTCGAGCAGGGCGGCAACGCCTTCGACACCGGCTACATCTACGGCGGCGGCGTGCTCGAGGGGCGCCTGGGGAAGTGGATCCAGAACCGCGGCATCCGCGAGGACGTGGTCGTCATCACCAAGGGCGCCCACACCCCGCACTGCGACCCCGAGTCGCTCACGAGCCAGCTGCTCGAGAGCCTCGAGCGCCAGGGCACCGACTACGCCGACATCTACCTCATGCACCGCGACAACCTCGAGGTGCCGGTGGGGGAGTTCGTCGACGTGATGGACGAGCACCAGCGCGCCGGGCGGATCCGCTCCTACGGCGTCTCCAACTGGACGCCCGAGCGCTTCGACGAGGCGCAGGCGTACGCGAAGGCGAACGGCCGCGCGGGGTTCCAGGCGCTGAGCGACCACTTCGGCCTGGCCGAGGCGTACGACGTGCCGTGGGCGGGCTGCGTGCACGTCACGGATCCCGCGTCCAAGGCGTGGCTCGAGGAGCGGCAGATCCCGTTGCTCCCGTGGTCGTCGCAGGCCCGCGGCTTCTTCACGGGCCGCGCCCGCCCCGACGACCTGAGCGACCCGGAGCTCGTGCGCTGCTACTACGGCGACGACAACTTCGAGCGCCTCCGTCGCGCCGAGCAGCTGGGAGCGGAGCACGGCGTGCAGGCCACGGCGATCGCGCTGGCCTACGTGCTCGCGCAGCCGTTCCCGACGTTCCCGCTGTTCGGGCCCCGCACCATCACGGAGGTCCGCTCCTCGATGCGCGGCCTGTCGATCGAGCTCACCCCGGAGCAGGTGGCGTGGCTGGACCTGCGCGGCTGAGCGACCCCGACGACGCGGGGAGGGGCGCGGCCGGTCGTGACACGGCCGGCCGCGCCACCATCCACGACGTCGCGGCCGCCGCGGGGGTCTCCCGCCAGACCGTGACGCGCGCGATGAACGGCATGCCGGGCATCAGCGCGGAGACGAAGCGCCGCGTGCTCGACGCCGCGGATCAGCTCGCGTACCGGCCGTCGCGGTTCGGGCGCGGGCTCGTCACGGGCGGGGACCACCAGCTCGGCCTCGTCGTCGACGACCTCAGGAACCCGTGGTCGCCCGAGCTCGCGGCCGCGGTCGTGCGCGTCGCGGCGGCCCGCGGCTGGAACGTGTCGCTCGCCGACGTCGGCCTCGCCGCCGACTCCGACCGCATGGTGGAGGCGCTCGGCGCGCAGACCGACGCGGTGATCGGGACCCTCGGGTTCCGCGCGGCCGAGTGGATCGCGCGGCTCGGCTCCGTGCCGGTCGTCGAGCTGGATCCGCACGCCGACCCGATCCGCGCCGCCGTCCTCCTGGATCCGTCCGAGGCGATCGAGGCGCTCGCGGACCACCTGGAGTCCGTCGGCGTGCGCCACCCGGTCGTGCTCGACGCCGCGGTCGTCGCGGGTCCCAGCGCGCGCGCCGCGCTGCTCGTGCGCGCGTTCGAGGCCCGGTCGATGGAGGTGTCCGTCGTCCGCGCCTCCGCGCCCACCGCGGAGGCCGCCGCCGTCGCGACCGAGCGCGTCGTCGCCCGCCCGCGCACGGCCGACGCGATTGTCGCCTTCAACGACGTGTGCGCGCTCGGCGTGCTCTCCGCCTGCCGCCGCGCGGGCGTCGACGTGCCGGGGGAGGTCCGCGTGGTCGGCATCGACGGCCTCTCGCTCGGCCGCCTGCTCGCGCCCACCCTCACGACGCTCGCGGTGGACCTCGACGAGCTCGCCCGCCACGCGCTCGACCTCGCGGTCGCCATGATCGCGGGCGACCTGCCGCGCTCCGGTCCCGAGGTGATCCGCACGGTGCGGCACCAGCTGGTGGTGCGCGAGTCGGCGTAGGCGCCCTCGTCAGAAGACGGCGATCGGGTTCACGGGCACGCCCGTCAGGCCGTGGATCCGCGGCGGCGCCACGCTGAGCAGGAACGACCGGCGGTCGAGCTCCCGGCAGACGGCCGCGAGCTCCTCGACGGCGGCGCTGTCGATGAGCGGCATGCCGAGCCGGGCCAGCGCCACCATGTGCATCGGCATGGGGATGTCGGGATCGCGCGGCGGGAAGCCGTCGCTGACGTCGCCCGCGTAGAGGGCGACGCCGCGCGCGTGCATCCACCGCACCGCGTCGACGGTCATGCCGGGTCCGGGCTCCGCGGCGTCCCAGGCGAACGCCCATCCGCTCCGGACGACCAGGGCGTCGCCGGGCTCGAGTGCCACGCCGCCGCGCGCCTCCGCGGCGTCGAGGTCGGCCGCCGTGATCGGGTGGCCCGACGGCAGCTTGCCCTCCGGCGCGAGGTCGAGCAGCACGCCGCGCGTGACGACGCCCGCCGCGAACGCCGTCGTGGATCCGGATTCCACGTGCCCGCCCGGCACCGCCTCCGCGAGGGGCCGGCCCGGGTACGCGACGCCGTCGACCGGCATGTGCACGACGGCGTCGATGTGCGTCATGGCCGGGTGGTGCGGCGTCACCACGAGGACCTCGGACATGCCCATCGGCGGGGTGCCGGTGTGCAGCAGCGCCTGCTGCACGGGCGGCGACGGCGGCGACGGGGGAGCGAAGGGCCCGCCCAGCATCGACGCGGGCTCGACGGGCAGCGCGAGCGAGACCCAGCGGCCGGTCCGCACCGCGGCGGCGGCGCGGGCGCGGGCCTGGTCGTCGACGAGGTTCAGGGTGCCGAGCTCGTCGTCGCGGCCCCAGCGGCCGCGGTCGTCGGGCAGCGCGGAGTGCGCGGGCTGCGCGGTGGTCGGTGCGGTCATGTGCGGTGTCCTGTCTGGTCGATGCGATCCGGAGCGGGCGCTCCGAGATCCTGCAGAAGCAGGTACCTGCATGTTACGCACCAGCAGGACCCTGTTGGTGCAGGTGGGCGCGATCATGCGCGAGGATCGGCACATGGTCAGGAACGACGACGGGGCGCTCGAGGCGGTGCTCGGGTGGAACGCGGTGAAGGTCGCGCGCATCATCGGGGCCCGGATCACGGCGGAGCTGGCCGCGCACGACATCAGCCTCGTGCAGTTCGGCGTGCTCTCCTGCCTGGCGGGCGGCACGCAGATGACGTCGGCCGACATCGCCCGGGCCGTCTTCGTGCGGCCGCAGAGCATGTCCGAGGTGCTCGACGGCATGGAGCGCCGCGGGCTCGTGCAGCGGGTCGGCGTCCGGTCGAAGGGCCGCCGCAATCCCGTCCGCATCACCGAGGCGGGCGAGCGCGCGCTCGCGGCCTCGCAGGAGATCGCGACGGGGACGAACGACCTCAGCGGCTACGGGATGAGCGACGCCGAGAGCGCGCAGCTGAACGCGCTGCTCCTCACGGTCATCCGGAACGCCGACGAGCAGCCGCCCGGGGACCCGGCGCTCTGACGCCCGCCCGCTGATCCGCGCGCTCCGGCCCTGGCCCGCGCGGCCGCCGGTGGCTAGCGTGGCCCCGACGGCGCGCGACGAGGCCGCCGTCGGACCCGAGGAGCAGCCATGCCGCGCATCACCCCCACCCTGTGGTTCGGCGAGGAGATCGAGGAGGCGGCCCGGTTCTACGTCGACCTGTTCCCCGGCTCGCGGATCATGGACACGTCCCGCTACCCGGACGACTTCCCCGACCCGGCCTTGCGCGGCACGGCCCTCGTGGTCGACCTCGAGCTCGACGGCCAGCCGTACCGCCTGCTCAACGGCGGCGCGGGCATGGAGGCGACCGAGGCGGTGTCGCTCTCGATCTCGGTCGTCGGGCAGGAGGAGGTCGACCGCTACTGGGACGCCTTCGCCGCGGACGGCGGGACCGAGGGCCGGTGCGGCTGGGTGCGCGACCGCTGGGGGTTCTGGTGGCAGGTGGTGCCCGAGGAGATGGGCAGCACGATCGGCGGGCCCGACCCCGAGGGCGCCGCGCGGGCGATGGCCGCGATGATGGGCATGGGCCGGCTGGTCGTGGCCGATCTGCAGGCGGCGTACGACGGGCGGTGACGCCGGGCGGTGGCGCGCGGCGCCGACGCCCGTCTCAGCTCGCCGGGGCGGCCGCGGCGCTTGCGTACCGGCCGGCGAGCTCCGCGCACGCGTCGCGCAGCTCCGGCGGGCCCACGACCTCGAAGTCGGCGCCCGAGCGACCGAGCTCGGCGGCGAGGGCGTGCCACGACCAGGATCCGGCCTCGTAGCGGCACCGGCCGCCCCCGAGGTCCTCGACCACCGCGCCGTCGACCGCGTACGGCGCGACGGCCGCGGCGGGCAGGTCGAGCAGGACCGTGCCGACGCAGGGCCAGCGGCCGTCCGCCGACGTCGATCCCCGGAAGCGCGCCGTCATGAAGCCCGCCGCGTCGCCGCCCGGCAGCGCGCGCCGGTCGAACCGCCGGCCGCCGTGCGACTTCAGCTCCATCCGGTCGACGCGGTGCACGCGCCAGTCGTCGCGCTCGGTCGACCAGCCGATCACGTACCAGCGACCCGCGCGCAGGACGAGGTGGTGCGGCTCGATGCGCCGCGGCGGCCGCGGCTCCGCGGTCGTCTCCGCGGCGCCGGACGCCGGGTGGAGGTCGAAGCGGATCTCCTCCCGCCGCTGGATCGCGTCGCCGATCCGCAGCAGCGCCTCGGGGTCGACGCGGACGGCCGCTCCGCGCGACGGATCCGCCGCGGCCTCGACCTCGAGGCGGGCGACGCGCGTCGCCAGGCGGTCGGGCATCAGGCGCGTGACGGTGCGCAGGGCGCGCGCCGCCGCCTCCTCCACGGCCGTGCCGGTGAGCGCCGTCGTCCGCAGCGCGAGGGCGACCGCGAGCGCCTGCTCGTCGTCGAGGAGGAGGGGCGGCAGGTCGGATCCTGACCCGAGCCGGTAGCCGCCCAGGGGCCCGCGCGTCGTGTCGATCGCGTAGCCGAGCTCGCGGAGGCGCTCCACGTCGCGCCGTATGGTGCGCGGCGTCGTGCCCAGGCGCTCGGCGAGGACCGGTCCCGGCCACTCGCGCGGCGACTGCAGCAGCGAGAGGAGCGCGAGCAGCCGGCGGGAGGTGAGGGCGGCGGATCCGGTGGGCATGGCCCCATCTTGACGCGCGTACAGGACGCAAGCGGACCTGTACGCGCGATGGGCTGTCCTCGACGGCGGATCCGCCGTCGACCGGCGCTCGAACCCGAGCACGCATCCAGGAGGACCCATGAGCATCACCACCACCCTGCACGTCAACTTCCACGGCCAGGCGGCGGAGGCGCTGGCCTTCTACCAGTCGGTGTTCGGCGGCGACCTCGTCACCGTGCCGTACGGCGAGATCGAGGCCGGCCAGTCGCCGGGGCAGGAGGAGCAGATCGCGTGGGGCGAGGTGCGCTCGCCGGAGGGCTTCCACGTGATGGCGTACGACATCCAGGACGCCCTGCCGTACTCGCCCGGCGAGAACCCGTTCTACCTCTCGCTCCGGAGCGAGGACGCGTCGCTGATCGAGCGATTCGGCCGCGCGCTCGCGGCCTCGCAGGGCGCCACGATCCACGTGCCCTTCGGCCCGGCGTCTTTCTCGCCTCTGTACGGCAAGCTCACCGACCGCTTCGGCGTGACGTGGATCATCGACGTGATCGTGCCCTGGCAGATGGGCTCGTAGCGATGCCCGCGGCCGCTTCCCGCGACGGGCATTGTTCGCATAGAATGCGAACATGCTCATCACGGTGGATCCGGCCGCGCGGGCCTCGCTCGCCGAGCAGGTGGCCACGCAGATCCGCCACGCCATCGCCCGCGGCGAGCTCGCGAGCGGGGAGCGGCTGCCGTCGGCGCGCGACCTCGCGGCCTCCGTCGACGTGAACATGCACACGGTCCTCCGGGCGTACGCCGCCCTGCAGGACGACGGGCTCATCGAGCTGCGTCGCGGACGAGGCGCGACGGTGATCCGCTCGGGCAACGCCTCGTTCGACCGCCTGCGGACGCTCGTCGAGGAGCTGCGCGAGCAGGCGGAGACCCTCGGCGTGCCGATGGACGACCTGTTCACCATGATCAAGGGAGCACGATGACGACCGCAGCACCCTCGTCCCTGCCGACCGGCGCGCGCGTCGCGGTCGTCGCCCCCGCGGCGGTCATCGCGATGGCGCTCGGCGTCGCGGCCGTGCTGCTCGCGCCCACGCTCCCCGGCCGGATCGCCGTGCACTTCGCCGCCGACGGGACGCCCGACGGGTGGGGCTCGCCCTGGGTGATGCTCGCGGTCGCGGTGGGCCTCGCGCTCGTCGCCGTGGCGCTGGCCGTGGCCGCCCTGCGGGCGCGCGACCGGCGCACGGCGGCCACCGTGCTGCTCGTCGCGAACCTCGTGGCGGGCATCCTCGCGACCGGATGGATCGCGATCGCCGCGTCCGCCGTCGTCGGCGACGGCACCTTCCCCGTCGGGTGGAGCGTCCTGCTGCTCGGCGTGGGCGCGCTGGCGGCCGCGATCCCCGCGGCCGTCCTGGTGCGCACCGCGGGGCCCCTCCCCGCGCACGACGTGGCGCCGCTCGAGATGTCCGCCACGGCGCGGGTCGCCTGGCGCGGACGCGCGGGGAGCGCCTGGTTCGCGGGCATCGGCGCGGTGGTCGCGGTGCTCGGGGTCGTCGCCACGGCCAGCGCGCCCGCGGGGGACGCCGGCGCGGCCGCGCTCGCCGGGATCCCGCTGCTCGTCGCCGGCCTCGCGATGCTGGCGCTCGCGCGCGTCGTGGTCACGGCCGACCGCCGTGGGTTCCGCGTCGTGTCGGCGTGGACGGGGATCCCGATCATGCGCGTCCCGCTCGCCCGCATCGAGTCGGCCGGCTGGGAGGACGTGTCCCCGGGGCAGTGGGGCGGCTGGGGCCTCCGCCTCTCCGGCCGCGGCCTCGCCTACGTCACGCGGTCCGGGCCCGGACTCGTCGTCCGCCTGAGAGGCGGGCGCGCGCGCCTGGTCACCGTGGCGGACGCGGATCGCGGGGCCGCGGTCCTCGAAGGGCTGCTCGCGGGGCGTCGCTCCGCCTGAGCGGCGCGGGCGGGCGGATCAGCCGCCCGAGAACGGCGGCAGCACGTCCACGGTGCTGCCGGTGGTGAGGGGCGCGTCACGGTCGGTGGTCGCGACGCCCTCGACGAGGTAGGTGCAGCGGGCGAGGACGGCGGCCGCGTTGGCGGGATCCTCCGAGGCGGCGGCACGGGATCCGAGCGCGTCCATCAGGTCGCCGAGCGTCGCGGGATCCGGCAGGTCGAGCTCGTCGGTCGTGCGGCCGAGCGCGGCCGCGGCGGCGGCGAACAGCTCCACGGGGACGATCACCTCAGCCCCCGATCGCGCTCATCGAGCGGGCGGGCTGGATGAAGTCGGCGTCGTCCATGCCGTGGCCCTTCGGCTTCGCCCACATGGCCCCGCGCCAGAGGTCGGCGATCTCGGCGTCGGAGGCCCCGGAGCGGAGAGGCGTGAGCAGGTCGGTCTCCTCGTGCGAGAACAGGCAGCTGCGCACGCCCCCCGTCGCGGTGAGGCGGGTGCGGCGGCAGTCGGCGCAGAACGGCTCGGTGACGCTCGCGATGACGCCGACGCGGCCGAGCATCGCGGTGCCGGCCCCGCCCTCCCGGGAGTGCACGCGCCAGAGCTCGGCGGGGGATCCGTCGCGCGGCTCCTCGTCGGGCACGAGCGTGAAGCGCTCGGAGAGGCGCGCGCGGATCTCAGAGGCCGTGATCATCTCGGCCCGGTCCCACGCGTGGTCGGCGTCGAGCGGCATCTGCTCGATGAAGCGCAGCTGGTGGCCGCCCGCGACGGCCCATTCGAGGAGGTCGGCCGCCTGGTCGTCGTTGACGCCGCGCACGAGCACCGCGTTGATCTTGATGGGGGTGAGCCCCGCGGCCGCGGCGGCGTCGATGCCGTCGAGCACGCGGTCGAGGAACGGACGGCGCGTGATGAGGCGGAACGTCTCGGCGTGCACGGAGTCGAGCGAGACGTTGATCCGGTCGAGCCCCGCGTCCTTGAGGGCCTGCGCGCGCGAGGAGAGGCCGATCGCGTTGGTGGTGAGCGAGATCTCGGGCCGGTCGGGGATCGCGGCGCAGGCGGCGATGATCTCGATGAGGTCGCGGCGCAGCAGCGGCTCGCCGCCCGTGAACCGCACCTGCCGGACCCCGAGGTCACGCGTGCCGATGCGCACCAGGCGCTCGATCTCGGCGAGCTGCAGCGCCTGACGGTCGGGCGTGAAGGGCAGGCCCTCGGCCGGCATGCAGTAGGTGCAGCGCAGGTTGCAGCGGTCGGTGAGCGAGATGCGGAGGTCGGTCGCGCGGCGGCCGAAGGGGTCGAGGAGCGCCGGGTCGTCCGGCCGGGCGGGGCCCGGCGCGGCGGCGGGACGCGGCATCGCCGGCATCCCCAGCGAGGTGCTCATGCGTCCAGGCTACGCGCGCGTCGGAGCGGGGCCGACGCCGCCCGGATCCGCCCGATCCGCCCGCGCCGCGCCTGCGGTGCCTAGGATCGTCCCATGACGCAGAACAGGGACCGCACGCCTCCGCGCGCCGCGGATGCCGAGGATCCCCTCGCCGCCGCGGCGGCCTCCGGGCCCTTCCGCTACCGCGTGAGCGAGGCCGCCGCGCTCCTGGGCGTGAGCGACGACACCCTCCGCCGCTGGGCCGACGCCGGTCGCCTCGACCTCGTGCGCGGCGAGGGCCGGCTGATCCAGGTCGACGGCGCGCAGCTCGCGCACCTCGCGACGGAGCTGGCGGCGGACGGCACGCTCGCCGCGAGCGGCGGGGCCCGGCGCCCGACCGCCTCGGCGCGGAACCGGATGCCCGGCATCGTCACGCGCGTCGTGCGCGACGGGGTCATGGCGCAGGTCGAGATCCAGGCGGGGCCGTTCCGGATGGTGTCGCTCATCAGCCGCGAGGCCGCCGACGAGCTCGGGCTCGAGGTGGGCGCGCCCGCCGCCGCGACCGTCAAGGCCACGAACGTGGGCGTGGAGCTGCTCGCGCCCGAGACGCTGACAGGAGGGCGGGCGTGATCCGCGCGTCCTCCCGCTCCGGGTCCCGCGCGCGCCTCGCCGTCGTCGGCGCCCTCGCGGCGGGCCTCCTCGCCGGGTGCTCCGCGGCCGGATCCGCGCCCGCCACCTCCGCACCGGGCGCCGCGGGACCCGACGACCTCACCGGCACCCTGGTCGTGCAGGCCGCCGCCTCGCTCACCGGCAGCATGGACGACGTCGCCCGCGGCTTCGAGGCCGCGCACCCCGGCGTCACGGTCACGGTGTCTTACGGCGGCAGCTCGACGCTCGCGCAGCAGATCGTGCAGGGCGCGCCCGCCGACGTGTTCGCGTCCGCCTCCGACGCGACGATGGAGACGGTGGTCGACGCGGGGGAGACCGCGGCGGATCCGCGCGTGTTCGCCCGCAACGCCCTCGAGATCGCGGTGCCGCCCGGGAATCCCGGACGCGTCACCGGCCTCGGCGACTTCGCCGACGCGGGCCGCACCCTCGCCCTCTGCGCGCCCGAGGTGCCGTGCGGCGCCGCGGCGGCGCAGGCGTTCGCGACGGCGGGCGTCACGCCGCAGCCGGACTCGCTCGAGCAGGACGTGCGGGCCGCCCTCACCCGGGTCGAGCTCGGCGAGGTGGATGCCGCGGTCGTCTACGAGACGGACGTGCGCGCCGCGGGCGACCGGGTCGAGGGCGTGCCGCTGCCGGACGGGGTGAACGTGACGACGGACTGCGTCGTGGCGCCGCTCGCCGGATCCGCGTCGCCCGCGGCCGCCGCGGCGTTCGCCGACTACGTGGCCGGCGACGAGGCCCGCGCCGTGTTCCGGGGCGCGGGGTTCCGTGCGCCCTGATCGGCGCGCCGACCGCAGCCGCGTCCCCGTCCGCGCTCGCGTCCATGCGGGCGACCGCGCCGACCGCGTCCCCGCCCTCCTCTGGATCCCCGCCGGCGTCGCCCTCGCGTTCCTCGTGCTGCCGCTGGCGGCGCTCGTGGTGCGCGCGCCGTGGGCGACGCTGGGGGAGCGGCTGGCGGATCCGGGCATCGCCCGCGCCCTCGGCCTCTCCCTCGGCAGCGCGCTCGGCGCGACCGCCCTCAGCCTCGTGCTCGGGGTGCCGCTCGCGTTCGTGCTCTCGCGATCGGCGGGCCGGCCGCCCGTGGTGCAGCGGATCCTCCGCGCGCTCGTGACCGTGCCGCTCGTGCTACCGCCCGTGATCGGCGGCGTGGCCCTGCTGCTCCTGCTCGGGCGTCGCGGGCTCGTCGGCGGACCGCTCGAGGCGCTGACGGGGATCACGATCCCCTTCACGACGCCCGCCGTGGTGATCGCCGAGACGTTCGTGGCCATGCCGTTCCTCGTGCTCGCGGTGGAGGGCGCGCTGCGGGGCGCCGACCGCCGCTTCGAGGACGCCGCCGCGACGCTCGGCGCGAGCCGCTGGACCGTGCTCCGACGCGTGACCCTGCCGCTCGTCGCGCCGGGGATCGGCGCGGGCGCGGTCCTCTGCTTCGCCCGCGCCCTCGGCGAGTTCGGCGCGACGCTCACCTTCGCGGGCAGCTTCCCGGGCGTGACGCAGACCGTGCCGCTGTCCGCCTACCTCGCGCTGCAGACGGATCCGGACGCCGCCGTCGTGCTGAGCCTCGTGCTCCTCGCCGTCTCGGTGGTCGTGCTCGTGAGCCTGCGTGACCGGTGGGCGTCGGGGGTGCACGCGTGAGCGCGTCGGCGGGCCGCGGGAAGGAGGCCGACGGGCTGGACGCGCGCGTCGTCGTGGAGCGCGCCGCGTTCCGGCTCGACGTCGCGCTCCGGGTGCCGGCCGGATCCACGACCGCGGTCGTCGGGCCGAACGGCGCCGGCAAGTCCACGCTGCTCCGCGCGCTCGCCGGGCTCGCGCCGCTCACGGCCGGACGCGTCGCGCTCGACGGCCGCGAGCTGGAGCGCGCGGGCGGCGGGGGCGGCGGGGCTCCGGCGGGCGGATCCGCGGACCTGCGCGTCCCCGCCGAGGGCCGCGGCATCGGCGTCGTCTTCCAGGACCACCTGCTCTTCCCGCACCTGTCCGCCCTCGCCAACGTCGCGTTCGGCCCGCGGGCGCACGGCGTCGCGCGCGCCGTCGCGGAGGAGCGGGCGCGCGCCCTCCTCGACCGGCTCGGGATCGCGCACCTCGCCGACCGCCGTCCCGCGCGCCTGTCCGGCGGGCAGTCGCAGCGCGTCGCGCTCGCCCGCGCCCTCGTGCTCGAGCCGGCGCTGCTCCTCCTCGACGAGCCGATGGCGGCGCTCGACGCGGGCACTCGGCTCGACGTGCGCGACCTCCTCGCCGACGAGCTGCGGCGCTTCGGCGGCGCGGCCGTGCTCGTGACGCACGATCCCGTCGACGCGCTCGCGCTGGCCGACCGGATCCACGTGCTCGAGGACGGGCGCCAGGTGCAGGAGGGCGCGCCCCAGGAGATCGCCGCCCGGCCCGCGACCGCCTACGTGGCGCGGCTCGTGGGCATGAACCGGCTGACCGGGCGGGATGCCGAGGGGCGGCCGACCGTGCTGATCGCCGCGCCGGCCGACGTGCGGCTGGCCCGCGGATCCGGCCGGCCGGAGGCCCGCGACGACGCCCGGGACGTCGTCGTGACCGGCGCGGTGCAGCGGGTGGAGGGCGCGGCCGGCCGCGTGCGCGTCGCGCTGCGCGTGGTCGCCCCCGATCCGGCCGACGGCGCGCGCGATCCGTCGGCGGGCGTCGTCGACCCGGGCGCCGACGTCACCGCCGAGCTGGACGCCGCGTCCTTCGCCGCGCTCCGGCCGGTCGCGGGCGAGCTCCTCACCGTGCGGATCCCGCGCGGGCGCTGATCAGCCGGCGCCGGGCCCGTCCGCCGGCGCGCGCGCGGGATCCCGCGCGAGCCGCCGCCGCACGGCCGCCGGCACGAGCCGCGCCCGCCCGTCCGGCCCGAGGCGCACGAGCGACGCGACCACGACGACCACGAGCGCGGTCACGAGCGCGATCTGCCACGCCCACTCGTCCGGCGCGAAGAGCCGCAGCGCGAGCGCCCCCACGACCGCGAACCACTCGCCCCGGCCGCTCATCGCGATGAACGGGATGAGGAGCAGCGCGTACCAGGAGTACCGCGGGCTCACGACGAGCAGCGTCACGCCGATCATCACGACCTGGCCGACCCACGGATCCGCGGGATCCGTCTTCCACCACACCAGCGCCGCCGTGACCGCGACGACGAGCGCCACCGCGACCAGCCCGAGGCGCCCGGGCACGACGAGCTCCATGAGGGGGAACCGCCCGCCGTCCTCGTAGCCCTCCTCCTGCAGGTAGCCGGGCAGGTAGCCGAGCACCGCGATCCCCGTGCTCACGACGTACGGCACGTAGAGCAGGGCGAACGTGACGACCGCCGCGACGATCACCTTCCACGGCTGCCGGCGCAGCAGCGCGGGCGCCGCGATCACCGGGATGAGCTTGGTCGCGATGGCGGCTCCCAGCGCGATGCCGCCGCGCCACCGCATCCCGCCGGCCACGAGCAGCGACGCCGCGAGCGCGAGCAGGGCCCCGAGCGCGTCCACGTGGGAGTTCGTGACCACCTCGCTCGCGACGAGCGGGCACCACGCCCAGAGCGCCGCCCACCACACGGGCTTGCCGCGCTTCCGCAGCGCGCGGAGGAGCAGGAGCGTCACGGCCGTCATCATCAGGACCCCGGCGGCCTGGAACGCCCAGTACTCCGCCGTCACCGGGACGACCGCGCGCACGCCGGCGAAGAACAGCTCGGCCATGGGCGGGTAGATGGTGGGGACCTGGGGGCGGTTGAGCGCCGTGCACATCGGCTCGTGCGTCCCCTCCTCGCGGACGCCCATGATCCGCCTGCCCTCGCAGGTCGCGGCCCCGTCGGATCCCACGACCGTCGCCGGGTAGAGCCACTCGGGCCGGAGGTCGCGCAGCTCCGGGTCGGCCGGCGTGTAGCGGTACGGCGACTCGCCCGCGTTCTGCACGATGCCGTCCCACGCGTAGCGCGCGGAGTCGGTGCTGGTGTTCGGCGGCCCGGCCATGGCGACCGCGCCGAGCCCCACGGATCCGAGGATGATGAGCGCAGCGGCGGATCGGGCCGGCAGCTTCCGCACCAGGAGGACCGCCGCTCCGAACACCACCCAGATGACGACCACGAGCCAGAAGAACGGCGCGGCACCCTCGCGACGGAAGAACGCCTCGTCGTCGGCCTCGCCGAACAGATCGAACGCGACCACCGACCACCCGGTGAGCGCGGCCAAGACGAGCAGGACGAAGGCGGTGAGGGCGGTGCGCACACTCCATCATGGCGGCGAGCGCCTCGACGGCCGCCGACCGGCCCCGACCCGCCGTTCCCCGGACGAAGGACGTTCCCCATGCGGACGCTGATGCACGAGGCGAGGCGACGGCTCGCGTCGCCCGCGCGCACGACCCGGCTGGCGGTCGTGATCGGCCGGCTCCTGGGCATCGCCTTCCTGGTCTGCTTCGCGACGGGCCTCTACAGCCACTTCCTGCAGGACCCGCTGCCGTGGATGCGCTTCCCGACCGCGCCCGTGTCGCTCTACCGGGTGACGCAGGGCATCCACATCACCGCGGGCATCGCGTGCGTGCCGCTGCTGCTCGCCAAGCTCTGGATCGTCTTCCCCGAGCTGCTGACGTACCCGCCCGTCACCGGGGTCGTCTCGTTCCTCGAGCGCGCGTCCATCGCCGTCTTCGTCGGGGCCTCGCTGCTCGAGGTGGCCATGGGCCTCCTCAACACCTTCCAGTGGGTGCCGTTCCCGTTCTACTTCCGGCAGACGCACTTCGCGCTGGCGTTCGTCGTGATCGGCTCGCTCGCGATCCACATCGGCGTCAAGCTGCCCGCCATCGCGCGGCACTGGCGGCGCGGGCAGGCGGACGAGTCGCCCATCGTGGAGGACGCGCCCGCCGCGGCCGCCGACGCCTCCGCCCCGGCCCGCGCGCCCCGCGGCGTCACCGGCCGGGTGCTCGCCTGGATCGACGACACCCCGGTCACGCCCACCCCGGTCGCCCGTCGCGGCTTCCTCGTGGCGGTCGGCGCGTCCGTCGCCGCGGTCGTGGGCCTCACCGCGGGGCAGTCGTTCCGGATCCTCGCCCCGTTCAACGCCTTCGGCCCGCGCGCCATGGGCACCGGCCCGCAGGCGCTGCCCGTCAACCGCACGGCCGAGGCCGCGGGCGTGACCGAGAGCGCGATGGACGCCGGGTGGACGCTCACCGTGTCGAACGGATCCTCCTCCCGCGCCTTCACGATGGACGACCTCCGCGGCATGGGCCTCGTCACCGCGACGCTCCCCATCTCCTGCGTCGAGGGCTGGAGCCAGTCGGCGACCTGGCGCGGCGTCCGCCTCATGGACCTGATGGACCAGGTCGGCGCCGACGCGGGCGCCCGGCTCCGGATCACGAGCCTCGAGCAGAGCGGCGGCTTCCGGCGCACCGAGATGGGGCCGGAGTACGTGCGCGACCCGCTCACCCTCGTCGCGCTCGAGCTCGACGGCGCGCCCCTCGACATCCAGCACGGCTACCCGGCGCGCATGATCGCGCCCGGGCGTCCCGGCGTGCTGCAGACCAAGTGGCTCTCGACCCTGGAGGTCATGTGATGTCCGGCACCCGCACCCCCGCGTCCGGCGACGGCACCCGCGTGACGCGCGGCATGGTCGCCGCGCGGATCGCGCTCGTCGCGATCGGCGTCGTCGGCCTCGCGGTCGGCGCGCGCACGCTCCTCGAGACCCAGCGCATGGACCAGGTGATCGGCGTCGCCGTGTTCCTGCTGATCGCGATCCTCGTGCACGACGCGATCCTGTCGCCCGTCGTCTTCGTCGCGGGCCTGCTGTTGCGGAAGGCGGGGCGACGCCTCCCGCCCGGGTCGCTCGTGATCGTGCAGGCCGGCGTGGTCGTGATGGCGGTGATGACCCTGGTGGTCGTGCCCGAGATCCGCGCACGGGCCATCGGCAACGCGAACCCGACGATCCTCATCGCGGACTACGCGCCGCGCCTCGCGCTCATGTGGGTCGCCACCGCGGTGGCGACGGCCGTGGTCGCGACGCTCTACGCGCGGACGAGGCGGCAGAAGGACCGGCCCTCGGTCTCCCAGCACTGAACGAGGTCGAGCCCGGCGTCGGCGGCCATGCGCGCGACGGCGTCGCGGCCGACCTGCGCCCACGGGAACGGGTCGCTCGCGTGGCCCTGGCCGTCCTCGACCGTGCACTCGAAGGTGCGGTCGCGGGCGGGATCCGGGTGGGTCTCGACCACGAGCGCGCCCTGGTCGTCGAGCAGGTCGCCGCAGCGCGCGAGGAGCGCGGCCGCGTCGCCGCCGATGCCGATGTTGCCGTCGAGGAGGAGGAGCGTGCCCCAGCCGCCCTCGCGCGGCAGGCGCTCGAAGACGGAGCGGTGGAGGACGGGGAGGCCGAGGCCCGCCGCCATCTCGACCACGGTGGGGGAGACGTCGATCCCGAGGGCGCCGAGCCCGGCGTCCATCGCCGCGCGGACCATGCGGCCCGGGCCGCAGCCGATGTCGAGCACGGGCCCCGAGGCGTCGGCGAGGAGGCTCGCGTCGACCGCGTCGGCGTCGGCGCTCCACCGGCTGATGTCGATGACCTCGTCGGTGTCGTCCTCGGACGACAGCGACAGGAAGAGGACCTCGCCGGAGTCGCGGAGGGCCCGGGCGTAGGGCTCGCCGCCACCGGATCCGAAGGTGCGGACGCGCGCGGAGGCGCGGTCCTCGGGGTGGTCGACGGCCAGGCTCATGCGGGGTCCCTCTGCGATGTCGCGGGTGCGGTGGTGGCGGCGCGGGTTCCCGCGCCGGTGTCCAGGGTTCGGAGCGCGGCGGCGAAGCGATGGGCGGGCGCGGCGAGCGCGGCCTCCCGCGCGTCGTCGACCGTGTCCACGTCGGTGAGCTCGGGCAGCATCGCGACGTCGAGCCCGGCGTCGATCAGGCGCGACAGCTGCACGGCACCGGTGTCGTCGCGGGACATGGGCACGCCGCGCACGAGGGCGCCGTCCGGATCCCGGAGGCCCAGCGCCCAGAAGCCGCCGTCGTTCGCGGGGCCGAACCAGGCGTCGGGGCCGCGTGCGCCGTCGGCCCAGGAGTCGAGCACGGGGCGGAGGAGGTCGGCGGTGAGCTGCGGCGTGTCCATGCCGACGAGGAGGACGGGGCCGTCGAGCGCGTCGAACATGGCGGCGAGCCGCTCGTCGAGGTCGCCGGCCGTCTGCGGGATCACGTCGTAGCCGGCGGCCTCCGCGGGCGGGTTGGCGCCGTCGAAGAGGAGGACGCGGCGCGCCGGGGCCGCGTCGTCGACGGCGGCGAGCGTGTCGGCGAGGGCGGCGGACGCGAGCTCGGCCGCCTCCTCGAGCGTGAACGGCGGGTGCAGGCGCGTCTTCACGCGGCCCGGGATGCACTCCTTGGCGATGACGACGACGGCGGTCACGCGGCTCCTCCCGGGGTGCGGTCGGCGCCGGCCGCGGCCGCTCGCGCCTCGGCCAGCACGCGCGACATGTCGCGCACGGCCGTGACGGTCCCGCGCACGGTGCCGGTCACCTTGGACCGCCCCACGCGCGGCGCGTACGGCATCTCCACCTCCAGGATGCGCCACTCGGCCGCCGATGCCCGCAGGAGCATCTCCAGCGGATAGCCGCTGCGCCGGTCGAGGATGCCGAGGTCGAGCAGCTCGGTGCGCCGCCCGCAGCGCATCGGGCCCAGGTCGTGCAGCGGCACGCCCGTGATCCGCCGCAGCCGCCGGGCCAGCTCGAGGTTCGCGATCCGCGCGTGCAGCGGCCACGCGCCGCGCGCCGACGGGACTCGGCGGCCGAGCACGAGGTCGCGCTCGTCGTCGCGGACCGGGTCGACCACGCGCGGGAGGAGCGCCGGATCCATCGACGCGTCGGCATCGCAGAACGCCACGAGCGGCGCGGTCGCCGCCTCGAGGCCCGCGTGCGCCGCCGCCCCGAAGCCGCGGCGCGACTCCGTGACGACGAGGGCGCCGTGGGCGCGCGCGACCTCGGCCGAGCGGTCGGTGGAGCCGTTGTCGACGACGATCGCGCGGTACCCCTCGGGCAGGCGGCCGAGCACCCAGGGGAGGGCCTCCTCCTCGTCGAGGCAGGGCAGGACCACGTCCACGAGCGCTGGCGTCATCCGTCGAGCCTAGGAGGCCCCGCCTGCAAGCGTCCGCCACCCGCCCCGCGCGGCCCCGAGGGGTGACGGCTCGCTCGCAAGCCGGACACCCCGCGGCTCCCCGCCAGGGACCGCGCATAGTCTGACCGGGTGAGCCCCACCTACGATCCCGCGCGCGCCGACGCCGGACGCCCCGATGCCGCGCGGCCCGACCCGACGCGGCCGGATCCGCTGCGCGGCCGCCGCATCCTCGTGGTCGAGGACGACCCCACGGTCAACGAGGTGGTCTGCCGCTACCTCAAGGCCTCGGGCTTCCAGGTGGAGACGGTCGCGGACGGCCTCGAGGCCGTGCGCGTCGCCACCGAGCGCATGCCCGACCTCGTCGTGCTCGACCGCATGCTCCCCGGCCTCGACGGCCTCGAGGTGTGCCGCCGGATCCGCGCCCACCACCCCGAGTCGCCCGTCCCCGTCGTGATGCTCACCGCGCTCGGCCAGGGCGAGGACCGCGTGAACGGCCTCGACGCCGGCGCCGACGACTACCTCGCCAAGCCCTTCTCCCCGCGGGAGCTCGTGCTGCGGGTCCGCGCCGTGCTCCGCCGCACGGTGCCCGAGGCCGTGCCCGAGCCGCCCTTCGTCGCGGGGCCGTTCGTGCTCGACCTCGGCGCGCGCGAGATCCACCAGGCCGGCGCCATGCTGTCGCTCACCTCGCGCGAGTTCGACCTCCTCGCCTTCCTGCTGCGGAACCCGCGCCGTGTCTTCGGGCGCGACGACCTGCTCCGCTCCGTGTGGGGCTGGGAGATCGGCGACCTCTCCACGGTCACCGTCCACGTGCGGCGCCTGCGGGAGAAGATCGAGGCGGATCCCGCGCACCCCGTGCTCCTCGGCACCGTGTGGGGCGTGGGCTACCGCTTCGACCCGGATGCCGCGACGCCCGTGGAGGCGCCCGCGCCCGCGCCCGCGTCCGCCTCCGGCGACGAGGGCGACCTGCCCGCCGCCCCGCCCGCCGGGGGCGACGCGTGACCGCCGACTCCTTCCTCATCGTCGTGCTGACGGCGCTCGTCTGCGCCGCCGTCGTCGGCCTCGGGGCGAGCGTCCTGCTGCGCCTGCTCCGCCGCCGCTCGCTCGTGCTGCAGATCTGCGTGGTCGCGCTCGCCGCCGTCCTCTCGGTCGTGGGCGGCATGGTCGCCGTCACCGCGAGCATGCTCGTCGACGATGCCGGCCTCACCGCCTTCCTCTCCGTCGCCGCCGTCTCCGCGCTCGTCTCGCTCGTCATGGCCGCGATGCTCGGCATGACCCTCGTGCGCGGCAGCCGCGAGCTCGGCCGCTACGCCGCGTCCATGGGCGAGGAGGCCGCCGTCGAGCCCGGACGCCCCACCAGCACCGAGTTCGCGCAGCTCGCCCGCGAGCTCAGCGCCGCCAACCGCCGCCTCGCCGACGCCCGCGACCACGTGGAGGCGCAGGAGCGCAGCCGCCGGGAGCTCATCGCGTGGATGTCGCACGACCTGCGCACGCCGCTCGCCGGGATCCGCGCCATGGCCGAGTCCCTCGAGGACGGCATGGTCGACGACGAGCACCGCTACTTCCGCCAGATCCGCGTGCAGGCGAACCGCCTCAACGGCATGGTGGACGACCTGTTCGAGCTGTCGCGCATCAACTCGGGCAGCCTCGAGCTCGCCGTCGAGCGCGTCTCCCTCTACGACGTCGTGAGCGACACCGTCGCCGAGCTCGGGCCGGTCGCGCAGGCGCGCCAGGTCGACCTCCGCGGCGCGACCGCGCACGACGACCTCGTGGTGCAGGGCGATCCGCGCGAGCTCTCGCGCGTCGTCGGCAACCTCGTCATGAACGCCATCCAGCAGTCGCTCCCGGGCGGCCGCATCGTCATCTCCGCGCACCGCGACTCCGGGAACCTCGCCGTCCTCTCGGTCGAGGACACCGCGGGCGGCATCCCCGAGGACGACCTGCCGCGCGTGTTCGACGCGGGCTGGCGCTCGACGGGATCCCGCACCCCGCGCGCCTACGGGAAGAGCGCCGCCGCGAAGGCCGCGCTCGGCCCCGACTTCCCGGCCCCGCCCGTCGAGGCGACGCCGCCGGATCCCCAGGTGCAGGCCGAGGGCACGCACGACGGCGGCTACGCGTCGGGTGGCGGCGGGGCGGGCCTCGGCCTCGCCATCGTCCGCGGCATCGTGCGCGCCCACGACGGCGACGTCACCGTCCAGAACGTCGACGGCGGCTGCCGCTTCGACGTGATCCTCCCGTACAGCAAGCCGGTCGTCCCGTGACCCGCGCGGCCCTCCGCTGGTGGTCCGCGTTCCTCGGGGTGGTGGCGGCGCTCGCCGTGCTGGCCGTCGCCGAGATCGCCGCGGCGTTCGTGGCCCCGGCGGCGAGCCCGGTGCTCGCGGTCGGCGCGCTCGTCATCGACCTCGTGCCCGCGGGCGTCAAGGACGCCGTGATCGCCCTGTTCGGCACGGGCGATAAGGTCGCGCTCCTCGTCGTGCTCGGCCTCGTGGTGCTCGCGGCGGCCGCGCTCGCCGGGATCCTGCAGGTGCGCCGCCCGCCGCTCGGCGTGGTGGTGCTGGCGCTCTTCGCCGGCGTCGCCGTGCTCGCGGCCACCACGCGCGCCGGGGCCACGGGCGCCGCGGCGATCCCCACGATCGTCGGCATGGTCGCCGGCGTCTTCATCCTCCACCGCGGCGCCGAGCGCCTCCGCGACTGGCGCGACGCGGCCGACCGCGCCGCGTCCGCGTCGGCCGCGGTCGCCGAGCCCGTGCGCGGCATCGTCCGCCCGGCCGTGCGCGCCCCGCTCACCCCGGGCGCAGGCTCCCGGGTCGAGCGCCGCACCTTCCTGCTCATGACGGTGGTCGCGGGAGTCGCCTCCGTCGTCGCAGGATCCGTGGCGCGCGGACTCAACGCCGCCGCCGCCCGGGTGGACGACTTCCGCCGCACGCTCGTGCTCCCGCGCGCCGCGACGCCGGCCGCCGCGATCCCCGCCTCCGCCGAGCTCGGCGTGCCCGGCCTCGCGCCGTTCCTCACGCCCGCGGACGACTTCTACCGCATCGACACCGCGCTGCAGGTGCCGTCGGTCGACGCGGCCTCCTGGCGCCTCCGCATCACGGGCATGGTCGAGGAGGAGGTCGAGATCACGTTCGCGGAGCTGCTCGCCCTGCCGCTCGAGGAGCACGTGACCACCCTCACCTGCGTGTCCAACGAGGTCGGCGGGGACCTCATCGGCAACGCGCTGTGGCTCGGCTACCCGATCCGGCTCCTGCTCGAGCGCGCCCGTCCGACCGCCGACGCCGACATGGTGCTCTCCACGAGCCAGGACGGCTGGACCGCGAGCACGCCGCTCGAGGCGCTCACGGATCCCGACCGCGCGTCGATCCTCGCGGTCGGCATGAACGGCGAGCCCCTGCCGCAGCAGCACGGCTTCCCCGTGCGGATGGTCGTGCCCGGCCTCTACGGCTACGTCTCCGCGACCAAATGGGTCACCGAGCTCAAGGTCACGACCTTCGCCGAGGACGTCGCCTACTGGTCGACCCGCGGCTGGACCGAGCGCGGCCCCATCAAGACCGGCTCGCGCATCGACACCCCGCGCTCGGGCGCGCGCGTCGACGCGGGACGCACCGCGATCGCCGGCATGGCCTGGGCGCAGCACACCGGCATCGAGAAGGTGGAGGTGCGCGTCGACGAAGGCGACTGGGCCGAGGCGACGCTGGGCGACGGCGTGGGCAGCGACACCTGGCGGCAGTGGTCGTACGCGTGGGACGCGGCGAGCGGATCCCACAGCGTCGAGGTGCGCGCCACCGACACGACGGGCGCGACGCAGACCTCCGACGAGGCGCCGCCCGCCCCCGACGGCGCGACGGGCTGGCACCGCATCAGCGTCTCCGTCGGCTGATCACCGCCGGGCTCGCGTCGGCCTCCGGATGCCGCCGGCCAGCACGCGCGGAGCCGGGGCGCGTACCGTCGAGGGACGGCGCGATCGCGCCGCATCGACGAGCGAAGGAGTGAACCGTGAGCGACATCGAGAACCCCCGCGACCCCGCGGACCGCGACCTGGACGACACCGGCGTCGACGAGGAGGAGCTCGTCGGGGCCGACACCCGGGACGCGTCGGAGGCCGTCGACGCCGAGCGCGTCGTGCCGCTCGACGACGACCCGGTCGACGACGGCGGCGACGACGCGGACGGCGGCCTCGGCATCGACATCACCGAGTCGGACGGCCCCGACCTCGAGGCCGGCGACGACCTTGACACGGGAGCGGCGATCCGCTGACCCACCCGCACGCACGACGACGGCCCCCGCAGAAGCGGGGGCCGTCGTCGTGCGGGGGCCTGCAGGCCGGCGCGGATCAGTCGGCGAGGATCGCGTACAGCGCGCGCCGCGTCTCGTCGAGCTTCGCCGCCGCGGCCTGGCGCTGGGCGTCGGTCGCGTCGTGCATGAGGGGCTTCACCACGCCCATGAGCTTCATGAGGCTCGTCTGGAACGCGTCCTCGCCCTCGGACTTGTCGGTGGTGGCGGCCCAGGCGGCGTCGATCTCGTCCTTGTTCTCCTCGACGTGGGCGCGGCCCTGGTCGGTGAGGGAGTAGACGCTCTTGGCGCCCGTCTCGTCGGCGACGATGAGGTCCTCGTCGACGAGCTGCTGGAGCGTGGGGTAGACGGATCCGGGGCTCGGCCGCCAGGCGCCCTCGGTCTTCGCGGCGATGCCGGTGATGAGGCCGTAGCCGTTCGAGGGCGCGTCGGCGAGCAGGGAGAGGATCGCGAGGCGGACGTCGCCGCGGCGGGCGCGACCCCGTCCGCCGCGTCCGCGACCCGGGCCGAAGCCGGGGCCGCCGAAGCCGCCCATGCCGGGGAAGCCCGGGAACCCGGGGAAGCCCGGGCCGTCTCCGGGGCGGAAGCCGCGGGCCAGGGGGTGGCCGGGCATGATGCGCGGGCGCCCGCCGCGGTGGTGCTGCATGCGGGGCTCGTGGCTGTCGGCGGGGACGCCGTCGGAGGAGGGGGACGACAGGTGGTCGTCGTGGTCGTGGGTGCGCATGAGCGCTCCTTCCGGTCGGGAGATGTCGGGGATCGCGGCGTTCTGTCGCGATGTAGCGACGATATATCGGCGACTGTCGGATGTCAACAGGCGGATCCGTCGTGCCGCACCGTCGATCCCCGTGATCCCGGGGGATCGGGTCCTCAACCTGGCGTTCACCTGGGAAAGGAGAACCCGCCCCAACCCGTTCCGCCGCGGCGCCGAAGTCCCTGTGTCGCCCGGGGAACCGGGCGGATCCCCAGTCCACACAGCGAAGGAAATCCCATGCGCAACCTCACCAAGTCCGTCTTCGGCCTCGCCACCGCGGGCTTCCTCGTCGTCGGCCTCGCGGCCTGCTCGACCCCCGCCGAGACCCCCTCGTCCTCCGCGTCCTCCGCCCCGTCGGCGACCGCGACGACCGAGGCCAACCCGACGCCGCTCGCGACGATCCCGACCCTCACCGGCGTGAACACGCAGGTCACCCTCGACTCCGGCTTCACCGGCGCCCTCACGACGCTCGGCCTGACCCCCGGCGTCATCGGCGGCGCGACCCTCGACGGCGCCACCGGCACCCTCGCGTTCCCCATCACCGGCGGCAACGTGAAGTACTTCGACCCCGAGCAGTCCTACCGCCCCTACGTCCAGGGCGAGATCGACCACGCCGGCTCCGGCATCAGCCTCACCGCCGGCGACACCGTCGTGAAGCTCACCGACTTCGTCATCGACCCCGGCACCAGCCGCCTCACCGGCTCGGTCCAGGTCGGCGACGGCGCGGTCATGAACGACGTCTACATCTTCAACCTCGACGGCACGACCCTGAAGCCCCTCCAGATGGAGGGCGACAACGCCGTCCTCGAGGGCACCACCGTCAAGGTCAGCCCCGACGCCGCCGCCCTGCTCAACAGCACCTTCGGCACCGACGCGGTCACCGACCAGCTCGTCGTCGGCATCGCCAAGATCACCGTCAACACCAAGTAGCACCCACCCGGCCCAGCCGGGACGCACCACCTGCGATCACAGCGGAACGCATCGACGGCCTCGTCTCCCTCTCCGGGAGCCGGGGCCGTCGGCGCGTCCGGGGTCGGGTGCCGGTCGGTCGTGGTCGCCCGACGCCCCTCGCCTCAGCGGAAGTCGCCCACCTGGCGCTCCAGCGGCACGGTGCCCGGCACGATCACGTCGCCCGTGTGGGCGGTCGTGACGGTCTCGACCAGGACGATCTCCACCTCCTCGTCCGCGACCGGGTTGTGCGGAACGCCCCGCGGCACGACGTGGAACTGGCCGGGCCCGAGCACGACCTCCTGGTCGTCGGGCAGCTGGATCCGGAGCCGGCCGGAGACGACCAGGAACATCTCGTCCTCGGCGTCGTGCGCGTGCCACGTGAGCTCACCGAGCAGCTTCGCGACCTTCACGTACTGGTCGTTCACCCGCCCGACGACCCGGGGCGTCCAGTGCGCGGTCACCTCGCGGAGTTCGGCGGCGATGTCGGTCACGGCGGGATGCGTCATGCGCCCATCCTCCGCCACGCGGGCGGCGACGGGTCAGCGCACGCGCGTCAGCCGATCGTGACCTCGACGCCCGCGACGCTGCGGGTCACCGTGCCGGTGGCGAGCTCGACGAGGAGCGTGGTCGCCGTGGTGTCGTGCGGGTCCCGCGGGTAGCCGTCGCTCGCGCCGCGGGCGGGATCCGGCACCGTCTCCAGCAGCGCGAAGCGGCCGTTCGGGGTGACCGAGAGGCCCGTGATGCGGGTCGCCGGGTCCGCGGGCACGTAGACGTCGCTCGCTGTCCCGTCGCGCGCCACGATGAGGCGCTGCGTCGCGGTGCCGGTCGCGGGATCCAGCGTCGTGCGCACGCGGAGCACCGCGCCGTCATCGCCCGGCACGAACGAGATCGCGCCGTCGTACCGGAGGTCGGCGCCGCCTGCCTCGGTGGGCAGCGCCGTCTGCTGGGCCGTGCGCAGGTCGATCTCGATCGTCGAGCCGGGATCGGTGACCGCGAGCCGGGTGCCGTCGGCCGAGAACGGGCCGAGCGTGCCGTGCCGGCCGAGCGGGACGATGGGAGCGGATCCGTCGACCGTCACGAGGTAGAGGTCGCCGTCCTGTTCCTGCGCGACGAGCTGCGGGCGGCCGGGCACGAACCCCCAGGCGAGGACGCTCAGCTCCCTCCCGTCGAGCCCGACCACGGGCGTGGGCGCGGCGCCGGCCGCCACGTCGTCGACCATGAGCGTGTCGGCGTAGGGTCCGCCGTCGGCGCTCGTGAAGCGGAAGCCGACCGTGGTGCCCGTGTCCTCCGCGTGCAGGTCCTGCAGCGTGCCGGCCCCGGGGAGCGGCAGGTCGACCTGGCCGTTCCCGTCGAGCGCCGCGAGCACGAGGCCGTTCGTGCCGTCGTCCTGCAGGGTCGCCACGACGAGCGAGTTCCCGACGACCGCGTACTCCTGGATCCTCGTGGCCTGGAACACCACGCCGCTGGCGCCGTCGCCCGTGCCGGCCACGCTCTGCCGCAGGATCCGGTCGGCCTGCTGCTCGCCGCCGCGCACGAGCACGTACATGCCGGGATCGCCGGTGCGGAAGGAGGTGCGGAGGTCGGACGCGGGGCCGCCGCCGACGCCCTGCACGCCGTCGATCGCGACCGAGTACTCGGCGTCGTACGCGAGCGGGCGGGTGAAGTCGATGATGATGCGGTCGGCCTGCGTGTCGACGGTGAAGTCGGCGCCGGGCTCCATCCGTATGCGCGACGCGTCGACGGCCTGGATCGGCCGGTTCGCGGCCAGCACGAGCCGCTGCCGGGACTGCTGCACGACGGCGAGCGGATCCACGTCCGTGCGCACGAGCCGCGGCCCCTGGCTGCCGGCGATCGCGAGCAGGGCGCCGCACGCCAGCACGAGCACGAGGATCACGGCGGTGAACGCCCGGCGGAAGGCGCGCGGGGAGGCGGCGGTGCTCGTCACGGTCGGCTCAGTAGACGTAGGGGTCGGCGGGCTGGTCGACCTGCTGGACGCCCTGCGGCATCACCGCGAGCGGCTGCCGGCTCCTCGCGCTCGGATTGGACGCGAACGGGCCCTGGACGCGCACCCACTCGTCCGTCTCGAGCGTCGAGCTCCAGCCGGGCTGGTACACGGGCACGCCGACGGGCTGGGCGTCGACGGCGCAGCACGTGACGACGAAGCGGGTCACGTAGAAGACGTCGTCGGGGTCGTCCGGGTCGGCGCTGACGAAGCCCGTGATGTCGACGGACTTCGAGGTGAAGAACGTCGGATCCGTGGTCTGCGCGAGCAGCTGCGACCAGTCCCGGACGCCCAGCGTGGAGAAGTCGCTCGTGCCGAGGAGCTCCTCGTCGGGCGCCGCGTCGGAGGCGACCGTGCTCGAGTTGAGGGCGCGCTGCGTCACGGTGCTCGTGGTGAGCGTGCGCGGCGGGAGGACGAGGACGGCGACGACCGTGGCGGTCACGACGCCCGCGATCGCGACGCGGGAGGCGCGGGCGCGGAGGGAGGCGCGGCCGGGCGCCGGCTCGGCGGATCCGTGGTCGTGGTCGTGCTCCTCCGCGGCGTCGGCGGGGCGGAGCGCGAAGCCGGCGACCGTCGCGACGAGGCCGATGACCGCCATGATCCCCGTGAAGACGAAGTAGCGCGGGTGGATGTAGAGGCCGAGCTGGCCGGTGACCGCGAGCCACAGCGTGGAGACGATGCAGGCCGCGAGCAGCACGAGCCCCACGGTGGAGGAGGCGCGGCCGCCCGCGGCCAGTCGGCGGATGGCCAGGCGGAGCGGGCTCGCGGCGCGGTCGCGGGGTTGCGGGTCGCGGAGCTCCCGGTCGCGCGGCTCACGGTCGTCAGGCGATCGCATTGACACCCCATCCCAGCGCGAGGCTGATCAGCGCGACGACCGAGGTGATCATCACGAGCGTGCGGGTCGAGTAGGTGGTGCGCATGAGCGCGAGCATCTTGACGTCGATGACCGGCCCGAACACGAGGAAGGCGACGATGCCGCCGGGCAGGAACACGGATCCGAACGAGAGCACGAAGAACGCGTCGACGTTGGAGCAGACCGAGACGACGAACGCCAGGAGCATCAGCGCGAGCACCGAGAGGATCGGGCTGCCGCCGAGCGTGACGAGCACCTCGCGGGGCACCGCGACCTGGATGAGGCCGGCCAGCAGGGATCCGACGACGAGCGCCGGCATGATCGTCGTCGCCTCGCGGCCGAACAGCGAGATCGACTTCCGGACGCGCCCGCCGGCGTGGGCGTGCGGATCCGGCAGGGCGCACTCGGCGCGGAACTCGTCAGTGAGGAGGCGGTCGGGCTCGGGGTGGAGGCTGAACAGCCAGCCGACGACGTTCGCGATGAGGAAGCCGCCGACGAGGCGGGCCACGAGGATCCAGCCGTCCCAGCCGAAGGCCGCGTGCGTCGTGATGATGGTGATCGGGTTGAGGATCGGCGCCGCCAGCAGGAACGTGATCGACTCCGGCACCGTGAAGCCGCGCACCACGAGGCCGCGCGCGAGCGGCACGTTGCCGCACTCGCAGACGGGCAGGGCCATGCCGAGGAACGAGATGCAGGCGCGGCGCGCGAACGGGTTCCGCGGCAGGCGGCGCTCGATGACGCCGGGCGGCACCCACACCTGCACGACGATCGACAGCACGATGCCGAGGATCACGAACGGCAGCGACTCGACGATGACGCTCACGGAGAGGGTGACGAGGTCCTGGATCCGGTCGGGCAGCAGGCCGTCGCCGAGCGCCGGGGAGGCGGCGCGGAGGGCGAGGAGCAGGAGGACGAGGGTGAGGCCCGTCGCGAGGCCGGTGCGGATGCCGGTGGGGGAGGGGCGCGGGGTGCCGTGGTCGTGCGGGTGGCCGTGGTCGGCCGCGGCCGGCGGGGGCGATGCGGTGAGGGTCGCGGTCGTCGTGGCGGGGGCGGTCGCGGGCGCGGATCCCTCCGCGTCGTGCTCCGCGCGCCGGGCCCGGGCCCGCTCCCGGCGAGGCCGCGGCGGGCGCGCGGGCCGGTCGAAGGGCGAGGCGCCGTCGTCGTCCGGGCCGAAGGGGCTGTGCCGATCCGTCATCGCGGACCGGTGGCGCGGGGCCGGGGTCCGAGGGGGGCGCGCACGGCGTCCACCCTAACCGTGCTGAGAAGCGTCCTCAGGAGGCGCGGCGGCGGGTCAGCGGAAGCCTGCGGGCACGCTCGGGCAGCGGGACTCCAACGACGCTACGGTCTCGGGCGACATGGGCAGCAACGCCCCGCCTGCGCGGATGTCCGCGATGAACGCGTCGCGGTCCGGGACCTCGCCTTCGTACGGCTCGCCCGCGGAGGCATAGCAGGGGATGAGGAAGTCGACGTAGTAGTCGTGCAGCCAGCCGAGCGCGGCGTCCGTGAGCGGACCCTGCGGCGCGACGGGGAAGCGGACCTGGCAGACGTACCGCACGACCGGATCCGCGGAGTCGGTGCCGAGCCGCACGTCGTCGCCCGTCCCGATCACCTGCACGCGCACGCCCGACTCGCCGAGGCACGCTGCCTGCTGCCGCACCCACTCCTCGCCCGCGAGGATCCGCTCGACCGGCACGTCGGGGCGCACCGCGTCCGGCCGCTCCTGGAGGACCCGCTGCCACTCGCCGTCCGCGCTCTCCCGCAGGGCCGCGACGGTCTGCACGTCGGTGAGGTCCGCGTGCATCGCAGCCGGCGGCTCCGCCGTGAACGCGGGCACCGGCATCCCGACGCGGGGATCCGGTGTGCTCGGCGGGCCCGGCGTCGACGTCGGCTCCTGGGAGCGCCAGCTGTCGTCGTCGGTGAGGAGGCCGGAGGTGAACGCCATGCCCAGCCCGACGACGAGCAGCGCGCCCGCCAGGAGCGCGGTGATCGGGCCAGGGCGGAGGATCCGGGGGCGGCGCGGCAGGAGCGGGCCGCGGGCGTCGGCCGTCGCGGGCTCCCCGGGCGGGACGCGGGTGCCGTCGGCCTCCCGCGACGCGCTGACCGCGTCCGCCGGGTCTGCGGCTGCTCGCGCCGCGGCGACCGCGTCCGTCGGGCCGGCGGCCGCCCGTGCCTCGGCGGCTCGCGCCTCGGCCGCGAGCAGCTCGCGCCCCTCGCCCGCGAGGCGGTGCTCCTCGACCAGCAGCGCGACGAGCGGGGCGGGGAGCGCGTCGGCCTCGATCCCGGATGCGCGCCGGACCTCCTCGGGCACGTCCACCGGCGGCGCGTCGTCGAGCGCGCGCCCGTAGGCCGCACGGCGGAGGGCGGCGAGGGCGCGTGCGGCGTCCGGGTCGTCCCGCAGGCGGCGGCGGAGGGCGTCGGCGGGGGTGACGGGCTCCGTCACCGGTAGGCCGCCGGGAGCACCGGGCACGCGGCGGCCAGCCGCTCGTCCATGGCGTCGGGGAACGGCGTCCAGGGGCGCTCGGCGCGCACCTCGGCGATGAAGTCGTCGACGGCGGGGATCTCGCCGACGTACGGCCTCCCCTCCGCCGCGTAGCAGGGGATGAGGAAGGCGAGGTAGTAGTCGTGGATGTAGGCGAGCTCGGCATCGGTGCGCGCGCCGACGTCGCGCAGCGGGAAGCGGACCGCGCAGGTGTAGACGGCGACCGGATCCCCGTCCGTGATGCTGAAGCCGTCCTGCCCCATCATGTACGCGGAGACGCCCGCGTCGCGCAGGCAGGCCACCTGCTGCTCGGCGTAGTCCTCCTCATCGTCGATCACGCGCTCGGTGCCCACGTCGGGACGCACCGCGGCGGGCTGCTGCTCGAGCACGTATTCCCACGCCTGGTCGGCGCGCACCCGCAGGTCGTCGGCCACCTCCGCGTCGGTCGGCGGGACCCGGACGGGCGGATCCGCGGTGAAGTCGGGGACGGCGGACCCGCGTCGGCCGTCGGGCGTGCCCATCGCCTGCCCGCGCGGGGTGGCGGTCGAGGTCACCGCGGAGCCGACGTCCTCGGAGGTCGGGGGCGACGCGGTGGTGCGGCCGGCGTCGAAGGCGCCCGCCGCGGAGGCGACGCCGAGGCCCGCGAGCACGAGGACGCCGGCGACGAGCCCGGCGAGCGGACCCCGCCGGAGCACCCGGCGACGCGAGGCCGCGGGGAAGGGGGCGTCCGTCGTCTCGTCGTCGGCGTCGTCCGAGGGCACCGCCGCGTCCGCCGTCGCGACCACGGGCCGCTCGGCCGCCAGCAGGGTCGCGCCCTCGTCGACGAGCCGCGCCTCGTCCGCGAGGAGAGCCACGAGCGGCGCCGGGAGCTCGGCCTCCTCGTAGCCGGTGCGCGCGCGGAGGGCGGCGGGGACCTCCACGAGCGGGGCGGTGGATCCGTCGCGCCCGTACGCGGAGCGCCGGAGCTCCTCCAGGCGCCGCGCGGCCTCGGGGTCGTCGCGGAGGCGCCGGGCGAGCGCGACGTCGGGGGCGTCGAGCGGGTCGGTCATGCGGCCTCCTCGTCGCGGTCCCGGGCGCCGCGGCCGGGCGATGGGCGGGTACCGCTCAGGCTACGACGGCGGATCCGCCACGGCGAGGCCCCGTCCGGGTCACGGCCCGGCGGCCGCGCGAGCCGGATGCGCGGGCGCCACCGCCGGATCGCCCGCCTCCTGACCGCGCCGTCGCGGCCGGATCGGGCCAGGATCCGGACATGACCAACGACGACCGCCCCGCCCTCACCGACGCCCAGCTCACCGCCCGCGACCACGTCCCCGGGCTCGTCCACCACGTCGTGCTCTTCCGGCTCCGGGACGACGCGACGCCCGCCGACCGCGACGAGGTGGAGCGCCGCTTCCGGGCGCTCGCCGACTCGCCGCACCCGGACGGCACGGGCCCCTACATCCGCTCGCTGCACGCCGGACGGCAGTCCAGCCCCGAGGGCGTCGGCCGCGGCTTCGAGCTCGGCTTCGTGCTGACCTTCTCCTCGGAGGGCGACCGCAACCTGTACCTCGGCGAGCCGCTGATCGCGGATCCGTCCCGCATCGACGCGCAGCACGCCGCCTTCAAGGCCTTCGTGGGGCCGCTGCTCGCGCCGGATCCGCAGGGGGTGCTGGTGTTCGACTTCACGGAGCAGGGGACGTCGGCGGGCGGGACGGCGGGGGCGCCCGCGGCCTGATCCCGCGCCCCAGATGCGGGCCGCACCCCCGTCGGGGTCGCGCGCCGGGGATCCGGCGGCCAGCATGGCCGGGAGGTCCCCGACACCGCCCGCCGACGAGACGAGTCCCGTGCCCGCATCCGCCCGCCCCTCCTCCGCTGCCCGCTCCGCGTCCGCCGACCGCGACGACGCGGCCGTCGTCCCCGCGGATCCGCGCCTCGGCCCGCAGACGCGTCGCCCCCAGCCGTGGATCCGCGCCGTCGCGGTCGCGCTCCTCGCCTGGATCGCGCTCGGCGCGGGGCTCGGCCTCGCCATCGGCATCGCGGAGGCGGTGACGGAGGCGACCGGGGGCGGCCTGCTCCCGAAGGTCGTGCTGCAGGCCGTGCTGATGTCCGCGCTCGTCGTGCCCGCCGTCGTCCTGCTGCGGAGGCGGCTCGACCGGCGGAGCCTCGCCGGCCTCGGCCTGTCGCGGCGGATCGGCCGGCCGATCGCGCTGGGCGTCGGGGTGGGCGCGGTGACGGGCGCGGTCGTGTGGGTCCCGGCCGGTCTCCTCGGCTGGATCCGCGTCGACGGCTTCGACCTCGCCGCCTTCGCCGGGTTCCTCCTCCTGAACGGCGTCGTCCTCGCGCTCTACGAGGCGATCCCGGAGGAGCTCGCCCTCCGCGGCTACATGTGGACGAACCTCCGCGACGGCACCGGGCTCGTCGTCGCCACGGTCGTGACCACCGCCCTCTTCCCAGCGATCGGCCTCGTCATCGAGTCCGGCCGCTGGATCGTCCGGACCGTCGCGGGATCCGACACCGGCGCCTTCACGCCGATACCCGAGGGCAGCGACGCGATCGCCTACGTGCTCCAGCTCGTCCTGTTCGGCCTCGCGCTCGTCGCCGCGCGGCGGATCCCGATGGAGGGCGCGCTCCTCGTCGCGATGGCGTTCCACTGGACGCAGCTCACGGTGACCCGCGCGCTGCTGGGCGGCATGGGCTGGGCGTCGTCGGGCTGGGACGTGGCGTTCGTCGAGCCCGACGCGATCGCGCTGGTGCTCGTGCACATCGTGCTGGCCGGGCTCGTCTTCGTCGCGGTGCGGAAGCGGATGGAGCGGCGGCAGACCGAGCTGCGGCCGGCGCACGGAGCGCGCGTCCAGGAAACCGACCTACGGTAGGGATGTTCATGCGATCGCATGGATCAGTGGCTCCGCCCACGAGACGCGGGCCGCCGTCCCCGACTCGTCAGGAGACCCCATGACCACCACCCGCTTCACCGACAAGGTCGTCCTCATCACCGGCGGAGGATCCGGCCTCGGCCGCGCCGCCGCCGTCCGCCTCGCCGCCGAGGGCGCGCGGCTCGCGCTCGTCGACATCTCCGAGAAGGGCCTCGCCGCGACCGTCGAGGCCGTCCGCTCCGGCTCGCCCGACACCGAGATCCTCACCGTCATCGCCGACGTGTCCCAGGAGTCCGACGTCGCCGCGTACGTCGACCGGACCGTCGAGCGCTTCGCCCGCATCGACGGGTTCTTCAACAACGCGGGCATCGAGGGCCGCCAGAACCTCACCGAGGACTTCACGGCGAGCGAGTTCGACAAGGTCGTCGCGATCAACCTCCGCGGCGTGTTCCTCGGCCTCGAGAAGGTGCTCGCCGTCATGCGCGCGCAGGGCTCCGGCATGGTCGTCAACACGGCGAGCGTCGGCGGGATCCGCGGCGTCGGCAACCAGTCCGGCTACGCGGCCGCCAAGCACGGCGTCGTCGGCCTCACGCGCAACTCGGCCGTCGAGTACGGCCAGTTCGGCATCCGGATCAACGCGATCGCGCCCGGCGCCATCTGGACCCCCATGGTCGAGGAGTCGATGAAGCAGATCAGCGCCGACGACCCGCGCGGCGCCGCCGAGGAGTTCATCCAGGGCAACCCGACGAAGCGCTACGGCGAGGCGGACGAGATCGCGTCGGTCGTCGCGTTCCTGCTCTCGGACGACGCGGCGTACGTGAACGCGGCCGTGCTGCCGATCGACGGCGGGCAGTCCGCCAAGTACTGAGCGGTACGGATCGCGCCGGCCGCGAGGGCGGTCGGCGCGATCCCCGCGGTCGGCGCGGTCTCGGCACTCCCCGCGCCTGGCGCGCTCAGCCGAACGGCGCGGTCGGGACCTGGCAGGTGACCGGCTGGCCGGCGGCCGCGGTGGAGGTGGCGATCTCCGTGACGCCGTCGACGAGGATCCGGCAGGTCAGCACCTCGCCGTCGACCGGGGTGGCCTGCACGAAGGCCCAGTCCTCCGCGGTGACGACCGACTCGACCGACCAGATGGAGCTCGCCGAGTCGTCGCCGGGCGCGAGCGACGCCTGGCCGACCTCCTTCACGATCGACGGGCGCCCGCGGTGCGAGGCCTCGGCGTACGACACGTCGGCCAGGCCGCCGTCGGCGGGTCCTGAGGTCGTCACCTCGTAGGTGATGGCGTAGATGTCGGCGATGTCGTCGGTGATGCCCGAGCAGCCCGCGAGGGCGAACGATGCGGCGCCGGCGACGGCGACGAGGGCGATGCCGAATCGGCGGCTCACGCTGCGAGGCGATGCGGAGGTCATGCCCCCAGTCTCGTGCGCGGGCCGCGCGGATCTCGTCGGCCGCAGGTGCCGCGATCCCCGCCCGAGCGGCACCCGGGTACGACTCGCGGGGGAGCCGGGCGCGAGGCGGGGCGGATCCGGTCGTCGCCGGATCCGCGCGCGGCCGAGTCAGACCACCGCGCTCCGCAGCGGCGCCGTCGCGAACTCGCGCATGCCCTCCTCGAAGGTCATGCGCGGCTCCCAGCCGAGCTCCGTGCGCAGGCGCTCGGACGACGCCGTGATGTGCCGGACGTCGCCGAGCCGGTACTCGCCCGTGGTGACGGGCGCGGATCCGCCGGCCTCCCGCGCGAGCGCCTCCGCCATCTCGCCGATGGTGTGCACGGTGCCGCTGCCGACGTTGAAGGCGCGGAACGACCCGGCCTCGTGGGTCCCGGTCCAGGCGAGCGCGGCGAGGTTCGCGCCGGCGACGTCGCGCACGTGCACGAAGTCGCGGCGTTGCCGGCCGTCCTCGAACACGCGCGGCGCCTCGCCGCGCGCGAGGGCGGAGCGGAACAGCGACGCGACGCCCGCGTAGGGCGTGTTCTGCGGCATGCCGGGGCCGTAGACGTTGTGGTACCGGAGCGCGGCCGCACGACCGCCGGTGGCGCGGGTCCACGAGCTCGCGAGGTTCTCCTGCGCGAGCTTGGTGGTGGCGTAGACGTTGCGCGGATCCAGCGGCACGTCCTCGCCGATGAGCGTGGGGACGAGCGGCTCGCCCGTCGCGGGATCGAGGGGATCGAACATCCCGGCGTCGAGGTCGGCGACGCGGCGCGCGGGCGGGCGCACCGGGCCGTCGGCGCCCGCGTAGGCACCCTCGCCGTAGACGACCATCGAGCTCGCGAGCACGAGCCGGTCGATGCCCGCGCGGGTCATCCCGGCCAGGAGGATCGCGGTGCCGCCGTCGTTCGTCGTCACGTAGTCGGGCGCGTCGAGGAAGTCGACGCCGAGGCCGACCTTCGCGGCCTGGTGGCACACGAGGTCGACGCCGTCGAGGGCGCCGGCGACGGCGTCGGGATCCGTGACGTCGCCGCGCACGAGCTCGACGCGCGGGTCGACCTCCGGCTCGCCGCCGTGCACGTCGGCGCGCAGCGAGTCGAGCACGCGCACGCGCCGGCCCTCCTCGAGCGCGGCCTGCACGATCGCGCCGCCGATGAAGCCGGCGCCTCCCGTGACGAGGAGGATCCCGTCGCTCACGAGCGCGCGCCGGTCGCGCCGGTGACGGGCCGGGCGAGCACGGACGCGACCGCGTCCGCGTCGATGAGCGGGCGTCCGCGGTAGTCGTCGGGGATCGCCCGGACGACCGCCTCGATGGCCCGCACGATGCGCGGCTGCGCCTCCCTCAGGCGCGTGAACACGAGGTCGGCCGTGACGGCGTCGCCCTGCTCGCCGGGCAGCGGCGCGAGGCCCGCGTCCGCGTCGGTGACGAACGACAGGTTGACCGTGCCGATGTTCAGCTCCGACGCGAGCACCACCTCGGGGTACTGCGTCATGTTCACGATGTGCGCGCCCGCCTGGCGGAACCAGAGCGACTCGGCGCGGGTGGAGAAGCGCGGGCCCTGGATCACGACGACGGTGCCCGACGTGCGCAGCGGCCCCGCGGGATCCGCCTTGTCGCCGCCCTCGAGCTCGACGAGCGCGGCGGCCGCGAGGGCGTGCAGCTCGGGGTCGAAGGGATCCGCGGCCGACAGGTGCTGCACGACGCCCTGGTCGAAGAACGTGTCGGGCCGGCCCCACGTGCGGTCGAGGAGCTGGTCGGTGAGCACGAGCGATCCCGGCGGGTAGTCCGGCGAGACGCCGCCGACCGCGGACGACGACACGATGGCGGAGACCCCGAGCGACGCCAGCGCCCAGATGTTCGCGCGGTAGTCGATGAGGTGCGGCGCGACCGAGTGGTCGGCGCCGTGCCGGGTGAGGAACGCGACGCGGCGGCCCGCCAGCTCGCCGACGGCGACCTCGCTCGAGGTCGGGCCGAACGGCGTCTCGATGCGGTGCGACGTGCTCGTCGCGGGGTCGAGCAGGGCGTAGAGGCCGGATCCGCCGATGACGCCGATGTCGGCGCGCGGGGCGGATGCGGGTGCGGTGGTGTCGGTCATGGGACTCCTCGGGTCGTCGACCCAGTCAATCAGGGGCACGGTGGGTGCGCGCAGGACGCGACCCGCGGCGGATGCCCGGGCGTCGTCCGCGTGCTGGACTGGGGCGATGAGCACCGCCGACGCGCCGCCCGACCGGACCGCCGTCCCGGTGGGGCGCCTCGTGACCGTCCTCGTGGTGCTGGGCCTCGCGGGCGTCGTCACGGCGGGCGGGAGCGTGATGCTCGCCGCGCGGATCCGGGCCTCGTCCACCGGGTTCGAGGTGGACGGCCTCTCGCTTCTGCTGCCGGGGCTCGGGGTGACGGCCGTGGTCACGTTCCTCGCGGCGGCGACGACCGCGCGCATCGCGCGCGGCGCCCGACGCATCCAGGCCGATGCGCTGGGCCGGCACGCGGCCGCGCTCGCCCCCGTGCCGCTCGGGGTGACGGCCGCGCTCGTCCTGCTCCTGTGCGAGCATGGCGACCTCGCCGAGGTCGTCGCACGACGCCCGGGGCTCGCCATCCTGCCGGTCGCGCTCTTCGGGACGGCCGCGGTGGCGCAGGTCGTCGCCGCTCGGGCGCGCGGCCGGGTGATGCGGATCCGCGCCCTCGGGGTCGCGGGCGCGGCGCTCGTCGGGGCCGCCTGCGCGATGCCGTACCTGATGTCGGCCGCGGTGCAGAGCGGCGCGCTGGTGCTGTGCGCCGCCCTGCTGCTCCGGTCGACCCGAGGCGCGGGATCCGCTCAGTTGAGCGGCCGCGTCCCCTCGGGCAGCACGCCGCCCGCGTAGAGGTCCTTCGCCGTGTCCTGCAGGGCCGTGAGCGCGACGCGCTGGGTCCACGGGCCGTAGGAGATGCGGCCGACGCCGAGCTCCTCGAAGCGCGCGGGGGAGAGGGATCCGGGGATGCCGATGACGGTGAGGCGCTGCGGGCCGACGGCGTCGACGAGGGTGCGCACCTCGTCCTCCGTGAGCGGGCCGGGCACGAAGACGCTCGTGGCGCCGGCGGCCATGTAGGCGCGCGTGCGCTCGACGGCGTCGGCCAGGATGTCGGACCGGTCGCGGTCGCCGCCCAGCACGTACGCGTCGGTGCGGGCGTTGAGCGCGAACGGCACGCCCTCGGCCTGCGCGGCTGCGACGGCGGCCTCGACCGCGCGGATCGAGTCGTCGAGGGGGCGCATGCCGTCCTCCAGGTTCGCGCCGACGACGCCCACGCCGATGGCGCGGCGGATCGTCTCGCCCGCGTCCCCGTAGCCCGACTCGAGGTCGGCGGAGACGGGCTGCTCGACGGCGGCGACGATGCGGCCGATCATGTCGAGGTGGAGGTCGAGCGGGATCCTCTCGCCGTCCTCGTAGCCGAAGGTGGCGGCGATGGAGTGGCTCGCGGTGGCGAGCGCCTTGGTCTCGGGGAGCGCGCCGATGGCGGCGGCCGTGATGGCGTCCCACACGTTCACCACCCTCAGGAGCTCGGGTGCGGTGTGGAGGTCGACGAGGGTCTGCCCGCGGGCGGCGATGGTCATCCTCCGACCCTAGGACGGCCGGGCGCCGCGCGGCAGGGGCGGCTTCGGGACGCGGACACGGATCCGGTCCCGCGCCCTGGGGAGGAGCGAGGGGTCAGCGCGGGCGGTCCGCGGCGGATCGCACGGCGGAGACGACCAGGCCCGCGCCCGCCGTGAGCAGCGCGAGGGCCGCGACGAGCACGAGCAGGCCGAGGTCGGATCCGCCCGTGTAGACGACCACCCCGGCGACGCCCAGCGCGAGCGCGGCGGAGAGCAGCACGGCGCCGATCGCGGCGACCACGCGGCGGCGGACGGCGGCGCGGCGCTCGTGCGGATCCATGCGCTCAGGGTCCCGCGCCCGGACCGCGACGGCAAGGCCCGTGTCCGGGGCGCGGACGGCGAGGGAGGACGACCGCGCATCGGGATCCGGCGGCGACGGGAGAGGACGCGGCCGCGTCGGGGATGATGGGGTGATGACCCCCGACCGCCCCGCGGACCGACGACGACGCACGGTCGACGAGCACCGCGCGGCCGTGTCCGCGCTCCTCGCCCCGCTCGCCGACCTCCCCGCGGAGGAGCTGCCCGTCTCCGCGGAGGCGCTCGCCGCGGATCCGCACCGCTACGCCGACCGCGTGCTCGCCGGCGACGTCACGAGCCCGCTCGACCTGCCGCCGTTCCGCAACTCGCAGATGGACGGCTACGCGGTGCGCGCGGCCGACCTCGCGGGCGCGAGCGACGCGGATCCGGCCGTCCTCCGCATCGCCGCGCGGATCCCCGCGGGCGTCGCCCCCGCGCCCCTCGCTCCCGGCACCGCGGCGCCCTGCATGACCGGCGCCCCCGTCCCGCCCGGCGCCGACGCGATCGTGCCCATCGAGGCCGCGATCCCCGACCGCTTCGTCGACGAGGACGCGACCGACGCGACCGTCTCCTTCGCCGCCCCCGTGGATCCGGGCGCCTTCGTCCGCGCGCAGGGCAGCGACCTCGCCGCGGGCGCCGTGCTCGTCGCCGCGGGCAGGCGCCTCCTCCCCGCCCACTGGGGCGTGCTCGCCTCGGCCGGCATCGCGACCGTCGCTGTGCGCCGCCGACCGGTCGTCCTCCTCCTCTCGACCGGCCTGGAGCTGCGCGGGCCCGGTGAGGAGCTGGCGCCCGGGCAGATCCACGACGCCAACTCCGTCGCGCTCGCCGCCGCGCTCGCGGCCGCCGGGGCGGAGGTCCGGACGCTGCGGGTCGCCTCCGACGACGCCGACCGCGTGCGCGACGCGATCCGCGACGCCGCCCCCGGCATCGACCTCCTCCTCACCACGGGCGGCGTCAGCGCCGGCGCGTACGAGGTCGTGCGCGACGTGCTCACCGGCGGCGTCGAGTTCGTCTCCGTCGCCGTGCAGCCGGGCGGGCCGCAGGGGCTCGGGACGGCGGAGGTCGGCGGCGCGCGGATCCCCGTGGTCGCCTTCCCCGGCAACCCCGTGAGCGCCCTGGTCTCGTTCGAGCTGTTCCTCCGGCCGGTGCTGCGCGCGCTCGCCGGGCACCCGCGTCCCGACCGCCCGTCCTGCGAGGCGCCGCTCGCCGCGCCCCTCGACTCGCCTGCCGGCAAGCACCAGGTGCGGCGCGGGCGCCTCGGCGCCGACGGCCGGGTCGTCGCGGTCGGGGGCCCCGGATCCCACCTCCTGCACGCGTACGCGACCGCCACCCACCTCGTCCACATCCCCGCAGGTCTCGACCGGCTCGAGGCCGGCGACCCCGCCACCGTCTGGAGCATCGATGACTGATCCCGCCCCGAGCGCCGCCGCGCCGTCCCTCACCCACCTGCGGCAGGACGGATCCGCGCACATGGTCGACGTCACCGACAAGGCCGTCACGAAGCGCCGCGCCGTCGCGCAGGCGGTGCTCGTCACGCGGCCCGAGGTGGTGGCGTCCGTGATCGCGGGCGACCTCCCCAAAGGCGAGGCCGTCGGCACGGCGCGCATCGCGGGGATCATGGCGGCGAAGCAGACGTCGAGCCTCATCCCGCTGTGCCACCCGCTGCCGATCGGCCGCATCGAGATCGACATCGCGGGCGCCGACGACCGGCTCACCGTCGTCGCGTCCGTGAGCACGACGGGCGTCACGGGCGTCGAGATGGAGGCGCTCACCGCGGCGTCGGTCGCGGCGCTCACGCTCTACGACATGGTCAAGGCGGTGGACGCGCGGGCCGTGATCACCGACGTGCTCGTGCGCGAGAAGCAGGGCGGCAAGTCCGGCGACTGGGCCCGCCCGTGAGCGCGGCGGATCCCCGCGGCCGCGCCGTCGTGATCGTCGCCTCCACGCGCGCCGCGGCGGGGGAGTACGAGGACCGCACGGGTCCCGTCATCGTCGCCTGGCTCGCCGAGCGCGGCTTCGAGGTGGGCGCGCCGGTCGTCCGCGCCGACGGGCCCGGGGTCGCCGCGGCGCTCGCCGAGGCCGTCGCGGGCGGCGCGCGCGTCATCCTCACCACGGGCGGCACGGGCATCACCCCCACCGATCGCACGCCCGAGGCGACGGCGCCGCTGCTCGACCTCAAGATCCCCGGGATCATGGAGGAGGCCCGCCGCACGGGCGTCGCCCATACGCCCACCGCCGTGCTCACGCGCGGGCACGCGGGACTCGCCGGCGGCGCGTTCGTCATGAACCTGCCGGGCTCGCCGGGCGGCGTGCGCGACGGCCTCGGGGCGCTCGACCGGATCCTCGACCACGTCCTCGAGCAGGCCCGCGGCGCCGTGCACCCCGCCACGGATCCGGCCGCGGACACCGCGGTCCCTGGCGCCGACGACGCGGCCGGAGCGACGTCGTGACCGCCGACCGCGTGCTCTTCGCGCGCATCGCGGGCGGCGCGATCCGCGTCGAGGACTGCGCCGACGCCGTGCGCGCCGACGACGCGGGAGCCGTCGTCACCTTCGAGGGCGTCGTCCGCGACCACGACGACGGCAAGGGCGTCCTCTGGCTCGACTACTCCGCGCACCCGGCCGCCCGTCAGGCGATCCGGCAGGTCGCGCTCGACGTGTCGGCGCGCTACCCGGACGTGCGGATCGCGGTCGAGCACCGCATCGGGCGGCTCGGGATCGGCGACGTCGCGCTCACGTGCGCCGTCTCCTCCGCGCACCGGGCCGACGCGTTCGCCGCGTGCGGCCTGCTCGTGGACGAGGTCAAGCAGCGCGTCCCGATCTGGAAGCAGCAGGCCTTCGACGACGGCACGAGCGAGTGGGTCGCCTCGCTCGGGTGACCCGATCCGAGGCGACCGACCGGGGCTACGCCTTGGGGGTCTTCGCGGCGTTGTAGCGGCGGCGCAGGCTGCCGAGGACGATCGTGCCGAGGACCAGGATGATGCCGATGATCCCGAGCCAGACGAGGCCCTTGATGGCGAAGCCGACCACCGTGAGGATCAGCCAGAGGACGAGCAGGACGACGATGAACGCCATGGGGTGACCTTCCGTTCGGGACCCGCCGGCACGGCGCCGGGGGAGGGGCGCGCCCGGGCACCTGGATCCCCCGCGCGGCGCCCCGATGCTACCCCCGGCCGGCGACCCGGCGGGGACACCGCGGGGCCGGCCGGGCGGGGGGCTCAGCTCCCCGCGGCGTCCATGGCGTCGGCGATCCGCTCGGCCCGGCGCGTGCGTCGCCCGGTGAGCTGCAGCACGAGCGCGACCAGTGCGCTCGCCGCGACGAAGGCGCCGTAGACGGCGAGCACGATCGGCAGCCCGTCCGCCTCCACGAAGACGCCCGCGACGATGCTCGGCACCCCGAAGGCGAGGTAGCTCGCGACGTAGACGGAAGAGAGGAGGCTGGCGCGCTGGTCGACGGGCGCCTCCGCGAGCACGAGCCGGAGGCCCGCCTGGAACCCGGCGCCGAAGCCGACGCCGCCGATCACCGCCGCGACCGCGAAGAGCGGGAGCGAGGCCGTCCAGATCGCCGCGACGAGGCCGACCGGCCCGAGCACGAGCGCGACGACGCCGACGATGAGGCTGCGGCGGGCGTCGCGCGTGCGGATCACGATGCCGGTGATGGCGCCCGTGCCGGTGAAGAGGGCGATCGCGGCGCCCGTGAGCGCGGCGCTGTGCAGGCCGAAAGTGGTGCCGAGCACGGATCCGATGAAGGCCAGGAACATGCCGCCGAGCGCCCAGCTGGCGATCATGCCGCCGACGACGGCGGTGAACACGGAGCGGGCGGCGCGCGGCACCGCGACCGACGGCACGAGCGAGCGGAACGCGCCCGCCCGCCGCGGCTGGCGCTCGGGCACGAACGCGACGGCCACGCCCGCGGCCACCATGAGCGCGGCGAGCACGACGAAGACCGTCTCCTCGGGCGCGGGGCCGTAGGCCACGAGGAAGCCGCTGCCGAGCGCGCCCACCGTGAGCGCCGCGGGCGGCACGACGCCGTTGAGGAACGCGGCGAGGCCGGAGCGGCGGGTGGGCTGGTGGTCGATCATGCCGGCGCCGAGGGCACCGGTGGCGAGGCCGATCGCGAGGCCCTGGAGGATGCGGGCGACCACGAGCGCGAGGCCGTCGTGCGCGAAGGCGAACACGAGCATCGCCGCGGTGGAGACGGCGAGGGCGCCGAGGATCACGGGGCGGCGGCCGATGTGGTCGGAGAGGCGGCCGGCCGTGAGCAGCGTCGCGAGGAGGCCGGCCACGTAGACGGCGAACACGATCGTGAGGACCACGGGCGGCAGCGCCCACTCCTCCTGGTACACGGGGTAGAGGGGCGAGGGCGCGGCGCCCGACGCGACGAGCACGAGCAGCGTCAGCGCGTAGACCAGGAGGCCGGCGGCCGACTCGCGGCGCGCGGGCGCCGCGTCGGGCGAGACGGCGGCGGGGATCGATGCGGTGTCGGTGCGGCTGGTCGTCATGGGCGCTCCTCGCGGTGGGCGGATCCCCGGGCGCAGGCGCCGGGCGGGCTGCTCCCCGTCGAGCGCGCGGCCCTCGCGGGTCACGATGGGGGCCAACGGCGGGCGGCTCGCGGGAATTCCCCGGGCGGGGGTCACCTAGGCTCGTGCGGTGGCCCATCTGCTGGGAGCCGAAGCGCTCCACCTCGAGTTCCCGACGCGCGTGATCTTCGACGACGTGACCATCGGGGTGAACGAGGGCGACCGCATCGGCATCGTCGGACGCAACGGCGACGGCAAGTCGACCCTCCTCTCCCTCCTCGCCGGACGCCTGGAACCGGACTCCGGCCGCGTCACCCGCCGCCGCGGGATCACGATCGGCGTCCTCGACCAGAGCGACACCCTGCCCGACGGCCAGACCGTCGGCGAGGCCATCGTCGGCGGCATCGACGAGCACGAGTGGGCGGGCAACCCGCTCGTCCGCGACGTGATCGACGGCCTCGCCTCCGACGTGCCGTGGGACGCCGACGTCGCGAACCTCTCGGGCGGCCAGCGCCGCCGCGTCGCGCTCGCGAAGCTCCTCATCGGCGACCACGACATCCTCTTCCTCGACGAGCCCACCAACCACCTCGACGTCGAGGGCATCGCCTGGCTCGCCGGCCACCTCCGCCGCCGCTGGGCGCCGAACTCGGGCGGCCTCATCGTCGTGACCCACGACCGGTGGTTCCTCGACGAGGTCGCGAACGCCACGTGGGAGGTCCACGACCGGCTCATCGAGCCGTTCGAGGGCGGCTACGCGGCGTACATCCTCCAGCGCGTCGAGCGCGACCGCAGCGCCGCCGTCTCCGAGGCGAAGCGCCAGAACCTCATGAAGAAGGAGCTCGCGTGGCTGCGCCGCGGGGCCCCCGCGCGCACGGCCAAGCCGAAGTTCCGGATCGAGGCGGCCAACGCCCTCATCGCCGACGAGCCGCCCGCGCGCGACACGGTCTCGCTCGCGTCGATGGCGATGCAGCGGCTCGGCAAGGACGTCGTCGACCTCCTCGACGTGTCCGTGAGCTACGGCGAGAAGCAGATCCTCAAGGACGTCGAGTGGCGCATCGCGCCCGGCGAGCGCACGGGCATCCTCGGCGTCAACGGCGCGGGCAAGTCCACGCTCCTGTCGCTCGTCGCCGGATCCCTCCAGCCCACCACCGGCAGGGTCAAGCGCGGCAAGACCATCAAGGTCGCGGTGCTCACGCAGCAGCTCGACGAGCTCAAGGACGTGCTGGACGACCGCGTCTCGACCGTCATCGGCCGCCAGCGCACCACGTACGTCGCGGGCGGCAAGGAGATGACGCCCGGCCAGCTCCTCGAGCGCCTCGGCTTCACGAGCGCCCAGCTGTCGACGCCCGTCAAGGACCTCTCGGGCGGCCAGAAGCGCCGCCTCCAGCTCCTCCTCATCGTGCTCGACGAGCCGAACGTGCTCATCCTCGACGAGCCCACCAACGACCTCGACACCGACATGCTCGCCGCCATGGAGGACCTCCTCGACTCGTTCCCCGGCACGCTGCTCGTCGTGAGCCACGACCGGTACCTCATCGAGCGGGTCACCGACCAGCAGTACGCGGTCATGAACGGCAACCTCCGCCACCTCCCCGGCGGCGTGGAGCAGTACTTGAAGCTCCGCGCGCAGCCCGGCAACGCCGAGAAGGCGACCGTCGCCCGGCCCGACGAGGTCGGCGGCCAGGCCACCGCGACGCTCGGCGGATCCGGCGGCTCGCAGCTCCAGGGCGCCGAGCTGCGGAACGCGCAGAAGGAGCTGGCGAGCATCACGCGCAAGCTCGAGAAGGCGGACACACGCCGCCGCCAGGCGCTCGACGCCATGGCGGAGCACGACCCGAACGACTACGACGGGCTGGGCAAGCTGAACGAGGGCGTGCGCGCGATCGAGGCCGACGTCGAGGCGCTCGAGTCGCGCTGGATGGAGCTCAGCGAGCTGCTCGAGGGCTGATCCCGTGGTAGGTCAGTAGGCGAGCAGGACGTCCGGCGAGCTCAGCGTCAGCGTCCCGTCGGGGGCCCAGACGACGCTGAGCCCGCCGCCGGCCATCCGCACGCTGCCGTCGAACGCGCGCGCCGGCACGTCCGCGATCCAGGTGACCTCGAGGCCCGAGACGGCGAGCTGGGCGGGCGGGGCGCACGACGCGACGCCGGAGCCGGGGCTGTTCCCCTCCGCGGGCGAGGATCCCGTCCACGGGTACACGAGCACGCATGCGTCGCCGGAGATCGTGCGCGCCACGTAGAGGCCGACGCTCGTCTGCACGCCGCGGATGGAGGTGAGGTCGATGTCGCCGCCCGGCGAGCGCGGCGGGGTGTCCGCCTCCTGCTGCGGGGCGGCGAGGATCCCGTCGACCGCGAGGGGCGCCGAGGTGCGGCTGATGTCGGTGCCGAGCAGCGAGCGCACGTCCGCGGGATCCGGCGCCGGCGCGGCCTCGTCGGTCGCCGTGGCGGACGGGGTCGCCGTCGCCGTGGCCGTCGAGTCGGCGGACGGCGCCGCCGATCCGCCGAGGCCGACGGCGACGCCCGCGCCCGCGAGCAGCCCGACGACGAGGGCGCCGCCGGCCCAGGCGAGCGGGCGGCGGGAGCGCGCGGGGGGATCGGCCGGCGCGGACCCGTGGTCCTGGGCGTCCTGCGCGTCCGCGTCCGCGTCGACGGCGCGGGAGGCGGGTCCCGACGCGCGCTCGCGGCGGGTCAGCTCGGCGGCCGCGTCGATCCACCGCTGGTCCGTCTCGTCGGCCCCCTGCGCGTAGACGCGCTGGCGCAGCGCGTCGAGCGGCAGGGCGGCGAGGTCGTCGTCCGGCCTCGGTGCGCGTGCGTCCATGGTGGTGCCCCTTCCCCGCGACGACCCTCCCACATGCCCGCCGCGGTCCGTCGGGGCCCCTCTAGTACGCGAGGATGCGGTCGGGCGTCGTGAGCGTGATGAGGTCGTCGCCCGACCAGGTGGCCTCGACGTCGCCCGTGATCATGCCCGTCGAGCCGTCGCGGTTGCGCGACGGGAACTCCGTGGTCCACGCGATCCGCAGCCCGTCGGACGCGACGCGGTCGGGCGACGCGCACGTGACCACGCCGGCCCCGCCGCTCGGGAACACCAGGAGGCACAGGTCGCCTGTCACCGAGCGGGCCGCGTAGAGCCCGACGCTCGTCTGCACCACGCGGACGGAGGAGGCGTCGACGTCGGCGCGCACGGCCTTCGGCGGGCGGTCCGCGTCCTCCTGCGGGGCGTCGAAGATGGCGCCGACCGGGCGGCTGCGCTGGTCGGAGGTCGAGTCGGGGCCGAGGAGCGCGGGGCCGTCGGGGCTCGCGGCGGCGGCGGGCGTGGATCCCGCGGCGGCCGACGGCGCGTCGCCGCTCGGGCTCGGTGTGCCGTCGGCGGCGGTCGTGGCGGGGGATCCGGTGCCGAGCGCGACGCTGACGGCGGCGCCGGCGACGAGTCCCACCGCGAGCGCGGCGACGGCGATCCCGACGAGCACGCGGCGGGGTGCGCGGGGCTGGGCGGCGGAGCCGTCGGCATCGCCCGGGGCGGCCGGGTCCTCGTCCTCCCGGGTCGCGTCGTCCGTCGCACCGGCCGCCGCGTCCGTCCGGTCGTCGTCGTCGGATCCGCGGACGGCGTCGGCCGCGGCGGGCCGGGACGCGCGCTCGCGGCGGGCGAGCTCGCCGGCCGCGCGGATCCACCGCTCGTCGCTCTCGTCGGCCCCCTGCGCGTACACGCGCCGTCGCAGCTCCTCGACCGGGAGCGCGGAGACGGCGTCGTCGTCGTCCTCGTGCATGGGCACCTCCGAGGCCGACCCTGCCACATCCCGCGGCCGGTGCGGGGTGTCCCCGTGTTACGGCCCGGTTCGACACGCCCCCGCCCCGCCGCCTACCGTCGAGGTGCTGCAGGGACGCGGCCACCGGCCGTCGTCGGCGTCCCGCACCGCATCGCAGGCGAGGACGCCGTCCGCGCGCGCCTCCCGGAGACATCCCGTCCGGACGCCCCGGTGCGTCCGCTCGACCGCGTCGGCGCGCGCACCCGCGCGTCGTACGCCGGCATCCCGCGTCCCGCAGCCGCACCACCGCACGAGCACCCGCACCACCGGACAGCACCGGCGCCCGCACCACCGAGAGGACCCCCATGACCACCCAGGCACCCCTGATCGACGCCCCGAAGCGGAGGAACCGCCTCGGCCTCATCATCGGCGCGGTCGTCGTCGTCCTCGCGATCGTCGCGGCCGTCCTCTTCGCCGTCGGCGCCTTCGCGGGCGGCGGCAAGGCCGTGCGCATCGGCGTCGTCGGCGCGAGCGACCCGCAGTGGCCCCTCTTCGTCGAGGCCGCGAAGGAGGAGGGCATCGACGTGCAGATCGTCGACTTCACCGAGTACCCGCAGGTGAACCCGGCGCTCAGCGAGGGCGAGATCGACCTCAACCAGTTCCAGCACCTCGTCTACCTCGCGCAGTACAACGAGGGCACGGGCGACGACCTCGAGCCCATCGGCGCCACCGCGATCTACCCGCTGGCGCTCTACTCGCAGAAGCACGCGTCGGTCGACGAGATCCCCGAGGGCGGCACCGTCGTCGTCCCCAACGACGAGTCGAACCTGGCCCGCAGCCTCCTCGTGCTCCAGAACGCCGGCCTCGTGACCCTCAAGGGCGGCGGATCCAGCGTCTCCACGCTCGACGACGTCGACCAGGCCGCGTCGAAGGTCACCGTCACCACGGTCGACGCCGCGCTCACCGCCACGTCGCTGCCGGACGCCGACGCCGTCATCATCAACAACGACTTCGTGACCGACGCCGGCCTCACCGCCGACGACGCCATCGCGCAGGACGACCCGAGCGACCCGAACTCCCTCGCCTACGTCAACGTCTTCGCGGCCCGCGCCGACGACGCGCAGGACGAGACGTACCTCAAGCTCGCGCAGATCTTCCGGGACACCCCCGCCGTGGTCGACGCGGTCGTCGAGAACTCGGGCGGCACCGCCATCCCGCTGCAGACGCCCGAGGACGAGCTGCAGAGCCTCCTCACCACCACCGAGAAGGCCGTCGCCGAGAAGAAGGCGGCTCGATGACGGACGCCCCGCACGTCTCCCTGCGGGGCGTCGGCAAGCGGTACCCGCCGCGCGCGAAGGGCGAGCGGGCCCTCGAGGCCCTCGCCGACGTCGACCTCGACATCCGCCGCGGCGAGGTCTTCGGGATCATCGGCTACTCGGGCGCCGGGAAGAGCACGCTCGTGCGGCTCGTGAACGCGCTCGAGCGGCCGACCGCCGGCACCGTCTCGGTCGACGGCCGGGAGATCCAGGGCCTGCCCGAGCGCGAGCTGCGCAAGCTGCGGCTCGGCATCGGCATGGTGTTCCAGCAGTTCAACCTCTTCACGTCGAAGACCGTCTGGGGCAACGTCGCGTACCCGCTCACGGTCGCCGGCATGCCGAAGGACCAGCAGCAGCGCCGGATCAGCGACCTGCTCCACTTCGTCGGCCTCGCCGACGAGGCGCACGCGCGGCCCGACGAGCTGTCCGGCGGTCAGAAGCAGCGCGTCGGCATCGCCCGCGCGCTCGCGACGAGCCCCGCGATCCTCCTGGCCGACGAGGCCACGAGCGCGCTGGATCCGGAGACCACGAGCGAGGTCCTCGCGCTCCTCCGCCGGGTCAACGAGGAGCTCGGCGTGACCATCGTCGTCATCACGCACGAGATGGAGGTCATCAAGTCCATCGCCCACCGCGTGGCCGTCATGGACTCCGGCCGCGTCATCGAGCAGGGCGAGGTCTTCGACGTGTTCTCCCGGCCCACGAGCGACGCCGCGCGCCGCTTCGTGTCGACCGTGGTCGCGGGCGTGCCCGAGGCCGAGGAGGTCCAGCGCCTCCGCCGACGGCACCCGGGGCGCCTCGTCACGCTGTCCTTCGCGGACGGCGGCGCCACGCAGGCCGAGGTGTTCCAGGCGCTCGCCGCCGCGGGCATCGCGTTCGAGGTCGTGCACGGCGGCATCACCGACATCCAGGGCCGCACGTTCGGCAACCTGACCCTCGCGCTCGGGGGCGACCCCGCGCGCATCGACGAGGTGCTCGCGGCCGACCGCGCCGGCGTCACCGTGACGGAGGTGGTCTGAGATGGACGCGCTGACCCCGCTCCTCCCGCTCCTCGGCCAGTCGACGGTCGAGACGCTCGTGATGGTGCTGCTCACGCTCCTGTTCGGCGGACTCGGCGGCCTCGTGATGGGCCTCGGCCTCTACCTGACGCGCGCCGGCAGCCTGCTCCCGAGCAGATCCGTGTTCGCGGTCCTCAACGTGGTCGTCAACACCTTCCGGCCGATCCCGTTCGTGATCTTCCTCTTCGCCGTGCAGCCGCTCGCGCGCGTGGTCACCGGCAGCGGCATCGGGCAGTCCGCGGTCATCTTCACGCTGTCGCTCGGGGCGTCCTTCGCGATCAGCCGCATCGTCGAGCAGAACCTGCTCACGGTGCAGCCGGGCGTGATCGAGGCGGCCCGCTCCGTGGGCGCGAGCCCGGTGCGGATCATCTTCACGCTGCTGATCCCGGAGGCGCTCGGCCCGCTGATCCTCGGCTACACGTTCGTCTTCGTGGGCATCGTCGACATGACCGCGGTCGCGGGCGCGATCGGCGGCGGCGGCCTGGGCAACTTCGCGATCGTCTACGGCTACCGGCAGTTCGAGCCTGTCGTCACGTGGGCGGCGGTGCTCATCATCATCGTGCTCGTGCAGGTGGTGCAGCTCATCGGCAACCGGATGGCCCGGGCGGCGCTCCGGCGCTGACCGTCCCGCGCGCCACCCGCCGCGGCCGCCCCGCTACCTCAGCGAGGCGGCCGCGGCGCGCACGTGCCGGGTGAGGTCGGCGAGCACGGGGGAGTCGACGCTCCAGCGCTGCCAGTGCAGGGCCACGTCCACGTGGGATCCCGCGTCCAGCGGCGCGAGCGCGCCCGACGCGACGAGCTCCTCGCTCTGCAGGTCGGGCAGCATGCCCCAGCCCATGCCGAGCGTGACCGCCGTGACGAACTCCGCGGACGACGGCACGTAGTGGCGCGGCTGGCCTGCGGGCGCGCGCCGGCCGCGCAGCCAGCGGTCCTGCATGGCGTCCTTGCGGTCGAACATCACGAGCGGCGCGACCGCCAGCGCGCTCGGCGTGGGCCCGTCGGGCAGGTGCGCGGCGACGTAGGCGGGCGTCGCGAGCGCGCGGTACCGCATCCGCCCGAGCCGCTCCGAGGTGCAGCCCTGCACGGGGTCCTTCACGCTCGTGACCGCGGCCATCGCGGATCCGTCGCGCAGCAGGTCGAGGGAGTGGTGCTCGTCCTCGCGCAGCACCTCCACCGCCTGGCCGGTCTCGGCCGCCAGCGCCGCGAACGCGGGCAGCAGCCACGACGCGAGCGAGTCGCCGTTCACGACCACGGGCACGGCCGCCGTCCCCGCGCGCGGCGCCTCGCCCTCGCCCACGCCGAGCAGCCCGTCGAGGTCGCGCTCGAGCAGGAGCACCTGGCGCGCGTGCCGCAGCACGGCGTCGCCCGCCTCGGTGGTGGTCGCGGGGCGGGTGCGGCGGAGGAGCACGCGGCCGGCGCTGCGCTCGAGCGCCGTGATCCGCTGGCTCACCGCGGAGGGCGTGAGCCGAAGCGCGCGGGCGGCCGCGTCGAGCGTGCCCGCGTCGATGACGGCGGCCAGGGTGCGCAGGTGCTCGGTGCGGATGTCCATCATCAGCGATGCTAATGGTGCCGCAGGAACATGAGCTGGTCTGATGCGCGCCCGGTGCCTAGCGTGGAGGCCATGCACCCGCTCGCGCACGCGCTCTCCGGCTTCGGCCTCGGCTTCTCGCTCATCGCCGCGATCGGTGCGCAGAACGCCTTCATCCTCCGGCAGGGCACGCGGCGCGAGCACGTGCTCGTCGTGGTGCTGATCTGCGCGGTCTCCGACGTGATCCTCATCGCCTTGGGCGTCAGCGGCGTCGGCGCGCTCATCGAGGCGGCGCCCGTCGCGATCGTCGTCATCCGCATCCTCGGCGCCTGCTTCCTCGCCGGCTACGCGGCGCTCTCGCTGCTCCGGGCCGTCGCGCCGCGGGGCCTCGCGGTCGCCGCGTCCGCGCCGCGCGCGCTCGGCGCCGTCGTCGCCGCGTGCCTCGCGCTCACCTGGCTGAACCCGCATGTCTACCTCGACACCGTCCTCCTCGTCGGATCCGTCGCGGCCGGCCACGGCGACGGCCGCTGGGCGTTCGGCCTCGGCGCGATGGTCGCGAGCTGCGTCTGGTTCACGCTCCTCGCGACCGCCGCCCGGGTCTTCGCGCCCGTGCTCGCGCGCCCGGCCGCCTGGCGCGTGCTCGACACCGTGATCGCCGCCGTGATGCTCGTGCTCGCCGTGCAGATCCTGCTGCCGCTCGTGCCGGCCGGGCTGGGGGAGGGGACGCGGATGGCCGTCGCCACCGCGATCTGCGCGGCCCTCGCCGGCGCCGTGGCCGCGTGGTCGGTCGCGCGCCGACGTCGTGCCGATGCCGCCCGCGGGGACGCGACGCCGGACGACGCCCCCGCCCCGGACGGGCTCGGAACAGTCGGGGCACCCGCGCTGTTGGGATGAGCATGACCGTCCCGCTCTCCATCCTCGACCTCGCCCCCATCGCCCCCGGGGAGACCGCCCGCGACAGCTTCCAGGCCTCCGTCGCCCTCGCCCAGCAGGCGGAGCGCAGCGGCTACCGGCGCGTCTGGTACGCGGAGCACCACAACATGGCGTCCATCGCCTCCAGCGCGACGAGCGTGCTCATCGCCCACGTGGCGAGCCAGACGTCCACCATCCGGCTCGGCTCCGGCGGCGTCATGCTGCCGAACCACTCGCCGCTCACCATCGCGGAGCAGTTCGGCACGCTCGAGACGCTGCACCCGGGCCGCATCGACCTCGGCCTCGGCCGCGCCCCCGGCAGCGACCAGGCCACGTTCCGGGCGCTCCGCCGCGATCCCGGATCGTCCGACCGCTTCCCCGAGGACGTCGTCGAGCTGCAGGGCTTCCTCGCCGGCGAGAGCCAGGTCCCCGGGGTCTCCGCGACGCCGGGCGCCGGCACGCGCGTGCCCCTCTACATCCTCGGCTCCTCGACCTTCGGCGCCCAGCTCGCCGCGGCGCTCGGCCTGCCGTTCGCCTTCGCGTCGCACTTCGCGCCCGACATGCTGCTCGACGCCATCGCGATCTACCGCCGCGACTTCCGCCCGTCGGAGCAGCTCGACGCGCCCTACGCGATCGCCGGCATCAACGCCATCGCGGCCGACGACCGCGCCGACGCCGAGCGCCAGTTCGCCGACGTCCGCCGCGCCCGGCTCATGATGCTGCTGCGCCAGAGCGGCCAGATCCCGGCCACGCAGACCTTCACCGACGACGAGCTCGACCGGCTCCTCGAGGCCCCCGTCGGCGCGCACGTCGCCAGCATGATGACCTACACGGCCGTCGGCACCGGCGCCGAGGTATCCGACTACGCGAACCGGTTCGCGGAGCAGGCGGGCGTCGACGAGGTCATCGTCGGCCACGCGTCGCAGCGGACGCCCGAGCGCCTCCGCTCCGTCGAGCTGATGGCGGACGCGCACGCGCTCGTCGCCGCGTAGCGGGTCCGTGGCCGACGACTCCGCGGCCGCTCCCGCGGACCCGCGCGCGGCCCTCGCCGCGCTGCGGGCCGACACGCTCGCGCTCATCCGCGGGCTCGACCGCGACGTGGCGGCGATCGTGGAGGCCAGGCAGGACGCCAACTCCGACGACGAGCACGACCCCGAGGGCGCGACCCTCGCGTTCGAGCGCTCGCAGTCCGACGCGATGATCCGCGAGGCGCGCGTGCGCCTCGCCGACGTCGACGCCGCGGTCGCGCGCCTCGACGCGGGGACCTACGGGCGCTGCGAGGTGTGCGGCGAGGCCATCCCGGCGGGCCGGCTCGAGATCCGCCCGGCCGCGCGCCGCTGCGTCGCGCACGCCTGAGGCGGACCGCCGGTCCGGATCGCGCGGGTCAGGCCCCGTCGTCGTCGAGGTCGAGGATCAGCTGCCGCAGCAGCCCCGCCAGCACGTCGCGGTCGGCGCCCGGCATCGTGTCGAGGAGCTCGGCCTCCTCGGCGACGAGCCGGGTGATCGCGGTGTCGACGCGCGTGCGCCCCGCGTCCGACATGACCACGAGGATCCCGCGGCCGTCGTGCGGATCCGTCCGGCGCTCCACGAGGCCACGCGCCACGAGCCGGTCGATGCGGTTCGTCATGGTGCCCGACGAGACGAGCGTCTGCTGCAGGAGGGCCTTGGGGCTGAGCTGGTAGGGATCGCCCGCCCGCCGGAGCGCCGACAGCACGTCGAACTCCCACGACTCGAGCTCCGACTCCTGGAACGCCGAGCGCCGCGCCCGCTCCAGCAGGCGAGACAGGCGCCCGACGCGCGACAGCACCTCGAGCGGGGAGAAGTCGAGGTCGGGCCGTTCACGCCGCCACGCGTCGACGATGCGGTCGACCTCGTCGCGGCTGGGCATCCCCCCATCATGCCGGTCCGGGCGCCTCCGCCCGGTCGCTAGCGTGATGCGCATGGCCGACCTCCCCTCCATCCGCTCCGTCATGCCGTGGTGGTACGTGGGCGCCCTGGCCGTGTCCCTCCTCGTCGCGCTCCTCCTCGTCCCGGTCGCGAACCTCGGTCTTGCGGCGCCGCTGTGGGTGGGCGTCATCGGCACCGCGATCCGCGACCGCCGCCGCGGGACCGAGCAGATGCTCCCGAGGCAGGAGGCGTGGGTGGCGATGGTGCTGACCCCGGGCCTGCTCGGGATCGCCGCCCTCCTCAGCCAGGTGTGGCCCTTCCAGCACGGCGCGTTCGACGCGCGCGTGATCATCGGCGGGGCCGCCGGCATCGCGGTCTCCGGCGCGCTGTTCCTCCTGCTCCGGATCCGCGGCGACCTCCGCCGGCGCCGAGGTCGCGACGCCTGACCGCCCGCCGCGTCCCGGTCTCCGCCGCCGGGCACCTCTGGCAGACTCGTCCTGCGCACGGCCGGGCCGTGAGCGGTCCGCCTTGGTGTAACGGCAGCACTTCAGCCTTTGGAGCTGTGAGGTCCAGGTTCGAATCCTGGGGGCGGAGCCACACCCGCCGGCCGCGCCGGACAGACGGAAGAGGACCAGGGAGACCGCCATGACCGAGTCAGACAGCACGCCGACGACCCGCGAGATCCCCATCGTGACGGGCGAGCTCGACGTCGACGGCGAGCCGCGCAGCCCCTCCATCGCGGTCGTGATCCTCGCCGCGGGCCAGGGCACCCGCATGCGCTCGCGCCTCCCCAAGGTCCTGCACCCGCTCGCCGGCCTGCCGCTCGTCGGCCACGTGCTCGCGACCGCGGAGGAGCTCGGCGCGCGCCACATCGTCACGGTCGTGCGCCACGACCGCGACCAGGTGGTCGAGGTCGTGCGCGCGCTGTCGCCGCAGGCCCTCGTGGTCGACCAGGACGAGATCCCCGGCACCGGCCGCGCGGTCGAGGCGGGCATCACGGCCCTGCCCGAGGGCTTCACCGGCCAGGTCGTCGTGCTCTCGGGCGACGTGCCCCTGCTCGACGCCGCGACCCTCCGGTCGCTCGTCTCCGCGCACCGCCAGGCGCGCAACGACCTCACCCTCCTCACCGCCCGACTCGACGACCCGACCGGCAACGGCCGCATCATCCGTGGCCAGGACGGCGCGTTCGAGGCCATCGTCGAGCAGAAGGACGCGACCGGCGAGCAGCTCCGCATCGACGAGGTCAACGCGGGCGTCTACGTCTTCGACGCCGAGGCGCTCCGCCAGACCCTCGGCGCCATCGGCACCGACAACGCGCAGCGCGAGAAGTACCTCACCGACGCGGCCGACGTGATCCGCCGCGCGGGCGGCGCCATCGAGGGCCTCCCGGTGCGCGACAGCTGGCTCGTCGCGGGCATCAACGACCGCGTCCAGCTCACGGCCGCGGCCACCGAGCTCAACGCGCGCATCATCCGCCGCTGGCAGCTCGCGGGCGTGACGATCCAGGATCCGCGCACCACCTGGATCGACGTCAAGTCCACGCTCGCCGCCGACGTCACGGTCCTCCCGGGCACCCAGATCCTCGGCGCCTCCACGGTCGCCGCCGGCGCGACGGTCGGCCCGGACACGACCCTCCGCGACACCGAGGTCGGCGAGGACGCCGTGGTCCGCCGCACCGACGCGGAGCTGGCCGTCATCGGCGCGCGCGCGACGGTCGGCCCGTTCTCCTACCTGCGCCCGGGCACGCGCCTCGGCGAGGACGGCAAGATCGGCGCCTACGTCGAGACGAAGAACGTCGAGATCGGCGCGTCGACGAAGGTCCCGCACCTCAGCTACGTGGGCGACGCGACCATCGGCGAGCACACCAACATCGGCGCCGGCGCGATCTTCGCGAACTACGACGGCGTCTCCAAGCACCGCACGGAGGTGGGCGACCACGTCCACGTGGGCTCGCGGAACGTCTTCGTGGCACCCGTTAGGATCGGTACCGGCTCCTACACGGGTGCCGGTGCCGTCATCCGCAAGGACGTCCCGCCCGGCGCACTCGGCATCTCGGTGGCGCCGCAACGCAACATGGTCGGCTGGACCGAGGCCAAGCGACCGGGCACCCCTGAGGCCCGGGCCGCCGTCGAGGCAGCCGACGGGCCCACGGACGACGCGTCCGGCGCCCCGAACACCGAGCAGCACTGACGAAACGGAGTCCCGTGTCCGCAATCAAGACTGCTGGTGAGAAGCGGCTCGTGCTCGTCACCGGGCGAGCCCATCCGGAGCTCGCCGAGCAGATCGCCGAGGAGCTCGAGACGAGCCTCGTGCACACGGACGCGCGGACCTTCGCCAACGGCGAGCTCTACATCCGCTACGACGAGAGCGTCCGCGGCAGCGACGCGTTCGTCATCCAGTCGCACACGGCGCCGATCAACGAGTGGCTCATGGAGCAGCTCATCATGGTCGACGCCCTCAAGCGCGCGTCCGCGAAGCGCATCACCGTCGTCGCGCCGTTCTACCCGTACGCCCGCCAGGACAAGAAGGGCCGCGGCCGCGAGCCGATCTCCGCCCGCCTCGTCGCCGACCTCTTCAAGGCCGCCGGCGCCGACCGCATCATGTCGGTCGACCTGCACGCCGCGCAGATCCAGGGCTTCTTCGACGGCCCCGTCGACCACCTCTTCGCGATGCCCGTGCTCCTCGAGCACATGCGCTCGGTGCTCGACTCCAAGACCCTCACGGTCGTCTCGCCCGACATGGGCCGCGTGCGCGTCGCCGACATCTGGAGCGACAAGCTCGGGGCGCCGCTCGCCATCATCCACAAGCGCCGCGATCCGAAGGTGCACAACCAGGTCACCGTGCACGAGATCGTCGGCGACGTCTCCGGCCGCGTGTGCCTCCTGGTGGACGACCTCATCGACACCGGCCGCACCATCGTCTCGGCCGCCGAGGCGCTGAAGAAGAACGGCGCCACGGGCGTCGTGGTCGCGGCGACGCACGCGGTCTTCTCGGACCCGGCCACGCAGATCCTGGACAGCCCGCACATCGACTCGGTCGTGGTCACGGACACGCTGCCCATCCCCGACGAGAAGCGCTGGGACAAGCTCACGGTGCTGCCCATCGCGCCGCTGCTGGCGCGCGCGATCCACGAGGTCTTCGACGACGGATCCGTCACGAGCATGTTCGACGGCGCGGCCTAGGCCGACGCGCCGCCGCCCGGGTCGCCCACGCGGGCGGCTCGGGCGTCAGTCCCGCGAGTTCCGCTCGACGACCTCGCGCGCGACCCGCCCCGAGGGGATGGGGCCGAGCGACACGATGTGCTCGTCGCCGCCGAAGGCGTACTTCGTGTAGCACTCGTAGCCGACGACGCCGGGTCCGAACAGCTGGAACCGCACCTCGTAGGAGGGGGAGTCGGGCCGCTCGTACGCCACGAAGTCGGCGCAGGCCATGTCGGCCGTGCTCGCGCCGACGCGCACCATGGTGACGACGCCCGGCAGCAGCAGGCTGACGATCCCGACCACGACGACCACGCGCATCACGAGCAGCGTGCGCCTGCTGCGCAGGCTCCGCGGGCGGTGCGGCTCGTAGCCCGCGAGCTCCGGGTGCTCGTCCTCGTCCATCCGCCCCAGTGTGGCAGACGCCCCGCCGCCCGGGATGGGCGGCGGGGCGTCGGCGACGGTCGGTGGACGCTAGTGCGTGTCCTCCGCCTCGACCTCGGAGCGGTCGCCGGACCACAGCGTGTGGAAGGTGCCCTCCTTGTCGGTGCGGTGGTACGTGTGCGCGCCGAAGAAGTCGCGCTGGCCCTGCACGAGGGCGGCGGGCAGGCGCTCGGAGGCGAGCGAGTCGTAGTAGCTCAGCGCCGACGCGAAGCCGGGCACCGGGATCCCCGACAGCGCGGCGACCGAGACGACCCGGCGCCACGCCTGCTCGCCGTCGGCGACGGCCTTGGCGAAGTACGGGTCCTCGAGCAGCGTCGCGAGGCCGGAGTCCTTCTCGTACGCCTCGACGATGCGGTTGAGGAACTGGGCGCGGATGATGCAGCCGCCGCGCCAGATCTCCGCGACCTTGCCCTTGTCGATGTCCCAGCCGTACTCCTTGGCGCCCGCGATGATCGCGTCGAAGCCCTGCGCGTACGCGACGACCTTGCTCGCGTAGAGCGCGGCGCGGACGTCGTCCTCGAAGGTGTCGCCCGCGGGCTGGATCTCCGGACGGCTCGTGATCGTCGCCTGCACGGCCTTCCGCTGCTCGGGCTTCGACGACACGGCGCGCGCGAACACGGCCTCCGCGATCCCGCCCACCGGCACTCCGAGGCCCACCGAGTTCTGGACGGTCCAGACGCCCGTGCCCTTGGATCCCGCCTGGTCGACGATGACGTCGACGAGCGGCTTCCCGGTCGCGGCGTCCTTCTGGCGGAGCACCTCCGCGGTGATCTCGATGAGGTACGACTCGAGGTCGCCCCCGTTCCACTCCTCGAACACGTCGGCGATGGCGTCGGGCTCGTGGCCGCCGACGCGGCGCAGCAGGTCGAACGACTCCGCGATGAGCTGCATGTCGGCGTACTCGATGCCGTTGTGGATCATCTTCACGAAGTGGCCGGCGCCGTCGGTGCCGATGTGGGTCACGCAGGGCTTGCCCTCCGCGACCGCGGCGATCGACTCGAGGATGGGGCCGAGCGTCTCGTACGCCTCGGCCGTGCCGCCGGGCATGATGCTCGGGCCCTTGAGCGCGCCCTCCTCGCCGCCGGAGATGCCGGCGCCGACGAAGTGGAGGCCCTTCGCGCGGACCTCCTTCTCGCGGCGGATCGTGTCGGTGAACAGCGCGTTGCCGCCGTCGACGATGATGTCGCCCTCCTCGAACGCCTCGGTGAGCTGCTCGATGACGGCGTCCGTCCCGCGTCCGGCCTTGACCATGATGATCGCCGTGCGGGGGCGCTGCAGCGAGGCGGCGAACTCCTCGATCGTGGTGGCGGCGACGAAGCCCGCCTCGGGGTGCTCCTCGACGAGGTCGGTGGTCTTCTGGGTGGTGCGGTTGTACACCGCGACCGTGTTGCCCTCGCGGCTGGCGAGGTTGCGGGCGAGGTTGGACCCCATCACCGCGAGCCCCACCACCCCGATGTTCGCCGTGGCCTGCTGGTCATCTGACATCTGATGCCTCCTTGTCGACAGTCGTCCTCAGGCTACGCCCGGCCTCCCGGGCGTCGGCCGGCTCCCGGGGAGGGTCTCGTAGGATGGATGGGCGCACCCACACGGCGCGCGAGGAGTTCCTCACCGAACCGCAGGGAGTGATCCGCATCGACGCCGTCCGCCCGTTCCCGCCCGTGATCGTGATGGGGGTCTCCGGATCCGGCAAGTCGACCGTCGGCGAGATCCTCGCGCAGGACGCGGGCGTCCCCTTCATCGACGGGGACGACCTCCACCCCGAGACCAACCGCCGCAAGATGGCCGAGGGCCACGCGCTCGACGACGACGACCGCCGCCCCTGGCTCGAGCGGGTGGGCCTCGCGCTCGCCGGCCGCCCCGAGGGCGGACCCGTCGTCGCGTGCAGCGCGCTGAAGCGCTCCTACCGCGACATCCTCCGCGCCGCCGCGCCCGAGGCCGTCTTCGTGCACCTCGCCGGCGACCACGAGCTGCTGGCCGAGCGCCTCGGATCCCGCGAGGGCCACTTCATGCCGTCGAGCCTCCTCGCGTCGCAGCTGCGGACGCTCGAGCCGCTCGGGGACGACGAGCGGGGCATCACGCTCGACATCACCGACGATCCGGTCGCGCTCGCCGACGCGGCCGTCCGCGAGCTGCTGCCCGGCGGATGCACGGCGTCGCCCGGGCGGGTCGACGACGCGCCCGCCACCGCGACGGAGCCCGCCGCCGCGGTGCCCGACGCGGACGTGCCCGCGCTGGTCCGGGAGGCCCGGACCGACGCGGACGTGCCGCGCGCTGGCGTCGACCCGTCCGCCGCCGACTCCGCCGACGCTCCGCGCCATGCGGCAGACGTGCCGGCGGACGCCGCTCCCGCCTCCGAGCCGTCCGCCGCGGTCCGCGCCGCCGACGCGGCACCGGCCGCCGCCACCGGCGACGGCGCCCCCGCGGCCGCCGTCCACGAGCCCATCCGCGTCGCCATCGTCGGCTGCGGCGTCATCGGCACGCACCACGCCCGCGTCCTCGCCGAGCACCCGGAGTTCCGCGTCGCCGCGCTCGTCGACGTCACGGCGGCCACGGCCGACGAGCTCGCCGACGTGGTCGTCGACGAGCTGCGCGCCGAGCGGCCGCGCGTCTTCGCGCACCTCGGCGACATGATCCGCGCCGACGCCGCCGAGCTCGTCGTCATCTGCACCCCGAGCGGCCTGCACATCGGCCTGGCCGAGGAGGCGCTCGCCGCCGGCCTCCACGTCGTCATCGAGAAGCCCCTCGACGTCGACCTGGCGCGCGGCCGCCGCATCGCCGAGCTCGCGCGCGAGGCCGCCGGGCGCGGGATCCTCTCGACCGTCATCAGCCAGCACCGCTTCAACCCGTCGAGCGTGATCGTCGACCGCGCCGTGCGATCCGGCCGCCTCGGCCGCCTCACCACCGCGGTCGCCAGCGCGCCTTGGTGGCGCAGCCAGGGCTTCTACGACTCCGGCCACTGGCGCGGCACGTGGGACCTCGACGGCGGCGGCGCGCTCATGAACCAGGGCGTCCACACGCTCGACCTGCTCGTCTCCTACCTCGGCCGCCCGGTCGAGGTCTACGCGCAGACCGCGCTGCTCGCGCACGACGGCATCGAGGTCGAGGACGTCGCGGTCGCCGTGATCCGCTTCGCCTCCGGCGCCCTCGCCACCCTGCAGGCGACCACCGCCGGGTACCCGGGCCTCGACACCCGCGTGCAGGTGCAGGGCACGCGCGGATCCGCGGTCATCGAGGCCGGATCCCTCACCTACTTCCACGCGGCGCCCGAGTCGGGCGTGCCCGCCCAGGCGGACGTGCGCAACGACGCCGAGCTGGAGATCCACGCGGCCGACCTGCCGCGCTCGCCGCGCCTCGACAACACCTACCTCGAGGGCCATTACCGGCAGTACGACGACATCGCCGACGCGCTGCGCACCGGTCGCCCGGCCGGGGTCACGGTCGACGACGCCTTCCTCTCGCTCGCGACCGTGGTGAGCGTCTACGTGTCGGCGACGCTCGGCACGCCGGTCGCGTTCGAGGACGTCGTCGACGGCGTGCACGACGGCCTGCGCCTCCGCGTCGGCCAGTCCACGCCGCCCGCGCCGGGATCGCCGTCGCCCGTGGCCGCCGGGGACGCGTCGACCGGGGAGCCCTCCGTCCGGTAGCATCGGGGGTTGAACTTCGGCGAGGGATCGCAGGGGCCGCGCGCGAGCGCGGCGGCGGTCCGTTATCGACGCGGTGGACGGGGCTCGCACCTCATTCCTCACGCGCAAGCGTTCGAGCAGACACAGGCACACGACGCGAGCCCTCACGGGCCGCAATTGGAGCGACACCATGGTTGACAACAACCTCACCGCGGAGCTGCGCACGCAGTTCGGCAAGGGCGCGGCCCGCAAGATCCGCGCGGTCGGCAAGATCCCCGCGGTCATCTACGGCCACGGCACCGACCCGCAGCACGTCACGCTGCCGGGCCACGAGCTCATGCTCATCATCCGCAAGGCGAACCAGATCATCACGCTCGACATCGAGGGCACGCCGCAGCTGGCCCTCGTGAAGGACGTCCAGAAGGACCCCGTGCGCCAGATCATCGAGCACGTCGACCTCATCGTCGTCCGCCAGGGCGAGCGCGTCGAGGTCGAGGTCCCGATCCACGTCGAGGGCGAGTCCTACCCCGGCACGATCCACAGCCTCGAGTACACGTCGATCACGGTCGAGGTCGAGGCCACGCACATCCCCGAGCGCTTCGTCGTCTCCATCGAGGGCTTCGAGGAGGGCACGCAGGTCACGGCCGGCCAGGTCGACCTCCCCGCCGGCGCCACGCTGGTCACCGACCCCGAGACGCTCGTTCTCGCCGTCTCCGTGCCGCAGCTCGACCTCACGACCGACGCGGTCGACGAGGACGTCGTGGCCGAGGGCGACGGCGACGTCGACGTCACCGACGAGGGCGCCACCGGCGACCAGTCCGGCGACGACAAGTAGCGACATCCCGCGGCCCCGGCCGCGCGCACGACCAGCACGACAGCACCACGGAGCCCGTCGGCCGCCGTCCGGGACACCGGCAGCGGCCGGCGGGCTCCGCGCATCCGCCCCGAGGATGCGACGACCAGGAGGAGAGCGCACGTGGACGACCGGACCCTGCTCGTGGTCGGCCTCGGCAACCCCGGCCCGCAGTACGCGGGCACGCGGCACAACGTCGGCCAGATGGCGCTCGACGTGCTCGCGGACCGGATGCGCGCCTCCTTCCGCTCGCACCGCGCCAACGCGCAGGTCGCGGAGGGGCGCGCGGTCCCCGGCGGGCCGAAGCTCATCCTCGCGAAGCCGAACTCGTTCATGAACCTGTCCGGCGGGCCGGTCGCCAACCTCCTCAAGTACTTCTCGCTCGAGCCCGCGCAGCTCGTGGTGGCGCACGACGAGCTCGACATCCCGTTCGACGCGATGAAGCTCAAGCAGGGCGGCGGGCACGGCGGCCACAACGGCATCCGCGACATCATCTCCTCCGCGGGCACGGGCGACTTCATGCGCGTGCGCATCGGCATCGGCCGCCCGCCCGGCCGCCAGGACGCCGCCGACTTCGTGCTCAAGCCGTTCTCCTCCACCGAGCGGCAGGTGCTGCCCAACGTGCTGGAGGACGCGGCCGACGCCGTCGAGATGATCGCCGCCGACGGCCTCATCGCCGCGCAGCTGCGGTTCCACACCGCCGCGTCCTGATCCGCCGGCCCGCCGCGGCACGCACCCGATGCGTCCGCCCTCGGCGGACGACGCCGGCCCTGTCGGTGGCGGCGCGTACGATCATCTGGTGATCCTCCAGGGCTTGATCCCGGCGCTCTCGCGCGCCTCCACGTTCGACGACGCCCTCGCATCGGCCTCCCGCGACGCCGACTTCTCCCTCACCGAGGGGCTCCAGGGGCCGCTGCTCGCGGGGCTCCTGCGCCAGCGCATCCAGCGCGGCATCCCGGGGTGCCTGCTCGTCGTCACCGCGACCGGCCGCGAGTCCGAGGGCATGCGCCGCAGCCTCGCCGCGGTGCTGCCGGACGCCGAGATCCTCGAGTTCCCGGCCTGGGAGACGCTGCCGCACGAGCGCCTCAGCCCGAGCGCCGAGATCGTGGGCAAGCGGATCCACGCGCTCCGCCGCATGGAGGCGTGGCACGCCGCGCTCGGCCAGGGCGCCCGCGAGGTGCCGGCCGCCGAGGTGCGCCCGCTCGTCATCGTCGCCTCGGTGCGCGCGGCCCTCCAGCCCGTGGCCGACAACCTCACCGAGCTGGCGCCCGTGCGGCTCGCCACCGGCAGCCGCGGCCACGACCTGTCCGAGCTCGCCGTGCGGCTCGTCGACCTCGCGTACTCGCGCGTCGACATGGTCACGCGCCGCGGCGAGTTCGCGGTGCGCGGCGGCATCCTCGACGTCTTCCCGCCCGTGTCAGACCACCCCGTGCGCGTCGAGTTCTTCGGCGACGAGGTCGACCAGATGCGGCCGTTCGCCGTCGCCGACCAGCGCTCCCTGGAGGAGACCGTCGACTCGGTCGAGCTGCCGCCGAGCCGCGAGCTGCTCCTGAGCGCGCCCGTGCGCCAGCGCGCCCGCGAGATGCAGCACGAGTTCCCGAACCTGCAGCAGATGCTCGCGAAGATCGCCGAGGGCATCCCGGTGGAGGGCATGGAGTCGCTGGCCCCCGCGCTCGTCGACAGGCTCGTCCCTGTCACGCACTACCTGCCGGTCGACGCGGCCATCGCGGTGGTCTCGCCCGAGCGCGTCTCCACGCGCGCCCAGAGCCTCGCCGACACGAACCGCGAGTTCCTCGACGCCGCGTGGAACGCCGCGACCGCGGGCGCGCAGGCGCCCATCGACCTCGCGTCCGGCGACTTCCTCTCCCTCGGCCGCCTGCGCGACGCCCGCGGCCCGCGCCGCTGGTGGACCCTCTCGGGCTTCCAGGCCACCGACGTGCTGCCGGAGGACCTGGGGATCGACGAGGTCATGACCGTGCGCATCCAGGCGGATCCCGTGCCGAGCTTCGCGGGCAACGCCGACGGCGCCATCGAGCACGTGCGCGAGCGCCTCGCCGCCGGGTGGAGCGTGGGCGTCGTGGCCCAGGGATCCGGCCTCGTCGAGCGCGCCGACACCGTGCTGCGCGAGGCGGGCGTTCCGGCGCGCGTGGTCGAGGAGTTCCCGGCGGAGCCCGAGCCCGGCATCGCCTACCTGCTGCGCTCCGCCATCGACGCGGGCTTCGAGATGCCCGAGGTCAAGCTCGCGCTCCTCACCGAGAGCGAGTTCTACGGCCGCGCCGCCGGCTACGACAGCCGCCAGGTCAAGAAGCTCGCCACCCGGCGCAAGAACGTGGTGGATCCGCTGCAGCTCAAGCCCGGCGACCACGTCGTGCACACCACGCACGGCATCGGCCGATTCGTGGAGCTCACGCAGCGCGAGGTCTCCTCCGGCGGCCGCAACGCCGTGAAGACCCGGCGCGAGTACCTCGTCATCGAGTACGCGCCCTCCAAGCGCGGCTACCCCGGCGACAAGCTCTTCGTGCCCACCGACCAGCTCGACCTCCTCAGCCGCTACGTCGGCGGGGAGGAGCCCGCCCTCAGCAAGATGGGCGGCAGCGACTGGGCCGCCGCCAAGGGCAAGGCGCGCCGGGCGGTCCGCGACATCGCGGTCGAGCTCGTGAAGCTCTACTCCGCGCGCATGGCGTCGCGCGGCCACTCCTTCCCGCCGGACACCCCGTGGCAGCGCGAGCTCGAGGAGGCGTTCCCCTTCATGGAGACGCCCGACCAGCTCACCGTCATCGACGAGGTCAAGCGCGACATGGAGAGCCCCATCCCCATGGACCGCCTGGTCTCGGGCGACGTCGGGTTCGGCAAGACCGAGATCGCCGTGCGCGCCGCGTTCAAGGCCGTGCAGGACGGCAAGCAGGTCGTGATGCTCGTACCCACGACGCTGCTCGTGAAGCAGCACTTCGAGACCTTCTCCGAGCGCTTCGCCGGCTTCCCCGTGCACCTGCGGCAGCTCAGCCGCTTCCAGACCGACAAGGAGTCGCGCGAGACCGTCAAGGGCCTCGAGGACGGCTCGGTCGACGTGGTCATCGGCACCCACCGCCTGCTCACGGGCAGCATCGCGTTCAAGGACGTGGGGCTCGTCATCATCGACGAGGAGCAGCGGTTCGGCGTGGAGCACAAGGACGCCCTGAAGAAGCTCAAGGCCAACGTCGACATCCTGGCGATGTCGGCCACGCCGATCCCGCGCACGCTCGAGATGGCGGTCACGGGCATCCGCGAGATGTCGACGCTCGCGACGCCGCCGGAGGACCGGCACCCCATCCTCACGTTCGTGGGCCCGAACAGCGAGAAGCAGATCGCCGCGGCCATCCGCCGCGAGCTGCTGCGCGAGGGCCAGGTGTTCTTCGTGCACAACCGCGTGTCGAGCATCAACCGGGTCGCGTCGGAGCTGGCGGAGCTCGTGCCCGAGGCTCGCGTCGCGGTCGCCCACGGCAAGATGAGCGAGGCGATGCTGGAGCAGGTCATCGTCGACTTCTGGGAGCGGAAGTTCGACGTGCTCGTGTCGACCACGATCATCGAGACCGGCCTCGACATCGCGAACGCGAACACGCTGATCATCGACCGGGCCGACAAGTACGGGCTCAGCCAGCTGCACCAGCTGCGCGGCCGCGTCGGCCGCGGGCGGGAGCGCGCGTACGCGTACTTCCTCTACGACGCCGACAAGCCGCTGTCCGAGACGGCGCACGACCGCCTGTCCACCATCGCGGCGAACAACGAGCTGGGATCCGGCATGCAGGTCGCGCTCAAGGACCTCGAGATCCGCGGCGCGGGCAACCTCCTGGGCGGCGAGCAGTCCGGCCACATCCAGGGCGTCGGCTTCGACCTGTACCTCCGCATGATCGGCGAGGCCGTGTCGACCTTCCGCGGCGACGTCGCCGAGGGCCAGACCGAGCTGCGGCTCGAGCTGCCGGTCGACGCGCACATCCCCGAGGAGTACGTCGACAGCGAGCGGCTGCGCCTCGAGGCCTACCAGAAGCTCTCCACGGCGGCCTCGCCCACGGCCACCGACGACCAGATCGACCGGGTCATCGAGGAGCTGTCCGACCGCTACGGCGAGCCGCCCGTCGAGGTCGACAACCTGGTGCGGGTCTCGCGCCTGCGTCGCGTCGCCCAGCGCGCGGGGCTCAGCGAGGTGGTCGCGATGGGGCCGAACCTGCGCATCGCGCCGGCGGACCTCGCGGACAGCAAGCAGGTGCGCCTGCAGCGCATGTACCCGGGCAGCCGCCTGTTCGCGCAGACCAACGCCGTGACGGTGCCGCTGCCCAAGCGCGACGGCGAGCCGCTGCCCGACGCCGAGCTGGTGGACTGGGTGCGCCAGCTGCTCGACGCCGTGTTCACGGTCGAGCCGGCGCCGGCCGCGAAGGAGTCCGCGCCCAAGGCGTGACCGACGACGGGCCGGTCGGCGCCTAGGCGCGGGCCGGTTCGCCGTCCGCGTGCGCGGGGAAGTCGTCGCGCGTCGCGTCGTCGTCGCCGTCGTCCGCGGAGGAGCCGTCGCGGCGGGCGCGGCGGCTCCGGATCGAGAGCGTCACGGCGGCGGCGACGATGGCCACGCCGGATCCGAGCAGCACCGCGAGCGTGCCCTCGTCGCGCACCTCGTCGAGGCCCGCGAACGCGAGCTCGCTCATCAGCAGCGACACCGTGAAGCCGATGCCGCCGAGGAGGGACACGGTCACGAGGTCGGGCACGGCGAGCCCCCCGGCGGATCCGCGGCGCCGCGCGACCCACGCCCCGAGCAGCCCGCCGGCGGTGATCCCGACGAGCTTGCCGAGCGGCAGCGCGAGCGCGATGCCCCAGAAGGCGGGCGCGAGCTCCGCGAGGCCGATCGCGGGGATCGCGACGAGCGCGGCCGAGAACGCGAACAGCGGCAGGACGATCCCGTTGGAGGCGGGCTCGAGCGCGTGCGCGGCGCGGAGGCCGGAGAGGCGGGGGAGCGCGAAGCCGAGCGCGACGCCGGCGATGGTCGCGTGGATCCCCGACGAGAGCGTCGCCCACCAGGTCACCAGCGCGATGAGCACCAGCAGCGCGACCACGGCGACCCGCGCGGCGCCCGCGCGCCCGACGCCCAGCCGGCCGACCACCGCGAAGAGGACGACGCCCGCGACCGCGAGGGCGAGCGCGCCCAGGTCGAGGTCGGTCGTGAAGAAGACCGCGATGATCCCGATGGCGATGAGGTCGTCGAGCACCGCGAGCGCCAGGAGGAACACGCGGACGGCCGCGGGCAGCCCGCGGCCGAACACCGCGAGGACGCCCAGCGCGAAGGCGATGTCGGTCGCGGTCGGCACGGGCCAGCCGCGCTCGAGGCCGCTACCCGCCGTGATCGCGAGGTAGACGCCCGCGGGCACCACGACGCCGCCGACCGCGGCGATGGCGGGCACGAGCGCGCGCGAGACGCTGTTCAGCCCGCCGGCCAGGAACTCGTGCTTGAGCTCGACCGCGACGATGAAGAAGAAGACGACGAGCAGGCCGTCGCTGACCCAGTGCCGGAGCGACAGGTCGACGCCGATCGCGGGGAGGGCGAGGTGCCCGTCGGCCCACGCGATCAGGCCGGGTCCGGCGGGCGTGTTCGCGACGACGAGGCCGACGACGGCCGCGAGGAGCAGGAGCCCGGCGGCGACGCGCTCGGAGCGGATGAGGGAGGTCATGGGGCCTTCCGGGGTCGGGGGATGGGGAGACGGTCACCCGCCGCCGACCAGACTTCCCGGCACACCGACCATCAGCCTACCGGGGGCCCGGTGCGAGGATGGCGGGATGAGCGAGCCCGCGTCCCCGTCCGCATCCGCCGCCACGTCGGGATCCGAGGGCGCGTCCGCCGCCGTCGCGGAGCTCGCCGCCGCGATGGCCGTCCTCCGGGCTCCCGACGGCTGCGTCTGGAACCGCGGGATGACGCACCGGACCCTCGTGCCGTACCTCCTCGAGGAGAGCCACGAGCTCGTCGAGGCCATCGAGACCGACGACGTGCCCGGCATGCGCGAGGAGCTCGCCGACGTGCTCCTCCAGGTCGTCTTCCACGCCGACATCGCGCGCACCGAGGGCGAGGGGTTCGACCTCGCCGACGTCGCCCGCACCGCCACCGAGAAGATGGTGCGCCGCCACCCGCACGTCTTCGGCGACGAGCGCGCCGACACCGTCGAGGAGGTCCTGCGCGTCTGGGGCGCCGCCAAGGACCGCGAGAAGTCGGCGCGCACGAGCGTCGTCGACGGGATCCCGATGGGCATGCCGTCCCTCGCGCTCGCCGACAAGCTGCTCGGCCGGGCGGAGCGCGTCGGCCTGCTGGAGGCGGACGCGCCGGCCGCCATCCCCGTCGACGACGAGGACGACCTCGGTCGGCTGCTCCTCGCGGTCGTGGTCTCCGCCAGGTCGCGGGGGCTCGACGCGGAGCGCGCGCTCCGGACGACGCTGCGCTCGCTGACCGCGGAGATCCAGGCGACGGAGATCCCTGCGGCGGAGATCCCTGCGGCGGAGTCGGCCCCCGGAGCGGGCCTGGACGACGACGAGGGCGACGACGCGTCCCCCGTCGCGGGCCGGACCGCCTGAGGCGGTCTCCGGCCCGCGGGGGCGCCACCCGGGATTTACCCGATCCCGGGCCGCCACGTCCGTCGTCTCCACCCGAAGGAGACGGCGGACAGATCTGGGCGATCACACGGTAACGGCCTTCGCCACCTGTCCATCACGCTTGTTATGGTGAGGTCGTGGCAGCCCCGGATCCGCATCGCCGCCAGGACCTGCTGGCCCACATCCTCGACCACCTCCGTGCGCACCCGCTCCAGTCCGTGACCTTCCGCGGGCTCGCCGACGCGCTCGGCGAGAGCACCTTCGTGCTCGTCTACCACTTCGGTTCCAAGGAGCGGCTGCTCGAGGCCGCGATGGACGCCATCGACCACCGCCAGGCGGAGATGGTGGAGGGCGACCCCGGCGCGATCCGGCCCGACGAGCTGCGCGAGTGGGCGACCCGGGCCTGGAGCTGGCGCCTGACGGACGTGAACCGCGACTTCCAGCGCCTCGAGTTCGAGGCCGCGCTCCTCCGCACGCGCGACGGCGTCGTCCGGCCGCACGCCATCGCGAGCGTCTCCGCGTGGCGCCGCTTCGGCCTCGAGTGGATGCTCGCCCACGGCGTCCCCGAGGACGTCGCCGTCGACACGGCCGACCTCCTGCAGGCCGGCTCCTACGGCCTGCAGTTCGACTTCGTGATCTCGGGCGACCGCGACCGGGCCATGCGCGGCTTCGAGGCGCTCATCGACGCGTTCACGCCGCGCATCGAGCCGTGGCTCGACCCGGGGGAGGAGGCGGGGCCGCCGGGGACGCGGCCCGCCGCCTGACAGAATCGGGGGATGCCCCAGCAGATCACGCCGCCCCGCGGCATGCGCGACTTCCTGCCCGCCGAGAAGGCCCGCCGCGAGCAGGCGCTCGCGATCATCCGCCGCACCTACCGCGCGCACGGCTTCGACGAGATCGAGACCCCCGTGGTCGAGGAGTCCGGCCGGCTGCACGCGGGCCTCGGCGGCGACAACGAGAAGCTCGCCTACTCGGTGCTGAAGCGCGGCCTCTCCGGCGACGACCTGCACGCGGCCGCCGACGCCGGCGACGTCCTCGCGCTCTCCGACCTCGGGCTGCGCTTCGACCTCACGGTGCCGCTCGCGCGCTTCTACGCGTCGCACCGCGCGGAGCTGCCGGGCGTCTTCCGGGCGATCCAGGCCGCCCCCGTCTGGCGCGCCGAGCGACCGCAGAAGGGCCGCTACCGCCAGTTCATGCAGTGCGACATCGACATCATCGGCGAGGCCGGCCAGCTGGCCGAGGTCGAGCTGATCTCCGCCACCGCGGCGACGCTGGCGGCCCTCGGCCTCACCGGCTGCACCATCCGCGTGAACGACCGGCGCATCCTCGCGGGGATCCTCGACTTCTGCGGCTTCGCGCCCGACCGCCAGGCGCAGGCGCTCATCAGCATCGACAAGCTCGACAAGATCGGCGCGGCGGGCGTCGTGGCGGAGCTCGCCGAGGGCGGCGCGGACGCGGCGGCCGTGCTCGGCGGGATCCTCGAGCGCATCGAGCCCGCGCTCGCCGACGGCGGCGTGCCGCTCACGGCCGAGGCCATCACCGGGATCCTCCCCGCGGGCGTCGACCCCGACGCGGTGGCCGACCTCGAGACCCTGGCGGACGCGCTCGTCGGCCTGCCCGACGGCGTCACGCTCCGCTTCGACCCGACGCTCGTGCGCGGCATGGGCTACTACACGGGCACGATCTTCGAGATCGCGCACCCCGCGTCCGGCAGCTCGGTCGGCGGCGGCGGCCGCTACGACGGCATGATCGGCCGCTTCCTCGGCCAGGACGTGCCGGCGGCCGGCTTCTCGATCGGCTTCGAGCGGATCGTCGACCTGGCGGTGCTGCCCGAGGCGGAGGACACCGACGCCATCGCCCTCGTGCACGACAGGCGGACCCCGGTCCAGGTGCTCGCGCGCCTCAAGGCCGAGCTCGTCGCCTCGGGCCGGCGCGTGCGCCTGGAGCCGCGCCCGAAGAACGTCGCGCCGCTCCTCGAGGCGCTCAAGCGGCAGGGCTTCCGCACGTTCGCGGCCGTCGACGCCGACACGTCCGGCGCCGCGTCCCTCCAGGAGCGCCCGCTCGACGGCGGCCCGCGCGGCTGATCCGCCACCTGCGCGACACCTGCGCGCAGGCCCCGCCGCCCCCGGCCCGGAAGGGCCCCGCGGCTAGGATGGATCCGACTTCCCACCCCCCACCGCAACGCAAGGAGACCATTCCGTGGCAGCCATCGAAGCAGTCAACGCACGCGAGATCCTCGACTCCCGGGGCAACCCGACCGTCGAGGTCGAGGTGCTCCTCGAGGACGGCACGTTCACGCGCGCGGCCGTCCCGTCCGGCGCATCCACCGGCGCGTTCGAGGCGTACGAGCTGCGCGACAGCGACGCGGGCCGCTACCTGGGCAAGGGCGTCCAGAAGGCCGTCGCCGCCGTCGTCGACGAGATCGGCCCGGCCATCCAGGACCTCGACGCCGCGGACCAGCGCATCATCGACGCCACGATGATCGAGCTCGACGGCACCGAGAACAAGTCCCGCCTCGGCGCCAACGCGCTGCTCGGCGTCTCCCTCGCGGTCGCGAAGGCGGCGGCCGACTCGGCCGAGCTGCCCCTCTACCGCTACCTCGGCGGCCCGAACGCGCACACGCTGCCGGTCCCCATGCTCAACGTCATCAACGGCGGCTCGCACGCGGACACCAACGTCGACATCCAGGAGTTCATGCTCCTGCCCGTCGGCGCGTCCACCTTCTCCGAGGGCCTGCGCTGGGGCGTCGAGACGTACCACGCGCTCAAGAGCCTGCTGAAGAAGAAGGGCCTGTCCACCGGCCTCGGCGACGAGGGCGGCTTCGCGCCGAACCTCGACAGCAACCGCGCCGCGCTCGACCTCCTCATGGAGGCCATCGACGCCGCGGGCTTCACCGCCGGCAAGCAGATCGCGCTCGGCCTCGACGTCGCCTCCAGCGAGTTCTACTCCGACGGCGCCTACACGTTCGAGGGCCAGAAGGTCGACGCCGCGCACCTCACGGCGTACTTCGCGGACCTCGTCGCGTCCTACCCCCTCATCACCATCGAGGACCCGCTGGACGAGGACGACTGGGCCGGCTACGACCACTTCACGGCCGAGCTCGGCGCGAAGGTGCAGATCGTCGGCGACGACCTCTTCGTCACCAACCCGAAGCGCCTCGCCGACGGCATCACGCGCGGCGTCGCCAACTCGATCCTCGTGAAGGTCAACCAGATCGGCACGCTCACCGAGACGCTCGACGCGGTCAGCCTCGCGCAGCGCAGCGGCTACACCACCGTGCTGTCGCACCGCTCGGGCGAGACCGAGGACACGACCATCGCCGACCTCGCGGTCGCGGTGGACGCGGGCCAGATCAAGACCGGCGCCCCCGCCCGCAGCGAGCGCGTCGCGAAGTACAACCAGCTCCTCCGCATCGAGCAGGACCTCGGCGCCGCCGCGGTCTACGCCGGCCGCAGCGCCTTCCCGCGCTTCCAGGCCTGATCCGGCCGGTCCGCCCGCGCCACCACGGCGCGGGCGGACCGCCGTCCACCCGCACGACCGATCCGCACACGAAGGAGGACCGATGGCCCGCTTCCCCGGCCTCGACACCCTCCGCGCCCGCCGCGCGCCGCGTCCCCGCACCGAGCGCGTCCCGGTGGCGCTGCCCGACGGCGACGCCCCCGCGGGCAACTGGCTCCGCAGCATGCGCTTCTCCGGCTTCTCCGTGATGGTGCTCGTGCTCCTCGTCCTCACGGTCGTGGTGCTCGCCCCGGGCCTGCGCATCTACCTCGAGCAGCGGCAGCAGCTCAGCAGCCTGCAGAGCGCGGTGGACGCCCAGAAGGGCACCATCGCCCAGCTCCAGGACCAGCGCGCCCGCTACGACGACCCGGCGTTCCTCAAGGCGCAGGTCCGCGACCGCCTCTTCTACGTGATGCCTGGCGAGACGAGCTACCTCGTCCGCGGGCTGCCCGCCTCCTCCGGCGACGACACCACGACGCCCGACGGCGCGCCCATCAGCGCCGACCTGCAGGAGACGAAGCAGGACTGGGTGCAGGCCCTGCTCGGATCCGCGCTCACGAGCGCCCTCAGCGACACCCCGCCCGACCAGCTCCAGGGATCCGTCCAGGGAGGCGACCAGTGACCCGACCCCCCTTCGACCCGCCCTCCGAGCGCGACGTCCGCATCGTCTCCGCCCAGCTCGGCCGCCCCGCGCGCGACGTGGTCGGCATCGCCGCCCGCTGCGTCTGCGGCAACCCCACCGTGGTGAGCACGGCGCCGCGCCTCGGCGACGGCACGCCGTTCCCCACGCTCTACTACCTGTGCCACCCCGCGGCCACCGCCGCCATCTCGCACCTCGAGGCCGAGCACGTGATGGCCGAGCTGCAGGACGACCTCGCGGAGGACGAGGCGCTGCGCGACGCGTACGCCGCCGCCCACGCGTCCTACCTCGCCGACCGCGAGTCGATCCTCGTGGTGCCCGAGCTCACCGGCGTCTCCGCGGGCGGGATGCCCGTGCGCGTGAAGTGCCTGCACGCCCTCGCGGGCCACGCGCTCGCCGCGGGTCCCGGCGTGAACCCCATCGGCGACATCGCGCTGGCCCGGGCCGCGTGGTCGCCGGACGTCTGCGAGTGCGCCGACCCCGACGCGGCATGACCCCCGCGCCCGGCGCCCGCGCGTCGACCCGGCCGGGCCGCCGCCTCGCGCGGGCGGCCGCCGCCGGGACCCTCGCGCTGGCCGCCGTGCTGACCGCGGCGACGCCCGTCCAGGCGGATCCCGTCCGCGAGCGCCAGTACTGGCTCGCCGACTACGGCGTCGAGCAGGCCTGGCAGACCACGCGCGGCGAGGGCGTGAAGGTCGCCGTCATCGACACGGGCGTCGACGCGTCCGTCGCCGACCTGCGCGGCGCGGTGGTGGGCGGCACCGACGTCTCGGGTGTCGGATCCGCGGACGGCACCACGCCCGTCGGCGCCTCGAGCGAGCACGGCACCATGGTCGCGTCGCTCCTCGCGGGACGCGGCACCGGCACGGGATCCGGCGTCATCGGCGTCGCCCCGGCCGCGAGCCTCCTCAGCGTCTCTGTCGCGCTCGGCGGTCCGACGTCCGGCGCGCGCGACGAGGACGCGCAGATCGCCGACGCCGTCCGCTGGGCCGTCGACAACGGCGCGAGCGTCATCAACATGTCCCTCACCCGCAACTCGCTCGACTGGCCCGAGAGCTGGGACCGCGCCTTCCTCTACGCCTACGAGCACGACGTGGTGGTCGTCGCGGCCGCGGGCAACCGGGGGAGCGGCACCACCGAGGTGGGCGCGCCCGCCACGATCCCCGGCGTGCTCGCGGTCGCGGGCGTCGACCGCGCGGGGGCCGCGAGCTTCGACGCGTCGTCGCAGGGCATCACCATCGCGGTCGCCGCGCCGAGCGAGCAGCTCGTCGGCGTCGAGCCCGGCGGCCGCTACGTGCAGTGGAGCGGCACGAGCGGCGCGGCGCCCCTCGTCTCCGGCGTCGTCGCGCTCGTGCGCGCCGCGCATCCGGAGCTGAAGGCCGACGACGTGGTGGAGCGCGTGCTCGCCACGGCGAGGCAGAAGGGCCAGCCCGAGATCTACGGCCGCGGTCTCGTCGATGCCGCCGCCGCCGTGACGGACGACGTCGCGCCCGCGAGCGGCAAGCCCCTGGGCGACCTCGAGGAGTGGGTGCGCCTGTACCGCCGTGCGCCGGCCGCGACGCCGGATCCGACCGCGTCGGCCACCCCGGACGCCGCGCCCGCTGTGCCCGCCGACGCCCCCACCGCCGATCCCGGGGCCGACGCGCTGCCGACCGCGGGCGAGCTCCGCGAGGTGGGGATCCCCGCCCTCGTCCTCTCCGTCTTCGCGGCGCTCGCGGCCGCCATGGCGGTCGTCGCGTGGCGGCATTTCAGACGGCTGCTCCGTAGGGGGTAGCCTGATTTCGACCACAACCTGCAGGGAGTCATCCATCGTGCCCAAAATCCTGATCGTCGGCGGCGGCTACGCCGGTTTCTACACGGCATGGAAGCTCGAGTCGCACCTCCGATCCGGCGAGGCCGAGGTCACCATGGTCGACCCGCTGCCGTACATGACGTACCAGCCGTTCCTGCCCGAGGTGGTCTCCGGATCCATCGAGCCCCGCCACGCGGTCGTCTCGCAGCGACGCCACCTCCGCACCACCAACGTCGTGACGGCGAAGGTCACCGGCATCGACCACGCGTCCAAGACCGCGACCATCACGCCGCCCGTGGGCGAGCCGTACGAGTTCGCGTACGACATCATCGTCGTCACCGCGGGCAGCGTCTCGCGCACGTTCCCGATCCCGGGCGTCGCGGACGAGGCCATCGGCCTGAAGACGATCGAGGAGGCCGTCGCCATCCGCGACCGCATCTTCGCCAACTTCGACCGCGCGGCCACGCTGCCCGCCGGGCCCGAGCGCGACCGCCTCCTCACCTTCGTGGTGGTCGGCGGCGGCTTCGCCGGCATCGAGGTCTTCGCCGAGATGCGCAGCATCGCGACCGACCTCGTGAAGAAGTACCCCGAGATCGACTTCGAGGACACGCACTTCCACCTCATCGAGGCGATGGGCCGGATCATGCCCGAGGTGTCGCTCGAGACCAGCCACTGGGTGCTCAAGAACCTCGCCGAGCGCGGCGCGCTCGTGCACCTCGACACGCAGCTCAAGTCCGCCGTCGGCGGCGTCGTCGAGCTGTCGACCGGCGAGTCGTTCGAGTCCGACGTCATCGTCTGGACCGCGGGCGTCATGGCCAGCCCCATGCTCAAGAACACCGACCTCCCGATCGAGGAGCGCGGGCGCCTGCGCGTGCGCGCCGACGGTCGCGTCGAGGGCGACGACGGCATCGTGGCGGACGCCTGGGGCGCCGGCGACGTGGCGGCCACCCCCGACCTCACGGGCGGCGGCGTCGGCGGCTTCTGCGTGCCCAACGCGCAGCACGCCGTCCGCCAGGGCAAGCTCATGGCGAAGAACATCACCGCGAGCCTCCGCGGCGAGGGCATCACCGACTACTTCCACAAGAACCTCGGCGCCGTCGCGGGCCTCGGCCTCTACCAGGGCGCGTTCCAGTCCGGGAAGCTCGGCATCACCGGCTTCCCCGCCTGGGTCATGCACCGCGGCTACCACGGCCTCGCGATCCCGTCCTTCGAGCGCAAGGCGCGCGTCGTCACCGGCTGGGTGAACAACCTGGTCTGGGGCCGCGACATCGTCTCTCTCGAGGCACGCGAGACCCCGCGCACCGCGTTCGAGACGTTCGCGTCGCGCCCGCGTCCCGCCGCGGACGCCGCTCCGGCCGCTCCCGTCAAGAAGGAGGAGGCGCCCGCCAAGAAGGCCGCCGACGACAAGGCCGACGCGCCCGCCGAGGGCGAGAAGTCCCCGGCGCTCGCGGGCAGCTACAGCTCCGCGCCCAGCGCCGAGACCACGGACGAGAAGCCCTCGGCCTGATCCACCCGCACCACCGACGACGGCCCGCAGGCTTGAGCCTGCGGGCCGTCGTCATGCCCGGCGCCACCGGATCCGCACGGCGACCGTAGGCTGTCGGGAGCGCTCCGGCGCCGCGCCCCCGTAGTCCAATTGGCAGAGACGGGCGACTTAAAATCGCTACAGGTCAGGGTTCGAGTCCCTGCGGGGGCACTCGCGTCGACGCGCTCGGCCCATCGCCTGCCCCGTCCGTGACCACTGGGACGACCACCGAGGTCATCCGGGCAGCGCCACTTAGTACGTCCCCTATCGATCCGGCCACGTAAGCTGAACACACCCTAGGTTTTGGGGTGCCGTGGACGGGGGTCCACGTCGGCGAGGGGGCGGGGATGACTCTGATCGAGGACGCGCGGTCGACCGCGGCGCAGCGCGCCGTGGAGGCCCTTGGGCTGCTCGACGGCCCGCCCGAGGAGCGCTTCGACCGCGTCACCCGTCTCGCCCGCACGGCCTTCGCCGTGCCGCTGTCGACCATCGGCCTCGCCGACCACGACCGCATGTGGTTCGCCTCCTGCGCCGGCGCCGAGCTGTCCGAGACGCCGATCAGCAGCGTCTTCTGCGACACCACCGTCCGCGAGGAGCGCGTGCTCGTCGTCGAGGACGCGCAGGCGCACCCCGTCTTCCGCCACCTGCCCACCGTGGCGGGCGAGCCGCACATCCGCTTCTACGCGGGGCACCCGCTGCGCGACGCCGAGGGACTGGTCATCGGCACCTTCTGCCTGTACGACGTCGAGCCGCGCGGCCTCGACGCCGGTCAGCTCGCGCTCTTCGCCGAGCTGGCCGAGTGGGCGCAGCGCGAGCTCATCGCGAGCGCCGAGATGGACCGCGCCCAGGCGGTGCAGTCCGCCCTGCTGCCCGCCGCCGAGGTCGAGATCCCCGGATACGACGTCGCCGCCGTGTGCGTGCCCGCCCAGGTCGTGGGCGGCGACTTCTACGACTACGAGCGCACCCCGTCCGGCCTCCGCTTCTCCATCGCCGACGTGATGGGGAAGGGCACGGGCGCTGCGATCCTCACCGCCACGGTCCGCGCCGTGCTCCGCGGCATCGCGAGCACCGCCGACCGCTACGGCGCGGGCGTCCTCGAGGACACGGGCCTCATGGTCACCGACGCGGCGCGCTCGCTCGAGGCCGACCTCGACCGCACGGGCGCGTTCGTCACGCTCCAGCACGGGCACCTCGACCAGGCGTCGGGGCTCCTCCGCTACGCCGACGCGGGGCACGGGCTGACCATCGTCGTCCACCCCGACGGCCGCGTCACGCACCTCGACACGAGCGACCTGCCCGTCGGGATCGACCCCGACCACCGCTGGGAGGAGCGGCACACGGTGCTCGGGCACGGCGACACCTTCGTCACCTTCAGCGACGGCCTCTTCGACATGTTCGGCGGCAGCGAGCCCGCGTTCGCGCTCATCGGCCGCCTGGTGACGGAGTCCGGCGGCGTGCACGCGCTCGTGGAGCGGGTCCGCATCCTGGCCTCGGCCGGCACGCCGCTCGACGACGTGAGCGTCCTCGCCGTGAGCCGCGCGTGAGCCGCTCGACGCATCGCGCGCCGACCACGGGACGGTCGCCGCTGCGCTTCGCGCTCATCCGCCTGCTCGCGGTGGTCACGGCGATCCTCGGGCTCAACTACATCGTCTGGCGCCTGCTGTTCTCGGTGAACCCCGAGGCGCTCTGGATCGCGATCCCGCTCGTGCTCGCGGAGACCTACAGCCTCATCGACTCGCTCCTCTTCGGGCTCACGATGTGGCGGGCGCGCGACCGACCGAAGCCCCCGGCACCGCAGCCGGGCCTCACGGTCGACGTGTTCATCGCGACCTACAACGAGCCGCTCGACCTCGTCATGGAGACCGCGCGCGCCGCCCAGCGCATCACCTACCCGCACAAGACGTGGGTGCTCGACGACGGCAACCGCACCGAGCTCCGCGACCTCGCCGAGGCGGAGGGCATCGGCTGGATCACCCGCTCGGCCGACTGGTCGGGCCGCGCCCGCCACGCCAAGGCCGGCAACCTCAACAACGCGCTGCTGACGACCGAGGGCGAGTTCATGCTCATCCTCGACGCCGACCAGGTGCCCGTGCCCGAGATCCTCGACAGGACGCTCGGCTACTTCGACGACCGGCGCATGGCGCTCGTGCAGACGCCGCAGGTGTTCGTGAACGTGCCGGACGAGGACGTGCTCGGCAGCCAGGCGCCGCTGTTCTACGGCCCCATCCAGCAGGGCAAGGACGGGTGGAACGCGGCGTTCTTCTGCGGCTCCAACGCGATCCTCCGCCGCGAGGCCCTCATGCTCCTCGGCGTCTCGCGCTACGTGACGGACATCGAGATCAGCGTCTTCCGCGCACTGCGCACGGCGGGCGACGTGCTCGACAAGGCGCGCGAGGAGCTCGAGCCCGACCAGCTGGAGCTGCGGAAGGCGCTCGACGACGTCGCCTACGACGTGCGCCGTGCCCGCGCCGAGCTGCGCCGCGGCCAGGCGCTGGCCGACGTGACCTACCGCTTCCAGAAGCGCGTCGACTCCATCGCGGCGCGCATGGTGCAGGACGACATGGCCGCGCTGAACGCCGACCTCGCCGAGATCGCCGCGCTCGCGGGCCGCCACTCCGCGGAGCGCGACGCGGTCTCGCTCGTCGACGAGAGCGCCATGACGCGCCTCGCGCAGCGCGACTGGTCGCCGCTCGGGGCGCTCGACGCCGTGCGCGCGATCGTGCGGGACATCGACGTGCACCGCGACGACGACGCGCAGTCGATCATGCCGCTGGCCACCATCTCGGTCACCGAGGACATGGCGACCTGCATGCGCCTGCACGGCCTCGGCTGGAAGAGCGCGTACCACGACGAGACGCTCGCCTACGGCCTGGCGCCCGAGGACCTGCCGACCATGCTCACGCAGCGGCTCCGCTGGGCGCAGGGCACGATCCAGGTGTTCTTCCGCGAGAACCCGCTGCTGCAGAAGGCGCTCTCGATCCCGCAGCGCCTCATGTACTTCGCCACCATGTGGAGCTACTTCTCCGGCTTCACGGCCGTCGTCTACGTGGCCGCGCCGATCATCTACCTCGTCTTCGGGGTGCTGCCGGTGCAGGCGCTGTCGACGGACTTCTTCAGCCGGCTCATCCCGTTCCTCGTCGTGAACCAGCTCCTCTTCGCGGTCGTCGGACGCGGCAAGCGCACCTGGCGCGGCCAGCAGTACTCGCTGGCGCTCTTCCCCGTCTGGATCTCCTCGGTCACCACGGCCGTCGCCAACGTGTTCTTCCGCAAGCCCCTCGACTTCGCCGTGACCCCGAAGGTCCGCGCGGAGAGCGGCAAGCCGCGGTGGGACCTCGTGAAGCCCCAGCTCTACGTGATCGGCGCGCTCATCGTGGCGTCGGCGATCGGCCTGCTGCGCCTCGCGGTCGGGCAGGCGACGCCGCTCGGCACGTTCACCAACCTCGCCTGGGTCGTCTTCGACCTGGCGATCTTCAGCATCATCATCCGTGCGGCCCGCTATCGGGGCTTCACGCCGGCCAAGGAGGACGCATGATCGACATCGCAGTGGACGAGCAGGGCACGAACGTGAGCGTCGTCACCCCGACGGGTCGGCTGAACATGGTGTCCGCCCGCCAGCTGACGACCGTCATCACCGAGGTCATCGACGGCGGACGGCCGTTCGTCGTCGTGGACCTCGGCAGCACGGACTTCATGGACTCCTCCGGCCTCGGCGCCCTCGTCTCGGGCCTCAAGCGCGCCCGGCAGGCGGGCGGCGACCTGCGCCTCGCGCGCCCGAACGCGCAGGTGAAGGCCGTCCTGGAGCTCACCAACCTCAACCGCGTCCTCACGGTGCACGAGTCGCCCGAGGGCGTGTTCCGTGACCGATGAGGGCATGACGCACCACGCGCCGCCGGTGCGGGCCAACGTCACGCTCCCGGCCGTGGAGGAGAGCCTCTCCGCCGTGCACGCGGTGATCGCGGCGGTGTGGGACCAGGCGTTCGACGTCAGCGACATGGAGCGGATGCTCTTCGAGACGGCCGTGGTGGAGATCGCGGGCAACGTGGTCGAGCACGGCGTCGCCGTGGGGGAGCGCGCGGGGTACCCCGTGACCTTCACCATGACCGTGATCTGCCAGCACGACCGCATCGTCGCGCTGTTCGAGGACGACGGCCAGCCCGCCGTCGTCGACCTCACCCAGGTGTCCATGCCCGACGACCTCAGCGAGAGCGGCCGCGGGCTGGCGCTCGCGCAGGCGGCCCTCGACGACCTCACCTACGAGCGCACCGACGGAAGCAACCGCTGGCGGCTGGTCAGGCTCCGCGGCTGATGCGCGGCGGGGGGATGCGGGCACGCGGGGGCGGGCGCACGCGGGGACGGATCGGCGGCTGGGCCGCGGCCATGGTGGCGCTCGCGATCGCGGTGGTCCCGGCGACCGCGGCGCTCGCCGCCCCGGCCGCGCCGTCCGCACCCCGGGCCGCCGCTCCCGCGGCGCCCGCCGACGAGGTCGACCTCACCGAGGCGCCCGCCGCGCCCTGGTTCGGCGGCATCCTCGACTGGACCGCCGACGACGCGCAGAGCTACGCGGACCGCCTCGGGGCGACCCCCGCGGTGCTCGGGCAGTCGGTGCGCTACCCCCTCGGATCCGACGACGTCACCTACCTCGACCAGTTCGCGCAGCAGGCCGCGCAGCAGGGGTCGCTCCTCTTCCTCACGCTCGAGCCGACGAAGCCGCTGGCCGACCTGACCGCGGCCGACGCGACCGCGCTCACGGGCCGGCTCGAGGCGCTCCGCGAGCGCTACGACTCCCGCGCGCTCGTCCGGTTCGCGCCCGAGATGAACGGCTCGTGGACCCCCTGGGGCCAGCAGCCGACCGCGTACATCGCCGCGTTCCGCCAGGTCGCCGACGCCGTGCACGCGTCCGACGCGGGCGCCGTCACCGTGTGGTCACCCGCGTACGCGGCCGGCTACCCGTTCGGATCCGCCGACGGCCTCACCCAGGGATCCGCCACCCGCTCCATCGCGGAGCTCGACACCGACGGCAACGGCCGCGTCGACGTGGACGACGACGCGTACCGGCCGTACTACCCGGGCGACGACGCCGTCGACTGGGTGGGCCTGTCCGCGTCCCACTTCGGCGCGGAGCAGGACTTCACCGTCGGCCAGCCCACCGAGGACTACCTCGGCACCGAGGTGATCCCGCAGCAGGAGTTCGGCGAGAACGTCGTGCCCGAGGAGGGCAAGTTCTCCCGTGAGCTGGCGGGCCAGTACGGCTACTCCGACCAGGCCGGCGCGGGGCGCGACTTCGCCGCCGAGTGGATCGAGGGCACCGGCAAGCCGGCCGTGATCGAGACGGGCGCCCTCTACGACCCGGCCCGCACCGACGGCGCGAGCGAGATCGACATCAAGAGCGCGTGGTGGGACCAGGTGCTCTCGGCCGACATCCGGTCGGCCCACCCCGGCATCGGCATGGTCGTCTGGCGCGAGCTCCAGCGCACCGAGGCCGAGGCCAAGGGCGCCGTCATCGACTGGCGGGCCACGGGCGACACCACGGTCGCGTCCGCGCTCCTCACGCACCTGGATCCGGCGACCGCGACGCTCGGCCCCGTCACGCAGGTCTTCGACCAGGAGCGCGCCAACGTCGCCACCGCGCAGTACCGCGACCCGGGATCCCCCGAGGACGAGCAGATGGGGTGGATCGTGCTCTGCGCGGTCGTGCTCCTGCTCCTCTTCGTGATCTCCGGGCTCATCGGCCGCCTCAAGCCCGGCTGGCGCTACCCCGACGAGAACAGCCCCCGCGACCGCCGCCTCGACCTCTTCCGCGGCTGGACCATCGTCGCCGTGGTCATCACCCACATCGAGGTCGCGAGCCCGTACTCGTACGTGACCATCAACGCGATCGGCGCCATCACGGGCGCCGAGATGTTCGTGCTGCTGTCCGGCCTCGTGCTCGGCATGGTCTACCCGCTGGCGGTCAAGAGGTTCGGCGAGATGAAGGCCCTCATCTCCATCCTCCGGCGCGCGTTCAAGCAGTACGTCGTGGCGATCGCGGTGGTCGTCATCGTCTTCGCGCTCACGTTCGTGCCGTTCCTGGACACCGACGTGATCACCACGTTCACCGACCGCGGCACGGGCGCCGACGGCAAGACCACCACCGGGCAGGTCTACGACCTCTACCCGAACGGCGCGCGCCTGCTCGACTACCCGCCGCCCTGGTACGCGATCCGCGACCTGCTGCTGCTCCGCATGGGGCCGTGGGTGTTCAACATCATGGGCCTGTTCGTGGTGCTGACCCTCCTCGTCCCCGCGATCGTGTGGCTGCTCCGCCGCCGCATGTGGTGGGTCGTGCTCATCGCCAGCTGGACCGCGTACGTGCTCAACGCGCAGTTCGACATCCGCGTGCTGCCGTCGATGTTCGAGGACGTGTTCCCGCTGCTCACCTGGCAGGTCGCGTTCCTCAACGGCATGGTCATCGGCTACTACCGGAAGCAGATCACGCGCGCCCTCACCGGCCGGGTCGGCCGCGTGCTCGTGACGATCGGGCTGGTGGCGTACGTCGGCTCGCTCGCCGTGCTCTGGGCCGGGCACACCTACGGCGTGCAGCTGCCGGGCGTGCCCGACGGCCTCTACTCGTCGCTGTACGAGTCGATGTACCAGCGCACGTTCCTGCAGCCCGGACGCCTCATCGACCTCGCGCTGATGCTCGTGGTCGCGTACACGTTCCTCACCCGGGTGTGGAAGCCCGTGGACCGCGCGTTCGGCTGGTTCTACACGCCGCTCGGGTCCGCGAGCCTCTACGTCTTCATCGTCCACGTCTTCTTCGTGCTGATCGTCGGCAGCCTGCCGTTCCTCGACAGGGCCAATCCCTGGCAGGGGGCAGTGGTCCACACCCTGGTGCTGGCGGCGATCTGGTTCATGGTGACGCGCAAGGTGCTCTTCAAGGTGATCCCGACCTGATCAGCGTTCCCGAGATCCGCGACCGATCGGGCCAATCCGCGGGGAGCCGCGTTCCGAAGGGTTCGTGACATCCGGCGAAACAGTGCATCGCGCCCCTATCCGGATGCCTGTCACCCGTTTAGCGTTCGAACCACCACGCGCTCGGTATCTGGGATACGGACGCGACGATCAAGGGAGCTCATCCATGTTCGACAAGAAGTTCATCACCCAGGCCATCGACAGGAGCGCGCAGTCGCCCCTCGACCGTCGTCGCTTCTTCAGCGCGGCGGGCATCGCGGGTCTCGGCGTCGGCGCCGCGGCCCTCATCCCCGCGACCGGAGCCCAGGCGGCCGACGCCCAGGCCGAGGCCGACTCCGGGCAGGCGACCGACCTCGCCGTCCTCAACTTCGCGCTCAACCTCGAGTACCTCGAGGCGGAGTTCTACCTGCGTGCCTCCACCGGCGCGGGCCTCGTCCCGAACGACATCTCCGGCGTCGGCACGCCCGGTGGCGTCACCGGCGGCCGCCAGGTGCAGTTCAAGGACCGCGCCATCCGCGAGTACGCCCGCGAGATCGCCCAGGACGAGAAGGCGCACGTCAAGTTCCTGCGCTCCGCGCTCGGCTCGGCGAAGGTCGCGCGTCCCGCGATCAACCTGGACGACGCGTTCTCCGCGGCGGCCACGGCGGCCGGCCTCATCAAGCCGGGCGAGAAGTTCGACGCGTTCGCGAGCGACGAGAACTTCCTGCTCGCGTCCTTCGTGTTCGAGGACGTCGGAGTCACCGCCTACAAGGGCGCGGCCCCGCTCATCACGAACAAGACCTACCTCGAGGCGGCCGCCGGCATCCTCGCGGTCGAGGCGTACCACGCGGGCATCATCCGCACGTCGCTGTTCGCGAAGGGCCTCGCGGCCCCGACCAACGCGATCTCCAACGCGCGCGACTCCCTCGACGGGTCCACGGACCTCGACCAGGGCATCACGATCTCGGGCGGCGCCAACCTTGTGCCGACCGACGCGAACGGCATCGCGTTCAGCCGCACCACCGGTCAGGTCCTCAACATCGTGTACCTGAACAACAAGGCCGTGACGAAGGGCGGGTTCTACCCCAACGGCGTCAACGGCGGCATCAACACCAGCGGCGCGAACTAGCCCGCAGGTACGACGCAGCAGGGGCGCCGCCCACCTCGCGAGGTGGGCGGCGCCCCTGTCGTCGTGCGGGCGGATCCGCGGGCGGCCGGGCCGGCGGTCGTCAGCCGCGGTTGCGCGGGCTGTCGGCGGCGAGCACCGAGTTGCGGCGCGAGTACGTGAGGTAGATCACGAGGCCGATGACGAGCCACACCGCGAACCGCACCCACGTCTCCCACGGGAGCGACGAGACGAGCCACAGCGAGAAGCCGATGCCGATGATGGGCACCACGGGCATGGCCGGCAGGCGGAACGCCCGGGGGATCTCGGGCCGCTTGTAGCGCAGCACGATCACGGCCGCGCACACCACCACGAAGGCCAGCAGGATCCCGATGTTCGTGAGCTCCGCCACCACGGTGATGGGCAGGAAGCCCGCGAACAGCGCCGAGCCGATGCCGATGATCCACGTCACGCGCGTCGGCACGTTGCGCTTCCGGTCGGTGACCGCGAACCACTTCGGCAGCAGGCCGTCGCGGCTCATCGAGAACCACACGCGCGACGCCCCGAGCATGAACGTGAGCATCACGGTGACGACGCTGACGATCGCGCCGACCGCCACCACGTTCGCCACCGCGGGCAGGCCCACCGACTCGAACGCGGTCGCGAAGCCGCTCTCCGGGTTGATGTCCGAGTACTTCTGCATGCCCGTGAGGACGATGGTCGCGAGCACGTAGAGCACCATCGCGATCGCGAGCGACAGCAGGATCGCCTTCGGCATGTGCTTGGTCGCGTCCTTCGACTCCTCGGCCGCGGTGCTCATGGCGTCGTAGCCGAAGACCGCGAAGAACACGGTGGCGGCGCCCGTGAAGACGCCGGCCGCGCCGAACGGGAAGTAGGGCTGGTAGTTGGCGCCGGTGATCTGCGTGAAGCCGATGACGACGATCACGAGCACGAGCGTGACCTTGAGGCCCACGAGGTAGAGCTCGAAGCGGCCGACGCTCTTCATGCCGCGGGTGAGGACGAACGCGGTGCCGAGGCAGAGGATCACGGCGAAGAGGTCGACCACGTGGCCGTCGCCGGTGCCGGCCGCGCCGAGCATCCAGGCCGGGAGGTCGACGCCGAGCTGGTCGAGGAGGAAGCCCGCGTAGCCGGAGACGCCGATCGCGACCACGCCGACGATGGCGGTGTACTCGAGCAGCAGGTCCCACCCGATGAACCAGCCGACGATCTCGCCGAGCGCCGCGTAGCCGTAGGTGTACGCGGATCCGGCCTTCGGGATCATGCCCGCGAACTCCGCGTACGAGAGGGCCGCCGCGGCGCTCGCGATGCCGGCGATGAGGAACGAGATGAGGACCGCGGGGCCGGCCGTCTGGTTGGCGACGGTGCCCGCGAGCGTGAAGATGCCCGTGCCGATGATGCCGCCCACGCCGATCGCGGTGAGCTGCCACAGGCCGAGCGAGCGGGTGAGGCCGCCCTCCTCCGTCGCCGCGCCGGGCTCCGCCTCGATCGTCTCCACGGGCTTCCGCCGCGTGAGCGCCGCCCAGAGGGACGTGCTCGATGTGCTCATGCAGGACTCCTGCCGTCGGGGCCGCGCGGGCCTGATCGAGGCCGCCGGAGCCGGCGACGCCCCCAGTGTGGCCTCGGCCGACCATCCGCACCAGATGCGGCGCGGCAGCGGGACAGCGGCGGGGGACGGCTGCTAGAGGCGCTGCAGCGAGGGCTCGACCACGCGGATCCAGAGCCACACGGCGACGCTCACGGCCGCGAAGGCCGCGGCGACGACGAGCGCCGTGATCCAGACGCCGGCCGGCACGCCGCTCGCGGTCGTGGCCACGGCGGCGAAGGCCAGCGTGAGCACGGCGACGCTGACGACGGCCCACAGCGGCAGGGAGCGCAGGAGCAGCGAGCGTCCGAGGACCAGGGAGACCGGGGCGAGCGCGAGGGCGGCGGAGCTGAGCGCGGCCAGGGTGACGACGCTGAGGAGCTCGTTCGCCAGCTGCGGCCACATGCCGCCGGTCGCGGGGACGAGGCCGTAGAGGATCCAGGCCACGAGGCCGAGCGTCGCGAGCGACCCCGACTGCACGAGCGCGAGGCGGGCCCGCGACGCGTCGTCGCGGTCGTCGGCGACGAGGCCGAGCACCTGGCCGATCACGATGGGCGGGGCCAGCCCGAAGGACCGCGACACGAGCACCGCGGTCGCCGAGAGGACGAGCAGGGCGGGCACGGCGCGCACGCGTGCGGGTCCGGCGCCGACGCGGCCGGCCACCGAGGCGACCGCGACCACGCCGACGCCGTTCACGACGGCGAGTCCCACGAGGGCCGCGAGGAAGAGGCGGACGGCGTTGGGGTCGGATCCCACGGGCAGCGACAGCGCGGCCAGCGCGGCGGCGAGGGCGAGGGCTGCCGCGGCGGCGCCCCAACGGCCGGCGCGGCCGGGCTCGCGCGCGGGGCGGGCGCCGAGGAGCGTCGGCTCGGGCTCGCGACGCGCGGGCACGGGGATGGGAGCGGAGTCGAGCCGGCCGGGCACGATGCGCAGCTGGCCCGTCGTCGCGGTCGAGTCGGTGAACGCGGCCGCCGCGGCCCGCGTGGTGAGGGCGCCGGCGTCGCCGCGCGGGACGATCCGCAGCGGCGTCACGTCCTCCGCCGCGCGGTGGCGGCCGCCGAAGCGCGCGACGAGGGCGCCGCGGAGGAGGAGGGCCGGGAGGGTCACGAGGAGCACCGCGCCGAGCGCGAGCAGGAGGGGGAGGAGGCCGCGGCCGTCCGTGAACGCCGCGGGCAGCGGCTGGAGCGAGGTGCCGAAGCGCGTGGGCGCGTTCCAGGTGCCGGGGGCGGGGGCGGGGGCGGCGGGCGCGGATCCGGAGCCGGGTGCGCCGTCGGGTCCGGGGGCGGTCCCGGTGGATCCGCCGCCCTCGCCGCCGCTGGAACCGGATCCGGGCGCGGGCGCCGCCTGCGTGCCCTCGGGCGAGCTGGTGGCATCGGGCGTCGCGCTCGCGGGCGGGGTGGTCGTGCCCGGGGTGGGCGACGAGGCGGGCTGCGCGACCGTGATGCCCACCTCGGACGCGAGCGTGCTGATGTTGCCGAGCGGATCCGTGACCGTCGCCGTGATCCCGAGGGGCCCGGGCGGGAGCGTCCCGGTCGTGCACGACCAGCTGCCGCCGGCGACCTGCGCCTGGCAGGCCGCGTCGCCATAGCCCGTCAGGTAGGCGCGCACGACGTCGCCGTCCTCGTCGGCGGTGCCGGAGATCGTCATGCCCGTGGTGTCGACCGTCGCGCCGGCCGCGGGCGCGGTGATGATCGCGGCGCCCGGCGCCGTCGTGTCGAAGCTGCCCGTGCCGCGTCCGATGGCGGGCGTGCCCGTGCTCCACGACGTCGACTGGGTCGCGGTGACGGGGACGCCGGTCCCCGACGGCGGCGGCGGCGCGAGGAGGCACGCCCACGTGCTCGAGGAGCCGACGGTGGCGCGGCAGGCGGCGGATCCCGAGCGCGCATCGACGATCGCGCCCGGGTAGCCCGTGCCGCTGACGAGCCCGGTGGTCACGACGGAGAAGCTGTTGACGCCGGGCGCCCGCAGAACGGACGCGGTGGCGGTGGCCTCCTGCCCGCCGGCGGTGACGCGCACGGCGCTCTGCCCGTCCGGGACGCCGGTGGCGGTCGCGCGCCAGGTGGTGGAGGTGGGGAGCGTGACGGCGGCGGGCACGCTCGCGATGGTGACCTGCACGTCGGCGCCCGTGGGCCGCGTGCCGGTGACCGCGACGGCGCCGTCCGTGGAGAAGGCGGGCGTCTCGACCGTGGGACCGGGCGCCGGAGCGCCGGAGGGGATCGGGCTCGGCGTGGGGGTCGGGGTCTGCGTGGCGGCGGAGGCGGCGGCCGTGCCGCCGGCCGTGAGCGCGGCGAGCAGGAGGAGGATCGAGGCCGCACGGACGAGCCGCTTGCGGGATCGCCGGACACCGCCCGCTCCACCCCCCGTGGACGGACGACCCTCGTTCGTCGCCTGAACCTGCACCGTGCCTCCATTCAGGCGGGTGCGTCGGAGCGTGTCAACCGCCCGCACCGACCGTGACGGAAGTGGTACGCGAACCTGTGCGGCGCGTGCCCGACCGCGGGACGCGGGGTGTGCGTCGTCGGTGCGGCTCCCGCGTCGGCGCCACCCGACGGCGCCGGCCCGTGCGCCTCGGCGGTGCGAGGCGGCGCCCTCCCCGTGCCCGATACTGCTCAGGTGACCCCTCGCGACGCCGCCCCCGACCGCCCGACGCCGACCGAGCTGGCGGGTCTCCTCGCGGACGGCCCGCGCGTCGGGGTGAGCACGAGCGCGACGAAGGTCGAGGGCCGCGCACACGAGGGCGGCCGCACCGAGTCGGTGTGGGACGCGTTCGCCCGCCGACCCGGCGCCGTGGCGGACGGCAGCGACCCCGAGCGCGGCGCGGAGCACATCTCCCGGAGCGCGGAGGACGTCGCGCTCGCGGCCGAGCTCGGCGTCGACGTCCTCTCCTTCTCGATCTCGTGGTCGAGGATCCAGCCGGAGGCGCGCGGGGGACTGCGCCGCGAGGGCATCGCGTTCTACGACGAGCTCGTCGACGGGCTGCTGGCCGCCGGGATCCGCCCGCGCGCGGCCCTGCACGACCACGACCTGCCCGTCGAGCTGCAGGACCGCGGCGGCTGGCTCCACCGCGACACCGCGCTGCGCTTCGGCGACCTCGCGTACCTCGCCGCCGAGGCGCTCGCCGACCGCGTGCCCGACTGGGTGACGCTCCGGACGCCCGCGCTCACCACGATGGCCGGGCACGTCACGGGCACGCACGCGCCGGGATCCCGCCTCGGGCTCGACGCGCTCCCCACCGTCCACCACCAGCTGCTCGCGCACGGCCGGGCGGTCGAGGCCATCCGCGGCGCGAGCTCCACCGCCCGGGTCGGCATCGTGAACGCCCACCGCGTGGTCGAGGCCGCCTCCGGCGATGACGACGACCGCGCCGCCGCCGTCGTGGCGCGCGCCCTGCACCAGGACCTCTTCGCCGACGCCGTCCTCCTCGGCCGCTACCCGGACCTCGCCGGCCCGCACGCCGAGGCCTTCGAGCGGCTCGGGCGCGTGGATCCGGCCGACCTCCGCTCGATCGGCCAGCCGCTCGACCACTACGGCGTCGCCCTCGCCGACCCGATCCGCGTCGCCGCCGTGCCGCGCCTCGTCGCGGGATCCACCGCGATCCCGTTCGCCGAGCTGCCCTGGACCGACCACCCCGCCTCCCTCGACGGCCACCCCGTCGCGCCCGACCTCGTGCCCGTCGTGCTGGCCGACCTCCGCGCGCGCTACGGCGACGCCCTGCCGCCCGTGGTGCTCTCGGACCTCGACGCCGCGCACCCCGAGCAGGTCGACGACCGCGACGGCTCCCGTCGGGACCCGCGCCGCGCCCACGCGATCTCCGACCACCTCGTGCAGGCGCTCGCCGCCGTCGCGCCGGGCGGCCCGGCGGAGGGCGTGCGGCTCGAGGCCGTCATCGCCGGCAGCCTGCTCGACGGCTTCGAGTGGGAGGCGGGACGCGCGCATCCGCGCGGCCTCGTGCACGTGGATCCGCGCACCGCCGACCGGACGCCCCGCTCCTCGTACCGCTTCCTCCGCGACACCCTGCGCGAGCGCGGCTGACGCGGACGCGGCTGAGCCGGACGCGCGGCGCCGTCGACGCCCCCAGAACGGGTGCGCGGGCCCCGTGCACCCCGGGACCTCCCCGGACCCGCGCGTAGGATCCACAGCATGGAATTGTGGATCGCGCTCGGAGTCGTCGTGCTCCTGGCAGTTCTCGTCGGCATCTACCTCTGGGCCACGTACAACGCCCTCGTCACGCTGAACGTCCGGGTGGACGAGGCGTGGAGCGACATCACGGTGCAGCTGAAGAGGCGCGCGGACCTGCTGCCGACCATCATCGAGTCGGTCAAGGGCTACGCGAACCACGAGCAGAAGGTTTTCGAGAAGGTGGCCTCCGCGCGCACCGAGACGATCAGCGCCGCGAGCCCCGCCGAGGCGAGCACCGCCGAGGAGCACCTGCAGGGCGCGATGAAGTCGCTCTTCGCGGTCGCCGAGGCGTACCCGCAGCTGCAGACGAGCCAGACGTTCCTGCAGCTGCAGGGCGAGCTGGTGGACACCGAGGACCGGATCCAGGCGTCGCGCCGGTTCTACAACGGCGGCGTGCGCGAGCTCAACACCAAGATCACGCAGTTCCCGAACACGCTCTTCGTGCGCGGGCTGGGCTTCGGCGAGCGGGACTTCTACGAGGTCTCGAGCCTCGCGTCCATCGCCGAGCCGCCCCGCGTGCAGTTCTAGCGGCGGCGCGTCACCCGGCCGGATCCGCGGCGGCGGCAGCGTCGTCGTCGACGTCGACGGGGGCGCCGGCCGCGACGGCCGGCAGGTGCGCCCGCAGCGCCGGCGCGAGCGTGCCGCGGTCGACGACGCCCACGCGATCCAGCCCCTGCCAGGCCGCGGCCCGCTCGAGCAGCGGCGCGATGCGCTCGGCGACCGTCGCGGGATCGTGCCGACCCTCGATCCACGACGCCTGCACGCGCAGCACGCCCGCCTGCCGATCGCTCTTGAGGTCGACGCGGGCGACGATCTCGTCGTCCACCAGCACCGGCAGCACGTAGTAGCCGTGCACGCGCTGCGCCGCCGGCGTGTAGATCTCGATCCGGTAGTGCAGGTCGAAGAGGCGCAGCGCCCGCTCGCGGAACCACACGACGGGGTCGAAGGGGGAGAGCAGGGCCTCGCCGCGGATCCGTCGGGGCAGCCGCGCGTCCCGGTGCAGCCACACGGGCAGCGGCTTCCCGCGCCCCTCCCAGCCGGGCACGGTGACGGGCAGCACCTCGCCCGTGTCGGCGAGGTCGCGGAGGGCGCGGTCGGTCGCGGCGCGGGACAGCCGGTGGTAGTCGCCGAGGTCGGCGGCGGTGCCGATGCCGTGCGCGATCGCGGCGCGGCGCACGAGCTCCCGCACGGCGTCCTCCTCCGGCACCTCGCGGTCGAGGGCGGCGGCCGGCAGCACGTCCTCCGCGAGCCCGTAGACGCGCTCGAAGCCGCGCCGCCCGGCGCTCGCGATCTCGCCCCACGCGAACATCGCCTCCAGGGCGCGCTTCACGTCCGACCAGCCCCACCACGGTCCCGTGCGGACGTTCGACTCGTGCTCGATCGCGCTCGCGGGGACCGGTCCCGTGCGGGCGAGCTCGGCCCGCACCTCGGCGATCAGCGGCGCGTGCTCGAGCGCCCAGGAGCCGGGTCGCGTGCGCCGGGCGCGCTCCGCGGCCATCCGCCAACCGAACAGCGGCAGGTCCTCGACGGGCAGCACGGCGGCCTGGTGCGCCCAGTACTCGGTGTACGCGCCGCCCCCGCCGAACAGCATCCGGTCGAGCGCCGCGCGGTCGTAGGGCCCGACGCGGGCGAGCACGGGCAGGTGGTGGCTGCGCTCGAAGACGTTGACGGAGTCGATCTGCAGCAGGCCCAGCCGGCGGATCTCCGCGGCGAGGCGACGGGTGCCCGCGGCACCCGGATGCGGCCGGCCCAGCCCCTGCGCCGCGAGGGCCACGCGTCGGGCGAGGGCGGGGGAGACGGAGTCGGCCATGCTGCGACGCTAGCGGCGACCCCCGACCGGGCGGCACCGGCCCGGCGGGGAGCGGCCGCACGGGAGCCCCGTCCTAGACTCCCAGCATGATCTTCGGCCAGCGATCCCGTGCGCGCGCCGCGGCGGCCGCCCGCGCGGCCGAGCGGCCCGCGGAGCCCGACGTCGACTCCGCCCCGCCCGTCGCGCGCACCGTCGCCGAGACCGTGCCGCCCGGCATGGTCATCGCGGGCGCGTGGGCCTGGCGGCTGCTCCTCATCCTCGGCGTGCTCGGGGTCGTCGCGTGGCTGGTGATCCAGCTGGAGTACGTGGTCATCCCGCTCTTCCTGGCCATCGTGCTCGCGGCCCTGCTCGTCCCGATCTCGAACTGGATGCAGCGCCACCACGTGCCCAAGTGGCTCGCCGTCGCGATCTCCGAGATCGGCGTGATCGTCGCGGTCGCCGCCCTCGTCTACCTCGTGACGACGCAGATCATCGGGCAGTACGACTCCCTCCGCGCGCAGACGCTCACGCGCTACGCCGACCTCCGCGGCTTCCTCACCGACGGGCCGCTCCAGCTGTCCGAGCAGCAGCTCAACGACGCGTACTCCCAGGCGGTCGACGCCGTGCAGCGCGACGCGGGCGCGCTCCTCAGCGGCGCCCTCTCCGTCACGTCGTCGCTCGGCCACGTGCTCACGGGCGTGCTGCTCGTGCTGTTCTCGACCCTCTTCATCCTCATCGACGGCGCGGGCATGTGGCGCTGGGTCGTGCGGCTCTTCCCGCGGCTCGCGCGTCCCGCGGTCGACGGCGCGGGCCGGGCCGGATGGAGCACGCTCCAGAACTTCGTGAAGGTGCAGGTGCTCGTCGCACTCATCGACGCGGTCGGCATCGCCGGGGGCGCCGCGATCATCGGGGTGCCGCTCGCGATCCCCATCGGCGTGCTGGTGTTCCTCGGCTCGTTCATCCCGATCGTCGGCGCGGTCGTCACGGGAACGCTCGCCGTCTTCGTCGCCCTCGTCTACAACGGGCTGACGCAGGCGCTGATCATGATCGCCATCGTCCTCATCGTGCAGCAGGTGGAGGGCCACGTCCTCCAGCCGCTGATCATGGGCTCGGTCGTCAAGGTGCACCCGCTCGCGGTCGTCCTCTCGGTCGCGGCCGGCGGCATGGTCGGCGGCATCGCAGGGACGTTCTTCGCCGTGCCGCTCGTCGCCACCCTCAACTCCATGGTCAAGCACGTCGCCAGCGGTGCGTGGCGGGGGCAGCCCGAGCCGCCGCCGCCCGCGGTCCCCGCCGACGCCGCGCACGCCACCCGCCGCCCGAACCCGAGGAAGCCCACCCGATGACCGACGCCGCCCCCGCCCGGACCCCCGCCGAAGAGGCCGCCGCCGCGCCGCACGCCGAACTGCCGCACCTGCGCGCCGTCGGCGACGAGCTCGATCCGTCGCAGCTGGGGGAGGACGCCGCGGCGCTCGCCGGGGAGCTGCCCCGCGGATCCGCTCCCACGCTCGCGCGCATCGAGGCGGCCCGCGCGGTGGTCAGCCGCGTCGCCGAGGTCACGCCCATGGAGTCGTCGCGGTTCCTCGCGGAGATCCTCGGCAGCCCCGTGCACCTCAAGTGCGAGAACCTGCAGCGCACCGGCTCGTACAAGATCCGCGGCGCCTACAACCGGATCTCGCGCCTCACCGACGAGGAGAAGGCGCGCGGCGTCGTCGCGGCGTCGGCCGGCAACCACGCGCAGGGCGTCGCGTTCGCGGCGCGCGAGCTGGGGATCCGGGCCACGATCTTCATGCCCGTCGGCGTCGCGCTCCCGAAGCTGCAGGCCACGCGCCAGTACGGCGCCGAGGTCATCCTGCGCGGGCACACGGTCGCCGAACCGCTGCTGGCCGCCGCCGAGTTCGCCGCGCAGACCGGCGCCGTGCTCATCCCGCCGTTCGACCACGAGGACGTCATCACGGGCCAGGCCACGCTCGGCCTCGAGATCCTCGACCAGACGCCCGACGTCGAGACGGTCGTCGTGCCGATCGGCGGCGGAGGGCTCATCTCCGGCGTCGCGACCGCGCTCAAGCTGCGCGCCGCCGAGGAGGGCCGCACGATCCGCGTCATCGGCGTGCAGGCGCGCAACGCCGCCGCCTACCCGCCGTCCCTGGCCGCGGGTCGCGCGACCGAGATCGAGATCACGCCGACGATCGCCGACGGCATCGCGGTGGCGAAGCCGGGCCTGCTCAACTTCGACATCATCCGGGACAGCGTCGACGAGATCGTCACGGTCGAGGACGACGACACCGCGCGCGCCCTGCTGCTCCTGCTCGAGCGCGCGAAGCTCGTGGTCGAGCCCGCGGGCGCCGTGGGCGTCGCGGCGATCCTCGCGGGGCTCGTGGAGGACGCCGGCCGCACGGTCGTGATCCTCTCGGGCGGCAACATCGACCCGCTCATGATGGAGCGCGTCATCAGCCGCGGCCTCGCCGCGAGCGACCGCTACGTGAAGCTGCGGATCATGCTGCCCGACCGCCCGGGCCAGCTCGCGCGCACGTCGCAGATCATCTCCGAGGCGAACGCGAACGTCGTCGAGGTGCTGCACACGCGCCACGGTCGCGGGCTGCAGATCAGCGAGGTCGAGCTCGAGGTGAGCGTGGAGACGCGCGGACCCGAGCACACCGGCGAGGTCGTGCAGCGGCTCCGCGACGCCGGGTACGACCCGCGCCTCCAGCGCGACTGACGGCCGGCGCCCCGCGGCGCGGCGCGGCGCGCTCACGAGAGAGGGGACGCGGACCATGCGGTCCGCGTCCCCTCTCCCGTCGTGATGACGTCGCGCGCTACGGCGTGTAGTTCTCCACGGCCTGGATCTCGACGGGGATCTCGCGGCCGTTGGGCGCGGTGTACGCGCCCTTCTGCCCGACCTCCCAGCCGATGATGGCGGCGCCGAGCGGCGACTGCTCGCTGTAGACGTCGAGGTCGCTGTCGCCCGCGATCTCGCGGTTGCCGAGCAGGAACTTCGTCTCGTCGCCGGCGATGAGCGCGGTGACGACCGTGCCGGGCTCCACGACGCCGTGGCTCTCGGGGGCGTCGCCGACCTCGGCCGTCCGCAGCAGCTGCGTGAGCTGGCGGATGCGCGCCTCGATCTTGCCCTGCTCCTCCTTGGCGGCGTGGTAGCCGCCGTTCTCCTTGAGGTCGCCCTCCTCGCGGGCGATCTCGATCTTCTTCGCGATCTCCTCGCGGCCCTGCACGCTGAGGGTGTCGAGCTCCCTGCTGAGGCGGTCGAACGCCTCCTGGGTCAGCCAGGTGACTGCCTGCTCCTGCGCCACGATGGACTCCTTGCACTCGCACGGACGCCCCGACGGAACCGTCGAGGCGAATCCCCCACTCTAGGCGGGCCAGCAGCTGTGGATCAAGCCGGTCACCGCGGGACCGGTCGTGCGGAGGCGCACCGTCTCCATCCGCTCGAAGCCGTCCTGGGCGGGCAGCTCGACGACCTTCCAGCCGACGATCGACCGCTGCTCGTCCTGCGCCTGCACCGCGCAGAAGGCCTCCGTGCCGGCGGGCATGACGACGGAGAAGGTGACGTCGATGGTGCGGTCGTCGACGATGTCGAAGGCGCGGTCGGTGGCGTCGATGGATCCCGACGCCTGGTCGAGCCCGGCCCACAGCACCCACGCGCCGAACACCAGCGCGACGAGGCCGCCGGCCGTGCCGTAGAGCCAGCGCTGTCGGATGCGCGCGGGTCGCGTGCGGCCGTACCGCTCGTCGAGCGCGGGCGTCGAACGGGGCGCGGCGACGCGGTGCTCGACGGTCTCGTCGTCGTCCGCGTGCGGCCCGGCGGGGGCGGGGGAGCGGGACTCGGTCGTCACGGCGATCTCCTCACACGCACCTTGTACTCTGGGGATCCAGACTACCTTCCCCACCCTTGGAGCCCCGTGACCCTGCGCCTCATGGCCGTGCACGCCCACCCCGACGACGAGTCCAGCAAGGGCGCGGCGACGTACACCCACTACACGCACCAGGGCGCCGAGATCATGGTCGTCAGCTGCACCGGCGGCGAGGCGGGCGACATCCTCAACGAGGGCCTCGCCGAGCGCGCGATGGCCGAGCGCGACCTGCCGGGGCTCCGCCGCATCGAGATGGCGCGCGCGCAGGCCGTCATGGGCGTGCAGCACCGCTGGCTCGGCTACGTCGACTCGGGCATGGCGCGCGAGGACGGCTCCCTGCCGCCCGCGTCGTTCGCGAGCATCCCGGTGGAGGTGTCGGCCGAGCCGCTCATCCGCCTGGTGCGCCGGTTCCGCCCGCACGTGCTCGTGGCGTACGACGAGAACGGCGGCTACCCGCACCCCGACCACATCCAGGCGCACGTGATCGCGATGGAGGCGTGGCGCGAGTCCGGCGTCGTGGGCTCGTACCCCGACGCGGGCGAGCCGTGGGAGATCTCCAAGCTCTACTTCGACCGGATCTTCAACGGCGCCAAGATCCGCGCCGTGCGCGAGCACCTGGTCGCCTCCGACGCCGCCCCGGAGATGCTCGCGGCCGTCGACGAGATGCTCGGCTGGATGGGCGACCGCCCCGACCTCGCCACCACGCACGTGCACGTCGCCGACCACTTCGAGGCCCGCGACCGCGCGCTCCTCTCCCACGCGAGCCAGGTGGCGCCCGACAGCACCTTCTTCCGCTGGCCGCGCGACCTGCAGCAGCGGGCGTGGCCGTTCGAGGACTTCCAGCTCGTGGAGTCGCGCGTCGACGCCCCGGACGAGGAGCACGACCTCTTCGCCGGGATCGTCGACGAGGAGCAGGCGGCCCGCGCGTGAGCGGCGCCGACCTCGTCCTCCGTCTCGCGACCGCCGTCACCACGACGCCGAGCCCCACGCCCACCGCGGAGTTCGACCCGGACACCGTCTCGCCCGGCCCCGTCGGCTTCATCGCGATCTTCTTCGTGGCCATCGCGGTGCTGCTGCTCATGGTCGACATGACCCGCCGGATCCGCCGCACGCGCTACCGCGAGGAGATCCGGGGCCGGCTGGAGGCGGAGAAGCTCGAGGCCGACCTCGCGCGAGGGACGGCGCCCGAGCGCGGTGCGCGCACGTCGCCGCCCGCGGATCCGGACGCCGACGACCCGGCGACGCCCGACGGCCAGGCAGGTCCTCCCCGCACCTGATCCGCGGCGCCTCCGCGCGCGCCACCCGACGGCCGACGTCCCCCGTACAGGGGGCGTTGGCCGTCGCTCGTCCACCCTCGCGCCACGCGATGGAAGCGGTCCGTTCACCCTCGCTCGCGAAGCTCGCCGGGCATCCGGGAACGTTCCCGATCCGGGTGCGAGGAGGACCACCGACGTGACGCACACCACCGCGCCCGCCCGGGCGGCCGCGCCGCCCCCGACCGGCGCGCCCCGCCCGACCGATGCCGCGCGCCCCGCCGCCCCGCGACCTCGCCGCCGCCGCGGCCCGCGCGTGCGCGACGGCCTGCTGTTCCTCGCCTTCGTCGGCCCGAACGTGCTGCTGCTCGCGGTCTTCACGTACAAGCCGCTCCTCGAGTCCTTCTACTACTCGACGCTGCAGTGGAACATCGGCTCCTCGGTGGCCCGCGAGGTCGGCCTCGCCAACTACGTCGCGTGGTTCCAGGATCCGCAGACCCCCACCGTCGTCTCGGTCACGGTGATCTTCACCGGCGTCACGGTGGTGGGCTCGATGGCGCTGGGGCTCGGCGTGGCCGTGCTGCTCAACCGCCGGATCCGGCTGCGCGGTCCGGTCCGCACCATCATCGTCGCGCCGTACGTGCTCTCCGGCGTCGCCGTCGGCTTCCTCTGGCTCTACGTCTTCGACCCGAACTTCGGCCTGATCTCCGCGGGCCTCCAGCTCGTCGGGCTCCCGTCGCCCGACTGGTACAGCGACCCGGGCGCCGCCCTGGCGATGGTCACCACCGTGCAGGTGTGGCGTGACCTCGGCTACTGCGCCCTCATCTACCTCGCGGGCCTCCAGGCCGTGCCGAAGGACCTGCTCGACGCGGCGGCCCTCGACGGCGCCGGCCGCATCCGCACGTTCCTCCGCGTGGTGCTGCCGCTGCTCAGCCCGACCACGTTCTTCCTCAGCGTGACCACGCTGCTCAGCTCGCTGCAGACCTTCGACCTCATCAGCGCCATGACCAAGGGCGGGCCGCTGCAGGGGACCACCACGATGATGTACCAGATCTACCACGAGGGCTTCGTGGCCGGCCGGGCCGGCTACTCGTCCGCCGTCGCCACGATCCTGTTCCTCGTCCTGCTCGTCGTCACGCTCGTCCAGCTCGTCGTCGTCCAGCGGAAGGTGCACTACTCGTGACCACGACCCTCGCCCGCCCGGAGCCCGCGGCCGTCCCCGCGGGATCGCGCCGCCCGCGCCGCGGCCTCCGCCCGTCCGCGTCGGGATCCGGGCGCCCGTCGCTCGCCGGCACGTACCTCGCGCTCGCCCTCGCCGTGCTCGTCATGCTCCTGCCGCTCGTCTGGATGGTGCTCACGAGCTTCAAGGACTTCGGCGAGATCTACTCGCTGCCGCTCCAGCTCCTGCCGTCGTCCTTCGCGCCGACGAACTACGCGACCGCGTCCGACACGGTCTCGTTCTCCACGCTCGCGACCAACAGCCTCATCAAGACGATCGCGGGCTCGGGCCTCAAGGTGCTGCTCGGCCTGATGACCGCGTACGCGCTCGTCTTCATCCGCGTGCCGTTCAAGAACGTCTGGTTCGGCGTCGTGATCCTCGCGCTCCTCGTGCCGCAGCAGATCGTGATGATCCCGAACTACCAGGTCATCGCGGGCCTCGGCTGGATCAACACCTACCCGGGCCTCATCCTCCCCGGCGTCGCGAGCGCGTACGGCACGTTCCTCTTCCGCCAGCACTTCCTCACGCTGCCGGGCTCCGTGCTCGAGGCCGCGGCCATGGACGGCGCCGGGCACCTCCGTCGCCTGTGGTCGTTCGTGATCCCCATGTCGGGCCCCACGATCGCCGCGGTCGCCCTGGTCTCCATCGTCGGCGAGTGGAACGACTACCTCTGGCCGCTCCTCGTCACCACCGACCCGCGCATGATGACGCTGCCCGTCGGGCTCACCCTGCTCCAGGACACCACGGGCATCACCAACTGGGGCGTGCTCATGGCCGGCACCGTCATCGTCACGATCCCGGTGCTCGCGATCTTCCTCGTCTTCCAGCGGCGCATCGTCGGCGGCCTCACCGCCGGCGCCGTGACCGGCTGACGCACGTCCCCTCCCCGCACACCCCCTCCCGCCTCACCCCCTCCCCGCTCGACCCGCATCCCGAACCCCAGGAGAACCATGCCCATCGATCCCCGCTCGGCCCTCGGCGGCTTCGCCGCCCGCCCGTTCGACCGCCGCGGCGTGCTGAAGCTCGGCGCCGTCCTCGGCGGCACGGCGATGCTCGCCGCCTGCTCCGGTCCGTCCGTCGGCGCCGACGCGCAGGCGACGGCCGCCCCCGACACCGACTGGGACGGGATCCAGCCCGCCACGGACATCACCTGGTGGACCACGCACCCCGGCCAGACCTCCGACCTCGAGGCGCAGTTCGCATCCGACTTCCTCGCGAAGACCGGCATCACCGTCAACGTGGTGACCGGCGGCGCGAGCTACGACGAGATCGCGCAGAAGCTGCAGGCGGCCGCGGGCACCGACAGCATGCCCGACATGGTGAACGCGAGCGACACCTGGTGGTTCCGCTACATGGTCAACAAGCAGTCGATCGCCATGGACGGCCTCATGGCGCACCTCGGCTTCGAGCTCGACGACTTCAACGAGGTCTTCCTCGACGACTACCTCTACGAGGGCGCCCGCTACGCGGTGCCGTACGCCCGCTCGACGCCGATCTTCTACTACGACAAGTCGATCTGGCAGAAGGCCGGCCTGCCCGACCGCGCGCCCGACACCTGGGCCGAGCTCGAGGAGTGGGCGCCCGCGATCATGCAGGCCACCGGCGGCAACCCCGCCGTCCGCCTGCCGCAGGGATCCATCGGCACGTGGGCGATGAGCAACGTGCTCTGGGGCCGCGGCGGCCGGTACTCCGACGGCTGGGACCTGGAGCTCGACCAGCCCGAGACGCTCGAGGCGGCCCGCTACGCGCAGGGCCTCGTCTTCGACTCCAAGATCGCGAACGTGGCGGCGGCCAGCGGCGACACCGCTGTCGACTTCGCGGGCGGGCTCGCGCCCTGCACCATCGCCTCGGCGGGCGCGGTCGGCATCGTCACCGCGAGCGCCAAGTTCCCCATCGGCACGGGCGTGCTGCCGGGCGGCCCCCAGGGCCAGTTCGTCCCCACGGGCGGCACCGGCCTCGCGGTCGTCGGCAGCAAGACCAAGGAGCAGCAGCTCGCAGCGGCCATGTTCATCAAGCACGTCACGGAGGTCGACCAGCAGGTCGCGTTCGCGAAGAAGACCGGGTACGCGCCCGTGCGCACCTCCGCGGGCGAGTCGTCCGACCTCACGGGCTTCTGGGCGTCGAACCCCGCGTTCCGGACCGTGTACGACAGCCTCGAGCACGTGCGCTCGCAGGACTGGGCGCGCACGCTGATCCCGAACGGCGACACGTACCTGCAGCAGCCGTGGTCGCAGATCCTCACTCAGGACGCCGACCCGGCCCAGGTGTTCCCCGCCGCCGCGACGCAGCTCACGTCCGCCTACACGGAGAACGTGCAGCCCTACCTGTAGCGGGCGCCGACGCGCCCGCCCGGTCAGACGACGGGCGGGTGCGTCGCCACCAGCAGGATCCCCGTCCAGTGGCAGAGGAACGCCACCAGCGTGAAGGCGTGGAAGATCTCGTGGAAGCCGAAGCGGCCGGGCCAGGGGTTCGGCCGCTTCAGCGCGTACGCGACCGCGCCGACCGTGTAGGCGAGGCCGCCCGCGAGGATGAGCGTCATCATGGCCGCGTCGGCGCGGAAGAAGTCGACGATGAACACGAGCGACGCGTAGCCGAGCACGAGGTACAGCAGCACGTAGAGCCAGCGCGGGGCGCCGATCCAGAGCACCCGGAAGAGCACCCCGAGCACCGCGCCCGACCACACCAGCCAGAGCAGCAGCACCGACTTCCCGTGCGGCAGCGCCAGCACCGTGATGGGCGTGTACGAGCCCGCGATGAGCAGGAAGATGTTGGCGTGGTCCATCCGCTTGAGGAGGATCTTCGCCCGCGGCGACCAGTCGAACCGGTGGTACACGGCCGAGACGCCGAAGAGCAGCAGCGACGACGCCACGAACACGGCGCACGCGATGCGCGCGGCGGTCCCGTCGGCGACCGCGATGAGCACGATCCCGAGCACGAGCGCCACCGGGGTCATGCCCGCGTGCAGCCAGCCGCGCCAGGTGGGCTTCGGCTCCGGGCCGACGTCCTGCGCGTCCTCGACGAGCGGGAGGTGGGCGACGTGGTCGTCCTCCGGCGACGCGCCATCCGGGGTGCCGAGCGGGCCGGGGGACGGGGCGGCGGGCGTCATCCTGCGAGTGTAGGACAGCCGATGACGACGTCAGCCGGGCGGGCGATCCGGGCTCACGGGCAGGTGGGATAGCGTGGCCTCCGTGCGAGAGAAGCCGATCCGACCGTGGCGCGGTCTGCTCTACCGGGCGTACCAGAAGCGCCTCCGCCGCGGCCTCGACCGCGACGCGCTGCCGCACCACATCGCGATGATCCTCGACGGCAACCGCCGCTGGGCCCGCCAGCTCGGGCTCGAGTCCGCGGCCCACGGGCACCGCGCGGGAGCGGCCAAGTTCCTCGAGTTCCTCGAGTGGTGCGACGACCTCGACGTCAAGGTCACGACGCTCTACCTCCTCTCCACCGACAACCTCACGGGCCGCGGCAGCGCCGAGCTCACCGCGCTCATCGACATCATCGGCGAGCTCGCGGAGGACCTCTCGCGGCACCGCGACTGGCGCGTGAAGCACGTGGGATCCGACGCCGGCCTGCCGCCCGAGCTCATCGCCCGGCTCGACGCCTCGGAGGAGCGCTCGAAGGACAACCCGGGGCTGCACATCAACCTCGCGGTCGGCTACGGCGGGCGCACCGAGATCGCCGACGCCATGCGCAGCATCGTGCAGCAGCACCACCTCGCGGGCGGCACCCTCGAGGACCTCGCGGCCCTGCTCACCCCCGACCTCATCGGCGAGCACCTCTACACGAGCGGCCAGCCGGATCCGGACCTCGTGATCCGCACCTCGGGCGAGCAGCGCATCAGCGACTTCATGCTGTGGCAGTCGGCGCACAGCGAGCTCTACTTCATGGAGGCGCTGGGTCCCGACCTCCGCGAGGTCGACTTCCTGCGCGCGCTCCGCGACTACTCCTCGCGGCAGCGGCGCTTCGGCTCCTGACGCGTCTCCGGGCGCCGTCGGGCGCGGGTCGAGGAAGAGTTAATGTCCACGACACATCCGGACCCGCGTCGCTCTGGTCAGCACGGCGGTGCGCGACGTAGGTTCCACTCATCGGGCATGGCGCCCGATCGAGAGGGCCGCAGGATCTCTTCTCGCCACCGTGGCCCGATCGCCGTCAGGATCCGAGCGCGACCGCTCGGGGATGGAGTGGCCCGTGGCCCCGATGGACAGCCAGAGCAGCACCGCACGACGCGCGAGCCGGGGGGAGGGGACGCCGCAGGCCGAGCGCACGTACGTGCTCGACACCTCCGTCCTCCTGTCCGACCCGCGTGCGCTCTTCCGCTTCGCCGAGCACGCGGTGGTGATCCCGGTCATCGTCATCACCGAGCTCGAGGCGAAGCGCAACGACCCGGAGATCGGCTACTTCGCGCGCCAGGCCCTCCGCCACCTCGACCAGCTCCGCGAGGAGCACGAGCGGCTCGACTTCCCGATCGAGGTGGGCGAGGCCGGCGGCACGCTGCGGGTCGAGCTGAACCACTCGAGCATGTCGGCCCTCCCGAACGGGCTGCAGCTGGGCGACAACGACTCCCGGATCCTCGCGGTCGCGCTCAACCTGTCGACCGAGGGCCTCGCGGTCACGGTCGTCTCGAAGGACATGCCGCTGCGCGTGAAGGCCGCGTCCATCGGCCTCCAGGCGGAGGAGTACCGCGCCGAGCTCGCCGTCGACAGCGGCTGGACCGGCATGGCCGACGTCACGCTCTCCAGCGAGCAGATGGCCGACCTCTACGACGGCGAGACGCTGCAGACGCGCGTCGTGCAGGACCTGCCCGTCAACACGGGCGTCGTGCTGCACTCCGACCGGGGATCCGCCCTCGGCCGCGTCGTCCGCCGCGGCACGGTGCACCTGGTGCGCGGCGACCGCGAGGTCTTCGGCCTCAAGGGCCGCTCGGCGGAGCAGCGGCTCGCGATCGACCTGCTCCTCGACCGCGAGGTGGGGATCGTCTCCCTCGGCGGCAGCGCCGGCACCGGCAAGTCGGCGCTCGCCCTCTGCGCCGCGCTCGAGGCGGTGCTGGAGAAGCAGCAGCACCGCAAGATCATGGTGTTCCGGCCGCTGTACGCGGTGGGCGGCCAGGAGCTCGGCTACCTGCCGGGTGACGCCGCCGAGAAGATGAACCCGTGGGCGCAGGCCGTGTTCGACACCCTCGGCTCCGTGGTCTCGCAGAACGTCATGGACGAGGTGGTGGAGCGGGGGATCCTCGAGGTGCTGCCGCTCACCCACATCCGCGGGCGCTCGCTGCACGACGCGTTCGTGATCGTCGACGAGGCGCAGTCGCTGGAGCGCAACGTGCTGCTCACGGTGCTCAGCCGCATCGGGCAGAACTCGCGCGTGGTGCTCACGCACGACGTCGCGCAGCGCGACAACCTCCGCGTCGGCCGCCACGACGGCGTCGCGAGCGTCATCGAGACGCTCAAGGGCCACGAGCTGTTCGGGCACATCACGCTCACGCGCTCGGAGCGCAGCGCGATCGCGGCGCTCGTCACGGGGCTGCTCGACGGCGACCCCGTGCGATCCATCCGCCGGGCGCATGACGACGGGCGCCGGTCCCCGCGGGGACCGGCGCCCGTCGGCGTCGGTGCGGAGCGGCGGCTACAGGCCGGGCGCCGTCATCCGCAGCACGTCGAGGCCCTGGTCGAGCTGCTCCTCGGTGATCTCGCCGCGCTCGACGTAGCCGAGGTCGACCACCGCCTCGCGCACGGTCATCTTCTGCGCGACCGAGTGCTTGGCGATCTTCGCCGCGGCCTCGTAGCCGATGATGCGGTTCAGCGGCGTCACGATCGACGGCGACGACTCCGCGAGAGCCCGCGCGTGCTCCTCGTTGACGCGCAGGCCGTCGACGGTCTTGTCGGCGAGCAGGCGCGTGGACGATGCGAGGATGCGGATCGACTCGAGCAGCGACGAGCCCATGACGGGGATCGCGACGTTGAGCTCGAACAGGCCCGAGGCGCCCGCCCACGCGACGGTGGCGTCGTTGCCGATGACGCGCGCGCACACCATGAGCACGGCCTCGGGGATGACCGGATTCACCTTGCCGGGCATGATCGACGACCCGGGCTGCAGGTCGGGGATGTGCAGCTCGCCGAGGCCCGTGTTCGGGCCCGAGCCCATCCAGCGGATGTCGTTGCAGATCTTGGTGAGGCTGACCGCGAGGGTGCGCAGCGCGCCGGACGCGTCGACGAGGCCGTCGCGCGCGCCCTGGGCCTCGAAGTGGTCGAGCGCCTCGGTGACGGGGAGTCCCGTGTCGTCCGCGAGCACGCGGATCACCTTCTGCGGGAAGCCGACCGGGGTGTTGATGCCCGTGCCGGTGGCCGTGCCGCCGAGCGGGACCTCCGCGACGCGGGGGAGCGCCGTGCGCACGCGCTCGATGCCGAGGCGGATCTGGCGCGCGTAGCCGGCGAACTCCTGGCCGAACGTGACCGGGGTCGCGTCCATGAGGTGCGTGCGGCCCGCCTTGACGAGCCCCTTCCAGTCCTCGGCCTTCGTCTCGAGCGACTCCGCGAGGTGCTCGAGCGCGGGGATCAGCTCGGCGAGGAGCGCGCCCGTGACGGCGACGTGCACCGAGGTGGGGAAGACGTCGTTCGACGACTGCGACGCGTTGACGTGGTCGTTCGGGTGCACGGGCTTGCCGAGCGACGCGGTCGCGAGCGCCGCGAGGACCTCGTTCATGTTCATGTTCGAGCTCGTGCCGGAGCCCGTCTGGTACACGTCGATGGGGAAGTGCTCGTGGTGGGATCCGCCCGCGACCTCGTCGGCGGCGGACACGATGGCGGCGGACACATCGTCGTCGATGATGCCCATCTCGCCGTTCACGATCGCGGCGGCGCGCTTGATGCGGGCGAGCGCCTGGATCTGCGCGGGCTCGAGGCCGCGGCCGGAGATGGGGAAGTTCTCGACGGCGCGCTGCGTCTGGGCGGCGTACAGCGCGGTCCGGGGGACCCGCACCTCGCCCATCGTGTCGTGCTCGATGCGGAAGTCGTCCGCTGAGCTGCTGTCGGATCCGGGGGAAGTGTCGACCACGCTGTTTCTCTCTCCTTCGGGACGGGTGATGCGCCCATGGCCTGGTGGGTCCTGGGGTGTGCGGGTCAGCGCGGACAGCTCCTCTAGCGAGGGATGTCGCCCACGATGACGTCGGGCACCGCGGTGCCCTCGAGGAGCTTGTAGTTGGCGCCGACGATGGCCAGGCTACCGGCCGCGACCCGGTCGGAGATCATCTCGGATGCCTCCAACATGCGGGTCACGGTGCCGCGCAGGTGCTGGCGGCCGACCTCGCCGGCGTCGACCTCGCTGGGCACGACGTGGTCGCCCGCGACGCGGCGGACGGCGGGCGCGATGGGGGCGATGAGGTTCGCGATGTGCGGCGGCAGGGCCTCCGCGTCGGGCGCGGCGCTCTCGATGGCGGCGCGCACCGCGCCGCACTCGTCGTGGCCGAGCACCACGATGAGCGGCACGCCCAGCACGGCGACGGCGTACTCGAGGCTGCCGAGCACGGAGTCGGAGATGATCTGGCCGGCGTTTCGGATCACGAAGAGGTCGCCGAGGCCCTTGTCGAAGATGATCTCGGCCGCGAGGCGCGAGTCGCTGCAGCCGAACAGCGCGGCGACCGGGCGCTGCACGTGGGCGAGCGCCGCGCGGCGCTCCACGTCCTGGCGCGGGTGCTCGGGGGTGCCGGCGACGAAGCGCGCGTTGCCCTCGACCATCTCGGCCCACACGTCCGCGGGCCTCTGCACGGGCTCGTCCTGGTCGGTCATCCCTCGATCCCCTCTCCGGGTGCGGTGGTGCTGGTGGTGCCGTCGGCGGGCGCCGGCGTCGACGTCGTGCCCGCCGGGGCGGTGCGCGCCGCGGCGACCGCGTCGATGGCGGTGCGGAGCTCGTTCGCGTCGGCGGTGCCGTAGATCGCGTAGGTGCTGTCGCCGTCGACGGCGCTCGCCGCGAGGACCACGTTGCCCGGGTCGTCCGCCTGCGAGTTGTCGTACAGGGTCCACTCGAGGCCGCCGATCTCCTCGGAGCTCACCTCGGGGGCCGACTGCAGGGTCTCGTCGAGCCAGGTGGGGTTCGCGTCGATGCCCTGCGAGATCCCGATGTAGCGGTTGCTCGGCGTGATGAGGCCGATGTACCAGACGGCCACGCCGTCGCGGCCGGCCGGGCGGATCTCCGCGTCGTTGCTCTTCCAGGCGGTCGGCAGGTCGGGCACCACGAGCGTCTGCGGGAAGCCGCCCTGCGCCTCGGCGGCCGCGGCGCCGTAGTCGACGTCGGGCAGGATCGTGGTGTTCGAGCGGGGGACGAGCGCGACGATCACCGCGACGGTCGCGACCGTGACGAGGAGCGAGTAGAGCAGGTTGCGGAACGTCTGCTTGGCGCGGTGGCGGCGGGAGTCGGCGGCCTTGCGAGCGGCGGTCTCCTCGGGCGTCTCGGGCCGGCCGAGCTCGGCGACGACGTTCGGGGTGCGGGGCTTGGCCACGGTCAGCCGGCGTCGGACGCGGCGGTCGTGCGGGCGGCGTCGAGCCGCGCCTTGGCGCCGAGCAGCCACTCCTCGCAGCGGGCCGCGAGGGCCTCGCCACGCTCCCACAGGGCGATCGACTCCTCGAGCGTGGACGCGCCCTGCTCGAGGTCGTTGACGACGCGCACCAGGGCGTCGCGCGCCTCCTCGTAGCTGAGCTCGGAGACGTCGGGCAGGCGTGCGCCGGTGTCGGCGGGGCTGGTGGGCATGGGGGAGATCCTAGCTTTCGGCGCCGGACGCCGGCCGGGCGTCCCGGGCGGGGGAGGCGGGCAGCCGCGCGGCCGACGACGGGATGTCGTCGGTGGGGCCGGTGGAGGTGGCGCCGAGCGCGCCGGCGGCGAGCCGCAGCACGAGGCCGGTGCCGTCGGGGGCGTCGGCCGGGGTCCGGAGGGCGGATCCGTCGGCCGTCTGCACGATGGCGTAGCCGCGGTCGAGCACGTGCTGCGGGGAGAGCGTGCGGAGCTGCCGGGACAGCTCGCTCGTCTGCTGCATCCCGCGCTCGACGACGCGGCCGGCGAGCTCCGCGGATCGCGCGATGTAGCGGCCGAGCTCCTCGGCGCGCGAGTCGACGATCCAGGAGGTGCTCGTGAGGACCGGCCGCGACCGGAGCTGCTCGATGCGGTCGATCTCCCCGCGCACCTGCGACGTGAGGCGCATGCCGATGCGGGCGCGGGCCTGCTGCACGCGCGACAGCTCCTCGGAGACGTCCGGCACGACGCGCTTCGCGGCGTCGGTGGGGGTGGATGCACGGAGGTCGGCGACGTCGTCGAGCAGCGGCCGGTCGGCCTCGTGGCCGATCGCGCTGACGAGCGGCGTGCGGCACGCGGCCGCCGTGCGCACCAGCCCCTCGTCGCTGAAGACGAGCAGGTTCTGGAAGTCTCCGCCGCCGCGCGCGATGACGATGACGTCGACCTCGGGATCCTCGTCGAGCACCCCGATGGCGCGCGTGACCTCGCCGGCGGCCCGGTCGCCCTGCACCGCGGTGTGCACGACGCGGAACCGCACGCTCGGCCAGCGCAGCTGCGCGTTGCGGAGGACGTCCTTCTCGGCGTCCGAGTCCTTGCCCGTGATGAGGCCGACGCAGCCGGGGAGGAACGGCAGGCGGCGCTTGCGGTCGGCGTCGAACAGGCCCTCGGCGCGCAGCGTCTGGCGCAGCCGCTCGAGCCGCTCGAGCAGGTCGCCGAGGCCGACGTGGCGCATCTCCAGCACCTGCATCGTGAGCGTGCCGCCCTTGACCCAGTAGTTCGGCTTCACGAGCGCGACGACGCGGGCGCCCTGGCCGAGGTCCGCGGGGATCTTCGCCCGTACGGACGACCAGACGGTGAAGCTGACGGTGGCGTCGACGTCGAGGTCCTTGAGCTTCCCGTAGACGTTGCCGCCGGATCCGCCCCACTGGGTGATCTCGCCCTCGACCCACGCGGTGCCGAGCCGGTCGATCCAGCCCTTGATCTTCCCGGAGAGGACGGAGACCGGCCAGGGCGCGTCGACCGTCGGGGCATCCGCCGCCGGCATGGACACGGTGCGCGTCTCGCTCATGGCTCCCCCACTCGTCGCCCAGCACGGGCGCTTAGACTCGGGACTGTGACTACAGCGACCACTGACCAGCGACTCGTGGGAGCACCCGTCGTCAGCCTGTCGATGCCGCGGATGCCCGGCGTCCGCAACAGGCTCAAGGATAACCCGGTGGCCGGACCCAAGAAGGTCCTGCTCGCCGCTCCCCGCGGCTACTGCGCCGGCGTCGACCGCGCCGTCGTGGCGGTCGAGAAGGCGCTCGAGCGCTACGGCGCCCCCGTCTACGTGCGGAAGCAGATCGTCCACAACGTGCACGTCGTCTCGACGCTCGAGCGCATGGGCGCGGTGTTCGTGGAGGAGGTCGACGAGGTCCCCGAGGGCGCCCACGTCGTCTTCAGCGCGCACGGCGTCTCGCCGGCCGTCGTCCAGGGCGCGGCCGACCGCAGGCTCCAGGCCATCGATGCGACCTGCCCCCTCGTCACCAAGGTGCACCGCGAGGCCGTGCGCTTCGCCAAGGCCGACATGCAGATCCTCCTCATCGGCCACGAGGGCCACGAGGAGGTCGAGGGCACCGCGGGCGAGGCGCCCGAGCAGACCATCGTCGTCAACTCCCCGGAGCACGCCGACGTCATCGAGGTCAAGGACCCCGACAACCTCGTCTGGCTCTCGCAGACCACGCTCTCGGTCGACGAGACGATGGAGACGGTCCGCCGACTCCGCGCCCGCTTCCCCAACCTGCAGGACCCGCCGAGCGACGACATCTGCTACGCCACGCAGAACCGCCAGGTCGCCATCAAGAAGGTCGCCGTCGACGCCGACCTCGTGATCGTCATCGGATCCGCGAACAGCTCGAACTCCGTCCGCCTCGTCGAGGTCGCGCTCGAGTACGGCGCCAAGGCGTCCTACCGCGTCGACTACGCGTCCGAGGTCAAGCAGGAGTGGCTCGACGGCGTGAACACCGTCGGCGTCACGAGCGGCGCGTCCGTCCCCGAGGTCCTCGTGCAGGAGCTGCTCGACGACCTGGCCGACGCCGGCTACGGCGACGTCACCGCGGTCGTCACGGCCGAGGAGGACCTCGTCTTCTCCCTCCCCAAGGAGCTGCGCAAGGACCAGTCCGGCAACACGGACTCCCGCGCCATCGGCGGGCGCACCCGCGCGTGAGCGACGACGACGGCCCGCGCCGTCCCGGTCGCCCGGCACCCCGGTACGGCGAGTACGCGTCGCCGTCCTCGTCGGACGCCGGCGGATCGTCGGAGCTGTCCGAGGCGGACGCGCGGATCGTCGCCGAGGCGGCTGAGTACCGCCGCGCCCAGGCCGAGCGGGACGCCCCGGCGTCCGCCGGTCGCGGCGGGAGGAAGGCCGGCAAGGCCGCCGCGCCGCAGACGCTCGCCGAGCAGATGGCCGAGGAGCGCAAGGCGGCGCGGGAGCGTCAGCTCGCCGAGCGCCGCGAGGCGGAGAGGGCCGCCGCGGACGGCCGTCGCGACTCGGAGAAGGCCGCCTCCGCCGAGCGCCGGGGCACGCGCGGTGCGCCGACCTCCCCGCCCGCCCCGGGTCCCGCATCCTCCGACGGCGCCACCCCGGGCACGCGTCCCGAGCGTCCCGCCTACCTCGCGGGGCAGGAGCGGCGCCGCGCGCCCCGACGCTTCGACGCGGCCATCACGGTCGGCCTGCTCGCCGCGGGGCTCTTCAACGTCGTCGGCAGCATCTCCTCCAACGCCGACCTCGCGCGATCGCTGAACCAGTCGTTCGCGCTCTTCGGCTTCGGGGAGTACACCGCCACCCCGCAGACGCCGGTGGTCGGCATCGCGCTCAACTTCGTCAACGTGATCGTGTTCGTGCTGACCGCCTGGATCGCGCTCGAGCTCGTGAAGCGCCGACGCATCGCGTTCTGGGTGCCGATCGCCGGTGCGGCGCTCGCGGCGCTCATCGGCGTGATCCTCCTGGCCACGTTGGTGATGGGCGACCCGTCGTTCGTCCAGCAGATGCCGGGGTACTCCGGCTCCTGACGCGCCTTCCGCGCAGACGACGGCGGGGCCGGTCCTGGTGGACCGGCCCCGCCGTCGTCTGCGCAGCCGTGCGCGCGGCTGCGTCCCGCTAGCTCTGCGACTTGCCGTGCGAGCCGAGCTGGCGCGTGGCCTCGACGACGCGGGCGGCCATGGCGGACTCCGCCGTCTTGCCCCAGGCGCGGGGGTCGTACGTCTTCTTGTCGCCGACCTCGCCGTCGACCTTGAGGAAGCCGTCGTAGTTGCGGAGCACCGAGTCGGCGATGGAGCGGCTGAACGCGTACTGCGTGTCGGTGTCGATGTTCATCTTCACGACGCCGTTGCGCACGGCCTGGGCGATCTCGTCGTCGGAGGAGCCGGATCCGCCGTGGAAGACGAGGTCGAAGGGCTTCTCGCCGGTGCCGTACTTCGACTGGATGCCGTCCTGGATCTCCTTGAGCAGCGCCGGGCGCAGCTGCACGCCGCCGGGCTTGTACACGCCGTGCACGTTGCCGAAGGTGAGCGCGGCCATGTAGCGGCCCTCGTCGCCGAGGCCGAGGGCCTCGACCGTGGAGATCGCGTCCTCGAGGGTCGTGTACAGGTGCGAGCCGGTGTCGTGGCTGACGCCGTCCTCCTCGCCGCCGACGACGCCGATCTCGACCTCGAGGATCGCGTTGATCGCCTTCATGCGGGGGAGCAGGTCCGTCGCGATGTCGAGGTTCTCGTTGAGCGGGATGGCCGAGCCGTCCCACATGTGCGACTGGAAGATGGGGTTGCGGCCCGCGCGGACCTCCTCCTCGCTGGCCTCGATCATGGGGATGACGAAGCCGTCGAGGGCGTCCTTCGGGCAGTGGTCGGTGTGCAGCGCGACGGTGATCGGGTAGTTCTTGGCCACCTCGGTGGCGAAGCGCGCGAACGCGAGCGCGCCGGCCGCGCGGTTCTTCACGGTGTGGCCGGAGAAGTAGTCGGCGCCGCCCGTGGTGACCTGGATGATGCCGTCGGATCCGGCGTCGGTGAGGCCCTGAAGGACCGCGTTGATGGTCTGCGACGAGGAGACGTTGACCGCCGGGTAGGCGAATCCGCCGGCCTTGGCGCGATCCAGCATCTCGGCGTACTGCTCGGGGGTTGCTACGGGCATGGTGCATCTCCTTCGGCGGATCCACGGCGACGCCGTGCGGCTGTCGCGGGTCCTCGTCGGCCGGTGGGATCACGTCCCCCGGCCGGGCCCCGCGTGCTCGCCACTCTACCCAGCGGGGGTGTCCGCGACCGGGGCGGGCGGGCGCGTGAACTCGTCCGCGGTGAGCTGCCGGGTGGTGGCCTCGAGCGGCTCGAGCGTGCCGATGACCTTGGACTCGTCGAGCCGGGTGAGGCGGCGGGCGGTGGGGAGGACCTGGCGCTCCAGGGATCCGACCACCCGGTTGTAGTCGCCCACCGCTCCTGTGAGCGAGCGGCCGAGCTTGGCGATGTGCTCGCCGCTCGTGGCGAGGCGCGCGTGCAGCTCGCGGCTGAGGTCGAAGAGCTGCTTCGCGTCCTCCGTGAGCACCTCCTGCTGCCAGCTGAACGCGACGGTCTTGAGCACCGACCACAGCGTGACGGGCGAGGAGAGCGCGACCCGGCGGGAGAACGCGAACTCCATGATGCTCGGATCCGCCTCCAGCGCCGACGACACCAGCGACTCGCTCGGGATGAACGCGATGACCATCTCCGGGCTCGCGTCGAGCCCCTCCCAGTAGGCGCGGCTGCCGAGCGCCGTGATGTGGTCGCGCACGGCCTGCACGTGCTGCCTCATGAGGTGGTCGCGCCGCGCACCCTCGGGCCCGGTCGCGGAAGCGGGGATGGCGCTCGCCTCGAGGTACGCGGTGAAGGGCGCCTTCGCGTCCACCGCGATGTTCTTGCCGCCGGGCAGGTGCACGACCATGTCGGGCCGGCCGATGCCCTGCGCCGTGGAGACGGACGATTGCACGTCGAAGTCGACGCGGTGGATGAGGCCCGCCGCCTCGACGACGCTGCGCAGCTGCGTCTCGCCCCACACGCCGCGCGTGCTGTTGGAGCGGAGCGCTGACGCGAGCGTCTCGGCCGTGGCGCGCAGCCGCTCCTCCGCCTCGGTGGCGCTCCGCAGCTGCTCGCTCAGCTCGCCGTGCTGCTGCCGGCGCTGCTCCTCCAGCTCGTGCACCTTCGCCTGCACCTGCTTGAGGCTCTCGGCGACGGGGCTGAGCGCGGTGAGCACGCGGCCGTCCTCCTCCGTGCGGGCGACCTCGGCGCGCTGGATCTCGCGCAGCCTCGTCTGCAGCTCCGCGATGCGGTCCTCCTGCTGGCCGATCTGCTCGCGGAGGTGGGACTCCTGCGCGTCGAGCCGCTCGCGGTGCAGCGCATCCTGCGTCTGGGCGCGCTCGGCGAACTGCGCGGTGGTCTGCGCGACCTGCTCCTCGGCGAGCCGCTCCGTGCGATCCAGCTGCTCGCGCAGCGCCTGGACCGTGGCCTCGGCGGCGGCGAGCCGCGCGGCCTCGCCCGCGCTGCCCGGTGCGTCCACGCCCGAGCGGGCGCGCGACACGGCGAGCCCGACCACCGCGCCCACGGCCAGGCCGATGACGAGGCCGACGAGCAGGGCGATGACGGGATCCATGCGTGCAGTGTGCCAGCGGCCCCCGACACGGCCGGGACGCGGGTCGGCGGGTGGGCGAGCGGGGGATCAGGCCCAGTCGATGGGCGGCGTCGCGGCCGCGGAGGCCTGCGTGACGGTCTGCGTACGCGGCGCGCCGATGCGGCCGAGGCCGACGCCGGCCGCCTCCGCCAGCCCCGCGATCGACGCGGCGCCGTGCCGGGAGGCCGCGTGCACGACGATGGCGGCGCACGCGCGGGCGTCCGCCAGCGCCTCGTGGTGCGAGAAGTCCTCGAAGCCCGCGGCCCGCGCGGCGACCGGCAGCCGGTACGAGTCGAGCGCGTAGGTGCGGCGCGCGACCTGGAGGCTGCAGAGGTAGGAGTACGGCGGCGGGATGAGCGCGGTGGCCTTGCACGCGCCCTGGATCACGCCCATGTCGAAGCGCGCGTTGTGGGCCACGAGGTGGTCGTCGCCCGCGAAGGCCATCAGGCGCGGCAGCTGGTCGGCCCAGCCGTCGGCGTCGATGACGTCGTCTTCGACGATGCCGTGGATCCGCGTGTTCCAGACCGAGAAGGTGTCGTGCCCCGCGGGCGGCCGGATGAGCCAGGACGCGGTCTCGACCACGACGCCGTCCCGGACCTTCACGAGACCCACCGAGCACGCGCTCGCCGACGAGTTGTTGGCGGTCTCGAAGTCGATCGCGGTGAAGTCCAACGGCATGGTTCGAGTGTTCCACGCACGACCGACGCCGGATCCCGGGACAGCCCAGCCGACCGCGGGCGGGGGAGGAGCCGGAGGGCCCCGTACGATGGACTCCCGTGGCTCTCACTATCGCGATCGTCGGTCTCCCCAACGTCGGCAAGTCGACGCTCTTCAACGCCCTGACCAAGAACCAGGTGCTCGCCGCGAACTACCCGTTTGCGACGATCGAGCCGAACGTGGGCGTGGTGAACCTGCCGGACCCGCGCCTCGAGGTGCTCGCCGGCCTCTTCGGCTCCGAGCGGATCCTCCCCGCCCCCGTCTCCTTCGTCGACATCGCGGGCATCGTCCGCGGCGCGAGCGAGGGCGAGGGCCTCGGCAACCAGTTCCTCGCCAACATCCGCGAGGCCGACGCCATCGCGCAGGTCGTCCGCGGCTTCGAGGACGAGGACGTCGTGCACGTCGACGGCCGCGTCGACGCCGCGAGCGACATGGAGACCATCAACACCGAGCTGATCCTCGCCGACCTGCAGACCCTCGAGCGCGCCGAGCCGCGCTACGAGAAGGAGCTGAAGACGAAGCGCATCGAGCCCGTCGTGCTCGAGACCGCGAAGGCCGCGCGCGAGTGGCTCGACTCGGGCAAGCCGCTGTCGGCGTCGAAGATCGACCTCGAGCCCGTCCGCGAGCTGGGCCTGCTGACCGCCAAGCCCTTCATCTACGTGTTCAACGTCGACGAGCAGGTGCTCGGCGACACGACCAAGCTGGCCGAGCTGGCCGCCCTCGTGGCGCCCGCGCAGGCCGTGTTCCTCGACGCGAAGATCGAGTCGGAGCTCATCGAGCTCGACCCCGAGGATGCCGCCGAGATGCTCGCGAGCACCGGCCAGGAGGAGTCCGGCCTCGACCAGCTCGCCCGCATCGGCTTCGAGACCCTCGGCCTCCAGACTTACCTGACGGCGGGCCCCAAGGAGACGCGGGCCTGGACCATCGGCCGTGGCTGGAAGGCCCCGCAGGCGGCCGGCGTGATCCACACCGACTTCGAGAAGGGATTCATCAAGGCCGAGGTCATCTCCTACGACGACCTGGTCGAGACCGGCAGCATCGCCGAGGCGCGCGCCAAGGGCAAGGCCCGCATCGAGGGCAAGGAGTACGTCATGCAGGACGGCGACGTGGTGGAGTTCCGGTTCAACAACTGATCTTGGATTGAGCAGTTAACGGGCTCAGGAGCTGCCAACCATCGCGTAGGTTCTACGCATGGCCAATGAAGGTGATGAGACCCTGAACCCACTTCCGTGGCGACAGCGAAGTTCGAGCATGCCTAGCCTGCCGGGAGCAGCTAACGGCTGGTTGGAGTTGCTTCGCGGTGTTCTGACGCAGGTCGCGGAAGGTTCTGGCATTGACCCCGAGTTCGTCTTCAATACCCCTGGCTCAAGTCGCCGCCTTACGGCAAAAGACTACGCCTCGCAATTGGGCGCCGCTCATTTAATGACAAGAGCGACCACCGGCGCAATCCAAGTCACCCCCTACGCGCGCGAGTGGCTACTGAACGGCCGTCCAGACTACCTTGCGCTGATTTTTCACCGACACGTTCGTTTCGTTGGCGAGCTCCTGGCTGAACTTGAAGTGGCGCCTCGCTCTGTCAGTGACCTTACAAATGCAGCTAATGAGAAATATAAGCTCGGCTGGCGAAGTGCTGATTCGGTACGTCGACGTATCACATGGTTGCGCATATTAGAGCTTATTGAAGAGACCGGCTCAAACTCATATCGGCTCTCGCAGTCAGGTCGTGATCTACTCGACGGCATTGCAATCGAGCAACAAGCCGCCGCGTGGGCGCAATCCAACGATACTGTTGACGTCGTGCTTCCAGTTCAGCCGGCAGAAATTTCCAGTCTGCTCAGTGCGCTACGGGCGGACTCAACGCAGCAAGACAAGCGAAAGCACGTCGTGGCCTATGTGCCGAGCGTAGATGGGCAGTCGGTCATTGACAGTTTACGGTCGTTGACATCAGCGGGAATCCCATCTATATCTCAAAAAGACTTTGATATTTACTGCGCAGATGTGTTCAGTATAAAAGCAAGCTCTGCTAGCTCGGCGCTTACGACTTTGCGCGCAATGGGTCTTTACGAGCCCATTGGCAAGTCGATGTTCTCGGCAACCGCTGCAGCTCGAGAATGGATCGAATCTACTCACGATGTAGACCTCGTACGGATATTACATATCAACATTCGTTTTGTTGGCGAGCTTCTCTCCCATGTAGACTCAATTAACAGAGTGCCGCAGTTGCACGAAAAGGCCGTGTCGGCTTACGGACTACAAGTGGCCAACACGTCGACAGTGGCCACAATCCTACGCATATTACGAGCGTGCGGGGCAGTAACAGAAACGGGCTACGCACAGTACCGGCTTACAAAGCTGGGCGCGGCTTTGGGGGAAGAGCTTCCCCTGATGGCTCCTAGTGGCTCGGGTGAGCGCGAGTTGACAGAGGGGGCGTCCCGGGATGCGGAAAGCGTGGAACGGCGGACGGCAAGCTCACTCACTTCGGAATTAATTTCTGCCTCCACCGCATCCCAGAACTCTCAGCGCTTCGAATCTTTAATTGCTGATGCGTTCACGTTTCTAGGTCAGCGGTCAGTGCATCTAGGTGGTCCGGGAAACACTGACGTCATCGTGCATGTCGGAGTCGGTTCTATTACTTATGGAACGGCCATAATCGACGCGAAGACGGCAGGATCCGGGATGGTCGGAGAAAATGCCATCAATTTTCAAGCTCTTCATGAGCACAAGGTAAAGCATGGGGCGACTCTGGCAGCCGTCATTGGGCCGGCATTCCAGCCGGGGCGCCTCGAACAGTGGGCAAAAGACAATAAAGTGGTGCTGATCTCCGTGAGTCAGCTGGAAGAAGTCCTGCGCCATCACGAAACTTCTCCACTGGGCCCGGAGGATTTGGTGATGCTGTTCGACGTTGAACAGGGCTGGGATGTGTTGCAGGCGAAGTGGGCCGCCCTGGACAGGCGAAGCCGATTGCTGAACCTGGTTGTAGATTGCTTTGTACGCGAAACTGAAGAGAACGATCCAGTTTTAGGCTCTTCTCTAGATATTGTCAGCTTGTATCGCGCGGTAAGAGATCAGATTGCCCCAAAGCCCGACACGTCCGAATTGCAAGAGATTCTCGATTTCCTCACCATGCCGTTCGTAGGGGCGATTGCCGCTAGTAAAGCCGGTTACGAATTGCGTGAGTCTCCGGCCACCACCGCCCGACGTTTGATCTCGCTGGGTGTAGTAGTAGGGCGTACAAGTTGAGTTACGATAAGGCGAGTTGCTCTCCGCCCAAGTGCTCTTTAAATTAGGGTGGTGAGAACCTATAGTGCGCATCGCGTGCAGAAAGGGCGCACAGCTCTTCGAGGTACGTGCGTGAGAGAGTCTGGCCATCGGGCGCTCGGCCGAACCCAGACTGTAGTAGAAAAGTCTCAAGCCTTGATCGTGATTTGTGCACACTGCCGGGCCAAAATTGGTTATACACTTGATTGTTGAGACTAAAGCGGGACTTGAAGTAGGAGCCGAGAAGTTTCTCCGTGTACTCCTCGGTGTTGACCATTGTCACTATGGCGTTGTCGATAATGCCAATAAGCCGATGTGCGGCCGCGATGATGCTGGCGACCTCTTTAAAGCTAGGTGAGAGACCCGCTTCAAAAGAATTAATTGCTCTAACAATGTCCAGTCCTCTGTGGAGTGACGCAATGTCGTTTGCGTGTTTCTCGAGGTTGGTTCTAGTTTGGCTACGAATGCGAAGCGGCCCGCCTGAGTGTACGGTGGCGTTACGCCAATTTAGCCCAAAAAGGACGAGATTTAGCTCGGGGTCGTCTTTGTCAAGCCTCAAGCGGTCAGTAACTGCCGTTAGTTTTTCGCGCCCGCCGTCGAGGTTGTTAATGACAGCAACCTCGAGCGCAGTAAACAGCGCGTCAACTTGCAAAGTGCGCTTTCGATACGCGTCGACCAGATCTACAATCCAAGCAAGGGATGTCACCAGCGCGTACTCGCGGCTTCGCGCCGCCGACCGAGCGTGATCTCGCGGGTTCCAGACGGTGCTGAATTCTTCGTTTAGCGTTGCCGAACCGACTTTAACGGCATCGAGGCCAACTAGAATGGTAATTAAGAAGTGATTGTTCTGCCCTGCGCTCTTCTTAAACGCCGTCTGTGCGGGTGTGTTGATCAATTTGAGTACGTCGTTTTGCATGTGTGTTGGCTCGACTTGAACGAACATCTGCGGCTTTAAAGGACCCTAGGGCGAATAAAGGCCGCCGTCTTACCAAATTAGACCATCAACACAGACCCAAATCTACTTGGTCACTACTTCGCGTCAATGCCCCCTTTGGGGGTAGAGAGCGCTGGGGAGGCGCATAAGCCGGTAAGGGCTACTTGTCGCCACAATTGACATACCCGTCGAGTAAGGTGCCATGCCGGGCATAGCGCCGTGTCCCGACGGCGATGCCGGGGCGGCTCTCAAAAGAGCGGCCAAGGCACCGCGGACTGCTGACCGGCCGGCGCCGGGAACCGTGCCTCCAGGTGCAGGCGCGTGCACCGCTCCGCCAGCGCCGCGACCTCCTCCGCGGTGAGCAGCCCCGCCAACTCCCGCCCCAGCTCCCCATCCAGCCCCGCGAGCACCCGATCCACGCCCTCGAGCTCCTCCGCCGTGAGCGGATCCCCGACCCACCCCCACAGCACCGTGCGGAGCTTGTGGTCCTCGTGGAAGGTGAGGCCGTGGTCGACGCCGAAGCGGTGGCCGTCCGGCGTGGCGAGCACGTGGAAGCCCTTGCGGTCGGCGTTGTTGACGATGACGTCGAAGACCGCCATGCGGCGCAGCGCCGGCGTGTCCTCGTGGATGAGGGCGACCGTGTTGCCCTCCTCGTCCTCGCCGCCCAGGACCGTGCGGTAGCCGGCCTCGGGGATCTCGGCAGCGGGGACCAGGTCGACGGCGTCCTGGTCCGGATCCTCCTCCTGCCAGAGCTGCACCATGCCCTCGCCCGCGGGCCCGTCGCGGAGCCACGTGCGCGGCACGATGCCCCAGCCGAGCGCCTCGGAGACGAGGTAGGCAGCGACCTCGCGGTGCGCGAGAACCGCGTCGGGGAAGTCCCAGAGCGGGTTCTCACCGCGGATCGGCTTGTAGACGACGGTCACGTCGCCGATCGTCCCGAGGAAGGTCGCGTTGGACGCGGTGCGGATGCGGCCGGTGACGATCAGCTCGCCGTCCAGCGGGTCCGTCGCCGACATCATTCGTCGGGGAAGGTGTGCTCGTGCCCGTCGGGGTCGATGGGGTAGCCGCAGATCGCGCAGATCGGGCGGCCGGCGCCCACGACCTCGTGGGTGCGCTTGGCGAACGCGCGGGCGGCGCCGACGGGCATGCGCACCACGAGCATCTCGGTGTCGTCCACGTCGTCGTCGACGCTCGGGAGGTCGAAGTCATCGCTGTCGTCGTCCTCCGCGAGCGGGTACGCCTCGATGACGACCTGGGCCGTCGTCGGATCCCAGCCGAGGCCCATGGCGCCGGTGCGCCAGCGCTCGTCGACCTCCTCGAGCGGGTCGTTGTCGACGAGCTCCGGGGGCGTGCTCGCGGGGATGCTGAAGGGGTTGCCCTCGACGGTGACGAGCTGGTCGAGGATCTCGTCGATCTTCTCGGCGAGCAGAGCGGACTGCTGCTTCTCGAGGGCGATGGTCACCAGCTGCGGTCCGGAGCGCACCTGGAAGTAGAACGTGCGCGCGCCCGGGAGGCCGATGGTGCCGACCACGGCCCGGTCGGGCCAGTCGAATTCGAGGGCTCGTGTGGGCATGCGTCCACTCTAGGCGCGTGCGATCACGGCGTGCTGTGCCCGGCGCCGCCGCCGACCGGCGCATCGCCGGCCACGGCGCTCGTCGCCAGCCACGAGAGGTCGCCCGCGTCGGTGTTCGTCGCGTGCACGGTGGGGCGGCCCGGGCCGTAGCGGACGATCGAGAGGGACGCGGGGCCGACGTCGATGCGCTGGAACAGGTCGAGGTGCATGCCGTAGGCGTCGGCGAGGATCGACTTGATGATGTCGCCGTGGCTCACCGCGACCCAGACGGCGCCGGGCCCGTGCTCCGCCTCGATTGCGGCGTCGTGGCGGCGGATGGCGGCGACGGCGCGCGCCTGCATCCCGGCCATGGACTCGCCGCCGGGGAAGACAACCGCGGACGGGTGCGCCTGGACGGTCTTCCAGAGGTCCTCGGTGGCGAGCTCGCTGAGCGGCCGGCCCTGCCAGACCCCGTAGTCGCACTCGGTGAGCTCGGGGTCGACGGGCTGGGGCGGCGTGCCCTGCTGCCGCTCGAGGATCCGCTGCGCGGTCTCCCAGCAGCGCTGCAGCGGGCTGGAGACGACGGCCGCGAGCGGGACGGCGGCGAGCCGGTCGCCGGCGCGGTCGGCCTGGTCGCGTCCGGTGTCGTCGAGGTCGACGCCGGGGGTGCGCCCCGCCAGGATCCCGGTCGCGTTCGCTGTGGTGCGTCCGTGCCGCACGAGGATCACTGTCGCCATGCCGCCAGCCTAATCAGCCGGGCGCGGCGGTCACCGGTCGGCCGGCGAGCTCACCGGGTGTCGGGCACCGGCATGGCGGGCGCGCTGGCCTCCTCCGCATCGGCGGTCTCCGCCGGATCCACGGACCCGCCCCGCGCCTTCGTCACCACGTAGAGCGCCAGCACGACCGCCCATGCGACCAGGCTCAGCACGAGCTGCGGGCGGATCTCGGGATCCAGCGCCATCTGCGCGAGCACGGCGAGGATCCCGACGACCGTGACGATCGAGAGGCCCGGGAACAGCCACATCTTCACCGGGAGCCCGGCGGATCCGCTGCGGCGGCGGAGGACGATCTCCGAGATCGCGATCAGCAGGTAGACGAACAGGATGATCGCGCCCGAGGAGTTGAGCAGGAACAGGAAGACGGTGTCGGGGGAGACGGCCGCCGCGATGACGCAGAGGAAGCCGACGACGGACGAGAGCAGGATCGCCGCGCGCGGGACTCCGCGCTCGGTCACCTCCACCAGCCTCGCCGGTGCCTCCTTCCGCGCCGCGAGCACGAACAGCATGCGGCTCGCCGTGTAGAGGCCGGAGTTGAGGCACGAGAGCACGGCGGTGAGGACGACCGCGTTCATCACGTCGCCCGCGAACGGGATCCCCATGCGGTCGAACGCGCTCACGAACGGGGAGGCGCCGAGCTCCGTGGAGTCCCAGGGGAGGATCACGGCGAGGAGGAAGAGCGAGCCGACGAAGAAGAGGGAGATGCGGAGGATCACGGAGTTGGTCGACTTCCGGATGGCCTTCGCGGGGTCCTTGGACTCGGCGGCCGCGATGGTGGCGATCTCCGCGCCGACCATGGAGAAGATCACGACGACGACCGAGGAGAAGATCGCCCCGACGCCGTTGGGGAAGAAGCCGCCGTTGGCGACGAGGTTGGAGAAGTCGAGCGAGCGGCCTGGCCAGATGCCCAGCACGTAGAGGCTGCCGAGGCCGAGGAACAGGATGATCGCGGCGACCTTGATCCCCGCGAACCAGTACTCGAACTCGCCGAACGCGCCGACGGAGATGAGGTTGGTGGCGGTCATCAGCGCCATGAGGCCGAGGGAGAGGAGCCAGAGCGGCGCGTCGAACCAGTAGGTGAGCGCCTTCGCGCCGGCGACCGCCTCGAAGCCCACGACGATGACCCAGAAGTACCAGTACAGCCAGCCCATCGAGAAGCCGGCCCAGCCGCCGAGGGCGTGCCGGGCGTAGTCGGCGAACGACCCGGTGCTGGGGTTCGCGGTCGCCATCTCGCCGAGCATGCGCATCACCAGGATGATCAGCACGCCGGAGATCGCGTACGTGAGGAACGCGCCGGGACCCGCGCCGTTGATCACCACCCCGGACCCCACGAACAGTCCGGCGCCGATGACGCCGCCGATCGCGATCATGGTGAGCTGCCTCTGCGTGAGGCTCTTGCGCAGCTGGGGTGCGGATGCCATGTGGATGCCTCCGAGCGGTTCGGCGTTCGCGGGCGGGGGATCCTCCCGCTCGACCGGCGACGCGTCGGGCCGGGAGGTGCTGAGCACGATACGCACGGGACGGGCGCGACCGGGAAGTGTTCACATGGGCTTTACATTCGGACGGGTCGGGCGGGGCGGCCGGGACCCGACGGAGCACGATGGGCGCAGGAGCTCACGAGGAGAGGCGAGACGATGGCAGCTGAGGCGCAGGCCGGGTGGTACGACGACGGGTCGGGGACCATGCGCTGGTGGGACGGCACCCGCTGGACGGAGACCGTGCAGCCTCCGCCGCCCCCGGGGTACGGGGCCTCGGCCGCTTCCGCTCCCGTGGCCTCTGCTCCGGCCGCCTCGATCCCGGCCGCGTCCATCCCGGCCGCCGCCGCCCCAGCTGCGGCTGCGTCCGCGGCCTCGCGCACGCGCGGGAAGACCTACGTGGTGGTGCAGACCATCCTCAAGGAGAAGCTGTGGGGCACCGGATCCGGCAACCTCACGGAGCTGGAGGACGCGATCAACGCCCAGGCGGCACGCGGCTACCGCCTGCACACCATCTCGACGGCCGTGTCGGGCAGCAAGGGACTCGGCGGCGGCGACCGCATCCAGGCGACGATGGTGTTCGAGGCCCTCGACTGAGGTCCCGGCGGGCGCCCTCGGCGGGCTCGCGCGCTACGCCCGCCCGCGCACCGGCCGGCAGATCAGCACCGGGCACGGCGCCGAGTGCTGCACACGACTGGCGGTGCTGCCCAGCAGGATCGTCGCGGTGAGGCCCCGGCTGCCGGCGGCCATGGAGATCAGGTCGGCGTGGAGCTCCTCGGCGGCGCGGATGATCTCGGTGGCCGGGGAGCCGCTGCGCACGTCGCGGTGGATCGTCGGGCCCCAGCCGTCGAAGACCGCCGCGACCACGTCGACCGCGATCGCCGCGTCCTTCCGGTAGCTCAGCTCCGTCTGCGCGTGCGGGTGATGCGGGCCGAGCTCGTTCGCGAAGGGGGCCGCCGCGTAGGGGCTCACGACCGCGAGCACCGTGACCTCCGTGATCTCGCGGCCGTCGGCGATCCGCTGGAACTGGCGGGCGCCGACGAGCGACGCCTGGGATCCGTCGGTGGTGACGATGACGTGCACGGTCAGACCTCCCTGTCCGTGGGGCCTGCCGCGGCGACGCCCGCCGCGGCCTCGAGGTCCGGCTTCTTCGCGCCGAACGTCCGCTGCGCCAGGTAGAGCACCAGCCCCAGCGCGAGCAGGCCGCCGACCCAGAACAGCGCCCCGGGGTCATCGACGAGCGTGTAGACGAGCACGGCGACGTTGCCGAGGATCCCGACGATGAGCAGCGGCGTGTTCGCGCGGTACGTGTCGTCGGTCTCGTCGTGGCCGCGCAGCTTCAGGCACGCGACGATCACGAGCGCGTAGATGAAGAGGAGGAACACGACGGTGATGGTGGCGAGGCGGTCGACGATGTCGAGCCGCTCGTCCTCGGGGATGCCGGCCTGGCTGGAGCGGATCGCCGCGCCGATGATGAGGAGCGCCGCCACCACGGCGCCGCCGAAGAGCAGCGCCACGTAGGGGCTGCGGCGGGCCGGGTGCACCTTCGCGAAGATCGCGGGCACGACGTTCTCGCGGGCCATGCCGAAGAGGATCCGCGACTGGGCCACCACGGTCACGAGCGCCGTGTTGCTGATGGCGACCATCGCGATCACGGCGAAGATGACGAGCATGATCGCCGCGGGGATGAAGAACAGGTCGGCGCGCACGACCTCGAGGAGCGTGTTGCCGGCGAGGTCGTCGATCGGCACGGCGAGGGCCGCGGCCATCGAGACGAGCACGTAGACGACGCCGGCGGTCATCATGCCGCCGATGAGGGCGCGGGGGAACGCGCGCGACGGGTCGATGGTCTCCTCGGCCACGTTCGCGGCGTTCTCGAACCCGGTCATGGCGAAGAACGCGAGCGAGACGCCGGCGAGCACGGCCAGCACCGCGGATCCGGCGCCGCCCTCGACCTGGAACTGCAGCAGCACGGCGGGGTCGCCGACGCCCTCGACGAGCGCGATCACGCCGATGGCGACGACGATGATCAGGCCGCTGATCTCCACGAAGGTCATGACCACGTTGGCGATGACGGACTCGCTGATGCCGATGAGGTTGATGAGCGTGATGACCGCCACGAACGCGACCGCGATGCCGGTGGTCGCCCAGATCGCGGACTCGGGGAGGCCGATCAGGTCGGCGAGGTAGCGCACGAAGCCGGCCGCGAGGGATCCGACGGCCGCCATGTTGGCGCTGAGCATGCAGATGGTGATGAAGAACGTGAGCACCGGGCTGCGGAACGCCTTGTTGATGTAGAGCGAGGCGCCGGCGGCCTGCGGGTACTTGGTGACGAGCTCCGCGTAGGCGAGGCCCGTGATGGTCGCGATGGAGACGCCCACCAGGAACGCCATCCAGAACGCGCCGCCGACGGCCGCGGCGACCAGGCCGACGAGCACGTAGATGCCGGATCCGAGGACGTCGCCGACCACGTAGAAGTACAGCTGCTTGACCGTGATGGAGCGCTTCAGCTCGGATCGCGGAGGGGCCTGGGCCTCGATCGGGTTCGCCATTTCCCCACACTAGGGACGCGGCCGCGAGAGGTCGAGGGGCGATGTCGCGCGCGGCCGCCCGATCCGTCCGGCTCAGGCGCCGTCGGCGACGCGCCGCATGGTGTCGATCGCGTGCCGCAGCTCGGCCTCGTCGACGGGCGGCCGTGCGGCGGCGCCGGCCTCGCGCATCCACGCGGTGCGGGCGCGCAGCACGGCGTCGAGGAGCCGCCGGCCCGCGGGGCCCACGACGAGATACCGGCCCTCGCCGTCCGTCTCCTCCGCGAGGACGCCGCGCTGCAGCAGACCCGCGAGGCTCGGCACGAGGGCGGCGCGCGAGGTGCGGGTCCAGGTGGAGAGCGACGCCCGGTCGACGCGCATGCCGGTCGCGACGACGCGCAGCAGCTGGATCTGCAGGCCGGTGAGCCCGTGCCAGGCGTCCAGCGTGGCGGCGTCCATGAGGTCGAAGACGGTCGCCATCGCGGCGATCAGCTCCTCGTGCGTGCTCGGTTCGGACACGGCGCTCCTCTGCGTCGCGGTGGGGCGAGCGGGCGGACCTCCCGTTCGTCGGGGGAAAGCTACCCATCAGGACCGTTCCCGGTCCAGGCTCCCGGGGGACCCGTCATGTGGACGGGCATCCGGGGATACTGGGGGCAGGTGCGCGCCCTCCTCGGCGGCGGCCGGGACGGGGAGGCCGCATGAGCGCAGCAGATGACGCCGGACGGGCGCGGGCATGACGCCCCGGATCCGCGCGCTCCTCCTCACCGGCATCATCACCGGTCTCACCATGGCGATCGTCGCGGTCGCGCGGCCCTGGACCCGCGAGGACGCACCCGACGACTGGGTGGTGCTCCGCTTCGAGGCGGGCGAGGCGGCCTCCGCGTACGAGGCCTTCGAGTCGCTGGCCGCCACGGAGATCGCGGGCGACGACGCTCTTCAGCTGCTCGAGGCCGGCTGGATCGACGGCAACGAGTTCGGCGAGGACTCCTACGACGTCTACTTCGTGGGCCACGACCGCCGCATCATGTGGGAGGTCCTCGAGCCGATCTTCGCCGACGCGCCCGTGCCGTGGACGTCGGTGGAGCTCCGCCGCGGCCTCGAGGACGAGGCGCCCGTGGTGGTGCGCGCGGCGCGCTGAGCGGGTCCCGTCCGGCTCTCGCGGGCCCCGGTGTCGGCGCGCGCGCCTAGCGTCGGGGGCATGACGTCGACCGGATCCGCCCCGTGCCGCGCCGAGGGCTGCGCCGCCGTGGTCGAGCCCGGCGCGCCCGTGCCGCTGTGCGCGGCGCACCTCGTGGCCGCCGCCGCGTGGGCGGAGCGGGCGCACGGCGTCGAGGACGTGCTGCCGTCGCCGTGCCCGGCATGCGGATCCCGCCTCGGCGTGCGCTACCCGTCGGGCTGGCTGTGCGCCGTGTGCGAGTGGCGGCACGGCGAGCACCCGGACGGCGAGCTAGCGCCGCCGCGGGTCGACGTCGTCTACTACATCCGCTTCGGCGACCGGATGAAGATCGGCACGAGCGCCAACCCGCGGCAGCGGCTCGGCACGCTGCGGCACGACGAGCTGCTGGCCTTCGAGCGCGGCGGGCGGGCGATCGAGCGGGCCCGGCACGCCGAGTTCGCGCGGCAGCGCTTCGCCCGCACCGAGTGGTTCGAACTCGACGCCGAGCTGCGGGCGCACGTGGCCGCGCTCGCGGCGGGGCAGCCGGATCCGTGGGAGCTGCTCGCCCGCTGGCGGAGCGAGGCGCTGGCGTCGCGGGTCAGCTGAGGCGGGCGGTCGCGCGGCTCACCCGGCCGCGGCCGACGGCGGCGCCTCCCGCAGGTAGGCGTCCACCAGGAACGGGCCGCGGATCTCGCGGAGCCGGTCGAGGAGCAGGTCCACCGTGCCGCGGGTGAGCCCCGAGACGCACAGGTCGTAGGGCCCGAGGGGCGGCAGCTTGCCCGTGCGGATGCGGATGACCTCCCACCCGGCGGACCGCAACGCCCGGTCCTTGCGCCGGTCGGCCTCCTCGCGGCGGCCGACGTGCTCGAGGCCGTGGCGGCCGGTGCTGTCGTACTCGATCGCGACCCGCAGCTCGGGCAGCAGGATGTCGGGCCACGCCTCGAGGTGCTCGAAGAACGGGCGCGCGAGCCGCACCGCGGTGAGGCCGGGCGTGTGATCGAGGCGGGCGGCGAGCTCCTGCCGCAGGCGCTCCTCGACGGCGGACGCGGGCGGCGGCGCGCACGCGCTCGCGAACGGCTCGCCGACGGGGAGGTCGGGCGTCTTCCCGCAGACGGCGGGGGAGCGGCGGCGGCGGGCGGGCGTGGCGGCCGCAGCCGCGGCCGAGGAGGCGCGTCGCTCGGCCGGGCCCGCCGTGCTCGGGGTGCCGTCCTTCCCGCGCCGCTCGCGGGTCGTGCCGCCGACCGCGGGCCGGCCGTCGCGCGCGCCCCGCCGCGGACGCGCGGGCGCGGACCCGGACCCGACGGCCGAGGACGGGGATCCGCCCGCCGCATCGGACCCGGACACGCCCGCCACCGGCCCCGCCACGAGCGGCGACGCCCCCGGCCAGCGCACCTGGTCCGCCATCGGCAGCACGGGCGTGCGCGGCGCCGCGGCCTCCGCGCAGTCCGGGCACCACGACGAGCGGCGGCGCTCGCGGCCCGGCCGCCGCCGCTGCTCCTCGGGCGTCGCGACGAAGACGTGCCCGACGTCGCACTGCCACGTGAGGAGGACGTCGGCCGCGGGCGGCACCTGCGTGAGCGTGATGCCGCGGTTCAGGTCGGGGTGGTACTGCCGGATGAGCACGGGGAACGACGCCCACGCCTCCCGGTAGGTGCCCACCGGGTATGGCACGTCGAGGCCGCGCGACCAGCGGCGCCGCGCCCACCACGCATCCACCGGCTCGGGCATGCCGTCACGCTAGGGGCGACCACCGACGTCGCGCCCTAGCCTGGGGCGATGCCCGACCTCGCGACCGACCGCCTGCTCCTCCGCCGCTTCACGGACGCCGACTCGCCCTTCCTCCTCGACCTGCACGCGCGGCCCGAGGTGATGCGGTGGATCGGCTCCGGCGCGACGCAGGCGGATCCCGCGCAGGCCGCCGCGCGCGCCGCCCGCTACGCCGCGCTCGACCACCCGGTGCGCGGGATCTGGGCGATCGAGGATCGCGACGGCGGGGCCCTGCTCGGCACGCTCCTGCTCAAGGAGCTGCCCGCGTCGGCCGCGCCGCTCGCCGGCGACGACCCCGCCCCGCGCGACGCGCCGGCGGAGGGCGAGACGGAGATCGGCTGGCACCTGCACCCGGACGCGTGGGGTCGCGGCGTCGCGACGGAGGCCGCCCGGCGGGTGCTCGCGCACGCGGCCGAGGGCGGGCTCGCGCGCGTTCTCGCGGTCACGAACCCGGCGAACGCGCCGTCGCAGGCCGTGTGCCGCCGCATCGGGATGCGTCCCCTCGGCCGCACGCGCGCCTACTACGACGCGGACTGCGAGCTGTTCCGGGTCGACCTGCCCTGACCCGGAGGACGGCGCGCGAGGTCGATCGTGCATGGTCCACCGCGGACCCATGTGACATGGCACCGGCCTCCGGGGCTAGCGTGGGAGGCGATGCGAGGGGGCACCGCGACGATGCGGGGCGTCCGGATCCGCATCGCGCACCTGGAGGACGATCGACGATGATCACGCAACCATCCGCACCCGGACGCGGGACGCCCGCCGCGGGCGAGGCCCCGAGCCCCGCGAGGAGGAGGGGCATCCGGGCGCTCGCCGTCACCGCGGGGCTCGCCACCGCTCTGTCCCTCACGGGCCTGCCGGCGCACGCCGCGACGCCCGCTCCGGCGCCCGCCGCCGCCCGCGCGGCCGCTCCCGCCGCCGCGACCCCGCCGGCCCCCGCGGCCGTAGAGGACGCCACCTTCACGCCCGGTGAGGCCCGCCTCGACACGGCCGGGAAGGTGATCCAGGCCCACGGCGGCCAGATCGTCCCGTCCGTCGACGAGGCCGGCGACACGATCTACTACTGGTACGGCGAGGACCGCTCCAACGGCTACGCCTCGAGCCCCGGCGTGCACGTCTACTCCTCGCGCGACCTCGAGGCCTGGACCGACGAGGGCCTCGCCCTCCGTGCCATGTCGTCGCCCGACCAGTTCGACGCCGACCCCTACTTCGCCGGCCTCTACGGCGACCTCGACGCCGACGCGCGCGCCGCCGTCTACGAGGACCTCGGCACCGTGCCCGCCGCCGGATCCACGCGCCCCGCCGCGATCCTCGAGCGCCCGAAGGTGATCCACAACGCGGCGACCGGCCAGTGGGTGATGTGGATCCACACCGACGGACCCACCGCCACGAGCGACGCGCAGTACGCGAAGGCCACCGCGGGCGTCGCCGTCGCCGACTCGCCGACCGGCCCGTTCCGCTACATCCGCGACCACCGCCTCCACGAGGCGCCGCCCGGGGAGCCCGACTACCAGCCCGAGAGCAAGGGCATGGCGCGCGACATGAACCTCTTCGTCGACGACGACGGGACCGCGTACATCGTCTACTCGAGCGAGGAGAACTACTCCCTCTACATCTCGAAGCTCGACGCCGACTACACCGCGCTCGCCACGGGTCCCGCCGACGCCGTCAAGGGCGTCGACTTCACGCGCCCCTACGTCGGCGCGCACCGCGAGGCGCCCGTGCTCTTCAAGTCGCACGGCACCTACTACCTGATCACCTCGGGCGCGACGGGCTGGAACCCGAACCCGGCCTCCTACGCGACCGCGACCGACATCCTCGGCACCTGGACCGACCGCGGCAACCCCGCGCAGGGCGACGGCGCCGGCACGACCTTCGGCTCGCAGAGCACCTCCGTGATCCCGATCGACCCGGCGAACGGCCGCTTCGCCTACATGGGCGACCGGTGGACCCCGGACGACCTCGCGAACGCGCCCTACATCTGGCTGCCGCTGTCCTTCGGGGAGGGCGGATCCATGACCCTCGCGAACCCGGGCACGTGGAGCGTCCGCGACATCCCGGCGTACGCGCCGTGGGAGGTCACGACCGCGATCCCCGCGACCGTGCGCGCCGACGACGCGTCCGCGCTGCCGACCGAGGTCGAGGTGACCACCGGTGGCACGACCACGACCACCGGGATCACCTGGGACGCCGCGGCGCTCGCCGGCGCCGGACCCGTGCAGCTCCGCGGCACCCTCGACGACGGGCGCACGCTCGTCCGCCGCGTCGTCGTCGTCCCGCGTGACCTCGAGTACGCGGTCGACGCGGGCGGCTGGGCCACGGCCGACTGGACGGCGATCGTCGCCGCCTCCGCCGCCGACGGGCCGCTCCTCGGCTCGGTCCCGGAGCAGCCGCTCGGCGCGGATCCCGCGACGGGCGCCACCTGGGGCTGGACCGGATCCAGCGACGTGAAGGGCGACGCCACCGGCGACCTGTACTCGACGCTGCGCTGGGCGAAGTCCGGCGCGACGCTGACGTACTCCTTCGGCGGGCTCACGCCGGGCGAGCACCGCGTGGACCTCGGGTTCTCGGACCCGTGGACCACGGCCAGCCGCGCCGCGCGCATCACGCTCAACGGGCAGGTCGTGGAGACGGCCCGGCCGTTCGGCGCCGACTCGTCGAGCGCGTACACCGCGACCGTCGGGGCGGACGGGGTGCTCAGGGTGGAGATCGCGAAGGCGGCGGGCCCGGACATCCAGGTCAGCTTCCTGATGGTGTCCGGCGGCCCGGCCGCGCTCGCCGCGCAGACGATCGCGTTCACCGCGCCGACCGGCGCGACCGCGGGCGGCGACGCGATCGCGCTGACGGCCACCGCGACCTCGGGCCTGCCCGTGTCGTTCCAGGCGTCCGGCGCGTGCACGGTCACGGGGACGCGGCTGTCGCCGACCTCCGCGGGCGTCTGCACGATCACCGCCACGCAGGCCGGGGACGACGAGTTCGCGCCCGCCGAGTCGATCACGCGCACCTTCCGGGTGCAGGCCGCCGTGCTCGACGACTTCGGGCGCCGCGGCTCCGCGGTCGGCGGATCCTGGACCGGCGACACCGCCGCCACCGCCTACCGCCTCGCGGCCGGCACGCTCCGCCCGTACCAGGGCGGCGCGCTGCTGCGACCCGAGGTGCTCGGCGCCACGCAGGAGGCGTCCGTGACGCTGACCAAGGTGGCGCGCACCGCGCGGTCCGTGGGCCTCGTGCTCAAGGCGCAGTCGGCCCGCACGGTCGACCGCGGCGCGATCACCGTGGCCTACGACGCACGGACGAAGGCGATCACGACGACCGCCATCGCGACCGACGGCACCCGCACGGCCTACCCGGCGATCCCGGTGCGACTGCTCGCGGGCGACGTGCTCACCGCGCGGTACACGGCGGACGACACGGTGGAGATCCAGCTCGGCGACGACCTCGTCGGCACGACGGAGCTCTCCGCCGCCGACGCGGCGCGCTTCCACGACGCGACCGGGCGCATCGGCGTCTGGACGCAGGGCGCGCTCCTCACCGTGCTCGACGACGTGCGCGGCGGCACGATGATCGGCTGACCCTGTGGGGCGCCCGTCCGCGCGCGGACGGGCGCCCCGCCTCAGCCCTCGCGCTCGCGCGCCCGGCGGGTCTCGCGGTCGTTCGCCTTCCGGATCCCCTCCACCAGCTCGTCCTTCGTCATCCGGCTGCGGCCGCTGACGTCGAGGCGGCGCGCGACCTCCATCAGGTGCGCCTTCGACGCGTTGGCGTCGACCCCGCCGGCCGTGCCCGCGCCGCGGTCCTCGGCGCCCGCGTCGGACGGGCCCTTTTCGTCCTTCGGTTCCCAGTGGTCGCCGACCTTCTCGAAGCCGTGCTTGAGCGCGGCGTAGGCGGTGCGCTCGGCGCGCTCGCCGGATCCGTACTGCCCCTCGGCCGCCGCGTGCGCCGCCGACCACGTGGCCTGCGCGTGCTCGGGCGAGCGGCGGATGGTGCTCGGCATGTCGTCGTCGTCGGGGGCCACGGATCCTCCTCGTGTCGCGGGCGGCCGCCTCGCGCGGCCCGTCTCCCCACTCTGCCCGCCCCGCGCGGGGACGGCCGGGTCAGCCCGCCCGGAGCGCCTCCTCGAGCGTCGTCCACGGCAGCATCGCGCACTTGACGCGGCCGACGTACCGGGAGACCCCGTCGAGCGCGACGGCGTCGCCGAACTCCTCCGGGTCGAGGTGGGACGCGCCGCGGCTCCGCATCACCTCGCGGAACGCGGCGGCGCGCGCGTGCACGGTGTCGAGGTCTACGCCGTCGAGCACGCCGACCAGCATCGAGGCCGACGCCTGCGAGATCGCGCAGCCGTGTCCCGTCCACGCGATCTCGACGACACGGCCGTCCTCGACGCGGACCCCGAGGGTGATCTCGTCCCCGCACGTCGGGTTCACCTGGTGCGCGTGCAGCGGCCAGCCCGTGGGATCGCCCTGGCCCTCGGGCGTGCGCGAGTGGTCGAGGATCAGCTCCTGGTAGAGCCCGCTCCCGCCGGCGCCCGGGGCGCTCATCGGCCGGCCCCGAAGAAGGCGGCCGCGTCCTCGACGCCCTGCAGCAGCAGGTCGACCTCGGCGTCGGTCGTGTGCAGGGTCCCGCTCGCGCGGGTGGACGCCGTGAGGCCGAGCCGCCGGTGCAGCGGCTGCGCGCAGTGGTGGCCGACGCGCACGGCGATGCCGCGGTCGTCGAGGATCTGCCCCACGTCGTGCGCGTGCACGCCCGCGAGGTCGAACGCCGCGAGCCCGACGCGGTGGCCGTCGGCGCCCGGGCCGAGCACGCGCACGCCCGTGATCCCGGAGAGACCCGTCACGAGCCGCTCCCCGATGCGTCGGCCGTGCTCCGCGATCCGGTCCATGCCGACCGCCTCGAGGTAGTCGACCGCGGCGCCCAGCGCCACGACCTGCGAGATGCGCTGCGTGCCGGCCTCGAAGCGCTGCGGCGGCGGCAGGAACTCCGCCGCCTCCATCGTCACGGTCGTGATCATCGACCCGCCTGTGAGGAACGGCGGCAGCGCCTCGAGCACCCGGCGGCGCCCGTAGAGCACCCCGATCCCCGTCGGCGCGAGCATCTTGTGCCCGGAGAAGACCGCGAGGTCGACGTCCAGCGCGCGGAGGTCGACGGGCAGGTGCGGCACGGACTGGCAGGCGTCGAGCACGACGAGGGCGCCCACCTCCCGCGCCCGCGCGACGACGGGTCCGAGCGGCGCGACCCCGCCCAGCACGTTGGAGACGTGCGCGAGCGCGACGACGCGCGTGCGCTCCGTGATCACGTCGCCCAGCGTCTCGAGCCGCAGCGCGCCCGCGTCGTCGACCGGGATGAAGCGCAGCCGGGCGCCCGTGCGGAGCGCGAGCTGCTGCCACGGGATGAGGTTCGCGTGGTGCTCCGACTCGGTGACGACGATCTCGTCGCCCTCCCGCACGCGGATGGACGCGGGCGCGGCGGCGCTCCCGAGCCCGTACGCGACGAGGTTCAGCCCCTCGGTGGCGTTGGAGGTCCACACGATCTCGCCCGCGTCGACGCCCACGAAGCGCGCGACCTTCTCCCGCGCCTCCTCGAACTCCTCGGTCGCGAGGGCCGCGAGCGTGTGCGCGCCGCGGTGGACGGCCGCGTTGCGGTGCTCCAGGTACGCGCGTTCCGCGTCCAGCACCTGGCGCGGCTTCTGGGAGGTGGCGGCCGAGTCGAGGTAGACGAGCGGGTGGCCGTTCACCTCGGAGCCGAGGAGGGGGAAGTCGCGGCGGATCCGGTCGATCTCGTCGGCGGTCAGGCCGGCGGATCGCGCCGTGCCGTCGCCGGGGGCGTCCTGGGGGGCGGTGTGCATGCTCCGAGTCCATCGTGCCGCGGCCCCCGGCGCAACACGGGCGCCGGCAGGCGACGCCCGGAGACGCGGAGGGCGCCCCCGCGACCGTGGTCGAGGGGGCGCCCGTGGCGGAGCTCCGTGCTAGCGGACGGTCACCTTGGCGGTGACGACCTTGCCCGTCTGCACCCCGGTCAGGGTGAGGGTGAGCGGTCCGCTCGTGGCCGGGGCCGTGAACGGGATGACGACCTTGCCGTCGACGACGTCGTAGGTGCCGACGAGGTCCCCGGCGGAGGTCGTGAGGGTCACCTGGCGGTCGCCGGCGAAGCGGTTGCCCGTGACGGCGATCTCCTCGCCCCGGTCGGGCCGGTAGTCGCTCGCGACGACCGACGCGCCCTTGCTGAGCGCTGCCGTGCCGCGGTCGAGCTTCAGCGCGTTCGCCATCGTGAAGAAGGTGTCGGTCTGGTCGGTGAGGCCGACGACGTTCGCCGCACCCGGGCCGTAGGCCGCGACGCGGACCTGCGTGCCCGTGTGCTGCTGCGAGCCGCCGAGGCCCGCGGTGCCGTAGGACAGCTTCATCACGCCGCCCTCGAGCGTGCGCACGGCGGCGCTGAGCGAGGTGGGCGGGGTGTTGTCCACGATCTGGCTGGAGTGCGCGTGGTCGGCCGTGACGATGACGAGCGTGTTGCCGTCCTTCTTCGCGAACGCCATGGCGGACTGGACGGCCTCGTCGAAGTCGAGCGTCTCGCCGATCTGGCCGCAGGGGTTCGCGGCGTGGTCCTGCTTGTCGATGCTGGCGCCCTCGACCTGGAGGAAGAAGCCCTTGCCGGCCTTCTTCGTGTCGAGCAGCGTGATCGCCTTGTCCGTCAGCGTGCGGAGCGAGAGGTCGCTGCCGAGGCGCTCCGGGTTGTCGGTGCAGGTCACCGGCGCGAGGTCGGCGCCGCCGACGGTCGCGGGGGTGGGCGCGAAGCGCGTCGGGAAGTTGCCGGGGGTGAACAGCCCGAGCACGGGCGCGGTCTGGTCGGCGGTCGTCACGCCGGCGAGGCCGGCGGCGTCCTGGACGACCTGGTAGCCGCGCTGGTCGGCCTGGGCGAACAGGGTCTGGCCCTCGTAGCGCCCGGCCTTGGCGGTCTGGGTGAAGCTCGCGGATCCGCCGCCGAACGTGACGTCGGGGCGCGTGTCGAGCAGCTGCTCGCTGATGGATCCGAGGCCGCCGGCCGCGAGCGCGTCGTCGCCGCACGAGGCGGAGTCGGGCCCGTAGCAGGAGCGGCTGTCGACGTGCGCGACCTGGACCGCCGGGGTGGCGTCCTGGATCTCGGCGGTGCTGACGTCGCCGGTGCGCAGGCCGTTAGCCTTCGCGATCTCGGTGAGGGTCGCCTGCGGCTTCCCGTCGATGTCGACGCTGATCGCGCCGTCGTAGGTCTTCGTGCCGGTCGCCCAGCCGCTGCCGGTCGCGGCGGAGTCGGGCACGTAGTCCGGCTTGCCCTTGCGCTCGCCGCTGCGCTCGAGCGAGTACGTCGTGTACTGGCCGGTCAGGGGCGGGGCGTCGAGGCCCGGCAGGCGGCCGGCGGCGCCGTAGGCGTAGTCCCGGGCGATGGTGATCTCGGAGTCGCCCATGCCATCGCCGATGAGGAGGATGACGTTCTTCGCGGACGCGTTCTTGATCTCGGAGCGGATCTGGGCGGTCTGGTCACCGGCGAGGCGCTGGGCGCCGCCGTTCTGCGACAGCGCCATGCCGGCGGCGAACGCGCCGGCCGGCAGGAGGATCGTCGCGGCGACGGCGGCCGCGGCGATCGGGAGGACGCGGCGACGCGTCCGGGAGGGGGTGGTTGTCATGGGGGTGCGGGTCTCCTCGGTGATGGCCCCTGGTGAGGGTGCATTTCAGGTTCCGCTGAAATACGGGTCGCGAGGAGGACCGGAGGTGACCGGGAGGCGAACATCGTTGCGTCGGGTCAACTTCTCCGGCTCCCGGGCGCAGGGGATGATGGACCCATGGCGTCTCCGCACCACCCCCGCACCCCGTCCCTCCTCCGTCGCGCCGCGCTCGCCGTGGGCGCCGCCGCGCTGGTGCTCGGGGGCGCGCTCATCCCGGCGGGCGCCGCGTCCGCGCACGACCGGCTCGTGGGATCCACCCCCGCCGCCGACGCCACCGTCACGGACGAGCCCGGCACCATCGCGCTCGACTTCAGCGAGGAGCTCCTCGCGCTGGACGCGCAGGCGTCGGGCTTCGCGATCCAGGTGGTCAACGCCTCGGACGGCTCCTTCCACGAGGACGGCTGCATCGCGGTCGACGGATCCACGGCCACCACCCGCATCGCGCTTGGCACGGCCGGCACCTACCAGGTCACCTGGCGCGCGGTCTCGAGCGACAGCCACCCCATCGACGGCACCTACTCCTTCACCTACGCGCCGACGGGCGACACGACGGGCGCCCCGGCGATCCTCGCGGCCCCCGCCTGCGGCGACGCCTGGGCGGGCAGCGCGGCCACCGCGACGCCCGAGCCCGAGGGCACCATGACCACGCAGGGCACGGAGTCCGCGGCGCCCGCGCCCACCTCGGACGCGCAGTCCGGCGCGTCGGTGCCGCTGGCCGAGACGGCCGAGTCCACGCCCGTCTGGGTCTTCCTGCTCATCGGCCTCGTGATCCTCGGAGCCGCCGTGCTCGTGGTGGTCGGCGTGGTGCGCCGGTCGTCGCGCCGGTTCCCGGGCGAGGACGGCGAGAGCGTCGGCGGACCGCACGACGGCGCCGACGACCCGCGCTAGCGCCGGACGGGACGGGCCTAGGCCCGGTCGTCCCCGCCGAGCGCCCGGCGGAGGGCCGTGAGGTCGTCCCCGTCGAGCGTGCCGGCGAAGCGCAGCAGCGCGGCCTCGCGGTCCTTCGTGGCCGCGAGCGCGCCCGACATGAGCGACGCCGCGTGGTCGGTGCGGGACCGGGCGGGCGCGAACGTGAGCGCGCGCGCCTCGTCCGAGCGCGTGACGAGGCCCTTCTGGCCGAGCCGGTCCAGCACCGTGAGCACGGTCGTGAGCGCGGGGCGCGGATCCGCGATGCGGGCGACGACGTCCTTGGCCGTCAGCGGCTCGTCGGCGTCCCACAGGGCGTCCATGATGGCGGCCTCGAGCTCGCCCCGGGGGCGCTGGCGTCCGATCGACACGGGCGTCTCCCCTCGGGACGGATGGCGGGTGGAAGAGACGATCCTAACTCCGCGCGCTGCCGCGACGACGCCCGGCCCGGCCGCCGCGATCAGCCGCCGCCCCGCCGGATCGGGCACGATGGGGGCATGACCGATTCACAGGACCGAGAGCCCACCCCCCTCGAGCAGGCCATCGCGCGCGGCCAGGCGGGCGAGTCCGACATGACCGCCGTCCTCACGGAGTTCATCAACACGACGGTCGTGGTGCCCACCGCCACGCCCCTCACTCCCGAGACCGACCAGCTGCAGCCCGTCCTCTTCGACCGCGACGGCGTGCCCATGCTCGCCGCGTTCACGCACGAGGACCGGATCGACGAGAAGGTGACGAGCGTCGCCGACCACGTCGCCACGATCCCCGCCGCCGAGCTCGTCCAGGCGATCCCCGAGGGCACCGGCCTCGTCATCAACGTCGGCACCACCGACGGCTTCGAGATGATGCCCGAGGGCGTCGCGCAGCTCGCCGACGACGTGCGCCGCGTCATCGACCAGGACGAGGACGGCGCGCCGCAGGCCCCCGCCGCGCCCTCGCCCGACGCGATCTGATCCCGCGGGTCGACCCGACCACCCGACGCCGCCGCGTCCTCCCGGACGCGGCGGCGTCGTCGCGTCCGGCGGAGGGGATCGGCCGGGAATCGTCACACGGCGGAAACGTCCCGCTCGATATGCTGGGACGCGTAACACGGCCGCGCACGCATCGCGGGAGAGCTCCTCCGGGAGCACCGAAGGAGCAAGCCTCCCCGCCAATCTCTCAGGTCCACGTACCGCGATGCACTGGCCACTCTGAAAAGCAGCCGTCCCGCACGGCTCGCCCACGGTGAAAGCACCGTCCTCGGACGGCGCGAAGCTCTCAGGCCCATGACAGAGGGGGAGTCCCGCATCCGGCGTCCGAGCCGGGGAAGACCGGAGGACTCCATGACCGACGCACCCGCCGACACCGCGCCCGCCGCGGCGGCCGCGGCCCCGCCCCGCCGATCCCCTTTGCACGCCGTGCACGAGGCGGCCGGCGCCTCCTTCACCGACTTCGCCGGCTGGCTCATGCCGGTGCGCTACACGAGCGACCTCGCCGAGCACCGCGCCGTGCGCGAGGCCGCCGGCATCTTCGACATCTCGCACATGGCCGAGATCGCCGTCGAGGGGGAGGGAGCCGCCGCGTTCCTCGACTCCGTCCTCGCCGGCGAGCTGTCCGCCATCGCCGAGTGGCAGGCGAAGTACACGCTGCTGCTGGATCCCTCGGGCGGCATCGTCGACGACCTCATCGTCTACCGCACCGGCGAGGAGTCCTTCCTGGTCGTCGCCAACGCCGGCAACCACGACCCCGTGCTCGCCGTCCTCACCGAGGCGGCCGCGGGCCGCGACGACGTGGAGGTCGACGACGCGAGCGACGACGTCGCGCTCATCGCCGTCCAGGGCCCGGTGTCCCGCGCGATCCTCGAGACCACCGCCGGGCTCGAGACCGAGACGCCGCTCGAGGCGCTCCGCTACTACCGCGCCACGGCCGCGCGCTTCGCCGGCCAGGACGTCCTCGTCGCCCGCACCGGCTACACGGGCGAGGACGGCTACGAGCTGTACGTCGCGACCGAGGACGCCGTCGCCCTGTGGGAGGCGCTCGTCGCGGCCGGCACGCCGCTCGGTCTCCTGGACACCGGCCTCGCCTGCCGCGACACGCTCCGCCTCGAGGCGGGCATGCCGCTCTACGGCCACGAGCTCGGCCTCCACACGCTGCCCGTGCAGGCCGGCCTCGGCAAGGTGGTCGCGCTCGCCAAGGAGGGCGACTTCCGCGGGCGCGCCGCCGTGGAGAGGGGCCCGGATCCCGTCGCCCGCGTGCTCGTCGGGCTCGTCACCGAGGGCCGCCGCGCGCCCCGCGCCGACTACCCCGTCTACGCCGAGGAGGCCGCGGGCGACTCCGCCGCCGGCCTCGAGGCCGTCATGGACGCGACCGAGGGCGCCGTCGCGCCCGTCGGCACCGTCACGAGCGGCGCCCTGTCGCCCACGCTCGGCCACCCCGTCGCCATGGCGTACGTGGATCCCTCGCTCGCCGCCCCCGGCACGCGCCTCGCCGTCGACGTCCGCGGCACGCGCGTGCCCGCCACCGTCGTGACCCTCCCCTTCTACTCGCGAAAGGCCACCGCATGACCGACCAGACCAGCCTCCAGTACACCGCCGAGCACGAGTGGGTGCAGGTCGACGGCGACGTCGCGACCGTCGGCATCACGGCCTACGCCGCCGACAAGCTCGGCGACGTCGTCTTCGTCGAGCTGCCCGCCGTGGGCGACGAGCTCTCCGGCGGCGAGGTCGTCGGCGAGATCGAGTCGACCAAGTCGGTCGGCGAGCTGTTCGCGCCCATCGACGGCACGGTCACCGAGGTCAACGACGACGTCGTGGCCTCGCCCGACCTCGTCAACAGCGACCCCTTCGGCGCCGGCTGGCTCGTGAAGGTGCGCTTCGAGGCGCTCCCCGCGCTCCTCAGCCACGACGAGTACGTCGCGCTGGTGGGCGAGTGACCGCCGTCGACGCCGGCACCCGCCCGGCCACCCCCGCTCCGTCCGCCGCGCCCGACGTCGCCGAGGAGTCCTCGGCCTTCGCGCCCGGCGCGTTCGGCGCCCGCCACATCGGCATCGACTCCGAGGCCCGCGCCACCATGCTCGGCGTCCTCGGCCACGACTCGATCCCGTCCCTCCTCGCGAAGGCCGTGCCCGAGACGATCCAGGTCGACCGCTTCCGCACCGACGGCGACTCCGTGCTGCCCGAGGCGGCGACCGAGCGCGACGCCCTCGCCGAGCTCCGCCGCATCGCGGGCCGCAACCGCGTGCGCACCTCGATGATCGGCCTCGGCTACCACGACACGATCACGCCCGCCGTGATCACCCGCAACGTGCTCGAGAACCCGAGCTGGTACACGGCCTACACGCCGTACCAGCCGGAGATCTCGCAGGGCCGCCTCGAGGCGCTCATCAACTTCCAGACGATGGTCGCGGAGCTCTCGGGCCTCGCCACCGCGAACGCGTCCATGCTCGACGAGGCCACGGCCGTCGTCGAGGGCATGCTGCTCGCGCGCCGCGCCTCGAAGGCCAAGACGCCCGTCTTCCTCATCGACGCCGACGCCCTGCCGCAGACGCGCGCGCTCCTCGACAGCCGCGCCGCCGCGCTCGGCATCGAGCTGGTCGCGCACGACCTCGCGACGGTGGATCCCGCCGAGCTGCCCGACGCGTTCGGCGCCTTCATCCAGTACCCCGGCGCCTCCGGCCGCGTGTGGGACCCGAGCGCCGTCATCGCCCGCGTGCACGAGGCGGGCGGCCTCGCGGTCGTCGCCGCCGACCTGCTCGCCCTCACGGTGATCACCTCGCCCGGCGAGCTCGGCGCGGACATCGCGGTCGGCACGTCGCAGCGCTTCGGCGTGCCCATGGGCTTCGGCGGTCCGCACGCGGGCTACCTCGCCGTGCGCGCCGGCCTCGAGCGCCAGATGCCCGGCCGCCTCGTCGGCGTCAGCCAGGACGCGGCCGGCCACCCCGCCTACCGCCTCTCCCTGCAGACGCGGGAGCAGCACATCCGCCGCGAGAAGGCCACCAGCAACATCTGCACGGCGCAGGTCCTCCTCGCCGTCATGGCCTCGATGTACGCGGTCTACCACGGGCCGAAGGGCCTCCGCGTGATCGCGCGCCAGGCGAACCGGGGCGCCCGCCGCCTCGTCCGCTCGCTGGCGACGGTCGGCGTCGAGCCGATCCACGCCGCGTTCTTCGACACCGTGCGCGTCTCCGTGCCCGGCCGCGCCGACGAGATCCTCGCCGCCGCCGCGGAGGGCGGGGTCAACCTGCTCCGCGTGGACGCCGACACCCTCGGCTTCAGCGTCGACGAGGCCACGCGCCCCGAGGACCTCGCCGTCGTCGCGCGCGCGTTCGGCGCCGAGCTGGCGGAGGACGAGGGCGCGGCAGGCGACCTGTCGTCGATCCCTTCGGGCTCGATCCGCACGAGCGAGTACCTCACGCACGCCGTCTTCTCCACGCACCGCTCCGAGACGGGCATGATGCGCTACCTCAAGCGCCTCTCCGACAAGGACTACGCGCTCGACCGCGGCATGATCCCGCTCGGCTCCTGCACCATGAAGCTCAACGCCGCCACCGAGATGGAGGCGGTGACCTGGCCCGAGTTCCAGGCCATCCACCCCTTCGCTCCCGCTGACGACGTCGAGGGCTACCTGGAGCTGGTCCTCCAGCTGGAGACCTGGCTCGCCGACGTCACGGGCTACGACACCGTGAGCCTCCAGCCGAACGCCGGCAGCCAGGGCGAGCTCGCGGGCCTGCTCGCGATCCGCGGCTACCACCTCGCGAACGGCGACGACGCGCGCACGGTCTGCCTCATCCCGCAGAGCGCCCACGGCACGAACGCGGCCAGCGCCGTGCTCGCCGGCATGCGCGTCGTGGTCGTCGCGTGCGACGACCTCGGGAACGTCGACCTCGACGACCTGCGCGCGAAGATCGCGGCCCACCGCGCCGAGCTCGCCGGGCTGATGATCACGTACCCCTCCACCCACGGCGTCTACGAGCACGAGGTCGGCGCGATCTGCGACGCCGTGCACGAGGCCGGCGGCCAGGTCTACGTCGACGGCGCGAACCTCAACGCGCTGCTCGGCTTCGCCCGCTTCGGCGACTTCGGCGGCGACGTCTCGCACCTCAACCTGCACAAGACGTTCTGCATCCCGCACGGCGGCGGCGGACCCGGCGTCGGCCCGGTCGCGGCGAAGGCGCACCTCGCGCCCTTCCTGCCCGGCCACCCGCAGGCGCAGCGCAACGTCCACGCGCTCGTGCAGGACGGCGTCGTGTCCACCATCGAGCACGGCGGCGCCCCGGTGTCGGCCGCGCCGTACGGATCCCCGAGCATCCTGCCGATCAGCTGGGCCTACGTCCGCATGATGGGCGCCGAGGGCCTGAAGCAGGCCACCGGCGCGGCGGTCCTCTCGGCGAACTACATCGCCGCGCGCCTCCGCGACCACTACCCCGTCCTCTACGCGGGCGAGGACGGCCTCGTCGCGCACGAGTGCATCCTCGACCTGCGCCCGCTGACGGCCGCGACCGGGATCACGGTGGACGACGTGGCCAAGCGCCTCGTCGACTACGGCTTCCACGCGCCCACCATGAGCTTCCCGGTCCCGGGCACGCTCATGGTCGAGCCGACGGAGAGCGAGGACCTCGCCGAGGTCGAGCGCTTCATCGCGGCGATGATCGGCATCAAGCAGGAGGCCGACTCCGTCGCCGCGGGCGAGTGGCCGGCGGACGACAACCCGCTCAGGAACGCCCCGCACACGGCCGAGTCGGTCATCGCGGGGGAGTGGACGCACGCGTACACGCGCGAGCGCGCCGTCTACCCGGTCTCCACGCTGGTGCGCGACAAGTACTGGCCGCCCGTGCGCCGCATCGACCAGGCGTACGGCGACCGCAACCTGTTCTGCGCCTGCCCGCCGCCGGAGGCCTTCGCCTGATCCGACGCGATCGATCCGGCACGCACGACGCACGCACGCGCGCACCGACGAGGGCGGCGGGACCCACGGGTCCCGCCGCCCTCGCGGCGTCTCCGGCCGGGACGCGGCCCGCTAGTGCTCCGTCGCCTTCTCCGCGCCGTGCCCGGTGAGCGACCGGACGTCCATCTCGGCCGCGACGAGCGGGTCCTCCTTGCGCGACGACGTCACCGTCCCGATCCAGCCGAGCAGGAACCCGACGGGGATCGACACGATCCCGGGGTTGCTCAGCGGGAACCACGAGAAGTCGGCCCCCGGGATCATCGACGTCTCCGCGCCCGACACGACGGGCGAGAACGCGATCAGCACGAGCGCCGTCCCGAGCCCGCCGTACATGCTGAGCACCGCGCCCCGCGTGGAGAAGCGCCGCCAGTAGAGGGAGTAGAGGATGGTCGGCAGGTTCGCGCTCGCGGCCACCGCGAACGCGAGCGCCACGAGGAACGCCACGTTCTGCCCGTTCGCGCCGATGCCCGCGACGATCGAGACGATGCCGATCACGACCACCGTGATCCGCGCGACCCGCACCTCGCCGTTCGCCGAGACCTGCCCCTTCTTGATGACGCTGCCGTACACGTCGTGCGCGAAGGACGCCGCCGCCGTGATGGTGAGGCCGGCGACCACCGCCAGGATCGTCGCGAACGCGACCGCCGCGATGATGCCCAGCAGGATCGGCCCGCCCAGCTCGAGCGCCAGGAGCGGCGCCGCGGAGTTCACGCCGCCCGGTGCAGCGAGGATCCGCTCGCTCCCGAGCAGCGCGCCCGCGCCGTAGCCGAGCACCAGGGTGAAGAGGTAGAAGATCCCGATGAGCCAGATCGCCCAGACGACGCTGCGACGCGCCTCCTTCGCGGTCGGCACCGTGTAGAAGCGCATGAGCACGTGGGGGAGGCCCGCCGTGCCGAGCACCAGCGCGAGCGCGAGCGACAGGAAGTCGAGCTTCGTGATCCCGGTGAGTCCGTACTGGTTGCCGGGCTCGAGCACGGGCTTGTCGGTCGCGGCCGCCGCGGCGCCGAGCAGCTCGGACACGTCGAACCCGTGGATCGCCAGCACCCACACGGTCATGACGGCGGCGCCCGCGATGAGCAGGCACGCCTTGATGATCTGCACCCAGGTCGTGCCCTTCATCCCGCCGACGAGCACGTAGACGATCATCAGCGCGCCCACCACCGCGATCACGAGCGACTGCCCGAGCCGGTCGTCGATCCCGAGCAGCAGCGAGACGAGCCCGCCCGCGCCCGCCATCTGCGCGAGCAGGTAGAAGAAGCAGACCGCGAGCGTCGTGGTCGCCGCGGCGAGACGCACGGGCCGCTGCTTGAGCCGGAAGCTCAGCACGTCGGCCATCGTGAACTTGCCCGTGTTGCGCATGAGCTCCGCCACGAGCAGCAGCGCCACGAGCCACGCGACCAGGAACCCGATCGAGTAGAGGAACCCGTCGTACCCGTTGATCGCGATGGCCCCCACGATCCCGAGGAACGACGCCGCCGAGAGGTAGTCGCCCGCGATCGCGGTGCCGTTCTGGGGGCCGGTGAAGGAGCGTCCGGCCGCGTAGTAGTCGGCGGCGGTCGAGTTGTTCCGGCTGGCGCGGAACACGATCACGAGGGTGATGACCACGAACGCCCCGAAGATCGAGATGTTGAGGACGGGGTCGCCCGTGTCGGTCGCGGGCGTCGTCGCCATCACGACGACGGTCGGCGCGGTCACCGTCGGCCGCCCTTCCGGCGGGTCGGCGGCGTCGATCCGCGCGGCCCCTCGAGCGCGACGCGCTCCCGCTCCTCCAGGTCCGCGCGGATCTCCGCGGAGATCGGATCGAAGCGGGAGTTCGCCCGGCTCACGTACCAGGTGGTGATCGCGAACGTCGTGACGAACTGCCCGAGACCGAGCAGGATCCCGAGGTTCACGTTCCCGATGACGGGCGTGGACATGAAGTCGTGCGCGTAGTCGGACAGCAGCACGAACGCGAAGTACCAGACGAGGAACGCCACGGCGAGCGGGAAGACGAAGCTGCGGTGCGCGCGCTTCAGCTCCCGGAACCGGGCCGAGTCCTCGACCTCCAGGTAGTCGACGGCCGGCCGGGGGTCCCCGGACGGATGAGCGGCGTCGCCCATGAGATCTCCTCGAGATACGGCCGCACCTCGTCGTGCGGCATTCCCAGGTTAGGCACAGGCACGGGTGATCCGCCAGGGCAGCGCCCCCGGTCGCCGCGCGGGCGCCGGTCAGCCGAAGAGCCCCGGCGCGAGCGCCAGCGCGACCGGGTAGCCCACGAAGCTGACGACGTCGAGGATCAGGTGGGCCACCACGAGCGGCGCCGTGCGGCCGAAGCGCACGTAGCACCAGCCGAACACGACCCCCATCGCGACGTTCCCGAGGAAGGGCCCGTAGCCCTGGTAGAGGTGGTAGCTCCCGCGCAGCACGGCCGCCGACAGGATGACGCTCCACGCGCCCAGCCGCCCGTGCCCCCAGCCGAGCTCCCGCAGCCGGGTGAAGAGGTACCCGACCACGATCACCTCCTCCTGCAGCGCCGCGCGGAGCGCCACGAGGACGAGCACCGGCACCGTCCACCAGTAGGAGTCGAGCGCGGTCGGCACCACGTCCACGGTGATCCCGAGGGCGCGGCCCGCGAGGTAGAGGCCGAGGCCGGGCACGCCGATCAGCGCCGCGAGCCCGAACCCGGCGGCGACGTCGCGCCCGGGACGCGCGAGGTCGAGGCCGATCCGCCGGAAGGCGCTCCGCCCCGGCTGCCACAGCAGGAAGAGCACGAGGGCGACGGGTACCAGGGCGGTGGCGACGTCGAGCAGCTGGTACAGCAGGTCGAACACCTGCCGGTCGTTCAGGCTCCGGTTGATCGTGGCGCTCTGCGAGCCGAGCGCCTCCGGGCGGGTCGACAGGTCGACGATCCGCAGCACCGAGTACACGGCGCTCGCCCCGAGGGAGAGGCCGAGGACGATCGCGATCTCCCACCGCAGCCGCGTCCGGAGCGCTCGCCGGAGCGGGGGTCGGGCGGCGCGGGGGAGGGCGGGAGCGTCGGGCACGGGCCGATCCTAGGCGCGCGACGCCGATCCGCCGCCCGCGGACCGGACGTGGCCGGTGAGGGCGCTGACGACGCGATCCGTCGCCGAGGGCGGTGGGAACGCGCGATCCCGCCCGTCGAGACGCACGGATCCGGACCGCGACGCGCGGATCCGCGCGTCCGAGTTACCGGTATGTAACGTTTGGGCCCAGTTTTTGCAAAGACTCCCAGCCGTACCTAGGGTCATTCTTATCTGCGCGGTCGACCGCACGCACGGTGGGTCCGCGCCATTCCCATGCACAGGAGGAACCTTGAAAATCAGACGCCTCGCAGCGGCTGGTGTCGCAATCGTCTCCGGTGCCCTCGTCCTCAGCGGCTGCTCTGCGCCCGCCCAGGAGTCCGAGGTCATCGACGGCACTGAGATCACCGTGGCCTGGAACGACCCGTTCCTCGAGTACAACAACCTGTCGGCCACGGGCAACGCGACCGCCAACGCCAACATCGTCTACCTGACGAACCGGTCCTTCAACTACTACGACGACGGCCCGTCGCTCGTCAAGGACACCGACTTCGGCACCTACGAGAAGGTCTCCGACGACCCGCTCGTGGTGAAGTTCACGATCAACGAGGGCGTCAAGTGGAACGACGGCACGCCCGTCGACGCCGCCGACATGCTGCTCAACTGGGCCGCGAACACGACGAACGTCAACACCGCCACGGGCGACGACGTGACCACCAACGAGGACGGCACCGTCTCCACCGGCGACGACCAGGTCTTCTTCAACTCGGGCGCCGTCGCGGACACCCGCCTCGGCCTCGTCACGAAGACGCCCGAGATCGGCGACGACGGACGCAGCCTCACGTACACGTACGACCAGCCCTACGTCGACTGGGAGGTCGCGACCGGCAACGGCGTCGGCGTCTCCGCGCACGGCACGACGCAGCTCGCCTTCCCCGACGAGAACCTCTCGCCCGAGGACGCGAAGAAGAAGCTCATCACGGCCATCCAGGACAAGGACGCCAGCGTCCTCGCCCCGGTCTCCAAGATCTGGAACGACGGCTACCGCTACTCGGACATGCCGACCGAGTCCCAGAAGGTGCTCGCCGACGGCCAGTACGTCATCTCGGACCTCAAGGCCGACCAGTACATCACCCTGACGGCGAACCCCGAGTACAGCGGCAGCAAGAAGCCGAAGTACGAGAAGATCACCGTCCGCTTCATCGCGGACCCGCAGGCGCAGATCCAGGCCCTCTCCAACGGCGAGGTCCAGATCGCGTCCGGTCAGCCCACGGCCGACCTCCTCCAGCAGGTCCAGGGACTCAGCGGCATCGAGTACAAGGGCCAGGCCGAGGGCACGTACGAGCACGTCGACCTCCAGGTCACCAACGGCGGCCCGTTCGACGCGTCGAAGTACGGCGGAGACGCCGAGAAGGCCAAGCTCGTCCGCCAGGCGTTCTTCAAGACGCTGCCGCGCGAGGAGATCCTCGACAAGCTGATCAAGCCCCTCCAGGAGGACGCGGAGCTCCGCAACTCGAACGTCTTCGTGCCCGGCACGCCGAACTACGAGGCCTCGGTCGAGGAGAACGGCTACAAGGACCAGGCCGTCGACATCGAGGGCGCCAAGGCGGACCTCGCCCAGGCCGGCGTCACCGGCACGATCGACGCCCGCGTACTGTACGGCCAGGGCAACACCCGTCGCCAGCAGGAGTTCGAGCTCATGCGCCAGTCGGCCGCCCAGGCCGGCTTCAACCTCATCGACGTGAACAGCGCGACGTGGGGCGCCGACCTCTCCAGCAAGACGGACTCGTACGACATCGCCCTCTTCGGATGGCAGTCCACGAGCCTCGCGGTCGGCGAGTCCGGCCCGAACTACCAGACCGGCGGCATCAACAACTACTACGGCTGGTCGGACCCCGAGGTCGACGACCTCTTCAAGCAGCTGGACACGGAGACCGACACGGACAAGCAGCGCGATCTGCTCATCCAGGCCGAGACCCTCATCCAGCAGCAGGGCTGGACCACCCCGATCTTCCAGTTCCCGGGCCTCACCGCCTGGAGCGACACGGTCTCGGGCGTCAAGCCGGCGTTCCTGTCCCCGACCTACTTCTGGAACTTCTGGGAGTGGGCACCGTCGGACACGTCCGCGCAGTAGCACGACAGCAGTGAGCGCCGTCCCCTGAACGGGAGGGTGCGAGGGTGCCGAGGCCTCCTGGCCTCGGCACCCTCTCCATGTCCGTTGCCGATTCGTGATCCGCGGATCCGGCCGCGTATGCTCTCGTCGGGTCGGGTCACGAGCCCTGGCCGAACACAGAAAGGGACGTCGTCGCCCTGTGCTTACCTTCGTCTTGAGACGCCTCGTCGCGTCGTTCTTCGTCCTCCTGGGCGCCAGCTTCATCATCTACAACCTGGCCGCCAACTCGGGTGATCCCCTCGGCGATCTGCGGGAGAGCCCGTCGCCGAACCGCGACGCGCTCATCGCCGCCCGGGTCGACCTGCTCGACCTCGACGTCCCGTCGCCGCTGCGCTACTTCCTCTGGCTCGGCGGCGTGTTCAAGGTCTTCATCGGCCAGATCGACCTCGGCCGGGCCATCGACGGCCGCGAGGTCAACGACCTCATCGCCAACGCGGCCGGCCAGACGATCCAGCTGGTGACGATCGCCACGGCTCATCGGCGTCTCGATCGGCATGACGACCGCGCTCCGCCAGTACAGCGGCTACGACTACACGGTCACCTTCGCGTCGTTCCTCTTCTTCTCCCTGCCGATCTTCTTCGTCGCCGTGCTCCTCAAGCAGTACGTCGCCATCGGCTTCAACGACTTCCTCGTGAACCCCTCGATACCGCCGGTCCTGATCGTGGTCCTGTCGCTCGTGTCGGGCTTCGTCTGGATGAGCATCATCGGCGGCGACCCGAAGCCGCGCCTCATCGTGTTCGGCTCCGCGACGGTCATCACCGCGGCGGTGCTCGTGTACCTGCTCGTGACGGACTGGTTCTCGCGACCCGGTCTCGGCATCGTGCTCATCGGAGCCCTCGGCGCCCTGATCGCGGTGCTCATCACCTCGCTGTCGACGGGGCTGCGCAACCGCCGGGCGTTCTACTCGGCGCTCGCGATGGCGGTCCTCGGTGCGGCCCTCTGGTACCCGCTGCAGTACCTGCTCACCGTCTCCGCCCCCTGGTGGATCACGATCGTCCTCATCGTCGCCTTCGTCCTCGTCGGCGTGGTCATCGGGTACGTCGTCGGCCAGAACGACAAGCCGATCGTCGCCCGCGGCGCCGGCATCACGGGAGGCCTCGTCGCGCTGCTGATCATCGTCGACCGCGTCATGCAGGTGTGGCCCGACTACGTGACCAACACGCGCGGTCGCCCCATCGCCACCGTCGGCGCCGTCACGCCCGGCCTGAACGGCTCGATCTGGCAGGGCATGCTCGACAGCTACACGCACCTCCTGCTGCCGACCATCGCGATCCTCCTCATCTCCGTGGCGAGCTACTCCCGCTACTCGCGGGCGAGCCTCCTCGAGGTGATGAACCAGGACTACGTGCGCACGGCGCGGGCCAAGGGCCTCACCGAGCGCACCGTGATCATGCGCCACGCGTTCCGCAACGCGATGATCCCCGTCGCCACCGTCATCGCGTTCGACGTGGGCGGGCTCATCGGCGGCGCCGTGATCACGGAGACGATCTTCGCCTGGAAGGGCATGGGCTCCGTCTTCCAGGACGCCCTCACCAAGACCGACCTCAACCCGCTGATGGGATTCATCCTGATCACCAGCATCCTGACCGTCATCTTCAACATGCTGGCCGACATCCTGTACTCGGTCCTCGATCCTCGAATCCGGGTGAGCTGACACATGACCAATTCGCTGATGGGGAACCCCAACGACCCCCACAACGACCCGCACCTCCCCGAGGGCGGCGCCAACTCCGAGCTGACGATCGAGCAGCGGGAGGTCGAGGGCCTCAGCCAGGGCACCGTCGTCCGCCGCCGGTTCCTCCGCCACAAGGGCGCGATGACCGCGCTCGTGGTGCTCCTGCTGATGGCGATCCTCGTGTACTCGTCCGTGGGCATCCAGTTCTTCGGCCTCCGCATCCCCGGTTGGTGGATGTGGGGCTACGAGAACGCGTCGCCCATCGTCAACGGCGGCAACCCCACGTGGGTGCTGCCCTTCCAGTTCGGCGCGCACCCGTTCGGCCAGGACGAGATCGGTCGCGACATCTTCGCCCGCGTCATGCGCGGCACGCAGCAGTCGATCGTCGTGATGGTGCTCTACGGCATCATCGCCGCGTTCCTCGGCATCGTGATCGGCGCCCTCTCGGGCTTCTTCCGCGGCCGCGTCGACTCGCTGCTCATGCGCTTCACCGACCTCATCATCGTGATCCCCGTAATCGTCATCGCTGCCGTCCTCGGTCGGACCTTCGGCGGCCTCGGCGCGGTGGTCCTCGGCATCGTCCTGGGGCTCATCGGCTGGCCGTCGCTCGCCCGCCTCGTGCGCGGCGAGTTCCTCAGCCTCCGCGAGCGCGAGTTCGTCGACGCCGCGCGGGTGGCGGGCGCCTCGAACAGCCGCATCGTGTTCCGGCACATCCTGCCGAACGCCATCGGCGTCGTCATCGTCTCCACGACCCTGCTGATGAGCGCGGCGATCCTGCTCGAGGCGGCGCTGTCCTTCCTGGGGTTCGGCATCGTCAAGCCCGACGTGTCGCTCGGCCAGATCATCAACGAGTACCAGGGCGCCTTCGCGACCCGACCGTGGCTGTTCTGGTTCCCTGGCCTGTTCATCATCATCATCGCGCTGTCGATCAACTTCATCGGCGACGGCCTGCGCGACGCGTTCGACCCGCGCCAGAGGCGCATGCCGGGCGGACAGGGTCCCTACAAGCAGATGTTCGCGATGCTCACCGGCCGCACCCGCCGCGAGCAGGGTCCGAAGGTCGGATCCGGTGCCGAGGGCGTGCGGGTCCCGCCGCCCGTCGGATCCGCCCGACCGGACGCCCAGGCCGACGGTCCCGCCGAGGGCCAGGCGCCCGACGGCGCGGACGGCCGGTGACGGTCGCCGTGACGGTCCGTCCGCTCACCCGCGGACGGGCCGCCGGCCGGGTCTCAGAGCAGGCCGGTCAGCACCGTCGCGGCGACGAGCGCCGCGAGCACGCCGATCTCCGCCCAGTGCGTGCGCACGCGCGGGGCCTCCTCCTCGACCGGGCCGCCCAGGTGGCCCGCCTCGCGGAGGTCGGCCAGGCGCAGGCGGATCACCGTGGCCGCGTCGCCGGAGTCGGTGCGCGGGAGGTCGCCGCGACGCGCGTCCTGCATCATGGCGCTGAGGTACGGCTGCGTCCGCTCCTCCTTCGTGGTGATGTAGGCGTTCGAGTGCCGGCCGGGCGCGGGAGCGGCCCACGCCGTGACGCGCTCGTGCGCGGTCGTGATGCTCAGGGCCCACTTGGTGTCGACGTCGCGGATGGCGGGCCACGAGATGTCGTGCGTGCGGAGGACGTTGCGGATCTCGACGCCCTCGGTCGCGATGCGCACCCGCGGGTGCCAGAAGACGAGCCACGACGCGTAGGCCAGCATCACCGGGCCCCACACCGCCGTCGGCAGGAGGTCGGCCCGACCTCCGACCACGGTGCTCACGAGCACCAGGACCGCGATCGCCGAGACGATCACGGTCAGCAGGCGTCCGAACGACGGGCGGATGACGACGGGCTGATCCATGGCCACATCGTCCCACGGCCCGCATGGGCGCCCCTCGACACCCCCACTTCCAGCAGCCAGGAGGCCGCAGCATGAGCGCTCACGCGAACGGGGCGGACCCGATCGTCCCCATCCTCGAGGTCTCCGGCCTCGGCGTCGACTTCTGGGTCGGCGACGAGTGGATCCCCGCGGCCGTCGACATCGACTACAAGGTCAACCCCGGCGAGGTGCTCGCGATCGTCGGCGAGTCCGGCTCCGGCAAGTCGGTCAGCTCCATGTCGCTCCTCGGCCTCCTGCCGAAGAACGGCCGGGTCCAGGGCAGCGCGAAGCTCAAGGGCGTCGAGATGGTCGGCGCCGACCAGGCGACCCTGCGGAAGGCGCGCGGCAACGACATCGCCGTGATCTTCCAGGAGCCCATGACGGCGCTCAACCCCGTCTACACGGTGGGCTTCCAGATCGTGGAGGCCCTGCGCGTCCACAACTCGATCATCCCGTCGGTCGCCAAGGTGCGCGCGCTCGAGCTGCTGAAGCTCGTCGAGATGCCGGATCCCGAGAAGGCGTTCGACTCCTACCCGCACCAGCTGTCCGGCGGCCAGCGCCAGCGCGCGATGATCGCCCAGTCGCTGTCGTGCGACCCCGACATGCTCATCGCGGACGAGCCCACGACGGCGCTCGACGTGACGATCCAGGCCGAGATCCTCGACCTGCTCCGCAAGCTCCACCAGCGCCTCAACAGCGCGATCGTGATCATCACGCACGACATGGGCGTGGTGGCCGACCTCGCGACCAACGTCATCGTGATGAAGAGCGGCCGCATCGTCGAGCGCGGTTCCGTGCGCGAGATCTTCCAGTCGCCGAAGGACCCGTACACGAAGCAGCTGCTCGCGTCGGTGCCGCACCTCGGCACGGGCGAGGCGACGCACGTCGAGATCGCCGAGCGCACCACCGAGCCCGCCATCTCCCTCAAGGAGGTGGACATCGACTACCCGAAGCTCGGCCGCGTGCCGGCGTTCCGGGCGGTCTCGGGCGCGTCCTTCGACATCCACCCCGGCGAGGTCGTCGGCGTCGTGGGCGAGTCGGGATCCGGCAAGACCACCATCGCGCGCGCCGCGGTGGGCCTCCTGCCCGTCGCGGGCGGGGAGCTCACGGTCGCCGGGCGCCGCATGACCGGCATCTCGCAGAAGGACCTCCGGGCCGTGCGCCGCGAGATCGGCATCGTCTTCCAGGACCCGGGCTCCTCGCTCAACCCGCGCTGGCCCATCGGCCAGAGCATCGGCGAGCCGCTCGAGCTCTCGGGGCAGTTCTCGAAGAAGCAGCAGAGCGACCGGGTCGAGGAGCTCCTCGAGCAGGTGGAGCTGCCGCGGAGCTTCCGCAACCGCTACCCGAACGAGCTCTCCGGCGGGCAGCGCCAGCGCGTCGGCATCGCTCGCGCGCTCGCGCTCCGGCCCAAGGTGCTCGTCGCCGACGAGCCCACCTCCGCGCTCGACGTGTCGGTGCAGGCCCGCGTGCTCGCGCTGCTGCAGGAGATCCAGAAGGAGCTCCAGTTCGCGTGCCTGTTCGTGAGCCACGACCTGGCGGTGGTCGACCTGCTCGCCGACCGCATCGTCGTGATGAACCACGGCAAGATCGTGGAGCAGGGGCCGACCGAGTCGATCCTCCGGAACCCGCAGCACCCGTACACGCAGAAGCTCATCGCCGCGGTGCCGCTGCCGGATCCCGACCAGCAGCAGGAGCGCCGCCAGCTCCGCGAGGCGCTGCGCGACCAGCAGCCGCCCGCGGCCTGACCCGCACCCGCACGTCCCGGCCCGCCGTCCGCAGCACCCCCTCGCGGGGGCGCGCGGGCGGCGGGCCTCGTCGTGCCGCTCGCGTAGGATCGACGGCGATGGACAGCGACACGCGAGGCCCCGGGGCCGTACGAGCCGGGCGCCCGCGAGGGATCCGCCGGGCCGTCCGCGGCGCATCCGCCGTCGTCGCGCTGGCGCTCGTCGCCGGCCTCGCCGCCTGCTCGCCGACCACCGGCATGGTCGCCGACACGGTGATCCGCGCTGCTGTCCCCACGTCGTTCACCTCCTACAACGCGGCGTCGCGCACGGGCGGCAGCGCGGGCAACGAGGAGATCGTGCACGCCACGAACTCGCGGTTCTCCGAGGTCGCCGCCGACGGCACCGTCGCCGCGGACCCGGGCTACGGATCCGCGAGGGTCGTCTCGCGCGACCCCTTCACCGTGGAGTACACGGTCGCGGAGGGCGTCCGCTGGTCCGACGGCGAGCCCGTCGACGCGGCCGACCTCCTGCTCGCCTGGGCCGCCGGATCCGGCGCGCTGGACACCCCCGGGTACGACCCGGCCGGGTACGTCGACGAGACGACGGGCGGCTACACGGGCCCGCTCCCGGAGCAGACCGTCTACTTCGACGCGGCCGCCGACGAGACGCTGACCCACGTCACGCGCACGCCCGAGATCGGCGACGGCGGCCGGTCCATCACGATGGTCTTCGACGAGTACACGCCGGACTGGCGCCTCGCGTTCGAGGTCGGTCTGCCCGCGCACACCGTGGTGCAGCTCGCGCTCGACATGTCGAGCCCGGGGCGCGCGAAGCAGACCCTCGTGGACGCCGTGCAGGATCGCGAGCCCGACCTCCTCTCGCCCATCTCCGACGCGTGGAACCGCGGGTTCGGCGTGGCCGAGATCGCCGCGCACCCGGATCGCGCCGTGGGCTCCGGCCCGTACGCCATCGAGTCGATCGACCCCGGCACCTCCATCACGCTGCGCGCCAACCGCTTCTACACGGGGCTGCACCGGCCGTCGGTCGAGCGCATCGTCGTGTCGACGATCGAGGACCCGGACGCCGCCGTCGCCGCCCTCCAGGCGGGCGAGGTCGACGTCATCGCGCCCGAGGCCGACGCCGAGGTGTCCGACGCGCTGTCCGTGATCGACGGCGTGCAGGTCGTGCGCGGGTCCTCCGCGTCGTGGGAGCGGCTCGACCTCCAGACCCTCGGCGCGCGCGACGCCGCCATGTCGGACGTCGCAGTCCGCACCGCCTTCCTCTCCACCGTGCCGCGCGACGCCATCGTGCGGGAGGCCGCGCTGCCGGCGGATCCCGACGCCACCACGCGCGACTCCTTCGTGCTCGCGCCCGGGGTGGAGGGGTACGCCGACCAGGTGCGCGCCAACGGGTCCAGCCGCTTCGGCGACGTGGACCTGGACGAGGCGCGGCAGCTGCTCGCGTCGGTCGGCCGCACGGCCCCCGAGGTGTGCGTGCTCTTCGACCCCGCCGACCCGCGCCGGGTGGCCGCGTTCGAGGCCATCCGCGACTCCGCCGAGAAGGCCGGCTTCGTCGTCACGGACTGCTCGACCCCGCAGTGGGAGAGCGTGCTCGACCAGCCGGGCGCCTACGACGTCGCGCTCCTCTCCTCGGAGGACGCGTACCCGTCCGTCGCCGGCATCCGCGCCGCGCACGAGGCGCGGGCCGATGCGCGCGACGGCCAGTCCACCGCCGACCCCGACGTCGCGTCCCTGTTCGCGTCGCTCAGCCGCACCGAGGACGAGGACGCGCGCACCGAGCTGCTCCTGCGCCTCGACCGTCGCATGTACGGCGACCGCGCCGGCCTGCCGCTCTACCAGCTGCCCGCGCTCGCGGCCGCTCGGGACGCCGTCGGCGGCGTGCAGGTGTCGCCGCACCAGGCCGGGATCCTCGACGACGCCTGGCGCTGGACCCTCTCTCCCGACGCTCCCTGAGCCCGGCTTGCATCGGCACGGTAGGCTGTAGGTCGCTGGGAATAGCAGACGGCGGCTCTTCGCCCTCCTCCCTTGATGACAAGGCCGGCACCCTCTCCACTGAAGGACAGCACTATGGCGCTAGTCGCGCGCAACGACCTCCGCAATGTGGCCATCGTGGCCCACGTGGACCACGGCAAGACGACCCTGGTCGACGCCATGCTCAAGCAGACGAACTCGTTCGACGCCCACTTCGAGGGCGAGGACCGGATGATGGACTCGAACGACCTCGAGCGCGAGAAGGGCATCACGATCCTCGCGAAGAACACCGCGGTGCTCTACAACGGGAAGCACGCCGACGGCACGCCCATCGTCATCAACGTGATCGACACCCCGGGCCACGCCGACTTCGGCGGCGAGGTCGAGCGCGGCCTGTCCATGGTCGACGGCGTCGTGCTCCTCGTCGACGCGTCCGAGGGCCCGCTGCCCCAGACGCGCTTCGTGCTCCGCAAGGCGCTCGAGGCGAAGCTCCCCGTGATCCTCCTGGTCAACAAGACCGACCGCCCCGACGCGCGCATCGACGAGGTCGTGGCCGAGAGCCAGGACCTGCTCCTCGGCCTCGCCTCCGACATGTCGGACGAGCACCCGGACCTCGACCTCGACGCGATCCTCGACGTGCCCGTCGTCTACGCGTCCGGCCGCAACGGCGCCGCGAGCGACAACAAGCCCGACAACGGCGAGCTGCCCGACAACGACGACCTCGAGCCCCTCTTCAAGGCGATCCTCGACCACGTCCCGGCGCCCACCTACGACGACCAGCACCCGCTGCAGGCCCACGTCACCAACCTCGACGCGTCGCCCTTCCTCGGCCGCCTCGCCCTCCTCCGCGTCTTCAACGGCACGATCAAGAAGGGCCAGCAGGTCGCCTGGGTCAAGCACGACGGCACCGTCAAGAACGTGAAGATCACCGAGCTCCTCATCACGAAGGCGCTCGACCGCTTCCCGACCGAGTCCGCGGGCCCCGGCGACATCGTCGCCGTCGCCGGCATCGAGGACATCACCATCGGCGAGACCCTCGCCGACCCGGAGGACGTCCGGCCGCTGCCCACCATCACGGTGGACGACCCGGCCATCTCGATGACCATCGGCACCAACACCAGCCCGCTCATCGGCAAGGTCAAGGGCCACAAGCTCACCGCCCGCATGGTCAAGGACCGCCTCGACCGCGAGCTCATCGGAAACGTGTCCATCAAGCTGGTCGACATCGGCCGCCCGGACGCCTGGGAGATCCAGGGCCGCGGCGAGCTCGCGCTGGCGATCCTCGTGGAGCAGATGCGCCGTGAGGGCTTCGAGCTCACCGTCGGCAAGCCGCAGGTGGTCGTCAAGCAGGTCGACGGCAAGGTGCACGAGCCCTACGAGCACCTCACCATCGACTCGCCCGAGGAGTACCTCGGCGCGATCACGCAGCTCCTCGCCGCCCGCAAGGGCCGCATGGAGGGCATGAGCAACCACGGCACCGGCTGGGTCCGCATGGAGTTCGTCGTCCCGTCGCGCGGCCTCATCGGCTTCCGCACCGAGTTCCTCACGATCACGCGCGGCGCCGGCATCGCCAACGCCGTGTCGCACGGCTACGAGCAGTGGGCGGGCGAGATCACGACCCGCGTCAACGGCTCGATCGTCGCCGACCGCGCCGGCGTCGCCACCCCGTTCGCCATGGTGGCCCTGCAGGAGCGCATGTCGTTCTTCGTGGAGCCGACCCAGGAGGTCTACGAGGGCATGGTCGTGGGCGAGAACTCGCGCGCCGACGACATGGACGTGAACATCACCAAGGAGAAGCAGCTGACCAACATGCGTCAGTCCACCTCCGACTCCTTCGAGCGCATGACGCCCTCGCGGCGGCTCACGCTCGAGGAGTGCCTCGAGTTCGCCCGCGAGGACGAGTGCGTGGAGGTCACGCCCGAGTTCGTGCGGATCCGCAAGGTCGAGCTCGACGCGAACGCCCGACAGCGCAAGACGTCGCGACTGAAGAAGCAGAACGCGTAGCGAGCATGACCCCGACGAGCCCGTCCGCCCGGTCCCTCCGCAGGAGGGGGCTGGCGGCCGGGCTCGTCCTCGTCTCCGCCCTCGGATCCGGCCTCGGTCTCACCGGGTGCAGCCAGGTGGGCGACGTCGTCCGCGACGCCGCCCACGAGGGCGCGAAGCAGGTGCGCCACAGCGTCGAGGACGTCATCGGCGACACGCTCGGCAAGGTGCAGGTCTCCACGGACGGCCGCGTCCCCGACACGTTCCCCTCGGACGCCGTGCCGTTCGCCGAGGGGGAGCTGCTCGGCGGGGGAGCCGCCCCGGAGGGCGCCGGCTGGGTGGCGCAGGTCGCCGTGCCGGACGTCGAGGGCGGGTTCGCGGACGCGCGGGCGCGGCTCGAGGCCGCCGGCTACGCGTCGAGCGAGGTCACGAGCGACGCCCAGAGCGGCTACGGGCGGTTCGCGACGGACGCGTACTCGGTCATCGTCACGGTGTCGGCGGATCTCGGATCCCCGGTCGCCACGTACGTGGTGCTGCCCGCAGGCTGAGCGCGCCGCCGCACGTGCCCGATCAGGACGCGAAGAGCGTCTCCCCGACGTACCCGTCGCGCGATGCGCCCGGCGGCACGGCCCAGATCCCGCTGCCCACGTGCCGCAGGTACTCGTTCATGGCGTCGCGGGCGAGGCTCCGCTGGATGGGGATGAACTGCGTCCGAGGATCCCGCTGGAAGGCCAGGAAGAACAGGCCCGCGTTGAGCCGGCCGAGGTCGTCGTTGCCGTCGACGAAGTTGTAGCCGCGGCGCAGGAGCACCGCGCCGTCGTTCGCGTCCGGGTGCGCGAGGCGCACGTGCGACGCGGGGTCGATGAGCGGGGCGCCGCCGCGGCCGGTGGCGGAGAAGTCGGGAGCCGTGTGCTCCTGGCCCCCGCTGAGGGGCGCGCCGGACCCCTTCGTGCGGCCGACAACGCGCTCCTGCTCGCGGAGCGACGAGCGGTCCCAGGTCTCGATCGTCATGCGGATGCGTCGGGCGACCAGGTAGGAGCCGCCCTGCATCCACGCCTCGGCGGGCGAGGATCCCGCGTCGGCCCACACGTGGTCCTCGACCTGGCGCGTGTCCTCGGACTTCACGTTCGCGGTGCCGTCCTTGAAGCCGAAGAGGTTCCGCGGCGTGACCTGCGCGCGGCTCGTCGACGACGTGCGGCCGAAGCCGAGCTGCGACCACCGGATGGAGGCGCGGCCGAACGCGATGCGCGACAGGTTGCGGATCGCGTGCACGGCCACCTGCGGGTCGTCGCTGCACGCCTGGATGCAGAGGTCGCCGCCCGTCGCCTGCGCGACGAGCGCCTCGCCCGGGAAGCGCGGCAGGTCGACGAGCGCGGCGGGCCGGCGGTCGGCGATGCCGAAGCGGTCGACGCCGTCGGCGGTCGTGAACAGCGACGGGCCGAGGCCGAACGTGATGGTGAGGCCGGCGGGCGGCAGGTCGAGCGCCTCGCCCGTGTCGTCGGGCGGGGAGTCGTACGGGCCGTCGACGGCGCCGAGCGCGCCCGCGGATCCGCCGGCCGTCATGCGCGCGGCCGCGGCGCTCCAGTCCTGGAGGAGCGAGACGAGGCCCGCGCGGTCGATGTCGGCGACGTCGAAGGCGGCGAAGTGCAGGCGGTCCTGTGCGGGCGTGGTGATCCCCGCCTGGTGCGCCCCGTGGAACGCGTAGGTCGCGCCGCCCGCGGCCTGCCGGGCGCCCGCGAAGGCGCGGTCGGCCATCACCCCGCCCGCGGAGCCGACCAGGCCGCCGCCGAGCGCGCCCGCGCCGAGGAGGCCGAGGATCCCGCGGCGGGAGATGCCCGCGGGCGCCGCGGGAGCGTCGGCTGCCGCCGTGCCGTCGGGCGTGGTGGTCGCGTGGTCCGTCATCAGCCGACGAGCGCCCCGGTGAGCTTCGACAGCGGCTCGGCCAGCGCGTTCACGCCGTCCGCGAGGCCCTTGACCTGGTCCGTGGTGAGGCGGTCGTAGGTCGTGAAGCCCTGGTCGAGGGATCCGTACGCGGCGAGGTCCGTCTCCAGCGACGCGAACTGGGCGTCGAGCGTGGCGACGAGCTGCGGGTCCTTCGGCGCGACGATGTCGCGGACGCCCGCGTACGCGACGCGCGCGCCCTCGAGGTTCGCCTGGAAGTCCCAGAGGTCGGTGTGCGACCAGATCTCCTCCTCGCCGGTGATCTTGCCGGACGCGACCTCGTCCATCAGCCCGACCGCGCCGTTGGAGACCGTGGAGATGTCGACCGAGAAGCCGTCGGCGTGCACCGCGTCGTAGAGCCGCTGCGTGTCGGCGGTGAGCTCCTGGGCGAAGTGCGCGCGGTCCGCCTGGCCGAGCGGCGCGTAGACCTCGCCGCCGTTCGCGTCGGGCGAGGGCTGCCAGAGGTCCTTCTCGATGCGGTGCCACCCGGTCCACTCGGTGCCGGGCTCGACGTCGGCCTCGCGGAAGTCGATCTCCGGGTCGAGGTCGCCGAACGACTCCGCGACGGGCTCGACGCGCTCGTAGTACGCGCGCGCCGTGGGGTACAGCGAGCGCGCCCTGTCGTCGTCGCCCGCGAGGTACGCGTCGGCGAACTCCTGCGTGGCGGGCAGGAGGCGGCCGATCTGGTCCTTGACGTAGGCGAGGTAGGCGGCGGCCGCGTCCTGGCCCTGCTGCTCCGCGTCGCCCGCGAGCGCGACCTGGTCGCCCGTGACGGTGAAGGGCGCACGTCCCACGCCGTCGCCGACCATGCCGGGCTTGCAGACGGTGAAGTAGTCGCCGGGCTGGGCGGTCAGCACGAGGTCGCGCTCGATCCCGGGGCTCACGTTCTCGACCTCGCCGACGATGCGCAGGCCGTCGTCCGCGAGCAGGTAGAACTCGGTCACCTGGTCGGTGGAGTTCGTGACGTGGAACGAGACCGTGCCGCTGGGGGCGGTCGCGGCGGAGACGGCGCACGCGTCGGCGGAGCTGTCGACCGTGAGCTGGGTGACGCCGGAGTCGGCCGAGGCGGCGCCGTCGCCGGCGGATCCGGTCGGGGCGTTCGCGACGCAGCCCGACAGGGCGAGGGCGGCGCCGGCGAGCAGGGCGGCGGCGGGGAGGGTCGAGCGCTTCATGGGACCTCGGGGGAGCGGGCCGGCGGTGCCGGGCGGTGGACGGAGCGGGGGAGACGGAGGGGCGGCGGTGCGCCGGGTCAGCGGGCGGCGGTCGCGTCGGGCACGCGGGCCGCGTCGCCGACGGCGGGAGCGGCCGGGGCGGCGGCGGCGGGAGCGGCGGACGCCCCCGCCGGACGCGCCCGCCGACCGCGGCGCGCGAGCGTCAGGTAGGTCGCGAGCGTCGGCACGACGTACGCCACCCACGTGATCGCCTCGAGCCAGGTGGTGGCGGGGGAGAAGTTGACGGTGCCCTTGAGGAGGGTGCCGTACCAGGATCCGGGCGGGACGGCGCCCGAGACGTCGAACGCGAGCGCGCCGAGGCCGGGGAGGATCCCGGCCTCCTGCAGGTCGTGCACCCCGTACGCGAGCACGCCGCCGGCCACGACGATGAGGAGCGCGCCGGTCCAGGTGAAGAAGCGCGCGAGGTCGATGCGGAGCACCCCGCGGTAGACGAGCCAGCCGAGCGCGACCGCGGTGAGGAGCCCGAGGCCGGCGCCCACGAGCGGCATGGTGGTGGCGCCCGTGGCCTGCACGGCCGACCAGAGGAACAGGGCCGTCTCGATCCCCTCGCGGCCGACGGCGAGGAACGCGACGGCGACGAGGCCCCAGGCGGCGCCCGCGATGGCGCGGTCGACGGCGCCCTGCAGCTCGGAGCGCATGTCCTTCGCGGTGCGGAGCATCCAGAACACCATCCAGGTGACGAGGCCCGTCGCGACGATGGAGAGGGATCCGCCGATGGCCTCCTGCGCCTCGAACGTGAGGCCGTACGCGCCGTAGGTGAGGATCGCGCCGACGGACAGGGCGAGGAGGACCGCGAGCCCGACGCCGAGCCAGAGCCGGCCGAGCACGTCGCGGCGGCCGATCTTGACGACGTAGGCGATGAGGATCGTGACGACCAGCGCGGCCTCGAGGCCCTCGCGCAGGCCGATCAGGTAGTTCGCGAACACGCGTGGGCCTCTCCGGGCTGCGGACGCGGCGGGCCGCGTGCCATTGCTTCTGATGGGGAAATGTAGGTGAGGCTTGCCTTACCTCGTGCACAGTAGCGCGCGGGCCGCGGTGCGTCCAGTCGCCCTCCCCGGCGCGACGCCCAGCGACCGGCCGCCGGCGCGCGGATAGGATCGCCCGATGATCCCCGGCACGTCCCGACGCCCCGATCGGGCTGCCCGCACCCCGCGCCCCGAGCGCGAGCACGTCCTCTTCGTGCACGCCCACCCCGACGACGAGAGCATCGTCACGGGCGGCACCATCGCGAAGCTCGTCCGCGACGGCGTGCCCGTCACGGTGCTCACCTGCACGCGCGGGGAGCGGGGCGAGGTGATCCCCGCGGAGCTCCGCCACCTCGAGGGCGACCTCCGCGCGCTCGCCGACCACCGCGAGACGGAGCTCGCCGCCGCGATGGCCGCCCTCGGCGTCACCGACCACCGCTTCCTCGGCGACGCCGGCGCGCGCTGGGAGGGCCTCGAGCCCCGGCGCTACGTCGACTCGGGCATGGAGTGGGGCGACGACGGCGCGCCCGTGGCGCTCCGCCCGCTGGATCCCGACTCGCTGTGCGCGGGCGACGAGGCCGACGAGGCGCGCGACGTGCTCGCGGTCATCGCCGACGTCGACGCCACGACCGTCGTCACCTACGACGACCACGGCGGATACGGCCACCCCGACCACGTGCGCACCCACGTCATCGCGACCTGGGCCGCCGAGGAGGCGGGGATCCCCGCGTACCTCGTCACCACGACCGCGTCGTCGGCGAGGCAGGCGCACGAGCTCGTCGCCGCGCGCGGCCGGTTCCCCGCGCCCGACGCGGATCCGGCCGGCACGCTCGTGCTGCCGGACGACGCGGTCGACCTGGCCGTCGACGCGACCGAGGTGCTCGACGCCAAGATCCGCGCCGTCGCCGCGCACCGCACGCAGACCGTCGTCGACGGCGACCAGTTCGCGCTCTCGCACGGCGTCGGCGCGCCCATCGCGCCCGTCGAGCGGTTCCGGCTGCACCGGCCCGCCGGCGCCGCGGCGGACGACGGCACCCCGCGGCCCCCGCGCGGCGCGCAGCGCGTCGGCACCGCGGTCGCGTCGCTCGTGCTCGGCCTGCTGGTGGGCACGGTCGGCACGGCGGCGCACCGCGCCACGCTCCCGGTGGGCGGGGTCGAGCTGCCGGTCGGCCTCGTGCTCGCGCTCGCGACGCTCGCGTGCCTGCTGGTCGCCTTCCGCCTGCTGCTCGTCGACCGCCTGCACGCGCTCTGCCTCGGGCTCGGCGTGGTCGCGGCCGTCGCCGTGCTCGGCACGCGCGGGCCGAGCGGATCGGTCCTCTTCCCCGCCGGCTGGATGAGCCAGGTGTGGGCCGTCGCCCCCGCGATCCTCGTCGCGGCCGTCGTCGTCTGGCCCCGCTTCTCGACGCGCGCGCCCGCCGCCGCCGACCGCCCGGATGCCGCCGGCGCCGCGGGATCGGGCGCCCCGGCCCCGGCCGGGACCGGCTCGCGGCCCGCGTAGACTCGTCGGGCCGCACCGCTCCCGGAAGGACCCACCCGAAGTGACCTACGTCATCGCCCTGCCCTGTGTCGACGTCAAGGACCGCGCCTGCATCGACGAGTGCCCGGTGGACTGCATCTACGAGGGCGAGCGGTCGCTCTACATCCACCCGGACGAGTGCGTGGACTGCGGCGCCTGCGAGCCCGTCTGCCCGGTCGAGGCCATCTACTACGAGGACGACCTGCCCGAGAAGTGGTCGGACTACTACACGGCCAACGTCGAGTTCTTCGCCGAGATGGGATCCCCGGGCGGCGCGACCAAGGTCGGCGTCACCGCGGGCGACCACCCCGTCATCGCCGCGCTCCCGCCCCAGAACGGCTGACGCGCGTGGCCCTCGGCGAGCTCCCCGACTACCCCTGGGACCTGATGGGCCCGTACGCCGAGCGCGCGCGCCGGCACCCCGACGGCCTCGTCGACCTCAGCATCGGCTCGCCCGTGGATCCCACGCCGCCGCTCATCCGCGACGCGCTCGCCTGGGCGACCGACGCGCACGCGTACCCCACCACGGTCGGCACGCCCGAGCTCCGGCAGGCGATGGTCGACTGGCACGCGCGGCGCCGGAACGCCACGCTCGGCGCCGACCAGGTGCTGCCGACCATCGGGTCCAAGGAGATGGTGGCCTGGCTGCCGTTCATGCTGGGGCTCGGGGAGGGCGACGCGGTCGTGCACCCGACCGTCTCCTACCCGACGTACGCGATCGGCGCGGCCCTCGCGGGAGCGGATTCCGTCCCCGCCGACGATCCGGCCGACTGGCCCGCGTCCACGCGCCTCGTCTGGCTCAACTCGCCCGGCAACCCGGACGGCCGCGTGCTCGGCGTCGACGAGCTGCGCGCCGCCGTGGCCCGCGCCAGGGAGCTCGGCGCCGTCATCGCGAGCGACGAGTGCTACGCCGAGCTCGGCTGGGAGGGGGAGTGGGCCGACGGCCCGACCCCCTCCATCCTCGACGCGCGCGTCGTCGGCGACGACCACTCCGGCGTCCTCGCGCTGTACTCGCTCAGCAAGCAGTCGAACCTCGCGGGCTACCGGGCCGCGCTCGTCGCGGGCGACCGGGAGCTCATCGCCCGGCTGATCCGCGTCCGCAAGCACGCGGGCCTCCTCCCTCCCGCGCCGCTCCAGCACGCCATGACCGTGGCGCTCGGCGACGACGAGCACGTGCGCGCCCAGCGCGAGCTCTACCGCGCCCGCCGCGACGTGCTGCGGCCGGCGCTCGAGGATGCCGGCTGGCGCATCGACCGCAGCGAGGCCGGCCTCTACCTCTGGGCGACCCGCGGCCGCGACGCCTGGGAGGGCATCGCGCAGCTCGCCGACCTCGGGATCCTCGCGGGACCCGGCCCCTTCTACGGCGACGCGTCGCCCGCGCACGTGCGCCTCTCGCTCACGGCGACGGACGAGCGGATCGCGCAGGCGGCCGCGCGCCTCCGCGCAGGCTCCACCGCGTCGCCCGCCGCGTAGCACGACCTCCAACGGATCCGGCCGGATGCTGGCGGAGGCGACAGTGTCCCGGTCGGCCCTTTAGGCTGTAGTCGGCTCGGATCCCGACGCCGCGACGGCGCCACGAGCGCCCTGCGGCGCGCATCCCCCCGGGCCATCCACCCCAGACTCGAGGAGGCGCCGTGACCGATGGCGGGCAGCAGGCGGACGAGAAGCCCACGGCGACGCTGACGTACCCGGGAGGTCGGGTGGAGTTCCCCATCCTCCCCGCGGTCGACGGCGCGTCCAGCATCGACATCTCGGCGCTCACGAAGAGGACGGGCCTCACGACGCTCGACAACGGCTTCGTCAACACCGCGTCGACGCGCTCGGCCATCACCTACATCGACGGCGAGCAGGGGATCCTCCGCTACCGCGGCTACCCGATCGAGCAGCTCGCGCGCCAGTCGAGCTACCTCGAGGTGGCCTGGCTCCTCATCCACGGCGAGCTGCCCACGAGCGACCAGCTGGGCGGGTTCGAGGAGGACATCCGCCGCCACACGCTGCTCCACGAGGACTTCAAGGGCCTGTTCCGCGCCCTGCCCACCAACGCGCACCCCATGTCGGTGCTGTCGAGCGCCGTCTCCGCGCTCTCCACCTACTACGAGGACTCGCTGAGCGTCCACGATCCCGAGCAGGTCGAGATCTCGACGCTGCGCCTGCTGGCGAAGCTGCCGGTCATCGCGGCGTACGCGCACAAGAAGAGCCTCGGCCAGGCGTTCCTCTACCCGGACAACTCGCTCGGCTTCGTCGACAACTTCCTCCGCCTGAACTTCGGCAACAACGCCGAGCCCTACGAGGTCGACCCGGTGGTCAGCCGCGCGCTGGAGCGCCTGCTGATCCTGCACGAGGACCACGAGCAGAACGCGTCGACGTCGACCGTGCGGCTCGTCGGATCCACCGAGGCGAACATGTTCTCCTCCGTCTCCGCCGGCATCGGCGCGCTGTTCGGCCCGCTGCACGGCGGCGCGAACGAGGCCGTGCTCTCCATGCTCGGCCGCATCCGCGACTCCGGCGAGGGCGTCGACCGCTACGTCGAGCGCGTGAAGAACAAGGAGGACGGCGTCCGCCTCATGGGCTTCGGGCACCGCGTCTACAAGAACTTCGACCCGCGCGCACGCCTGGTGAAGGAGAGCGCCGACGAGGTGCTGGAGGCCCTCGGGATCCAGGACCCGCTGCTCGACATCGCCAAGGAGCTCGAGGCCGTCGCCCTCGCGGACGACTACTTCATCGAGCGGAAGCTCTACCCGAACGTGGACTTCTACACGGGCGTCATCTACAAGGCGATGGGCTTCCCCACGCGCATGTTCACGGCGCTGTTCACCATCGGGCGCCTGCCCGGCTGGATCGCGCACTGGCGCGAGATGAACGAGGACCAGGCCACCAAGATCGGCCGTCCGCAGCAGCTCTACATCGGCCAGCCCGCGCGCGACCTGCCGCCGCGCGACTGACCGGGCGCCGGCCCGGCCGCCGCGCGACGACCCTCCGGGGCTCGTCACGCGGCGGTCGCGCCGCCGTCACGAGCGCTCCCGAAGAGGGGGCGCCAGGAGGCCGTCGACCCGTGTACCCGCGCGGATCGGCGACCTAGACTCGATCACAGCTGAGATCCACCCGCCGCCCGCAACAGCCCCTGCCGTCGGTCCCGACCCGAAGAGGGGGCCATGGCCAGACGCCTGCCGTCCTCCCCGCCGGTGCTGCCGGGGTTCACGTACGTGACGGTCCTCGGTTCCGGCGGCTTCGCCGACGTGTTCCTCTACGAGCAGGACATGCCGCGCCGCCAGGTCGCCGTGAAGGTGATGCTGGCCGAGATCGTGACCGACCGGCTGCGCGCGATGTTCCGCGCCGAGGCCGACCTCATGGCGCAGCTGAGCGCGCACCCGTCCGTGCTCACCGTGCACCAGGCGTCCGTCGCCGCCGACGGCCGCCCGTACCTCGTGATGGAGCTGTGCTCGTCGAGCCTCAGCGACCGGTACCGGCGCGAGCCGCTCGGCGTCGCGGAGGTGCTGCGCGTGGGGATCCGCATCGCGAGCGCCGTGGAGACCGCCCACCGCGCGGGCGTGCTGCACCGCGACATCAAGCCCGCGAACATCCTCACGACCGCGTTCGGGCACCCCGTCCTCAGCGACTTCGGCATCGCCTCCACGCTCGAGGACGCCGCCGCGACCGACGCCGTGGGACTCTCCATCCCGTGGTCGGCGCCCGAGGTGCTGGCCGACGAGAGCCCGGGGACCGTCAGGAGCGAGGTGTGGTCGCTCGCCGCGACCGTGTACTCGCTGCTCGCCGGGCGGAGCCCCTTCGAGGTGCCGGGCGGGCAGAACGCGCCCGCGGACCTCGTGGCCAGGATCCAGAGGGCCCGGCCGCTGCCGACCGGGCGCGCAGACGTGCCCGAGCGCCTCGAGCTGGTGCTCCGCCGAGCCATGTCGCGGCAGCCGGAGGCCCGGCCGGAGTCGGCGCTCGCCTTCGTGCGCGAGCTGCAGGCGGTGGAGGCGGAGCTGCGGCTCGCGCAGACGCCGCTCGAGGTCGCGAGCGAGGAGTGGGCGTCCGCGGTGGCGGCGGGCGTCGACGAGGACGACGACCCGACGCGCGTGCGCGGCATCGCGCAGGTGGATCCCGGGACGACCGGGTCGGGCGGCGCGGGCGGCATCCGGCGCGCGCGGCGGAAGGCGGCGCCGGCGGCCTCGCGCGCGGCGGCGGGCGCCCCGCGTCCCGGTGCGCCCGCGACCGCGTCCGATCCGGTGCGCGCGGGATCCGCGTCCACGTCCCTCGGCCGGTCCGGATCCGGGCCCGTCGGCGCCTCGACCCCCGCGCGGCCCGCCGTCCCCGGCCGCCGCGCGTTCCTCGCCCGGCACCGCGTGGCGATCGCCGCGGCGGCGGCCGGCGCGATCGTCGCCAGCGTGGCCGTCGGCGTGCTGCTCGGCGGGCTGGGCGGCGGCACCGCGGCGCGGGAGATCCCGGTGGTCGGCGAGATCCAGGCCTCCACCGCCGCGGACGGCGTGGTCTTCTCCTGGAGCGACCCCGGGCTCGGCGCCGGCGACGCGTACCAGGTGGTGCGCGACGGCGGGCTGCCGAGCACGCAGCGCGACACGACGTTCCGGGTCACGGCGGGCGCGTCCGAGGCGGCGGGCACCGACGACCGCGCCTGCATCCGGGTCACCGTCACGCGCGACGGCATCGCCGGCGCCGCGTCGACCGAGAAGTGCGCGGAGCTCCCGCGATGATCCGCGAGTGGATCCGCCGCCACCGCCAGGCCGCGACGACGGTCACGGGAGGCGCCGTCGTGCTCGCGCTCCTCACGGGCTTCGCGCTGGTCTCGGACGGCTACCAGGCGCAGCGCGTCGACCTCGACGACGGATCCGTGTGGGTCGTCAACTCCGGGCAGCAGGCGATCGGCCGCGCCAACACGGCCGTGCTCGAGCTCGACAGCGTCGTGGACTCGCGCAGCGAGGACATCGACGTGCTGCAGGCGGGATCCACCGTGCTGCTCGCCGACCGCGGCAGCTCGCGCCTCGACGTGGTCGACGACGCGACGAGCCAGGTGGTCGACACCACGCCGCTGCCGGCGGGCGCGGAGGTCATGCTCGCGGGATCCCGTGCCGCGATCCTCGTGCCGGCCACGGGCCAGCTGTGGCTCGTGCCCGTCGCGGGCCTCTCCGCGTTCGACGCCGCGAGCGCGCCCACGCTCATCCTCGGCGCCGACGCCGTCGCGTCGATGGACGAGGACGGCACGCTCCTCGTCTACTCGGCCGCCACGGGCACGCTGTCGCGCATCGAGGCCGCCACCGACGACACGGTCCGGGCGACCGTGGACGTCGGGCCCGTCGGCGCCCCCGTGGAGGAGACGGCCGACGCGGCCGCCGACCCCGCCGCCGCGCTCGCCGGCGAGACCGTGCAGGCGGGGGATCCCGGGCGCCCCGCCGGCCAGCGCCTCTCCCTCACGTCCGTCGACGGCCACTGGGCCCTCTACGACGCCGACGCGCGCGCCCTCCTCGTCGACGGGCGCACGGTCGACCTCGCCGGATCCGTCGCCGCCGACGCGCGTGTCGCCCTGCAGCGCGCCTCGTCGGACGGGGGCGACGTGCTGGTCGCGCACTCCGGCGGGCTCGTCGAGGTGCCCGTCGCGGGCGGCGACCCCGTCGACGTGGTCGGGGCCGTGCGCGGGGATCCCGCGCGTCCCGTCCGCGTGGCCGGCTGCGAGTACGCGGGCTGGACCGACGGATCCGGCTGGCAGCGGTGCCTCGCGCCCGCGGCCCTCCCGGGCGGGCGCGACCAGGACGCGCGCCGTACGGCGGCGGGATCCACGGGCGGCCTCGGGTCCATGCCCCCGCAGGCCTCCCTGCGCTTCCTCGTCGACGGCACGCGCGTCGTGCTCAACGACACGCGCGGCGGCACCGCGTGGGCCGTGCAGCGCGACGCCGGCCTCATCGACAACTGGTCGGACCTCATCGACCGCGATCGCTCCGACACCGTCGTCGAGCAGAACACCGCCGACACCCCGCCCGAGACCGACCGCGTGCAGCAGCCGCCCGTCGCGGTCGACGACGCCCTCGGCGCGCGCCCCGGCCGCACCACCGCGCTGCCCGTGCTCCTCAACGACCACGACCCGAACGGCGACGTGCTCGTGATCGACTCGGCCACGCCCGTCGACGCGGAGGTCGGGGCGGTCGACATCGTGGACGAGGGCCAGGGCCTCCAGCTCGCGCTCGCCGCGGGCGCGACCGGGACGGTGCGCTTCTCCTACGTCGTGAGCGACGGGCGCGGCGGCAGCGCCACGGCCGACGTGCGCGTCGACGTGCGCGCCCCCGACGAGAACGCGGCGCCCGTGCAGGCGCGCCCCGCGACGGGGACGGTCGCGGAGGGCGACCGGCTGCAGACCGACGTGCTGGGCGGCTGGTACGACCCCGACGGGGATCCGATGTACCTCACGCGCGCGAGCGTCGCCGCGCCCGACGCCGTCAGCTGGAAGCCCGAGGGGCGGGTCGTCTACACGGACGCCGGTGCCGGCGGGGACACGCGGACCGTCGCGCTGCAGGTGTCGGACGGCCGCGAGGAGGGGTCGGGCGAGCTCGTCGTCACGGTCCGCCGCGCCGGGGACGTGCCGCTCGTCGCCGAGGGCTTCGTCGTGCAGGCGTCGATCGGGCGCGAGATCACCGTGGAGCCGCTGACGCACGCGCGCGGCGGGAGCGGCGCGATCCGGCTGGCGGCCGTGCCCGCGCGTGCGGGCGTGCAGATCACGCCCGACCTCGAGGCCGGCACCTTCCGCCTCCAGGGCGGCCAGGCGGGCACGCACCTGCTCGAGTACACCGTGACCGACGGGCGGACGAGCGCCACGGGCGTCGTGCGCGTCGAGGTGCGCGGCGCGCCCGCGTCGGACGGCCGGCCCGTGACCGTGCCGCACACCGTGTTCGTGCGCGCGCTCCAGGCCCAGGACGTGGACGTGCTCCAGACCGACTTCGACCCCGCGGGCGGCGTGCTCGTGATCACGGACGCGGTCGCGCCCGACGAGGCGACGGGCGTGCGCGCGGAGGTGGTCGGCCAGCGGCTCGTGCGGATCAGCCTGACGCGGCCGCTCGACGGGCCCGTCGACGTCGCGTACCGCGTGAGCAACGGCGTGGCCGAGGCGACCGGCGTGATCACCGTGATCGAGGTGCCCGAGCCCGCCGTGCGCCAGCCGCCCGTGGCGACCGATGACCGCGTGGCCGTGCGCGTGGGCGACGCGGTGGACATCCCCGTGCTCGCCAACGACGAGCAGCCCGACGGCGACCAGCTGCGCCTCGACCCGGTGCTGGTGGATCCACTCCCCGAGGGCGCCGGCCTCCTCTTCGCGAGCGAGGAGCGCCTCCGCTACCTCGCGCCCGACCGCACGGGCGACTACACCGCCGTCTACCGCGCCCTCGCGCCCGACGGCCAGTGGGCGACCGCGACCCTCACCGTCTCCGTGCGCGAGGCCGACGTGGCGACCAACACGGCGCCCGTGCCGCGCCCGCTCACGGCGCGCGTGCTCGCGGGGGAGACCGTGCGGATCCCCGTGCCGCTCACCGGCATCGACCCCGACGGCGACTCGGTGCGGCTCCTCGGGCAGGACACCGGGCCCGAGAAGGGCCAGGTCACCGAGGTCGGGCCGGACTGGATCGACTACCAGGCGGGCGACTACTCCACCGGCACCGACGCGTTCGCGTACGCCGTGGTCGACGGGCTCGGCGCGCGGGCGACCGGCACGATCCGCGTGGGCATCAGCACGCGCGTCGAGGGCGCCAGGAACCCGGTCGCGACCGCCGACACCGTGACCGTCCGCCCCGGCCGCGTGCTCCGCGTGCAGGTGCTCGCCAACGACACGGATCCCGACGGCGGCGCGCTCTCGCTCGTCTCGGTGCAGCCGCAGGCCGAGGGCCTCGTCGCGGGCCTCGACGGCGACACGGTGCGCGTCGTCGCGCCCGAGCAGGCGGGCCGCTACGGCTTCGTCTACGGCGTGCGCAACGCGCGCGGCGGCAGCGACGAGGCGTTCCTCACGGTGATCGTCGATCCCGCCGCGCCGCCCACGCGGCCCGTCGCGCGCGACACGGTGCTCCAGCTCTCGGACGTGCTCGACCGGTCGAGCGTCGACGTGGACGTGATGCGGAACGTCTTCTCCGCGGAGGGCGACGTCTCGGCGCTCGTGCTCGCCGTCGGCGCGGGCTACGACGACGTGGCGCGCGTGACGCCCGACGGCCGGATCCGCGTCGAGGTCGGCGACGAGCGCCGCATCGTCCCGTTCACGGTGGCGCAGCCGGACGACCCGTCGATCTCCGCGACGGCCTTCATCTGGGTCCCCGGCTTCGAGGACACGCTCCCGCAGCTGCGCGTGGGCCAGCCGCGGCCGACCGTGCCGAGCGGCGAGCGGCTCGTGGTCGAGCTCGACGAGCAGGTGGTCGCGGCGGGCGGCCGGGCCGTGCGCATCGCCGACCCGAACTCGCTCTCCGCGACGCACGCCGACGGGCCCGTGGAGCTCGTCGACGAGGACACGATCGCGTACCGGAGCGAGCCGGGGTACTTCGGGCCGGCGGCGATCTCGTTCACGGTGACCGACGGATCCGGCGACGGCGGGCGCACGGCCGCGCTCGTGCTCCCCATCACCGTCACGCCCACCGAGAACCAGCCGCCCGTGTTCACGGGCGCGGTCATCTACCTCGAGCCCGGGCAGTCCAAGGACGTGGACCTCGGCCGCCTCACCACCTACCCGTACCAGGACGACCGCGGGCAGCTCGCGTTCGCGCTGGAGGGATCCGTCGCCGCCGGTTTCCGCGCCTCGGTGGACGGCGGCACGCTCCGCATCTCCGCCGACGAGGGCGTGGCCACGGGCACCGCCGCGTCGTTCCCGGTGAGCGTCCGCGACGCGACGCAGACGGGCCGCGCGGGCCGCGTCGACCTCCGCGTCGTCCCGTCGACGCGCCCGCTCGCGCAGCCCGCGACCGACGAGGGGTCCGTGACGCGCGGATCCTCCACCTCCATCGACGTGCTCGCCAACGACCAGGCCGGCAACCCCTTCCCGGGCACGCCGCTGACGGTCGCCTCCATCCGCGGCGCCGACGGCGCGAGCCTCCCCGCGGGCGTCACCGTCACCCCGTCGGCCGACCGCGCCACGCTCGCCGTGAGCGCGTCCGCCGACGCCGTGCCCGGCGACGTGCGCGTGCAGTACGAGGTGCGCGACGCCACGGGCGACGCGGGGCGGGCCGCGTTCGGCACCGTCGTGATCCACGTGCAGGACCGCCCGGGGCCCGTCTCGGCCCTCCGAGCATCCGGCTTTGCGGACCGGTCGCTCACGGTCACGTTCGAGCCGGGCGTCTTCAACGGATCCGCCATCACGGGCTACCAGGTGCGCGTGCTCCGCGGCGGCACGGCGACCGCGACCGTCACCTGCCCGTCGACGACGTGCACCGTGCCGACGCCCGGCAACGGCCCCGGGAGCTCCGTGCAGGTCGAGGTCTCCGCCGTCAACGGCGTGGGCACCTCGGACCCCGTGTCGATCTCGGGCCTGTGGTCGGACGTGCTCCCGGCCGCCCCGGCGGGCCTCACCGTCGAGCCGCTCGTCGACGGGCTGCGCGTCTCGTGGCAGCCGTCCGCCGTGCCGTCGTCCTCCAGCCCGGTCACGCAGTACGTCGTGGGCGTGGGCGGCATCTCGCGGCAGGTCGCGTCCGACGCCACGAGCGTCGAGGTGCGGGATCCGTCGCTCGTCGCCGAGGTGCCCGTCGCCGTCTCGGTGGCCGCGCGCAACAGCGCCCAGGTGCAGGACGCCTCCGCCTGGCTCGCCGCCACCGCGACCGGCACGCCGCGCGGCGCCCCGACCGCGACCGGCGCGCCGACCGCGACCGCGTACGGGGTCGACGAGACGAGCGTCACCGTGTCGTGGCCGGCGTTCCAAGGCCAGGGCGTCGACGGGATCCGCTACCTCGTCGCCGCGTACGCGCCCGGATCCGCGCCCGGCTGCTCCGTCGCCACCGAGGGCGTCGCACCGTGGGCCGCCGAGCACGGCCCCGCGGTCGACGTGGGCGGGGCCACCAGCCACGTCTTCACGGGACTCGCCATCGACGAGCCCGTCGCCTTCGCGGTGCTCGCCGCCAACAGCCAGGGCTGCACGGTCGTCGAGGCCGGCCAGCTGACCCCGCGCACGGCGCCGTCGACGCCCGTCGTCCGGGTCGACCTGCCGAGCCCCGACCGCTCGGCCGACGGCGTCTTCCGCGCGGTCCTCGCCGACGCCCGCTACCGGCCGGGCGACCCGTCCGCGTCGGCGCTGCTGCTGTACCGGGTCGACGGGCAGGGCGACGGCGTGCCGATCGGCGTCGGCCAGGCGCTCACGCTGCCGCGCACGGGCGTCGGAGCGACGATCCAGGTGCGCGTCCTCGAGGACTCGGGCGACGGGCGCCAGCGCTCGAGCGGCTGGTCGGATCCCGTCTCCGCCGGCACCGCCGTCGACGCGCGCGCGGGCGACGTGCGCTCGGCGACCGACGACGCGGGCGTCACGACCTTCTCGTGGACCTCCATGCCCCCGGCCGCGGGTCGCGGGCGCGTCGCGGCGGACGGCGGCTACGCGCGCAGCGAGTGGCGCTGCGGCGGCCAGGGAGCGTGGACCGACGCGTCCTCGGGCGCGGCCGGATCCTGCGCGGTCCCGGCGGGCGGCGAGCGGATCCTCGAGGTGCGGGTCACCGCGAACTCGGGCACGCTGTACACGTACGCCCACCGCGGATGACGGCCGTTCCCGCGGCCCCGACGCCGGATCTGATGCCGCACCCGAGAGGCACGCACCCCATGACGATGACCGCAGACGAGGCCCGCGCCTTCCAGGAGGAGTTCGCGCGGCTGGTGCGCAACGTCGAGGGCGTGCTGCTCGGGAAGTCGCACGTCGTGCGCCTCGCCTTCACGGCCATGGTCACGGGCGGGCACCTGCTGCTCGAGGACGTGCCCGGCACCGGCAAGACCTCGCTGGCGCGCGCCATGGCGCAGACCGTCGACGGCACGCACAGCCGCGTGCAGTTCACGCCCGACGTGCTGCCCGGCGACATCACGGGCGTCAGCGTCTACGACCAGCGCACGGGCGACTTCGAGTTCCACCGCGGGCCGGTCTTCGCGAGCATCGTGCTGGCCGACGAGATCAACCGCGCGAGCCCGAAGACCCAGTCGGCGCTCCTCGAGGTGATGGAGGAGGGCCGCGTCACGGTCGACGGCACGCCGTATGACGTGGGGCACCCGTTCATGGTCATCGCCACCCAGAACCCCATCGAGCAGGCCGGCACCTACGCGCTGCCCGAGGCGCAGCTCGACCGGTTCCTGCTGCGCACGTCCATCGGGTACCCCGACCACGAGTCGATGCTGCGGATCCTGCAGGGCGCGTCCGTCAGCGCGCACGACGTGACGCTCGCGCCCGTCGCGTCGGCCGCCGCCGTGCGGGCGCTGCAGGAGCGCGCGGGGACCGTGCACGTGGATCCCGCGGTCGCCGACTACGTGGTGCGCCTCGTCGACGCGACCCGCACCGCGCCCGAGGTGCGGCTGGGCGCGAGCGTGCGCGGCGCCCTCGCGCTCGTGCGCGCGTCCCGCACGTGGGCCGCCGCAGACGGCCGGCACTACGTGGTGCCCGACGACGTGAAGGCGCTCGCCGAGCCCGTGCTCGCGCACCGCCTGCTGCTGGATCCCGAGGCCGAGTTCGACGGCGTCACGCCCACGAGCGTGCTGTCCCAGATCCTGATCGACACCGCGCCGCCGCGCGACGGCCACGCGGGGGCGCCGGGGACCGACGCGGGCGCGGGCGCGCGGGCCGCGGGCGCGCACGCCGCCGGCGCGCGGCCGGGCGGATGAGCGCGGTCGGGACGCGCGGCGCGGCCGCCGACCCGGATCCCGCCGCCGTCATGCCCGCTGCCGTCGCCCCCGTCCCCGAGCCCGGCGCCGCGCCGTCGTCCGAGGCCGTCCCGCCCCGCAGCGCGCTCGCGCGCCTCGTCGCGGTCGTCACGCCGCTCGGCCGCGTCGTCGCGCTGGCCGCGGTCGTGGCGGGCGCCGTCGGCTACGCGCTCGGCTGGCGCGAGCTCGTCGCGGTCGCGTGGACGGGCGCCGCCCTATGGGCCATCGCGCTGCTGCACCTCGTCGGGTCGTCGGGCGTCGAGGTGTCCCTGCGCCTGCCGCGCGACCGCGTGGTGGCGGGGGAGCGCGCGCCCGCGACCGTCGCCGTCCGCAACCCGCTGCGCCGCCGGGCCGTGGGGCTCACGGTGGAGGTGCCGGTCGGATCCGGGCTCGCCGAGGTCCACGTGCCCTCCCTCGCGCACGGCCACACCCACGAGGACGTGTTCGTCGTGCCGACCTCGCGCCGCGGCGTGATCGCCTTGGGGCCCGCGCGCATCGTCCGCGGCGACCCGATCGGGCTGGTGCGCCGCGAGTCCGCCGAGGCCGCAGCGACGAGGCTGCTCGTGCACCCGCGCACGCTCGCGATGCCAAGCACGAGCACGGGCTTCGTCCGCGACCTCGAGGGCCGCGCCACGCGCGACCTCACCGACAGCGACGTGTCCTTCCAGTCGCTCCGCGAGTACGTGCCCGGCGACCCGGTGCGGCACATCCATTGGCGCTCGACCGCGAAGACCGGCGTGCACATGGTGCGGCGGTTCGAGGAGACCCGGCGGAGCCACATCATGGTCGCGCTGTCGCTGCACGCGGGGGACTACGGGGACGGGGATCCCGGCCCGGACGCGGCGGGGGCGGCGGGCGGCGCCGGGGCCGTCCCCGCGGGCGGCACCACGGTGGCGGCCGGATCCGCGGCGGGCGCGCTCGCCGGATCCACCGCCGACGCCGAGTTCGAGCTGGCGGTGAGCGTCGTCGGATCCCTGGGCGCGCGCGCCATCGTCGACGCCCGCACCGTGCAGGTCGTCGCGAGCGCCGACCGCGCCGCCGGCCGCGCCCGGGCCCGCCGCCTGCCGACCGTGCCCACGCTGCCCGGCCTCGCCCGCACCGCCGCGCGCTCGGGCGGGCCGGGATCCCGCTCCGCGCGCCTCCGCCGCCTCGCGACTGTCACGCGCGACCGCCTCCTCGACGACCTCTCCGAGATCGGGGCCTCCGACCGCGCGGCGTCGCTCGTCGAGCTGGCCCGGGCCGCCGCCGACGAGGTCGCGGGCGTCTCGGTCGTGTTCCTCGTCTGCGGCACGGGGGCATCTCCCGCCGCGATCCGCGCGGCCGCCGTCGGCTTCCCGCCCGGCGTGCAGGTGGTCGCCGTCGTCTGCGACCCCGAGGTCGAGCCCGGCCTCCGCCGCCTCGGCGACCTGTCGGTCCTCACGATCGGCTACCTCGAGGACCTGCGCGGCGCCCTGCAGCGGAGCGCGACGTGAGCGCGCGGGGATCCGCCGACGCCCGCGTCGCCCGCCGCGCGGCTCCCGGACGCGCCGCCGCCCGCCCCCGCGTCCCCGCCGGATCCCGCGACCCCGGCCGCACCCTCGTCCCCGTCGTCGCGATCGCGCTCCTCACCGGCCTGGCCGCCGCCGCCTTCTGGCCGGTCTACCGCGACGCGTCCTTCGTGCGGATGGCGGGCGTCACGCTCGTCGTCGGCGCGCTCGTCGCGGTCGCCGGCGCGCGGTTCCGCTGGGGGAGCGCGGTGGTCGCGGGCGCGATCCTCGTGGCCTTCCTCGCGCTCGGCGTGCCGCTCGCGGTTCCCACCGGCGCGGTCGACGGCTGGCGACCCACGCTCGCGGGCCTCGGCGAGCTCGTCGAGGGCGCGTCCCTGGGGTTCGTGCGGCTCGTGACCATCGCGCTCCCGGTCGGCGACTACCAGGCGCTCCTCGTGCCGGCGTTCGCGCTCGTGCTGCTCGGCTCCGTGATCGGCGTCTCCGTGGCGCTGCGCACCCGGCGGCCCGAGCTCGCGGTGATCCCCTCCCTCGTGATCCTCGTCGTCGCGGCCGCCCTCGGCCCCGACCGCAGCCAGGGCCCGGACGCGCCCGACGCCTCGGGCCTCCTCGTGCCGGTCGCGCTGGCCTGGCTCGCGGCCGCCCTGCTGTGGATCGCGCGCTGCCGCTGGCGCCGCCGCCACCGCGCGGTCCGTCGCCTCGGCCGGCAGGCGGGGATCCCCGTGGAGTCCGCGTCCGACCGACGCCGCTCGGGCACGCGCGCCGGCGCCTCCGCGGTCGTCGTGCTCGCCGCCGCCCTCGTCGCCGGCGTCGCCGCCACGGGCGCGGCCCCGCCCGACGCGTCCCGCACCGGCCTGCGGTCGACCGTGGAGCAGCCGTTCGACCCACGCGAGCAGGCCAGCCCGCTCTCGTCCTTCCGCACCTACTGGAAGGCGCCGACGGCGGACGACACGCTGCTGACCGTCGCCGGCCTCCCCGCCGGCGGCCGGGTGCGCCTGGCCGCGCTCGACACCTACGACGGCGTGGTCTACGGCGTCGGCGGCGCGCGCGGCAGCGTCGACGCGTCGCGCACCGGCCAGGCGTCCGGCACCTTCGCGCGCGTGCCGTACCGCCTCGACCAGACGGGCGTCGTCGGCGACGACGTCACGCTCGACGTCGTCGTGGGCGCCTACCGCGGCGTGTGGCTGCCGGGCGCGGGCCGCCTCGAGCGCATCGCGTTCGCGGGCGACGACGGCGGGCGCCTCGCCGACTCCTTCTACTACGACGACGCGACCGCCACCGGCGCCGTGATCGGCGGCCTGACCGCGGGCGACGCGTACGAGATCGAGGCCGTCGTCGCGTCCACCCCGCCGCTGGATGCGCTCGCCGACGAGCGGCCCGGCGACGCCGTGGCCCCGCGCCCCACGGGCGTCCCCGACGAGGTCGCGGCGCGCGTGGAGGCCTCCACCGCCGCCCCCGACGGCGCGACCGCGGGCGGCGCCGACGCGGGCGCCGGCACCTCCGCGTCGCCCGGCGCGCAGCTCGTCGCCGCGATCTCCGCCCTCCGCGCCGACGGCTACGTCAGCCACGGCGTCGGCGACGCGCCCTTCAGCCGGTCGGGCCACTCCGCCGAGCGGATCGCCGACCTCCTCACGACGCGCCCCATGCTGGGCGACGCGGAGCAGTACGCGGTCGCGGCCGCGCTCATGGCCGACGACCTCGGCTTCCCCGTCCGCGTCGTCATGGGCTTCGCGCCCGGCGAGGCCGCCGTGCGCGATGCGGCGGGCGGGCCGGTGCCGATCACGGGATCGGACGTCACGGCCTGGATCGAGGTCGACACGGCCTCCTCCGGCTGGGTCGCGGTGGATCCGAACCCGCCCGCCCGCGACGTGCCCGACGCGCTGCCCGACGAGCCCACCGAGGTCGCCCGCCCGCAGACCGTGCTGCCGCCGCCCGTCGAGGAGCAGGCCGAGCCCGAGGACCGCACGCCGCCGGACGCGGGACGCGACGACCGACCGGAGGTGGATCCCGCGCTCCAGGCCGTGCTCGCCGCCGCGCGCGTGGCCGGCTGGTCGCTGCTCGGGCTCGGGCTCGCGGCATCTCCCTTCCTCGCCGTGGTGGGCGCGAAGGTCCGGCGGCGCCGGCGACGCCGCGGGGCGGCCGCCGCGCGCGACCGGGTCGGCGGCGCGTGGGACGAGTTCCGCGACGGCGCGCTCGATCGCGGGCTCATGCCGCCCGTCGCCGCGACTCGACGCGAGGTGGCGCGGCTCGTGGGCGTCGGCGGCGCGCGGGGGCTCGCGGACGTGGCCGACGAGTCGGCGTTCGCGCCGGGCGACGTGCCGGATCCGCTCGCCGACGCCGCCTGGCGCCGCGTCGACGAGCTGGCCGCGCGCATGGACGCCGGGCGGACCCGTCGGCAGCGGCTCCGGGCGATGGTGTCGCTCGCGTCGCTGCGGCGGGCACGCGGGTCGGCCGCCCGGGCGTCGGTCACCCGTCCCGAGCCGCGTCCTCCGCGTCGCTGACGGCTCCTCCCCAGGGGTCCTCCGCGTGCTGCGTCCACGAGGCGGTGCCACCTCGCCGTGGCGTCATCGCGCACCTGGTGTCCTCGCCCGGTGGACATCTCCCCGCCCCCGACGCCGGCGCCCGCGCCGCCGCCCCCGTTCCCCGTGATCGGCGTCGCGGCGCCCCTGGTGGTCAGCGTCGCCGTCTGGGCGGTCACGCGCTCGCCGTACGCGCTGCTGTTCGCGGCGCTGGGGCCCGTCGTCGCCGTCGCGGGCGTGGCCGACCAGCGCATCTCCGGCCGCCGCTCGGCCCGCCGCGTCGAGCGCGAGTCCCGCGCCGCCGTCGCGCGCCTGCACGCCGAGGTGCGGGCGCGCATCGCGGCCGCCCGCGTCGCCCTCCGCACGCGGGCGCCGTCCGCGCGCGAGATCCTCGACGGCAGCGCCAACCCCGCGCTCCTCTGGCGGTCGGACCCGGGCGGCGACGGCGCGCTCCCCCTCGCGCTCGGCACGGGCGACGTGCCGAGCGGTCTCGTCTGGCGGGGCGATCCGGACGCGCGCGTGCCGGGCGCCGACGACCGGGACGGGACCGGGGCTGTCCGCGGCGTGCTGGGGCGGAGCGCCCGGCTGCCCCGGACCCCGCGTGCCGCGGCGCGTGCCCGCTCCTCGACGGCGGGGCCGGGCGCTGCCTCGCCGGACGGCCACGTCTCGGCCCACGGCCCCGCGCGGTGGGCGGATCTCGTCCGCTGGATCCCCGACGCCCCCGTCCTCGTCCCCGCCGCGGGCGGCCTCGGGCTGCGCGGGGCCCCCGCCCTGGTCGCGCCCGTGCTCCGGGGCGTCGTCGTCCAGCTCGTGCACGCCCTCCCGCCCGACGACCTCCGCATCCTCTCCCGCCCGGTCGGGCCCGACTGGGACTGGCTCGAGCGGCTCCCGCACGCATCCGAGGGGCTCCGCGAGGAGCGGACCGTCGCGCCCGACCCGGCCTCGGCGGGCGGCCCACCGGGGGAGCCGGGGTCCTCGGTCATCCGCCTGGCGCTCGGCGCGCGGGAGGTCGTGCTCGCCGCGGCGACGCGGGTCGAGTCGCTCCCGGCCGCGTGCCGCACGGTGCTCGACGTCCGGACCCCGGGCACGGCGCGGATCCTCGCGGCCGACGCCGTCCCTGCCTCCGCCGACGCCCTCGCCCCCGCGCCCTCCATTGAACCGGCGGCATCCGGCCTCCCACCCGAGGGCGACGGCGACGGGATCCCGGCGCCGCGCCTCACCCGCACCGGCCTCGTGCGGCCCGACCTCGTGTCGCGCACGGAGGTGGAGCGCCTCGCCGACGAGCTCGCCGACGTCGCCCGCCGACGCGGGCTCGCGGCCGCGCGGACCCCGCTCCCGGCGCGCGTGCCCTTCGCGGAGCTGCCCGCCGGCTGTGGATCCGCGCACCGGCCGGGCACCCTGGCCGCGGTCGTCGGCATCGGGCACGGCGGCCCGGTCGCCGTCGACCTCGTCGCGGACGGCCCCCACGCGGTCGTCGCGGGCACCACGGGCAGCGGCAAGAGCGAGCTCCTCGTCACGTGGATGGCGGCGCTCGCCGCAGCGCATCCGCCGGAGGAGGTCACGGTTCTCCTCGTCGACTTCAAGGGCGGCGCGGCCTTCGATCCGCTGCTCGTCCTGCCGCACGCCGTGGGCCTCGTCACCGACCTCGACGGCCAGGGCGCGCAGCGCGCGCTGGAGAGCCTGCGCGCGGAGGTCCGGCACCGGGAGCGCATCCTCCGCGACGCCGGCGCCCGCGACGTCGACGACCCCGCCGCAGCGGGCGTCCTGCCGCGCCTCGTCATCGTCGTCGACGAGCTGGCCGCCCTCCTCGCCGACCAGGACGGCCTGCACGAGGTCGTCGCCGACATCGCCGCCCGGGGCAGGTCGCTCGGCATGCACCTCGTGCTCTGCACGCAGCGGCCCGCGGGCGTCGTGCGCGACGCGGTGCTCGCCAACTGCGACCTCCGGCTCTCGCTCCGCGTCAACAACGAGGCCGACAGCCGGGCGCTCTTCGGCACCGTCGAGGCGGCCGGTCTCGCCGACGCGCCCGTGGGCCGGTGCCTCGTCGGGGCGCACGGCGCGCCGGCGCGCCCGTTCCAGGTGGCGGTCACGACGTCGGACGACCTCGCGTGCATCGCCGCGGCCCACGCCACGTCGGCCCCGGTCCGGCGTCCGTGGCTGGATCCGCTGCCCGCCTCCGTCCCGCTCGCCGCCCTCGCCGCGCACCCGCCGCTCCTGCGACCCCGATCCACGACCGCCGCCGGCGCACCCGTCGTCCCGTTCGCCCTCGTCGACCTGCCCCCGGAGCAGCGGCGGGCGACCGCCGCGTGGTGCCCGGCGACGGACGGGCACCTGCTCGTCGTCGGCGGCCCGGGATCCGGCCGCAGCACGTGCCTGCGCACCATCCGCGCGTCGGCCGACGCCGCCGGCGTCGCGGTGCTGCAGGTGCCGGCGGACGCGGAGGGCTGCTGGGACGCGATCGCCGCCGTCGTCGCCCGCATCCGCGACCCGCGCGCCCCGCGCGATCCGCTCCTCGTGCTGGCCGACGACCTCGACGTCGCCGTCTCCCGCCTCGAGGCCGAGCACCAGGCCGCCCTGCTCGAGGGGCTGGCCGCGGTCGTCCGGGAGGGGCCGCATGCCGGGGTGGCGCTCGCCGCCGCGGCTCGACGCGCGGGCGGGCCGCTCCAGGGCGTGGCGGCCGCGGCGGGTCCGCCCGTGATCCTCGCGCTGCCGATGCGGCAGGAGCACGTGCTGGCCGGCGGCGAGAGCCGCCTCTTCGACTCCCGGGCGACGCCCGGCGCGGGCGAGTGGCGCGGCGAGCGGATCCAGGTGGCCACGCCGCCCGAGCTGCCGACGTCGCCGTCGCGGCCCGCCGGGGCGGCCCGTCCTCCGGTGCGCGCGCGCCCCGCGCCCCGCGCGGTCCTCGCCGCGGACGCCGTCCACGCGCTCGTCACCCCGTCGCCCGTCGCCGCCGTCGCGCGCCTCGTGCAGGCGGGGGCCGACGCCGTCGAGGTCGCCCGGATCCCCCCGGGATGGTCGACGGATCAGCCGTTCCCCGGCGCCGTCGCCGACGCCGTCGGGACCCGCGCCGCCGCGCACGACGGCGGGATGCGCGCGACGCGCATCCGGGTCGTGGTCGGGGATCCCGACTCCTGGCTGGTGCGCGGCCCGCTCCTCGCCGACCTCCGTCGCACCGGCGACGTCGTCCTGGAGGGCTGCACCCCGCGTGACGTGCGCACGCTGCTCCGCGTCCGCGCGGTGCCGCCGCCCCTCGCGCCGATCCCCGGCCGGGCCTGGCGCGTCACCCCCGACGGCGACGTGCGTCGCTGCTCGTGGCCGCCGGTCGCGCCCGCGTCACCTGTCGCCCCGGAGCCGGATTCGGAGCCGGAGCCGGGGCCGGGGCGACCGGCACCGGCACGCGCACCGGCACCGACGCCCGCGGCCGCGTCCCGCCCGGCGCAGCCCGCCGGGATCAGCCGATGAGCGCCGGCGACACCCGGATCTCGCCGACGGGCACGCCGCCCCCGAGCACCGTGAGGTCGAGCTCGGGGCGCACGCGCTCCACGTCGTCCCGCGTGATCGCGCCCGCCTCGGCCAGCAGCTCGAGCGCCACGATGGTGGAGGCCCTGAGGCTCCCGTCGAGCGTCTTCGAGGCCACGGTCGTGCCGTCGGGGGCGGTCATGATCATGATCCCCTCGGCCCCGCCCTTGGCGAACAGGCCGAGCCGCTCGATCACGACGGTGTTCGCGCGGCCGGGTCCGTCGATCGCCCAGCCCTGGGCGCGCACCGCCGCGGTCAGCGCGGCGGCGTGCCGGTACAGCGCGAACGGCGAGCCGGGCGCGGAGGTCGCGATGCGGTGGATCCCGCGGGCCAGCGCCGTGAGCGACATCGCGTGCACGGGGGCGCCGCACCCGTCGATGCCGGTGGTGGCGATCCGCTCGCCCGTGAAGCGCTCGACCACGTCGCGGATCCGCACCTGCAAGGGGTGGTCCGGGTGCAGGTAGTCCTCGGTCGACCAGCCGTTGGTCGTGCAGGCGAGCAGCATCGCGGCGTGCTTGCCGGAGCAGTTCATGTACACGGGGGAGGCGGGGATCCCGGCGCGCACGAGCTCGTCGCGCGCGGCCCGGTCGAGCGGCCAGTCGGCGGGGCAGCGCAGCGCGGACTCGTCGAGCCCGGCCTTCGCGAGGATCCCGCGCACCACCTCCACGTGCCGGGCGGTCGCCGCGTGGCTGGCCGTGGCGAGCACGTGCTCCTCCTCGGTGAGCTCCGCGCCGCTCGCCAGCACGGCGAGGGCCTGGAACGGCTTCATGCTCGAGCGCGGGAAGACGGGGCTCGCGACGTCGCCGACCGCGCGCAGCTCCTCGCCCTCGCCCGACAGCACGACGGCCGCGCCGATGTGGCGCGACTCCACGAAGCCGCTGCGGTCGAGGACCGCGAGCTCCACGGCGCCCTGGACGGGGATGGTCTCGACGGACGCCCCCATCAGAGCGCCCGGAACGCGTCGGCGATCACGCCGAGGGCGTCGTCGAGCAGCTCCTCGGAGATCGCGAGGCTCGGCAGGAAGCGCAGCACGTTGCCGTACGTGCCGGCGGTGAGGATGATCACCCCGTGCGCGTGGCAGTGGGCCGCGATGGCCGCGACCGCGTCCGCGTTCGGCTCCTTCGTGGTGGACCCCGTGCCCGGCTGCACGAGCTCGATCGCGATCATGGCGCCGATGCCGCGCACGTCGCCGATGATGTCGTGCTCCCGCTGCAGCTCCGTGAGCGCGCGGTGCAGGTGGTCGCCGATGCGCGTGGCCTCGTCGAGCAGGCCGTGCGTCTCGATGGCCTCGAACACGGCCACGGCGGCGGCCGCGGCGACGGGGTTGCCGCCGAACGTGCCGCCGAGCCCGCCGGGGAGCGCGGAGTCCATGATCTCGGCGCGGCCGGTCACGCCCGCGAGCGGGAGGCCGCCCGCGATGCCCTTGGCCGTGAGCACGAGGTCGGGCACGAGGCCGAGGTGCTCGCTCGCGAAGAAGCGGCCGGTGCGCGCGAGGCCCGACTGGATCTCGTCCGCGATGAAGACGACGCCGTTCGCCGTGCACCACTCCTGCAGCGCGGGCAGGAACCCGTCGGCCGGCACCATGAAGCCGCCCTCCCCCTGGATGGGCTCCGCGACGACGCACGCGAGGTCGGTCGCGCCGATGCGCTTCTCGAGGTACGAGATGGTGCGGGCCGCGGCCTCGGCGCCCGAGAGGCCGTCGTGATACGGGTACGAGCTCGGCGCGTGGTAGACGTCGCCGGCGAAGGGGCCGAAGCCCGTGCCGTAGGGCGACGCCTTGTAGTTCATCGCCATCGTGAGGTTCGTGCGGCCGTGGTAGCCGTGGTCGAGCACCGCCACCGCGCGGCGGCCCGTGTGCTTGCGCGCGATCTTCACGCCGTTCTCCACGGCCTCCGCGCCGGAGTTCACGAGCACGGTGCGCTTCTCGTGCGTGCCGGGCGTGTGCTCCGCGAGCAGCTCCGCCACGCGCACGTACTCCTCGTACGGCGTCACCGTGAAGAGCGTGTGGATCACGTCGCCGAGCTGCGCGGTCGCGGCGTCCACGACCTCCTGGCGCGTGTGGCCGACGGTGGTCACGCCGATGCCGGCGCCCAGGTCGATGAAGCGGTTGCCGTCCACGTCCTCGACGATCGCGCCGTGCGCGCGGGAGACGTACACGGGGAGGAGGGAGGAGACGCCGGGCGGCACCACGCGCTTCCGGCGCTCGTGCAGCTCGCGCGAGAGCGGGCCCGGGATCTCCGTCACGATGCGTCGCTCCTGCGGCACCTGCGGGCGCGCGTCGCGGGCGGACGCGGCGGGGGAGTCGGAGGCGGAGCCGGCAGGAGTGCCGACGAGGGCGGAGTCCAGGGTGTCTGTCATGATCCGGCGAGTTTACCCGGGCGGACGCCCGCGGCCAGGAGGGCCGCGGCCCCGTTCGCTAGCGTGATCCCATGCAGATCGAGCACCGGTACGCCCTGTCCCTCGAGTGGACGGGCGACCGCGGATCCGGCACGTCCGACTACCGCTCCTACGGCCGCGACCACGTCGTGCGCGCCGCCGGCAAGCCCGACCTCCTCGGATCCGCCGACCGCCCCTTCCGCGGCGACGTCGACCGCTGGAACCCCGAGGAGACCCTCATCTCCGCGCTCGCGCAGTGCCACCTGCTCAGCTACCTGCACGCGGCCGCCATGGCGGGCGTCGTGGTCGTGGGCTACAGCGACGAGCCCACCGGCACCATGCGGCAGACGGACGACGGCGGCGGGCACTTCGTGGAGGTCACGCTGCGGCCCGTCGTCACCGTGCGGGATCCCGCGCACGTCGAGCTCGCGACGTCGCTGCACCAGGGCGCCTCCGCGCGGTGCTTCATCGCGTCCAGCGTGGCCTTCCCCGTGCACCACGAGCCGCGCACCGTGCTCGCCGCCGACGCGAGCGCCTGACCGACGCCCGACCTGGCGCCAGACCGGGCGCCCGGTCCGCGCCCTGTCAGGCGGTCCCCGGCCGGGTCGGGCAGACTGGGCGCGTCCCTCCCACATACCTGGTGCGTCCGGCGCGCCGATGAAAGCGACTCACGTGAAGCGACGCATCCCCCTCACCCTGGCCGCGGCGGCCATCCTGGCGCTGTCCGCCTGCTCCGGCAGCGGCACGCCGGACGCGGATCCGTCCGCGAGCCCGACGGCCGGCGCGCGCACCGCGGGGGCGTCCTGCATCGACACCCCGTCGGGCGACGCCTCGAAGTCGGTGAAGGTCTCCGGCGACTTCGGCACGGCCCCCGAGGTCACCGTCGACGCGCCGCTCACGGTCGACACGACCGAGCGCACGGTGGTCACCCAGGGCGACGGCGCGGAGATCGCGGCCGGCGCCACGGCGAACATCGCGCTCGCCGCCTACAACGGGACGACCGGCGAGGCCATCTCGCAGCTCGCCTACAACGCCGACTCGCCGCTGCCCGCCACGATGAACGACGGCGCGCTCGTCCCCGGCGTCGTCCGCGCGGTCGAGTGCACGACGGTCGGATCGCGCATCGTCGCGGTCGTCCCCGCCGCCGACGGCTTCGCCGCCGAGCAGGCCACGACGCTCGGCCTCGGCGCCGACGACCCCATCGTGATCGTCGTCGACGTGCTGAGCCAGGCCGCCACCCGCGCCGACGGCGTCGACCAGCCCGCCCCCGAGGGCTTCCCGGCCGTGACGCTCGCGGACGACGGCGCGCCCACCATCACCATCCCGGACGCCGATCCGCCGACGGAGACGAAGATCGCGAACCTCAAGGTCGGCGACGGCGCGGAGGTCACGGACGGCGCGAGCGTCACCGTGCAGTACACGGGCATCAACTGGAACACCAAGAAGGTCTTCGACTCGAGCTGGGAGCGCGGCCAGAGCGCCACGTTCGTCACCTCGCAGGTCATCCCGGGGTTCACCAAGGCTCTCGTCGGGCAGAAGGTCGGCTCGCAGGTCATCGCGATCATCCCGCCCGCCGACGGCTACGGCGACGCCGGTTCCGGCGAGGACATCGGCGGCACCGACACCATCGTGTTCGTCGTCGACATCCTCGGCACCCAGCCCGCCGCCGGCCAGTAGGAGCAGCCGTGCGCCGCGTCATCATCCTCGGATCCACCGGCTCCATCGGCGTGCAGGCCCTCGAGGTCGTCGCCCGGCACCCGGAGCTCTTCGAGGTGGTGGGGCTCGGCGCGGGCAGCAAGCGCGAGGCGCTCGCCGAGCAGGCGCGCGTGGCGGGCGTCGAGCACACGGCCCTCGGCGCGGACGAGGCGGAGCAGCTCATCCGCTCCGTGGACGCCGACGTGGTGCTCAACGGCATCACGGGATCCGTCGGGCTCGGCCCCACGCTCGCCGCGCTGGAGGAGGGCCGCACCCTCGCCCTCGCCAACAAGGAGTCGCTCATCGTGGGCGGCGAGCTGGTGCGCTCGCTCGCGGCGCCCGGCCAGCTCGTGCCGGTCGACTCGGAGCACTCCGCCATCGCGCAGGCGCTGCGCGGCGGAACGGCAGAGGAGGTCAGGCGCCTCGTCGTCACGGCGTCCGGCGGTCCGTTCCGCGGCCGCACGCGCGCCGAGCTCGAGCACGTGACCCCGCGCGAGGCGCTCGCGCACCCCACGTGGGACATGGGCCTCGTCATCACGACGAACTCGTCCACGCTCGTCAACAAGGGCCTCGAGGTCATCGAGGCGCACCTGCTGTTCGACGTGCCCTACGAGCGGATCGACGTGGTCGTGCACCCGCAGTCGCTCGTGCACTCCATGGTCGAGTTCATCGACGGCTCGACGCTCGCGCAGGCGTCCCCGCCGGACATGCGCCTCCCCATCGCCCTCGGCCTCAACTGGCCGCACCGCATGCACGACGTCGGCGTCCCCATCGACTGGACCCGCGCCGCCACGTGGACCTTCGAGCCGCTCGACGACGAGGCCTTCCCGGCGGTGCTGCTGGCCAAGCAGGTCGGCGCGGCCGGATCCACGTACCCGGCGGTCTACAACGCGGCGAACGAGCAGGCCGTCCAGGCGTTCCACGCCGGTCGCGCGGGCTTCCTCGACATCGTCGACACCATCCGCCGCGTCGTCGACGCCCACGAGCCGGCGTCCGGCCCGCTCACGCGGGAGTCGCTCGCCGAGGCGGAGCGCTGGGCGCGCGCCGAGGCCGACCGGGTGCTCGGGATCTGACCCGTCCCGCCTGAGCGCCGCGTCCCGCGCGGCGTCGCCGCCGTCACCGCGGCTCGCCGGCACCGCCCGCACCGCGGGATGACGTGCGGGTCCCGGTCGGGCCGCGGCTGGCCGCGAGCGGAGCCCGGCTGGGCCTCCGGTGCCGCATGCGGAGCGCGGCTCAGCCGCGACGGGACCTGGCTCTGCCGTCCCCGCGTCAGCCGTCCCTGCGTCAGCCGTTCCCGGGCTTGCCGGGTCCGCCGTTCCCCTTGCCGTTCCCGTTCCCGTTCCCGTTCCCGGCGTTCCCGGGCCCGGCGTCCCCGCCGCCCGGGGCGACGGGTGCGTCGTCCTCCTCCGGCGTCGGGCTCGGGGTCGCCGAGGGGGACGGCGTCGTCGTGCGGGTCGGGCTCGGGGTGGGGGAGGGGGACGGCGTCCGCGAGGGGGACGGCGACGGCGACGGGCTCGTCGACGGCGAGGTCGACGGCGTCGGCGTGGTCTCCGCCGCGTCGCGAGCCGCCTCGAGCTGCGCGCGCACCGCGTCGATGCGCGCGATGACCTCGTCGTGCCGCGCCTGGTCGATGGATCCGTCGGCGAGGTCGGCCTCGACGGCCGCCCGCAGCTCCTCGAGCTGCGCGAGCGCCTTCTCGTAGTCCCCGTCCGCGGACGACCGGGTCACGGAGAGCGTCCGCTGCTGCAGGTCGTCGAGGGCGCGGTCCTCGGGCGTCGACGATCCCGCGCATCCGGCGAGCAGGAGGACGGCCGTGGTCGCGGCCGCGAGGCCGACGGCGGCGCGACCGCGGAGCGAGCGCCATCCGGGGGAGGCGACGCCCGTCGAGCCGGGGACGGGGCGGGTCGATGTGCGGATCACGGGGCGTCCTCCACGCTCTTCTGCAGCTCCTCGAGGCTGGCGCCGAGGGGACCGGGGACGGTCGGGTAGGACGTGTCGCGGTCCGACATCGCCTGCACGGTCACGACGCCGACCACGGCGGCCGCGGCGATCAGCACGGACACGACGGCGATGCTGAGGGCCCGGCTGCCGCGGCGCTTCGCGGGCGTGCGGTCCGCGCGGCCGGCGGCCGGGGCGGTCCTCGCGGTCGGATCGTCGCGGTACGCGGCGGACGGCGCCGACGCGGCGGCGGCGAACCGCTCGGTCCGGGCATCCCGATCAGCGGACGGCACGGCGGCGGCGGCGGCCGCACCGGCCCCGGCCCCGGCGCCGAACGCGGCGGCCTCCGCCGCCGGCATCACGCGCGTCGACGTCGCGGTCGGCGCGTCCACCGCCGACTCGGGCGCGCGCCCGGTGCGCAGCTCCGCCGCCACCTCGCGCGCCGTGGGCCGGGTCGCGGGATCCCGCCGGGTCATGCGGGAGAGGAGGTCCACCCAGGAGGCGCCGAGCCGGGCGGGGATCTCCGGGTCGCGCACCACGCGCGCCATGGTCGACTCGGCGGCCGTGCCCGGGAAGGTGCGGCGGCCGGTGAGGCACTCGAGGAGCACGAGGCCGAGCGCGTACACGTCGGTCGGCGCGCCCACCTCCTCGCCGAGCGCCTGCTCGGGGCTCAGGTAGCTGACGGTGCCGACGATGGATCCGGTCGACGTGAGGCGCGTGCCGTCCACGAGGCGCGCGATGCCGAAGTCGGTGAGTTTCGCGACGGCCGGCTCGTCGTCCTCCTCGGGACGGGCGAGCAGCACGTTGGCGGGCTTGACGTCGCGGTGCACGACGCCGCGGCGGTGGATGTAGCCGAGCGCGTCCGCGAGGATGCCGCCGATGCGCGCCACCTCGGGGCCGGGCAGCGGCCCCTCCTTCATCCGGTCGGCGAGCGTGGTGCCGTCGACGATCTCCATCACGATGAAGGCGAGCACGCGGTCGGCGACGACGTCGTCGCCCACGTCGAAGAGCGTCACGAGCCCCGGATGGCTGAGGCCCGCGAGCATGCGCACCTCGCCCTCCTGGCGCTCCACCTCGGCCGGGTCCGCGGAGTCGGTCGCGAAGACCTTGACGGCCACCTCGCGGCCGAGCGTCTCGTCGGTGGCGCGGTGCACGGTGGCCATGCCGCCGCGTCCGAGCAGCCCGCTGATGCGGTAGCGACCGGCCAGCAGCGTGCCGGCGAGTCCGTCGGGCCGTTCTCCGGGCATGGGCGCACCTCTCCTCACGGACTCCCAGACTAGCCCGGGGCCCCTGCGCGCAGCCCGACGGCCGCGGCCGCACGGCCTGCGGATCCGCACCACGGCGGCGTCCGCCCAGGGTGCGGGAGGTAGCCTCTCCCACCATGGACGGCGTCTTCCTCTACATCCTCGGGGTGCTCATCATCGTGGTCGGCGTCGCCGTGTCCATCGGCCTCCACGAGGTCGGGCACCTGGTGCCCGCGAAGGCCTTCGGCGTGCGCGTCACGCAGTACATGATCGGCTTCGGGCCGACGATCTTCAGCCGCCGCAAGGGCGAGACCGAGTACGGCGTGAAGGCCATCCCGCTGGGCGGCTACATCTCCATGATCGGCATGTTCCCGCCGCAGAGCTCGCGCGCCGGTACGAGCAGCACCGGGATCGCGCAGCTCGTCGGGCCCGACGCCCGCCGTGGCGCCGACGCTGCGTCCCCGACAGCCCCCGACGCCGACGACCGCGCCGGCCGCGGCTTCTTCGACCTCCTCGTGCAGGACGCCCGTCAGGCGAGCGCCGAGAGCGTGGGCGACGAGGAGGACCGCGCCTTCTACAAGCTGCCCGTCCTGAAGCGCATGGTGATCATGCTGGGCGGCCCGGCGATGAACTTCCTCCTGGCGATCGTGCTGTTCGCGATCGTGCTCTGCGGCTTCGGCGTCACGACGCCCACCACCACGGTCGGCCAGGTGAACGCGTGCATCGTGCCCGCCGGATCCACCGCGTCGGCCGATGCCGCCACATGCCCCGCCGGCGCCCCCGAGGCCCCGGGAGCGGCGGCCGGCCTCCAGCCCGGCGACACGATCGTCAGCATCGACGGCACGCCGATCACCGCGTGGGACCAGGTCACGGGCACGGTCCAGGTGTCCGCCGGCAAGGAGCTCGACGTCGTCGTGGAGCGCGACGGCGCCCGCCAGACGCTCGCCATCACGCCCGTGCTCACGCAGCAGGCCGTCATCGGCCAGCGCGGAGCCCCCGAGGTCGACGAGCAGGGGGACCCGGTCACGCGCGAGGTCGGACTCATCGGCTTCAGCCCCACGCAGGCCGTGCAGCAGCAGCCTCTCTCGGCCGCCTTCGCCACGACCGGCGAGAACATGGCCGCGGTCGGCAACCTCATCCTCAACCTCCCGCAGCGCCTGGTCGACGTCGGCCGCGCCGCGTTCGGCGGCGGCGAGCGCGATCCGAACGGCCCCATGAGCGTCGTGGGCGTCGGCCGCGTCGCGGGCGAGATCGCGAGCCTCGACGAGACGCCCGTCGCCTCGCGCGCCTCGGCCATGATCGGCCTCGTCGCGTCGCTCAACGTGGCGCTCGGCATGATCAACCTGCTGCCGCTCCTGCCCCTCGACGGCGGGCACGTGCTCGGCGCGATCGTGGAGGGCGTCCGCCGCTTCCTCGCGAAGGCCTTCGGCCGGCGCGATCCGGGACCCGTCGACGTCGCGAAGCTCATGCCGCTGACGTTCGTGGTCGTGATCGTGTTCGGGGCCATGAGCGCGCTGCTGATCTTCGCCGACCTGGTGAACCCCGTCCGGCTGACCTGACGTCGCCCGGCGCCCGACGTCACCCGCGCCCGACGCCGCCCGCGCCCCCGACGCACCGGGCGCGCAGGAATCGGACGTAGGCTCTTCCCGTGCCAGCAGTCAATCTCGGAATGCCGAAGGTCCCTGAGGTCCTCGCGCCCCGCCGCAAGACCCGTCAGATCAGCGTCGGCAAGGTGAAGGTGGGCGGGAACGCCCAGGTCAGCGTCCAGTCGATGACGACCACGCAGACGACCAACATCAACGCGACGCTCCAGCAGATCGCCGAGCTCACGGCCACCGGCTGCGACATCGTGCGCGTGGCCGTGCCGCACCAGGACGACGCGGACGTGCTGCACATCCTGGCCAAGAAGAGCCAGATCCCGATCATCGCGGACATCCACTTCCAGCCCCGCTACGTCTTCACGGCCATCGACGCCGGCGTCGGCGCGGTGCGGGTGAACCCCGGCAACATCCGCAAGTTCGACGACCAGGTCGGCGCCATCGCGAAGGCCGCCAAGGCCGCGGGCACCTCGATCCGCATCGGCGTCAACGCCGGATCCCTGCACCCGAGCCTGCTGCAGAAGTACGGCAAGGCCACGCCCGAGGCGCTCGTCGAGTCCGCCGTGTGGGAGGCCAGCCTCTTCGAGGAGCACGACTTCCACGACTTCAAGATCTCGGTCAAGCACAACGACCCCGTCATCATGGTGAAGGCCTACCGCCTGCTCGCCGAGCGCGGCGACTGGCCCCTGCACCTCGGCGTCACCGAGGCCGGACCGGCCTTCCAGGGCACGATCAAGAGCGCGACCGCGTTCGGGATCCTGCTCTCGGAGGGCATCGGCGACACCATCCGCGTCTCCCTCTCCGCGCCGCCGGCCGAGGAGGTGAAGGTGGGCCTGCAGATCCTGCAGTCGCTCAACCTCCGCGAGCGCAAGCTCGAGATCGTCTCCTGCCCGAGCTGCGGCCGCGCCCAGGTCGACGTCTACTCGCTCGCCGAGCAGGTCACCGAGGGCCTCAAGCACGTCAACGTGCCGCTGCGCGTCGCCGTCATGGGCTGCGTCGTCAACGGACCGGGCGAGGCCCGCGAGGCCGAGCTCGGCGTCGCGTCCGGCAACGGCCGAGGGCAGATCTTCGTCAAGGGCGAGGTCATCAAGACCGTGCCCGAGGCCGAGATCGTCCAGACGCTCATCGAGGAGGCCAACCGCCTCGCGGCGGAGATGCCCGCGGGATCCATCGGCAGCCCCGAGATCCTCGTCTAGCCCCACCCCCACACCACCGCCCCCGCAGGCGGCGGCGCGTCCGCGCGCACCGCCTGCGCGTAGGCTCTGCTAGTCGTCCGCCCGGCGGACCGCCCCACGAACTGAGGATGCTGTTGAACGGTAACGCCACTTTCCGGCATCGGAACACCTCCCTGCTGGGGCTCGCCAGCGTCCTCGCCCCGCACACCGTGACCTCGGTGGAGATCGACGACCGCCTGAAGCCGGTGCTCGCGCGCCTGCGCCTCCCCACGGGCCTCCTGCAGCGCGTCGCGGGCGTGCTCGAGCGCCGCAACTGGGACGCGTCGATGTCCTTCGACGCGGCCGCGACCGCGGCCGGACGCAAGGCGCTCGCGCAGGCCGGCGTCGAGCCGTCGCAGATCGGGCTGCTCATCAACACGTCGGTCACGCGCGCGCACCTCGAGCCGAGCGTCGCCGTCAGCATCCACCACGGGCTCGGGCTGCCGTCGTCCGCCCTCAACTTCGACATCGCCAACGCGTGCCTCGGGTTCGTCAACGCCATGACGCTCGCGGGCCACCTCATCGACTCGGGCCAGATCGACTACGCGATGATCGTCGACGGCGAGGACGCCGGCGAGATCCGCCACAACACGGTCGCGCGCCTGCTCCGCCCGGAGACCACGCGCGCCGACTTCCTCAGCGAGTTCCCCAGCCTCACGCTCGGCGCGGGCGCCGCGGCGGCCGTCCTCGGGCGCACGAGCGACCACCCCGAGGGGCACCGGATCCTCGGCGGCGTCACGCGCGCGGCCACCCAGCACCACGAGCTCTGCATCGGCGACGTGGACGGCATGTTCACCGACACCAAGGAGCTGCTCCGCGGCGGCATGGAGCTCGTCGTCGACGCGTGGAAGGAAGCCGCGCAGGACGACTGGGAGTGGTCCGACATGGACCGCTACATCCTCCACCAGGTCTCGGACGTGCACACCAACGCCATCGTCAAGGCCGCCAAGCTCGACAAGTCGCGCGTGCCGCTGACGTACCCGCGCTACGGCAACGTCGGTCCCGCGAGCATCCCCATCACGCTCGCCGACCAGGCCGACAGCCTCAGCCGCGGCGACCGCGTGCTCTGCATGGGCGTGGGCTCCGGCCTCAACACGGCCATGACCGAGATCCTCTGGTAGCCGCGGCGTGAGCGCATCGGCCGCGGTCGCCCCGGCGACCGTCCCCCTGCCCGGCGACGACGGGCAGCCGCTGCCCGGGCTCGACCCCGCCTGGTCGCGCGTCGTGCGCGCGGGCGGGCACGGCTGGCACCTGCTCGACACGGGGGAGCGGCTGGCGGCCACGGGCGCGCCCGTCGCCGGCACGATCCTGTGCGTGCACGGCAACCCGACCTGGTCGTACCTCTGGCGGCGCATCGCGGCGGAGTCGCTGGCGCGCGCCGAGCGGGATCCATCGCGGCCGGCCTGGCGCGTGGTCGCCGTCGACCAGCTCGACATGGGCTTCTCCGAGCGCACGGGCGAGGCGCGCACGCTGCCGACGCGGCTCGACGACCTGCAGGCGCTCACCGACGAGCTGGGGCTCACGGGATCCGGCGCCACGGCGCCCGTCGTCACGCTCGGCCACGACTGGGGCGGCGTCGTCAGCCTCGGCTGGGCGCTCCGCAACCGCGACGTGCTCGCCGGGGTCATGGCGCTCAACACGGCCGTGCACCAGGAGGAGGGCGTGCCCATCCCGTGGCCGCTGCGCCTGGCGCTCGCCACGGGGATCCACGACGCCGCCACGCGCGGCACGCCGGGCTTCCTCGCCACCACGCTCGCGCTCGCGCACCCGCCCCTCGACCCGGCCGTGCGCCGAGCGTTCGCCGCGCCGTACCGCGGGGCGTCCCGCCGGGGCGGGATCCGCGGCTTCGTCGCCGACATCCCGATCGGCCCCGCGCACCCCAGCCACGCGACCCTCACCACCATCGCCGAGGGCCTCCGCGACCTCGACCTGCCCGCCCTGTTCGTCTGGGGTCCGCGCGACCCGATCTTCTCCGACGTCTACCTCTCCGACCTCCTCGAGCGCCTGCCGCACGCCGACGTCCACCGCGTGGAGGGCGCCGGCCACCTCGTCGCCGAGGACCACGACTACGCCTCGGCCGCGCTCGACTGGCTCGCGGACCGGGTCGCGCCCGGATCGGCGCCCGCCGCCCGTCCGGCTCCGGCTCCGGCCGCCGACGCCGCGCCCGCCGACGCCGCGCCCGCCGACGCCGCGCCCGTCCGCCCGCTCGGCGCCCTGCTCGAGGAGCTGCGCGACGGCGACGCCCCCGTCCTCGTCGAGATGGCGCCGCGGGGCGGCGGGGGACCGCGCACCGTCTCCTGGCGCCTGCTGTCGCGCCGCGTCCGCGAGATCGCGGCCGGCCTCCACGCCCGCGGTCTCCGCGCGGGCGACCGCGTCTCGCTCCTCGTGCCGCCGGGCGCCGACCTCACCGCGCTCCTCTACGCGTGCCTCCGCATCGGCGCGATCGTCGTGGTCGCCGACGCGGGGCTCGGCGTGAAGGGGCTCGGACGCGCGGTCGTGGGATCCCGCCCCGACATGGTCGTCGGCATCCCCGCCGGCCTCGCCCTCGCGCGCGCCCTCGGCTGGCCGGGGGAGCGGGTCTCCGTCACCACGCTCGCGCCGCCCGTCGCCCGCGCGCTCGGCGTCGCCGCGAGCCTGCCGGAGATCGCCCGCGACGGCCGGGCGCAGGCCCTGCCGCCCGAGCCCGCCGCGGACGACGACGCCGCGATCCTCTTCACCTCGGGATCCACGGGTCCCGCCAAGGGCGTCGTCTACACGCACCGCCAGCTGGCCGCGCTCCGCGACACCCTCGGCTCCCGCTTCGACGTGGGCGTCGGCACCGGCCTCGTCGCGGGCTTCGCGCCGTTCGCGCTGCTCGGCCCCGCGCTCGGCGCCACGAGCGTCACCCCCGACATGGACGTGACCCGCCCGCGCGACCTCACCGCGTCCGCCCTCGCCGCCGCGGCCCGCGCGGCCGACGCGACGGTCGTCTTCGCATCGCCCGCCGCGCTCGCGAACGTCGTCGCGACCGCGGACGCGCTCACGGCTGACGACCGCGCGGCGCTCGGCCGCGTCCGCTCGCTGCTCTCCGCCGGCGCCCCGCTCTCGGAGGCGCTCCTCACGCGCGCCGCCGCGCTCGTCCCCGCGGCCGAGGTGCACACGCCGTACGGCATGACCGAGGGGCTGCTGCTCACCGACGTCACGCTCGACGGGATCCGCGCGGCCGCCCTCCGCGGAGACGCCGGCGTCTGCGTCGGCGCGCCCGTCGACCCCGTCGCGATCCGCATCAGCCCGCTCGACGCCGACGGCGCCGCGACGGGCGCGCTCACGTCCGCGCCCGGCGTCACGGGCGAGATCGTCGTCGCCGCGCCCCACGTGCACGACCGCTACGACCGCCTGCACGTCACCGACCGCGCGGCCCGCCGCGATTCGTCCGACGGGATCCGCCGCCACCGCACGGGCGACGTCGGCCACCTCGACGCCACGGGCGCGCTCTGGGTCGAGGGCCGCCTGCCGCACGTGATCACGGCGGCCGACGGCGTGCTCACGCCGGTCGGCCCCGAGCAGCGCGCCGAGTCCGCGCCGGGCGTCGGCCGCGCGGCCGCCGTGGGCGTCGGGCCCGCGGGAGTGCAGCAGCTCGTGCTCGTCGTCGAGACCGTGCCGGCCGCGCGCCGGGTCGGGCTCGCGGACCCGCACCTCGCCGCCGCCGTGCGCGCCGCGGTGGGCGACCCGGTCGCCGCCGTGATCGTCGTCCCCGTGCTGCCCACGGACGTCCGCCACAACTCCAAGGTCGACCGCGCGCGCCTCGGGCGCTGGGCCGCGGGGATCCTCGCGGGCGGCCGGGTCACGGCGCCGTGATCGTCCTCGTCACCGGCGCCAGCGGCATGCTCGGCCGCGCCGTCGCCGAGCGCCTCGCAGCGGCGGGGCACGCGGTCCGCGCGTTCCAGCGCCAGCCCTCGGGCCTCGCGGGAAGCGGCGCCGCCCCCGTGCCGGGAGCGGTCGTCGACCTCCGCGGCAGCGTCGCGGATCCCGTCGCCGTCGCGCGCGCGGTCGCGGGCGTCGACGCCGTCGTGCACCTCGCCGCCAAGGTCTCGCTCGCGGGGGACCCCGCCGACTTCCGCGCCGTCAACGTCGAGGGCACGCGCTCGCTCCTCGAGGCGGCGCGCGCGGCGGGCGTGACGCGGTTCGTCCACGTCTCCTCGCCGTCCGTCGCGCACACCGGCCTCTCCATCGTGGGGGACGGCGCCGGCCCCGCGGATCCCGTCCGCGCCCGCGGCGACTACGCCCGCACCAAGGCCGAGGGCGAGCTCATCGCGCTGGCCGCCGACGACCCGGCGATGCGCGTCCTCGCCGTCCGCCCGCACCTCGTCTGGGGCCCGGGCGACACGCAGCTCGTCGCCCGCATCGTCGACCGCGCTGCCCGCGGCCGCCTCCCGCTCCTCGGCCACGGCGCCGCCCTCATCGACACCGTCTACCGCGACAACGCCGCCGACGCGATCGTCGCAGCGCTCGACGCCGCCGACACCGCGCACGGCCGCGCGTACGTCGTCACCAACGGCGAGCCGCGTCCCGTCGCGGAGCTCCTCGCGGGCATGTGCCGCGCAGCCGGCGTCCCCGCGCCCCGGATCCGCGTGCCCGCCGCCCTCGCCCGCGCCGCCGGGGGAGCGGTGGAGCGCGTCTGGGCCGTGCGCCCCGGATCCGACGAGCCGCCCATGACCCGCTTCCTCGCCGAGCAGCTCTCCACGGCGCACTGGTTCGACCAGCGCGAGACCCGCCTGGCCCTCGGCTGGACCCCGGCCGTCTCCCTCGACGAGGGCTTCGAGCGCCTGCGCCTCTCGTACGCCGCCGCCGGGCGCTGACCCGGGACGCGTCCCGGTCGCCTCCCGGGCGCGGCCCGAGGCGGCCGGATCGCTAGGCTGTGTCGGGTGTCCACACGCCTCTCCAAGCTCTTCGTCCGCACCCTCCGGGAAGACCCCGTCGACGCCGAGGTGGCCAGCCACCGCCTCCTCGTGCGCGCCGGGTACATCCGCCGCCAGGCCCCCGGCATCTTCGCCTGGCTGCCGCTCGGCCTCCGCGTCAAGAACAAGGTCGAGGCCATCGTCCGCGAGGAGATGGAGCGCATCGGCGCCCAGGAGGTCCACTTCCCCGCGCTCCTGCCCGCCGAGCCGTACCAGGCCACCGGCCGCTACGACGAGTACGGCCCCGGGATGTTCCGCCTCGAGGACCGCAAGCGCGCGCCCATGGTGCTCGCCCCCACGCACGAGGAGTTCTTCGCGCTGCTCGTGAAGGACCTCTACTCGAGCTACAAGGACCTGCCCCTGTCGATCTACCAGATCCAGGACAAGTACCGCGACGAGGCCCGTCCCCGCGCCGGCATCCTCCGCGGCCGCGAGTTCACGATGAAGGACGCCTACTCGTTCGACGTCACCGACGAGGCCCTGTCCGTCAGCTACCAGGCCCAGCGCGACGCCTACGAGCGGATCTTCCAGCGCCTCGGCCTCGAGTACGTCATCGTCGCCGCCGACGCGGGCGCCATGGGCGGATCCAAGAGCGAGGAGTTCCTGCACCCCACGCCCATCGGCGAGGACACGTTCGTGCGCAGCCCCGGCGGCTACGCGGCGAACGTCGAGGCGTTCACGACGCTCGTGCCCGAGGCGATCCCCATCGAGGGCCAGCCCGAGGCGCGCGTCTTCGACTCGCCCGACACCCCGACCATCGCGACCCTCGTCGACCTGGCGAACGCGCAGGAGCCCCGCGAGGACGGCCGCGCGTGGACCGCCGCCGACACGCTCAAGAACATCGTGCTCGCGCTGACGCACCTCGACGGCACGCGCGAGCTCGTCGTCGTCGGGATCCCCGGCGACCGCGACATCGACCTCAAGCGCGCCGAGGTGGCCTTCTTCCCCGCCGAGGTGGAGCCCGCCACCGAGGCGGACCTCGCCAAGCAGCCCGGCCTCGTGAAGGGCTACATCGGCCCGTGGTCGGCCGAGGGCCCCGTCCTCGGATCCACGTCGAGCACGAAGGTGCGCTACGTGGTCGACCCCCGCGTCGTCGACGGCACCTCGTGGATCACGGGCGCCAACGTCGCCGGGAAGCACGTCCTGTCGCTGGTCGCCGGCCGCGACTTCACGCCCGACGGCGTGGTCGAGGCCGCGGACGTCCGCGACGGCGACCCCGCGCCCGACGGCTCCGGCCCCATCACCGCGGGACGCGGCACCGAGATCGGCCACGTCTTCGAGCTCGGCCGCAAGTACGCGGAGGCCCTCGGCCTCAAGGTGCTCGACGAGAACGGCAAGCTCGTCACCGTCACGATGGGCTCGTACGGCATCGGCATCACGCGCAACCTCGCGCTCGTCGCCGAGGCCACGCAGGACGGTCGCGGGCTCCTGTGGCCCGCCTCGATCAGCCCGTTCGACGTGCACGTCGTGATGACCGGCAAGGACGAGGCCGTCAGGACGGCGAGCGAGGAGCTCGTCGACGCGCTCGACGCCGCCGGCCTCGACGTGCTCTTCGACGACCGCCCCAAGGTGTCGCCCGGCGTGAAGTTCGGCGACGCCGAGCTCATCGGCGTGCCGACCATCGTCATCGTCGGCCGCGGCGCGGTCGACGGCATGGCCGAGCTCTGGGACCGCCGCACGAACGAGCGCACCCCGGTCGCGCTCGCGGACGTCGTGGGCGCCCTCACCGCCGGCCGCTGATCCGACCGCACGTCCCCTCGAGGCTGCCCGACCCCTCCCGGTCGGGTAGCCTCGAGTGTTTCCAACCGAATAGAGGAGTCGCACCGTGGACATCGACCTGAGCGTCTTGCGCCTGATGGAGCGCGAGCGCGAGATCCCATTCGAGGAGCTCGTCTCGATCATCGAGCAGGCCATCCTCACCGCCTACCTCAAGCACACCGACCAGGCCGACGCCAAGCCCGTCGCCGACGGCGTGCCCCCGGCCCGCGTGCACCTGGACCGGAAGTCCGGCCACGTCTCCGTGCACGTCCCCGAGCTCGACGAGGACGGCCTCGTCATCGGCGAGTCCGAGGACAGCCCGAGCGACTTCGGCCGCATCGCCGCCTTCGCCGCCAAGCAGGTCATCAACCAGCGCCTGCGCGACATCGGCGACGACCGCATCCTCGGCGAGTTCAAGGGCCGCGAGGGCGACATCGTCGCGGGCGTCATCCAGCAGGGCCCGAACCCGCGCATGATCCACGTCGACCTCGGCACCATCGAGGCGATCCTGCCGCCCGAGGAGCAGGTGCCCGGCGAGAAGTACGTGCACGGCTCCCGCCTGCGGGTCTACGTCACGAGCGTCTCGCGCGGCGCCAAGGGCCCGCAGATCACGGTCTCGCGCACGCACCCGTCGCTCGTCCGCAAGCTCTTCGCGCTCGAGGTGCCGGAGATCGCGCAGGGCCTCGTCGAGATCGTGTCGCTCGCCCGCGAGGCCGGCCACCGCACCAAGATCGCGGTGCGCGCGACCGAGCCCGGCATCAACGCCAAGGGCGCCTGCATCGGCGAGCTGGGGCAGCGCGTCCGCGCGGTCACGGCGGAGCTCAACGACGAGAAGATCGACATCGTCGACTACTCGGAGTCGCTGCCCGTCTTCGTCGGCAACGCGCTCTCGCCCGCCCGGGTCACGAGCTCGTTCGTCATCGACCAGGCGACCAAGGCCGTCCGCGCGCTCGTGCCCGACTACCAGCTGTCGCTCGCCATCGGCAAGGAGGGCCAGAACGCCCGCCTCGCCGCCAAGCTCACGGGCGCGAAGATCGACATCCAGCCCGACTCGATCCTCGAGGGCGACGACTGAGCGCCCGTCGTCGGGACCCGGCCTCCTCCCCGCCGGACGGAGGGGGTAGTATGGAGCCGGTAAGAACGTGCGTCGGCTGTCGTCGGCGTGCCCCGAGGTCCGCTCTCCAGCGGATCGTCGCCGATCACCCCACCAGCTCCCTCGTCCTCGACGAGCGCGCGGTGATGGCCGGCAGGGGCGCGTGGATCCATCCGACCATCGAGTGCATCGACAGAGCGATCGCGCGGCGTGCCTTCGGGCGGGCCCTGCGGAGCGACGCGGCGCTCGACCCCGCAGCTCTTGGGGGACTACGAGAGCGGCTCGCGGCCCAGCCGAGCGCGCGAGCATCCGAGAGAACAGGCTGAACGGCACATGGACAACTAATGAGCGGCTCGAAATGAGATCCGTCCAGCACTAGCGGTCCCCTCCTGCCTGGGAGAGGACCCCCAGACAGGAGAACAGTGGCAAAACCACGCGTACACGAGATCGCCGCCGAGATCGGCGTCGACAGCAAGACCGCACTCGCCAAGCTCAAGGAGATGGGCGAGTTCGTCAAGGGACCGTCGTCGAGCATCGAGCCCCCCGTGGCCCGCAAGCTCAAGGCGGCCCTCGAGGCAGCCGGCGTCACCGGACAGGCCACGGCTCCCGCCGCGACGCCGTCGTCCGCCCCGCGCCCCGGAGCCCGTTCGTCGGCCCCGAAGCCCGGCGGCCGTCCCACCCCCGGCCCGCAGCCCACGGCTCCGGCACCCGAGGCCCCCGAGGCGTCCGACGTCCCCGCGCCGGCAGCCCCGCTGACCGTCGCGGAGCGCCAGGCGCAGGCCGAGGCGAGCCGCAAGGCCGCCGCGGACGAGAAGGCGCAGGCCGAGAAGTCCGCCGCGTCCACCACCCCCGAGGCCCCGGCCGCCGCGACCCCGAGCGCACCGCGCCCGGACGCCGGCAGCACCCCGGCGCCCTCCAACGGCATCCCGCGTCCCGGGATCCCGCGTCCGGCGGCCCCGCGCCCCGGCAACAACCCCTTCGCGAGCAACCAGGGCATGGGCACCAAGCCCCGCCCGGGCAACAACCCGTTCGCGAGCAACCAGGGCATGGGCCAGCGCCCCGCTGCGGGAGCCGCAGGCCCCCGTCCGGCCGCTCCCCGTCCCGGATCCCCCCGCCCCGGCGCCCCGCGTCCCGGCGGCGTCGGCCAGGGCGCGCGCCCGGCCGGCTTCGGCCAGCGTCCCGCGGGTGCGGGTCGCCCCGGCGGCGCACCCGGCGGAGCGGGACGCCCCGGCGCCCCCGCGGCCGGCGGCTTCCAGCGTCCGGCCGGCGGCTTCGCCGGTCGTCCCGGTGGCGGCGGCCGTGGTCGCGGCCCCGGCGGCGGCACCGCGGGTGCCTTCGGTCGCGGTGGCGGCAAGAGCAAGTCGCGCAAGTCGAAGCGGACGAAGAGGGCCGAGTTCGAGCTGCGCGAGGCCCCGTCGCTGGGTGGCGTCAGCGTCCCCCGCGGCGACGGCAACACCGTCGTCCGCCTGCGTCGCGGCGCGTCCATCTCGGACTTCGCCGACAAGATCGACGCGAGCCCCGGCAACCTGGTGACCGTGCTGTTCCACCTCGGTGAGATGGCCACGGCGACCGAGTCGCTCGACGAGGCCACCTTCGAGGTGCTCGGCACGGAGCTCGGCTACAAGATCCAGGTCGTCTCCCCGGAGGACGAGGACCGCGAGCTGCTCGAGGGCTTCGACATCGACCTCGACCAGGAGCTCGAGGACGAGGACGACGACGTGCTGGAGATCCGGCCGCCCGTCGTCACCGTCATGGGCCACGTCGACCACGGCAAGACGCGCCTGCTCGACGCCATCCGCAACGCCAACGTCATCGAGGGCGAAGCGGGCGGCATCACGCAGCACATCGGCGCGTACCAGGTCTGGGCGCCGCACGAGGGCTACGAGCGCGCCATCACCTTCATCGACACCCCGGGCCACGAGGCGTTCACCGCCATGCGCGCCCGTGGTGCGCAGGTCACCGACATCGCGATCCTCGTGGTCGCGGCCGACGACGGCATCATGCCGCAGACGGTGGAGGCCCTGAACCACGCCCAGGCGGCGAACGTGCCGATCGTGGTCGCGGTCAACAAGGTCGACAAGGAGGGGGCCAACCCCGCCAAGGTGCGCCAGCAGCTCACCGAGTACGGCCTGGTCGCCGAGGAGTACGGCGGAGACGTCATGTTCGTCGACGTCTCGGCGCTCACCGGCAAGGGCGTGGAGGACCTCCTCGAGGCCGTCCTGCTCACCGCCGACGCCGGGCTCGACCTGCGCAGCAACCCGAACAAGGACGCGCGCGGCGTGGCCATCGAGGCGCGCCTCGACAAGGGCCGCGGCGCGGTCGCGACCGTCCTCATCCAGTCGGGCACGCTCCGCGTGGGCGACGCCATCGTGGCGGGCACGGCCTACGGCCGCGTCCGGGCGATGATGGACGAGAACGGCGACGCGGTCCACGAGGCCTACCCCTCGCGGCCCGTCCAGGTCCAGGGCCTCTCGTCGGTCCCCGGCGCGGGCGACACCTTCCTCGTCACCGAGGAGGACCGCACCGCCCGTCAGATCGCCGAGAAGCGCGAGGCCGTCGAGCGCAACGCGCAGCTGGCCAAGGCCCGCAAGCGCATCAGCCTCGAGGACTTCACGCGTGCGCTGGAGGAGGGCAAGGTCGAGTCGCTCAACCTCATCATCAAGGGCGACGTGTCCGGTGCCGTCGAGGCGCTGGAGGAGTCGCTCATGAAGATCGAGGTGGACGACTCCGTGCAGCTGCGGATCATCCACCGCGGCGTCGGAGCGGTCACCGAGAGCGACGTCAACCTGGCGACGATCGACAACGCGATCATCATCGGGTTCAACGTCCGCCCCGACCCGAAGGCCCGCGCCCGCGCGGCCCGTGAGGGTGTCGACATCCGCTTCTACAGCGTCATCTACTCGGCGCTCGAGGAGATCGAGTCGAGCCTCAAGGGCATGCTCAAGCCCGAGTTCGAGGAGGTCCAGTCCGGCGTCGCCGAGATCCGCGAGGTGTTCCGCTCCTCCAAGTTCGGCAACATCGCGGGTGTCATCGTCCGCTCGGGCACCATCACCAGGAACGCCAAGGCGCGGGTCATCCGCGACGGCGTGGTGGTGGGCGACAACCTGGCCATCGAGTCGCTGCGCCGGTTCAAGGACGACGTGTCCGAGGTCCGCACGGACTTCGAGGCGGGCATCGGCCTCGGCAAGTTCAACGACATCCAGATCGGCGACGAGATTGAGACGATCGAGATGAAGGAGAAGCCGCGGGTCTGACCCCGGCCGATCCGGGCCCCGCTCCCCACCAGGGGAGCGGGGCCCTCCCCGTCCCGCCACCCGCGGGGCACCAGCACGATCCGGGCGCTCGCGTCCGGCGGCACCCGCAACGCGCGGGGCACCAGCACGATCCGGGCGCTCGCGTCCGGCCGTACCCGCAACACGCGGGTCACCAGCACGACCCGGGCGCTCGCGTCCGGTCGCACCCGCCACCCGCGGGGCACGAGCACGATGCCGGGGCTCGCCCGGCCGCATCCGTCACGGAAGGACGTCGACCATGGTCGATCACGCGAGGGCCAGGAAGATGGCCGACCGCATCAAGGAGATCGTCGCGCGCAAGCTCGACCGGGGGATCAAGGACCCGCGCCTCGGATTCGTGACCGTCACCGACGTCCGCGTCACGGGCGACCTGCAGCACGCCAGCATCTTCTACACGGTCTACGGCACCGACGAGGAGCGCGCCGACACGGCCGCCGCCCTCAAGTCCGCCACCGGCATGCTCCGCAGCGAGGTGGGCAAGAACATCACCGCGCGCCTCACGCCGTCGCTCGAGTTCATCCTCGACGGCGTCCCGGAGAACGCGGCCGCGATCGACGCCCTCCTCGAGGAGGCCCGCCGCCGCGACGCGGACGTGCAGGCCCAGGCCAAGGCCGGCGTGTACGCGGGCGACGAGGACCCGTACGTCAAGCCCCGCGTGATCGGGGAGGACGACGAGGACGAGGACGAGGACGAGGACGACGAGCCGGACGACGACGTCGACCGCTCGGCGCCCGGGTACGAGCCCGCGCACTGATCCACCCGGTCGGCGGGCGCCCGCACCGGTCGACCGCCGCCCGTCAGCTGGGCAGGGCGTACGTCCCGTCGGGCTGCCGCACCGCGAGCCCGTCGGCGATCAGCCCGTCGAGCGCACGCCCGCGCTGCACGGGCTCCGGCCACGCGGTCGCGAGATCGGCCGCGCTCACGGGGGAGTGGCTCGACCGCAGCTCGGCGAGCAGGAGGCCGCGCACCTGGCGGTCGGATCCCTCGTACCGCTTCTGCACGACGCGCGCCGGCCCGTCGTAGGCCGGGTACCCCGCCGCGCGCCACGCGCACAGGTCGCGCACCGGGCACTCGTCGCAGCGCGGCGCGCGGGCCGTGCAGACGACGGCGCCGAGCTCCATCGCGCCGGCGTTGAACAGGCGCGCCTCGGCCACGTCGTCGGGTAGCTGCGCCTCCATCGCGGCCAGGTCGGCCTTCGTGCGCGCGGGGCCGGGATCGCCCTGGCCGGCGACCGCGCGCGCGAGCACTCGCCGCACGTTGACGTCGACGACCGGGTGCCGGTGGCCGAACGCGAACGCCGCGACCGCGCGCGCCGTGTACGGGCCGACGCCGGGCAGGTCGAGCAGGGCGTCGACGTCCTCGGGGACCTCGCCGCCGTGCCGCTCGACGATCGCGACCGCGCACGCGTGCAGGGCCAGCGCCCGACGCGGGTAGCCGAGGCGGCCCCAGGCGCGGACGGCCTCGCTCGCGGGCGTCGAGGCGAGCGCCGCGGGCACGGGCCAGCGCGCGAGCCACTCCTCGAGCCGCGGGATCACGCGCACCACGGGCGTCTGCTGCAGCATGAACTCGCTGACGAGGATGCCCCAGGATCCGAACCCCTCGCGCCGCCAGGGCAGGTCGCGGGCGTTCTCCCGGAACCACGCGGTGATCCGGGGGGCGATGGCGGTCTCCGGCATCCGGCCAGCGTACGAGACGATGAGCCTAGGCTCGGCGCATGCCCCTGTACCGCGCCTCCCGCGCCGAGGTCCTGTCCTCGCTCGCCGACGAGTTCCTGCACAACTACGGCCGCGGACGCGCCTTCCTCGCGGTCGACGGCGGACCGCTCGCGGACCCGAACGCGTTCGCGCACGACCTCGCCGACGTGCTGCGCGCGGACGGCCGCGGGGCGTACGTCGCCTCAGCGGCCGACTTCGCGCCCGACGGCGGCGCTCCCGCCCCGGACGCCCTCCGCGACGCGCTCGTCCGGCCGTTCCGGAAGGCCGACGGCGACTTCTCGCTGCGGCCGGACGGCGACGTCGTGACGGATGCCCCCGCCGACGCCGTGCTGATCGTCGCGGGCGACGCCCTGCAGACCCCGGAGCTCCGCGGCCTGTGGAACGGCGTCGTCTACCTGCTGCTGCCCGACGAGCCGCTCGCGACCTCGGGCGGCGACGCCGGAGCCGCGGAGCAGGAGGCGCACGCGCGCTACATCCGCCAGGTCAACCCGCGCCGGGCGGCGAGCATGATCGTCGACGTCACCGACCCCGAGCTCCCGCGCCGCGTCTTCGCCGACAGCTGCTGAAGGCTCCCGGCCGCCAGGCGCTCAGCGCGGGACGAGCCGCGCGAGCTCCGCGGGCGAGATGTGCCGCCCGCTGGTCTCCACGCCGTGCACGAGCTGCACCAGCGCGGCGTTGACGCGCGCGTCCTGGCCCGCCCCCGGAGCGAGCGCGGAGACCGCGCCGTTGAGGTGGTCCACCTCGGTCAGGCGGTTGCGGCGGATGCTCTGCAGCGTCGACCCGGGGTTCGGCACCTGCCCCATGTTCCGGGCGAGCGAGACCGGCAGGCGCTCGGCGAGGGGGAGCGGCAGCGACGCGAACAGCCGCAGGCGACGGTGGGTGAGGCCGCCGAGCGGCCCGAACGTCACGCCGCGCGCGAGGCCCGTGCGCACGGTCTCCTGCATGGTGCGCGTGACGATCCGCCGCAGCACGGGCTCGGCGATGACCGCCTGCACGCTGAGGCCGGTGATGGCCGGCACCGCGTTGATCCCGTTGATGACGAGCTTCGTCCACTGGGCGCCGCGGAAGTCGGCGGCGACCGTGACGGGCATGACGGGATCCAGCACCTCGCGCACGAGGGCGACGTCGGCGCCGGCCGGGCCGTCCGCGGTGCCGATCTGGATGCCCGCGGGCGTCGTGACCGTGACGAGCCCGGGCTCGCTGAGCGACGCCGCGACGAGCGCGAGCCCGCCGATGACCTGCGAGCGCGGCAGGCACTCGACGCCCATCGTGATCGCTGAGAGCCCGTTCTGCACGACGAGCACCGGGATCCCGCGGAGCCAGCCCGCGTTCTCGGTCATGGCGTCGCGGGCGTCGGCGATCTTGGTGGCGACGATCGCGAGCTCGGGCGGACGGCCCAGCCGCTCGGCCGCCGCGACGCGCGCGACGTGGTCGCCGTAGCCGCCGGAGAGGCGGAGGCCGCGGTCCTGGATCGCCCGGAGGTGCGGCCCGCGCGCGGTGACGTCGACGTCGTGACCGGCGCGCTCGAGGAGCGCCGCGATGGTGCCGCCGACCGCGCCCGCACCCAAGACACCGATCCGCACGCGTCCTCCTCCGACGCCCTCGATCCTAGGCCGGACGTCTCCGAGGGAGCCGGGCGGCGGCCCGGGCACGGCATGATGGTGGGGCCATGGAAACCCCGACCCCCCGCGCCGCGCCCTCCACCGCGAGCGGCCTGCTCCTCATCGACAAGCGCGGGGAGTGGACGAGCCACGACCTCGTCGCCCGCACGCGCCGCCTCGCCGGCACCCGCAAGGTCGGGCACGCGGGCACGCTCGACCCGATGGCGACCGGCCTCATGATCCTCGGCGTCAACAGCTCCACGCGCCTGCTCACGTACCTCGTCGGCCTCGACAAGGAGTACCTCGCGACGATCCGCCTCGGCCGCGCCACGACCACGGACGACCGCGAGGGCGAGGTCGTCTCGCGCGCCGAGCCCGGGCGGATCCGCGACCTCGCCGTCGCCGACGTGGAGCGCGCCATCGCCGGCCTCCGCGGCACCATCTCGCAGGTGCCGAGCGCCGTGAGCGCCATCAAGGTCGACGGCAAGCGCGCGTACGCCCGCGTCCGCGCCGGCGAGGAGGTCGAGCTCGCCGCGCGCGAGGTCACCGTCTCGGCGTTCGACGTGCTGCGCTTCGACGCGGTCGAGGCGGAGGAGGGCGAGGAGGACGGCGCGCAGCTCGACCTCGACGTCCGCATCACGTGCTCCTCCGGCACCTACGTGCGGGCGCTCGCGCGGGACCTCGGCCGCGAGCTCGGCGTCGGCGGCCACCTCACCGCGCTCCGCCGCACGCGCGTCGGCCCGTTCCACGTCGACGACGCCGTCGCCATCGACGACCTGGTGGTCGCCGACCGCCTCATCCCGCCGGCGGACGCGGCCGCGCGCCTCTTCGACGTGCTGCACCTCACCGACCAGGAGGCCGTCGACCTCGGGCACGGCAAGAAGCTCACGACGCCCGACGAGGCGCCCACCGAGGATCCGCTCGCCGCGGTCGCGCCCGACGGCCGGCTCGTGGGGCTGGTCGGCTTCCGCGGCCGCACGGGCACGTCCATCGTCAACTTCCCGGCCGACGAGGCGGGCGCCTCGTGATCGGCTGGTTCACGGTCGCGCAGATCGCCGTCGCCGTCGTCGCGGGCGTGCTCTGCCTCGTCGTCGGCGCGATCGGGCGGAAGCCGAGCGACCTGACGGTGCTCCCGACCGCGCTCGTCGAGGTGCTGCTCGTGGTGCAGCTCGTGATCGCGATCGTCGCGCCCGCGGTCGGCAACCCGCCGTCGGGCAACCTCGTCGAGTACTACGCCTACCTGCTGAGCGGCCTCGTGATCCCGCCGCTCGCCGTCTTCTGGGCGCTGGTCGAGCGCACCAGGTGGAGCACGATCATCCTGGGGGCGTCGTGCCTCGCCATCGCGATCATGGTCTACCGGATGGACGTCATCTGGAACGTCCAGTCCGCGTGACCGCCTCTCCCTCGGGTAGGGGATAATCGCAGGTGCCATGACTGACTCCCGTACCTCGCGCATGACCGGTCTCGGACGGGTCCTGGTCTTCTTCTACGGGCTGCTGGCCCTCGCCGCGACGGGCCGCTCGGTCACGCAGATCCTCACGAAGTTCGACGAGGCGCCCGTCGCCTACGCGCTCTCCGCGCTCGCCGCCGTGGTCTACATCGTCGCGACCGTCGCGCTGGTCGCCCCGGCGCGCACCCCGGAGGCCGCGCGCCGCTGGTACCGGATCGCGTTCGCCACGATCGCGTTCGAGCTCGTGGGCGTCCTCGTCGTCGGCACGCTGAGCCTCGTCGACTCCCAGCTCTTCCCGCACGACAGCGTGTGGTCGGTCTACGGCTACGGCTACGTGTTCATCCCGCTCGTGCTGCCCGTGCTCGGCCTGCTGTGGCTCCGCCGCGGCGGCCGCTCGCGCGTGAGCGCCGTCGACGAGCGCCCCGTGCGCGGGGACCGCTGACCGTGCTCGTCGTCCACGACCCGGCCGAGGTGCCGGGCGGCTTCGGGCCGAGCGCCGTCACCATCGGCAAGTTCGACGGCGTCCACGCGGGCCACCGCGCGGTGATCCGGCGCCTCCTCGGCATCGCGGCCGACGAGGGCCTCGCGTCCGCCGTGGTCACCTTCGACCGCCACCCCGCCGCGCTGCTCGCTCCGGCCGCGCGGCCGCAGAGCCTCGTGAGCAACCGGCAGAAGATCGAGCTGCTCGCCGAGCTCGGCGTCGACGCGACCCTCATGCTCCCGTTCGACGAGCGCCTCCAGCGGCTGAGCCCGGAGGAGTTCGTCCGCACGGTGCTGGTCGACGCCCTCCGCGCCCGCGTCGTGCTCGTGGGCGAGGACTTCCGCTTCGGCGCGCAGGGCGCGGGCGACGCCGCCACGCTCACGCGCCTCGGCGAGAGCCACGGCTTCCGCACGGTCGTCGTCGGCGACGTCATGCCCGACGGCAGCCGCAAGGTCTCGTCCACCTGGATCCGCGACCTCATGGACCGCGGCGACGTCGAGGCCGCCGCCGAGCTGCTCGGCCGCGCCCCCGCCGTCCGCGGCCTCGTCGTGCACGGCGAGAAGCGCGGCCGCGAGCTCGGCTTCCCCACCGCGAACCTGTCGCCCGAGGCCGAGGGCCTCATCCCCGCCGACGGCGTCTACGCGGGCTGGCTCCGCGACGGCGACCGCACCTACCCGTCGGCCATCTCGGTCGGCACCAACCCGACGTTCGCGGGCGTCCGGCCGCGCGTCGTCGAGGCGTTCGTGCTCGACGAGACGCTCGACCTCTACGACTACGAGGTGGAGGTCGTGTTCGTCTCCCGGATCCGCGGCATGGTCGCCTACGAGGGCCGCGAGCCGCTCATCGCGCAGATGACCGACGACGTGGTCCGCACCCGGGCCGTGCTCGGCTCCTAGGCGCCGGCAGCGGTCCCGTCCTCCGGCGATGCCGCCGCGTCGCCCTCGGGCCGGGGCGTGCGGCCGAAGAGGTACATGATCAGCGTCGACGCGGTCGCCTCGATCGCCGGGCCGTGACCCACGCTCCAGCCGGCGTCGGACGCGCGCAGCGTGCGTGCCCGCAGCACCCCGCGGACCTGCGCGGGCGCGATCGCGGCGCGCGCGACGGCGACGGCACCCGTCGACCGGTGGTCGAGCTCGAGGTCGGCCTTCAGCGCGTGCGCGATGTCGAACCCGTGCACGACGACCTCGAGCAGCTCCGGCAGGCGCTTGCGCCCCTTCCCGGCGCGCTTGTCGGCGGCGATGGCGCGGATCCGGGCGACCAGCTCCTCGGGGGAGCGGGCGGCCTCGTCGGCGCTGAGGTCGTCCATCACGTGCATGGGGTTGAGGTGCGGACGGCGTCGCAGGGATCCCACGGCCGTGCGCACCATGGCGGCGTTGCTCGCGCCGACCCGCCAGACGATGTGGCCGGCGACGTCGCGCACGGACCAGCCCTCGCACATGCTGGCCGCCTCCCAGCCGTCGGCGTCGAGGGACGCGAGGAGGTCGGCGGTGCGGTCGAGCACGTCGGCGATCTCCGCGCTCCAGACGCCGGTGACCTTCGCCTCGGGCTCGGACGGGCGCTGGCTGAGGGGCAGGTGCCGGGAGATCTCGCTCATGGCCGAGAGCCTATTCCGGCCGCCGTAGAATCTGGTGGTGACGACGACTCCCGCAGCTCCCCGTGCGGGCGCGCTCCTCGCCCTGGTCGGCATCGTGCTGGTCGCCCTCAACCTCCGCACGGCCGTCGCCGTGTTCTCGCCGATCGTCGACGAGATCGGCCGCGACGTGCCGCTCGACTCCGTCTCGATCGGCGTCCTCGGCGCGCTGCCGCCCGTCTGCTTCGCGCTGTTCGGCCTGCTCGCGCCCGCGATCTCGCGCCGCCTCGGCCTCGAGCTCACCGTGGTGGTGGGCCTCGTGGCCATGGTCGTCGGGCACCTGCTGCGCGCCGGATCCGACGCCGTGGTCGTCTTCGGCGTCGGCACGGTCCTCTCGCTCGCGGGCATGGGCCTCGGCAACGTGCTCCTCCCGCCGCTCGTGAAGAAGTACTTCCCCGGCCGGATCGGGCCGCTCACCTCGCTCACCACCGTCATGCTGTCGATCAGCACGGGCGTCCCCTCGCTCGTCGCCGCGCCCCTCGCCGACAGCGCGGGCTGGCGCGTCGCGATCGGCGCCTGGGCCGCCGTCGCGGTCGTCGCGCTCGTGCCGTGGGTCGCGCTGCTCGTCCAGCACCGCCGCGACACCCGCCGGGAGCGGGAGGCCGCCGCCGCGCTCGACCAGGTGGAGGAGGCGCCCGCCGCCGTCACCGGCCGCGTCTTCCGCTCGCCGGTGGCGTGGGCGCTCGTGGGGATCCAGGCCGCCTCGTCGTTCAACGCCTACGCGATGTTCGCCTGGCTGCCCGCGCTCCTGCAGGACACCGCGGGGCAGACGGCGGTGGAGTCGGGCGTGCTGCTCGCGGTCTTCGGCTTCATGGGGCTCCCGACGGCGATCATCATGCCGCTGCTCGCCGCCCGGATGCGCAACGTCGGCATCCTGATCCAGCTCGGCGTCCTCTTCTTCGTCGTCGGCTACGTCGGCCTGCTGGTCGCGCCCGCCGCGGCGCCGCTCGTCTGGGTCGCCGCAGCCGGGCTCGGGCCGCTGCTGTTCCCGCTCGTCTTCGTGCTCATCAACCTCCGCACCCGCACGCACGGGGGAGTGGTCGCGCTCAGCGGCTTCGTGCAGGGCATCGGCTACTCGATCGGCGCGATCGGCCCTCTGCTGTTCGGCGTGCTGCACGAGGCGACCGGCGGCTGGACCGCGCCGCTGCTCATGCTGTTCGCCATGGTCGCGGTGGCGTCCGCGTCGGGCTTCTACCTCGCGAAGCCGCGCATGCTCGAGGACACCTGGGACCGCGCGCCCCGCGAGGCCGTGCGCGAGCGCTGACCGGCTCGGGCCGCCGGCTCAGGAGCTGGGGACCATCTCCCGGCGGTGCACGAGCGCGCCGGCGCCGATGATCGGGCCGTCGGAGGAGAGGCCGGACGGGACGACGCGCGTCTTGGTGACGAAGCCGAACTGCTCGCGGAGGGCGATGGGCTCGCGGATCATGTCGAACAGGTCGGGTGTGACGCGGCTGAAGCCGCCGCCGATCGCGACGACGTCGAGGTCCACCAGCGAGCTGGCCGACGCGATGGCGCGGCCGATCGCGAGGCCCGCCCTCCGCACGGCCGCGACCGCGATCTCGTCGCCCGCCCGGTAGCCGGCCGCCAGGTCCTCGCCCGTGGATCCCGTCCAGCCCTGGGCGCGCGCCCACGCGACGCTCTTCGGTCCCGACGCGATGGCCTCGACGCAGCCCCGGCCGCCGCAGGTGCACGGGTCGTCGAATCCGGTGACCTCGACGTGGCCGATGTGGCCGGCGTTGCCCGTCGAGCCCGCGGCGGTGCGGCCGCCGAGCACGAGGCCGCCGCCGATCCCCGTGGAGACGATCATGCCCATCACGTGGTCGTGGCCGCGGCCGGCGCCGACCCAGTGCTCGGCGAGCGTGATCGCGAGGCCGTCCATCTGCAGGGTGGTGGGCACGTCGGGCGTGAGCTCGGCGAGGCGGTCGCGCAGCGGGTAGTCGCGCCAGGCGGGGACGTTGAGCGGCGAGACGAGGCCGTGCGGCACGTCGACGGGACCCGCCGCCGCGAGCCCGGTGCCGACGAGCTCGGCGTCGTCGGGCAGGGTGGCGAGGGCCCGGCGGGCGACCCCGAGGACGGCGTCGAGCAGCTCGTCGGCGGAGCGCTCGGGACCCGTGGGGCCGCGGAAGCGGCTGCCCTCGAGCACGCGGCCCGCGTCGTCCACGAGCGCGGACTCGACCTTGGTGCCGCCGAAGTCGACGGCGAGCGCGAGCGTGCGAGGCATCTTCGTCCTGTCCCGGTCCCGGATCCGCCCGTCGACCGGCGTCCAGGATACGGGCGGCCGCGCTGCCGCTCGCGAGACGCGCGGCCCGCCGTCCGCGTGACGCCGCGCGCACCATGCCCTGACACCTGTGTGGAATTCGCGGACCGGATCCGCGGCCCCGCCTAGGCTCGGCACGTGGATCCCGATCACACCCCCGGACAGGCCCCGCGCGAGGCGTCCGACCCGCGCGCCGAGAGCGCGACCCCTGCCCGCCGCGGCGGCGCCCCCGCCCTCGAGCACACCGACGCCGCCGAGGCGCGCCTCGCCTCGCGCGAGCTCGACGAGGGCATGCCCGCCTCCGCCGGCCTCGACGACGACCGCGCGGAGGACCGCGCGCGCTTCCCCGCCCTGCCCGGTTCCGTCCTCTCCGAGGCCCGCGAGTCCACCGTCTTCCTCCCGTACGAGTTCGTCTTCCGCCGGCTCATCGACCTGCCCGCGCTCATCGTGTGGGACGCGGTCTCCGACCCCGACATGGTCTCCGGCTGGCTGGCCGAGGCGTCCATCGAGCAGGAGGACGGCGGCGACTTCTGGTTCGAGTGGATGACGGTGCCCGACCGCAGCCTCGCCTCCGCGTCCGGCGGCACGGTCACGCGCTTCGAGGAGGGGCGGGCGATCGACTACACGTTCGTGCACGAGAGCGAGGTCACGGCGCGCTTCCTCCTGCGCCTCCAGGAGGTGCCCGGCGGCCCGCGCGACCGGCAGACGGAGCTCGGGGTCACCGTCTCCGGCTTCATGCCGGCGGGCATCGCGAACGTCATCAAGGCCAGCTGGCGCCTGCACCTCGACCTGCTCGAGGACCTCGTCCACGGCCGCCCGGTCGACTGGTCGACGTGCGAGGCCGAGCACGGCGCGACCTGGCGCCGGTACCTCGCCGAGCTCGAGTCCGCCGAGGGCTGATCCGCGGGCGGCGTCCACCACGCGTCCCGGCTCCTGGGAGCCGCTTGCCAGGCTGATTGCCTAGCGTGAGGGAATGACATCGCCGAGCGCCGCCTCCCGTCTCGCCCTCGTGACCGGAGCGACGGGCTACATCGGCGGTCGGCTCGTGCCGCGCCTCCTCGAGGCCGGCTTCCGGGTGCGCGTCCTCGTGCGGGATCCGCGCCGCCTCACCGACGTCCCGTGGCGCGAGGACGTGGAGGTGGTGCAGGGCGACCTCGCCGACGCGGCCACCCTCGTGCCCGCGGTCGACGGCGTGGACGTCCTGTACTACCTCGTGCACGGCATGGGGTCCAAGGGCGACTTCGCGACGTCGGAGCGCGCCTCCGCGGAGCACGTCGCCCGCGCCGCGAAGGCCGCGGGCGTCGGGCGCATCGTCTACCTCGGCGGCCTGCACCCCGACACCCCGCAGCTCTCGAAGCACCTCGCGAGCCGCAAGGCCGTCGGCGACGTGCTCCTCGCGAGCGGCGTGCCGACCATCGCGCTGCAGGCGGGCGTGGTCATCGGATCCGGCTCCACGTCGTTCGAGATGATCCGCCACCTCACCGAGGTGCTGCCCTTCATGCCCGCGCCCGGCTGGGTGCGCAACTTCATCCAGCCCATCGCGATCCGCGACGTCCTCTACTACCTCGTCGCCGCGGCCGACCTGCCGGACGACCTCAACCGCACCTTCGACATCGGCGGGCCGGACGTGCTCCGCTACGGCCAGATGATGAACGGCTACGCGGTCGAGGCCGGCCTCCCGCAGCGGCCCATCGCCTCCATCCCGGTCTTCGCGCCGCGCCTCGCCGCGCACTGGGTCAACGTCGTCACGCCGATCCCGCGCACGCTCGCCGTGCCGATCATCGAGTCGCTCCAGTACGACTGCGTGATGGGCGAGCACGACATCTCCACCTACATCCCCGACCCCGATGGCGGCCTCACCGGCTATCGCCGCTCCGTGCGCCTCGCGCTCGGCAAGATGCGCGACGGCGTCGTGGAGACCAGCTGGAAGGACTCCGCCGTCGTCGGCGCGCCCAGCGACCTCCTGCCGAGCGATCCCGACTGGTCGGGCCACACCGTCTACCTCGACCTCAAGGAGCGCTCGACCGACGCGGCGCCCGAGGACCTCTGGGCCGTGATCGAGTCGATCGGCGGCGACAACGGCTGGTACTCGCTGCCCGTCGCCTGGGCGGCGCGCGGGTACATGGACAAGCTCGTCGGCGGCGTGGGCCTCCGGCGCGGCCGTCGCAGCGCGACGACCCTGCAGACCGGCGACGCGCTCGACTTCTGGCGCGTCGAGCACATCGAGCGCGGATCCTCCTTGCGGCTGCGCGCCGAGATGAAGGTGCCGGGCGAGGCCTGGCTCGAGCTCAGCTCCACGCCTCGCGAGGGCGGCGGCAGCGACTACCGGCAGCGCGCGATCTTCTTCCCCTCCGGCCTCGCCGGCCGGCTGTACTGGTTCTCGATCCTGCCCTTCCACGGCGTGATCTTCACGTCGATGGCCACGCGCATCACCGCGAAGGCGCTCGCCGCGACGAAGCGCCGCGAGGCCGGGCGTCCCCTCGAGGGGGCCGCACGGTGAGCCGCGGGATCAGGGCCCCGCGCGTCGGCCTGATCCTCCTGACCCTCGTGGGGATCGCGCTCGCGTCGGCCGGTCTCGCGACCGCCGTCACGATGAGCGTGTCCGCGCCCGTGCAGGCGCGCGCCGACCTCGCGATCATCGCGGGCGACCCGCCCGCCGCCTCGAAGGCGCCCGCGGCCACGAGCACGCCCGACCCCGCGGCGTCCGAGGCGTGGAAGCCGGTGCCGGTGGACGCGGCCGGGGACCGTCGAATCACCGACCTCACCGACGGCGCCGCCTCGCGCGTCACCATCGACGTCCTCGGCATCCCCCTGAACCCCGGGCAGGCGGGCGCGCTCGTCGCAGTGATCCTGTCCCTCCCGCTCCTCGTCGCGGTCGCCGTCCTCGTGCTCTCGCCGCGCCGGCGCCGCTGGTGGCGCCGGGTGGCGCGTCGACAGCACGGCTGAGGCCGGGCGTCGACCCGGTGACTTCCGCGGGCGCGGGGACCATGATGGGCACGACGAGAGGCGGATCCATGGCACCGCGCGAACGCACGACCGTCCTGCTGGGCGACAGCCTCACGGGGGACGGCGGCTGGGGCGGCATCGTCCCCGGTCCCGACGGAGACGGCGGGGAGCCGCGGATCGTGGACCTCGGCCGGGCCGGCCAGACCACCGACGACGTGCTCGCGCTCCTGCCGGAGGCGGTGGCCGCCGAGCCGTCGACGGTCGTGGTCTCCTGCGGCACGCACGACCTGGGAGCCGCGCGCCGCGGTCCCGAGGAGACCGTGCGGGGGCTGGAGACGATCCTCGCGCACCTCCGGCGCGACCTGCCGACGGCCCGGCTCGTGGTGCTGTCGGTGCCGCCGCGCGGGCGCGAGCACGCCGAGCGGATCCGCGTCGTCAACGTGCACATCCGCCAGTACGCGCCGGCGGTCCGGGCCGAGCACGTCGACCTGTGGCCCGCCCTCGGCTTCGGCGACGGCGAGCTCGATCCCACGCTCACGGACGACCGGCTGCACCTCACCGACGACGGGGCGGCCGCCGTGCGCGCGGTGCTCGCGCCCGTTCTCGCGGCGCACGACGGCGCCGACGACGCGGCCGACGCTGACGCCGGGGATCCGGCCGGCTCCTAGCGGTCGGCCGCGTCGGGTCCGGCGGAGCGCAGCGCGCCCACGCCCGCGAGGATCACGCCGAGCTTGCGCCGCCACCAGTCGCGCGGCGTGGCGGCGGATCCCGTCGCCACCTCGCCCGAGAACCGGGCCGTGACGCGGTCCATCGTGCCCAGGGCGTCGCGCTGGGCCTCCTCCTCACGCGCGTGCAGCGCGTCCGGGGCGCCCGACGAGTGCGCGGGGCCTCCGCGCCGGGATGCATGGGGCGCCGCGGCGTCGGCCACGGCCGCGTGGTCGACCGCGATCCCGTCGGCGGCCAGCGCGAGCAGCCCGCGTCCCATGGCGGCCGGCAGCGTGGCGTCGACGATGGGCGACGACGACGCGGGTCGGTCGGCCGCGCCGCCCCCCGCGGCCAGCACGCGCTCCCAGCCGACGTAGGACTCGACCCCGATGTCGAGCACGGTGTCGAGGACCAGCACGGCCTCCGCCTCCGCGAAGCCCATGCGGGTGAGGTCCCGGATCGCCCCGGTGAAGCGCAGGACGACCTGGTCGGGGGCCGTGTCGAGGTGGTGGATCGCGCTCGCGAGGCCCGGGTGCCGGTCGTACATGTCCCAGACGCGCTCGACGGCCTGCTCGAGGTACGTGCGCCACGAGGTGTCGTCCGGCGACTCGAGCACGGCCGCGGGGGAGTCGGGGACCTCGGGCCAGTCCATGCGCGCGATGGCCGTGTCGCAGGCGAGGAGGACGATGTCGTCGCGGCTGGCGACGTGCCGGTACAGCGTCGAGTGGTCGACGCCCAGGCGGTTCGCGAGCGAGGTGAGGGTGAGCGTGCTGAGGCCGACCTCGAGGGCCGCCTCCGCGATCAGCCGCCGCGAGACGCGCGCGGGCCTCCCGACCCGACCGGCTCGCCGCTCCATGGCGTCGATCCTACCGTGACGGCGCCAGGGATTTGGGCCCAAAGGATCCCGAGACCGGCGGCGCGCGACGGGGCGGGATGCCGGTCGCGGAGGCTCGGTCGGACGACGCCGGTCGCGCGCCGCGGCTAGCGTGGGAGCATGCCCGTCACCCCCACCCCCTTCTCCGAGCTCGACGACTTCATCGCCATCCCGCGCCTCGGCGGCCTCGCGCTCTCGCCCGACGGACGCCGCGCGGTGCTCACCGTCACGACCCTCGACGCCGCGCGGACCGGCTACCGCCACGCCCTCTGGGTCGTGCCCGCGGCCGGCGGCGGCGTGCCGCAGCGCCTCACCCGCTCGGCGAAGAGCGAGGCGGGCGCGGCCTTCACCGCGACCGGCGACCTCCTCTTCGTGTCCTCCCGGCCCGACGCCGACGACGCCGACGGGAAGGAAGCGGCGCAGCTGTGGATCCTCCCGGCCGCCGCCGGCGAGGCCCGCGCCCTGACCCGGCTGGCCGGCGGCGTGGACGGCATCGCGGCCGTCGCCCGCGACGCCGCCACGGTGATCCTGCAGGCGCCGCTGCTGCCCGGATCCGCCTCGCTCGAGGCCGACGCCGTGGCGCGCACGACGCGATCGGACCTCAAGGTCAACGCGATCCTGCACGAGACCTACCCCGTCCGGTACTGGGACCACGACCTCGGCCCCGACGAGCCGCACCTGTTCGCGCTCGACCTCGCCGACGCGCTCGTGGAGGAGCCCGCGCGGCCCACCACGGCGGACGCGGCGACCGCGCTCGCCGCCGAGGCCGAGGCCGCGACCGAGGACGGCGGATCCGCGGCCGCGGCCCCCGCCGCCCCCGCGCAGCCGTACCCGACCTCCCTGCCGCGCCCGCGCGACCTCACCCCGCGCCCGGGACGCAGCCTCGACCACGCGGCCGCCGCGCTCTCGCCGGACGGCCGCACGCTCGTCGTCGCGGTCGGCGTGAAGGAGCGCCGCGGCGACCGCCAGGCGCTCGTGTCGATCGACGTCGCGACCGGGGAGCGGACCACGCTGCTCGACGTGCCGGGCGCCGACGTCGAGTCGCCCGTGATCAGCCCCGACGGCGCGCTGCTCGCGTGCATCCGCACCGACCGCGCCACGCCCGCCGCGCCCACGCAGCAGGAGATCTGGGTGTCGGCGCTCGACGGATCCGGCGCCCGCCGCCTCGCCGCCGGCTGGGACCGCTGGCCCTCGTCCCTGCGGTTCGACGCGGACTCGCAGGCGCTCGTCGTCACGGCCGACCAGGACGGACGCGGACCCGTCTTCCGCATCGGCCTCGACGACTCCGTCACGCAGCTCACGACGGACGACCACTCCTACACCGACGTGCAGGTCGACCGCGAGACCGGCGACGTGCTCGCGCTCCGCTCCTCGTGGATGGCGCCCGCGCACCCCGTGCGCGTGTCCGCGGCCGACGGATCCGTCACCGCGCTCGCGACGCCCGCCCCCGTGCCGGCGACGACCGGCACCATGACGGAGGTCGAGACGACCGCCGCCGACGGCGCGCGCGTGCGCGGCTGGCTCCTGCTGCCGGAGGGCGCGTCGGCCGAGGCGCCCGCGCCGCTGCTGCTGTGGATCCACGGCGGCCCGCTCAACAGCTGGAACGCGTGGAGCTGGCGCTGGACGCCGCAGGTGATGGTGGCGCGCGGCTACGCGGTGCTGCTCCCGGATCCCGCGCTGAGCACCGGCTACGGCCTCGACTTCATCGCGCGCGGCTGGGACGCGTGGGGCGAGGCGCCCTTCACCGACCTCATGTCGATCACCGACGCCGTCGAGGCGCGCGACGACATCGACCAGACGCGCACGGCCGCGATGGGCGGCTCGTTCGGCGGCTACATGGCGAACTGGGTCGCGGGCCACACCGACCGCTTCCGCGCGATCGTCAGCCACGCGAGCCTCTGGGCGCTCGACCAGTTCGGCCCCACCACCGACTCGTCGCAGTACTGGCAGAGCATCTTCTCGGCGGAGGGCCTCGACCGGAACTCGCCGCACCACTCCGTGCGCGACATCGTGACGCCCATGCTCGTGATCCACGGCGACCGCGACTACCGCGTGCCCGTGGGCGAGAGCCTGCGCCTCTGGTCGGAGCTCGCGGAGCACCACGCGGCCGACGACGGCACCACGCCGCACCGGTTCCTGATCTTCCCGGACGAGAACCACTGGATCCTCAAGCCCCAGCAATCGGTGGTCTGGTACCGGACGGTGCTCGCGTTCCTCGACCAGCACGTGCACGGGAAGGACTGGGTGCGGCCCGAGGTGCTCGGCTAGCGGCGGCGGCGCGCGGCCGCGACGTCGACCGCCACGGCGTCGAGCGCGCGGCGGAGCCACCGGGAGGCGGGATCCGCGTCCGCGCGGCGGTGCCAGCGCTGGTCGACCTGCACCTCCGGCAGGTCGAACGGCAGCCGGTGCGCGCGGAGCGGCACGCCGCCGTCGATCAGGCGCTCGGTCATGAGCTCGGGGAGCAGGCAGACGGATCCGCTGCCCACCACCATGAGGGCCGCCACCGCGTAGGTGGGCGCGACCGCGACCACGCGTCGCGTGCGCCCCGTGGCCTCGAGGGCGTCGTCGACGGGACCGCGCGCGCGTCCGCGCCGCGACGCCGAGACGTGCGGGTGGGCGACGAGGTCGTCGAGCGTGAGCGTCGCCTTCCGGCCGAGCGTCGTGCGGGCGCCGACGACCGCGACGAAGCGGTCGGTGACGAGCGGCGCGGCGAGCACGTCGGGCGGCGAGGCCACGCGCATCCCCACGTCGAGGTCGAGCGACCCGTCGCGCAGGGCCTCGGCGTCCTTGGACTCCTGCGGGACGAACCGCAGCAGGACGCCGGGCGCCTCGGCCACCGCGCGCTCGGTCAGGGCGGGCGCGAGCACGGGGATCAGCGACTCGTTCATGCGGATGGTGAAGGCGCGGTTCCAGGTGGACGGGTCGTCCTCGCCGGTGCGGGTGAGGCCGTCCGCCTCGTCGAGGAGGGCGCGGACCGACGCGGCGACCCGGAGCGCGAACGGCGTGGGCACCATGCCGCGGCCGGCGCGCACCAGGATCTCGTCGCCCATGCTCACGCGCAGGCGGCCGAGCGCGCGGCTGGCGGCGGGCGGGGAGAGGGCGAGGCGGGACGCGGCCTCGGTCACGCTGCTCGTCGCGACCAGGGCGTCGAGCACGCGGAGCAGGTTCAGGTCGAGCTGGGCCATGGATCCTCCTGGTTGCGTGCGATGCAATGCACGCTTACCAGCATTGCACTGGACGCACGGACGGCGCGACCCGAGACTGGCCGAGGCCCGCAGCGCATCCACCCGGATGCGACGGACGGGCCGCCCCCGAGAAGGAGCCCGTCATGTCCCGAGCCATCCGACCCCGCCAGCACGGAGGACCCGAGGTCCTCGCCGTCGTCGACGTCCCCACGCCCCGGGCGGGAGCCGGGGAGGTCGTCGTCCGCGTCCGCGCGGCGGGCGTCAACCCCATCGACTGGAAGCTCTACGGCGGCGACTTCCACGAGGTCGACGACGACCAGCGCGAGGAGGCCGGCCTCACCGAGGAGATGCCGACGCTCGGCCTCGAGTGCGCCGGCGTGGTCGTCGAGGTCGGCGCGGACGTGAGCGACGTGGTCGTCGGCGAGGACGTCGTCGTCTACCCGGTCACCGCGGCGTACGCCGACCACGTGGTCGCGCCGCCGTCCTCGCTCGTCCGTCGCCCGGCGGCGCTCGGCGAGGAGGAGGCCGCCGGCCTGATGCTGGCCGGGACCACGGCGGCGCACGCCCTGCACGCGGTGGGCGCGGGGGCCGGCGACACCGTGCTCGTCCACGGCGGATCCGGCGGGGTGGGGCTCATGGCCGTGCAGCTCGCGCGGATCCAGGGCGCCACGGTCGTCGCGACCGCGTCGGAGCGCAACCACGACGTGCTGCGCGACCTCGGCGCGATCCCCGTCGCCCACGGCACGGGGCTGGCCGACCGGATCCGCGCGGCGGCACCGCAGGGGATCGACGCGGCCGTCGACACGGTCGGCACGGACGAGGCGCTCGACGTGTCGGTCGCCCTCGTCGCGGACCGCGGGCGGATCGCGTCGATCACGGGATCCGACCGGCGCGCGGAGGCCGGCATCCGCCTCCTCGGCTACGGCCCCGGACAGGACGCGGGCACCGAGTACCGCGCGTCCGTGCGCCAGGCGCTCGTCGACCACGCGGGCGCCGGACGCCTCCGGGTCCGGATCGCGGGGACCTTCGCCCTCGCCGATGCCGCGGAGGCGCACCGCTTCACCCGCAGGAGCCACGCGCCCGGCAAGGTCGTGCTGCTGCCCTGATCCCGCGGGTCGCGGTGCCTCGGCGGCCCGACGCGGGCGTGCGGGATGATGGCGGCATGCCCGCGCGCGACGAGACCGTGACCACCCTCCTCCGCGCGGCACGGGCCGTCGACGCGCGGGGCACGACCGCCGACGCGTGGATCCACCTCGACGGCGACGCGATCGCGGCGGTCGGGAGCGGGCGCGACGCCCCGCCCGCGGGCCGCACCGTCGACCTCGGGGACGCGACGCTCGTGCCCGGCTCCCTCGACCTGCACGTGCACGGCGGCGCGGGCGGATCCCACGACGACGGGGCCGACGGGATCCGCGCGGCCGTCGCGCTGCACCGGCGGCACGGCACCACGCGCTCCGTGCTGAGCCTCGTCGCGAACCCGGTGCCCGACCTCGTGCGCTCGCTCGGCGCGATCCGCGAGGCGATGGCAGCCGACGCCACCGTCCTCGGCGCGCACCTGGAGGGCCCGTTCCTGTCGCCGCACGCGGCGGGGGCGCACGCGCACGAGCACCTGGTGGATCCGACGCCCGCGCGCATCGAGGCACTGCTCGAGGCGGGGGAGGGCGCGCTACGGCAGGTCACCATCGCCCCGGAGCTCGACGGCGCCCTCGACGCGATCCGCCGGCTGGTCGCGGCCGGCGTGGTCGCGGCCGTCGGGCACACCACGTGCTCGGGCGACGTGGCGCGGGCCGCCTTCGACGCGGGCGCGACCGTGCTGACGCACGCGTTCAACGCCATGCCCGGGATCCACCACCGGGAGCCCGGCCCGATCATGGCGGCCGTCGCCGACGAGCGCGTGACGCTCGAGCTGATCCTCGACGGGGTGCACGTGGCGCCCTCCGTCGCGGGCCTGCTGCTCGGCGCGGCGCCCGGCCGCGTCGCGCTCGTCACGGACGCGATGGCGGCGACCGGATCCGCGGACGGCCGCTACCGGCTGGGCTCGCTCGAGGCGGACGTGCGGGACGGCATCGCGCGGCTCGCGGGCACCGACACGATCGCGGGATCGACGCTCACGCAGGATCGCGCGCTGCGGATCGCGGTGCGCGAGGTGGGCCTCGCCCTGCCGGACGCGGTCGCGGCGCTCACCGCGGTGCCGGCGCGGGCGCTCGGCCTCCAGGACCGGTACGGCCTGCTGCGCGCGGGATCCGTCGCGGACGTCGTGGCGCTCACGCCCGGCCTCGAGGTCGCCCGCGTCTGGGCCGCGGGCGTCGAGGTGCCGACCGCGCCTCAGGCCTCGTCGCGGTAGACCACGCGGCGCTCGCCGGCGCGCACGGCCGCGGCGAGGCGGTTGCCGGCGGGCGGGAGCGGGCAGTTCATCCAGTCGGAGAAGCCGCAGGGCGGGACGACGGCGCGCGTGAAGTCGAGCGTCACGGGTCCGTCGCCGTCGGGGCGGGGGAGGAAGAGGAAGCGGCTGGGGGCGTAGCTCTCGCGGCCGGTGGTCGCGTCGGCGAAGACGAGCTGCAGGCGGTCGCCGTCGGCGAACGCGCTGAGGCGCACCTCCTCGCCCTCGATCTCCACGACGATGTCGCCGGGCACGGGCAGCTCGCGCGTGCGGCCGGCGTCGGCGATGTGCTCGAAGGGGATGACGCGGTCGTCGTCGACGCGCTCGAAGCGGCCCTCGAGGATCCACTCGGGCGCGTACGGGTAGACCTCGATGTCCTCGAACGCCTGGTTCTTCGGTGACGCCGAGTCCCACAGCCGGTAGCCGTGCTCGGGCTCGCCCGTGTCGAGCGAGATGCGCTCGATGCGCGTCAGCTGCACGGTGTCCGGCTGGCCGTCGAGCGCCTCGAGGTCGCTGACCTCCCGGCCGGGCTCGAGCCAGGTCGTCTGGATCAGCGCGAGGCTGCCGAACGGGCTCGTCACGGCGGCGAGGCGCGCCCGGTGCCAGGAGTCGTAGGCGGCGAGGGCGTCGGGGTCGGCGGCGGCGGAGCGGGCGGGATCGGTCGTCGTGTCGGTCACCTGAGGGTCAACGCGCCGGGCGCGATCGCATTCCCGGAGCGCGCGCCGCGCGGAGCCCGCGCGGAGGCGGCGGGTATTGACTGGAGGCACCGACGGAAGGACGCAACATGGCTCGCACGGTCGCCGACCAGCTCATCGCCCAGCTCATCGAGGCGGGGGTGAGCCGCATCTACGGGGTCGTCGGCGACAGCCTCAACCCGGTCGTCGACGCGGTGCGGCGCACGGGCGGCAGCCGCAAGGGCGGCATCGACTGGATCCACGTGCGGCACGAGGAGGCCGGCGCGTTCGCCGCCTCCGCCGAGGCGCAGCTCACCGGCAAGCTCGCGGTGTGCGCCGGATCCTGCGGCCCCGGCCACCTCCACCTCATCAACGGGCTCTACGACGCGCACCGCTCCGGCGCGCCCGTCCTCGCGATCGCGAGCCACATCACCACGAACCAGATCGGCTCCGGCTACTTCCAGGAGACGCACCCCGACCGCCTCTTCGTCGAGTGCTCGCACTACACGGAGATGATCTCGACCGCCGTCCAGGCGCCCCGCGTCGTCGACCAGGCGATGCGGCACTCGCTCGCCCTCGGCGGCGTCAGCGTCATCACGCTGCCGGGCGACGTGGCCGAGTTCGAGGCCGAGGGCGAGGCGCCCGCGTTCTCGCTGCCGCGGCGCCCCGCGATCGTGCCCGCCGAGGAGGACGTGCGCGCGCTCGCCGCGGCCATCGACGACGCGAAGAGCGTCGCGATCTTCGCGGGCCGCGGCGCGGGATCCGCGCACGCCGAGCTCATGGAGCTGGCCGACAGGATCGCGGCGCCGGTCGGCCACTCGCTGCGCGGCAAGGACGTGATCCAGCAGGACAACCCCTTCGACGTCGGCATGACCGGCCTCATCGGCTACGGCGCCGCGGCCGCCGGGATCTCGGGTGCCGACCTGCTGATCCTCATCGGCACCGACTTCCCCTACGACCAGTTCCTGCCCGGCAAGGAGGTGCGGACCGCGCAGATCGACATCGCGCCCGAGCGCCTCGGCCGCCGCACCGACGTCGACATCGCGATCCACGGCGACGCGCTCTCCACCATCCGCGCGGTGCTGCCGCTCGTCGAGCGGAAGACCGACCGGCGCTTCCTGGAGAAGCTGCTGAAGGAGCAGGACAAGAAGGTGGAGCAGGTCGTCGGCGCGTACACGACGAAGGCGGAGAAGCTGCGGCCGATCCACCCGGAGTACGCGGCCAGCATCCTCGACGAGGTCGCGGGCGACGACACCGTCTTCACGAGCGACACCGGCATGTGCAACGTGTGGACCGCGCGGTACCTCACCCCGAACGGACGCCGGCGGATGATCGGGTCGCTCGTGCACGGGTCGATGGCGAACGCGCTGCCGATGGCGATCGGCGCCCAGGTCGCGTACCCGGAGCGGCAGGTCGTGTCGGTCTCGGGCGACGGCGGCCTGGCCATGCTCATGGGCGAGCTCGTGACCGTGGCCGCCTACAAGCTGCCCGTGAAGGTCGTCGTGTTCAACAACTCGACGCTGGGACTGGTGAAGGTCGAGATGCTCGTCGACGGGATCCCGGACTTCGGGGTCGACGTGCCCATGGTCGACTACGCCGCGGTGGCGGCCGCGCTCGGGATCCACTCCCAGCGCGTCGAGGACCCGGCCGACATCCGCGGCGCGCTCGAGGCCGCGTTCGCGCACGACGGGCCCGCGCTCGTCGACCTCGTGACCGACCCGATGGCGCTCTCGATCCCGCCGGAGATCACGGCCGCGCAGGTGAAGGGCTTCGCGCTCTCGATGTCGAAGATCGTGATGAACGGCGGCGTCGGCGAGGCCGTGAAGCTCGCCCGCTCGAACCTGCGGAACATCCCGCGCCCGTGAGCGATCCCGCGCACGCGTCCCGTCCCACCCCGAACCGTCCCACCCCGAACCGAGGAGAACCCATGTCCCAGCCCGTCGTCGTCACCGCCGTCTTCACGCCCGTCGAGGGCAAGCACGACGAGGCGGTCGCCGCCCTGTCCCGCGGCATCGCCGAGGTGCACGAGGAGGAGGGCTGCGAGGTCTACGCGATCCACGACGCCCCCGACGGCACCATCGTGATGCTCGAGAAGTGGTCGTCCGTCGCGGAGCTCGACGCGCACGGCGCGGGCGAGGCCGTCGCCCGCATGGGCGCCTCGCTCGCGGGCCTCATCACGGGACCCGCCGTCGTCACGCGGCTGGTGCCGATCCCGGCCGGCTCGGAGCTGCAGGGCGCGCTGTAGCGATCCGCGCTCCGCTCAGCCGACCTCGACCAGCGTGATCCCCTTCGAGCGGTCGCCCGACGCCAGCGCCTCGAGCGCGGCCGGGGCCTCGTCGAGCGGGATGCGGTGCTCGATGAGCAGCTCCGGGCGGAGCGCGCCCGACGCGACCATGGCCATGAGCTCGGCGTAGTCGTGCGCGGGCATGCCGTGGCTGCCGTGCAGGCTCAGCTCCTGGCTGATGACGAACGGCACGGGCACCGACGGCTCGCTCGCGAAGAGGCCGATCTGCACCTGCCGGCCGGTCGGCGCGAGCGCGAGCAGGCTGATCCGGAGCGTGGACTCGCGGCCGAGCGCCTCCACCGACACCTGCACGCCGTCCGGCGAGACCGCGTGGATCGCGTCGAGGACGTCGAGCTCCGAGAGGTCGGACGAGTCGATCGTGTACTCGGCCCCGAGCTCCGACGCGCGCGCGAGGGCGGCCGGGTCGACGTCGACCGCGATGACCTCCGCGCCGACCGCGACGCCGATCATCACCGTGCTGAGGCCCACGCCGCCGCAGCCGATGACGAGGAGGCGCTCGCCGCGCTGGATCCGGGCCCGGTGCACGAGCCCGCGGAAGGCCGTCGCGAAGCGGCAGCCGAGGAGCGCGGCGGCGCCGGCGTCGAGGTCGTCGGGGACGGGGATGAGGTTCACGTCGGCGTCGTGCAGCGCGACGAGCTCGGCGAAGGATCCCCAGTGCGTGAAGCCCGGCTGCGTCTGGTCGCGGCACACCTGGCCGTTGCCCGCGCGGCACTCGGCGCAGCGGCCGCAGGCGCACACGAACGGGACGGTGACGCGGTCGCCCACCTGGAAGCGCGTGACCTCGGGGCCGACCTGGTGGATCCGCCCGACCAGCTCGTGGCCCGGCACCTGCGGGAGCTCGATGCCGTCGTCGTGGCCGAGCCAGCCGTGCGCGTCGCTGCGGCAGACGCCCGTGGCCTCGACGCGGACGACGACGCCGGCGGGGGACGGGACGGGATCCGGCAGCTCGCGGACGACGGGCGTCTCCCCGAACCTCTCGTAGACGACGGCGCGCATGGGGGCTCCTCGGGGTCGGGGCAGGTCGGGCTCGTCCACGCTATCCGAGCGCCGGGGTCATCCCGACGCGGGCGAGTCGTCGTGCGTCCAGGTGCTCACGACCCAGCCGACGCGGGACGGATCCGCGACGAACGGGTCGGCGTCCACGGCTTCGGACGCGGGCCCGTCCTCCCCGGGGCCCGAGGCGCGTGCGGTCACGGGGTCTCCGCGGGCACGTCGAGCGAGTCGAGGTACCCGGCGTTGCCGCGGATCGCGGGGAGGTAGCGCTGCAGCTCCTCGTCGGGGACGTGATCCGCCACGATCCGCAGCGCGCTCGCGAGCGCGGCGTCGGGCCGAGAGGCCGCGTGCAGGGTCAGGGCCTCGAACACGGCGAGGGACGACGATCCCGGGAACTCGGCGCGCGCCCGTGCGAACAGCGCGAGCGACTCCTCGACACGGCCGAGGTTCCTCAGCGTGCTCCCGTGCTGGAGGTGGCAGCGGCGCAGGATGTCGCCCGCGAGCCCCGCCGCCTCCGCGCGCTCGTAGAGGTCGAGGGCGGTCGCCTCCTCGCCCGCGGTGTCGTACGCGCCGCCGACCTCGTAGAGCACGCGGGCGTCGTCGGGGTGCCGCTCGAGCAGGGGGAGGAGGGCCGCGATGGTCGGGCCCATGTCGTCGCGGTCGCGCGCGGCGACGATGCGGTCGAGCTGAGCGTCGAGGGTCTCGGGCACGGTGGCTCCTGGCGTTCGCGGCGGGCGGGGCAACGGCCGCCAGTGTTCCACGGGTAGGCGGCGCGCGGGCGGATCCGGCTCGGCGCGGGCGCCGCCCCGGTCCGCCCGGAGCCATCCGGGTCAGCCGCGGTCGTCCGCGCCGTCGCCAGCCCCGAGCAGCACCTCGCGCACCGCGGCGGTCGTCGCGACCACCTGGCGGGCCCGCGCGGAGGAGAGCATGGCGGCGTCGGCCTCGGTGACGAGCGACTCCTCGCGCCACTGCGCGTCGTACAGGGCGGCGCGGTATCCCGACGACGCCTGGCAGGACGCGTCGGCCCGGGCGAGACCGGTGTCCGCCGCGGGCGCATCATCGCCCGGCTCGAGCAGCGCCATCGGATCCGCGGGCAGCGCGCGTCCCCGGTCGCGGAGCGCGTCCGCGGAGGAGTCCACGAGGCAGTCGCGCCAGGCGCCGGCCGCCGTGACGACCGCGGGGTCGAGGACGGCGCGCTCCCGGGCGTCGGCCCGCAGCTCGAGCGCACGCATCTGGATGCCCTGGTTCGTCGAGGCGTTGGCCCAGACGCCCGAGCGGACGCCGGGGAGGCAGACGTCGAGCGCACGACCCCGCGCGGTGCCGTCGTTGTGCGCCATCCGCCACTCGCGGAGCGCGGCGCGCGCGGGATCCACCATCGGATCGTGGCCGTACGCGGCGGCGCGCGCGGCGTCGAGCGGCGGCGCGATGAGGCGCCCGTCCGCGTGCGACTCCGGGGCGAGGAGCACCACCGGATCGAGCGCGGGCGCCTCGTCCGCGATGCCCTGCTCAGCGAGGCACGGCCGCAGGCGGATGTCCTCGGCCACGCCGACGGCGTCCATCGAGACGCCCGCGGCCGCGTCGAGCGGCATGGTCCAGGCCGCGGCGTCCCGCGCGGGGAGGTCCGCGACGGGCTCGGTGCGCGGCACCGGCGCGTTCACGACGGCGACGCCGACGAGCCCGGCCGCGACCACGACGGCGACGACGCCGCGGGGCGTGCGGATCCGGCGGGCCAGACGTGCCGCGGACGCGCGGATGGGGGATGCGCTCATGACCGCACCAGTCCTCTCTCATGGGCGAAGACGACGACCTGCAGGCGGCTGCGGAGCCCGAGCTTCGCGAGCACCGCCTGCACGTGCGTCTTGACGGTGGACGCCTGGACGAAGGACGCCTCGGCGATCTGGGTGTTGGTGAGCCCGCGCGCGACGAGCAGGAACGTCTCGCGCTCCCGGGGCGTCAGCGTGGCGAGCACGTCGAGGTCGGGGCGCGGCGCCGGGGATCCGAAGTCGCGCAGGAGGTCGTCGATGTCGCCCGTCACGCCGCCGGCAGCGGCCGCGCGCACGGTGGCGAGCAGGACCTCGGGTCGGGCGTCCTTGGTGAGGAACGCGGCGGCGCCGGCCCGGGCGGCGGCGCGCACGGCCTGGTCCTCGCGCATGGTGGTGAGCACGACCACGCGGGGCGCCTCGTCGCCGCCGTCGCGCATGGCGGCGGTCGCGGCGAGGCCGTCGAGCACGGGCATGCGGAGGTCCATCAGCACCACGTCGGGCGACTCGCGCCGCACCAGCTCGAGCCCCGTGCGGCCGTCCCCGGCGATGCCGACGCAGACGAGGTCGTCGGTGGCGTCGATCTGCATGCGGAGCCCCTCGGCGAAGAGCGGCTGGTCGTCGACCACGGCCACGCGCACGCGCTCAGCCACGGATCGCGATCGCGTCAGCGTCGGCGGCGGCGGCGGGCTCGGCCGGGGAGGCCGCGCCGTCGAGGGGCAGGAAGGCGGTGACGACGAACTCGCCGTCCGCGTCGGGCTCGGCGGTGAGCCAGCCGCCGGCGATGCGGGCGCGCTCGCGCATCCCGGGGATCCCCGCGCCCGACCCCGTCAGGGAGCCGGCCTGCACGAGCGGGGTCCGACCCGACGAGCGCACCAGGAGCGCGAGCCCGGGACCGCGCCAGTCGAGCACGACGGCGGCGGTGGCTTCCGCACCGCCGTGCTTGAGCGCGTTCGTCAGGCTCTCCTGCACGATGCGGTAGACGGCGAGCTGGTGCGCGGGCCGCAGGGGCCGGCGCTCGCCGAGCTCGTCGAGGGCGATCCCCATGCCGACGTCGCGCATCCGATCGACGAGGGCGGGCAGGTCGGCGAGGGACAGCAGCTCGTCGCCGGCCTCGGTGATGCGCTCGATCAGGCCGCGCACGTCCGTCAGCGCGTCGCGTGCCACGCCGGATATCGCGATGAGGGCGCCAGCCACGATCTCCGGCCGCCGCGCGGACATGGCCGTCGCGCCCTCCGACTGCGCCACGACGATGGTGAGCGCGTGCGCCACCGAGTCGTGCACGTCGCGGGAGATGCGGGCGCGCTCGATCCCGAGCCGCAGCTCGAGGTCGGTCTCTGCCAGGCGGCCTTCCGCCTCCACGAGCACCGCGCCCAGCCGGCGGAGGCGCAGCGCGGCGCCGACGGCGAACCCGAGCGCCCAGGCGAGGACGACCGCGCCGACGGCCGCGAGGAGCAGCACGACGACCGCGTCGCCGACGGGCCGGGCGCCGCCCATGGCGAGCATGTCCGTCCAGTCGAGGAGGCGCGTCCGCACGGCGCCGGTCGGCATCGTGACGTGGAGGGCGGCGGCCCCGGCGGCGAGGATGCCGACGGGCAGGGCCGCGAGCCGCGTCCGCCGCGCGCCCGTGGCGGCGATCAGCAGGACGACGACGCCGATGGCCGCGTGCATCGGCCACGTGGTCGACTCGGCGGCCGGGGCGAGGCCCACGAGCTGCAGCACCGGGATCACGACGACGATGGCGAGCGACGCGGCCGGGAGCCAGACGCCCAGGGCGATGGCCGCCCCGAGCGCCACGGCGAGGGTGGCGGCGCCCGCGAGGTCGGCGCGGCCCGCCTCGGCGAGGACCCAGAGGCCGGCGAACACGACGCCGCCGAGCGGGGCGATCGCGTGGGCGATCATGCGGGAGGAGGTCATGGCCTCAGGCTAGGAGCGGCCCGCGCCCGCGCGGCCCGCCGACCGTGAACCTCATCCTCGCGGGGGAGGTCCCGGCGCGCGCTGGCAGACTGTCGAGGTGACCCGCACCCCCGACGCCCCCGCCTTCACCCGTCCGTCGCTCGCGCCCGGGCTCCTCGGCGCCATCGTGCTGCTGGCCGGATTCGCGGTGATCGACGGCGACCTCTTCACGGTCGTGCGGTTCGCGGTCGCGATCCTCGCGCTCATCATGATCGTGTTCTCGGTGCGCGCCCGCAGCTGGTGGAGCGCCGCGCTGCTCGCGGCCGTCGCCGTGATGTGGAACCCCGTCGCCGTGATCCCCGTCGAGGCCGTCACGTGGCAGTCGCTGCAGTACGTGGCCGCGATCGTCTTCATCGCCGCGGGCATCCTCGTGAAGGTGCCCGTCGAGGACGCCCCTACGCCGGGCCGACCCCGAACGCGCGCTCCTCGGTGAGCCCGCGCCGCAGGTAGGCGACGATCTCGTCGAGCGACCGGCGGGCGAGCGCCGGGTCGGCCGCCGGGTAGGCGAGCCAGCCCTGGTCGGCGCGGGGGATCCGCACGAGCCGGGTCTTCGCGCCGGCCGCCTTCAGCGCCGTGACGCCCTCCGCGACGTGGTCGATGCGGGGATCCGCGGCGCCCACGTGCACGAGCATGTCGGGCAGCCGGTCGCGGCCGTGGCCCTGGCGGTCGGCGGATCCGGCGCTCGGCACCTCGCCGGACGGGCTGACGAGCACGAGGCGCAGCACGGCGGGTCCGTCGCCGTCGCGGGCGAGCGCGGTGATCCGCAGCGCGCGGTCGGCGCCCGGCCCGTCGCCGAGGATCCCGAGCCGCTCCGGCGTGCCGTTCCAGCCGGCCGCGTGCGACGCGATCCACGAGAGGCCGCGGAGCGCCTGCGCGTCGTCGTCGGGCGCCATCGTCACGACCACCGCGCGGAGGTCCTTCGCGAGCGTGGACGGCAGCCAGTCGCCGTCGTGCCGGGCGAGGACGACGAGCACGGGGGATCCGGTCGCCGAGCGGTCGTGGCCGGGCGGTGTCCACACGGCGATGTCCAGGGGGAGGCCCTGCTCGCCGGGGGAGCGCCGGACGACGCGCGTGCCCGCCGCGGGCGTGCCGCGCATGGACCGCGCGACCGCGGGGACGTGCCGGATCGCCAGGCCGAGCAGCCGGCGCCGCGGCGTGACGCGGGCGGCCTCGGTGCGCGACGCCATCAGGCGCGGTCCGCGGGTGCGGCGTCGGCCGATCCGGGCACGGGCGTCCCGGAGACCGAGGCGCGCGCCTCGGACGGGCGCGTCTCGCGTCCGCCGCGCGGCACCGCGCCGTGGCCGTCGGGCACGCGCTCGCCCTCGCGGACGGGGCCGGGAGGGGTGCCGTCGCCGAACGGGCGGCCACCGAGATCCTCGCGCCCGTGCGGCTCGAGCCAGCCCCAGGTCTCGGGGCCGACGGGCACGACGCGGGTCGGGTTGATGTCGGTGTGCGTCAGGTAGTAGTGCTGCTTGATCTGCACGAAGTCGATGGTGTCGCCGAACCCGGGGGTCTGGAAGAGGTCGCGCGCGTACGCCCACAGCACGGGCATCTCGTCGAGCTTCTGCCGGTTGCACTTGAAGTGGCCGTGGTAGACGGCGTCGAAGCGCGCGAGCGTCGTGAACAGGCGGACGTCGGCCTCGGTGATCGTGTCTCCGACGAGGTAGCGCTGCGTGGAGAGGCGGTCGCTCAGCCAATCGAGGCGGCCGAAGAGCCGGTCGTAGGCCTTCTCGTACGCCTCCTGGGATCCCGCGAAGCCGCAGCGGTACACGCCGTTGTTCACGTCGCGGAAGACGAGGTCGGCGACCTCGTCGATCTCGGCCCGCAGCGCGACCGGATAGAGGTCCGGCGCGCCCTCGCGGTGGTGCTCGGTCCACTCGGTGGAGAGGTCGAGCGTGATCTGGGGGTAGTCGTTCGTGACGACCTGGCCGGAGGGGATGTCGACGAGCGCCGGCACCGTGATCCCGCGCGGGTAATCGGGGAAGCGCGCGAAGAACGACTCCTGCAGGCGCTCGGTGCCGAGCACCGGGTCGCGGCCGTCGGGGTCGAGGTCGAAGGTCCAGCTGCGGGCGTCGTGCGTGGGGCCGGGGAGGCCGAGCGAGATCGCGTCCTCGAGGCCGAGCAGGCGCCGCACGATCACCGAGCGGTTCGCCCACGGGCACGCGCGCGCCGCGACGAGGCGGTAGCGGCCGGCCTCGACGGGCCAGCCCTGGGAGCCGTCGCGGAGGATCCGGTCCTCGATGTAGTTCGTGTCGCGGGTGAACTCCCCCTCCTCGACGTAGCGGCCGGGAGCGCCCGCCTCGTTGCTGCCTGCGGGTGTCGCCTGATCCGTCATGCGTCCACCCTAGGCCGGGGTCGCCGCGCCCGACCGGCCGCGGGCGCGGAGCGGCTCCCGCGTGCCGTAAACTCCTCCCTGTGCCCGTCCTCCCCGAGGCGGCCGGGCGCAGGCGGCGGACCCAGATCCCACCCCCGACCCGGAACCCCGGTTGCTTGAGGCCGGTCCCCTCGCCACCGTCCGACCGCACGCGTCACCGTGCGCGACGGGCGAGAAGTCCTTCCGATCCGGGAGCGCAGGCAGCGCCTGGCCCCGGCAGTGAACAAGGAGTTGCATGGCTCGCACCGGCCAGCGGCGGTCCTCCGCCCGCACGCGCACGATCGACAACGAGGGGCTCATCCCCGTGCTCGCGCGCGCCGTGCGCGAGATCGAGCAGGCCGCCCAGCGCGGCAAGCTCAAGCCCGTCAACCGCACGAAGTTCCAGGTCATCGCGGTGCTGATGCGCGAGGAGCGCACGCACGCGAAGGACCCGGCCACCCCGCTCAGCGACCCCGAGCGCGCCGAGACGCTGAAGCGCCTCGACGGCATCGCGAGCATCCTGGCCCGCACGGCCGCGCGCGACACCTCGGTGCTGCCGCTGCTGGATCCCGACGCCAAGCTCTCGGAGACCGCCCGCGCCATGCGCAAGCACATGCTGTTCGACGGCGGCGTGGAGATGGTCGTGGAGGAGGAGCCGGAGCCCGAGCCCGAGGATCCCGCCCTCGCCAAGCTGCACGAGCGCCAGGTCGTGCCGCCGTCGGTCAAGGCCCGCGTGCTCGCGAACCCGTTCCTCGAGCCCGACCTCGACCGGCCCGCGCCCGCCGCGCCGCCCACCCGCCTGCTGGCGAACTGGGAGCTGCTCGGCCCGCTGTTCAAGTCGTTCGAGTACGGCGCCGGCGGCGGCATCGCGAGCATGGACCTGCCCGAGAGCCCCCGCATCGACCGCCTCTCCCCGCACGGCCTCGAGCTCATGCGCCACCAGGCGCGCTTCCTCGAGAGCGTGCGCCTCGGCCACCGCGAGTTCCTGCTCGCCGACGAGCCCGGCCTCGGCAAGACCGCGCAGGCGCTGCTCGCCGCGTCCGTCGCCGACGCGTACCCGCTGCTCGTCGTCGTCCCGAACGTCGTGAAGATGAACTGGAAGCGCGAGGTCGAGCGGTGGACGCCGCACCGCCGCGCCACCGTGATCCACGGCGACGGCGCGGGGCTCGACGCCTTCGCCGACGTCGTCATCGTCAACTACGAGGTGCTCGACCGCCACATCGGCTGGCTGCGCACGCTCGGCTTCCGGGGCATGGTCGTCGACGAGGCGCACTTCATCAAGAACCTGCAGTCGCAGCGCTCGAAGTTCGTGCTCGCGCTCGCGGAGAGCATCCGCCAGCGCCAGTCCGCGCCGCTGCTCATGGCGCTGACGGGCACGCCGCTCATCAACGACATCGACGACTTCCGCGCCATCTGGCAGTTCCTCGGCTGGATCGACGGCGACAAGCCCACGTCGGTGCTCATGGGCGAGCTGGAGGAGGCGGGCCTCACGCCCGCCGACCCCGGCTTCTTCGCCGAGGCCCGGCGCGCGGTCATCGACCTCGGCATCGTGCGGCGCCGCAAGATCGACGTGGCGACCGACCTGCCGTCCAAGCGCATCGCGGACCTCCCGGTCGAGCTCGACGACGACCTGGGCCGCTCCATCCGCCAGGCCGAGCGCGAGCTCGCGGCCCGCCTCGTCAAGCGCTTCACGGCGCTCGTCGGCGCCCGCGGCACCACCGTCGCGGACGTCATCGACGGACCGGCCTCGGAGCGCGCGAGCCTCGTGCGGCTCGTGGCGCAGTCCGAGCTCGACGAGGCCAAGGCGCAGAAGACCGGCGAGAACGTGTTCACCATGGTCCGCCGCATCGGCCAGGCCAAGGCCGTGCTCGCGGCCGACTACGCCGCCCAGCTCGCCCGCTCGGTGGGCAAGGTCGTGTTCTTCGCGAAGCACGTCGACGTGATGGACCAGGCCGAGGCCACGTTCGCGAAGCGGGAGCTGAAGAGCGTCTCGATCCGCGGCGACCAGACCCCGGCGGCGCGCCAGCACGCGATCGACGCCTTCCAGAACGACCCCGACGTCAAGGTCGTGGTCTGCTCGCTCACCGCGGCGGGCGTCGGCCTCAACCTGCAGGCCGCGTCGAACGTGGTGCTCGCCGAGCTCAGCTGGACGAGCGCGGAGCAGACGCAGGCCATCGACCGCGTGCACCGCATCGGCCAGGAGGAGCCCGTCACCGCGTGGCGGATCATCGCGGCGCAGACGATCGACGCGAAGATCGCGGAGCTCATCGACAGCAAGGCGGGCCTCGCGGCGCGCGCGCTCGACGGCGAGGACTTCGACGAGGCCGGATCCACGTCCGTGCAGCTCGACGCCCTGTCGCACCTCCTCGAGGAGGCGCTGGCGGCGGGCTGATCCGTGTCCCGCTCCACGACGACGCCCCCGCGACCTGCTGGTCGCGGGGGCGTCGTGCGTCGGGGGAGGCGCTAGTCGCGCTCGGCCTTCCGGCGGGCGCGCTCGGCCGTGCGGGCGGCGCGGCGCTCGCGGGCGACGGCGTCCTGCGCGTCCTGGGTGGGGTTCGAGCGGGAGGTGCCGATCACGGCGAAGGCGATGAGGACCACGACGGCCGCCATGACCACGTAGATCAGGATCATGGGGATCACGGCAGCTCCTCGGGTGGGTCCAGGCGAGCGTACCGCCCGCTCAGTCCTCGAGGGCCGCGCCGCGGAGGTCCGGCAGCGTGAGCGCGGCGGCGGCGGCCAGCGCGAAGACGGTCGCGAAGACGCCGAACGGCAGCGCGACGCCGCCGAGCGCGAGGAGCGGCGGCACGCACAGCGGCGCGACGATCGAGGCGAGGCGCCCGAAGCCCGCCGCGCTGCCGGCGCCCGTGGCGCGCACCCGGGTCGGGTACAGCTCCGGGGTCACGGCGTAGAGCGCGCCCCACGCGCCGAGGTTCGAGAACGACATGAGGGCGCCGAACACGAGGATCGTCGTGACCGAGTCGGCGGTGCCGAAGAGGCCGGCCGACACGGCGGATCCCGCGAGGAAGACCGCGAGCGTCACCCGCCGGCCCCAGCGCTCCACGAGCCAGGCCGAGACCGCGTAGCCGGGCAGCTGCGCGAGCGTGATGAGCAGCGTGTACTCGAACGACCGCACGAGCGAGAAGCCCTGCGCGACGAGCAGCGTCGGCAGCCAGATGAAGGCGCCGTAGTAGGCGAAGTTGACGCAGAACCACACGATCCAGAGGGACAGCGTGCGGCGGCGGAGGCGCGCGCCGAAGAGGCGCTCGCGGGGCGCGGCGTCAGCATCGGCGTCGGTCGCGGTGCCGGAGGCGGCGTCCGCGGCCCGGGCCTCGGCCGTCGTCTCGGCCGCAGGAGCGTCCGTCGCCGGATCCGCCCCCGCCGCCACCTCGAGGTCGCGCACCACGCGCTCCGCCTCGCGGTGCCGGCCCTTCGCCTCGAGGAACCGCACCGACTCCGGCAGGCGCAGCCGCACGACGATCGCCCACACCGCGGGCACGGCGCCGAGCGCGAGCGCCCAGCGCCAGCCGTCGTCGCTCGCGGGGATCACGAGGTAGCCGATGAGCGCCGCGGCGGTCCAGCCGACGGCCCACGACGACTCGAGGATCACGATGACGCGTCCCCGGATCCGGGCGGGGGAGAACTCGCTCACGAGCGTCGACGCGACGGGCAGCTCGGCGCCGAGCCCGAGGCCCACGACGAAGCGCAGCGCGATGAGCGCGCCCACCGACATCGCGAGCGCCGACACGCCCGTGGCCACGCCGTAGACGAGCAGCGTGAGCGCGAACACCTGACGGCGGCCGATCCGGTCGGCGACCAGGCCGCCGACGCTCGCGCCGATCGCCATCCCGAGGAACCCGGCGGAGGCGACGAGGCCGAGCTGCCCGGCGTCCGCCTCCCACACCACGGCGAGCTGGGCGATGACGAACGAGATGAGCCCGACGTCCATGGCGTCGAGCGCCCAGCCGACGCCGCTGCCGCCGAGGATGCGGGAGTGCGCGCGGGTCCAGGGGAGGGCGTCGAGGCGCTGGGCGCGCGTGCGCGGCGATGCGGTCGTGGTCATGGTCCTGGCCTCCGGGAGGGCGCTCGGCTCGGGTCGCGCGCCTCGCGGGGAGGGAGGAGGCGGTCGCGGTGGGTCGAGCGTAGCGCCGGGGCGGGCCGCGGCCCGCCCCGTGACGTCAGAGCCGCCGGACGCGCTCCGCCAGGCGATCGAACGCCGCCGCGTGCGTCACCCGCAGCGCGTCCCACGACGCCGTCATGTCGACGAGCCCGGGATCCGGGACCACCTCGGCGAAGCCGTGTTGCGCGCGCGGCACCGCGTCGCCCGGGAGCACGAGCGACTGGATGAAGGCGCCCGTGTCCTCCGAGAAGGTGAGCGTGTGGCTGGCGACGTTGCGGTGCCAGTCGTCCGACGGCCAGGACAGGAACGCGACGTGCCGCGGCGCGACGCCCGTCCCGGACGCCGAGACGTAGCTGCCGAAGTGCTCCTCGCCGGGCGAGAGGATCTTGTAGGCACCGTTGTCGAGGTACACGAGCAGCGCCTCGTCGAACGGCTTCTCGCCGTACATCGCCGTGTAGCGGAGCGCGTGCACGAGCACGGGCGCGCCGAGCGGCACGGGGAGCGACGCCGCCGGGGTGGCGACGGGCGCGGCGACGGACGCGGGGACGGCGGGCCGCAGGAACTCCTCGTCGGTCACGTGCGCGCCCCAGGTGGTCGCGTCCACGGGGTCGTCGCCGTCCTCCAGCACCGCGATGTGCTCCATCGGCGCGTGGGCCGTGGCGCCGTGCCAGTGCTCCTCGCCGGCCGCGATGTACGCGGATCCGCCGGGCCCGACCTCGACCACCTCGCCGCCGCGCGTGCCCACGCGGGCGATGCCGGAGGTCACGTGCAGCGTCTGGCCGAGGACGTGCGAGTGCCAGACGGTGCGCGCGCCCGCGGCGAAGGCGACGGCGGCGACGACCGCGCGCTGCTCGGGCGACTGCGGGGTGGAGAGCCAGCGGAGGCGGGCGTCGCCCGTGACCTGGTCGGCGGGCATGGTGATGGCGGGGGTCTCGGCCTGGACGCGCATGCGGAGTCCTCTCTGTCGGGCACGCGGGTGCCCGGGTCGTGGAACGGGGAGCCCCGGCGCGGTGGTCGCGTCGGGGCACGGGCATCCTCCCGCGGGTGCCGCGGGGAGCGGGCCGGGGCGTCCCCAGGTGCGGTCGTCCTCCGCGCGACGCGCGGACGGGATCGCCCCGCGGACTCAGCTGCGCCCCCGTCCGTGCCGATCGCTGGTGCGGCCGTGACGATGTCCCTACGCTCGGCCCCATGACCGCGCCCGATGTCGACGCCCGTCCGCCCGTGCGGGGGCGTCTCCTGCCGGCGCCCCTGATCCTCCTGTGCGGCCTGGTCCTGGTGCCCGCGGCGATCGCCCTAGCCGCGGACAGCTGGACGTCGCCCGACGCGACCGCCTACGTGCGGATGGCGTTCGCCTCGGTCGCCGGGACCGTCGTCGCGGTCGCGTCGGTGCTGGTGCTGCTGGTCGACCGCCTGGTGAAGCGCGCCCCGGCCGGGACGATGGTCGCGCTCACGATCGTCGCGCTGCTCTGGGCGTCGAGCACGCTCGCCGAGACGAGCGACCTGCTGCTGCAGCGCCTGGCGCAGCTCGACTGACCCGGGTCCGGCAGCCGGCGCGGCTCAGCCGAGCGCCTCCGGGGCGCGGAAGAAGTCGCGCTCGTAGGCAGCGGAGACGAGCGATGCCTCGAGCATCGCCGCGCGCCGGCTCGGACCCGCGATCACCGCCGCCTCGTCCACCAGCTCGCACGCGCGCCGCGTGGCGGCGGCGAACGCCGGATCCGCGTACGTCGCCAGCCACGCCGCGTACGGGTGCGCGTCGCCCGCGGCCGCCGCCGCGGATCCCGCCGCCCGGAGCCGGGTGCCCACGTCCGCGTAGATCGTGAAGCACGGCAGCAGCGCCGCGACGAGTACCGCGTAGTCGCTGCCGGCCGCGTGCGCGAGCAGGTGGTCCACGTAGGCGCGCGTCACCCGGCCGGCGACCGCGGGCGCGGGATGCCGGGACAGCCACTCCTCGTGCAGCGCCGACTCCGCCGCGATCGCATCCGCAGCCGAGCGCGCCCACGCGACCTGCGCGTCCGGCGTCGGCGCGAGCTGGCTCGCCCGCGCGAGCACCCGCGAGTAGGCCCGGAGGTAGATCGCGTCCTGCGCGAGGTAGTGCGAGAACCACGCCTCCGGCAGGGTGCCGTCGCCGAGGCGGCGGACGAAGGGGAGGTCGTCGATCTCGCGGCGGAGGTCGGCCGATCCCGCCCACATCTCCGCCGAGACCGGCCCGGCGTGCGTGCCGGCGGCGTCCCACAGGGCGCGCAGGTGGTCGAGCGGGCCGGCGCCGGATCCGACCTCGAGGTCCTCCGCGTGCGCGAGCGATCCGGTGAGCCAGGCCTTCGCCTCCGTGAGGGCGGCGAGCCAGTCGCCGCGGCGTGGCTGCAGCGTCGCGAGCGCGCTGGAGAGGGAGCAGCCGGTGCCGTGCGTGCTGGTCGTCGCGACGCGCGGGCCGTCGACGACGTGCACCGCGGCTTGCGCGCCGTCCGCGCCCGGCGTCACGAGCGCGTCCGGGCAGTCGTCCTCGCGCAGGTGCCCGCCCTTCACGATCACGCGGACGCCGGGCCGCGCGGCGAGCGTCCGCCCCTGCGCGAGCGCGGCGTCCCAGCCGTCGGCCTCGCGCTCGCCGAGGAGCGCGGCGAGCTCGGGCAGGTTCGGGGTGACGACGTCCGCGAGCGGCAGCAGGCGGCGGAGCGCCTCGGTCGCGTCGGCGTCGAGGAGCGCGTCGCCGGACTGCGCGACCATGACCGGATCCAGCACCACGACCGGCGGGCGCACCGCGCGCAGCCAGTCGGCGACCTCGTCGACCACGGCGGCGGATCCGAGCATGCCGACCTTCACGGCGTCGATCGCGACGTCGTCGGAGACCGCGTCGAGCTGCGCGCGCAGGAACGCGACGGGCGGCACGTGGATCTCGCGCACGCCCCTCGTGTTCTGCGCGACGAGCGCCGTGACGACCGCCATGCCGTAGCCGCCGTTCGCGGCGATGGACTTGAGGTCGGCCTGGATGCCGGCGCCGCCCGTGGGATCCGTGCCCGCGATGCTGAGGACGCGGGGGACCGCGCGGCGCGGGATCGCGGGGTCCTCGGGCGATGCGGTGACGTCGATCTCGTCCTCCGTCGCGTCGCCGACCGCGGCGGAGCGCGCCCGCGCCCACGCGTCCGCGAGCTCGCGCGCCGCCGCCTCGGGATCCTCCTCCGCGCACACCGCCGACACGACGGCCGTCCCCGCGCCGCCCGCCGCCGCGATGGGCTCGACGTCGCGCACGTCCACCCCGCCGATCGCGACGCATGGCACGGGGGAGAGCCCCGCGATGATCCCGAACCCGTCGTGCCCGAGCGGCGCCGGGTGGTCGGGCTTGGTGCTCGTGGGGCGGATCACGCCGACTCCGAGGTAGTCGACCGTGCCCGCGGGGAGCCGCCGCACCGCCTCGACGTGCGCGGGCGTGTTCGCGGTGAGGCCGACGACGAGGCGGCGGTCGGGGCTCGCGGCGTCGAGCATCCGCCGCACCAGGTCGGCGGGGACGTCGGACTGGCCGACGTGCACGCCGTCCACGCGCACGCCGCGGGCGAGCGCCGCGAGGACGACGTCGACGCGGTCGTCGACGAGCAGCAGCGGCCGCGGGGCGCCGGGATGCGCGGAGGCATGCGCGTCGGTGGCACCCGCCGCCGCGACGACCGTCGCCAGCAGCTCGGCCGCGCTCGCGTGCTTGTCGCGGATCTGCACGGCCGTCGCCCCGCCAGCGACCGCCGCGGCGACGACCGCGGGCACGCCGCGCGCCCCGCACAGCGCGGGGTCGGTGACGAGGTAGACGGAGAGGTCGAGGCCGCTCACGCGAGGCGCTCGCGGCGGGCGACGAGCTCGGGCGTGACGGCGTCGAGCGCGTCGAGCAGCGCGACCGCGAACGAGCCGGGTCCGCGCGCCCCCTCCGCGGCGATCTCGGCCGCGATCGTGTAGACGCTCGTCGCGGCGACGGCGGCCCGCAGCGGATCCGGGTCCAGCGACGCGAACGCCGCCATCACCGCGCCGAGCGCGCAGCCGCCGCCCGTCACCTTCGTGAGCAGGGCATCGCCCGTGGCCACGCGCACGATCCGCGTCCCGTCGGTGATGTGGTCGACCGGCCCGGACACCGCGACCACCGTGCCGTACGTCCCCGCCAGCAGGGTCGCGGCGTCGAGCGCCGCCTCCACCTCGTCGGTCGCGTCGACGCCGCGCCCGCCCGCGCCGCCGGTCGCCAGCGCGATGACCTCCGACGCGTTGCCGCGCACGATCGTCGGCGACAGCGCCACGAGCTCGTGGGCGAGCCGCGTCCGCACCGGCAGGGCGCCGACCGCGACGGGATCCAGCACCCACGGCGTGCCCGCCTCCCGCGCCGCGTGCGCGGCCTCGACCGCCGCCTTCCGCTGCTCCGCGTGCGGCGTGCCGAGGTTGACGAGCAGGCCCGACGCGATCCGCGCGAACGGCCCCGCCTCGGTCGGCACGTCCGTCATCGCGGGCGCGGCGCCCAGCGCGAGGAGGACGTTCGCGGTGAAGCCGGTGACGACCGCGTTGGTGATGCACTGCACGAGCGGAGCGCGCTCCCGCAGCAGGCGGAGGAGGTCGGCCGACGACGGTCCGGCCTCCGCCCCGGTGATCTCGTGGGCCGATGGGCGCGCAGCGCTCATGATGACATCCCTCCGCCGGTGCGAACCGGATCAGGTGCGACGGGTCTCATCTCAGCCCTCGTGGGCACCCCGTGTCAGGGATCCACCCTAGGGCCAGACGCGTCGCACCTGCCAGGACGGCCGGCGGCGGTGCCGTCGTGGCGCGCTAGGCGAGCCCCGCCACGTCCAGCACCCACGCGTAGTCGAAGGCGCGCTCGCGCCACGCGTCGTAGCGACCCGACTTGCCGCCGTGGCCAGCCTGCATCTCGGTGCGCAGCAGCACGGGCGCCCCGACCTCGCGGAGGCGGGCCGTCCACTTGGCGGGCTCGACGTAGAGCACGCGCGTGTCGTTGAGGCTCGTGACCGCGAGGATCCGCGGGTACTGGACGCCCTCGCGCACGTTCTCGTAGGGCGTGTACGACTTCATGTAGGCGTAGACCTCGGGGTCGTGCAGCGGGTCGCCCCACTCGTCCCACTCGATCACGGTGAGCGGCAGCGACGGGTCTAGGATGCTCGTGAGGGCGTCGACGAACGGCACGCCCGCGAGGATCCCGGCGAAGCGGTCGGGCGCGATGTTCGCGACCGCGCCCATCAGCAGGCCGCCGGCGCTGCGGCCCTCGGCGACGAGCTCCTCCGGGCTCGTCCACCCGCGGGCGATGAGGTGGTCGGCCGCCGCCACGAAGTCGGTGAACGTGTTGCGCTTGGTGAGCGTCTTGCCCTCGTCGTACCAGCGCCGGCCCATCTCGCCGCCGCCGCGCACGTGCGCGATGACGAACGCCATGCCCCGGTCGAGCAGCGACAGCCGGGCGATGGAGAACGACGGGTCGATGCTCGTCTCGTACGAGCCGTAGCCGTACAGCAGGAGCGGCGCGGGCGTGCCCGGGTGCACGAGGCCGCGCTTGTAGACGACCGAGAGCGGGATCTCCGTGCCGTCCTCCGCGGTCGCCCACTCGCGGGTCTGCACGTAGTCGTCGGGGTCGTATCCGCCTCGCACGGGCTGCTGCTTGAGGAGGCGCAGCTCCCGCGTCGCGAGCACGTAGTCGAAGGTGGTCGCCGGGGTCGCGAGGCTCGTGTAGCCGAGGCGCACGGTGGGCTGCGCGAACTCGGGGTTGCTCGCCGTGCCGACCGTGTAGATCGGCTCGTCGAACGCGATCTCGTGCAGCTGCTCGCCGTCGAGGACGCGGTCGAAGGGGATCACGCCGACGCGGGTCAGGCCCTCGCGGCGGTACGAGACGACGAGGTGGTCGGCGAAGGCGCTGGCGTCCTCGAGGCGCACCTCGTCGTCGTGGGGGATGACGACCTGGCGGTCGGTCGCGGAGGTCGGGTCGTCGGCCGGCACGTCGACGAGCTCGAAGTTCGTGGCGCCGTCGTTGTGCAGGATGAGGAGCCGGTCGCTCCCGTCGATGACCGCGTGGTCGACGTCGTACTCCACGCCGTGGCGGCGCGGCCACACGGAGCGGAACTCGCCCGTGGGATCCCCGGCGTCGAGCAGCAGCACCTCGGTCGTGATCTTCGAGCCGACGTACACGGTGAGGTACTGGCGGCTGCGGGTCATGCCGAAGCCGACGAAGTAGCTCTCGTCGGGCTCGGTGAACACCTTCACGTCCTGGGACGCGGGCGTCCCGACGCGGTGGCGCCACACGGTGTCGGGGCGCCAGGCGTCGTCGACCGTCACGTAGAAGAGGTGGTCGCCGTGGGCCGAGAAGGTGGCGCCGTGGCTGGTGCCGGGGATCTCGTCGGCGAGGTCCTCGCCCGTCGCGAGGTCGCGGATCCGGAGCGTGAACCGCTCGTCGCCCTCGACGTCGGTCGAGTACGCGAGCAGCGACCCGTCGGGGCTCACCTCGAACGCGCCGAGCGAGAAGAACTCGTGGCCGTCCGCTTCGGCGTTGGAGTCGAGGAGCACCTGCTCGCCGGGGATCGCGGCGCCGTCGGCGGCGGGCTCGACGGCGGGCGGGGTCCAGTCGTCGGGACCGGCGACGGGACGGCGGCAGCGGATCGCGTACTGCGACCCCTCGACGGTGCGGGCGTAGTACCACCAGTCGCCCTCGCGGACGGGGACGGAGAGGTCGGTCTCCTGCGTGCGGTCCTTGATCTCCGTGAAGATCCGCTCGCGCAGCGGCTCCAGATGGGCCGTCTTCCCCTCGGTGTAGGCGTTCTCGGCCTCGAGGTGCGCGATGACCCGCGCGTCGTCCTTGTCGCGCAGCCACTCGTAGCGGTCCACGAACATGTCGCCGTGGAAGGTGCGCTCGATCGGTCGCTGCTCCGCGACAGGCGGGGTGGAGGGGGAGTCGGATGCGGGGGAGGAGACGGCCGGGACGGCGGGGTCGGTCATCCCGCCAGCCTACCGACGGGGGACGACCGGGCCCCGGCCGTCCCCGGGGATCAGGAGGTGATCGGCCCGGCTTCGCGCGGGCCGGTCGCGCCCGGCGTGGTCGCCGCGCCGAGCGTGCTCGAGCGGGTGGCGAGGCGCGCGACGGCCTGCAGCGGGATCGACAGCCAGCCGGGTCGGTTGCGGACCTCGTAGATCGCCTCGTACACGGCCTTGTCGATCTCGAACGCGTCGAGCAGGGCCCGGTTGGCGCGGAGATCGGTGCCCGAGCGCGCGATGTAGCCGTCGACGAACGCGCGGCGGGCGGCGGACGCCCACGTCGCGGCCGACTTGCCGGGGTGCGCGAGCGCGTAGGAGCCGGCGACGTAGTCGAACGAGCGGAGCATACCGGCGACGTCGCGGAGCGTGACGTCGGGGAGCGAGCGCTCGTGCATCGGCCGGAGCGGCTCGCCCTCGAAGTCGAGGAGGACCCAGCCGCGGTTCGGCACCGAGAGCACCTGGCCGAGGTGGTAGTCGCCGTGGATGCGCTGCAGCTTCGGCCACTCGCCCTTCTCGGCGGCGTCGTACACGCTCGCGATGGCGTCGTGGAAGGCCGCGATCTCGGGGACCTCGCGCTCGGCCGTCGCGTGGCGGCGGCGGAAGCTGACCATGATCCCCTCGATCACGTCGGGCGTCGCCTCGACGGTGGGGAGCGCGGCGGCGAGCGTCGCGTGGACGTCGGCGGTGGCCTCGCCGAGCGCGCGGGCCTCGGCCTGGAAGTCGGCGTCGGCCTCGGCGGCGCGGAGGGCGACGCGCCAGGCGTCGGTCACGCCGGGCAGGAACTCCTGCGCGAAGGCGACGTGCCCGACGGCGCGCCCCTCCTCGCGGCCGGAGTCGCTCCACTCGGCGAGCACGCTGCCCATGGTCTGCGGCACGAGACGGGATCCGGCGCCCGCGATGGCGGACTGGAGCACGACGTCGGGGTTCTCGCCGTGGTGCAGGGCGCGGAACACCTTGACGATCATCGGGTTCACGGCGTGGCCGTCGGCCGAGACCATGTCGTAGATGATCGACGTGTTCGACTGCTCGCCTGAGAGCACGTGGGATCCGACGACCGTCGCGATCTCCACACCCGGCTGGCGCTGCCCGCGCGCGGTCGCGCCGAGCGAGGTCTCGTCGACGTCGGCGTCGCGGTCGTCGAGGATCGTGCGGATGAGCGCCCACGCGTACGCGGGGTCGTGCGGGCCGTCGTAGACGTGCAGCTCGACGCCGTCGTCCTCGACCGTGGTGCCGATGTGGAAGGGCTTCAGCTCCTCCAGCGGCGCCTGCCGGTAGGTGAGCGGCACCTGGTACAGGACGGGCTTCGCGCTGCCGTGGTCGATGATCAGGTGCGTCTCGATGCGGGCGAACCAGCCCTCGTCGCTGAAGCTCCAGCCGCCGATGCGCTCGAGGCGCGGCTCGGTGCCCTTCGAGGCGAACCAGCGCTGCTCGCGCATCCATGCGGCGAGGAAGTCGGGGATGACGCTGAGGTCGTGGTGCTGCATGGCTCAGGCCACCTTCGCGGTCACGTCGGCGAGCGACGGGTTGGTGGCGGACGAGCCGTCGGGGAACAGCACGGTCGGGACGGTCTGGTTGCCGCCGTTGATGGCCTCGACGAGCTCCGCCGTGCCGGGCACCTGCTCGATGTCGACCTCGTCGTAGCCGATGCCCGCTCGATCGAGCTGGGCCTTCAGCCGGCGGCAGTAGCCGCACCAGGTGGTGGAGAACATCGTGATCCGCCCGGGGGCGGGTACGTAGGAGGAGGTCTCGGGCGCCATGCTGCTCACCCTACGCGCCGTTCTCGCCACCGACCCGGGATCCGCGGCGCGCCAGCGCGTGCTCGGCGCGTCGCGGATCACCGGGTGCGGTCCCGGTCAGGGGCGGATGCCGATCAGCCGAGCAGCGAGCGCTCGAACCAGGCGTTGCGGAACTTCCCCGCGGGGTCGAGGCGCTCGGCGAGGGCGAGGAAGTCGCCCGATCGCGGGTAGAGCGGGGTGATGTCCGCCGCCTCGGCGGTGAAGACCTTGCCCCAGTGCGGCCGGGCGCCGAACGGCCGGATGGCCGCCTCGAGCTCGACGAGCAGCGCCTCGACGGCCTCCTGGTCGCGCTTCCACGTGAAGTGCAGGCCGATGGTCGTCTGCCCGAACTGGGGGCTCAGCCAGAGCCGGTCCTCGGCGACGGCGCGCAACTCGCACACGAGGAGGATCGGGCGGATCCGGTCGCCCATGGCGCGGAGCGCCTGCACGGCCTCGACGGCGCGGTCGAGCGGCACGTGGAACTCCGACTGGATCTCCTCGCCGTCGCTCGGCGTGAAGCCCATCTTGAAGTGCGAGAGGCGATCGGACCAGAGGCCGACGACGCCGAGCTGCGACGTGCTGTTGACGGGGTCGATCCCGAGGATCGGGTGGCGCTCCTCGGTGGCGGCGGGCGCCCCGAAGTAGTCGGCCACGACGACCTCGTCCTCGGGCTGGCCGTCGACGTCGAGCTGCACGCGGCTCTTCAGCCACACCTGGTCGGTGGCCTCGCCGAAGCGCGTGAAGACGCTGACGCTGTACGCGCCGCCGAAGACGTCCTCGAGGTTCTCGTCGAACGCGTCCCACGAGAGGCCCTCGAAGACGCGCTGGCGCACGAGGTACGCGGGCTCGACGTCGAGGGTCACGCGCGTGACGACGCCGAGCGCGCCGAGGCCCACCACGACGCCGTCGAAGTCGTCGTCCCCGCGGCGGTACGTGACGGTCTCGCCGTCGGCGGTGATCAGCTCGAGGGCCGCGACGGCGGTGCCGAGGTTGCCGTTGCCGATGCCGGACCCGTGGGTCGCCGTCGCGATGGCGCCGCCGACCGAGATGTGCGGCAGCGACGCGAGGTTGTGGATCGCGAGGCCCTCCTCGCCGAGGAGCTCGGCGAGCTTGCCGTAGGGGAGTCCCGCGGAGAAGGTGGCGGTGCTGGCGTCGCGGTCGATCACGAGGTCGGCCGGCAGCTCGGCGAGCGAGACCAGCACCTCCGAGTCGGCGATGTCGTTGAACGAGTGGCGGGATCCCAGCACGCGGATGCGCGTCGCGTCGCGGACGATGCCCCGCAGCTCCTCGACGCTCGTCGGCGTGCGGACCTCGCCGGCCTTGTACGCGTAGTTGCCGGCCCAGTTGGTGCCCGCGGTGCCCTGCTCGATGGTGTCGGTCATGCGTCCTCCTCGCGCCCGCCATCGGACGCCGTCGTCTCCAGCTTGCTCGCCCTCCGGCCGGAGGGCGAGCGGTGTCGTGCGGTGGATCCGCGGGGGATGCGGCGGCGGGCCGGTGGAGCCCGCCGCCGATCCCTCAGCGGCTCCGGATCGTCAGCTCCAGCGTGCGCGCCGACGGCCAGAGCTGGTGCTCGGGCAGCACGTCGAGGCCGCACGCGCGCGAGCCGAGCCCGTGCTGCGCGGCGTCGATGTAGAGGTGCACCGCCTCGCTGGCGGGCAGCTCGTGCGGGTGCGCCGCGCGGTCCAGCTCCTGCGGCGTGTGCCGCGAGGCCGTGAAGCCGGGGCGGCGGCCCGCGGTGTCGGGCCGGGCCTGGATCACGATGCCGCCCTCGCCGTCGAACGTGCCGAGCTCGAGCTCGCGCAGGTCGCTGCGGTGGCCGGTCTCCTGGGGCATCGAGTACACGGCGCCCAGGTCGTCGACGAGCGACGAGAACCGGCCGACGAGCGCCGCGCGCCGCGAGTCGGGGTACGACTCGAAGGGCCCGGTGCCGAACCACTCCGCGTTGGTGACGCTCGCGGGCAGGTCGAAGCGGATCCCGACGCGCGGCCACGTGATGGCCCACCCGGCGCTCGGCACGATGTCGACGCGCAGGCCCAGGTCGCCGTCGGCGCCCTCGGTCCAGCAGTAGGTCGTGTCGACCGAGTCGAAGGACTGCGCCGCGCTCGTGCGCACGACGACCGTGAGCGAGCCGGAGCCGACCTTCACCGAGCGGACCCGGTGGGTGAGCCGGTCGAGGCCCGCCCCGCGCCAGCGCGCCTCGCTCGACGGCCCGGGCACGCCCTTGCCGAAGGTGAGGCGCGGATCCGCGAGCTCGTAGGAGCCGCTGCTGTCGCTGCGGTCGTTGTCGGTGGGGGCACGCCACAGCTCCAGGCGCGGGCCGTCGACCTCGAGCGAGCCGAGGCGCACGAGGCGCCCGGTGGCGAGGTCGAACTCGCCGTCGCCGAGGGTGAGGCGCGCGGCGCCCGCGTCGGGGAGCGCGTCCTCGTCGGCGTCGACCCAGCGCGCGGGCACGGCCGGACGGGGCGCGGGCGTGAGGTCGAACTGCTGCACGGCGATCACGTGGCCGGCCTCGGCCCACGGCGCGTCGTCGCGGAGGATCGCCTGCACCGTCAGCCAGACCTCGGCGCCGTCGGTCGCGATCCCGCCCGCGTCGAGCGCGTCGGCGGGCAGCGGGATCCGCGCGGTGCCGCCGGCCGCCACGGCCTCGGCGTCGAGGACGCCGGTCGCCACGTCGTCGCCGTCGACCGCGAGCACCCAGACGAGGCTCGCGTGCGCAGTGGAGATCGAGTGGTAGCGGTTCTCGACCACGAGGGACGCGGATCCGCCGTCGCGCTCGAGCGCGAACGCGGCGGGCTGCACGACGGCCTTGTACTCGGCGAGGCCGGGCGTGGGGGTGTCGTCGGGCAGGACCATGCCGTCCATCACGAAGTTCGCGTCGTGCACGACCTCGCCGAAGTCGCCGCCGTAGGCGTAGAAGGCCTCGCCGTCCGCCGTCTCGGTGAGGATGCCGTGGTCGCGCCACTCCCACACGAAGCCGCCGTGCAGGCGCGGGTAGCGGAGCACGAGGTCCTCGTACTCGCCGATCTGGCCGGGGCCGTTGCCCATGGCGTGCACGTACTCGCACAGGATGAAGGGCTTGGTGCGCTGGCGCATGCCCTCGCCGGGCGTGCAGCCGAGGAGGTCGCCCGGGATCACGTCGCTGCCGATGGACTCCGTCTCCTGCAGGTTCGAGTACATGCGCGAGTAGACGTCGGTGTACTCGCCCGTGTAGTCGCCCTCGTAGTGCACGGGGCGGCCCGGGTCGCGGCGGTGGACCCACGCCGACATGGCGGCGAGGTTGCGTCCGGTGCCCGACTCGTTGCCGAGCGACCACATGACGATGGAGGGGTGGTTCTTGTCGCGCTCGATCGTGCGCTCGATGCGGTCGAGGTAGGCGTCGGCGAAGCGCGGGTCGTCGCTCGGGTTGCCGACCCAGCCGCCGAACTCGAAGCCGTGCGTCTCGAGGTCGCACTCGTCGATGACCCAGAAGCCGAGCTCGTCGGCGAGGTCCAGCACGCGGGGGTGCGGCGGGTAGTGGCTGGTGCGGATCGCGTTGACGTTGTGCTGCTTCATGAGCAGCATGTCGGCGCGCGCGTGCTCCTCGTCGAAGACGCGGCCGCGCTCGGGGTGGGCCTCGTGCCGGTTGACGCCGTGGAAGACCACGCGGCGGCCGTTGACGAGGAACCGGTCGCCCTCGATGCGCACGGTGCGGAAGCCGAGGCGGATGGAGAGCGCCTCGACGTTGGTGCGGAGGAAGCCCTGGTACTGCGTGGGGCTCTCGGCGCTCCACGGCTCGACGCGGTCCACGTGCACGGGCGCGATGTCGGCCGGCGTGTCCCACGTGACGTGGATGCCGAGGCCATCCACCTCGAACGTGACGGGGAACGCGCTCGGCTCGGCGTCGACCTCGACGTGCACCGTGCCGGCGCCGGTCTCGTGGTCGTACTCGGCGCGGGTCCACGCGTCGTCGATGCCGCCCTCGGGGCGGCCGAGGAGGGTGACGTCGCGGAAGATGCCGGGCATCCACCACTGGTCCTGGTCCTCGAGGTAGCTGGCGATCGACCACTGGTGCACGCGCACGGCGAGCACGTTGGACCCGGGGCGGAGCGACGCCGTGACGTCGAACTCGTGCGAGAGGCGGGACCCCATGGCGGTGCCGACCTCGTCGCCGTTCAGCCACACCTTGAACGCCGACTCGACGCCCTCGAAGCGGAGCACGACGCGCTCGAGCGACTGCCAGTCGGTCGGAACGTCGATCTCGACGCGGTAGTCGCCCGTGGGGTTCTCGTCCGGCACGAAGGGCGGCTCGACGGGGAACGGGTACTGCACGTTCGTGTAGGCGGGGAGGCCGAAGCGGCCGTCCTGGCCGAGCACCCAGTGGCTCGGCACGGGGATCTCGTCCCAGCCGGAGTCGTCGAACGCCGGGTCGGCCATCTCGTCGGAGAGGCCGCGGGGGGTGGGGGAGAGACGGAACCGCCAGTCGCCGTTGAGCACGATGCGGGGGGCATCCGAGTGCAGGCAGGACCGGGGGCGGCGGGAGGCGCCCGAGGTGGGGGCGAAGTCCTCGAAGTAGGGGAGGGCGTGCGTCATGTGCTTCCTTGCGCGTGGGCGGGTGCGGCGACGTGCCGCGATCCCATCATCGTGGGTCGGGGGGCGACGCGCCGAATGCGCGGACGGCCGGGCAGGTCGCCCCGCCCGGCCGTCCGCGATCGATCGCGGGGAGTGATCAGCCCTTGACGGCTCCATCCGTCAGGCCGCCCCGCCAGAACTTCTGCAGCACGATCATCGCCGCGATGAGCGGGATGATCGAGACGAGCACGCCGCCCGTCGTCAGCTGGTAGAACTCGGGCAGCCGGTCGACCTGGCTCCGCCAGTTGTTGAGGCCGAGCGTGATCGGGTACAGCTTGTCGTCGGCCAGCATGATCAGCGGCAGGAAGTAGTTGTTCCAGATGCCGACGAGCTGGAAGAGGAACACCGTCACGAGCGCGGGCGTCATGGAGCGCAGCGCGAGCGTGTGGAAGATGCGCAGCTCGCTCGCCCCGTCGATCCGGCCCGACTCGATCACCGCGTCCTCCACCGACGCCTGCGCGTAGATCCGGCACAGGAACAGGCCGAACGGCGAGACGAGCGACGGGATGAGCACCGACCAGTACGTGTTCGCGATCCCCATGGTGCTGAACAGCAGGAACAGCGGCAGGGCGGTCGCCGTCCCGGGCACGAGCACGCCGCCGAGGATGGTGCCGAACACGATGTTCGATCCCCGGAACCTGTACTTGGCGAGCGCGTACCCGCCGGCGGCCGCGAAGTACGTCGCGATGAGCGCGCCCACCCCGGCGTAGAGCACCGAGTTCAGGAACCAGCGCACGAAGATGCCGTCGTTGTAGGTGAACACCATCGTGAGGTTCTGCCAGAGGTTCATGTTCGCGAACAGGAACCCGTTGGTGCTGAACAGGTCGGCCGTCGTCTTCGTGGCGGCGACCACGATGTAGTAGACGGGGACGAGGAAGTAGAGCGCGACGATCGCGAGGATCGCCGTGACGATGATCCGGGTGGCGGGCTTCGTGCCCGCTCCCGGCGTGCTCCCGGCCTTGGACGGCCGGCTCACCTTCGCCTCGGCGGCCTGCGCGGCGCGCTTCTGCTCCGCCTTGTCCGCGGCGGACTCGGCGGTGGTCGGTCGGACCTCTGTGGCGGTCATGCGCGCGCCCCCTTCTTCCTCGCTGCGGCGGCTTCCCGCTCCTCCTTGGGCTTCCTGTTGGTGATCGCGAGGAAGACGAACGACAGGACGAACGCGGCGAGGGCGATGATGACCGCCTGGGCCGCGGCGACGCCGTAGTCGTTGTACGCGAACGCCGTGGTGTACGCCGACAGGTTCGGCGTGTACTGCGAGTCGATCGCGGGGGCCGAGGTGGCGAGCACCTGCGGCTCCGCGAACAGCTGCAGCGTCCCGATGATCGAGAACACGGTCGCGAGCACGAGCGCCGGCCGGATCAGCGGCAGCTGGATCGAGAACGCCGTGCGCCACGCGCCCGCGCCGTCGATGCGGGCGGCCTCGTAGACGTCCCCGGGGATCGACTTCAGCTGGGCGATGATGATGAGCATGTTGTAGCCCGTGTAGGTCCAGGTCACGATGTTCGCGATGGACCACAGCACGGTGCCGGCGCCCAGGAAGTCGAGCTGGATCCCGAACATCTCGCCGATGTCGATGATGGGCGACAGGCCGGGGATGTAGAGGAAGCCCCAGAGGATCGTCGCGATGACGCCCGGCACGCCGTACGGCATGAAGTACGCCGCCCGGAAGAACTGCGGCCACTTGGCCGACGCCGACTCGAGCAGGAGCGCGAGGATCGTGCAGAGGATGATCATCACCGGCACCTGCACGACGCCGAACAGCAGCACCCGGCCGATGGACGCCGTGAAGGCGTCGTTCGCGAGCGCGAGCGCGTAGTTCTCGAACCCGGCGAACACGGTGGTGACGCCCTGCTCGCCGAACAGGCCCTCCCGCCGCACGGTCGTGAACGACTGGAACACCGCGTAGATGATCGGGAGGACGAAGGTCAGCAGGAAGACCGCGAGGAACGGCGCGAGCATGACCCACGGCGCGATCGTCTGCGACCTGTTCAGCTGCCCCCTGCGGACGCCGGAGCGCTCCCCGCGGGCGGGGCGGGTCGCGGCGCGCTCGCCGCGGTGCTGGCCCGTCGGACGCGTGTCGACGCTCATGCGGATGCCGCCTCGACGCGCAGGCCCTTGTTGCGGAAGGCCTCGATCACGGCCTCCTGCGCGAGGGGAAGGGACTCGACGAGGGTCTGGCCGCTCGTGAGCTTGCGGCGGAACTCGTCCTGCAGGGTGTTGAGCGTGAACTGCGTGAGCGGGCACCAGGTCCAGTCGAGGTTCTGCTCCTTCGCCGCGGGGACGAAGACCTCCTCGTTGTAGCTCTGGCCGCTGAAGAACTCGCTCGGCTGCTCCCGGGGCGCGCCGATGTAGTCGGGAGACGGCGACCAGCCGATGCCGGAGTTCTGGATCATCGCGTCGATGCCCTCGGGCGAGGTCGTCATCCAGGTCATGAACTTGAGCGCCTCCACGGGGTGCTTGCTGTTCGCGAGCACGGCCGCGGTGGATCCGCCGAGGTAGCTGGATCCGTACGCCCCGTCGAACGACCACGTCTGCATGGGCGCGACGCGCCACTTGCCCTCGCCGCCGGAGACCGACTGGATGAGGGCGTCGCCCCAGCTCGCGCTCGTGCAGCCGAAGATCTTCGCGTCGGCGGCCGCCGCGTACCAGGGCGGCGAGTACGCCGTGAAGCTCGTGTTGACCACGTCGTCGTCGATGGCCTTGTCGAAGAACGCGGCGACCTCCATGGTGCGGTCGTCGACCATGTCGACCACCCAGCGCTCGCCGTCGACCTTGAACCAGTTCGCGCCGGCCTGCGTCGCGTACGAGGTGAAGACGCTGGCGTCGGAGACGGGGAAGCAGTCGAGGTAGTTGCCGGCACCGGTCTTGCGGACCTCGGCGCTGATCGCCGCCCAGTCGTCCCACGTCGCGGGCGGCTGGCCGCCCACCTGGTCGAGGAGCGCGGGCTGGTAGTAGAAGGCCATGGGGCCGGAGTCCTGCGGGATCCCGAACACGCCGTCCTGGAAGCTGACCTGCTTCCACAGCGCCTCGTCGTACTTGTCGCGGTACTCTTCCACGCCGTAGCGGGTGAGGTCGACGAGCCCGTTGGCGAGGAGGAACTCGGGCAGCTGCCGGAGCTCGACCTGCCCGATGTCGGGGCCGCCGCCTGCCGTGATGGCCGAGTACATCTTCTGGTAGCCGCCCGCGTTGCCGCCGGGGATCCAGACGGCCTCGACCTGGATGTCGGGGTTCTGCGCGTTCCAGACGTCCGCGACCTTCTGCAGGTCCTTCAGCCACGCCCAGTACGTGAGCGTGACCTTCTCGCCGGCCGCGGCCGCCGGGATGACCGGATCCGAGTTGACCAGCCTCCCGCCCGGCGCCGAGCACGACGCGAGGGCCAGCGTGCCCGCGGCGGCGGCCCCCACCCCCAGTGCCTGTCTCCTGCTGATCGAATGCGTCATCGCATCCCCTCCCGTCGTCGTTGATGGCAGATGGGCCGGAGCCCACGATCACTCTAAGCGCGCGACGAAACTTATTCCTAACCCCTGGTCGGGATTCCTGGGAGACCCACGGGAGCCGGCTCAGCGCCGGGCGCCCCGGTTCCGCACGGCCCACTCGAGGGCGTGCATCGCCTGGTCCTTCGTGAGGCGCGTCTCGAGTCCGCAGTGCGGGCAGACCACGCGGTAGGTCGAGCGCAGCGGGATGAGCGGCACGAAGAAGACCGTGAAGCGGAGGGTGCGGTGGAGCACGCGCTGGGCGCCCGTCACGCCGCAGCGGAGGCACGCGAAGGTCACGATGACGACGAGCGCGTCGCGGGCACGGGTGCCGAACAGGAGGATCACCTCCCGAGGCTACGCGCGGCACGCGGAGCATAGGCCGTGGGGCGGCCCCCGGACGAGGAGGCGACGCTGGGCGGATCACCCGGTACGTTCGAGGGACACGCATCCAGCAGATCGGCCCCCATGACCCCGCACCACGTCGGCGCGCACGTCACCACGGCGACGGCCTGCCCGGGGGGATCCGCGTGATCGTCTTCGTGATCGTGGGGGCCGTCGGCCTCCTGCTCCTCCTCTCCAGCATCGTGCTCGGCGACCTGCTCGACGCCATCGGCGGCGGCGACGGGCTCGTGTCCGGCGTCGCGCTCGGCGCGGCCCTCGCCATCTACGGCGTCGGCGGCGTGCTCGCGGACCAGGCCGGCATCGGATCCGGCGGGGCCATCGCGATCGCCGTCGCCCTCGCGCTCGTGGCGCTCGTGGTCGTGCAGCTCACCGTCCGCTTCGTCGCGAAGCAGGAGAGCGGCGGCTCGTACTCGCCCGTCGGGATGGTCGGCGTCGTCACGTCGCCCACCTCGCCCACGGGCGGCGAGGTGCGGCTCGAGCACATCCGCGAGCTGGAGCGGCGGCTCGCCATGAGCGAGGCCCCGCTCGCCGTCGGCACCCGCATCCGCGTCGTCTCGGAGGACGGGTTCCGCGTGCACGTGGAGCCCGACGCCGACGGCGCCCCCACCACCTAGCAGCACCCGTCCCAACGAGAGGAACCATCCCGTGGACCTGATATCCGGCGGCACGACAGCCATCGCCGTCATCGTCGTCATCGTCATCCTGGTGGCGCTGGTGGCGTTCATCGCCTCCCGCGTCCGCCGCGTCCCGCCGAACCAGGCGCTCGTCATCGTCGGCCGCAACGCCGAGCGGAGCGAGGGCGGCGCCGGCTTCTCCAGCCCGCAGAAGGTCATCATCGGCGGCCGGACCTTCATCTGGCCGATCTTCCAGGAGGGCTTCACGCTCTCCCTGGAGCAGTACCAGACGAGCGTCACGGCCGAGGCGCGCGACGCGAACTTCATCAACACCGCGGTCGTCGCGACCGTCAACTTCAAGGTGACGGGCACCGAGGACGGCGTGCGCCGCGCCGTGCAGCGCTACCTCCTCCAGCAGGACGCCCTGCCGGAGATCGTGCGGCAGTCGCTCGAGGGCGCGATCCGCGGCCTCATCGGCGACCGTCCCGTCGACGAGCTCGTCAAGAGCTTCTCGGTCGTGGCGCAGGAGGCCGTGAACCAGACCAAGAACGACCTCGCGGAGCTCGGCCTCCAGATCGAGACGCTCAACGTCCGCGAGATCACGACGCCCGGCAGCTCGTACCTCGACGACCGGGCCCGCTCGAACGCCGCGCGCGCTCGTCAGGTCGCCGAGGTCGCGGAGGCCGAGAACAAGCGGATCTCCGCGCTCGCCGCGATCGAGAACGACCAGCAGACCGCCGAGCGCCAGCTCGAGCTCGACCTGCGTCGCGCGGCCATCAAGGCCGACACCGACCGCGCCAACGCCACCGCGTACGCGGCGGGCGAGCTCGCCAAGGCCGAGCAGGACCGCCTGGTCGCCGACCAGGAGCGCACCGCCGTGGCCGCGCAGGCCGAGGTCTCGAAGGAGCGCCTGCGCATCGACGTCGAGCTCCCCGCCGAGGCGCGCAAGTACGCCACCGTCCAGGACGCGCAGGCGGCCCGCGACGCCGAGAAGGCGAAGGTCGACGTGGAGGTCTACCAGCGCACGCAGAACGCCGAGGCGGCGAAGACCGCGGCCGTGAACGAGGCCGCGTCCATCACCGCGCTCGGGAAGGCGAACGCCGACGCGATCCAGGCCCGCGGCCAGGCGGAGGCCGAGGCGGCCGCCGCGCTCGCCGAGGCGCAGAACAAGCTGTCGCGCGAGGCGCTGCAGGCGCGCATCATCGCGTCGATGCCGGAGATCGCGCGCGAGATGGCGGCGCCGCTCGCCAACGTCGACAACATGACGATCATCTCGGCGGACGGCGCGAACGCGCTCAACCGCTCGGTGGCCGAGAACATGGCGACGCTGCCGAAGCTGCTCAAGGACACCACGGGCATCGACGTCGCCACGGCGCTGAGCTCCTTCCTGGGCTCGACCGCCGCGGGGGCGTCCGCCGGTGGGACCGCGTCCGGCGCGACCGCCACGGACGTGGGCCCCGCGACGGCCGCGTCCGAGGGCGCCGGGATCTGATCCCGGTGCCGCGGCTCCCCGGGGCGCCCTCCGCCCCGGGGAGCACGGCGTGAGATCCCCGAGCCCGTTCCGGGCGCTGTGGGGCGCGAACGCGCTCTCCAACCTCGCGGACGGGCTCGTCTTCGTCACCATGCCGCTCGTCGCGGCGGGCCTCACCGACGACCCGCGCGGCGTCGCCGGTCTCGCGACCACGTACGCGCTCGTGCGGCTGCTGGTCGCGCTGCCGGTGGGCGTGTACGTCGACCGGCTCGACCGGCCGACGCTGATCGTCGTCGCGAACGCGCTCCGCGGCGTCGCCGTGCTGGGGCTCGCGGTGTCGATCCAGTCCGGCATCGCGTCGCTCGCGGTGCTCTACGCGGTGATGGCCGTGGTCGGCGTGCTCGAGAGCGCCGCCGACGGGGCAGCCGTCGCCGTGCTGCCGTCGATCGTGCCGCGGGACCGGCTCGACCGGGCGAATGCGCGCATCACGGGCACGCAGCTCGTCGCGGACGAGTTCGTCGGGCCGCCGCTCGGCGGGATCCTGTTCGCGCTGGCCGCCGCCGTGCCCGTGTACGCGACCGGCGGGCTGTGGGTCGCGGCCGGTGCGGTGGCGCTCGCGCTGCCGCGGCGGGTGGATCCGGCGGCTTCCCTCCCGGGGCGGCGCCCGTCCGTCTTCCGCGAGGCCGCCGCGGGCGTCCGCTGGCTCGCCGGGCACCGCGTCGTCGGATCCCTCGCGCTCATCGGCGGGCTGGCCAGCGTCGGCTACATGCTGCCGTTCTCCGTGCTCGTGCTGTTCGCGCGCGACCGGCTCGGGCTGGATGCGGCCGGCTACGGCGTGCTGCTCGCGGCCAGCGCGCTCGGCGGCCTGGCCGGATCCGCGATCGCCGCGCCGCTCCGCGCCCGCCTCGGCTCCCGCGGGACCATCACGGCGGCCCTCGCGCTGGGCGCCGCCAGCCTCGCGGGCCTCGCCGTGACGCGGGACCCGATCGTCGCCGGGATCCTGCTCGCGCTCTACATCCTGCACGCCGTGGTCTGGAGCATCTGCGCGACGTCGCTCCGGCAGCGGCTCGTGCCCGCGGAGCTGCTCGGGCGCGTGGGCGCGGCGGGCCGGGTGGTCAGCCTGCTCGGCCTCGCGGCGGGATCCGCGCTGGGCGGCGTGCTCGCGACGTCCGGCATCGCGCTGCCGACCGTCGCGGGTGCGGTCGTCTTCGCGGGGTGCGCGGTGCTCGCGGTGGTGACGCTGCGCGGATCCGTCGACCGGGATCCCACGGCCTAGCCCGCGTTCGGCAGCCGCACCTCCACGAGCCCGCCCGTGACGCGCGTCTCGAAGCGCGGCTGCGGCGCGGTCGCCGGGCCGTGGATCACGGCGCCGGTCTTCAGGCTGAACACGCTGTCGTGCCACGGGCACGTGACGCACGCCTCGCCCGTCTTCGGGTCGGTGCCGAGCTCGCCCTCGTGGAGCGGCGCGGAGAGGTGGCTGCACACGTCGCCCAGGGCGTCGACCGTCATGCCGTTGCGGCGCACGAGGAGAGGCAGGCCCGCGACGTCGCGCGATGCCAGGCGACCGTCGGGCAGCTCGTCGAGGTGGCCGAGCTCCTGCCAGCCCGCGGGGAAGCGGTGCGGCACGTCCTCGGCGTGGTTGGCGCCCGCCGCCTGGCGGTAGGCGAGGTGGCCGCCGAGGAACCCGCCCGCGGAGACGAGGCCGAGGCCGGCGAGGCCGAGGACCTTGCCGCTGGTGTGCTTGCCGCGGGCGCGCTGGATCCAGGAGAGGCCGTAGAGGCCCGTCGCGAGCGCGTTCGCGGCCGAGTGCACGATGCCGACGCGCATCTGCTGCTCGTGCAGCTGCGACCAGTCGGCGTAGCCGGAGACGATGGAGGGCGCCGCGCTGAGGATCCCGACGCCCACGAGGGCACGACTGGCCTCCTCGTTGCCGGGCAGGAGGTCGAGGACCGCGGAGGAGAGCCAGGCACCGGTCGGGACCAGGACGGCGACCGGGTGCAGCGGGTGGCCGAACGGCACGCCGTGCAGCAGGTCGGCCAGCGCGCGTGGCTTGAGCAGCGCCGTGACGACGCCCTTCACCTTGTCGACGACCGGATCCAGCACCTGCGCGTCCTCGATCCGCGTGATGGACGCGACGAGCTTCAGCTCCCTCATGGGGTCTCCTGCCGATTCCGGCGCCGCCGTCGGCGCGCTGACTCCAGGCAACGCCCGACCGCGAGCAGTGACAAGGGCACGGTCGGCGACGTGGGCGCGGGCGCCCGTCAGGCGTCGGGATCGCGCGCGACGTGCCGCGAGGCGACCGGGCGGCCCGCGCGGGCGATCCGGTAGCCCGGGGCACGGAGGCGGCGGGTCCAGGCGTAGGTGGTGTCGCCCGGCGGGGCGGCGAGCACGGGATCGGCGCGCGCGGCGGTGTCGAGCGGCCCCGCGGCGTCGTGCGTCAGCTCGATGCGGGCGGCGACGTGCCAGGATCCGCGCGGCGTCGCGTGCAGGAGCCGCAGGCGCAGGGGCCGCTCGGCGAGCGACCGGCCGAGGTCGGCGGGGGATCCGGGGAGGCGCGGCTCCCGGTCGGCGACGAGGCCCAGCAGCACCGGCCCGGCGGATCCGCGGTACGGCATGAGCGTCGACAGGGCCGCGCCCGAGATCGATCGGCGCGGTGCGAGCAGGAAGCGGCCCGCCGGGGAGAGCCCGGTGGACGCGAGCACCACGTCGACGGTCGTGCCGCCGCCGTCCGGGATCCGCAGCGCGATCCCGAGCACGTCGGGCAGCGCCGCCGGCAGCCCCACGGAGCGCGAGAGGCGCGCGTCGACCGCGAGCGGCGCGTCGAGCCCGTCGAGCCATGCGAGCCCGGACGGCACGCGACCGGCGACGGGCGTCAGCGTCCCCGTGAGGGCGACACCGTGCGGGTGGAGAGGTCGCGGGTGCTGCAGGAGGCGGACGGCGGCGACGATCCCCGCGAGCGCGGATCCGGCGGCGCGGGCGGGGAGGGCGGTCATCTCCCGACCCTAGGCCGGTCCGCGGGACGCGTCCCGGCGGCCGCGACGACGCGCGGGCCGGACGCGACGGTGCCCGGGCCGACCTGCGGGTCGACCCGGGCGTCGCGCGGTGCGGTGGTGCGATGCGCCGGGGCGCGGTCCGCTACGGCGTCGGCATGCCGCCGTTGACGTTGAGCGTCTCGCCGATGACGTAGCTCGACTCGTTCGAGGCGAGGAACACGTAGGCGGGCGCGAGCTCGGCGGGCTGGCCGGCGCGGCCGAGCGGGGTTTGCTCGCCGAACTCGGGCAGCGCGTCCTCGGGCTGGCCGCCCGCGGTCTGCAGCGGGGTCCAGATCGGGCCGGGCGCGACGACGTTCACGCGGATGCCCTTGGGCGCCAGCTGGCCGGCGAGCCCCTTCGAGAACGCGTTGATCGAGGCCTTGGTCGTCGCGTAGTGCACGAGGTTCGGCGACGGCGCGTAGGCCTGGATCGACGACGTGTTGATGATCGACGAGCCGGGCTTGAGGTGCGGCAGCGCGGCCTTCGTGATCCAGAACATCGCGTAGACGTTGGTCTTGAAGGTCAGGTCGAACTCCTCGTCCGAGATGTCCTCGAGCGCGTCGACGTTCTGCTGCTTGCCCGCGTTGTTGACGACGATGTCGAGGCCGCCGAGGCCCTCGACCGCCTTCGCGACGAGCTCGCGGCTGAACTCCGCCGTGGCGATGTCGCCGGGGATGGCGACGGCCTTGCGACCGGCCTCCTCGATGAGGGCGACGACCTTCTTCGCGTCCTCCTCCTCCTCGGGGAGGTAGGAGAGCGCGACGTCCGCGCCCTCGCGGGCGTAGGCGATGGCGACGGCCGCGCCGATGCCGGAGTCGGCGCCGGTGACGAGGGCCTTGCGTCCCTCGAGGCGGTTCGATCCGCGGTACGTCTTCTCGCCGCGGTCCGCGGTGTCGTCGAGCGCGGAGTCGAGGCCGGGGCCGTCCTGCTGCTGCGCGCTGGGCTGGATGTCCGCGTACATCTTCGTCGGGTCCTGGAACGTGTACTGGTCGGTGCTCATGTGTCTCCTGGTGCTGTGGTCTGCGTGCGGGAAGGGGGGATGGATCAGCTGGGCGGGGTGTCGTCCAGGTCGATGTCCTGGCCGGCGAGCTCGTTGTCGGCGAGGACGGGCTCGGCCTCGCCGTCGACGCCCAGGACGTCGGCGGTGGGCTCGGCGTCGGCGCCCATGACGGCGTCGTCGTCGGGCTCCTCGACGGGCTCGTCGGTGTCCGGGAGGACGGTCTCGCCGGCGACCGCGTCGTTCACGACGGTGTCGTTCGCGAGGGCCTCGGTGTCGAGGGCGGTGTCGTCGCCGGTGGAGTCGTCAGCGGGGGTGGCGGAGGTGGCATCGGTCACGGTCACTCACCCGCCTCGGGCTTGGGGTGGCCGGGGATCGAGTCGCCGCTGAGGTTGAGCTCGTCGGGATCCACGTCGATCTCACCGACGTCGTCGGGTCCGCCCGAGCCGGGGAGCACCTGCACGTCGTCCGCGGCGGCGGGGACGTCGTCGGAGACGCCCTCGGTCTCGACGATCTGCTCGCTCTGCTTCACCTGCGTGTCGTCCTCGCTCTGCGAGATGAAGTCCTTGTCCTGCCGGGTGTCTGAGGTGTCCGCGGGCTGGAGGCGCGGGTCGTCGGTGTCCATGCGTTCGACGCTACGCTCGGCCCCGAGAGCTGTGTGGTGGCGCTCAGGCAACGCTCATGTGTCGTGTCCGGAACGCGTCGTCGCCGCGCGCCGGGAGCGGATCACTGGTCGTCGGGGCCCTCGCCGAACGGGTCGGGCGCGTCCTCGCGGGCGTCCTCCTCCGCGGCCTCCGCGCGCTCGGCGACCGAGTCGGCGTCGATGGGAGCTGGCTCGGCGAGCGGGTGACGCGGGGCGCCTCCTGCGGGATCCGTCACGTCAGCGGCCCTCGGGGTCGACGTGGCCGGACGCGTCGTCGGCCGGCGCGCTCATGTGCGAGTCGGCGGCGGTGACGGCCCGGTTGTCGGGGACCTCGGGGTAGTCGGCGGTCGCGGGATCCGCGTCCTCGACCTCCAGGGTGTCCTCCTCCGCGTGCCCGTAGCCGGTGCCGTCCGGTTCGCGGACCGCGTCACCGACTCCGGCGGGGGAGTCGCCGTCGCCGACCACGTCGTCCACGGTCACCAGCCCGTCGGGATCGCCGGGGCCGCGCCCGGTGCGGATGCCGTCGGTGGGGTCGTCTGCGTCGCTCATGCCCCCACCCTACGAGCGGGACGACGACGTGACCTCCGTGCCCGCGCCCCCGAAACGGGGTCGCGACAGCGCCTCGCGGAGGTTCCCCGCGAGTCCTCGTCGGCCGGGTTGCGTTCCCGTCCGAGCGCCTCCATATTAGGTGAGCCTTGCCTAACCAACGCTGGTGCTCGTGACCCGGACACGGCTCCCCATCGAACCGACGAAGGACCCATGACCCTCTCCCCGCACGCCTCCCGCCCCTCCGATCCGACGCTCGCCGACCCCCGCGCCGACCCGCTCGCGGCCGACGCGGATCCCGCCGCCGAGCTCTTCTCCGACCGCTCCCTCCCCGGCTGGGACGCCGCCCTCCGCGCCGCCGCCGCCCACGTGCGCGCCGCCGCCCGCCGCGCCGACGGCCCGTTCACGGGGATCACGCCCGAGCGCCTCCGCGGATCCTTCGCCGGGCTCGACCTCGACCGCCCGCTCGGCGGCCTCGACGACGCGCTCGACGAGCTCGACGACCTGTACCTCCGCGACGCCGTCTGGTTCCACGACCCGTCCTACGTCGCGCACCTGAACTGCCCGATCCTCATCCCGGCGATCGCGGGGGAGCTCATCCTCTCGAGCGTCAACACGTCGATGGACACCTGGGACCAGAGCGCGGGCGCGACCCTCATCGAGCGCGCGCTCATCGACTGGACATCGGGCCGCGCCGGCCTCGGCGACGACGCGGACGGCGTCTTCACGAGCGGCGGCAGCCAGTCGAACCTGCAGGCGCTCCTCGTCGCCCGCGACGAGGCGGCGGCCGTGCACGGGCTGTCGATGGCCGACCGGCAGCGGATGCGGATCCTCGTCAGCGACGTCGGCCACTTCAGCGTGGAGAAGAGCGCCCGGATCCTCGGCCTCGCCCCCGACGCGGTCGTGCGCGTGCCGAGCGACGACGCCAAGCGGATGCGGGTCGACGCCCTCGAGCGCGAGCTGGCGCGCTGCTACGCCGCCGGCCTCCTGCCCATCGCCGTCGTCGCGACCGCCGGCACCACCGACTTCGGCAGCGTCGACCCGCTGCCCGCGATCGGCAACGTCTGCCGGCGCGAGGGAATCTGGCTGCACGTCGACGCCGCCTACGGCGGCGGGCTCCTGACGTCGCTCCGGCACCGGCACCTGCTCGACGGCATCGAGCGCGCCGACTCCGTGACCGTCGACTACCACAAGACCTTCTTCCAGCCCGTGAGCTCCAGCGCGCTCCTCGTGCGCGACGGCCGCACGCTCCGGCACGCGACTCTGCACGCCGACTACCTCAACCCCGCGGATCGCGCGCACGAGGAGATCCCGAACCAGGTCGACAAGTCGCTGCAGACCACGCGGCGCTTCGACGCGCTGAAGCTCTGGCTCACGCTGCGGACGGTGGGCGCCGACGGGGTGGGGCGGATGCTCGACGACGTGATCGCGCTCGCCGACCGCACGTGGTCGGCGCTGTGGCGGGATCCGGCGCTCGAGGTGGTGGTGCGGCCCGAGATCAGCGCGCTCGTGTTCCGGTACGTGCCGGCGGGGGAGCGGGAGGGATCCGCGGGGCCCGACGCGGGAGCCCGCTCGGACGCCGTGAACCGCGGCATCCGCCAGGCGATCCAGGACTCCGGTCGGGCGATGGTCGCCGCGACGCGCGTCGGCGGGCGCGCGCACCTCAAGCTCACGCTGCTCAACCCGGCCACGACGGACGCGCACATCGCGGAGATCCTCGGGATGGTGGTGGCGGCGGGCGACGCGCTCGACGCCGGGCTGGGCGACGCGGCTGCCGGCGCGCCCGCCGCGGCCGTCGTCGCCGTCGCGGAGGCCGGCCGATGAGCGCCGCCGCCGACCGCGTCCACGACGTCGTCGCCATCGGCCTCGGCCCCGCGAACCTCGGGCTCGCCTGCCTCGCGGACCCGCTCGACCTCGACCTCGTCGTGCTCGAGCGGAAGCCGCGCTTCGACTGGCACCCCGGCATGATGCTGCCGACCGCGCACCTGCAGACGCCGTTCCTCGCCGACCTCGTGACGCTCGCGGATCCGACCTCGCGCTTCTCGTTCCTCGCGTACCTCAAGGACATCGGGCGGCTGTACTCCTTCTACATCCGCGAGGACTTCTTCGTGCTGCGCAGCGAGTACGTCGCGTACTGCCGGTGGGCGGCGGAGCGCGCGCGGGGGATCGAGCTCGACCGCGACGTGCGGGCGGTCTCGTTCGACGAGGCCCGTGGCGCGTACGTCGTCGAGTCGGTCGACGCGGCGGGCGTCGCGCACGTGCACCTCGGCCGGGCCCTCGTGGTCGGCGTCGGCACGCCGCCGTGGCTGCCCGCGGCCGTCCGCGACCTGCCGGGCGTCGTGCACAGCTCCGGCTACCTCGGCGCCAAGGACGCGCTGCAGGAGCGGGACGCCATCACGGTGGTCGGCAGCGGGCAGAGCGCGGCCGAGATATACCGCGACCTCCTCGAGGACGTGGACTCCCGCGGCTACCGGCTCGACTGGATCACGCGCTCGCCGCGGTTCTTCCCGCTCGAGTACACGCGCCTGACGCTCGAGATGACGAGCCCCGAGTACAGCGACCACTTCTTCGGCCTCCCCGCGGACGCACGCGAGGCGCTGCTGCGCGAGCAGCGGAACCTGTACAAGGGCATCGACTCGGAGCTGATCGACGACATCTTCCAGGCGCTGTACCGGAAGCGGCTCGCGTTCGACGCGCTGCGGGCGGAGGGGCGGCTCGCGGCAGGCGGCGACGCGGGGTCCGGCGTGCCGACGCGGCTGCTCACCAACGCGGAGGTGGTGTCGGCGCGCGCGACGCCCGACGGCGGCGCGGTCCTCGGGCTGCGGCACGCGGAGACGGGCGCCGAGCGCGACTGGCCCACGGGCGCGGTGATCATGGCGAGCGGCTACGACGCGTCGGCCCCGCGGATCCTCGACGGGCTCGGCGACCGCGTGCGCCGCGACGCGCGCGGCCGTCTCGACGTGGCGCGGGAGCACACGGTCGACGACGCCGGCACGCTCTTCGTGCAGAACGCGGAGGTGCACACGCACGGCTTCGTCGCGCCCGACCTCGGCATGACCGCGCACCGCAACTCGCGGATCCTGCGCGCGATCACCGGCCACGAGCACCACGCCGTCGAGGAGCGGATCGCGTTCCAGGAGTTCGGGCTGCCCGACGACGTGCCCGCGGCCGGATCGGGGGTGCTCGCGTGAGCGCGCCCGCCGTCGAGGCGCCCGCCGCCGAGTTCCCTGCCTATGGGCTCGACCTGCGCCCGCTCGACCCGGACGCCGACGCCGCGCTCGTGCACGCCTGGGTCACGGCGACCCGCGCCGGCTTCTGGCAGATGGAGCACGCGACCCTCGACGAGGTCCGGGCCGAGTACCGGTCCATCAAGGCGGATCCGCGGCGGGAGGCCTGGATCGGCCTCCACGACGGCGCCCCCGCATTCCTCGTCGAGGCCTACGACCCGGCGGACGACCCCGTCGGCGCGCACCTGGATCCGCTCCCCGGCGACCGCGGCATGCACCTGCTCGTCGCGCCGCCGGCCGGCGACCCGCTGCCCGGGTTCACGACCGCGGTCATGCGGCACGTCGTGGCGCACCTCCTCCGGGATCCGGCCGTGCGGCGCCTCGTCGTCGAGCCCGACGTCCGGAACACCCGGATCCAGCGCCTCAACGAGCTCGTCGGCTTCCGGCCGCTCCGGGTCGTCGACCTCGGCGCGAAGCACGCGCTCCTCAGCGTCGTCGCGCGCGACGACGCGCTCCTCCCGCACACCCCTCCGACGGACGGACACCCCATGACCCTCACCCACGACCGCGCGACGGATCCCGCGACGCCCGCCCTCCCGGCGGCCGAGCCCGACCCGCGCGTCCACCCCGCCGCGCACCTCCGACCCGACGTCTGGGCCGCCGCCACCCGCCACCTCGTGCGCAAGGCGCTCGCCGAGTTCGCGCACGAGCTGCTCATCGCGCCCGAGCGCGTGGAGCCGGAGTGCGCGCCCGGCGAGCCCCGCCGCCCGCACGACCCGCGCGCCTGGGCGGACTACCGGGTCGCGAGCGCCGACGGCCGGAGCGCCTACGCGTACCGGGCCAGGATCCTCGAGCTCGACCACTGGGACGTCGACGAGGCGAGCATCCGCCGCACCGTCGACGGCGCGCCCGCCGAGCTCGACGCGACCGACCTCGTGCTCGACCTCCGCGACCGCCTCGGGATCACCGACGAGGTGCTGCCCGTCTACCTCGACGAGATCCAGAGCACGCTCTCGGCCGCCGCCTTCTCGCGCCTCCGCGACGTGCCGGACGCGCGCGGGCTCCTCACCGCGTCGTACGCGGAGGTCGAGTCGACGATGGACGAGGGCCACCCGTGCTTCGTCGCGACCAACGGCCGCATCGGCTTCGACCTCGACGACCACGACAGGTACGCGCCCGAGGCGGCCCAGGACGTGCGGATCCTCTGGCTCGCCGTGCACGAGCGCCTCGCCCGCTTCACCGCGATCGACGGCCTCGACCGCGAGGCGTTCCTCGACGCCGAGCTCGGCGCATCCGCCCGCACCCGCTTCCGGGCCCGCATGCGGGAGCTCTGCATCGACCCCGCGGGGCGCGTGCTCGTGCCCGTGCACCCGTGGCAGTGGGAGAACGTCGTCACCGTGACCTTCGCGGGCCTCGTCGCCCGGCGCGACATCGTGCTCCTCGGCACGGGCGACGACGAGTACGGCGCGCAGCAGTCCATCCGCACGTGGGCCAACCGCACGACCCCCGAGCGCTGCTACGTGAAGACGTCGCTGTCGATCCTCAACATGGGCTTCACGCGCGGCCTCTCGCCGGCGTACATGGCGGTGACCCCGGCGATCAACGACTGGGTCCACGCGCTCGTCACGGGCGACGAGGAGTTCGCGCGCCTCGGCTTCGGGATCCTCCGCGAGGTCGCCGCGGTCGGCGTGCGCGACGAGCGGGTCGAGTCCGCGCTGCCGCCCGGCCACGCCCACGGGAAGATGCTGTCCGCGCTCTGGCGCGAGTCGCCCGTGCCCGGCCTCGCGGAGGGCGAGCGGCTGATGAGCATGACGAGCCTGCTGCACGTCGACGCCCACGGCGACACCGTCATCGGCGCGCTCATCGACGCGTCCGGGATCGGCGCGGCCGCGTGGCTCCGCCGCTGGCTCGACGCCTACCTCGTGCCGCTCGCGCACGCGCTCCTCGCGCACGACCTCGCGTTCATGCCGCACGGCGAGAACGTCATCCTCGTGCTGCGCGACCACGTCGTCGTGCGCGTGCTGATGAAGGACATCGCCGAGGAGGTCGCCCTCTTCGACACGGAGCGCGAGCTGCCGGAGGACGTGCGGCGGATCCGGATGGAGATCCCCGAGGCCGAGCGCACCCTCACGGTCTTCACCGACGTGATGGACGGCTTCCTCCGCTTCGCCGCGGCGCTCCTCGAGGACCGCGACGACCTCGGCCCCGACGGCCTCTGGCGCGTGGCCGCGGAGGCGCTCGCCGACCACGAGCGCGCCCACCCGGAGCTCGCGGAACGCTTCGCCCGCTTCGACCTCTTCGCGCCGTCGTTCGACCGCTCGTGCCTCAACCGGCTCCAGCTGCGCGACAACCGGCGCATGGTCGACCTGCAGGCGCCCGTGATGCAGATCCACGGATCGCTGCGGAACCCGCTCGCGCCCCATTCCGGGCTGCGGCCTCGCCACGGCGCCTGACGTCCAGCAGGCTGGCGGCATGACGGGGATGGGCGGGTCCGGCCGGCGCGTGACCGTCGCGGTCCTCGCGGCTCTCGCCGTCGGGGTGCTCGCCGCCTGCACGACCGGCGGCGGCAGCGGCATGTGCCGGGACTGGATCCTGACCTCCGGCCCGGAAGACTGGGACGACGGGGCCACGCTGATCGTGGAGGCTGACGTCATCACGGGCGGACGCACGGTGGACATCACGGGCGTCTACGTCGTCCACGAGACGAGCCCGACGCCCGTGATCACGGGGGAGCGGCCTGACGGCACGATCGACGTCATCTCCCCGTCCGTCGACTGCACGACGGCGGGCGAGCCCGTGACCTACGACGGCGCGGATCCGCTCGCCGAGGACGGGCGGTACCGCCTGTACCTGCGTCCGGAGGAGGGCCGGCACGATGTCTGGCGGCTGGTCGTGCCCGGCGCCGTCGAGCCGCTCGCCGACTGACGCGGTCCGGACGGACGAGGAGCCGCCGCCCGCTCTCGCGGACGACGGCTCCTCGTCGTGGCGGCACCTCGTCGGCGCCCGGGTGGATCAGCTCGCGACGGGCGCGCCCTGCTCCACCGTCAGCGTGCGGCCCTCCTGGCCCTGCGGCTCGTCGGACGTGACCTGGATCTTCCGCGGCTTCGCCCGCTCGCTCACGGGGATGGTGACGCTCAGCACGCCGTTGGCGTAGTGCGCCGAGATGCGCTCGGTGTCGATGCCCTGGCCGAGCGTGAGCTGGCGGAGGAACGTGCCGGCGACGCGCTCGCGGGTCAGCCACCGGACGTCCCGGTCGCCGGCGAGGGTGCGCTCGGCGCGGATGGTGAGCAGCTGGCCGTCCACGTCGATGTCGACCGAGCCCGGGTCGATGCCCGGGAGGTCGGCGGCCAGCACGTAGGTGTCGCCCTCGCGGTGCAGGTCGATGGGCATCGGGCGGTTCGCCTGGCGGGTCTCGGCCAGCGCTCCCATGGCGCGGTCCAGCTCGCGGAACGGATCGAAGGTCATGTTCATGCTCGACTCCTCTGATGATCTCCGGGGTTGAGCCCCCTCGGCTCAACTACGCCGAGATTAGCACTCGACCCAGGCGAGTGCCAAGCCGTTCGCCGAGGGCGAATGCACCGCTGACCACCTCTTCAAGAGCGGCGACGGAGGTCGCGCTCCATGCGCCCGATGAGGGTCCAGACCGCGCGCGAGAGGTCGGGGTGCTCCAGCGCGATGCCGCGCAGCAGCCGGTACTCGAAGCGCGCGACGACGCCCGGCGCGGTCGACGGGTGGCGCACGCGGGCCAGCTCCTCCGCCATCCCGTCGGCCTCGAGCGCGTCCTGCCGGAGCGTCGCGACGACGTGCTCGTCCACGGTCGGCAGCTGCGGGATCACCTCCCACGGGTCGTCGCCGTTCCGGCAGCGGTGCTCGATCACGGCGTCCAGCTCGTCGCGGGCCTCCTGGCGCAGCACCTCGAGGCTGGCGGGGAAGCGGGCGTGCACGGGCGGATCCTCTCGGGCGGCGGGCCGCCGGGCGGCGGACCCCTTCACGCTACGTCATGCCCCGGAGCGCGCCGGACGGGTGGCCGGATGCCGTCGGTAGCCTGGAGGACCGCGACCCAGGAGGATCCATGACCGACCACGCCCGCCCCGTCGCCCTCGTCACCGGAGCGACCCGCGGCATCGGCCGTGCCGTCGCCGAGGACCTCGGCCGCACCCACCGCGTGATCGTGCACGGCCGCGACCGCGACGCCGTCGACGCGCTCGCCGCCACGCTGCCGGCCGCCGTCGGCTGGGCCGCCGACCTCGCCGCGGGCGGCCTCGCCGACCTCGTCCCCGAGCTCGACCGCCTCGACGTGCTCGTGCACTCCGCCGGCGTGATCGGCGGCGACGCGGTGGCGGAGACGCCCGTCGACGAGTGGCGGCGGGTCTTCGAGATCAACGTCTTCGCGGTCGCCGAGGTGACGCGCGTCCTCCTGCCCGCGCTCCGGGCGGCGAAGGGGCAGGTCGTGCTCGTCAACTCCGGATCCGGCTTCACGGCGAATCCCACGGGCGGCGTCTACGCGGGATCCAAGTTCGCCCTCCGTGCGCTCGGCGACGCCCTCCGCGAGGAGGAGCGCCCGCACGGCGTGCGCGTCTCGAGCGTGCACCCGGGCCGCGTCGCCACCGACATGCAGCGCGAGCTCCGCGCCAAGGAGGGCGGCGAGTACGACGAGACGCGCTACCTGGAGCCCGCGTCGGTCGCTCGCGCCGTGCGCCTCGTGGTCGACCAGACCCGCGACGGCACGCTCGAGTCGGTGTCGCTGCGCCCGTTCGGGGGCTGATCCGCGCCCGGCCGCCGGCGTAGCGTGCGGGCATGACGACCCCGGCACCCGACGACGCCTCCGGGCTCGCGGCCGCGGCCGCCGTGCTGGGCGCTACCGCCCCGACGCGCGTCGTGGGCCGCGGCGCCCTCCGATCTGCGCTGCCCGTCACGGATCTCGCCGTGTCCGCGCTCGGGCTGCTCGGCGGCGCGGTGGTCGCGCTCGACGAGGCCGTCGGGCTGCCGGGCGCCAGCGAGGTCGTCGTCCACCGCGGTCGCGCCGAGACGTGGTGCGGGCAGCACGTGACGCCGGTCGGGTGGGCGCTGCCGTCGCCGTGGGATCCGCTCTCCGGCTCGTTCCCCACGCGCGACGGCTCGTGGATCCGCACGCACGCCAACGCGCCACGCCACCGCGCCGCGCTGCTCGCCGTCACCGGCTGCGCGCCCGACGCCGACGCCGCGGCGCTGACCCGGGCGATCGCCGGGTGGGACGCGATCGCCCTCGAGGACGCGGTCGTCGCGGCGGGCGGCGTCGCGGCGGCTCTCCGGAGCGCAGGCGAGTGGGCGGCGACGGACGCCGGCCGGGCGGTCGCCGCCGAGCCGCTGGTCGCGCGGGAGGACGGCGGCCGGGACACAGGCACGGCGGGCTGGCGGCCCACCGCGGAGGCGCCGCTCGCGGGGATCCGCGTGCTCGACCTCACGCGCGTCATCGCCGGCCCGGCGTGCACGCAGGCGCTCGCCGCCCTCGGCGCGGACGTGCTGCGCGTGGATCCGCCGGGCTGGGACGAGCCCGCCGTGCTGCCGCTCGTGATGGCCGGGAAGCGGACCGCGCGGCTCGACGCCCGGACCCCGGACGGGCGCGCCCGCCTCGCCGAGCTGCTGGCCGGCGCGGACGTGCTCGTGCACGGCTACCGTCCCGGCGCCCTCGACGCGCTCGGGTTCCCGCGGGAGGAGAGGGAGCGGATCCGCCCGGGCCTGGTCGACGTGGCCGTCGACGCGTACGGGTGGACCGGACCGTGGGCGGGGCGACGCGGCTTCGACTCGATCCTGCAGAGCGCGTCCGGGATCGCGCACGCGGGGATGGTCGCGGCGGGTGGCGACCGGCCCGTGCCGCTGCCCGTGCAGGCGCTCGACTGGAGCACGGGGTACCTCGCCGCCGCCTGCGCCGTCGCGGGGCTGGCGCGGCGGGCCGGAACCGGGCGCGGATCCGCCTGGCGGCTCTCGCTCGCCCGCACGGCGCACGCCCTGCTGGCCCTCCCGCGCTCCCCGTCGCCGGACGCGGCGAGCGCGATCGAGGACGCGGATGGCGAGCCCCCACGGCGCGTGACGACCCCGCTCGGCGACGCCCGCATGACGGCGTCGCCCCTGCGCGTGGGCCCCGCGTCGCTCTCCCCGGCGTGGATCGCCACCGCGCTCGGCGGGGACGCGCCGACCTGGCGCTGACCCAGCGGTCGCGGTCACCGCGTCGGGATATGATCTTGACAGAAGACGATCTCGTCTAGATATGATCTCTGCATGAGCCCATCCGCCGCGACCCACGACCCGGACCGCGCCGACGTGGACGCCGCCGGCATCGACTGGGGCTCCGGCGGCATCGAGACGCAGTTCGGCTGGTCCATCCAGGCCGTGTACCAGGGGTTCGTGCGCACGGCGCAGGGCGCCGTGGCGGACGTCCCGGGCGGACCGCGCGGGTACCAGGTGCTCGTCGCGATCACCACGGAGGAGCCGTCGTCGCAGCTCGCGCTCGCGCAGCGGCTCGGCATCGACAAGACGCAGATGACCTACGTGATCGACGCGCTCGCCGAGGGCGGGCACGTCGAGCGGCAGCCGCATCCGCGGGATCGCCGGATCCGCCAGGTCGTCCCGACCGCCGCCGGGCGCGCCCTGCTGGCGACGGCGCGCGTCGCGCTCGGCGAGGTGGAGGACGGCCTGATGGGCGCCCTCGACCCCGAGGAGCGCATCGCGCTCCGCCGCCTCCTCGCCCGCGTCGCCGTCGGCATCGGCGACGCCGCCGCCGCGGCCGACGCCGGTCCTGCCGACCGAGGCGAGCCCGACACCGACGCCGCGCGCCTCGAGCAGCCCGTCGCCGCCCCCCACCGCTCGCGCCGCTCGGCGCGCAGCACCACCCCAGATGGAGACCCCGCATGAGCACCTCGAACCCCGCATCCGCATCCCCGTCCGGCCCCGTCGTGGTCGCCGGCGCCACCGGCGACCTCGGCCGCCGCATCGTCCGCGAGCTGCTCGCCGCCGGCGCGCGCGTCCGCGTCCTCACCCGGCCCGGCAGCGCCGCGGCCACCGAGGCGTGGGGCGACGACCCGCGCGTCGAGGTCGTCGAGGCCGCCTACACCGACCGGGCCGCGCTGATCCGCGCGGTCGCCGGCGCGCGCGTCGTCGTCTCCGCCGTGAGCGGCGCCCGCGCCGTGATCGTCGGGGCGCAGCGCGCGCTCCTGGCAGCCGCGGTCGCGGCCGGCGTGCCGCGCTTCATCCCCTCGGACTACTCCGCCGACTACCGCCGGGTCACGCCCGGCAGCAACCGCAACTTCGAGCTGCGGCGCGAGTTCGCGGCCGACCTCGACGCGGCGCCCATCCGCGCCACCTCGGTGCTCAACGGCGCCTTCGCCGACATGCTCACCGGGCAGGCGCCCATCGTCCTGTTCGACCGGCGCCGCGTCCTGTACTGGTCGTCCGCCGACCAGGTGCTCGACTTCACGACCAAGGACGACACGGCCCGCGTGACGGCGCTCGTGGCGCTCGACGACGACGCGCCGCGCGTGGTCGAGGTGGCGGGGGACCGGGTCACCGCGAGGGACCTCGCGCGGATCATGACCGAGATCACGGGCACCGCGTTCGGCCTGCAGTGGGCGGGCACCACGGGCGTCCTCGGGACGGCGAGCAAGGCCATGCGCCGCATCGGCCGCGACGAGCAGGAGACGTTCCCGGCCTGGCAGGGGATGCAGTACCTCGTGAGCATGTACAGCGGCGAGGCGGAGCTGCTCCACGTGGACCGCGAGCGGTTCGGCGCGCACACCTGGACCGGCGTGCGCGACGTGCTCGAGGCGCACGTGGCGAGCCGTGGGGCGACGACCGCCGCCTAGCCGCGCGCGGTGCGCGCGCCAGGCGGGCCGGCCGCCGCGACGACGCGCCCGGGCGTCGCGTCACGAGGCCACGCCTCGCTGGGTGCGGCGTCCAGCGGGCGGTGGAAGGGTGGGGCCGCGCCACGAGCGCCGCGGGCCGGCCGTCCGACCGCCCGCACCCGAGAACGAAGGAGACCCATGTCTGCACGCAGCATCCAGTGGCAGCTGGCGAAGCGCCCCACCGGCGAGCCCACCCCCGACGACGTCCGCCGCGTCGAGGTCGACCTGCCCGACCTGTCCGACGGCGAGGTCCGCGTCGAGAACGAGTTCATCTCCGTCGACCCCTACATGCGCGGCCGCATGAACGACGTCCCGTCCTACGTGCCCCCCTTCCAGCTGGACGAGGCCATGACCGGATCCGCGGTCGGCCGCGTCGTCGAGTCCCGCTCCGACGACCTCGCGGTCGGCACGCTCGTCAGCCACTCGCTCGGCTGGCGCGACGTCGCCCAGGGCCCGGCCGCCGGCTTCCGCCCCCTGCCCGAGGTGCCCGGCGTGGCGTCGTCCGCCCACCTCGGCGTGCTCGGCCTCACGGGCCTCACCGCCTACGTCGGCCTCACCCGCATCGCCTCCATCCAGGAGGGCGACGTCGTCTTCGTGTCCGGCGCGGCCGGCGCGGTCGGCTCCATGGTCGGCCAGATCGCCCGCCTGCTCGGCGCCTCGCGCGTCGTCGGCAGCGCCGGGTCCGCGGAGAAGGTCGAGCGCCTCACGTCGCACCTCGGCTTCGACGCCGCGTTCGACTACCACGGCGGCGACCTCGAGGCGAAGCTCGCGGAGGCCGCGCCCGACGGCATCGACCTCTACTTCGACAACGTCGGCGGCGACCACCTCTCGGCCGCGCTCGGCGCCCTCAAGGACTTCGGCCGCGTCGCCAACTGCGGGTCGATCTCGACCTACAACTCCACGGGCGAGGAGGTCGCGATCCGCAACACGGGCCGCATCGTGACGCGCGGGCTCACGCTCCGCGGCTTCACCCTCGGCAACCACCAGGACCTCGCGCCCGAGTTCGCGTCGAAGATGGGCCCGTGGCTCGCCGAGGGCCGCATCACGGCCGACGAGACCGTGATCGACGGCATCGACCGCGCGTTCGAGGCCTTCACCGGCCTCATGCGCGGCGAGAACGTCGGGAAGATGGTCGTGCGGACCAGCGCCTCCGCCTGACCCGCACCTCCCGCGCGTCGTCCTCGGGGAGCGTCGCCGGCGCATCCGCCCGGCGCTCCTCGGCGGCCGTCGCGTCCCGTCCCGAGCGCGCCTCGCGCAGGCGCCGCCCCTCGTCCTCGAGGAGGGCGCGGCGCCGGGCGAGGCGGTCGGCGCGCGTCGTGTCCCGCACCGGCAGGCGCAGCGCGTGCTCGGCCGGGATCCCCGCCTGCAGCTGCCGGGCCCGGATGATCTCCACGTCCAGCTCGCCGCCCAGCACGAGCGACAGGTTCCCGATGTAGAGCCACAGCAGCAGCACGATCACCGCGCCGAGCACCCCGTAGGTCGACTCGTAGGTGGCCACGTGCGTCACGTACGCGACGAAGCCGGCGGTGCCGAGCGCCCACGCGACGATCGCGACGAGGCTGCCCCAGGTGAGCAGGTCCACGCGGCGACGGCGCAGGTTGGGCGTCGCGGCGTACAGCACGCCGATGATCCCCGTCAGCAGGACCACGAGCAGCGGCCACTTGATCACGGCCCACACCACGAGCGTCGTGTCGCCGAGGCCCAGCTGCTGCCCGAGCGCGCGGGCGCCGTCGTCGGTGAGCAGCAGCATGCCCACCATCACGACGCTGACGACGAGCAGCGCGATCGTCACCCCGAGCATCAGCGCCCGGTACTTCACGAGCGGCCGGCCCTCCTCGGTCTCCTGCACGCGGTTCATCGCGCGGCCGAAGGCGGTGACGTAGGCCGCCGAGGTCCAGAGCGCGCCGAGGAAGCTGACCGTGAAGGCGACGCCCGAGCGCGGCCCGTCGGCGAGCTGCTCGACGGGATCCCGGATCACGTCGACCGCCGAGTCGCCCAGCACCGCGGTGAGCACGCCGAGCACGCCCTCGACGCCCGCGCGCGTGTCGCCGACGACGCCGATGAGGCTGAGCACCGCGACCGCGGCGGGCACGAGCGAGAGCGTGGAGTAGAAGGTGAGGCTCGCGGCCATGTCGATGCCGCGGTGCTTCATGAAGCCGTAGACCGCGCGGCGGCACGCGTACCAGCCGAGCTCGCGGCCGATGCGCTGGCGCCGGTGGAGGGCGGCCTCGTCGAGCGCGGCCTGCGTCGGGGCGTCGTCGTTCTCGGCGCGGCGCGGGCGGTGGGGCATGTCCGCCAGTCTGACCCACGCGCGCGACCACGGCGCCCGCCGGGCGGTCGGCGGCTGGCCGCGTCCGGCCGGGTGCGCTACACAGGGGGGATGGTGCACACATCCTCCGTCGAGATCGAGCGCAAGTACGACGTCCCCGACGGGGTGCCCGTCCCGGGCTTCGCCGGCGTCGAGGGGATCGCCGAGGCGCGGGCCGCGGAGCCCGTGACCCTCGTGGCCGTCTACCTCGACACCGCGGACCACGCGCTCGCCGACCGCCGCATGATCCTCCGCCGCCGCGAGGGCGGGCACGACTCGGGCTGGCACGTGAAGCTCCCGGCCGACGGCGGCGAGGGCCGCACCGAGCTCGGCTGGCCGCTGCAGGACGGGGACGACGGCGACGGCGCGATCCCGGGCCCCGTGCTCGACCAGGTCGCGGTGCACGTGCGCGGCCGCGAGCTCACGCCGCTCGCGCGCCTCGAGACCGTCCGCACGACCGTCACGCTGCACGACGCGGATTGCCGCGCGGTCGCCGAGTTCGCGGACGACCGCGTCACCGGATCCGACGTCCGCGGCGGCACCGTGCGCGCCTGGCACGAGTGGGAGGTCGAGCTGCTGCCCGACGCGCCCGCGAAGCGGAAGCAGCGCACCGCGCTCCTCGACCGGATCGAGCGCCACGTCCTCGACGCCGGCGCCCGCCCGTCCGACAGCGCCTCCAAGCTCGCCCGCGCGCTCGGCGCCGACGCCCTCGGCCGCGAGGCGCCCGCGGGACCCGCGCTGCCGGATCCCGCCGCGCTCACCAAGGAGAGTTCCGCCTCCGACGTCGCCCGCGCGGTCCTCGCCCGCGGCGTCCGCGACCTCGTCGCCGCCGACCCGCACGTGCGCGCCGACGAGCACGACGCCGTGCACCGGATGCGCGTCGCCGTCCGCCGCCTCCGCAGCGCCCTCCGCACCCACCAGGACGTCATCGACCCGGCCACCACCGCGCCCGTCCGCGCCGAGCTCACCGCGCTCGGCACCGTGCTCGGCGAGGCGCGCGACATGGAGGTCCTGCGCGACCGCGTCGTCTGGTCCGTCGTGGAGCACGACACGGAGACCGTGCCCGACCGCGTGGGCGACGCCCTGCACGGCGTCCTCGACGAGCGGTACGGCCGCGCCCGCGAGCGCGTGATCCGCGCGCTCTCGTCCGCGCGCTACCTCGCCCTGCTCGACGACCTCGACCGGCTGGTCGCGGATCCGCCGCTCGCCCACGACGCGAGCGCCCCCGCGGGCCCAGCCCTGCACGCCGCCCTCCGCCGCGACGCCGAGCGGGTCGGCCGCCGGGCCGCGGTCGCGCAGGAGGCGGTCGGCGAGGCCGCGCGCACCGAGGCGCTGCACGAGGTCCGCAAGGCCGCCAAGCGCCTGCGCTACGCGGCGGAGGAGGTCAGCGGGCGCACCGTCGCGGTCCTCGGCCGGAAGACGATGCGGCTCGCCACCGCCGCCGAGGAGGTGCACGACGAGCTCGGCGAGCACCGCGACGGCCTCGCCATGCAGCGCATCCTCCGCGAGGAGGCGAGGCGCCTCGCGGCCCGCGGCGAGGACGCCTTCGCGCTCGGCGTGCTGCACGAGGCCGAGCGGCTGCGCACCGAGTCCGCGCTCTGGCGGGCCGAGCGCGCGCTGGAGCGCCTGCTCGCGACCGCCGTCCCGGGAGCGTGAGGGCGGACCGTAAACTCGACCGGGTGACCCCCGACGCCGAGCAGCCCACCCCGGCGTACGACCCGTCGGAGCTCGACGTGCGGGTCACGGGCGGCACCGTCCGCGGCGTGCGCGAGCGGGGGATCGAGGCCTGGCGCGGCATCCCCTTCGCGGCCCCGCCCCGCGGCGACCTGCGCTTCCGGGCCCCGCAGCCCGTCGTCGGCTGGGAGGGCGCGCGCTTCGCGCAGCACTTCGGCAAGGTCGCCCCGCAGGTCAGCGCGGGCGCGTTCATGGGCGCGCCGCAGGGTACGCCGATGGGGGAGGACTGCCTCACCGTCAACGTCATCGCGCCGTCCGGCCTCAGCCCCGACGCCGCGCGCGTGAACCGCGAGTCGCAGCTGCGCCCCGTCATGGTCTTCATCCACGGCGGCGCCTACGTCGTCGGATCCTCGCGCGAGAACCCCGTGCAGGGCGAGGGCCTCGTCCGCCAGGGCGGCATCGTCTACGTGAGCTTCAACTACCGGCTCGGCGCGCTCGGCTACCTCGACTTCAGCCGCTACTCCCGCCCCGAGCGCCCCATCGAGTCGAACCTCGGCCTCCGCGACCAGGTGCAGGCGCTCCGGTGGGTCCGCGACAACATCCGCGCGTTCGGCGGGGATCCCGACAACGTCACGGTGTTCGGCGAGTCCGCGGGCGGCAACGCCGTCACGACCCTCATGGCCGTGCCCGCCGCGCACGGGCTGTTCGCCCGGGCCATCGCGCAGAGCTCGCCGACGAACGCCGTCTACCCGGCCGAGCAGACCGCCCGCTGGGCCGAGGAGTTCGTCGGCCTGCTGGCCGACCGGGCGGGCCGCGCGCCCGACGACGCCGAGGCCGTGCGCCTCCTCACCTCCGCGAGCTCGTCCACGCTCGCGGCCGCCGCGAACGAGCTCATGGTGCGGACGCCCGACCAGGAGCCGGGCACCATCACGTTCAGCCCCGTCATCGACGGCGACGTGCTGCCGGAGCGCCCGCTCGACGCGTTCAAGCACGGCCGGGCGGCGCGCGTGCCGCTCATCATCGGCACGAACGAGCGCGAGGGATCCCTGTTCACCGGCCGCCTGGACATCCTCGCGACCACGCCGCCGCGCATCGACGCGGTCTTCGCGAAGACGGACGAGGGGCACCGCGCGGAGCTGGCGGCCCTGTATCCCGGCCTCCCGAAGCGCCGGGCCGCGCTCGACTTCGGCGGCGACTACGCCTTCTGGTTCCCGTCGATCAAGGTGGCCGAGCGCCACGCCCGCTACGCGCCGGTGCACTTCTACCGCTTCGACATCGCGCCGCGGCTCGTGCGCCTCATGGGCCTCGACGCCACGCACGGCCTGGAGCTGTTCGCGCTCTTCGACCGGATGGACTCGATGCTCGGCCGCGGCATGACCCTCCTCGGCGGCCGGCGCGCGTTCGTCGCGGCGGGCGAGCGCATGCGCATCGCCTGGCTCCGCTTCGCGCAGGACGGCAGCGTCGACGAGTCCTGGCCGCCCTACGTGGGCGGCGACGACGAGGCGCCGGGCGCCGGCCCGTCCTCCTCGGCGGCGTCGGGGGAGCGCGCGACCCTCGTCTTCGACGTGGTCGACCGCGTCGAGCACGACCCGCACGCCGAGCGCCGCGTCGCGTGGCGCGACTTCGTCCCGCACATCTGACGCCCGGCGCCCGGCGCGAGATGTTCATCCGACCGACATCCGCCGGACGCCCGTTCGAGCTGGCCGTGTGCAGGCCGTTAGGATCGACGACTGTGACATCCGCTCGAGGGATCCGGTAGTGGATCTCACCCTCATCGTCGTCCTGGTCATCGCCCTGGCGCTGTTCTTCGACTTCACCAACGGCTTCCACGACACGGCGAACGCGATGGCCACCCCCATCGCGACGGGTGCGCTGAAGCCGCGGGTGGCCGTCGCCATCGCCGCGGTCCTCAACCTCGTGGGCGCGTTCCTCAGCACCGAGGTCGCGAAGACCGTCTCCGGCGGCATCATCCGCGAGGGGGACGGCGGCGTGCAGATCACGCCCGCCATGATCTTCGCCGGGCTGATGGGCGCCATCGTCTGGAACCTCGTGACCTGGCTCCGCGGCCTTCCGTCGAGCTCGAGCCACGCGCTGTTCGGCGGCCTCATCGGCGCGGCCGTCGTGGGCGCTGGCCTCGGCTCGGTGGACTTCGGCGTCGTGCTGTCGAAGGTGATCCTGCCTGCGCTGCTCGCCCCCGTCATCGCCGGCCTCATCGCGTACACGACCACCAAGCTCGCGTACTCGATCACGCGCCGCTCGAGCGGTCCGAACGAGCGCGGCGGCTTCCGCTACGGACAGATCTTCACGTCATCTCTCGTGGCCCTCGCGCACGGCACCAATGACGCGCAGAAGACCATGGGCATCATCACGCTCACGCTCATCGCGGGCGGCTTCCAGGCGGCGGGCTCCGGCCCGGAGTTCTGGGTCATCGCGGTGTGCGCCGTCGCCATCGCGCTCGGCACCTACATGGGCGGCTGGCGCATCATCCGCACGATGGGATCCGGCCTCACCGAGGTCAAGCCCGCGCAGGGCTTCAGCGCCGAGGCGTCCACCGCGGCCACCATCCTCGCGTCCAGCCACCTCGGCTTCGCGCTCTCGACCACGCAGGTCGCGTCAGGATCCGTCATCGGCTCGGGCCTCGGCCGCCGCGGCGCGTCCGTCCGCTGGAACACGGTCGGCAAGATCGCGCTCGGCTGGCTGCTGACGCTGCCCTCGGCCGCCATCGTGGGCGCGGTCGCCGCGCTCATCGCGAGCACCGGCACGGTCGGCTTCGTCATCGACGCGGTCGTGGGCGTCGCCGTCATCGTGTGGATCTTCTGGCGCTCGCGCCGGAACGCCGTGCACGCGAGCAACGCCATCGTCGAGGTCGACGCCGCCGGATTCGCGGTGCGCGGACGCAAGGCCACCAAGGCCGCCCGGAAGGCCAGGGAGGCCGCATGATCGACTGGAGCGCGTTCCTCGTCGTCGCCGTGGCGGCCCTCGTGGGCGCCGTCGTGGTGGTGTGCCTCTTCTCGCTCGGCGTGCGGCTGCTGGCCGTGGGCACCGAGTACGACGACGAGGGCGACAAGGTCTCGGTGACGGGCATCCGCCCGCAGGCCGCGACCGTGGGCGGCTACGTCTGCTTCGCCCTCAGCGGCCTCGCCGTGCTCTACGGCGTGTACCTCATCATCCCGGCCCTGCACTCCTGACCCCGGGCCGCGCGGATCCGGGCTGGTCCCGGCCGCGCGTCCGCCCCTAGGCTCGATCCCGTCCCGACAAGGTCGTCGGCTCCTCCCCCTCCCGTCGTCCGACCCGACCCCTCGCGGAAGAAGCCCATGACCGAAGCGCGCACGTCGTCCCCTGCTCCCGAGACCCGCGGAGGGCGCGGCGCGCTCGACCGGTTCTTCGAGATCACGAAGCGCGGCTCGACCTACGCGCGCGAGATCCGCGGCGGCGTCCTCACGTTCGTGACCATGGCGTACATCGTCGTGCTCAACCCGCTGATCCTCGGCGGCTTCAGCGCCGACGCGGCCACGCTCGACGTCGAGGGCAACTGGCTGCAGGCCACGCAGGTGGGCGCCGCGACGGCCCTCACCGCGGGCGTCATGACGATCCTGTTCGGACTCGTCGCGCGCCTCCCGTTCGCGTTCGCGGCGGGCCTCGGCATCAACTCGTTCCTCGCGGTCAGCGTCGTCGGCGAGGTCACCTGGCCGGAGGCGATGGGCCTCGTGGTCATCAACGGCCTCGTGATCGTGCTGCTCGCCACCACGGGCCTGCGCACCCTGATCTTCCGGGCCGTCCCGCGCGAGCTCAAGACCGCCATCACGGTGGGCATCGGCCTCTTCATCGCGTTCATCGGCTTCGTCGACTCCGGCTTCGTGCGCGGCACGGGCGTGCCGGCCTCGCCGCTCGCGCTCGGGATCGACGGCTCGATCGCGTCGCTGCCGACCGTCGTGTTCATCCTCGGCCTCGTGATCATGGGCGTGCTCATGGCCCGCCGCGTGCCCGGCGCGCTCCTCATCGGCATCGTCGCGACCACGCTCATCGCCATCGTCGTGGAGCAGGTCTTCCGCATCGGCCCGTCGAACACCTCGGGCGCCACCGGCTGGAACCTCAACGCGCCCGTGCTGCCCGCGACCCCGGTCTCCCTGCCCGACCTCGGCCTCGTCGGCGCGTTCGACTTCGGCGCGTTCGGCCGCATCGGCATCATCTCCGCCCTCATGCTCGTCTTCACGCTGGTCTTCACGAACTTCTTCGACGCCATGGGCACCATGACGGGACTCGCCAAGGCGGCGGACCTCTCCGACGAGCGCGGCGACTTCCCCCGCCTCAAGGGCGCGCTGGTCGTCGAGGGCTTCGGCGCGGTCGCGGGCGGCGCCACGTCGAGCTCGTCGAACACGGTCTTCATCGAGTCGGCCTCCGGCATCGGCGAGGGCGCCCGCACGGGCCTCGCGTCGCTCGTCACGGGCGTGCTGTTCCTCCTCGCGATGTTCTTCACGCCGCTCACGCAGGTCGTGCCGCTCGAGGTCGCGGCGGCCGCGCTGGTGATCGTCGGCACGCTCATGGCGTCGCAGATCCGCGACATCGTGTGGACGGACTTCTCGGTCGCGCTCCCCGTGTTCCTCACCGTGCTCGTCATGCCGCTCACGTACTCGATCGCCAACGGCATCGGCGTCGGCTTCCTCTCCTGGGTGCTCGTGCGCTCGTTCTCGGGCCGCATCCGCGAGGTCTCGCCGCTGCTCTGGGTCGTCTCCGCGGGGTTCCTGATCTTCTTCGCGCGCGGGCCCATCGAGCAGCTGCTGGGCGTCTGACGCGCGGCGTCGCGTCGGCGAGCGGGCCGGCGCGACGCCCTCAGCCCTGCGTAAGGTGGGACGGGACCCCCATCCGACGACGCACGGGAGCCCGCTCATGACCGACCTCGACACGCGCGGCGACGTCCGCGAACCCCAGGAGTCCGCGAAGCGCTGGCGCATCGTCGGGCCCGGCCTCGTCGTCGCGGCGACCGGCATCGGCGCGGGCGACCTCGTGGCGACGCTGGTGGCCGGATCTCGCTTCGGCTACGCCCTGCTCTGGGCCGCGGTCCTCGGCGTGATCATCAAGATCTTCCTGGTGGAGGGCGCCGGCCGGTACTCGCTCGCGACGGGCAGGACCATCTTCGAGGGCTGGCGCACCGTCGGCCGCTGGACGACGTGGTACTTCGGCCCGTACATCCTCATCTGGGGCCTCGTCTACGGCGCCGCCGCCATGAGCTCCTCGGCGCTCCCGCTCGCCGCGCTGTTCCCGGGTGTCGACCTCAAGGTCTTCGCCATCGCGTGCGGGCTCGTGGGCGCCGTCGTGGTCTGGTTCGGGCGCTACTCCGCCTTCGAGCGGATCATCGCGGTGTTCGTGGGCCTCATGTTCGTGACCGTGGTGGGCGCCGCGATCGTCACCGTGCCGAACGTGCCCGCGCTCCTCACCGGCCTCGTGCCCACGATCCCCGAGGGCGGCCTCGTCGTCGCGCTCAGCATCGCGGGCGGCGTCGGCGGCACCATCACGCTCGCGGCCTACGGCTACTGGCTGCGCGAGAAGGGCTGGGTGGCGCCCGGCTGGATGAAGGTCATGCGCATCGACAACTCCGTCGCCTACGTCATGAGCGGCGTCTTCGTGCTCTCGATGCTCGTGGTCGGCGCGGAGCTCCTGTACTCCGCCGACATCGCGCTGGCCGACGGCGAGGGTGGCCTCGTGCAGCTCGCCGACGTGCTGGGGGAGCGCTACGGCGCCTTCATGACCTGGTTCTTCCTGATCGGGTTCTTCGCGACGTCGTTCTCGTCGATCCTCGGCGTGTGGAACGGCGTCTCGCTCATGTTCGCCGACTTCCTCGGCACGATCCGCGGCCTCGACGTCGAGGACCCGCGCCGTCGCCTCGGCGGCAGCTACTACCGGGCGTTCATCCTCTGGCTGACGATCCCGCCCATCGGCCTGCTGTTCCTCGACCAGCCGATCGGCCTGATCATCGCGTACGGCGTGCTGGGCGCGCTGTTCATGCCGTTCCTCGCGATCACGCTGCTCGTGCTGCTCAACACGGACCGCACGCCGCGCGCGTGGCGGAACCGGCCGCTCAGCAACACGGTGATGGGCCTCTCGGCGCTGCTGTTCGTGGTGCTCGGCGTGCAGCAGCTCGTGACGGAGATCGGCAAGCTGCTCTGAGGACGGCCTCGGCCGGCCGGCCGGGGGTCAGTTGGAGGAGCGCGTCGCCTCGGCGGCGGTGGGATCGATCGCCGTGTCCGCCGCGTCGGCGGGCTGCTTGAAGACCACGAGCTTGTACATCGTGAAGTTCCACACGAGGCCGAGGAGGACGGCGGTGGCCTTCGCCACGTTGATGGCGATGAACTCCTTCTCGGCCGTGGTGCCCACGACGAGGAGGCTGCGGCCGAAGGTCGTGTCGAACATGACCTCGAACAGCCAGATGACGCCGCTCTGCAGCAGCAGCGAGCTGAAGCCGGTGACGGCGAAGAACTCGAGGAACCGCTTGAGCGACACCGGGCGCTGGTACCGGAACACGAAGAAGTGGTTCAGGAAGTAGGAGATGGTGATGCCGACCGTGACGGACACGATGTTCGCGGCGAGGGTCGGGAAGCCGGCCAGGAGGATCAGGCAGTTCAGGAGGACGAAGTCCAGCCCGGTGTTGAGCAGACCGGCGATGATGAAGCGGACCCTCTGGTCGGCGAGCAGCTTCTTCATCCAGCCCCTCTCGGACTCGGGCCGGCAAGCGGCGCGTCTCCCGCCGTCGCGCACGACGTCCGAGCGCCGAGCCTCAGAGATCGTAACAGACGGGTAACGGGCCTCCGTGGCACGTCGACCGCCGGTCCGCGGACCCGCCGCCGGCCGCGCGGTCGCGGACCCGCCCGCTGGCTAGAATTGCCCGGGTCCAGAGCCCTCCCACCCCCGACTCGAAGACGGAACACACCAGCATGAGCAGTCTCACGATCGTCATCCCGACCTACGAGGAAGCTCGCAACATCGGGGAGCTGCTCCCGCGGCTGGCGGAGATGGCGGCGACGAACACCGACTTCGACGTCACCGCGATGATCGTCGACGACTCATCGCCCGACGGCACCGCTGACCTGGCGCGCTCCCTCGCGCCCACGGTGGAGACGGGGAACTTCCACGTGCGCGTGGAGACGCGCGCGGAGAAGGACGGCCTGGGCGCCGCGTACATCTGGGCGTTCGATCGCCTGCTCACGTCGGCCGAGCCGCCCGCCTACATCCTCCAGATGGACGCCGACCTCTCCCACGACCCCGCCTACGTCACCGACATGCTGCGCGCCGTGCGCGGCGGCGCCGACCTCGTGGTCGCGTCGCGCTACATCCCGGGCGGCAAGACCCCCGACTGGGATCTCAAGCGCCGCTTCCTCAGCGTGGGCGGCAACCTCTACACGCGCTTATTCCTCGGCTCGCGCATCACCGACTACACGGGCGGCTTCAACCTCTACGAGGGCGGGCTCCTGCGTCGCGTCACGCCGACCACCATCACCACCACGGGCTACGGCTTCCAGATCAACATGAAGTTCCGCGCGCTGCGGCACGCGAAGAAGGTGGTGGAGGTGCCCATCGTCTTCATGGACCGGACCGAGGGCGAGTCGAAGATCCCGAGCGACACGCTGAAGACGAGCCTGCTGCTCGTGGTCCAGCTGCGCTTCGGCCTGCGCAAGGACTGACCGGGCGGGCGGGCGGCCGTCCCGCCCGATGCGGAGCCCGCGCCTCGGCCAGGCCACGCGTCAGGGTCGGCCGTCGACGCGCTCTCCGCAGACGAGGTCGCAGCGCGGCCCCACGAAGTAGTAGTCCTCGACGATCCGGCCGGTGAGCGGCGTCGGCGCGATCGCGCCCCGCTCGTCGAGCAGCAGGATCATCGAGAACGCGCGCTCCGCCTCGAACTCGGTCGCGATCCGGTCCATCGCCGCCGGGTCCTCGCGGATGCGATCGGCGAGGCGGTCGAGCGTCTGCGGCATGGTCTCGCCCTCGGCGCCCGGGAACACGAAGTCGCGGGGGAGCGCCTCCTCGCCCGAGGACAGGGCGACCCGGTTCTGCTGCACCTGGACCGCGAGCGGGGCGATCAGGGCCACCGCGGCGACCGCGACGGACACCGCGGCCAGGATGCGCGAGCGGTCCCGGGCTCGGGCGCGGATGCGGTCGACGAGGTACCCGATGGCGATGGCGCCGACGAGCGGGATGCTCACCGCGCGGCGCACGCCGAGCACGCCGCCGGAGACGGCGTAGAGCGCGAGCGTGACGACCACCACGAGGAGCCACGGCCAGCTGCCCGGGCGGCGCACGATCATCACGACCGTGGCGACGAGCACGACGACGGCGAGGGCCGTCGACCCGAGGGCCGCCTGCGACGTGAAGTAGTAGTAGGAGTCGCCCGCCACCGCGAGCTCCCGTGCCAGCCCCGCGAGCGCGCCGCGCGCGCCCGCCAGGCCGAGCGTTCCCCCGCCGGAGAGGACGACGCCGCCGCCCCACCAGAGGAGAGGGAAGACGATCACGCCGATGCCGGCGAGACCGGCGACCACCAGCAGCGCGGCCGGCACGAACTCCCGGCGCCGCAGCGACACGACGAGGCGCGCGAGCGCGACCGCGCCGATGGCCGCGGCCCACGGGATCCCGCCGCCGTACGACGAGACCGCGAGGCCGGCGAGCACGGGAGCGAGCCACCACCAGCGCCGCGCCGTCGTGGCGACGAGGAGGCCGGCGAGGCCGAGCACGGAGTCGAGCCCGGTCTCGATTCCGACCCAGGAGAAGGAGACGACACCCGGCAGGAGCGCGCCGGTGAGGGCGCCGACGACGGCGGGGACGCGCGCGGTGCCGAGCCGCCGGCGGAGCGTGAGGTAGACCAGGGGCGCCGCGAGGGCGAGGGCGATGGCCTTCGCCGCGCGGCCGTAGAAGAGGTCGAACGACGGGTCGAGGAGCGACGCCAGCCAGAAGAAGACGTGGCCGCCGAAGTTGGTGGAGTAGTGCGTGTACTGGAACCTCTGCTCGAGGGCGACGGGGTCGACGAAGGTGACGGTCGCCTCCTCTCCGGTCAGCATCTGCTGGACGTCCGCGGAGCGGACGACGAGCAGGTACACGACGGCGACCAGCGCGTAGAGGACGACGCAGGCGACGGCGTCGAGGCCGATCCTCCGGCGCGCGGCGGGCCCGGCGTCCTCCCGGGTCTCGTCGTGGACAGGGAGGACGCGGCCGACTGTCATCCCCCGATACTCCCACACCGGTTCCGTGCGGCCGGGCCGGGCCGCGCTCAGCCCCCGGGCGCGAAGAGCGGGTCCCCGGGATCGCGCTGGTGAGGCCGGGCCGGCGCGATGATCGTGCCGCGTCGCCCGCGCTCGTCGACCACCGGATCCGTCGCGCCCAGCACCTGCGAGCGCGCGCGCCCGTGCCGGGCCCAGTACGCGGCGGTCCACGCGCAGATCAGGCCGTCGAGCAGGTCCTCGAGGTGCTTGTGCTGCCGCTCCACGATCGCGGGGCCGTCGGCGACGAGCGCGGCCGCGCGGGGGTGCGTCGTGACGTCGAGCGGCGGATCCGCGTGCGCCAGCCCCGCGACCGCGTCGAGCACCACGCGGAACTCGGCCGCGCGATGGGGCCGGCGCTCCGCCGTCGCGAGGAGCGGCGCGAGGCGCTTGTACCGCGGCTTCATCGCGTCGAACCCGAGCTCGGGCGCGCCGACGAGCGTCGTGTACGGGTAGCACTCGAGCATCGTGCGGGCGTCGGCGTCGCGCGGGGCGCCGGATCCGTCGTCGTACTCCCAGCCCGCGTCCTCGAGCCGCCGCCGCAGGGCGACGGCGCCCTGCGCGGGCAGCCCCGTGTTCGACGGGTAGGCGGAGATCCCGAGGCGTCCGTAGCGGGACGCCACCTCCTTCTCCGCGAGGCGGCTGCCCGTGGCGTTCGCGACGACGAGCGGGCCGTCGACCGCGGCGACCGCGCCGGGGCCCTCCCAGCGGGCGACCCATGCGGCGACCTCGTCGATCCCGCGGGCCGTCGAGAGGTCGAGCACGCGGCCCGAGGCGTCGATGCACGAGAGCCCCGTCTCGCGCGCCGGGCGGGCCGCCGTGCCCTCCGCCCAGGCGAGGTCGATCCCGAGGAAGCGGCGCATCGGACGAGCCTATCCGCGGGCTCGGGCGGCCTCGGCCGGGCCCGGGGCCGCTAGTAGGGTCGAGGGACCCTCATGCCACGAGCGACGAGACGATGGAGCCTCCACATGACCCCTGCCAGCCCGAACGACGACCGCATCCCGACGCCGGAGGGCCACCCCGTCCGGACCGAGACCGACAGCCTGGGGAGCATGGACGTCCCCGCCGACGCGTACTGGGGGATCCACACGGCGCGCGCGCTCGAGAACTTCCCCATCAGCCTGCGGCCGCTGAGCGTCTACCCGGAGTTCGTCGTGGCGCTCGCGCAGGTGAAGCAGGCCGCGGCCCGCGCCAACGTGCAGATCGGGGTGCTGGACGCGCGGAAGGCGAAGCAGATCGACGAGGTCTGCTCGGAGATCATCGCCGGTGAGCTGCACGACCAGTTCGTGGTCGGCGTGATCCAGGGCGGCGCCGGGACGAGCACCAACATGAACACCAACGAGGTCATCGCGAACCGCGCCCTCGAGAGGGCCGGCCACGCGCTCGGCGACTACAGGCACATGCACCCGCTCGACGACGTGAACCGCAGCCAGTCGACGAACGACACGTACCCGACCGCGCTCAAGGTCGCCCTCATCCACTCGCTGCTGCAGACGCTCGACGAGCTCGACCTGCTGCGCCGCTCCTTCCTCGCGAAGGGCGCGCAGTTCTCGCAGGTGCTCAAGGTCGGTCGCACCCAGCTGCAGGACGCCGTGCCCATGACGCTCGGCCAGGAGTTCCACGGCTTCGCCACGACGCTCGGCGAGGACCACGCGCGGCTCGGCGAGCTCGTGCCGCTGCTGTCGGAGATCAACCTCGGCGCGACGGCGATCGGCACGGGCATCACGGCGGATCCGAACTACGCGGCCGCCGTGCGCGGGCACCTCAGCGCCATCACGGGCTACACGCTCGTGACCGCGAGCGATCTCATCGAGGCGACGAGCGACGCGGGCGTCTTCATGACGCTCTCCTCGACGCTCAAGCGCGGCGCCATCAAGCTCTCGAAGATCTGCAACGACCTGCGGCTGCTGTCGTCGGGGCCGCAGGCGGGGCTCGGCGAGATCAACCTGCCGCCGCGCCAGGCGGGGTCGAGCATCATGCCGGGCAAGGTCAACCCGGTGATCCCCGAGGTCGTCAACCAGGTCGCGTTCTCCATCGCGGGCGCCGACGTCACGGTGACGATGGCGGCCGAGGGCGGGCAGCTGCAGCTCAACGCGTTCGAGCCGGTCATCGCGCACTCGCTGCTGCAGTCCCTCAGCTGGCTGCGGAACGCGGCGAAGACCCTGCGGGTGAACTGCATCGACGGGATCACGGCGAACACCGAGCGGCTCGCGGCCCAGGTGGAGTCGTCGGTCGGGGTCGTCACGGCGCTCACGCCGTACATCGGCTACGCCGCGTCCTCCAGCCTCGCGAAGACGGCGCTGATGACGAGCGCGTCGATCCCGGACCTCGTCGTGGAGGCGGGGCTCATGACGCGGACGCAGGTGGAGAAGATCCTCGCGCCCGACCGGCTCTCGGGGCTCGAGCCCGTGACGGCGGCGATGTCCGTGATCACGCCGGAGATGCTCGCGGCCCACGCGGCCGAGGAGGGCGGTCAGTCCGACTGACCCGCCCCCTGACGAGGACAGCGCGCCGCGGCCCGAGGGCTGCGGCGCGCTGTCGCGTGCGGGGTGGTGCGGGTCAGGCCTCGTCGCCGGATGTGCGGGCCGGGGTGGTGCCGGTCGCGTCGTCGGAGGGGGCGGGGTGCGCGGGCTCCTCGCGGTGCACGGATCCGGCGATGTCGCCCGGGGTCGGCACGTGCGGCGCGTCGGCCGGCTTCGGGGTCGTCTTCGTCTTCGGCGCGGACTTCTTCGCGGCGGATCCGGACTTCGCGGCGGACCCGGGCTTCGCGGGAGCAGGAGCCGGCGCGGGAGCGGGCGTCGCGGCGGCGGGCGCCTCGTCGGCGTCGGTCGGCTCGCCGAGGTCGTCGGGGCCGAGGGTGTCGAGGTCCTCGTCCGCGTCGTCGTCGGTGCCGTCGGCGGACGCGTCCTGCTCGCCCGCGCGGGCGGCGCCGTCCTGGGGGATCGCCACGGGACCGGTCTCGTCCTCGTCGTCGAAGGAGGCGAGGGCCTCGTCGCGCGCCTCGGCCGCGGTGAAGACGGCACGGCGGCCGGCCTCCTCGCCGCGCTCGCGCAGGTCCTCGGCCGTGGCCTGGACGCGCGTGCGCGCCTCCTCGGCGGTCTCGACGACGCGGCCGCGGACGTCCTCGGCGGTCTCCGCGACGCGGTGCCCGACCTCGGTGGCCTGCTGGCCGACGCGGTCGACGACGTGCTTGGTCTGGTCCGCCGTGCGGGTGCCGAGGTCCTTGGCGGTGTCGCCGACCCGGCCCGCGATGTCCTGCGTGGTGCTGCCGACGCGGCCCGCGACGTCCTGCGTGGTGGTGCCGATGCGCTCGCCCACCGTGTGCGCGGTGCGGCCGACCGCGACGGCGGCGCCCTGGACGGCGTGGCCGACGAAGTCCGCGACCTCGCGGGCGGTCTCGACCGTGCGCTCGACGACGACCGGGCCCTTCTCGTCGAGCACGGTCTGCGCCTGGCGGACGCCGCGCTGGACGGGCTCGCTCGACCACACGGAGCGCGAGGTGCGCGCGATCCCCTCGTAGCGCTTGCGCCCGGCGCGTGCGCCGAGGATGTATCCGGTGCCGATGCCGGCGAGGAAGAGGAGGCGGTTGATCATGCGTCGAGCCTAGACGCGGCGGGCGTGCGTCGGCCGGGAGAGGCTACGCGTCGTCCTCGCCCTGCCGGCCGGTCGCGTCGTGCAGCTCGTCCGTCTCGGGATCCACCGCGTCGGGCGCCGACAGGTCGGCGTCCTCGGGGATGGAGTGGTCGTGGATCGGATCCTGCTGCTGGTCGGTCATGCGATCGAGCCTACGCGCGGGCCCTGCCGTCAGAGGATGCGCGTGTGCGTCGTGAGCGAGCCGATGCCCTCGACGGAGACCGTGACGGTGCTGCCGTCCTTGAGGAAGATCTGCGGGTCGCGCGAGTAGCCGGCGCCGCTGGTCGTGCCCGTGGAGATGAGCGTGCCGGGCTGCAGCGTGGACGACGTGGAGAGGTAGGAGACGAGGCGCGCGACCGTGCGGACCATGCCGCTCGTGCGGCCGTCCTGCACCGTCTCGCCGTCGAGGACCGTCGTGATGCGGAGGTCCTGCGGATCCGGCACCTCGTCGCGCGTGACGACGACGGGACCCGTGGGGGAGAAGCCGTCGAAGCTCTTGCAGCGGCTCCACTGCTGCTCCGAGAACTGCAGGTTGCGGGCCGTGATGTCGTTGACGACCGTGTAGCCGAAGACGTGGTCGAGCGCGTCCTCGACGGACACGTCGCGGGCGGCCTTGCCGATGACGACGCCGAGCTCGACCTCGTAGTCGACCTCCTCGCTGAGCGAGCGCGGCCAGCTCGTGGTGCCCTCGTGGCCCGAGAGCGAGTTCGGCCAGAGCGCGAAGACGGTGGGCGCGGAGGCGCTCGTGATGTTGAGCTCCTCGGCGTGCGCGGAGTAGTTGAGGCCCACGGCGTAGACGGCCGGCGGGCGGAGGATCGCGGAGGCGTGCGTGAGGCCGTCGACCGGCGTGGTGCTCGTGCGGGTCGCGACGGCGCGCTCGACGGTGGCGCGGACGCGGGCCATCTCGTCGTCGCCGCGCTCGATGAGGTCCTGCAGGTCGCGCGGGGAGTCGTCGAGCACCTCGTCGAGGAAGAGCGCCTCGCCCTCGGAGACGATGGCGGCCAGTCGGGGGGTCACGCCGTCGTCGGCGAGCAGGTGGGCGAACTTCATGCCACGAGCGTATCGGGCGGGCGCGGTCGGCCGCGGTTGCGGTCATAACGTGCATGGGAAGGTCCGCCTCACCTGCGCCCGGGGCCGCGAAGGGCGCGGGTCAGCCCTCGCGGACGACCTCGTCGGGCGACTTGTCGTGCCGCCAGCCGCGCCACGACGCCTGGCGGAGGCGTCCGGTCGAGGTCCACTCGGCGAACTCGACCTCGCCGACGAGTCGGGGCGTGATCCAGTGCGCGTCGCGGGCGTCCGCCGCCGGCACGTCGGCGAACGGGCTCGTCTTCCGCGCGAGCGGGCGGAACCGGCGGAGGGCGTCGTCGAGGTCGCGCTCGGTGAAGCCCGTGCCGACGCGGCCCGCGTACTCCAGGCCGTCGGGACCGGGGACGCCGACGAGCAGCGAGCCGATGCCGGATGCCCGGCTGCCGGATCCGGGCCGCCAGCCGCCGACCACGACCTCCTGCGCGCGGTGGTGCTTGACCTTGATCCAGGCGCTCGACCGCCGCCCCGACTCGTAGGGCGCGTCGACGCGCTTGGCGACGACGCCCTCGAGGCCGAGCTCCCGGCTGGTGGCGAGCGCCCCGTCGAGGTCGCCGTCGAAGGCGGGCGGGACCTGGATCCGGCCGCGGCCCGGCGACCGCACGGCGTCGAGGAGGGCGGCGCGACGCTCCCGGTACGGCTCGTCGACGAGCACGCGGTCGCCGATGGCCAGCGCGTCGAAGAGCATGAGGTGCACGGGCGCGGCCTTGCGGGCGCGCGCGACGTCCTTCTCGCCCGTCAGGCCGAGGCGCGTCTGCAGGAGGCCGAAGTCGGGGCGGCCGCCGGATCCGAGGACCACGATCTCGCCGTCGAGCACCGCGGCGTCGACGGCGAGCTGGTCGGGTAGCTCGGCGAGCTCGGGGAAGGCGGGCGTGAGGTCGACGCCGTTGCGGCTCGTGATGGTCGCGCGGCCGTCCGCGACGACGGCGATCGCGCGACAGCCGTCCCACTTCATCTCGACGGCCCACTCCTCGTCGGGGTCGAGGCCGGCGCCGGTCGCGGCGGTCGCGAGCATGGGCGCGGGGGCGGATGCGGCGCCGCCGCGGCGGCGGGCGCCGACGCGCGTGCGGCCGCCCGCCTTCTCGAGCGACGCCGGGCGCGCCGGCTTCGCGTGCGCTGTCGCGGGCGCGTCCGCGGGCTCCATCAGGTGGATCAGCCAGTTCGCGTCGGCCTTCCCGTGCCCGCCCGTGTGGATGAGCGCGTACCGTCGCGGCCCGTCGATGCCGGTGCCCTCGCCCCGCCCGTGCAGCGTCGCGATGACCTCCTTCCCGTCGCGCCACTTCTCCAGCTCGAAGGTGCCCGCGTCCCAGATGGCGACCTCGCCGCCGCCGTACTCGCCCACCGGGATCGTGCCCTCGAAGGACCCGTACTCGAGCGGGTGGTCCTCCGTCTGCACCGCGAGGTGGTTCGTGCCGTGCTCGGTGGGCACGCCCTTGGGGAGGGCCCAGCTGACGAGCACGCCGTCGTGCTCCAGCCGGAAGTCCCAGTGCAGCGCGCGGGCGTGGTGCTCCTGGATCACGAAGGAGCGGCCATCGGACGGCGCGGGCGACTCCGCCGGCACGGGCTCGCTCGTCTTCGCGGCGTCGCGCTTGGAGCGGTAGGTCGCGAGCCGGTCGTCGGCGGCGTCCGCGTCGTCGGACGGCTCCTTCCGCGCGAAGCCCGCGAGCCGCTCACGGGTCGGCTGGAGGCTCTCGCGGTGGCCCTGCTCGACGGGGGCGAGCGGATCCTCGCGCCTCCGCATCCGCGCGATGACCTCGTCCAGCTCCAGGTGCCGGAGGGTCGGCGACGCGAGCTCGCGCCACGTCCGCGGCACCGCGACCGTCGGCCGGGAGCGCCCGCGCAGCGAGTACGGCGCGACCGTGGTCTTGTTGGGGTTGTTCTGGCTCCAGTCGACGAGCACCTTTCCCTGCCGCAGCGCCTTCCGCATGTCGCTCACGACGAGGTCCGGGTGGTCGGCCTCGAGCGCGCGGGCGAGCTCGTGGGCGACCTCGGAGATCGCGTCCGCATCGTGGCTGCCGTCGAGGGCGGCGTAGAGGTGGATGCCCTTGGATCCGCTCGTCACCGGGTACGGCCCGAGGCCCATGTCGCGGAGGATCGCCCGGGCCGCCTTCGCGACCTCGACGCACTCGGGGAGGCCGGCGCCCGGGCCGGGATCGAGGTCCAGCACGAGCCGGTCGGGGCGGCGCACGTCGCCCGTGCGGCCGAAGCGCCACTGCGGCACGTGCAGCTCGAGCGCCGCGATCTGCCCGAGCCACGTGAGCGTCGCCACGTCGCCGACGAGGGGGTAGTCGTTCGCGTGGTCCCTGTGCTGGATCGCCCGCCGCTGCACCCACTCGGGCGTGTGCGCGTCGAGGTCCTTCTGGAAGAACATCTTCCCCGGCTGCTCGTCGGTGCCGACGCCGTCGACCCAGCGCTTGCGGGTGACGGGCCGGTCGCGGAGGTGGGGCAGCATGTGCGGCGCGATGGCGGCGTAGTAGGCGATGACGTCGCCCTTGGTCGTCCCGGTCGTCGGGTACAGCACCTTGTCGAGGTTCGTGAGCGCGATCCGGTGCCCGTCGACCTCGACCTGCTGCTTCGCCCCCGCCATCGCTCCAGCATGGCCCCGCCGGTGTTCACTTGGTCCATGAGAGCCATCTGGAAGGGCGCCGTCACCTTCGGCCTCGTCAACGTGCCCGTGAAGGTCTACAGCGCGACGCAGGACCACGACGTGCCGCTGCACCAGGTCCACGACGCCGACGGCGGGCGGATCCGCTACCAGCGCCGCTGCGAGGTGTGCGGCAAGGTCGTCGACTACGCCCACATAGACAAGGCGTTCGACGACGGCGACCGCACCGTGGTGATCACCGAGGAGGACCTCTCGAGCCTCCCCGAGGAGAAGAGCCGCGAGATCGACGTCGTCGAGTTCGTGCCGAGCGACCAGGTCGACCCCGTGATGCTCGACCGCAGCTACTTCCTCGAGCCCGACTCCTCGAGCCCCAAGTCGTACGCGCTGCTGCGCCGGACGCTCCAGGAGACGGACCGCACCGCGATCGTCCACGTGACCCTCCGCCAGCGCACCCGGCTCGCGGCGCTCCGCGTGCGCGGCGACGTGCTCATGCTGCAGACGCTGCTCTGGGACGACGAGGTGCGCGAGGCCGACTTCCCGTCGCTCGACGCCGCGCCCAAGGTGTCACCGCGGGAGCTGAAGATGTCGGCGCAGCTCGTCGAGGGGTTCGCGGAGGACTTCGACCCGTCGAAGTTCGGCGACGAGTACCAGGAGCAGCTCAAGACCCTCATCGACGCGAAGCTCGCGCAGGGCGACTCGCTCGACACCGACGCGACCTTCGGCGAGGGCGACGACGACGAGGAGGACGCGGGCGGCGAGGTGCTCGACCTCATGGACGCGCTGAAGCGGAGCATCGAGCGGAGCCGGGGCGGGGCATCCGGGGCGACGGGGAAGGCGGCGCCGGCGAAGAGGACGGCCGCCAAGGAGAAGGCGAGCGGGGCCGAGGGGAGCACCGCGACGAAGGGCGCCGCGAAGAAGTCGACGGCGAAGTCCTCGAGCGCGGAGTCGACGACCGAGAAGAAGGCGAGCGCGAAGAAGTCGACGACGAAGAAGGCGAGCGCGAAGAAGGCCACCACGAAGAAGGGCGGCGCCGCGAAGGATCCGGCAGCCGAGAGGAAGAGCGCCTAGGCGTCAGCCCGCGGCCGGCATCCCGTCGGTCATGACGCGCCAGAGGTGCAGCGTCGCGTAGGAGCGCCACGGCGACCACGCGGCGGCGCGCGCGTCGAGCGCGCGGGCCTCGTCGGGGAGCCCGAGCGCGGCCGCGCCGCGGCGGACGATGAGGTCGCCGGAGAGCAGGATGTCCGGCTCGCCGAGCGCGCGCATCGCGACGTAGTCGGCGGTCCAGGGGCCGACGCCGTGGAACGCGACGAGCGCGGCCCGGAGCTCCGCGCGCGGCATGCCGTGCGCGATCACGAGCTCGCCGGCCTCGAGCGCCTCGGCGAGGCGGATCAGCGTGGCCGTGCGCCGGGCGGGCCCGCGCAGCAGCTCGGCGCCGTCGCGCGCGATCCGGGCGGCCGAGGGCATGAGCCGCGTGACGGATCCGTGCGCGACGGACGCGGGCAGGTCCTCGCCGAGGTCGGCGGTCATGCGGCCGTGGGTGGCGCGGGCGCTGGCGACGGAGATCTGCTGGCCGACGATGGTGCGGAAGAGGGTCGAGCGCGGATCCAGCGTGCCGGGGATCCGCAGGCCGGGGGTCGCGCGCACGGCGGCCGCGAGCGCGGGGTCGCGGGCGAGGTCGGCGTCGATGCGGTCGGCGTCGACATCGAGGCCGAGGAGGCGGCGCGTGCCGGCGAGGAGCTCGGCGGCGTCGGCGGCGTGCTCGACGCGCGTGGTGACCTCGACGCGGGTGGACGCGTCCGGCGCGTGGTCCTGCACGTCCGCGTCCGCGTCGAGCAGCCGCACGGTCACCGTCCCCGCGCCGTGCGCGAGCCGCGCCGACTGCGTGAACGTCGTGGCGTCGCCCTCCTCCGCGCCCGTGACGGCGTGCCAGGAGAGGAAGCGGATCACGCCGCCGCCGTCGAAGGGCGCGGGGACCTCGAGCACCGTGCGGTCGACGTGCGCGGCGGCGCCGGGGGAGTCCATGCGACCAGCCTGCCCGACGCCCCCGACCGCGGCGGTCGCGCGACCTACAGTGGATCGCATGATCGACGACGACGTGATCCGCACCCCTCCGACGCCCGCCACCGCCGACGCCGTCCGCGCGGAGCTCGTCGCGGCCCTCGGCGACGTCGTCGCGACCGACCCGGCCTCCCTCGAGGACGCGCGCAGCGACCGGTCCGGCTACCGCAGCCCCGCGGATCCGATCGCCGTCGTGCGCGCGACCGAGGTGGCGCACGTCGTCGCGACGCTCCGCATCGCGCACGCCACCGGCACGCCCGTCGTCACGCGCGGCGCCGGCACGGGCCTCGCGGGCGGCGCCACGGCGACCGCGGGCGAGATCGTGCTGTCGGTGCGGGGCATGGACCGGATCCTCGAGGTCAGCGAGGCCGACGAGCTCGCGGTCGTCGAGCCCGGCGTCCTCAACGACGACCTCAACGCCGCGCTCGCGCCCCTCGGCCTCTGGTACTCGCCGGATCCCGCGAGCAAGGCCATCTCCACCATCGGCGGCAACATCGCCACCAACGCGGGCGGGCTCCTGTGCGCCAAGTACGGCGTGACCCGCGAGGCCGTCCTCGCGCTCACGGTCGTGCTCGCCGACGGCCGCGTCATCGACACGGGCCACCGCACGGTCAAGGGCGTCACGGGCTACGACCTCACCGCGCTCATGATCGGATCCGAGGGCACGCTCGGCGTCATCGTCCGCGCGACCGTGCGCCTCCGCCCGCTGCCGACCGCGACGCCCTCGACGGTCGCCGCCTTCTTCCCCGACTCCACCTCGGCGGCGGCCGCGTCCTCCGCCATCACGGCCGCGCGCATCCGGCCGGCCGCGATGGAGCTCCTCGACGCCGGCGCGCTCGAGGCCATCGACGCGTTCCTCGGCACCGACCACTCCACGCGCGGATCCGCCCACCTCCTCGTCCGCTGCGACGGCCCGGACGCCGCCGCGGAGGCCGCGCGCGTCGTCGAGGTGGTGGTCGCGGGCGGCGGCACGGCCGACGTGACCGACGACGCCGACGAGGGCGAGCGCCTCCTCGCGATCCGCCGCGCCTTCCACCCCGCGCTCGCCGCGCGCGGCCGCGTCCTCATCGAGGACGTCGCCGTGCCGCGGTCCCGGCTCGCCGACATGCTCGCGCGGATCCGGGAAATCGAGCGCGAGACGGGCCTCGCGATCCCCACGGTCGCGCACGCGGGCGACGGCAACCTACACCCGAACTTCTGCATCCCCGAGGACCCGACCACGCCCGACGGCGACGCGACGGGCATCCCCGACGACGTCTGGCGCGCGGCGGACCTCCTCTTCCGCGCGGCCGTCGACCTCGGCGGCACGCTCACGGGCGAGCACGGCGTGGGCCTGCTCAAGCGGCGCTGGCTCGCCGACGAGCTGGGCGAGGACGTCATGGGACTCGCCGCCGGCATCCGTCGCGTCTTCGATCCGCGGGGCATCCTCAACCCCGGCAAGGCGGCCTGACCGGCCGGCGTCGCGCCCACCGTGTCCGCGTGCGACGGCGCCCCTGACGGCCGCCGACCCCGCCAGTAGGCTGGCGAGGCCGATCCGCCGAAGAGAGGGCCGTCGTGACCGACCCGTCCATCCCCGTGACCGTCCACCGTCCCTCGCCGGCCTCGCCGCCCCCGTCCATGGAGCTCCCGACGCCGCACGCGTCGTCGCGCATCACGACGTCGGCCGTGCTCGGCGTCGTCGGCGTCGCCGTCCTGCTGCTCGTCGGCCTGGTCGTCGCGGCGTACCTCGTGCTCAGCCTCGGGATCCAGGCCGTCGCGATCTGCGCGCTCCTCGCCCTCATCCCGCTCGCCGGCGTGCTCCTCGCCATCCGCTGGGTGGACCGGTGGGAGCCCGAGCCGCGCCTGGCCCTGCTGTTCGCGCTGCTGTGGGGCGCCGCCGCGTCGGTCGCCATCGCGCTGCTGTTCGACCTCGTCGCGCAGTACGCGCGCCTCGCGATCGGGGTGCCCACGCGGTACACGGAGTTCCTGCAGCTCGCGGTCCAGGCACCCGTGGTCGAGGAGTCCGCGAAGGCGATCGGGCTGCTCCTCGTCTTCTGGGTCGCGCGCCGCCACTTCGACGGGCCGGTCGACGGCGTCGTCTACGGCGCCACCATCGCGGCGGGCTTCGCGTTCACGGAGAACATCGTCTACTTCGGCGGACCGCTCGTCTCGGGCACGACGGGCACGCTCGTCGGCACGTTCGTGCTGCGCGGCCTCTTCTCGCCGTTCGCGCACGTGACCTTCACCATGATCACCGGCATCGCGATCGGCTACGGCGCGCGCCGCGGGCCGGGGGCCGCCCTCGGGTTCGGCGCGATCGGCCTCGTCGGCGCCATCGTGCTGCACGCCCTCTGGAACACGGGCGTCACCATCACGGGCGACTTCCTCTCCTTCTACGTGCTGCTCCAGGTGCCGATCTTCGCGTTCCTCGTGACGGTCGTGATCCTCCTGCGCCGCTACGAGATCCACCTCACGCGCCGCCGGCTCCGCGAGTACGCCGCCGTCGGCTGGTTCACGCCCGCCGAGGTCGAGATGCTGAGCACGTGGCAGGGGCGTCGCCGGGCCCGGCTGTGGGCGCGCACGCGCGGCGGCGAGGTCGGACGGGCGATGGGGCTGTTCACGCGCGACGCCACGCGGCTCGCGTTCGCGCGCCAGCGGATGCTGTCGGAGCGGCCCGCCGCGTCCGGCCGCTCGGAGGCCGGCCACCTCGACGACGAGCGGCGCCTGCTGCGCGCCGTGACCGAGCACCGCGCGGCGCTCCTGCGCGGCGGGCGACGCTAGCCGCCCAGCGTCGCGGGCGCCCCCGGCGCCCCGTCCGGTGTCGCCGGTCGCGAGTAGCGTCGGAGGCACCACACGAGGAGGCACGACCATGAGCGATGCGAACCAGGACACCACCGGCGGCGACGAGAAGGAGATGCTCGGCTCCTCCACCCCCACGCCGCCGCAGAGCGCCGAGAAGGACCCGAGCACGTGGGTCACGGGCGACGAGCCGATGACGGGCGCGCAGCGCAGCTACCTCGACTCGCTCGCCACGCAGGCAGGCGAGGAGATCCCCGCCGACCTCAACAAGGCGGAGGCGAGCGAGCAGATCGAGCGCCTGCAGGAGAAGAAGGAGACCGCGTCGCCGCAGTCGGACGACGCGAGCTGATCGGAGCATGAACGCGACGGACGGGCGCCGGATCGGCGCCCGTCCGTCGTCGCGTGACGCGGGGGCGCACGCAGGGGGAGGCATCGCATGAGGGAGGACGCATGACCACGCTCGTCGGGTACGTCCGCGTCGCGCGCTCCGAGGAGCCGTACCAGGACCAGGTCGACGCGCTCGACGCGGCCGGCTGCGAGCGGATCTTCGTCGACGTCGCCGGCGGCCCCAAGGCCCCGCGACCCGGCCTGCAGGACGCGCTCGACTACCTGCGCGAGAACGACGAGCTGCTCGTCGTGAGCCTCGACCGGCTGGGGCCCGGCGTCGCCGACGTGGTGCGGATCCTCAACGGGCTCGAGGCGCGCGGCATCGCCTTCCGGGCCATCCGCGACGGACTGGAGGCCGGCACCGAGGCCGGCCGCGGGCTGTTCGCGGCCACGCTCGCCCTCGCCACGGTCGAGGCCACGACGCAGGCGGAGAAGCGCCGCCGTCGCCGCGCCGAGGAGACCGCCGCCCCGGAGACCGCGGAGGCGCCCGCCGCGTCCGCGCCGCCGTCGCTGCCCAAGGGCATCACGCGGCGGAAGCTCATGATCGCCGTCGAGGAGCGCTCGAAGGGCCGCGACACCGCGGAGATCGCGCGCGTGCTCGACGTGAGCGAGCGCGTCGTCTCGCGCGCGCTGGCCTGGGCCGAGTCGGGCCGCCAGGGCGGCATGCTGCGCTGATCGCGGTGACGCGGCGTACCGCGCGCCCCCGGATCGTCCGGCAGGGGGAGCGGCCGGCACCCGCGACGGAGGCGGCCGCCGGGCGCATTTCCTAGCCTGAGGACATGACCGGATCCCGTCCCGCCCGCACCCCGACCCGCCGGCGGTCGCGCGTCGCCCGTCGCCGCGACGCCGTGCTCGCGGGCGTCGTCGCGACCGCGGTGGTCGGCGTGGGCCTCCTCACCGGGATCCTCCCGTCGCCCGTCGGCGGCGCGTCGGCGGATTCCGCCTCGTGCACCGTCGACGCGCTCACGGCCGGCTGGTCGACCGGAACGCTGCACCTCTCCGCGGCGGAGGTCGACGGCGACGCGGGGGTCGCGGTCCTCGACGTGCGCGGCGACGAGCCCGCCGCCACCGCCAGCACCATGAAGGTCCTCACCGCCGCGGCCGCCGTCGAGGCGCTCGGCCCGGACCGCCGCATCGCCACGCGCGTCGTGCAGGGCGCGCGCGCCGACACGGTCGTCCTCGTCGGCGGCGGCGATGCCACGCTCAGCCGCCTGGCATCCGGCACCGACGGCGTCTACCCCGACGCCCCGCACCTCGACGACCTCGCGCGCCAGGTGCTCGAGGCCCGCCGCCAGGACCCCGACCTCGCGGGCGTCCCCATCCGCCGCCTCCAGGTCGACAGCAGCCTGTTCACCGGGCCCGCGTGGCTGCCGGAGTGGCCGCTCGAGGCGCGGCGCGGCGGATCCATGTCCAACATCACGGCGCTCATGGTCGACGGCGACCGCGACGACCCCGCCGAGCCCTACTCGCGCCGCGGCGAGGCGGCCGTCGCGCGCGCGGCCGACGCCTTCGCGGCGCTCCTCGGCGACGACGTGGCGGCCGACGGCCCGCTCGTGACCGCGGCGCCCGGATCCGCCGTGCTCGGCACCGTGGAGTCCGCGCCCGTCCGCGACCTCGTCGGCTACATGCTCACGCACTCCGACGACACGCTCGCGGAGACCCTCGCGCGGCTCGTCGCGATCGAGACGGGCGCGGGCAGCGCCGCCGCGGACATCCAGCGCGGCACGCCCGCCGCCCTCGCCGGCCTCGACCTGCCGACCGACGGGATCGTGCTGGTCGACGGCTCCGGCCTGTCGGACGCGAACCGGGTGCCGGCCGCGCTCCTCACGCGGCTCATGGTGCGGATCGCCGAGCACCGCGGCGACCTCGCCATCGTCGACGCCGGGCTCGCCGTCGCCGGGCGCACCGGCACGCTGGCCGAGGGTGGCCGCTTCACGGGCGAGGCCGACGCCGCCGCCGGTCGGATCCGCGGCAAGACGGGCACGCTCGAGCGGATGCACGGCCTCACCGGCATCGCCGACGCGGAGGACGGCACCGAGGTGGCCTTCACGATCTGGGCGGAGGACGTGGATCCGTCCGTCCCCGCGGAGTCCGCCCGCGCGGAGATCGACGCCCTCGCGACCGGGCTGCACCGCTGCGGCGGCGCGCTCGGCGGCTGATCCGCGGGCGGGACGACGACGCACGGGCGGCCGGAGGCTGCTACCCGGCGCGCTCCACGAGCCGGTGGTCGTGCGCGTACACGACGAGCTGCACGCGGTCCCGCAGCGCGAGCTTCGCGAGGATGCTGCTCACGTGCGTCTTCACGGTCGACTCGCTCACGAACTCGAGCGCCGCGACCTCCGCGTTCGACAGCCCGCGCGCCACGTGCCCGAAGACGTCCTTCTCGCGCGCGCTCAGCGAGCGGAACGCGGGCGGCGCCGGGGGAGCGGGGGCCGCGGTCGCGTCCGAGGTGAACAGCTGCGTGAGCTCGTCCGGCGCGAGGACGGCGCTGCCGGCGTGCACGGCGCGGATCGCCGCGGCGAGGAACGCGGGCGTCGCGTCCTTGAGCAGGAAGCCGCTGGCCCCGCCGCGGATCGCCGTGGCCGAGGCGCGGTCGAGCGCGAACGTCGTCAGCACGATGACGCGCGGCGGATCGGTCCGGCTCCCGTCGAAGAGCGCCCGCACGGTCTCGAGGCCGTCCATCACGGGCATGCGCATGTCGAGGAGCACGACGTCGGGCCGCACCTCGTCGATCACGGCGAGGCCCTCCCGCCCGTCGCCGGCCTCGCCGACGACCTCGAGGTCGGGCTGGGCGTCGAGGGCGACGCGCACGCCGCCGCGGAACAGCTCCTGGTCGTCGACGAGCACGATGCGGATCACGGGCGGCCTCCCGGCACGAGGGGGATGGGATGCGCGGCCGGCAGGGGGATGCGGGCGCGCGCGGTGAACAGGTCGTCGACGGCCTCGGCCTCGAGGTCGCCGCCGACGGCCGCGAGCCGGGCGCGCATGCCCTCGACCCCCGTGCCGACGCGCAGGGACTCGAGGCCGGTGTGGGCGCCGGGCTCGGGCAGGTCGCCGCGCCGGGCGACCGGGTTCTCGACCTCGAGCACGACGTCGGCGGCGCGCCAGGTCTCGCGGAGGCGGATCCGCCCGCCCGGGGCGCCGTGCCGCATCGCGTTGGTCGTCATCTCCTGCGCGACGCGGCGGATGACCACCTGGCGCGCGGGATCCACGGGCCGGCGGCTGCCGCGCACGTCGTGCGCGAGGTCGACGCCGGCCGCCCGCACCTGCGCGACGACCGCGTCGAGGTCCTCGGGCCCGTCGTCGGCCTCGGCCGGGCTGGTGCCGCTCAGCACCTCGCGCACCTCCGCGAGCGAGCGGCGGGCGGTGTCGGCGATGGTGGCGGAGACGCCGCGGATCCGCTCCTCGTCGTCGAGGAACTGCACCGAGTCGGCCTGGGCGATGATCACCGCGAGCGAGTGCCCGACGATGTCGTGCACGTCGCGCGCCATGCTCGCGCGCAGCGTCTCGGCCTGCGCGAGGTCGACGGCCTTGACGGCGGTGTCCTCCGCCTGGACGCGCAGGCGCGACTCGGAGCTGCGGGCGCGGATCGCGCGCGCCACGAGGCCGGTCAGCCACGCGAGGAGCAGGGCGAGGACGGGCGCCGCCGCGAAGATCACGCCGCCCGGGCCGCCGGGCTGCGTGAAGACGGAGAAGCGCGCGCCCGTCTGCAGGAGGTAGACGGTGGCCACCGAGCCGCCGACGAGGGCGGACGCGGCGCCGAGCACGGCGGTGATGCGGGATCCGCGTCGCGCCGTCGAGTAGAGCACGAGGAGGAGCGCGACGTCGGCGAAGCCGGGCCGCTCGCCCAGCTGCCACTGCGCCAGCGCCATCGCCCACGCGAGGACGAGCGCGGTGCCCGGGAGGACGGAGCGCACGATGATGGCGGCGAACGCCAGCGCGGCGACGAGGAGGCTCGCCTCCTGCACGTCCACGGGCGGGACCACGGCGAGGCCGGCGATCAGGAGTCCGGCGACCGCGTCGATCGCGACCTCGGCACCGGTGCGGCGACGGGGTGACGACGTCGAGCGCGTCGCGGCGGCGGTCCCGGTGTCCATCGGCCACAGCCTAGGCGCGGGCCCGGGGGCGGGTCGCCCCTCGCGGGTACCGGTCGCCGGTACCCGCGAGGGAGGGCCCTACTTCTTCTTCGTCAGCGCGGATCCCTTGTGGGCCGCGGTCTTGCCGGACTTGTCGCTCTCCACGATGTACGCGGGCTCGTCGGACGACGCCGTGAAGTGCTGCCCGTCGTGCTGGAAGTCCTTCGTCTTCTCCTCGACGACCTTCCCGTGGGTCTCGCCCTGCGGCGTGTTCCAGGTGACGTGGTCGCCCTTCTCCAGCTCGGCCATCAGATCGTCGCCACCGATCCGGAGTCGACGCGGTAGTTGGATCCGTTCACGAACGACGCGAGGTCGGAGCAGAGGAACGCGACCACGTTGGCGACCTCGGCGGGCTCGCCGCGGCGCTTGAGCTCCATGTACGGGCGCTCCTCGTCGAGGAAGGACTCGATCGCGTCGTCCTTCGAGGTGCCCAGCTGGTCGGCGCGCTTCTCCATCATCGCGTCGGTCATGGGCGTGTGGATGAAGGCGGGCGAGACCGCGTTCACGAGCAGGCCCTCCTTCGCGTAGCTGCGCGAGAGGCCCTTCGACAGCGCGAGGATCCCGGCCTTCGCGGCGCAGTAGGGGAGCTCGTCGTCGTACGGCTGCACGGCGTCCTCGGAGGCGAGGAACACGATCCGGCCCCAGCCGCCCTTCCGGAGCGACGGGAGGAACCGCTTCACGAGCCGCACGGGGCCCATGAGGTCGACCTCGATGGTGTTCGTCCAGCCCTCGTCGTCGATCTCGTGGAAGAGGCCCTGCGCGCCGGTGATGCCCGCGGACTGCACGAGGATGTCGATGTCGCCGACGGCCTCCTGCACCTTGTCGTGCAGCGCGGCGAGCGACTCGACGCTCGTCACGTCGGCCGCGAACGCGTGCACGCGGTCGCCGCCGTCGAGCTTCGCGGCGGCCTCGTCGAGCGATCCCTGGTCCTGGTCGCTGAGGACGACGGTCGCGCCCTCGGCGAGGAGGATGCGGGCGGTCTCCCACCCGATCCCCGAGTCGGCTCCCGTGATGAGCGCGGTCTTGCCTGTGATGCCGAGATCCATCTCGGTCTCCTCGTCTGCCCCGCGAGGGGCGTCGTGGTGCGGTCTGCCGTGCCCTCCTGGACACGACGAGGGCCGCACCTGGCGGCGCGGCCCTCGGGTCGTGATGTGCGTGCTGCTCGCGCTACTCGGCGGCCGAGCCGACGCGGCGGTTCTCCGCGGAGACCATCCACGCGTACTGCTCGAGCGCGGTGATGAAGCCGTGGAGGAGATCCGCGGTGGTCGGGTCCTCCTCGTCGACGTCGTCGTGCACCTCGCGCATGGTGTGCACGGCGGCCTCGAGGCGCTGGGTGATGAGGTCGACGGTCTCGGCCGTGTCCACCTCGCCCTGCGGGTACTCGGGGAGCGTCGTGGTCTCGGCGACGGTGTCGCTGCGGCCGTCCGGCGTGGCGTGCAGGGCGCGCATGCGCTCGGCCAGGTCGTCGCTGAACTCGCGCGCCGAGTCGATGATCTCGTCGAGCTGGAGGTGGAGGTCGCGGAAGTTCTTGCCGACGACGTTCCAGTGCGCCTGCTTGCCCTGGATGTGCAGCTCGATGAGGTCGACGAGCACCTTCTGCATGTTCTCGTGCAGCTGCTCGCTGGCCTTGAAGCCGCGCTCGGCGTTCTGGCGCTTGGTGGGCTTGGAGCCCTCGGGCTGGGTGGCCTTCTCGGATGCGCTGGTGGGGCGTTCGACGGTCGTGGTCATGTGCGACTCCTCGTTCTGTTCGTTCGTGGGGTCGGGGGTTCCCGATCCGCGCGGGGCGTCGTCCGGTGGGATCCGGCCCCGCTGGCCGGGCGCGCTCGCGCACGTCATCCGGCCTCTCCTCGACGGTACGCCCGCCGGTTCCTCGGCGCACGAACGGTGAGGGCGCTCACAGTCCGCGCCCAGGGTGGAGCGCCCGCGCTTCGCCCAGCGGACGGGCCGGCCCTCCCGGTGCTTGGCTGGATCCATGACCGTCCTCACCTCCGACCTCCGCGTCCTGCGCGACGCCCGCGCGATCCTCGTCGAGAGCCTGTGGTGGGATGCCGCGGGCGACGTCATGTGGAACGACATCACCGCGGGCACGCTGCACCGGAGCCCATGGGCAGGCGCGGTCGACGGATCCGACGACACCGTGCTCGAGCTGCCGCCGCCGCTCGCCTCCTTCCAGCCGGCCGACGACGGCGGCTACGTCGCGGGCCTCGGCGACCGCATCGTGCTCGTCGACCGGGAGGGCCGGATCACGCGCGAGCTCGCCCGGGTCGAGCACGCGCACGGGGGCATCCGGCTCAACGAGGGCAAGTGCGATCCCCGCGGCCGCTTCGTCATCGGCTCCATGGACGTCACCGACGGCGAGCCCGACGCGGCCGTCTACTCGGTCGACGGGTCCGGCGAGCTGCGCACGCTCCTCGGCGGCTTCGCGGTCACCAACGGCTTCGAGTGGACCGACGGCGGCCGCACCATGGTGCTCGCCGACACCGGGCAGCAGACCGTGTACCGGGCGCCCTACTCCGCCGACGGCGAGCTCGGGGAGCTCGAGCACTGGATCCACGGCGAGATGAGCGACGGCCTCACCCTCTACGTCGACGGCTACGCGTGGAACGGGATCTACGGCGCGGGCAAGGTGATCCGCTGGGCGCCCGACGGCACGAAGGACCTCGAGATCGAGATCCCGGCGCCGAACGTCACCTCGGTGGCGTTCGCGGGACCGGACCTGCGCACCCTCGTCATCGGCACGGCGCGCGAGAACCTCACCGAGGAGCAGCTCGAGGAGCACCCGCTCTCCGGCGGCGTCTTCGCGATCGACACCGCGGTGTCCGGCCGCCCGGTGTCCGTCTTCCGCACCTGACGCGGTCGGGGCCCGGCGGCCGGGCGTAGCGTCGACAGCGCCGTCCGACCGGGCGGCGACACTCTCACGAGGAGGAACGCACATGACCGGAGAGAGCATCCAGGGCCGCAAGGTGGCCTTCCTGCTGACGGACGGCTTCGAGCAGGTCGAGCTGACCGAGCCGTGGAAGGCCGTGCAGGAGGCGGGCGGCACGCCCGTCCTGGTGTCCCCGAAGTCGGACACCGTCCAGGGCCTCGACCACATCGACAAGGCCGACACGTTCGACGTCGACGTCCAGGTGAAGGACGCCGACGCGGCCGACTACGACGGCCTCGTGCTGCCCGGCGGCGTCGTGAACGCGGACGACATCCGCGTCGACGCCGACTCGGTGGCCTTCGCCAAGGCCTTCTTCACCGCGGGCAAGCCCGTCGCGGCGATCTGCCACGCGCCGTGGATCCTCATCGAGGCCGGCGTGGTCGACGGCCGCCGCATGACGTCGTTCCCGACCCTCGCCACCGACCTCCGCAACGCGGGCGCCGAGTGGGTCTACGAGGAGGTCGTGGTCGACAGCGGCTTCGTCACCAGCCGCAACCCGGACGACCTGCCCGCGTTCAACGCGAAGCTGATCGAGGAGATCGCCGAGGGCGAGCACGACGAGCAGCACGCCTGACCCGTCGGGCCCACCCGCGCGGACGGCCGCGCACCTAGGGTGAGGGCGTGACCACGCCCTCACCCGATGCGCGCTTCCGCCAGACCACGCCCGCCCCGCGCGCCGTCCGCCTCGCCGGGCTCGCGATCGCGGCGGCGGGCCTCGTGGTCCTCGTCGCCACCGGGGGCGGCGCGCTCGGCATCGTCCTGGCCGTGCTGCTCGTGGTGGCGGGTGCGGTGGTCGGCGCGCTGCGGATCCGCATCACGCTCGACCCGGACGAGGTCGAGGTGGCGCTCGTGCCGGTGAGGCGCATCCGGATCCCGTACTCCGCCATCGCGGACTGCACGGTCGTCGACCACCTCCGCCCGCGGACCGTCGGCGGCATCGGCGTGCGGTCCCTCCCGGGCGGCGGTGCGGCGATCCTGCTCGACGCCGGGCCCGCGGTCGCGATCGAGGCGGCCGACGGCACGCGCCACCTCGTCCGCAGCACGTTCCCGCGGGAGGCGGCCACGCGGATCCGCGACCGGGCGGCGACCGCTCCGCTCGCGCCTGCCGTCGCGGACGACCCGCAGGATCCGGCCGCGACCACCGCCTAGGCTCGTCGCGTGACCACCGCACCCGCCGCCGCACGCCGTTCCCGCACCTCCCGCCCCGTCGTCGTGGCGCTCGCGGTCGTCGTGGTGGTCGTCGGGTTCGTCCTCGACCAGCTCAGCAAGCGCTGGGCGGTGGATGCCCTCGGCGGCGGCGAGACCATCCCGCTGTTCCCGACCGCGCGCTTCGCCCTCGTCTACAACCCGGGCGTCTCCTTCGGCATGGGCGCCGAGGTGGGGCCGCTGCTCACCGTCGGGATCATGGCGCTCGCGCTCGGCCTCGCCGTCTGGGTCGGCTGGCAGATCCGCCACCGCGCGTCGCTGCTGCAGGTGCTGCTCCTCTCGGCCGTGCTCGCGGGCGCGCTCGGCAACCTCTTCGACCGCATCACGCGCGCGGAGGACGGGCCGCTGTCGGGCCACGTCGTCGACTTCATCGCCGTCGAGTGGTTCGCGGTCTTCAACGTGGCCGACATCCTCACCGTCTGCGGCATGATCGCGTGGGCGCTCACGACCGTGTTCGGGCGCGACCACACGGTCGACGCGAAGGACGCCGAGGCGGACGACGCAGACGCCGACTCGCCCGCCGGCGCCGGATCCGCGCCCGCCGACCGCGCCTGACGCCCCGGCGTAGCGTGAGGGGATGACCACGATCCCCACACTGGAACTGTCCGACGGGAACCGCATCCCCGCCATCGGCCTCGGCACCTACGGGCTCGACGACGACGCGGGCGCCGAGCTCGTGTCCGGCGCGATCGGCGCCGGCTACCGCCTGCTCGACACGGCCCTCAACTACGGCAACGAGGCCGCGGTGGGCGACGGGATGCGCCGCTCCGGCGTCCCGCGCGAGGAGCTCTTCCTCACCACCAAGCTGCCCGGCCGCCACCACGGCTACGACGAGACGATCGCGTCCTTCGAGGAGTCGCGCGCGTCGCTCGGCGTCGACTACGTGGACCTCTACCTCATCCACTGGCCGAACCCGAGCGTCGACAGGTACGTCGACAGCTGGCGCGCGTTCATCGAGCTGAAGGAGCGCGGCCTCGTCCGCTCCATCGGCGTCTCGAACTTCACGCCCGCGCACCTCACGCGCCTGCGGGACGAGACGGGCGTGCTGCCCGTCGTCAACCAGGTGGAGCTGCACCCGACGTTCGCGCAGGCGGATCTCCGCGCCTTCCACGCCGAGCACGGCATCGTGACGGAGAGCTGGTCGCCGCTCGGCACCCGCGAGCAGCTCATGCAGGACGAGAACGTGGTGGCTGCCGCCGAGGCGCACGGCGTCACGCCGACCCAGGCCGTGCTGCGCTGGCACGTCCAGTCGGGCGCGCTGCCGATCCCGCGCTCCACGGATCCCGAGCGCCAGCGCCAGAACCTCGACGTCTTCGGCTTCGAGCTCACCGAGGAGGAGGTGCGCGCGATCGGCTCCGGCCCGCAGTCGCGCCTCTGGGACGGCGACCCGGACACGCACGAGGAGATGTAGCGCTCTCCGACCACCCACGGCCGTCGCGTCCCACCCGGGGCGCGGCGGCCGCGTCGCGTCCGGGGTCGGTCGGGTCGGGTCAGCGGCCGAGCAGCGCCGGGATCCCGAGCAGGACGACGCCGCCCACGAGGCAAGCGGCCGCGACGACCACGAGCACGCCGACCCACAGGATCCCCGGCAGATGCGTGAGCCGCCCGAGCTGGTCGGCGTCGGACGCGCCGCCGCCGCGTCGGGAGCGCGACCGCTGCAGCTCGAGGGTCGCCCGGAGCGCGCCGAGCAGCAGGAACAGCGCGAGCGCGTGCGCCGCGACGCCCTGCACCACGATCGGCGCGGCGCCCGCGACGACGCCCACCACGACCCCCGCGACGAGGCACGACCACAGCCCGAACCAGTTGCGCACCTGGATCACGACGAGCGCGAGCAGCAGCAGCCAGAGCCAGAGGACGGCGGCCGAGCGCCCGGATCCGGCGAGCCACGCGGCCCCGAGACCCGCGAGCGCGGGAGCCGGGTAGCCGGCCAGCAGCGTGACGACCATGCCGGGCCCGCGCGGCCGGCCGACGCTCACGGTGAGGCCCGAGGTGTCGGAGTGCAGCCGGATCCCCGCGAGCCGTCGCCCGCTCAGCGTCGCCGCGAGCCCGTGCCCGCCCTCGTGCACGATCGTCACCGCGTGCCGCGTGAGCCGCCATGCGGCGGGCACCAGCACGAGGACCGCGGCGAGCGCGACGGCGACGAGCGCGGGTCCCGTCTCCAGCGACGCCTCGACGGCGGTCGCGCGCGCGACGACGTCGCGGACGATCTCGACGGGGTCCATGGGGCTCCTCGGGTCGGCGGGGGACGCGGGCGTCGGGCGGGGAGCGCCCAGCCCACCACATCCGCCTGACGGACCGCCGCCGCCCGGCCACCGACTACCGTTGTCGGGTGCCCGAGACCCCCGCATCCGACCTCGTCCGCTCCCTGCTGCTCACCGTCCCCGACTTCCCGCAGCCGGGGATCCTTTTCCGCGACCTGACCCCCGTGCTCGCCGACGGCACGGCGCTCCGTGCCGTGGTCGACGACCTCGTGGCCGCGTGCGGACCCGTCGACGCCGTCGCGGGCGTCGAGGCGCGCGGCTTCCTGCTCGCCGCGGCCGCCGCCTACGCGTCCGGCGTCGGCACGCTCGCGGTCCGCAAGGCCGGGAAGCTGCCGGGCGAGGTGCTCCGCGAGACGTACGCGCTCGAGTACGGCGAGGCGGCCATCGAGCTGCACCCGGGACAGCTGGCGCCCGGATCCCGCGTGCTGCTCCTCGACGACGTCCTCGCCACCGGCGGCACCCTCGAGGCGGCCGCCCGCCTGCTGGAGCGCGCCGGCTACGAGGTGGCGGGCGTCGGCGTGGTGCTCGAGCTGGCGGACCTCGGCGGACGCGCGCGCCTCGCCGGCCACGACGTGCACGCGATCCTCTCGCTCTGACCCACGGCCACGACGAGGAGGGCCGGACGCATCCCGCGTCCGGCCCTCCTCGCGAGCGAGCCTGTCGGGACCCGCGCGCCCGTCAGCGCCAGAGCCGGCGGGTCGCGATCTCCGCGCCCTGCGCCAGGCTCTCGAGCTTCGCCCACGCGATCTGCGGGTGGATCCGCCCGCCGAGCCCGCAGTCGGTCGACGCGATCACGCGCTCCCGCCCCACGAGCCGCGCGTAGCGCTCGATCCGGTCGGCCACGAGCTCCGGGTGCTCGACCACGTTGGTCGCGTGCCCGACCACGCCCGGGACGATGAGCTTCCCGTCGGGCAGCTCCACGTCCTCCCACACGCGCCACTCGTGCTCGTGCCGCGCGTTGGCGCCCTCGAACGAGTACGCGCCCGCGTCGATGTCGAGCATCGTCCGCACGATGTGCCGGAACTCGATGTCGGTCGTGTGCGGTCCGTGCCACGAGCCCCAACAGAGGTGGAAGCGGATCCGCTCCTGCGGCAGCCCGCGCAGCGCGTGGTTGAGCGCCTCGACGCGGATCCGCGTGAACGCCACGTAGTCCTCCACGCTCGGCTCCGGGTTGATCTGGTCCCAGTTCTCCGCGATGGACGGGTCGTCGATCTGCAGCACGAGCCCGGCGTCGATGATCGCGACGTACTCCTCGCGCATCGCGTCCGCGCACGCCCAGATGAACTCCTCCTCGGTCGCGTAGTGCAGGTTGCCGATGCGGGAGGCGCTGCCGGGGGAGAGGGACGTGAGGAAGCCCTCCTCGTACCCGTTCGCGGCGAGCCCGGCCTTCAGGTGCGCGATGTCGGCCTGGATCGCCGCGTGCCCCGTGTAGGAGACGGGCCCGGTGGCGCTCGGGAACTCGATGGGGGCGTCGCCGACCGTGATGCCGCTCGACGGATCCCGGTAGGCGTCCGCGAAGGTCGTCCAGTCGCGGCGGTCGGGGAAGGTCGTCAGCCGCACGTGACCCGGCGAGCTGCGGACGGGCTCCGAGGAGAACGGGCCGCCGGGCACGAGCTCGAGCCCGCTGAGCCGCTGGAACGAGTACGACCACCAGGCGCCGTAGTCGATCGCGCTCGACATGGCCTTGCCGTACTCGCCGTCGCCGGGGACCGTGATCCCGACCTCGCGCTGGCGGGCGACGAGGCCGTCGACCGCGTCGGCGAGCACGGCGTCGAGGCCGTCGTCGGCGGGGGCGGTCGACGCGTCGCCGCCCGCGAGGACGGCCTTCCGTGCCTCGGCGCGCGCCGCGTTGGCGGCGATGAGCGCGTCCGTCCGCGGCAGGCTGCCGGCGTGGGACGTCTGGATCGAATCGGTGCTGTCGAGCATGGGGACCTCCGCGGGTCTCTCGTGCCGTCGGGCGGCCTGGCACGACCGCCCGCGGCGAGCGGGAACTGATCGCAGGCGGTGTCCGGCCGCGGATGCGGGGGACGCGAGGCTTCGCGGGGTGCGCTGCACGCACATGGTCCCACCGGGTCATCCCCGAGGACGGGTCGGCCGCAACAGGGCGTCACGGAACCGGCACCTCCGGCGGATCCGGCACCCAGGGGGATGCCCGGATGATGGACGGATGCTCCTCCGCCACCCCGTCCTCGGAACCGCCACGGCCCTGTACCTCGGCCTGGTCGCGTGGATCACGCTGTCGCCGGAGCCCTACGACCGCCGCATCGACGGCTTCCTCTTCCGCGCGCTGCGTGCCCTGCACCGGCACGACGGCACCGCGTGGATCACGTACTCCTTCGTGGAGGGCGCCGCGAACGTCGCGATGTTCCTGCCCGTGGGCATGTTCCTCGTGCTGCTGCTCGGCCGGTCGCGCTGGTGGCTCGCCATCGCGATCGGCGTCGGCCTCTCGGCGCTGATCGAGACCGCGCAGATGTTCCTGCCCACGCGCGTCTCCGACGTCCGCGACCTCCTGCACAACGGCCTGGGCGCGCTGCTCGGCGTGGTGCTCGTCCTGATCCTCACGGCCCGCTCCGAGAACGCCCGCCGTCGCGCGCTCCGCCGGCGCCCGCAGCCCGCGCCCGCGGCCCCGCAGCGCCTGGTCGGCACGCGCCGCTGATCCCCGCGCGGGCGCCGAGCGGGCGGCGCCGGGAGCCTCGCCCGCGGTCAGGCGACGCCCCCTCGGCTCGATAGGATTGACGCCGGAATTCCAAGGGGTGTGCAGGTGACCGGTACGGAGCTGGATCGCGAGCGGGCGTACGTCTCCCGCCTCTACGGGCGACTCGACGCGGTGCGGGCGGAGACCCGGGATCAGCTGACGGCGGTGCGCGACAGCCCCACGGGCGGCACCCACCAGAACCGGTCCGAGCGCGACGCGTTCGCCCGCATCTACGAGGACCGGCTGCAGGCGCTCCGCGAGGTCGACGAGCGCCTGGTCTTCGGGCGCCTCGAGTTCGAGGACGGGCACCTGCCGGAGGACGAGCCGCGCGACGGCGCGCCCGCGCGGACCGCCGGCGACGGCGATCCGGTCTACCGGTACATCGGTCGCATCGGCCTCCGCGACGACGACCTCCAGCCGCTGCTCCTCGACTGGCGCGTGCCGCAGGCGAGCGCGTTCTACCAGGCCACCGCCGCCACCCCGCTCGGCGCCCGCGCCCGCCGCCACCTCACCACGCGCGGCCGCGAGGTCGTGCACGTCGAGGACGAGGTCTTCGACCCCACGCTGCTCGACGAGGGCCGCACCAGCCTCCAGGGCGAGGGCGCGCTGCTCGCCGCGCTCGCCGCGGGCCGCACCGGCCGGATGAACGACATCGTCGCCACCATCCAGGCCGAGCAGGACCGCATCATCCGCTCCGACCTCCGCGGCGTGCTCGTCGTGCAGGGCGGGCCGGGCACCGGCAAGACCGCGGTCGCGCTGCACCGCGCCGCCTACCTCCTGTACTCGCACCGCGACCGCCTCGCGTCCTCGGGCGTCCTCGTCGTCGGCCCCAGCCGCTCCTTCCTCCAGTACATCGAGGCCGTGCTGCCGTCCCTCGGCGAGACGGGCGTGGTGCTCGCGAGCGTCGGCCAGCTCTACCCGGGCATCGACGCGGCCGGCGAGGACGCGCCCGAGGTCGCGGCCGTCAAGGGCGGATCCGAGATGGCCGGCCTCCTGCAGCGCGCCGTCCGCTCCCGCCAGGTCGTCCCCACCGAGCCCGTGACCCTCGACGTCAACGGCGAGCGCATCGTGCTCGAGCCGTCGCTCGTGGCCGGCGCGCTCCGCCGGGCGCAGGACAGCCGGAAGCCGCACAACGAGGCGCGCGTCGTCTTCAACAAGGCGGCCCTCGGATCCCTCGCGCAGGTCCTCGCGTCGCAGATGCGCCGCAACGGCAGCGCCCTCGACGACAGCGACCTCGCGATGCTCCGCGAGGACCTCCGCACCTCGTACGACGTGAAGGTCGCGCTCAACACGGCGTGGCTGCCGCTCACCCCCGAGAAGCTGATCCAGGACCTCTACGCGCGCCCGAACTGGCTCGCCTCGCTCACCCCGCGCTGGAGCCCCGAGAAGCGCGCGCTCCTCCGCCGCGACCGCGACGCGCCCTTCACGATCGCCGACGTGCCGCTCCTCGACGAGGCCGCCGAGCTCCTCGGCGAGTTCAGCGCGCAGGCCGACGCGAGCGCGCGCGAGCGCGAGCAGCAGCGCCTGCGCGACATCGAGAACGCCGAGCAGGCCATCGAGAACATGGGCGTCGGCGGCATGGTCACGGCCGAGCGCCTCGCCGAGGGATTCGCGGAGCAGGCCGCGCGCCGCACGACCGCCGAGCGCGCCGCGTCCGACCGCACCTGGACCTACGGCCACATCGTCGTCGACGAGGCGCAGGAGCTCAGCCCCATGCAGTGGCGCGTGCTCCTCCGCCGCTGCCCGCTGCGCTCGTTCACGATCGTGGGCGACGTCGCGCAGGCGAGCTCCGCCGTCGGCGTCACGAGCTGGCAGGACGCCCTCGGCCCGGTGCTCGGGCGCGAGTGGCGCCTCGAGGAGCTCACGGTCAACTACCGCACGCCCGCCCGGATCGCCGAGGCCGCCGAGCGCATGGCCATCGCGCACGGCCTCCCGGTCACCCGCTCGCGCGCCGTCCGCGAGGGCGAGCACCCGATCGACACGGTCGAGGTGGACGCCGACGAGGTCGTGTCCGCCGTCGTCGACGTGGTCGACGAGGAGCGCGAGGGCGGCGACACGGGCACGCTCGCGGTCATCGCGCGCGACGACCGCGTCGAGGTGCTGCACCGCGCGCTCGCGGAGCGGTTCGGATCCGCGGTCGGCATCGGCGTCGGCGGGCTCGGGCGGCCCATCGCCGTGCTCGGCTCGCAGGAGGCCAAGGGCCTGGAGTTCGACGTCGTCGTCATCGCGGAGCCGGACGAGATCCTCGCGCACACCTCGCGCGGCGCCGCCGGGCTGTACGTCGCGATGACCCGGCCCACGCAGCGCCTGCACATCGTCACGTCCACGGGCTTCGCCGCCTGATCGGACCCACGCCGTCCGCCGCCCTGCCCCCGCGTGAACACTATGAAGACAAGTGGCACCGGGCGCCGCGCGCGCGGAGGATGGGCCGGTCATGACGCCTCTTCCCGCATCCTCCGGTCCTTCGTCCGCATCCGGCACCGGGACGGATCCGGGCCCCGGGGGAGGGCTGCGGGACGAGGCGGATCCGGCGCCTGACGGGGTCGCGTCGGTCGCACCGGACGCGCCGGCTGCGCCCGCCGCCGAGGCCGCCGCCCGCCGCGCCCGCCGCGCCCGCCGCTCGCGCGCCATCCAGGTCGTCGTCATCGTGGCCGTCGCGGTCGGCATCGCGCTCGTCCCGCCGCCCGCCGGCGTCGACCCGCGCGGCATGCACATGGCCGGCATCTTCGTCGGCACCGTCCTCGCGCTCATCCTCCAGCCGCTGCCCACCGCGCCCGTCGCGCTGACGGGCCTCGCGGTCGCGATGCTCACCGGCACCATGACCACGGACGGCGAGGCCCTGGTCGGCTTCGCGAACCCCACCATCTGGCTCATCGTCGCGTCGTTCTTCATCGCCGACGGCTTCCTCGTCACGGGCCTCGGCCGCCGCATCGCGCTCGCGTTCGTGGCGCGGCTGGGCGGATCGAGCCTCGGCCTCGCGTACGGCATGGCGCTCACCGACCTCGTCCTCGCCCCGGCGACGCCGTCGAACACCGCGCGGGCGGGCGGCGTGGTGTACCCGATCGTCGCGTCGCTCAGCCGGGTGCAGGGATCCACCCCCGACTCCGACGCGTCGCGCCGCCGCCTCGGCTCCTACCTCGCGCTCACGAGCGTGCAGGTCAACACCGTCACCTCCGCCATGTTCGTCACGGCCATGGCCGGCAACCCGGTCGCGCAGAAGGCCGCGGCGGACCTCGGCATCGAGATCACCTGGGGCGGCTGGGCGCTCGCCGCGCTCGTGCCCGGCCTCCTCAGCCTGGTCGTCGTGCCGTGGGCGATGGCGCGCGTCTACCCGCCCACGCTCACCCGCACCCCCGAGGCGCCGGCCCACGCGAAGGCGGAGCTCCGCGGCCTCGGGCCTCTCTCCGGCCACGAGCGGATCATGGCCGCGACCTTCGTCCTGCTGCTCGTGCTCTGGTGCGGCGGATCCCTGCTCGGCATCCCCGCCACCGCGGCGGCCTTCGGCGGCATCGCGGTGCTGCTCGTCACGGGCGTCCTCAGGTGGTCGCACCTCGCCGCGAACGCGTCGGCGTGGTCGACGCTCATCTTCTTCGCGGTGCTCGTCGGCATGGCCGACCAGCTCGACGCGCTCGGCGTCATCGACCTCGTGGGCGGCGCGGTCTCCGGATCCGTCGGCGGCCTGCCCTGGCCGTGGGCGTTCGCGGTCCTCGCGCTCGTGTACTTCTTCTCGCACTACCTGTTCGCGTCGAACACGGCCCACATCGTCGCGATGTACGCGGTCTTCCTCGGCGCCGCGGTCGCGACCGGCACGCCGCCGCTGTTCGCCGCGCTCGTGCTCGGCTTCGTCGGCAACCTCTTCGGCGGCATCTCGCACTACGCGTCGGGGCCGTCGGGCGTGGTCTTCGGATCCGGCTACGTCACGACGAAGGAGTGGTTCCGCGTCGGCTTCGCGATGGCCGTCGTGCTCATCGTGATCTGGGGCGTCGTCGGGACCGCGTGGATGAGCGTGCTCGGCCTGCTCGCCTGACGTCCGGGCCCCGGGGGGGGCAGGGAGATGGGCCGACCCGATGACGGGCCGGCCCTGCGGTCGTGGTCCCGGCGCCGAGACCCCTCTCCGGGCGCCGTCCGTGCGACCGCTCTCCCCATGACATCCGGACCCGTGGTGCATCGCGTCTCTGGTGGTCCGGCGCATTGCAGTGTCTTCGGACCGGGCGCGCGATCGGTTGGGGCGCGAAGGTGACGGCTGCCTGGGCGCGGACGGGGATCCGGTCAGCGCGCGGGCGCCGGCCAGCCCACGTCGTCGGAGGTGAGGAGCGGGGCGTCCCCGCACCCGTCGAGCACGCGCGCCATCGCGTCGTGCTCGGGCTGCGTCACGCTCAGCTCGGTGCGCACCTTGATCGCGACCTGCCGGGCCACGAGCGCGCACGCGTCGGCGGGATCCTCGGGCAGCCACGCGTCGGCCGTCGCGTCCGACTTCGCGCCGTTCTCCGCCGCCGACGCGGCGACCAGCTCCAGCGGGTCGTTCGCGAACGCGGCGCGGTAGTCCGCGTCCCAGCGCCACGCGCCCGCCGACCACGCGTCGGACAGCGACACGACGTGGTCGATCTGCACCGCCTCGGGATCCCGCGACCGGTCGAAGGACACGCGCGCTCCCGAGTACGGGTCCTCCAGCACGCCCGCCTGCACGACGCAGCCGTCCGTGCCGCCGCGGATCCCCACGTCGACGAGGTCGCGCCGCAGCACGTCGTTTCGGGTGTCGCAGCCGTTGCGGTCGACGTCGGTGCGCCAGGCGAAGGACTCGCGGTCGTAGCCCGGCACGCGCTCCTCCGTCCGCACCTCGAGCCCGTCGAGGGCGAGGCGCGCGGATCCGCTCGAGCCCGGCTCCGCGCCGAGCCCCGACGTGCCGCCGCCGGTCGCGCCCGAGCCGGCCCCGGGATCCCCGCGCCACTGCACGAGGCCCGCCACGATCACGAGCACGAGCGCCGCCAGCGTCACGAGCACGGGCGTCCGACGACGTCGCCGGCGCGTCACGGGGTCGGGTTCCGCGAGTCGTAGCGCTCGAACGACGGCAGCGACCGGATGAGGATCCACACCACCACGGCGATGAGCAGCCCGCCCACGAGCGACGGCACCCACAGTGCGGCGAACAGCGTCACGATGCCGATGTACGCGTCGCCGAGCCGCGGCCCCCCGGTGACCACGACGATGAAGATGCCCTGCAGCCGCCCGCGCATGTTGTCGGGCACCGCGGTCTGCAGCATCGTGTTGCGGAAGATCGAGGAGATGTTGTCGGCCGCGCCCGTGAGGGCGAGCAGCACGGAGGCGGCGACGATCCCGGGGATGCTGGCGTCCTCGATCCGCGACCCGATGCCGTGCAGCACGCCCGGCTCCGACGCGAGGAGCAGCACGAGGCCGAAGCCCGCCGTCGAGAGGCCGTACGCGACGATGGCGAGGCGGATCGCCCGGCCGTGGCGCGTGACCCGGCCGACGGATCCGCTCAGCACGCTGCTCACCAGGCTGCCGACGGCGCCGGCCGCCGTGAGGATCCCGACGGTCACGGGCCCGCCGCCGAGCACGACCGCGCCGACCGCGGGGAACAGCACGCGCGGCTGCCCGAAGGTCATGGCGATGATGTCGACGATGAAGGACATGCGGATGTTCGGGGCCGTCCGCAGGAACCCGAGCCCGTACCTGATGGACGCCAGCCCCGGCCGCTGCACCTCGCCCTCGGGCGCGATCCGCGGGAGCGCGAGCACGCCCGTGAACGCCGCGAGGAAGAGCACCGCGTCGACCGTGTAGGTCCACTGGAACCCGACGGACGCGACGAGCACGCCCGCGAGCGCCGGCCCGACCGTGACCATGACGCCGAGGCTGATCCCGCCGAGCGCGCTGGCCGCGGGCAGCAGGTGCGGCGGCAGGATGCGGGGGAGGATCGCCTGCCGGCTCGTCCCGATCACCGTCGCCGCGACCGCGTTGAGGATGCTCAGCGCGTAGAGCGACCACACGGTCTCCGCGTGCGTCCACGCGAGCGCCGCCAGGAGGATCGTCGATCCCCACGCGACGCAGGACGCGATGAGCGCGACCTTCCGCCGGTCGAACGCGTCGGCGAGCATCCCGCCGTAGAGGCCCGCGACGATCATCGGCAGGAGCGACAGCACGCCCACGAGCGCGACCGATCCGGTGGATCCCGTCAGCTTGTACACGTGCAGCCCGATCGCCACCACGGTCATCTGGCTGCCGATGCCGGCGATCGCGTTGCCGGCCCAGAGCCGCGCGAACGCCGGGCTCTCCTTCAGCGGGGACAGGTCGACGAAGTGGCTGCCGCGCACCTGCCGCTCGTCGGGGATCGGGATGGGGGAGGTCTCGGGCGGGGTGCTCACGTGTCGCTGCGTCGTCTCTGTAGGGTGGTTTTCCACGCTAGCCGAGATCACCGACGCCGCCCCCGCGCGAGGCGCTCGCCCGCCCGCCGGTCGGCCCCTGCCCCTCTGGTATGCTCGTGCGGTTGCCGTCTGGACGGCCGCGGATCAAGAGAGCTCGCACATCCTGTGACGGGCGCCGCGCAACGAACACGAGAGGGGATCATCACATGGCTCTGGAAGCAGACGTCAAGAAGGCGATCATCGACGAGTACGCGACCCACCCCGGTGACACCGGATCCCCCGAGGTGCAGATCGCGCTCCTCACCAAGCGGATCACGGGCCTCACCGAGCACCTCAAGGAGCACAAGCACGACCACCACACGCGTCGTGGCCTGCTCCTCCTGGTCGGCCAGCGTCGTCGTCTCCTCGGCTACCTGTCCAACGTCGACATCGAGCGCTACCGCGCCCTGATCGCGCGCCTGGGCATCCGCCGCTGACACGCACCACGCGTCGCTGATCGCATCACGACGAACCGACGAGCCGTCGCCCTCCGGGGTGGCGGCTCGTCTCCGTTAAGGCGCGCGCCGTCCGCCCGACACCCGGCCAGGCCCGCCCTCCGGGGCCCGCGAGGGGCCGGGTGCTACCATGGCCGAAGTGATCCAGCGGACGCCCAGCGTCACGATGCGATCACGACAGATGGAGCTGGCCGGCAGGAGCTGGTCGTTGGTGGTGGTATTCCGAGTCGCTCGGAGCATTCCCACTGATGGCCAGACATGCGCCCGCCGCCGTCGGCCACCGGCCGAGGAGCGGAACCAGCCGCGCACGTGCACCCGGGATCCGCATCAGGCGGGCGCCGACGTGTCGCCTCGCCCGCTCCTCCTCTGTCGCAGGAGGTCCGCATCCACACGGGATGCAGGACGAGCGCCCGACGGGCGTCGCCGAGAGGCGCAACACGAAGGAGAGAGACCTCAATGGAAGGTCCAGAGATCAAGTTCGCCGAGGCAGTCCTCGACAACGGCAAGTACGGAACGCGCACGGTCCGGTTCGAGGCCGGCCGCCTCGCGCAGCAGGCGCAGGGCGCGGTCGCCGCGTACCTCGACGAGGACACCATGCTGCTGTCCGCCACCTCGGTGGGCAAGCACCCGAAGGACAACTTCGACTTCTTCCCCCTGACCATCGACGTCGAGGAGCGCAGCTACGCCGCGGGCAAGATCCCCGGCTCGTTCTTCCGCCGCGAGGGCCGCCCCTCCACCGAGGCGATCCTCGTCTGCCGCCTCATCGACCGGCCGCTGCGCCCGTCGTTCATCACCGGCCTCCGCAACGAGGTCCAGGTCGTCATCACCGTCCTCAGCATCGCGCCGGACGAGTTCTACGACAGCCTCGCCATCAACGCGGCGAGCGCCTCGAGCATGCTCTCGGGCATCCCGTTCTCCGGCCCCATCGCGGGTGTGCGCCTCGCGCTCATCGGCGACCAGTGGGTCGTCTTCCCCAAGCACTCGCAGCTCAAGGAGGCCGTCTTCGACATCACCGTCGCCGGCCGCGTCGTCACCGACTCCGAGGGCAACGAGGACGTCGCGATCATGATGGTCGAGGCCGAGGCCACCGAGGGTGCCTGGGACCTCATCCAGGGCGGCGCCACGAAGCCCGACGAGGCCATCGTCGCGCAGGGCCTCGAGGCCGCGAAGCCGTTCATCCAGCAGCTCGTCGCCGCGCAGGCCTCGCTCGCGCAGCAGGCCGCGAAGCCCACGGTCGACTACCCCGTCTTCCTGCCGTACGCGCAGGAGACATACGACGCCGTCAGCGCGCTCGCCCTCGACGAGCTCGGCACCGTCTACCAGACCGCCGACAAGATCGAGCGCCAGGACGCCGACGACGCGCTCAAGACCCGCACCAAGGAGGCCGTGGCCGCCAAGGTCGAGGCCGGCGAGCTGCCCGCATCGGCGCTCACCGAGTTCTCCGCGGCGTACAAGTCCGTCACGAAGACGGTCGTCCGCGGCCGCATCCTCCGCGACGGCATCCGCATGGACGGCCGCGGCCTCGCGGACATCCGCCCGCTCGACGCCGAGGTGCAGGTCATCCCGCGCGTCCACGGGTCGGCCATCTTCCAGCGCGGCGAGACCCAGATCCTGGGCGTCACCACGCTGAACATGCTCAAGATGGAGCAGCAGATCGACTCGCTGAGCCCCGTCACGAAGAAGCGCTACCTGCACCACTACAACTTCCCGCCCTACTCCACCGGTGAGACCGGTCGCGTCGGGTCGCCGAAGCGTCGCGAGATCGGGCACGGCTTCCTCGCCGAGCGCGCCCTCGTGCCGGTGCTGCCGAGCCGCGAGGACTTCCCCTACGCGATCCGCCAGGTGTCCGAGGCCCTCGGGTCCAACGGCTCCACCTCGATGGGCTCCGTCTGCGCCTCGACCCTGTCGCTGCTGAACGCGGGTGTGCCGCTGCGCGCGCCCGTCGCCGGCATCGCCATGGGCCTCGTCTCCGACACCGTCGACGGCCAGGTCCGCTACGCGGCCCTCACCGACATCCTCGGTGCGGAGGACGCGCTCGGCGACATGGACTTCAAGGTCGCCGGCACGTCGGAGTTCGTCACGGCCATCCAGCTGGACACGAAGCTCGACGGCATCCCGACCTCGGTCCTCGACGGCGCGCTCAAGCAGGCGAAGGAGGCCCGCACGGCCATCCTCGGCGTGCTGAACCAGGCCATCGACGCCCCCGACGAGATGGCCCCGACCGCGCCCCGCGTGATCTCGGTCAACATCCCCGTCGACAAGATCGGCGAGCTGATCGGCCCGAAGGGCAAGACGATCAACGCCATCCAGGACGAGACCGGCGCCGACATCTCCATCGAGGAGGACGGCACCGTCTACATCGGTGCCGTCGACGGCCCGTCGGCGGAGGCCGCGCGTGCGCAGGTCAACGCCATCGCGAACCCGACGAACCCCGAGGTCGGCGAGTCCTTCCTCGGCACCGTCGTCAAGATCGCGACGTTCGGCGCGTTCGTCTCGCTGCTCCCCGGCAAGGACGGCCTGCTTCACATCAGCGAGGTCCGCAAGCTCGCCGGCGGCAAGCGGGTCGAGAACGTCGAGGACGTGCTCGGGGTCGGCCAGAAGATCCTGGTGGAGATCACCAAGATCGACGACCGCGGCAAGCTGTCGCTCGCTCCCGTGCTGGAGGAGGCCGCCGATCAGGAGGGCCGCGACGCCGCCAGCCACGGCTCCGAGGCGCCCGCGGAGGGTTAGTCCCTCTCCGCACCCGCACGACACGGATGCCCGTCCCACCTCGGTGGGGCGGGCATCCGTCGTATGCGGGCTACTACTTGCCGTCGTCCGGATCCGTCGGGTACGGCACGTCCTGCGCCGGCGGTGCCGACAGCGACGGCGTCGGGGTCGGATCCGCGGACGGGCTCGGCGCGGGCGTCGGCGCCGGCTCGTCCGTCGGCGTCGGCGTCGGCCCGGGGGTCGACGACGACGGCGTGACGTCCGGTGTAGTCGGCCCGGGCTCGCCGCTCGTCTGCACGGGCGTCACCGGCTCGGCTCCGCCCTGCGACAGCGCGATCGCCGCGACGACCCCGGCGATCACGAGGACGGCCGCGACGACCGTGAGGAGCAGCGTGAGCCGCCGACGTGGGGCGGGGGCGTCATCGCCCGCGCCCGACGTCGTCCGGTCGCCCTCGTGGGTCACGTCGTCGCCTCGATCCGGTCGCTCAGTCCGCGACGGTGATCGCGGTGCCCACGAGCTGGGCGCGCCCGATCACGTGCGGGAGCATCAGGAAGCCGAGGATCGCCGGCGTGGCGCCCTCCGGGATGTCCAGCGAGTCGACGTCGAGCGCGGTGACGATGAAGAAGTACCGGTGCGTGCCGTGGCCCGCGGGCGGCGTCGCCCCGGCGAACCGCGTCTCGCGCGCCTCGTTGTGGAGGGTGACGGCGCCCTCCGGAAGGAGGCCCGCATCCGGGTCGCCCGCGCCGGCGGGGAGCGCCGTGGTGGAGGCGGGGATCCCGCGCACCGCCCAGTGCCAGAAGCCGCTGCCCGTGGGGGCGTCGGGGTCGTACGCGGTGAGCACGTAGCTGCGGGTCGCGGCGGGCGCGCCCGTCCACGTGAGGGCGGGGGAGCGGTCCTCGCCACCCTGCGCGGCACCGCGCGCCGACTGGGGCAGCGGTGCCCCGTCGGCGAAGTCGGGGCTGGTGAGGTGGAAGGGGGCGGCATCCGGCAGGCGGTGCAGCGGGTCGTTGGGCACGGGTATTCCTCTCGGTGGTGCTGACCTCCCCAGCCTCGCACGACGGGCCGGGATGCGGCCGGGAAGCGGCCGCACCTTCGCTCCTGTCGTCGCTCCCGCCGACGCTCCTGTCACCGATCCGGCCGCGGATGCCGCGCGCGGGGCCCCCGAAGAGGGGCTGGGTGCCGACGCCGGGGCCTGGTTAGCGTGGGCGGTGCGGGCAGGTCCACGGGATCGCCCGCTTCCGGGGGACGCATCGGGGGATGCAGACCGCCGAGGGGTGCCGGGGTCGGGGGATCCACGGCACCCCTTCCGGCGTCGCCGCCGTCTCCGCCGCTGCCTCGGCCTCACGCCGATCCATGGTCGCCGCACGGCCGATGTCCCGGGGACGAACGACGGCGCGGCGGATCCCTTGGTACGCAAACCTTTCGCCTGCTGGGCGGTACGCTGAGGACGTGACGACGACCCCTCCCACCGCCTCGGACGTCGCACCCGCATCGGAGCCCCGCCGTCGTCGGGGCGGATCGTTCGTCCCGCGTCGCACGCGTCGGACCGACACCGCGGCGCAGCCGGCGACGATCGTCGAGGCCACCGTCCAGGCGGCCGGCGCCCTCGTCCTCGAGGCCGCTGCCGAGCCCGGCCTGCGAACCGGCAGCAGCATCCCGCAGCCCGCCCGTCGCCGGGCCATCGGCGACACCGACCTCCGCGTCTTCCCGCTCGCGCTCGGCGGCAACGTCTTCGGCTGGACGGCCGGCCCGGAGGACACGTCCGCGATCCTCGACCGCTACCAGGAGGCGGGCGGCAACTTCATCGACACCGCCGACTCCTACGCGAGCGGCCGCAGCGAGCACATGATCGGCTCGTGGATGCGCGAGCGCCGCAACCGCGACTCCATGGTCGTCGCCACCAAGATCGGCAAGAGCGAGGACTTCCCCGGCCTCGGCGGATCCCGCATCGAGCGCGCCGTCGACGCCAGCCTGTCGCGGCTCGGCACCGACTTCATCGACCTCCTCTACTTCCACTGGGACGACCTCGACGTGCCGCTCGAGGAGAGCCTCGCCGCCGCGGGTCGCCTCATCGCGTCGGGCAAGGTCCGGCACCTGGCGGCGTCGAACTACGCCGCCGAGCGGCTGCTGCACGCGCGGATCATGGGCGGCCTGTACGACGCGCCGCGGTTCGTCGCCCTGCAGACGCACTACAACCTCGTCAACCGCGCGCCCTACGAGTCGGCGTACCTCGACGTCGTGCGCGGGCAGCAGCTCGCGGTGATGCCCTACTTCGCGCTCGCGAACGGCTTCCTCACGGGCAAGTACCGCACGCGCGACTCGGTGCGCGAGGGCGCCCGCGGGGCACGGGCGGCGAAGTACCTGACCCGACGCGGGCTCCGCGTCCTCTCCGCCCTGGACGAGATCGCCGACCAGCACGCGACGAGCGTGGCGACGATCGCGCTGGCCTGGCTCCTGGCCAAGCCCGGCGTCGTCGCTCCGGTCGCGAGCGCGAGCCGCCCGGAGCAGGTGCACGACCTCGTGCAGGCGGCCCACGTGCAGCTCTCGCGTCACGACGTGGCCCGGCTCGACCGCGCGTCCGAGTAGTCGTCCCCCGGGCTCCGTGCCCGTGATCCCTCTCCCGTCATGTGGAGTCCGTCGGTGGCGCCCGCGTCCCCGCCGCTACCTTTCCGGGACCCGCGACGTCCGGCGCCTGCGCGCCGCCTTCCGCGTGGGTGATCCGAACGGCCCGGGGGAGACGACCTTGCACGAGCGACCGCGCATTCCGCTGCGACCACGCATCCGGCTGCGACCACCCGGGGGAGCGGCGGCATCGGCGGCCGTCCTCGCCACGAGCCTGCTCCTCGCCGGGTGCACCGCGGCATCGGCCCCGGCGCCCACGCCGGCTCCGGCCCCGTCGCTGACGCAGGAGCAGCAGGACGATGCGGCGTTCCGCGACGTGGTGAATCGGTACGACGCGTTGGATGCGAACTTCGTCACTGATTCCGATCTCACTCCACTGCTCACCGGGAGTGTCCTCGAGAGCGAGAGGCGATCCGTGAAGGCGTCTCGCGATTCCGGAGAGAAAGTAGACGGGCTGGACACGATCTCGGGCTTCAGCGTCACCGATCGAGGCATGGACAAAGAAGGCGCGCAGTACATGACGGCGCAGTTCTGCCTCGACGTGAGCGGTACCCGTATTCGCGACGCGCAGGGGGCGGATGTCACGCCAGAGCGCGATCCACGCCTGTCATTGCAGGCGAAGGCGGTCAAGGGCGGCGACGGCAATTGGCGCCTCAGCGACATCGTGCGAAATGAAGACGTGCACGCATGCGGGTAGGTCGAATCGCACTGGCGGCTGTCCTGCTCTCGTCTGTCATCTTAGGTCTCTCCTCTCAAGGGGCGCAGGCGGCCGGAGACGATTGTCAGTTCGACGTGGGCAAGAGAGGCGACTGCACGTCAGGTGCGATCTCGGGCGGATCCGTCGAGGTGCGGGTCGGCGCGACGGACAGCCAGAAGCACAGCATCCAGGGATCTGGTGAACAAGCGCCGTCCTCCGATCGTCCGTCGATGCCGGTGGTGCCGCGTCTCGATCGTCTCGCCGCGGACGTCGATGCGCCGTGCGTGCCCGGTAAGGGGACGTGCCTGGATGGGCAGCATGCGTTCCTGCCGCCCGCGAAGGCGCCGACGAAGCCCGCGGATCCAGCACCGGCCGTGCCCGCAGCTCCCGCGGTGACCTTGGCGGATGTGGCGCAGTTCGTGCCGCGGGATGCGTCGATCCGGTCGCAGCCGAACGGGTGGGCGATCGTGGGTGCGCCGGTGAACCTCTTCACGGACGCGGCACCGCAGGTGGTGGATGGGCAGCTGCTGGGGCGTCCGGCGCAGGTGCGGTTCGTGCCGGTGTCGTTCGTCTGGGATCACGGCGACGGCACGTCGACGACGGTCGTGGGTCCAGGCGCGTCGTGGCGCGAGCTGGGGCAGCAGGACTTCACGGCGACGGACACGAGCCACGTGTACTCCAGCATCGGCGATCGGCAGGTGACGTTGACGATCTCCTATTCGCCGTCGTACCGGTTCGACGGGGGCGGGTGGCAGCAGATCCCGGGCACGCTCCCGGTGCAGATCGGGCCCGTGACGATCCACGTCTTGCAGGGCTCGACGGTGCTGGTCGCCGGTGCGTGCGGGGAGCGGCACGCCGGACCCGGGTGCCCGTGACCTCCCTGGCGCCGCCGTCCGCCCCCGGCTCGCCGCAGGACCCGTGGCGTAGGGTGACGCTGATGTCCCGCGCCGTAGAACTCCCCCTCGACCTCCCCGAGCTCACCGTGCAGTCGGCGGGCGCCCGCGTCCGGCGCTCGGTCCTCCCCTCCGGCGTGCGGATCCTCAGCGAGGACGTGCCCGGCAGCCGCAGCGCCACCATCGGCATGTGGGTCGCGGTCGGCTCCCGCGACGAGCAGCCCGGCGACCTCGGCTCCACGCACTTCCTCGAGCACCTGCTCTTCAAGGGCACGCCCTCGCGCACGGCCCTCGACATCGCCGTCTCCTTCGACGCGGTCGGCGGCGAGCACAACGCCGTCACCGCCAAGGAGTACACCTGCTACTACGCCAAGGTGCAGGACCGCGACCTCGGCATGGCGGTCGACGTCTTGGCCGACATGGTCACCTCCAGCCTCATCGACGCCGAGGAGTTCGAGACCGAGCGCGGGGTCATCCTCGAGGAGCTCGCCATGGCGGACGACGACCCGGGCGACGTCGTGAGCGAGCGCTTCTTCGAGGCCGTGCTGGGCGATCACCCGCTCGGCCGGCCCATCGGCGGCAGCCCCGCGGACATCGAGGCCGCGGAGCGGGACGCCGTCGTCGCGCACTACCGCCGCAACTACCGCCCGCAGGACCTCGTCATCACGGCCGCGGGCGCCGTGGATCACGACGCCCTCGTCGCGCGGGTCACCGCCGGGCTCGAGCGCGCCGGCTGGGACCTCTCCGTCCGGGCGGCCCCGGTCGCGCGTCGGACCGGCGCCACTCCCGTCATCACCCGCGGCAGCGACCTCGTCGTCGTCGACCGCCCCATCGAGCAGACGAACATCCTGCTCGGCGTGCCCGGCCTCGCGGCGTCCGACGACCGCCGGCCCGCCCTCGCGATGCTCAACTCGGTGCTCGGCGGCGGCATGTCCTCGCGCCTGTTCCAGGAGGTGCGCGAGAAGCGCGGCCTCGCCTACTCCGTCTACTCCTTCGGCGCCTCCTACTCGGACGCGGGCGTCTTCGGCCTCTACGCCGGATGCACGGCCGCGAAGACCGAGCAAGTGTCGCGCCTCATGGTCGAGGAGTTCCGGAAGCTCGCCGAGGAGCACGTCACGGAGGAGGAGCTGTCGCGCGCGTTCGGCCAGCTCTCCGGCCAGTCCGCCCTCGCGCTCGAGGACTCGGACACCCGCATGTCGCGGCTCGGGCGGTCGGAGATCACGACCGGCGAATACGTCGACCTCGACGAGACGCTCTCCCGCCTCTCCCGCGTCACCGCCGAGGACGTCCGCGCCCTCGCGGCCGACCTCATCTCCCGACCGCTGTCGATCGCCGCGGTGGGCACCGTCGGCGCCGACGCGTTCGCCCCGCTGCTCGCGACCCCCTCGCTCCTCTAGGAGGAACCGTGTCCCACTACATCTACCTCGTGCGCCACGGCGAGCAGCAGGACGCCGAGCACGGCCTGCCGGACGGACCGCTGTCCGGACGCGGCAAGCGCCAGGCCCACTGCATCGCCGACCGGCTGAGCGGCGTGCCGTTCACGTCCGTGCGCCACTCGCCGCTCGCCCGCGCCGAGGAGACGGCGGCCATCATGGCCGAGCGCATGCCGGCGATCGAGCCCGAGCCGTCGTCGCTGCTGTTCGACTGCATCCCGTCGGGTCCCGTGCCGGACATGCCGCACGCCTTCGAGTCGTTCTTCGGCGGCGTCACCGAGGAGGAGATCGACGCGGGCAGCGCCCAGATGGCCGACGCGGTCAGCGAGTTCCTCGCGCCCGCGCGCGGCGACCGGCACGACCTCCTCATCACCCACAACTTCGTCATCGCCTGGTTCGTTCGGCACGTGTTCGACGCGCCCGAGTGGCGCTGGATGGGCATCAACCAGGCGAACTGCGGCCTCACCATCATCCGCGTGCGCTCGGCGAAGCCGCCCGTCCTCGTGGTGCACAACGACCTCGGCCACCTCCCGGTCGAGCTGCGCACGGGCCTCCCGGAGCAGCAGCCCTACTAGCGGTCCGTCGATCCCGCCGCCCAGCGTCGACGGGGGAGCGCGCCGGTACGCTGGCGGGATGACAACCACGGTCGCCGTCGTCGGCGCAACGGGACGCATGGGCCAGCTGATCTCGCAGATCGTCGAGGCGAGCGCCGAGTTCGAGCTCGTCGCGAGCCTCGACTCGAAGGGCGAGCTGTCGGACATGCTCGGCGCGGACATCGCGGTCGACGTGACGCTCCCGGCGGTCAGCCAGGGCGTCGTCGAGTACGCGGTCGCGCACGGCATGAACGTGCTCGTGGGCACGAGCGGCTGGACGGGCGAGCGCATCACCGAGCTCGAGCGCCGGATCACGGGCGACCTCGCCGTCGGCGTCGTCATCATCCCCAACTTCTCCGTCGGCAGCGTGCTCGCGACCTCGTTCGCGCAGATGGCGGCCCGGTTCTACGACTCCATCGAGATCGTGGAGGCGCACGGAGCGTCGAAGATCGACTCGCCCTCCGGCACGGCCGTCCGCACGGCGGAGCTCATGTCGCAGGCGCGCGGCACCCGCGGTCCGGTGCAGGCGCCGCACACGGACCAGCGGGCGCGCGGCCAGCAGGTCGCGAGCATCCCCGTGCACAGCCTGCGGATGCAGGGCGTCGTCGCGAAGCAGGACGTCGTGTTCGGCGGCAACGGCGAGGTGCTCACCATCAGCCACGACACGCTCGCGCCGAGCGCCTACGAGGCCGGGATCCTCCTCGCCCTCCGCGCCGCCCGCACCGCGCGCGGCGTGGTGGTCGGGCTCGACCGCCTCATCGACCTCGACGGCTCGCGCGAGCGCGCGACGCAGGCCGCCGCCGCCGGCGCGGCCTCCGGCCCGGTGGACGACGGCGGGCCGAGCGGCCAGGCCGCCACCGTCACGAGCGCCTGATGGGCACGCGCATCGGCGTCGGCCTGATGAGCGCGCTCATGCTGCTCTACCTCGTCCTCCTGGGCCAACGAGCTGTGCTCTTCGTGCTCTCGGGCGAGCCCGTCGGCATCGCGGTGAGCGTCGGGCTCCTGATCCTGTCGCTCGTCGGTGCGTGGGCGCTGGTGCGCGAACTGTGGTTCGGCGTGCGCAGCGCACGCCTCGCGCGGATCCTCGACGAGGAGGGCGGGCTCCCCGTCGACGACCTGCCGACGCGCGCGAGCGGACGCCCGGTGCGCGAGGCCGCGGATGCGTCCTTCCCCGGCTACCAGGCTGAGGTGGAGCAGGATCCCGCGAGCTGGCGCGCGTGGTTCCGCCTCGGCCTCGCGTACGACGCGAGCGGGGACCGGCGTCGTGCGCGCGGGGCGATCCGCCGCGCGATCGCGCTGCAGGGCGCCGAGCCTGCCGCCTGAGCGACCCTTCTCGCCCGGCAGCTGGCCGCTCAGCCCTTCGCGAGCAGCCGGTCGATGGCGAGCTCGACCGTGGGGTCGCGGAACGCGAACCCGTCGGCGAGCAGCTTCTCGGGCCGCGCCGGCTGGCTGGAGAGCAGCAGCTCCTGCCCGGCCTCCTGCAGCGCGAGGCGGATGAGGAACTCGGGCGCCGGCACCAGGTACGGCCGGTGCATGCGCTTCGCGAGGTGGCGCATGAGCCGGTCGGCCATGACGGGCTCGGGGCCGGTCAGGTTCACAGGTCCTGAGACGGACGACGTCAGCAGGTGCACGATGGCGGCGGCCTCGTCGCGGAGGGAGATCCACGGCCAGACCTGGCCTCCGGTGCCGAGCTTCCCGGCGAGCCCGAGGTTCGTGAGGAGCCGCAGCGGCGCGAGGGCGCCCGCCTGCGCGAGCACCAGGCCGGTGCGCAGGGTCACGACGCGCACGTCGGACGACGCCTGGAACGCCTCGGCCTCCCACGCCTCCACGACCTCGGCGAGGAACCCCGTCCCGCGCGGCGAGTCCTCGGTGAGGCGCTCGGCCGGGCGGTCGCCGTAGAAGCCCACGGCGGATCCGTTCAGCAGCGCCCGGGGCGGGTCCGCCGCCGCCGCGATGGCGCCGACGATCGTGCGGGTCGCCTGCACGCGCGACGAGCGGATCTCCTCCTGGTACGGCTTCGTCCAGGGCAGGCGGCTGATGGAGGCGCCCGAGAGGTTGACGACGGCGTCGACGCCGTCGAGCACCGCGGGATCCAGCCGGCCCTCGGCGGGCTGCCACTCGTGCTCGTCGGGCGACGACGGCGCGTGGCGCACGAGCGTCCGCACGTGATGGCCGGCGGCGTGCAGCTGCGCCTGCAGCTCGGTGCCGATCGTGCCCCCGGCGCCCGAGATGAGGACGGTGAGCGGAGCGGGGGATGCGGTGCTGTCGGACATGGTCGAGCCCTTCGTCGGTGCCGCTCAGCCTAGGACGCGGCCCCGCGCGCCGGCCGGGAGGAGGCCGGCGCGGCCACCCGACGGGCGTCGCGTACAGTGACGGTCGTGCCCCACGACGACATCGCCTTCCGCTCCGACATGACCGTGGAGCTCGTCCGCTCGAGCGCCCACGACTCCGACGTGATCTTCGCCGCCCGCGTCTCCACCGCCGGCGAGAAGACGCTCGAGCGCGCGCTCGACGAGCCCGACGACCAGGACCGCGCGCTCGAGGGCGACGTCGACACGGAGGCGGAGGAGAAGCGGGTCAAGCGCGACCGCGGCCTCATCAACTACCTCATGCGCGACCGCCACGGCTCGCCATTCGAGCACAACTCGATGACCTTCTACGTGCAGGCGCCGATCTTCGTGTTCCGCGAGTTCATGCGCCACCGCATGGCCTCCTACAACGAGGAGTCGGGCCGCTACAAGGAGCTCGACGCGGTGTTCTACGTCCCCGGCCCCGAGCGCAACCTCGTGCAGGTCGGCAAGCCCGGCGCCTACGAGTTCCACGCGGGCAGCCCTGAGCAGACCGCGCTCGTGCAGGAGGAGACCCGACGCACGTCCGCCGAGGCGTACGCGTCCTACCAGCGGATGCTCGAGCAGGGCGTGGCCCGCGAGGTCGCCCGCATCGTGCTCCCGCTCAACATCTACTCGTCCATGTACGTCACGCTCAACGCGCGTGCGCTCATGAACTTCCTGTCGCTGCGCACGAAGCACGAGGACTCGACGTTCCCGAGCTTCCCGCAGCGGGAGATCGAGATGTGCGCCGAGAAGATGGAGACCGAGTTCGAGCGGCTCATGCCCCTGACGCACGCGGCCTTCCAGAAGAACGGCCGCGTCGCCCCGTAGCCCGCGGGGCGGCGCCGCCGCTCAGCCGATCCGCCGGCCGGCGCTCACGCGCACCGCATCCGGGTAGAGCGGCTTCGCCCCCGTGACGGCGACCGCGATCACGTGCCCCCGGTCGCCGACCGCGACCGTGTAGCGGTCGCCGATGGCACCGGGGATCGTCGCGCCGTCGCGCAGCCAGCGGTAGGAGAGGGTCACCGGCGCGGGACGCCAGGAGCCCGGCCTCGCCGTCAGCTCGCGGCCGACCGCGGCGATGCCGCCGACGACCGGCGAGCCCGGGGTCAGCGCCCAGGGTCCGACGCGGGGCGTCGCGGCGGACGTGCGCTCGACCGAGATCCGGCCGGCGGCGGAACCGCGCACGACCACGGTGATCCGCGTGCCCGCGTCCTCCGGGCCCACCCGGTACGCGGGGCCGGTCTCCCCGGGGATCGGCACGCCGTCGCGCTCCCAGCGGTAGGTGAGCGTCACCGGCGCGGGGCGCCAGACGCCGGTCCGGACCGTCAGCGTCGTGCCGATGGCGGCGTGGCCGAGGATGGCCGGGATGGGCGCGGAGGTCAGGGCGACGGATCCGGGAGCGCTCGCCGTGGTGATCCCGAGGAGCACGTAGCGGGCGATGTCGACGTTCCCGCCGAAGCGGAAGCTCAGCTGCACGGTCCGGTCGTAGCCGGGCTCGATCGTCGTCGAGCCGACGGCGTCCGCGACGGTCTCGACCCCGGAGTCGAACGCCCAGGCCACCGAACGCTCCTCCGGCCAGCCGGCGAGCGCGGCGCGCACGTCCCACGAGACGGTGATGCGCGGGCCGTCGACCGTGACGACGGGGGAGTACGGGGTGGGGTGGCCGAGCGAGCGCACGGCGACGGGCGCCGAGGCCGCGCCGACGACGGGCGTGCCGTCGACGACGCCCGCGGCGCGGAAGGCGATCGCGTGCGGGCCGGCGGGAGCGGCGACGCGGATCACCGCCGAGTCGAGCGGACCCGCGTACGCCGTCCGCCAGGACCCCGCGCCGTCGAGCAGGTACTCGAAGCGGGGCGACCGCAGGTCGAGCCCGCCCACGTCCAGGGAGACGTGGACCTCGATCGCGGGGACGTCGGTCACCTCGCCGCCCGCGACCACGTCGGGAGCGGGCAGCTGCGCTCCGGCGACGGCTGGGGCGAAGGGGAGCGGCGCACCTGACGCCGCCGTGGCCGGCGCGGCGCCGGCGAGGGATGCCCCGACGGCGAGCGCCAGGGTGAGGGCCAGGAGCGGCGAGGGCCGGCTCCGTGCCGAGGGGATCATGGCGGGACCTGCCTCTTCCGGGACGTCGTCGTCCCGTGCGAAGGCTGCTCGCGATCCCGCCGTCGCGCATCCCCCCGTACGGGGGCGTCCGGACGCGCGATCCCCCCGCCCGGCGGCGGTCCGCCCGTTACGATGGAGCGCGTGTCCACAGAGAACCCGTTCGGCCAGGTCCTGGTGGCGCTCGTCACCCCGTTCACCGCCGATGGCGAGGTCGACTGGGCGGGCGTCGAGAAGCACATGGACGACGTCATCGTCGCCGGCGCGGACGGCATCGTCGTCACGGGCACCACGGGCGAGACCAGCACGCTGACCGACCCGGAGAAGATCAAGCTCGTCGAGGTCGGCCGCTCCGTGAGCGCCGGCCGGGCGAAGATCATCACGGGCGGCGGATCCAACGAGACCGCGCACGCCATGCAGCTCGCCCGCCAGAGCGAGAAGGCCGGCGCCGACGGCAACATGATCGTCACGCCGTACTACAACAAGCCCACGCAGGCCGGCGTCCTCACGCACTTCCGCATGATCGCGGACGCGACCGACCTCCCGGTCATCCTCTACGACATCCCCGGCCGCACGGGCATCCCCATCCAGTACGAGACGATCCTCCGCGCCGCGAAGCACCCGAACATCCTCGCCGTGAAGGACGCCAAGGGCGACCTCGCGCAGGCCAGCCGCGTGCTCAACCAGACCGGCCTCATGTACTTCGCGGGCGACGACGCGAACGCGCTGCCGACCCTCGCGATCGGCGGCACCGGCCTCATCGGCGTCACCGCCAACATCACCGCGACCCCGTACCGCACCATGGTCGACGCCGTGAACGCGGGCGACCTGGCCGCCGCGACGCACGCGCACCAGCAGCTCGAGCCGCTCGTCCGCGCGGTCATGACCCACGTGCCCGGCACGGTCGCGGCGAAGTACATCCTCCACGGCCTCGGCCGCATCGGCAGCCCCCGCGTCCGCCTGCCCCTCGTGGGGCCGGAGGAGTGGGAGGCCGCCCAGATCGAGGACGAGATCGACCTCGTCCGCGACGTCCCCGGCGTCGACTTCCGCAACTTCCGCCCCGACCGCAACGCCGCCGCAGGCGGAGCGCTGCCCCAGGTCGCCGGCACCACGCGCTGACGCGCGCCCCGAGCATCCCCGCCGGCCGCATCGGCCGCACCGTCATCAGAGGAGTCCCATGCCCCACGGCGTCTACGACCCGCCCGAGCTCAAGCCCGGCACGCTGCGCATCACGCCCATCGGCGGCCTCGGCGAGATCGGCCGCAACATGACCACGTTCGAGATCGACGGCAAGATCCTCGTCGTCGACTGCGGCGTGCTCTTCCCCGAGGAGCACCAGCCGGGCGTCGACCTGATCCTCCCCGACTTCTCCTCCATCGCGGACCGCCTGGACGACGTCGTCGGCGTCGTGCTCACGCACGGCCACGAGGACCACATCGGCGCGGTGCCGTACCTCCTCAAGCTCAAGCGGGACATCCCGCTGATCGGCTCCGGCCTCACGCTCGCCCTCATCGAGGCGAAGCTCAAGGAGCACCGGATCACGCCGTACACGTTCCAGGTGAAGGAGGGCGACCGCGAGCGCCTCGGGCCGTTCGAGCTCGAGTTCGTCGCCGTCAACCACTCCATCCCGGACGCGCTGGCCGTCGCCATCACGACCGAGGCCGGCCGCGTGCTGCACACCGGCGACTTCAAGATGGACCAGCTGCCGCTCGACGACCGGATCACCGACCTCCGCGCCTTCGCGCGCCTCGGCGAGGCCGGCATCGACCTCTTCATGTCGGACTCCACCAACGCCGACGTGCCCGGCTTCACGCCCACCGAGCGCTCGATCGGCCCGGTGCTCGAGGCCGTCATCTCGAAGGCGCCGCGCCGCGTCATCGTCGCGAGCTTCTCCAGCCACGTGCACCGCGTGCAGCAGGTGCTCGACGCGGCGCACGCGAACGGCCGCCGCGTCGCGTTCATCGGCCGCTCCATGATCCGCAACATGACCATCGCGGCCGACCTCGGCTACCTCAAGGTGCCGGACGGGGTCCTCATCGACTCCAAGAAGGCCGTCAACCTGCCGGACCACGAGATCGTCTACATGAGCACGGGCTCGCAGGGCGAGCCGATGGCGGTGCTCAGCCGGATGGCCAACCTCGAGCACCAGATCGAGATCGGGCAGGACGACACCGTCATCCTCGCGTCGAGCCTCATCCCGGGCAACGAGAACGCCGTCTACCGCGTGATCAACGGGCTCACGAAGCTCGGCGCGAACGTGGTGCACAAGGCCAACGCGAAGGTCCACGTCTCGGGCCACGCGGCCGCGGGCGAGCTGCTCTACTGCTACAACATCCTCAAGCCGCGCAACGTCCTGCCGGTGCACGGCGAGTACCGCCACCTGGTCGCGAACCAGCAGCTGGCGATCCAGACCGGCGTGCCGGAGCGCAACACGTTCCTCGCGGAGGACGGCACCGTCCTCGACATGAAGGACGGGCACGTGCGCGTCACGGGCCAGCTCGACGTCGGCTACGTGTACGTCGACGGGTCGACCGTGGGCGAGATCACCGACGCCGACCTCAAGGACCGCCGCATCCTCTCCGAGGAGGGCTTCGTCACGATCTTCGCGGTCGTCGAGCCGCAGACCGGCAAGGTCATCGTCGGCCCGGAGATCGAGGCGCGCGGCTTCGCCGAGGACAGCAAGGTGTTCGACAGCGTCAAGCCGCTCGTCGTCAAGGCGCTCGCGGAGGCCGCGGCCAACGGCACGCGCGACACGCACGCGTACTCCCAGGTCGTGCGCCGCACGGTCGGCCGATGGGTCAACTCGTCGCACCGCCGCCGCCCGATGATCATCCCGGTGGTCATCGAGGCCTAGGCCGTCGGCCGGCGGGTGCCGGCGCGCAGCGCGTCCGGAGGGGGCGGGGGAGACCCCGCCCCCTCCGTCGCGCGTGCCGTCCGCGCTCGTCCGCGAGACCCCCGGACGGGGGTGGGCATGTCATCCCCGTGGACGAAGCGCCGCGCGCGCCGCCGCCCCTAGCGTCGGAGGCGACCGGACGGGCCGCTGGGGACCGCCGGGGAAGGAGCGGCCATGGGCGTCTGGCGGAGATGGATCCTCCCGATCACGAGGCTCGTCGTGCTCGCCGCGATCGCCGTGGCGCTCGTGCGCATGGCGTTCTTCGGCACCACGACGGAGGAGACCGCGGAGGTGCCGACCGGCTCGGTCGTCGTGTCGCAGGTGCCCGCGTCCATCGCGACCGTGGTCAACGACGTGACGGTGAAGGGCAGCATCCAGCCGGATCCCGACGTGGCCGTCAAGGCGACGCTGCAGGGGAAGGTCTCGAAGATCGTCGCGGGGCAGGGCGCCACGCTCCAGGCGGGCGACCCGATCCTCGTCATCCGCCAGGAGACGCCGGTGGATCCGGTGGTCGCGGCGGACGGGACGGTCACGCAGCCGAAGCCCAAGGTCGTCACCGAGACGGTCATCGCCTCCGCCGCGGGGTCGCTCGCGGAGCTCGGCGTGCTGGTCGGCCAGGAGGTCGCCGTGGGCGACGCGGTCGGCCGCATCGCGCCGCCCACCTTCCGCGCGACGGCCGCGCTGACCGCCGAGGAGCAGTACCGGCTCGTCACGCAGCCGACGGCCGCCACGGTCGCCATCACCTCGGGCCCCGCGCCCTTCGAGTGCTCCGACCTGCGCATCGGGCAGCAGGCGGCGTCCTCCGGCGAGGGCGCGGGCGCGACGGGCGGCACCGGCGCCGGATCCACCGGCGGCACCGAGTCGGCCTCCACCGGCGCCACCGTCTCCTGCGCCGTCCCCGCCGGGACGCGCGTCTTCCCGGGTCTCGCGGCCGACATCACGATCCCCGCGGGCGAGGCGCCCGACGTCCTGACGCTCCCGACCACCGCCGTCGAGGGCCTCGCCGACACGGGCAACGTGTGGATCGCCTCCGACGGCGGCGAGCCGGAGGAGCGCGCGGTCGGCCTCGGGATCAGCGACGGGAAGGTCGTGCAGATCACGTCGGGCCTCGCCGAGGGCGACATGGTGCTCGAGTTCGTGCCCGGGGCGCCCGCCCCCGAGGACGACGCGATGCTGATGCAGGGCGGGTACGGCGGATGAGCCTCATCCGCCTCGAGCAGGTGACGCGCACGGTGCCGCGGCCGGACGACGAGCCGCTGACGATCCTGCACGGCGTCGACCTCGACGTGTCCGTGGGCGACCACGTCTCGATCGTGGGCCGCTCCGGATCCGGCAAGTCGACGCTGCTCAACATCCTCGGCCTGCTCGACACCCCGACCACGGGCGAGGTCCACCTCGACGACGTGCCCATGGCGCGCGTCTCGGGATCCCGGCGGGACCGGGCCCGCGGCGGCGACATCGGCTTCATCTTCCAGCAGTTCAACCTCCTGCAGGGCCGCACGGCCCGCGAGAACGTGATGACGCCGCTGCTCTACTCGACCGGCCGGACGTTCTGGCGCCGAGCGTCGATCGCGGCCGACATGCTCGAGCGGGTCGGCCTCGGCCACCGGGTCGACTCCATGCCGGAGACCATGTCCGGCGGCGAGCAGCAGCGCGTCGCGATCGCCCGGGCGCTCGTGCGCTCGCCGAGGCTGATCCTCGCCGACGAGCCGACCGGCGCCCTCGACATCGAGACCGGCGCGACCGTCATGACCCTCCTCGCCGAGGTCGCGCACGCGTCCGGCGCGGCGCTCGTCACCATCACGCACGACCCGACGGTCGCCGCGCGCGCCGACCGGCACCACCGTCTGGAGGCGGGCGTGCTCGCGCCGGCCGAGGCCCTCACCCGGGAGGTGCTCGCGTGAGCGGCTGGCTCGCCCGCACGGGCACCGGCCTCGTCGGCGCGGTCGTCGAGGCCTGGGCGGAGCTGCGGATCCATCGCACGCGCGTCCTCCTCTCCCTCATCGGCGTCGCGGTCGCCGTCGCCGCCATCACCTCCGTCGTCGGCCTCGGCGCGGTCGTGCAGCAGTCCCAGACCGAGCAGATGGAGCGGCAGTCGGGGCGTCCCGCGTCGCTGTCCGTCTCGATGTACTCCGAGACCGGCACCGGCATGCCGTACGAGGACCAGCGCGCGCTCCTCGCCGACATCGCCGACCGGTACGGCATCACGTGGTCGACCGTCATCGGATCCGCGCCGCTGCGCGTGGAGCTCCCCGGCGGCACCGTGCAGGTCTACGCGACCGTGGTGGATCCCGACTACGGCCAGATGCGCCGCGTCGACGTGACCGAGGGGCGCTGGTTCGCCGACCGCGACGCCGACCTCCTCGCCCCCGCCCTCGTCGTGAACCGCGCGTTCCTCGCGAGCATCGGCTCGCCCGAGGTCGCGACGCACCCCACGGTCGTGCTGCAGGGGGATCAGGGCGACAGCACGGCCGTGATCGTCGGCGCCGTCCCGGACCAGTACGCGGAGGAGGGGCCGTCGATGTTCGTCCTGTCCTCCACCGCCGAGCGCGTCCTCGGCCAGGAGGCGCTCACCGCCATGCAGCCGCAGATGGAGCTGTGGGTGCCCGAGGCGGAGTCGGACGGGCTCACCGCGGTCATCCAGTCGGACGTCGCGGCGTCCGCTCCCGACGGCGTGCAGGCCAACGTGAGCCGGAACGACTACGGCACGTACGACTACGACCCGCTGCTGTCGCTCAAGATCCTCGTCGGGGGAGTGGCCGGCCTCGTGCTCCTGCTCGGCGCGCTCGGCCTCGTGAACATCTCGCTCGTGACGGTGAAGCAGCGGATCCGCGAGATCGGCGTGCGGCGCAGCTTCGGCGCGAGCGCGGGCCGGGTGTTCTTCGCCGTGATGATGGAGAGCATCGTGGCCACGGTCGCCGCGGGCGTCGTCGGCGTCATGGCCGCGGTGGCGATCGTCAAGAACCCGTGGATCCTCTCGTTCGTCGCCTCGGGCGTCACCGAGTTCCCGCCGTTCCCGCTCTCGGCGGCGCTCCTCGGGCTCGGCGCCTCGCTCGCCGTCGGGGCGATCGCGGGCCTGCTGCCGGCCCTCGTCGCGGTGCGCGTGTCGGTCATCGACGCGATCCGGTACTGATGCCGGGGCCGGGCGGGGAGCGTCCCGCCCGGCCCGGCGGACCGCCCGCGACGGCGGCGCGGGATAACGTGGGTCGCATGGCTACGAGCACCAGGTCGACCAGCCGCGCCGGGAAGACCTCCTCGGGCGCGCCGCGCGCCACGCCCCCGCGCAAGGGGCGTGCCGCCGAGACGAAGCAGCAGACCGTCGCCTACCCCGTCCAGGCGGAGCGCCGGGGGCCGCTCGTCGCCGCGTGGATGGGCCTCGCCCACGCCACCGGCGCATTGTTCCGCGCGCTCGGCCCGGAGAAGCTCGCGAAGGAGGAGCGTCGCGACGGCATCCCCTTCCTCCTCGTGGTGCTCGCGATCGCCGGCGTCGTCGTCGAGTGGTTCAACCCGCTCAACGACGTGGCCATGGCCTTCGACGCGTACACGTTCGGCGGCCTCTTCGGCCGGGTGGCGTTCGCGCTGCCCATCGTCATGGTGCTGCTCGCGCTCTGGCTCTTCCGCCACCCCTCGTCGGTCAGCGACAACGGCCGCATCGGCGTGGGCGTGACGCTGTTCCTCGTCTCCATCGCCGCGCTCTGCCACCTGTTCAACGGCGCGCCGGATCCGCGCGACGGCATGCTCGCGCTGGCCCGCGCCGGCGGCGTCCTCGGCTGGGTGCTCGCGGCCCCGCTCGCGCTCCTCATCACGCCCGTCGGCGCGGGGATCGTGGCGGGGATCCTGCTCCTGCTCTCCCTCTTCATCATCACCCGCACGCCGCCGAACCGCGTCGGCATGCGCCTGCGCGAGCTGTACTCCTACCTCTTCGGCGCGCCGCCCGTCGACGAGGAGCAGCGTGCCGCCGAGCGCGCCGCCCGGAAGGCGCAGGCCACCGAGCAGGTGGAGCTCGAGGGGCTGGACGACGACGGCCCGGTCGACACCGACAGCCTCCCGTGGTGGCGCCGCAACCGCAGCCAGCGCGAGGACGCCCCCGCGTTCGACAGCCCGGTCCTCGCGCCGCACGCCGGCTCCGACGCCCGGGACGACCGCGACGACACGACCGGCCGCGCCGCCGCCGAGGCGCCCACGACCGTCATCGACCGCACGGTGGATCCCGACGCGACCCGCCCCGAGCCCGGCGCCTTCGCGGGCGACGAGGCCGCGACCCGCCGCATCGACCTCGACCCGCCCGTCGACGCCACGGCCACCGCGATCCTGCCCTCGGTCCCCGTGCACCCCACCGGCATCCGCGACGACGACGAGCCCGCGGTCCTCCCCGGCTTCGAGGACGACGGCTCCGACGCGGCGGTCGTCTCCGGGGAGTCGGACGCCCCGCAGGCGCCGTACCGCCTGCCGGCGGCGAGCACCCTCTCGCCCGGCACGCCCGCCAAGTCGCGCTCGTCCGTCAACGACGAGGTGGTGCGCGCGCTCACCGAGGTGCTCACCAACTTCCAGGTCGACGCCACGGTCACCGGCTTCTCGCGCGGCCCGACGGTCACGCGCTACGAGCTGGAGCTCGCGCCCGGCGTCAAGGTGGAGCGCGTCACGGCGCTCGCGAAGAACATCAGCTACGCGGTCGCCTCCAACGAGGTCCGCATCCTCTCGCCCATCCCCGGCCGCAGCGCCATCGGCGTGGAGATCCCGAACACCGACCGCGAGATCGTCTCCCTCGGCGACGTGCTCCGCTCGTCGGCCGCGACCAACAGCGCCCACCCGATGACCATCGGCGTGGGCAAGGACGTCGAGGGCGGCTACGTCATCGCCAACCTCGCGAAGATGCCCCACCTCCTGGTCGCGGGATCCACGGGCTCCGGCAAGTCGAGCTTCGTCAACTCCATGATCACGTCGCTCCTCATGCGCGCGAAGCCGAGCGACGTCCGCATGGTGCTCATCGACCCGAAGCGCGTCGAGCTCACCATCTACGCGGGCGTCCCGCACCTCATCACGCCGATCATCACCAACCCGAAGAAGGCGGCCGAGGCGCTGCAGTGGGTGGTGAAGGAGATGGACATGAGGTACGACGACCTCGCCAGCTTCGGCTTCCGCCACATCGACGACTTCAACAAGGCCGTCACGAGCGGGTCCATCGTGCTCCCCGAGGGCAGCGAGCGGACGCTCCGCCCGTACCCCTACCTCCTCGTCGTAGTCGACGAGCTCGCCGACCTCATGATGGTCGCGCCGCGCGACGTCGAGGACTCGATCGTCCGCATCACGCAGCTGGCGCGCGCCGCCGGCATCCACCTGGTCCTCGCGACGCAGCGTCCGTCGGTCGACGTCGTCACCGGCCTCATCAAGGCCAACGTGCCGTCGCGCCTCGCGTTCGCGGTGTCGAGCATGACCGACTCCCGCGTGATCCTCGACCAGCCCGGCGCCGACAAGCTCATCGGCCAGGGCGACGGCCTCTTCCTCCCCATGGGCGCGAACAAGGCCGTCCGCGTGCAGGGCGCGTGGGTGCAGGAGGCCGAGATCGCGAAGGTCGTCGAGCACGTGACGCGCCAGGCGCGTCCCGACTACCGGCAGGACGTCGCGGTGGCCGCCGAGAAGAAGGAGATCGACGCGGACATCGGCGACGACCTCGAGGTGCTGCTCGCGGCCGCGGAGCTCGTCGTCAGCACGCAGTTCGGATCCACGTCGATGCTCCAGCGGAAGCTGCGCGTCGGCTTCGCCAAGGCCGGCCGGCTCATGGACCTGCTCGAGGCGCGCGAGATCGTGGGCCCCTCCGAAGGGTCCAAGGCCCGCGACGTGCTCGTCTCCGCCGAGCAGCTCCCCGGCGTGCTCGCGACGCTGCGCGGGGAGACGCCGGCCGCGGCGCCCGCGGCCGCCGCGCCTGCTGCTGCCGCTCCGGCCGCCGCCGAGCCGGACGACGGGAACCGCTACCCGTCGGATCCGCTGCACAAGGACCTGGACGCGTACGAGCAGGTGGAGGCCGAGGGCGACGACGACGCCTGGGGCCTCACGGGGAGGGACTGACCGTGGCCGAGCGGAGCGCATCGGGCGCGACTGGCACCGGGGCGGCGCGCGTCTGGCGCGCGGGCGACTCCCCGGCGAGCCCCTGGAACGTCGCCAACGTCCTGACGATCGTGCGGATCCTGCTCGCCCCCGTCTTCGTCGTCCTGCTCGTGGCGGACGACGGCGCCGACGGCCCGCTCCGCTACGCGGCCGCGGCGCTCTTCGTCCTCGCGATCGCGACCGACGGGGTCGACGGGCACATCGCCCGCAGTCGCAACCTCGTGACCGACCTCGGCAAGCTCCTCGACCCCATCGCCGACAAGGTGCTCACCGGCGCCGCGCTCGTCATGCTGTCGGTGCTCGGCGAGCTGCCGTGGTGGGTGACGATCGTGATCCTCGTGCGCGAGCTCGGCATCACGGCCTACCGGTTCGCCGTGCTCCGCGACCGCGTCGTCGCGGCCTCCCGCGGGGGCAAGCTGAAGACCGTGGCGCAGGCGGTCGCCATCAGCGTGGCGCTGCTCCCGCTGTGGGACGTGGTGGGCGACGGCATGCACGTCGTGAACACGGTCCTCATGTCGATCGCGTTCGTCCTCACCGTGCTCTCCGGCCTCGACTACATGCGCCAGGCGCTGCGGGCGGGGCGCGCCTCGTGAGCCCCGACCACGAGGTCACCGACGAGCGGCTCGCCGAGCGCGTCATCGCCGCCCTCGTGGTGAGCGGCCGACGCATCGCCGTCGCGGAGTCCCTGACGGGCGGCCTGCTCACCGCGGCCCTCGTCGGCGTGCCCGGCGCCTCGCGGGCGCTCCTCGGCGGCATCGTCTCCTACGACACGGCCCTCAAGCGCACGATCCTCGGGGTCGAGTCCTCGATCCTGGCGGTCCACGGCGCCGTCCACCCCGACGTCGCCCGGCAGATGGCGCGCGGCGTGCGCCAGGCGTGCGCGATCGACGGGCGCCCCGCGGACGTCGGCGTCTCCACGACGGGAGCCGCGGGTCCGGACCCGCAGGACGGGCAGCGACCCGGCACGGCCTTCGTCGGCCTGTCCATCGACGGCGACTCGCGCGCCATCGCGCTGCACCTCGACGGGGACCGCCAGGCGGTCCGCGCGGGCGTCGTCCACGCGGCGCTCGCGGCCCTCGTCGAGGCGCTCGAGCCCGCCGGGAACATCTGATGCGGCTCCCGCGTTGTCGTAATCACGTTCACAAGCAACGCCCAGTGCCCCTGCTTAGCCTGAGTCCTCGGCCAGATGCTCACCCATCAGCCCCGGACCTCCGGTTCGATCAGGCACCAGGCGCAACGAGGAGGCTCCCGTGGTTCTAGTCCGTCAGGAGATCGGCGACGTCCTTCGGGACTTCCGCCTGCAGAAGGGGCGCACGCTCCGCCAGGTCGCCAGCAAGGCCAGCGTCGCGCTCGGCTACCTCAGCGAGGTCGAGCGGGGCCAGAAGGAGGCGTCGAGCGAGATCCTCGCGTCCGTCGCCGACGCGCTCGACACCCCCATCTCCGTCATCATGCGCGAGGTCGGCGACCGCCTCGCCGTCATCGAGGGCCTCAACCCCATCCCCGACACCATCCCGGACGACCTCGTCGCCGGATTCGACAGCGACCTCGTCGCGCGCTGACCCTCCCCACGACCTCCCGCCCCGCCCGTCCTCGCGACGGGCGGGGCGTCGTCGTCCAGGCGGCAGCGGGTAGCGTGGTCGGCATGCGATTGAGCGAGTTCCAGCGGGCCGTCTCCGACGAGTTCGGCGCCGGCTACGGGCCGGTGCTCGTCGCGGACCTCGTGCTCGGCGAGCTCGGCGGGCGCACGTCCGCGCAGGCGCTCAAGGACGGCACGCCCGCCCGCGACGTCTGGCTCGCCCTCTGCCGCGCCCAGGACGTGCCGCGCTCGCGCTGGAACGGCGCCGGGGTCCCCGAGCCGCGCGTCTGACGCCCTCCGTCCCCCGACGCGCTCCGGATCCGCTGACGACACGCGGCGCGTCGTTCGAATATCCCTTCGAACGCGCGTAGTCTCCCCACAGGAGCGATTCGAAGCGCGGACTGCACAGGTCCGGCCCCTCCGGCAGCGATGTCGGCGGCGCCGCATAACGTGCACCTCGCGGAGATCACCCGTCGCCTTGTCGGCACCGGACCCCGCGGCCAGCGGGAGCGGAGCGACAGCCTGCAGGCAACCCACCTTCGACACGAGGAGCACCCCATGGCATCATCGGCAGACCGCGAGAAGTCCCTCGAGACCGCGCTCGCGCAGATCGACCGGCAGTTCGGCAAGGGCTCGGTCATGCGACTGGGCAGCGACGAGCGCGCGCCCGTCGCCGTCATCCCCACCGGGTCCGTCGCGCTGGACGTGGCCCTCGGCATCGGCGGGCTCCCGCGTGGCCGCATCGTCGAGATCTACGGCCCGGAGTCCTCGGGAAAGACCACGCTGACGCTGCACGCCATCGCCAACGCGCAGCGCGCCGGCGGCATCGCGGCCTTCATCGACGCGGAGCACGCGCTCGACCCGGAGTACGCGAAGAAGCTCGGCGTCGACATCGACGCGCTCCTCGTCTCCCAGCCCGACACGGGCGAGCAGGCCCTCGAGATCGCCGACATGCTCGTGCGCTCCGGATCCATCGACCTCGTCGTCATCGACTCCGTCGCCGCCCTCGTGCCGCGCGCGGAGATCGAGGGCGAGATGGGCGACTCCCACGTGGGACTCCAGGCGCGCCTCATGTCGCAGGCGCTCCGCAAGCTCACCGGCGGGCTCAACCAGACGCAGACCACCATGATCTTCATCAACCAGCTGCGCGAGAAGATCGGCGTGTTCTTCGGCAGCCCGGAGACCACCGCGGGTGGCAAGGCGCTGAAGTTCTACGCGTCGGTCCGCCTCGACATCCGCCGCATCGAGACGCTGAAGGACGGCACCGACGCGGTCGGCAACCGCACGCGCGTCAAGGTCGTCAAGAACAAGATGGCGCCGCCCTTCAAGCAGGCGGAGTTCGACATCCTCTACGGCACCGGCATCTCCCGCGAGGGCAGCCTCATCGACTTCGGCGTCGAGCACGAGATCGTCCGCAAGTCGGGCGCCTGGTACACCTACGACGGCGACCAGCTCGGCCAGGGCAAGGAGAACTCGCGCAAGCACCTCCTGAACAACCCGGAGATCGCCGCCGAGATCGAGCAGAAGATCAAGGTCAAGCTCGGCCTGGTGAAGGACCCGAACGCCGACGCGGCCGCTGCGGCCGAGGCCGCCCCGGCTCCCGTCGCCGCGGCGGCGCCCAAGGCGTCCGCACGCAAGAGCGCCTGACCCGGCGCCCACTCGGCGGGGTGCGTCCCACGACGCACCCCGCCCCCGCACGACACCGGACCCGTCGGCGGGCCACGCAGCGCGTGATCCGCCGACGGGCCTCCTGAGGACGGAAGCACCATGGTCAGATTCCCCTCCGAGGGCGAGCAGGGCACGGGCCCCGGGCCCGACGAGATCGCCCCCGTCGCCTCCCTCGCCGACCGGCGTTCGCGTCGTGCAGCGGCTCGTCCGCTCGTCGAGCCCCCGGCGCCCGTCGAGGAGCCGCCCGCGCGCCGGGTCGAGCCGACGCACCCCGCGCGAGGCCGGTCGGTCACGGAGGTGGACGGCATCGTCACGATCGGCGCGGCGGTGGACGAGTCGGAGGCGGGCCGTGCCCTCGCCGCGCAGGAGCGCATCGCGGAGGCGCGGCGCGTCCTCGCGGAGGCCGAGGCCCAGGCAGCGGCGCGAGCGTCCGGCGACGTGGTCGGCGCGTTCCCGGAGACGGCACCGGCCGAGGCCGACACCGCGGACGACTCGACCCCGGCCGCATGGCGCGCCGAGCAGGAGCGTGCCGAGCTCGCGCGCGCCAAGGCGGAGCAGGACGAGGCGTACCGGCAGGACATGATCCGCCTCGAGGAGGACCGCGTCGAGGACGAGCGCCGCGAGGCGGAGGCCGAGGAGGAGCGCGCCGCCGAGCGCACGCCCGAGCGCCAGCGGCGGCGGGCGGACAACGTCCTCGCCAACCGGCTGCGCGGTCGCGGGCTCTCCCTCGCCGAGGCCCGCGAGGTGCTCGACGGCGCGGAGATCGACCCGGACATCGCGGAGGAGACGCTCGCCCGCTACGTGTCCCTGCAGTACATCGACGAGGCCGCGCTGGCGGAGCAGATCCTGCACACGCACCTGGATCGCAAGGGGCTCGGCCGTCGGTCGGTCGAGATGGAGATGCGCCGCCGCAAGCTCGACCCGCTCGTCATCGAGGAGGCCATGGCCGAGCAGCCGGACGACGAGCTCGCACGCGCCACCGAGGTCGCCATGAAGCGGGTGGGGCAGCTCTCGTCCTACGACGACGAGACGGCCGAGCGCCGTCTCACGTCCTTCCTCATGCGTCGCGGCTACGGGGGCGGCCTCGTGCGCGACGCGGCCAAGGCGGCGCTCGCCACCCGGCGCGGCTCGTCCCGCGTGCGCTTCCGCTGAGCGGACGGCCGGGTGGCGCGAGGCGTCCCCGCACGTAGGATCGATTCATCATGAGCACCGTCGCCGAGCACGTCCGCGTCGCCCCGCCCGCAGCCGACCGGCCCCGGACGTACGAGGTCCGCACCTACGGCTGCCAGATGAACGTCCACGACTCGGAGCGGCTCACTGGCTCGCTCGAGGCCGCCGGGTACGTCTCGGCCGAGGGCGCCGAGGCGGACATCGTCGTCATCAACACGTGCGCGGTCCGCGAGAACGCGGACAACAAGCTCTACGGCAACCTCGGGCACCTCGCCGGGGTCAAGCGCCGGCACGAGGGCATGCAGATCGCCGTCGGCGGGTGCCTCGCGCAGAAGGACCGCGCGACCGTCCTCGAGAGGGCGCCATGGGTCGACGTCGTCTTCGGCACGCACAACATGGGCGCGCTGCCGACGCTGCTCGAGCGCGCACGGCACAACGGCGAGGCGCAGCTCGAGATCCTCGAGAGCCTCGAGACCTTCCCGTCCACGCTGCCCACCAAGCGCGACGAGATCGCGAGCGGATGGGTGTCCATCTCCGTCGGCTGCAACAACACCTGCACGTTCTGCATCGTGCCGGCCCTCCGCGGCAAGGAGAAGGACCGACGGCCGGGGGACATCCTCGCCGAGATCCAGGCCCTCGTCGACGACGGCGCGGTCGAGGTCACGCTGCTCGGCCAGAACGTCAACTCCTACGGCGTCGAGTTCGGCGACCGGCAGGCGTTCGGGAAGCTGCTGCGGGCCGCCGGCGCCATCGAGGGGCTGGAGCGCATCCGCTTCACGAGCCCCCACCCGGCCGCCTTCACGGACGACGTCATCGACGCGATGGCCGAGACGCCGGCGGTCATGCCGCAGCTGCACATGCCGCTGCAGTCGGGATCCGACCGGATCCTCAAGGCCATGCGCCGCTCCTACCGGTCCGAGCGCTTCCTCGGGATCCTCGACCGGGTGCGCACGCGCATCCCCGACGCGGCCATCACGACCGACATCATCGTCGGGTTCCCCGGCGAGACGGAGGAGGACTTCCGAGAGACCCTCCGCGTCGTCGAGGCGGCCCGCTTCTCGTCCGCGTTCACGTTCCAGTACTCCATCCGCCCGGGGACTCCCGCCGCGACGATGGAGGAGCAGGTGCCCGCCGACGTCGTGAAGGAGCGGTACGGGCGCCTCACCGCGCTGCAGGAGCGCATCAGCCACGAAGAGAACCAGCGCGTGGTCGGCCGCACGGTCGAGGTGCTGGTGAGCGCGCACGAGGGCCGGAAGGACGGCGACACCCGCCGGGTCACCGGGCGTGCGCAGGACGGCCGCCTCGTCCACCTCGACGTCCCGGAGGGAAGCGGCGAGCCGCGCCCCGGCGACGCGGTCGAGGTCGAGATCACCCGCGCGGCGCCGTTCCACCTCATCGCGGACTCGGCGGACGGCGCTCCGCTGCGCATCCGCCGCACCCGCGCCGGCGACGCGTGGGAGCGCGCGCAGGCCGACTCCTGCGGCGTGCCGACGCCGCAGGCGGGCGCGGGATCAAGCGCCGGCGGGGCGCCGCGCGTCTCGCTCGGGCTGCCCTCGCTCCGCGTGCCCACGGCGGCCGGCGACGGATCCGCGCACCCGCGACACCGCGCGTGACCCCGATCGTCGCGGTCGTCGGCGCCACCGGCACCGGCAAGTCCGCCCTGTCCCTCGACATCGCGGACCGGCTGCGGTCCGAGGGCCGCGCGGCGGAGATCGTCAACGCGGACGCCATGCAGCTCTACCGGGGCATGGACATCGGCACGGCGAAGCTGCCCGAGGCCGAGCGGCGCGGCGTGCCGCACCACATGCTCGACGTCCTCGACGTGACCGCGGAGGCGACCGTCGCCGCCTACCAGGAGGAGGCGCGCGGGGTGATCAGCGGGATCCTCGAGCGCGGGGCGGTCCCGGTCCTCGTCGGCGGATCCGGCCTCTACGTCTCGTCGGTGCTCTTCGACTACGACTTCCCCGGGACCGATCCCGAGATCCGGCAGCGCCTCGAGCAGGAGCTCGCGGCGACCGGCCCGGGCATGCTGCACCGGCGCCTCCGCGACCTCGATCCGGTCGCGGCCGAGCGGATCGGCGCGCAGAACGGGAGGCGCCTCGTGCGGGCGCTGGAGGTCGTCGAGATGGCGGGCCCGCAGCCGGAGCGCGCGTCCGCCGAGCCGCAGCCGTGGCATCCCGCGCGGATCCTGGCGCTCACGCTGCCGCGCGAGGAGCTCGTGCCGCGGCTCGACGCCCGCGTGTCCGGCATGTGGGAGGACGGGCTCGTGGACGAGGTCGCGGGGCTGTTGCCCGCCGGGCTCGCCGACGGCGTCACCGCCTCCCGTGCCATCGGCTACGCGCAGGCGGCCAGGCAGCTCGCGGGGGAGCTGACCGAGGAGCAGGCGGTGGAGGAGACCCGCGCGCTCACCCGACGGTACGCGCGACGCCAGGTCTCGTGGTTCGGCCGCTACGCGGACGCCGTCCGGCTCGACGCCCGCGACGACCGCCTGCTCGAGCACGCGCTCGACGCTCTTCCGGCGACGCGCCCGTAGGCTGGCGGGATGGCAGACCTGCAGTTCACCAAGGGCCAGGGCACGGGCAACGACTTCGTGCTGTTCGCGGATCCCGCGGGCGAGATCGACCTGACCGACACCCAGGTGCAGGCGCTCTGCGACCGCCACTTCGGCATCGGCGCCGACGGCACGATCCGCGCGGTGCTCTCCAGCCGCATCCCCGAGGGCCGCGCGGCCCTCGACGAAGACCCGGACGCCGAGTGGTTCATGGACTACCGCAACGTCGACGGCAGCCCCGCCGAGATGTGCGGGAACGGCATCCGCGTCTTCACCCTCTTCCTCATCGAGAACGGGCTCATCGAGCTGCCCCCTGGCCGCACGATCCCGATCGGCACCCGCGCCGGCGTCCGGGACGTGCAGCGCAGCGGATCCGGCTTCCAGGTCGACCTCGGCCGCTGGGCGCTGGCGGGCGGCGAGCCGCTCGTGCGCGCCAAGGACCTGCAGGTCGCGCGTCCGGGCCTCGGCATCGACGTGGGCAACCCGCACGTGGTGGTCGCGCTGTCGAGCGAGGACGAGCTCGCTGAGGCGGACCTCGCCTTCGTCCCGCAGCTGGATCCGGAGCCCGCCGACGGCGCGAACGTCGAGCTCGTGGTGCCCGCGGATCCGCTCGTCGTGGACGGCGTGGGCCACATCACCATGCGCGTCCACGAGCGCGGCAGCGGCGAGACGCTGAGCTGCGGCACGGGCGCCGCGGCCGCGGCCCTCGCGACGCGGCACTGGGCGGGTGCTGCCGCACCGCACCAGTGGCGCGTGCAGGTCCCGGGCGGCGTGCTCGGCGTGCGGATGTTCCCGACCGAGGACGGCGAGCACGTCGGCCTCTCGGGTCCCGCTGAGCTGGTGTTCGACGGGGTCGTGGCGCTGGCCTGATCCGCTCGTCCCACCCCGGGACGCGGCGACCGGCGGCGGAGGATGGCCTAGGAGTCCGCGCCGCGGTGCACGCGGAGGACCCGGAAGCCCTTGTCGGACGCCGCGCGCGTCGTCTCGAGGCCCGCGGGCAGGGAGTCGACCAGCCAGCGCTGCAGCGAGTCGGATCCGAGGTTGCGCTGCACGACGAGCCAGGCGTCCGCGTCCGGCGCGAGGCGGGGCATCCAGTCGAGCAGGATCCCGTGCAGCGCCTCCTTGCCGACGCGGATCGGCGGGTTCGACCACACGGTGGCGAAGGGGAGGCCGGCGGGAACATCCTCGGGCAGCACGGCGTTGAGGTTCTCGAGACCGAGGGACCGGGCGTTCGCCCGCGTCAGCTCGAGCGCCCGCTCGTTCACGTCGACCGCCCACACGGTGGCCGACGGCGATCGCATCGCGAGATCGAGCGCCACGGGACCCCAGCCGCAGCCCACGTCCAGCAGATGCCCCTCGGCAGGGGGCGCGGGGACGTTGCGCAGCAGCACCAGGGTGCCCTGGTCGACGTGCTCGGGGCTGAAGACACCGCCGGCGGTCTCGACGTCGACCGTCCGTCCGCCCAGCTCGACCGTGATCGTGCGGGTGCGCAGGGGTCCGGCCGGCGACGAGGAGAAGTAGTGCGCGTCGGCCATACCGGGACGATACCGGACGCCGACGCTACGATGGGAGCACATGATCACGCACGACGAGCACGACCACGAGCCCGCGGACACGACGACGACGTCCACCGAGAACACCGACCGGGACGACGTCGTCGCGCGCGTCCTCGCCCGGGCGGATGACCGGTCCGCCGGCTACGCCCTCTTCCGCGGGTCCGGCGCGCAGGCGCTGTCCGCGGCCCCCGACACCGAGCAGGGCTCGGACGGCGACCAGAGCGAGCGCGCCGACCGGCAGGCGCTGCGCCGCGTCCCCGGCCTCTCCACCGAGCTCGAGGACGTCACCGAGGTCGAGTACCGGCAGCTGCGACTCGAGAACGTCGTGCTCATCGGCGTGTACTCGCAGGGGTCCGTCGACGACGCCGAGAACAGCATGCGCGAGCTCGCGGCCCTCGCGGAGACCGCGGGCGCGGTCGTCCTCGACGGCCTGCTGCAGCGCCGCCCCACGCCGGATCCGAGCACCTACTTCGGCCGCGGCAAGGCCGAGGAGCTGCGCGCGCTGGTCGCGGCGGTCGGCGCAGACACCGTCATCGCCGACACCGAGCTCGCCCCGAGCCAGCGGCGCGCGCTCGAGGACGTGGTGAAGGTGAAGGTCATCGACCGCACCGCCGTGATCCTCGACATCTTCAGCCAGCACGCCAAGAGCCGCGAGGGCAAGGCGCAGGTCGAGCTCGCCCAGCTGCAGTACCTCCTCCCGCGCCTCCGCGGATGGGGCGACTCGATGTCGCGCCAGGCGGGTGGCCAGGTCGGCGGCGCGGGCGCGGGCATGGGATCGCGCGGACCCGGTGAGACGAAGATCGAGCTCGACCGCCGGCGCATCAACACGCGCATGGCGCGCCTCCGCAAGCAGATCGCCGCGATGAAGCCCGCCCGCGACACCAAGCGCGCCAACCGCGACCGGCACTCGGTGCCCTCGGTCGCGATCGTCGGCTACACCAACGCCGGGAAGTCGTCGCTGCTCAATCGGGTGACGAAGGCGGGCGTGCTCGTCGAGAACGCGCTGTTCGCGACGCTCGACGCGACCGTGCGAAAGACGGAGACGGATCAGGGCCAGCTCTACACGCTGGCCGACACCGTCGGCTTCGTGCGGAACCTGCCGCACCAGCTGGTCGAGGCGTTCCGCTCGACGCTGGAGGAGCTCGCCGACTCCGACGTGCTCGTGCACGTCGTCGACGCCTCGCACCCGGATCCCGCGGCGCAGCTCGCGACCGTGCACGAGGTCATCGCGGAGGTGGACGCCTCGTCCATCCCGGAGATCGTCGTGTTCAACAAGAGCGACCTCGCCTCGGACGGCGACCGCGTGGTCCTGCGCGGCCTCGCCCCGCAGGGCGTCTTCGTGTCGGCCCGCACGGGCGAGGGCGTCGAGGAGCTGCGTCGCCGCATCGCGGAGCTGCTCCCGCAGCCGACCATCGAGGTCGACCTCCTGGTGCCCTTCGAGCACGGCGAGATCGTCGCGATGCTCCACGACGGGGCGAAGGTCCTCGAGACCGCGTACGTCGAGGAGGGCACGCGCGTGCGCGCGCTCGTGACGGCCGAGCAGCAGGCGCAGGTCCAGGCGTACTCGGTGGTCCCCGCGGTCTGATCCGCGCCGCACCACCGCGCACCGCGCGCACGAGAGCGGCCGGCCCACTGGGGGACCGGCCGCTCTCGTGCGTCGTGCGCGGGGATCAGACCGAGCGCATGACCGCCACGACCTTGCCGACGACCTCGGCGAAGTCGCCGAGGATCGGCTCGAAGGCGCTGTTGCGGGGGAGCAGCCACGTGTGGCCGTCGCGCTGGCGGAACACCTTGACCGTCGCCTCGTCGTCGAGCATGGCGGCGACGATGTCGCCGTTCTCCGCGGTCTTCTGCTGGCGGACGACCACCCAGTCGCCGTCGCAGATCGCCGCGTCGATCATGGAGTCGCCGACGACGCGGAGCATGAAGAGGTCGCCCTTGCCGACGAGCTGGCGGGGGAGGGGGAAGACCTCCTCGACCATCTGCTCCGCGGTGATGGGGATGCCGGCGGCGATGCGGCCGACCATGGGCACCATGGCGGCGTCGCCCACGGGCGTCGACGGCTCTCCGCTCTCCGCGGCGCCGGTGCCCGGCAGGTCGATGAGCACCTCGAGGGCGCGCGGCCGGTTCGGGTCGCGACGGAGGTAGCCGGAGAGCTCGAGCTGGTTGAGCTGGTGGGTGACGCTCGAGAGCGACGCGAGGCCCACGGCGTCGCCGATCTCGCGCATGCTCGGCGGGTAGCCCTGGCCGGCGATGGTGCGCTGGATGAACTCCAGGATCGAGATCTGCTTGTCGCTGAGGCTCTTGCGGCGCCTCGTCGCGCCGCCTCCCGCCGCTCGCTCGTCCGTCATGCCACGGCCCGCCTCTCGTCGCCGACGCCGCCGCGGGGCGGTCGACCCGGCGGGCCGACGCCCTCGCGGGGGCGATGTCGGTGGTGCCCGGTGGAATGGACACCAGGCACTCGAAACTGTATCCAGCCGGGGCACCTCGTACAAACACCTGTTCGAGCGTGTCGCGCGCCTGGGGGCCGGATCGAGGCGATGAGGGCTTGCGGAGGGCTGGTTTCGAATGTATGTTCGGAACACAGCTTCGCACCCGGCTCTCCCGGCCGAGAGCCGGGTGCGAGCTGCCCGACCCGCATCGCATGCCGTACCGCACTGCACCGCCGAGCGCGTCGCGCCGACGCCCCACCGTCTCGCACGAGAGGTCACCATGAACACCGCAGCCACCACCCCCGGAACCACCGCCTCCGCCGTCGCACCCGTCGCGGAGGCCGCCGTCGCGCCCCGCACGCGCCTGCGCATCACGCGCCGGGGCCGCGTCGTCCTCACCGCGCTCGTCGCGACCCCGCTCGCGCTCGGCGCCGGGCTCGTCGCCCTCAACGGCGGCGCGGCCGTCGCGTCGAAGGACGCGTCGGGCACCGCGTTCGAGTACGTCACCGTGTCGAGCGGCGAGTCCCTCTGGGACCTCGCCGAGGAGATCGCGCCGTCGGCCGACCCGCGCGACGTCATCGCGTCGGTCGTCGACCTCAACCGCCTCCCCTCGTCGGATGTCGCGGCCGGCCAGCAGCTCGCCGTCCCCGCCCAGTACGCCCACTGAACCCGCGCCGCCGCGTCTGCGCGGCGAGCGCGCACGGGGTCCGTCGTCGCTCCCGGTGGCGGCCGGGAGCGCGGCGGTACGACGGGATGCGATCGGTAGCATGGGACCCATGAGCACCCTCGCGCGCACCGCGCACGTCACGCGGCAGACCAGCGAGTCCCGCATCGACCTCCAGCTCGACCTCGACGGCACCGGTGCCTCCGAGATCAGCACCTCGGTCCCGTTCTACGATCACATGCTCACCGCGTTCGCGAAGCACTCGCTCACCGACCTGAAGGTCACCGCCACGGGCGACACGCACATCGACGTGCACCACACCGTGGAGGACGTGGGGATCGTGCTCGGGCAGGCCATCCGCGAGGCGCTCGGCGACAAGTCCGGCATCGCCCGCTTCGGCGACGCGCTCGTCCCGCTCGACGAGGCCCTGGTGCAGTCGGTCGTCGACATCTCCGGCCGTCCGTTCCTCGTGCACTCGGGCGAGCCCGCCGGCTTCGAGATGCACCTCATCGGCGGTCACTTCACCGGATCCATGGTCCGCCACGTCTTCGAGGCCATCACCTTCCACGCCGGCCTGACCGTGCACGTCACCGTGCTCGGCGGGCGCGACCCGCACCACATCGCCGAGGCGGAGTTCAAGTCCTTCGCGCGCGCGTTCCGCCTCGCCAAGGAGCTCGACCCGCGCGTCTCCGGCATCCCGTCCACCAAGGGCGCGCTGTGACGCGGCCCTCCGTCGTCGTCCTCGACTACGGGAGCGGCAACGTCCACTCCGCGGTCAAGGCGCTCGAGCTGGCCGGCGCGGACGTCGAGCTGACGGGCGACCCGAAGCGGGCGCACGAGGCCGACGGGCTCCTCGTCCCCGGCGTCGGCGCGTTCTCGGCCGTCATGACCGCGTTGCGGGCGGCCGGCGGCGACCGCGTCGTCGACCGCCGCCTCGCCGGCGGCCGCCCGGTGCTCGGCATCTGCGTGGGCATGCAGGTCATGTTCGACCGCGGCGTCGAGCGCGACGTCGACGTCGCGGGCCTGGGGGAGTGGCCGGGCACGGTCGACCGCATCGAGTCGGACGTGCTGCCGCACATGGGCTGGAACACCGTCGAGGTGCCCGAGGGGTCCGCGCTGTTCGCGGGCCTCGAGGACGAGCGCTTCTACTTCGTGCACTCCTACGCCGCGCGCACGTGGGGCATCGACCCGCTCCCGCCGCTGCCGGCGCCCCGCGTGACGTGGGCGACGCACGGCGAGCGCTTCGTCGCCGCGGTCGAGAACGGCCCCCTCACCGCCACGCAGTTCCACCCCGAGAAGTCGGGGGCGGCCGGGATCCGGCTGCTCGCGAACTGGCTCGGCACCCTCCGCGCCGCCTGACGCCCGCATCCGCATCCGCCGTCGCCGACGGCCCCGCCCGAACGCCCGAACGATGGAAGGCCCCATGAGCGAGTTCACCAGCACCCCCCGCCTGACCCTCCTGCCCGCCGTCGACGTGGCGGGCGGCCAGGCCGTCCGCCTCACGCAGGGCGCGGCCGGCACCGAGACCGGCTACGGCGATCCCGTCGACGCGGCCCGGGACTGGGCCGAGCAGGGCGCCGAGTGGCTGCACCTCGTCGACCTCGACGCCGCGTTCGGCCGGGGCGACAACCTGTCGGTCATCTCCCGCGTGATCCGCGCCATCGACGGCGTGCAGATCGAGCTGTCCGGCGGCATCCGCGACGACCGGTCGCTCGACGTGGCGCTGGAGAGCGGCGCGACGCGCATCAACCTGGGCACGGCTGCGCTGGAGAACCCCGAGTGGGCCGCCAGCGTCATCGCGCAGCACGGCGAGGCCGTGGCGGTCGGGCTCGACGTCCGGGGGCGCACGCTCTCTGCGCGCGGCTGGACCCAGGACGGCGGCGACATCTGGGAGGTGCTCGAGCGGCTCGAGGACGCCGGATGCGCGCGCTACGTCGTCACCGACGTCACCAAGGACGGCACGCTCCAGGGCCCGAACCTCCAGCTCCTCCGCGACGTCCTCGAGCGCACCGAGCGCCCGGTCGTCGCCTCCGGCGGGGTGTCGAGCCTCGACGACATCCAGGCGCTCCGCGAGCTCGTCCCGCTCGGCCTCGAGGGGGCCATCGTCGGCAAGGCCCTGTACGCCGGCGCCTTCACGCTCGGCGAGGCGCTCGACGTCGCCGGGGATCGATGACCGGATCCGCTCCGCACGCCGACTCGGCCGGGACGCCCTGGGCCGGCCGGTCGTTCGAGCCCACGCCCTTCCCGGACGACGACGGCTCCGCGCCGCCCGCCCTCGCCGACGCGCTCGCACGCCACGGTCGCGGTGAGGTCGGCCCAGCCGTGGTGGTGGACGCGCTCCGCGACGCGCGCCTGCTGATCCCGCTCGTGGCGCGCCTCGGCGAGGAGGGCGAGGGAGCCCACGGGCTGAAGGCCGACAAGAGCGCCGAGCTGTCGATCATCACGGTGGCCGGACCCGACGGGCGCACCGTGATGCCGGTCTTCACGTCCGTCGCCGCGATGGGCAGGTGGAACGCGAAGGCCCGGCCGGTGCCCGCCGACGCCGTCCGCGTGGCGCTGGCCGCCGCGAGCGAGGAGACCGACCTCGTGGTCGTCGACCCGATGTCGGACACCGAGTTCGTGCTGCGCCGGCCCGCCGTCTGGGCGGTCGCGCGGTCGCTGCCGTGGATCCCGAGCCCCGAGGATCCCGAGGTCGTCGCGGCGCTGGAGGCGAGCGTCGTCGAGGAGCCGGCGGTCGTGGCGCTGAGCACCGCGCCGGGCGATCCGCGCGCGCGCCTCGAGGGCCCGGAGCTGACGATCGAGCTGGAGCTCGTCGACGGCCTCGACCGCCCGGCGCTCGACGCGTTGCTCGCTCGGCTGCAGGGGGAGTGGTCCCGGAGCGCGGTGCTCGCGGACCGGGTCGACAGCATGGGTCTCCGGATCACCTCGGCCCGCTGAGGCACGAGCCGCGCTCCACCGCCGAGGCGGCGCCGGGCGCGACGTGCGAGGCCGGTGCTCTAGGAGACCGGCCCGGTGTACTTCTCGCCCGGTCCCTTGCCGACGGCGTCGGGGTAGGGCGAGGCCTCTCGGAAGGCGAGCTGCAGGGACCGGAGTCCGTCGCGCAGGCTGCGCGCGTGCTGGTCGCCGAGCTCCGGCGACGCGGCGGTGACGAGGCCCGCGAGCGAGATGATGAGCTTCCGCGCCTCGGCGAGGTCGGTCTGCGTGGCGGGGTCGTCGGCGAGCCCGCACTTCACGGCGGCGGCGCTCATGAGGTGGACGGCCGTCGTCGTGATGACCTCGACGGCGGAGACCTCCGCGATGTCGCGCGCGTACTGGTCGGCGACGAAGTCCGCCGTGTCGTCGTCGGCGACACCCGCGGCGCCGGCGCCGGCGCCGGCGCCGGTCGCGGCGGGCTCCTCGAAGCGGTGCACGTGGGAGTCGGCCGGTCCTGCGGACGCGGGGTCGGGCTGGGTCTGGTCGGTCATGTCTGTCCTCGGGCTGGGTGGCGGTGCCGGATGGCGGCGGAGGCGGCGGGAGCCCGTCGTGGCCCGCCCTTCCGGGGCGGGGTCGGCGTCTGCTATGCTGATCGACGGCTCCGGGGCTGTCACAGCCCCGGTTCGAAAGAGGATTGATCTCCCACCCGCGCTTGACCGCCTCCATAGGTTACCGGGTCGATTTCGCTCCCCCGTCCGAAGGGCCCCTCACCGGGACCGCACGACGGGAGCCCCGCACACGCGGGGAAAGGGCGTGTTGCCGAGTACGACGGATCCGTCGCACCCTGGTGAAGAACCCTCCTCGTCTCGAATCCGAGCGGCTCCCCGAGAGCCGCCGGGCCACCCGAAGACACGAATAGGAGCAGTCCATCAGCGATCCCCGTACCAACGATCGAATCCGAGTTCCCGAGGTTCGCCTCGTTGGCCCAGCAGGCGAGCAGGTCGGCGTCGTATCCATCGACGTCGCACTCCGGCTCGCGCAGGAAGCCGACCTCGACCTCGTCGAGGTCGCGCCCAATTCCAAGCCCCCCGTGGCGAAGATCATGGACTACGGCAAGTTCAAGTACGAGGCCGCGCAGAAGGCCAAGGAAGCGCGTCGCAACCAGGCGAACACCATCCTCAAGGAGGTGCGCTTCCGCCTGAAGATCGACAAGCACGACTACGAGACCAAGCGCAAGCGCGCCGAGGGCTTCCTGCAGGACGGCGACAAGGTCAAGGCCATGATCCTGTTCCGCGGGCGCGAGCAGTCGCGTCCGGACCAGGGCGTGCGACTGCTCAAGATGTTCGCGGAGGACGTCGCCGAGTTCGGCAGCGTCGAGTCCACCCCCACGATCGACGGCCGCAACATGGTCATGGTCATCGGACCGCACAAGAACAAGTCCGAGGCCAAGGCCGAGGCCAACGCGAAGCGCGACGCCACCAAGGCGAGCGCTCGAGAAGCGAGAGAAGAGAACAATGCCTAAGCAGAAGACCCACTCGGGTGCCAAGAAGCGTTTCAAGGTCACCGGCACCGGCAAGATCATGAAGCAGCAGGCGGGCATGCGGCACAACCTCGAGGTCAAGTCCTCCGGGCGCAAGGCGCGACTCAACCAGGACCAGCCGCTGGCCAAGGCCGACATGAAGGTCGCCAAGAAGCTCCTCGGCCGCTAGGCCCCTCGTCGTCCGCGACACCTGAACTCGAATAGGAATCACTGAAATGGCAAGAGTCAAGAGGGCCGTCAACGCCCACAAGAAGCGTCGGGTCATCCTCGAGCGCGCCGCCGGCTACCGCGGGCAGCGCTCGCGCCTGTACCGCAAGGCCAAGGAGCAGGTCACCCACTCCCTCGTCTACGCGTACCGCGACCGCCGCGCCAAGAAGGGCGAGTTCCGCCGCCTCTGGATCCAGCGCATCAACGCCGCGGCCCGTGCGAACGGTCTCACGTACAACCGCCTGATCCAGGGCCTCTCGCTCGCCGGCGTGCAGGTCGACCGCCGCATCCTCGCGGAGCTCGCGGTCCACGAGCCCGCCACCTTCGCGTCGCTCGTGCAGACGGCCAAGGCCGCCCTGCCCGCGAACACCTCGGCCCCCAAGGTCGCGGCGAACGCGTAGCGCATCCCGCCCCACCGCCGACGGCGCGTCCCCGACCGGGGGCGCGCCGTTAGTGTTGGGGCCATGCTCGACAACCCCCGCTCCCCGCGTGTCCGTGGCGTCGCCAAGCTCGCGAAGCGGGACGCGCGCGCCGACACGGGCCTCTTCCTCCTCGAGGGACCGCAGGCCGTCTCCGAGGCGCTCGCCTTCCGGCCCGACCTCGTGCTGGAGCTGTTCGCGACGCCGACGGCCCTCGACCGCTACCCCGACCTGGCGCGCGCCGTCCGCGAGTCGGACGTCGAGGTGGAGTTCGTCACCGAGGACGTGATCGCGTCCATGGCCGACACCGTCACCCCGCAGGGCGTCGTCGGCGTGTGCCGGCAGTTCCCGACCTCGCTCAAGCAGATCCTCGGCGACGAGCCCCGCCTCATCGCGATCCTCGAGGAGGTGCGCGACCCCGGCAACGCGGGCACCATCATCCGAGCGGCCGACGCCGCGGGCGCCGACGCGGTGATCCTCACGGGCCGCTCCGTCGACCTGTACAACCCCAAGGTCGTGCGCGCGACGACGGGCTCGCTCTTCCACCTGCCGGTCGCGATCATGCCCGAGCTCGATGCCGTGCTCGAGCGCGTGAAGGCGGCCGGGCTGCAGGTGCTCGCCGCGGACGTGAAGGGCGACGACCTCCTCGCGGAGCGCACGTCGGGCGGCCTCGCCGCGCCCACCGCGTGGCTGTTCGGCAACGAGGCCCGCGGCCTCCAGGACGAGCACCTCGCCCTCGCCGACCGTGCCGTCGTCGTGCCGATCTACGGCCAGGCCGAGTCGATGAACCTCGCGACGGCCGCGTCCGTCTGCCTCTACGAGTCGGCGTTCGCGCAGCGCGCCTGACCCGGCGGACCCACCGACACCTGACGCCCGCTCGGCGGTCGCGGCCGGACCCGCACCCGCCCTGACCGGCCGAAACGCGGCCCCCGCGTCACGATGGGGTGACGATGCCCCGCGGAAACGCGGACGAAACACCGTCATGGATATGGTGTTCGCATGGAGCAGAGCCCGACGGCGGACCCCGCCTCGCCCGCCGCAGCAGCGGTCGGCGAGCCCCTGGTCGTCGTATCCCACGTCAACAAGCACTTCGGGGACCTGCACGTCCTCAAGGACATCTCGACCACGGTGAACCGCGGCGAGGTCGTCGTCGTCATCGGCCCGAGCGGGTCCGGCAAGTCGACGCTGTGCCGCGCGATCAACCGGCTCGAGACCATCGACGACGGCACCATCACGATCGACGGCCAGGACCTCCCGTCCGAGGGCGCCGAGCTCGCGCGCCTCCGCGCCGACGTCGGCATGGTGTTCCAGTCCTTCAACCTCTTCGCGCACAAGACCGTGCTCGAGAACGTGACCCTCGGGCCGATCAAGGTGCGCAAGCAGGGCAAGGCCGAGGCGGAGAAGCGGGCGATGGAGCTCCTCGACCGCGTCGGCGTCGCCAACCAGGCGCAGAAGATGCCGGCCCAGCTCTCCGGCGGCCAGCAGCAGCGCGTCGCGATCGCGCGCGCGCTGGCGATGGACCCGAAGCTGATCCTCCTCGACGAGCCGACCTCGGCGCTCGACCCCGAGATGATCACCGAGGTCCTCGACGTCATGGTCGGCCTCGCGAAGGACGGAATGACGATGATGGTCGTCACCCACGAGATGGGCTTCGCCCGCAAGGCCGCGGACCGCGTGATCTTCATGGCCGACGGCGCCATCGAGGAGGACACCACCCCGCAGGCGTTCTTCGACGACCCGCAGAGCCCCCGCGCGAAGGACTTCCTCTCGAAGATCCTCGCCCACTGACGCGCGCGGAGGGCACGCGCCCTCCCGCCCGCCGCATCCGGACGCCGCCGAGGCAGGCGCGTCCGGGCGCCGCACCACCGGCACGACACGCACCACGCACCACGCACCACGAGCGATCCCCATCGCCTCCGTCATCCACCTCACCAGCAGAGAAACGGGAACCATGAAGAACAGGAAACTGACCATCGCCGCGGCCGCCGCGATCGTCGTCGTCGCCCTCACGGGCTGCGGCGCCGCGGGCAGCGCGTCGAACAGCGGGATCGATGCCGGCACGAACGCCCCCGAGAACGGCGACGGCCCCTACAAGCTCGAGCTCGCCGAGGACCCGACCTTCGACGAGGGCACCACGATGGCGCGCCTGGCCGCGGCCGGCGAGATGAAGGTCGGCACGAAGTTCGACCAGCCGCTGTTCGGCCTCGCGGGCCTCGACGGCAAGCCCGCGGGCTTCGACGTCGCGATCGCCGCGCTCGTCGCCAGCAAGATGGGCATCCCCTTCGACGGCATCACGTTCACGGAGACGGTGTCCGCCAACCGCGAGCCCTTCATCCAGAACGGCTCGGTCGACGCGGTCGTCGCGACCTACACGATCAACGACAAGCGCAAGGAGGTCGTGGACTTCGCGGGCCCGTACTACGTCGCCGGCCAGGCGCTCATGGTCCTCGCGGACGACACCACGATCAACACGCCCGAGGACGTCCGCGGCAAGCAGGTCTGCTCCGTCGCCGGATCCACCCCCGCCGCGAACATCGCCGACACGTACGGCGCGATCGTCGTGCCCACCGACGTCTACAGCAAGTGCCTCGACCCGCTGCGCAACGGCCAGGTCTCCGCGGTCACGACCGACAACGTGATCCTCTCCGGCTTCATCGCGCAGAACGAGGGCGAGTTCAAGCTCGCCGGCGACGGCGAGACCTTCACCGAGGAGCCCTACGGCATCGGCATCGCCAAGGACGACGAGGCGTTCCGCACGTTCATCAACGACACGCTGCAGGAGGCCTACGACGACGGCACCTGGGCGCGCCTGTTCGAGGCGACGGCCGGCACGGTCATCGACACGCCGGAGCCCCCGGCGATCGACCGCTACTAGTCCCACCCGGGTCCCGCGTGCGCCGAGGCGCGCGCGGGACCCGTCCCCTGTCCGGGCGCGACGAGCCCGGATCCGACCATCGCCCGGCCGCGCCGGGTGCAGACGATAGGAGGTGCGCCGTGGATGTGATCCTCGACAATCTCGACGTGTTCCTGCGGGGGTTCGGCGGCACGCTGCGCCTCCTCCTCACCACGGTGCTGTTCGCCCTCCCGCTGGGCATCCTGATCGCCGCGATGCGGATCTCCCCGGTCGCGAGCCTGCGGGCCACCTCCACCGTCTACGTCGAGCTCCTGCGGAACACGCCGCTGCTGCTCGTCTTCACGTTCTTCAGCGTCGTGATCACCTCGATCTCCGGCGCCCTCCCGTTCATGACGGCCGCGGTGCTCGCGCTCACGCTCTACACGGCGCCGTTCTTCGCCGAGGCGATCCGCTCCGGCATCAACAGCGTGCCCGTCGGCCAGGCCGAGGCCGCGCGCAGCATCGGGCTCACGTTCTCGCAGACGCTCGGGCACGTGATCCTGCCGCAGGCGCTCCGCACGGTCGTGCCGCCGCTGATCAACGTCGTCATCGCGCTCACCAAGAACACGTCGATCGCGGGCGCGTACTTCATCTACGAGCTCTTCAACGTGGGTCGGGACGTCGCGAACGCCAACGGGAACGCCGTCGTCTGGGTGTTCGTGGGCGTCGCGTTCTTCTACCTCATCATCACGGTCCCGCTCGGCCAGCTGGCGGACCACCTCGAGAAGCGAGTGGCGGTCTCCCGATGAGCCAGGTCCTCTACGACGTGCCCGGCCCGAAGGCCCGCCGTCGCTCCCGCATCCTCTCCGTCGTCACGGGCGTCATCGTCGTGGCGGTGCTCGCCTTCGCCGCCGTGAAGCTGCAGCAGGCCGGGCAGTTCAGCCCCGACATCTGGCTCGTGCTCAACGACCCGCTCGTCTGGGGCCTGCTGCTCAACGGCCTGTGGGTCGTGCTGCAGTCGGCCGCGGTCGCCGCCGTGCTCGCGATCCTGCTCGGCATGGTGCTCGCGCTCCTCCGGATGAGCGAGCACCGCGTGATCCGCTACGCCGTCACCGTCGTGCTCGAGTTCTTCCGCGGCATGCCCGTGCTGCTGATGATGCTGTTCATCTACCTGATCTTCCCCATCGGGCCGTACTGGTCGGTCGTCACGGCGCTCGCGCTCTACAACGGCGCGATCATCGGCGAGGCCCTGCGCTCCGGGATCCTCGGCCTGCCGCGCGGCCAGCGCGAGGCGGGACTGGCGATCGGGCTCCGGCCGCTGCAGAACCGCCTGCTCGTGGAGTTCCCGCAGGCGTTCCGCACGATGCTGCCGATCATCGTCGCCCAGCTCGTGGTGCTCATCAAGGACACCGCGCTCGGCACCATCGTCAGCCTCGTCGGCCTCACCAAGCAGGGCGAGCTGATCCTCGAGGCCACGAGCCGCGACAACTCGCTGCCGATCTTCGTCGTGATGGTGGGCATGTACCTCGTGCTCAACCTGACGGTGTCGACCATCGCCCGGCGCCTCGCGCGGAAGCGCGGGCCGCGCGTGGCGAAGACCGTCGCGGCCGGGACGTCCCAGGGGGCGTAGCCGCAGCGCCGGCGCCGGTCGCGGCGTCCGACCCCGGGCCCGTCGCGCACGTCGCGGCGGGCCCCTCGCGCGTGGGCCGCGACCCGGATCGGCGTCGCGCGCGGGCCCCGCGCGGGCCGGGAGCGGCACCCCCGATCGGTAGACTCGGGCCTCATGTCCGAACCCCAGATCTCCGAGGAGACCGTCGGCGCCGCCGTGGAGCACGCGATGGCCGCGCTCGCCGCGACCACCGACTCCGCGTCGCTCGCCGAGGCCCGCTCCGCCCACATCGGCGAGGCGTCGCCGCTCGCCCGGCTGAACGGATCGCTCCGCTCGCTGCCGCCCGAACAGCGCAAGGACGCCGGCAAGCTCGTCGGCCAGTCGCGCGCCCGCGTCACGCAGGCGTTCCAGGCGCGCGAGGCGGAGATCCAGGAGCAGGAGGCCGCCGCGCGCCTCGTGGCCGAGGCCGTCGACGTCACCGCGCTGCCGAGCCGCCGGCGTGCGGGCGCGCGCCACCCGCTCACCATGCTCGAGGAGCGCATCGCCGACATCTTCGTCGGGATGGGGTGGCAGGTGAACGAGGGCCCCGAGCTCGAGAGCGAGTGGTTCAACTTCGACGCGCTCAACTTCCCGCCCGACCACCCGGCGCGCGCCATGCAGGACTCCTTCTACGTGGATCCGACCGACGCGCACCTGGTGCTCCGCACGCACACCTCGCCCGTGCAGATCCGCACGCTGCTCGCCGACGAGCTGCCCGTCTACACGATCGCGCAGGGCCGCACCTTCCGCAGCGACGAGCTCGACGCGACGCACACGCCCGCGTTCCGCCAGATCGAGGGCATCGCCATCGACCGCGGCCTCACCATGGCGCACCTCCGCGGCACGCTCGAGCACTTCGCGCGCTCGATGTTCGGCGAGGACGCGCGCATCCGCCTGCGCCCGAACTACTTCCCCTTCACCGAGCCGAGCGCCGAGATGGACGTCTGGCACCCGGCCGCAGCGGGCGGACCCCGCTGGATCGAGTGGGGCGGCTGCGGCATGGTGAACCCGAACGTGCTGCGCTCCGCGGGCATCGACCCCGACGAGTACCAGGGCTTCGCGTTCGGCATGGGCACCGAGCGCACCCTCATGTTCCGCAACGACCTCTCCGACATGCGCGACATCGTCGAGGGCGACATCCGATTCGGCGCGCAGTTCGGGATGGTGGTGTAGTCGTGAGGATCCCGATCAGCTGGCTCGGCGAGCACGTCGAGCTCCCCGCGGGGGTCACCCCCGAGGACGTCCACGCCTCCCTCGTGAAGGTGGGCCTCGAGGAGGAGGACGTGCACGCGTTCTCGATCTCCGGCCCCGTCGTCGTCGGGCAGGTGCTCGAGGCGAGCCCCGAGCCGCAGACCAACGGCAAGACCATCAACTGGTGCTCCGTCCGCGTCGCGCCCGAGGGCGCCACGGCGGCCGACGGCGGCGGGGACGTCCGCGGCATCGTCTGCGGCGCGCACAACTTCGCCGTCGGCGACAAGGTCGTGGTGAGCCTGCCCGGCGCGGTGCTCCCCGGCCCGTTCCCCATCTCCGCGCGGAAGACGTACGGGCACGTGTCCGACGGCATGATCGCGTCGTCGCGGGAGCTCGGCCTGGGGGAGGAGCACGACGGGATCCTCGTCCTCTCCTCGCTCGGGCTCGACCCCGAGGTCGGCACGGACGCGCTCGCGCTCCTGCACCTCGACGACCGCGCGGTGGAGGTCAACGTCACGCCCGACCGCGGCTACGCGTTCTCGATCCGCGGCATCGCCCGCGAGTACGCGCACGCGACGGGCGCCTCCTTCACCGACCCCGCGGACGCGCTCGCGCTGCTCGCGGCCGACGCGCCCGTCCAGGGGGTGGAGGTGCGCGTCGACGACGCCGCCCCGATCCGCGGCCGCGCCGGCGCGGACGTGTTCGTCACGCGCGTGGTCTCCGGCCTCGACGTGTCCCGGCCCACGCCGCCGTGGATGGTGTCGCGCCTCACGCTCGCGGGCGTCCGCTCCATCTCGCTCGTGGTCGACATCACCAACTACGTGATGCTCGAGCTCGGCCAGCCCCTGCACGGCTACGACCTCGACCGGCTGCGGGGCGGCATCGTCGTCCGCCGCGCTGCCGAGGGCGAGACGCTCGTCACGCTCGACGGGCGCGAGCGCGCGCTCCACGTCGAGGACCTCGTCATCGCCGACGACTCCGGCCCGGTCGGGCTCGCGGGCGTCATGGGCGGCGCGGCCACCGAGATCGGCGCGGGCACCAGCCGCGTGCTGATCGAGGCGGCCGGCTTCGACCCCGTGTCGATCGCGCGCACGGCCCGCCGGCACAAGCTGCCGAGCGAGGCGTCCAAGCGATTCGAACGCGGGGTGGATCCCCGGGTCGCCCCGGCCGCGGCGGCGCGCGCCGTGCAGCTCCTCGAGGAGCTCGCCGGCGGCCACGCGGAGGGCCTCGGGTCCCTCCTCGACACGACCGCGCCGCGCGCGGCCATCGAGCTGCCCCTCGGCTACCCGGCGTCGCTCGTCGGCGTCGACTACACCGAGGACGAGGTGCGCCACGCGCTCGTCGACGTGGGCTGCGCGCTCGACGAGCGCGACGGCGTCATCGTCGTCACCCCGCCGACCTGGCGTCCCGACCTGCGCGACCGCGCGGACCTCGTGGAGGAGGTGGCGCGCATCGTCGGCTACGACCGGATCCCCGCCGTGCTGCCCGTCGCGCCCCCGGGCCGCGGGCTCACGGCCGCGCAGCGCCTCCGCCGCCAGGCCTCGATCGCGCTCGCCGCGGGCGGGCTCACCGAGGTCATGGGGTCGCCGTTCTCCTCGGAGGCGCAGAACGCGCGCTTCGGCGCGGCCGACCGCGAGGACGCGCCCGCCGTGCGCCTCGCGAACCCGCTCGACGTCGCGTTCCCGTACCTCCGCCGCTCGCTGCTGCCGGGGCTCGTCGACATCGCGCGTCGCAACCTGTCGCGCGGATCCACCGACCTCGCGCTCTTCGAGACCGGCACCGTCTTCCTGCCGTCGGCGGGGGTCGCGTACGGCTCGCCCGAGATGCCGCCGGGCGCCGCGCGCCCGGACGCGGACACGCTGCGGGCGCTCGACGCCGGCATCCCGCCGCAGCCGCGCCACGTCGGCGTGCTGATCCTCGGCGACGCCGTGCCGAAGCAGCCGGGCACCCCCGCGCAGCGCGCCGGCCTCGTCGACGCGCTCGACGCCGTGCGGCAGCTCGCGCACGCGGTCGGCGTGGAGATCCGCTTCGAGCAGGGCGCCCACATCGCCCTGCACCCGGGCCGCACGGCCGCCGTCGAGGCGGTGACCGCCGACGGCCCCGTCATCGTGGGCTTCGCCGGAGAGCTGCTGCCCGCGCTCGCCGCCGAGCTCGACCTGCCCGAGCGCGTGGCGCTCGCCGAGGTCGACCTCGACCGGCTCGTGGGGCTCGCGGGCGGCGCGGTCGAGGTGCGCACGCTCACCTCGATGCCGGTCGCGACGCAGGACCTCAGCCTGGTCGTGCCGCTCGAGGTCCCGGCGGGGGAGCTGCTCCGCACGGTGGTCGAGGGCGCGGGCGACCTGCTCGAGTCCGCCCGGCTCGTGGACGACTACCGCGGTCCCGGCGTCCAGGACGGCACCCGCTCGCTCACGTTCGCGCTCCGCTTCCGCGCGCCCGACCGCACCCTCACCGCGGCCGAGGCGAGCGAGGCCCGCGACGGATCCGTGCGGCTCGCGGCCGAGCGCTTCGGCGCGGCGCTCCGGGAGTAGGCGCGGGGCCGAGCGCCCCGCACCGGCCTCCGCGCGGGCGGGCTCCTCCCCTCGGGAGGCGCCCGCCCGCGCCGTCGTCCCGGCCCGCGGCCCGGCGGGACCCCTCCCGCACCGGCACTAGATTTGATCCATGTCATTCTCAGTCGCCGTGGCGGGTGCCAGCGGCTACGCGGGCGGAGAGCTCCTCCGCCTGCTCGCCGACCACCCGCGCCTCGAGGTCCAGACGCTCACCGCCTTCCAGAACGCGGGCGAGCGTCTGCGTCAGGTGCACCCGCACCTCACCTCGTACGCCGACCGGACCTTCGTCGAGACGACGGCCGAGCGGCTGGCCGGCCACGACGTGGTCTTCCTCGCGCTGCCGCACGGCAAGTCGGGCGCCATCACGGCCGAGCTCGACGACCAGACCCTCGTGGTCGACTGCGGCGCCGACCACCGGCTCGTCGACGAGGCCGCGTGGGACGCGTTCTACGGGGACGACTTCGCGGGCGCCTGGCCGTACGGCCTGCCCGAGCTGCTGCACGCGGAGGAGGGCGGCACCCAGCGCACGCGCCTGTCGGGCGTGAAGCGCATCGCGGTGCCCGGCTGCAACGTCACCGCCATCACGCTCGGGCTCCAGCCCGGCATCCGCGCGGGCGTCATCGAGCCGGAGGACATCGTCGCCGTGCTCGCGGTCGGTCCGTCCGGCGCGGGCCGCTCGCTCCGCACGAACCTGCTGGCCAGCGAGATCCTCGGATCCGCGAGCGCCTACGCGGTCGGGGGCACCCACCGCCACACGCCGGAGATCCGGCAGAACCTCGAGACGGCCGGCGGCGGGCACGTCAGCGTCTCGTTCACGCCCGTGCTCGTGCCGATGGCCCGGGGGATCCTCGCCACGGCCACCGCGCGCCTCGCCCCCGGCTTCTCCGCCCACGACGTGCGCGCCGCATGGGAGCTCGCCTACGCCGACGAGCCGTTCGTGCACCTGCTGCCGGAGGGGTCGTTCCCGAACGTGTCCGACGTCACGGGGTCCAACACCGCGCTCGTGGGCCTCGCGGTCGACGAGGCCGCGGGCCGCGTCGTCACGGTCACGGCCATCGACAACCTGGTCAAGGGCACGGCGGGCGCGGCGATCCAGTCGGCCAACATCGCGCTCGGCCTCCCCGAGCATCTCGGCCTCCCGGTGAACGGGGTGGCCCCGTGAGCGTCACCGCCGCACGCGGCTTCGTCGCCGGAGGGGTCGCCGCCGGCCTCAAGTCCACGGGCGCGCTCGACGTCGCCCTCGTCCGCAACACCGGCCCGTCGCAGGCGGCCGCCGCGGTCTTCACGAGCAACCGCTGCCAGGCGAACCCCATCCTCTGGTCGCGCCAGGTCATCGGCGACGGCCGGGTCAGCGCCGTGGTCCTCAACTCCGGCGGGGCCAACTGCTACACCGGGTCCCGCGGCTTCCAGGTCACGCACGCCACCGCCGAGGCGGTCGGCCGCGCGCTCGACGTCTCGAGCGGCGACGTGCTCGTCTGCAGCACGGGCCTCATCGGCGAGCAGCTCCCGCTCGAGAAGCTGGAGGACGGGGTCGCACGCGTCTCCGTCGCGCTCTCCGAGACGGGCGGCGACGACGCGGCCCGCGCCATCATGACCACCGACACGAAGCCCAAGCAGTCGGTCCGCGCGTCCGACGCCGGCTGGACCGTCGGCGGCATGGCCAAGGGCGCGGGCATGCTCGCGCCGGGCCTCGCCACCATGCTCGTCGTGATCACCACCGACGCCGACCTCGACGCCGCGGCGCTCGACGCCGCGCTCCGCGAGGCCACGCGCGTGACGTTCGACCGTCTCGACTCGGACGGCTGCATGTCGACCAACGACCAGGTCACGCTCCTGGCCTCCGGGGCCTCGGGCGTGGTGCCCGACGCGGACGCGTTCCAGGCCGCGCTCACGGCGGTGTGCGCCGACCTCGCCGAGCAGCTGCAGGCCGACGCCGAGGGCGCGTCGCACGACATCGCCATCGAGGTCGTGCACGCGGCGTCCGACGACGACGCCGTCGAGGTGGGCCGCGCGGTCGCCCGCAGCAACCTCTTCAAGGCCGCCGTCTTCGGCAACGACCCCAACTGGGGCCGCGTGCTCGCGGCCGTCGGCACGACCGGCGCGGCGTTCGACCCCTACGGCATCGACGTCGCCATCAACGGCGTCGAGGTGTGCCGCGCGGGCGAGCCGCACGAGAGCCGCGACCTGGTCGACCTGCACCCGCGCGCCGTGCACGTCCTCATCGACCTGCACGCGGGCGACGCGACGGCGACCATCCTCACCAACGACCTCACGCACGACTACGTGCACGAGAACAGCGCGTACGCCAGCTGATGGGCGGCGCAGACGGGACGGACGTGACCGCCATCACGCAGGACGCCGCCGACCGCGACCAGGCGCAGGCCGAGTCGAAGGCCGCGACGCTCATCGAGTCGCTGTCGTGGCTGCAGCGCTTCCACGACCGCATCGTGGTCGTGAAGTTCGGCGGCAACGCCATGGTCGACGAGGAGCTCACGCGCACCTTCGCCGAGGACGTCGTGTACCTCCGCTACGCCGGGCTCCGACCCGTCGTCGTGCACGGCGGCGGTCCGCAGATCAGCGCGATGCTCACGCGCCTCGGCATCGAGAGCGAGTTCCGCGGGGGATACCGCGTCACCACGCCCGAGGTGCTCGAGGTCGTCCGCATGGTGCTCACCGGGCAGGTCAGCCGCGACGTCGTGCGCGGCATCAACGCCCACGGCCCGCTCGCCGCCGCCGTCTCGGGCGAGGACGCCGGGCTCTTCACGGGCCGCCGCCGCGGCGCGGTCGTCGACGGCGTCGAGGTCGACCTCGGCCTCGTGGGCGACGTCGTGGCGGTGGATCCCACGGCCGTGCTCGCGCAGCTCGACGCCGGCCGCATCCCGGTCGTGTCCTCCATCGCGCCCGACGAGTCCGACCCCGCCGTCTCGCTCAACGTCAACGCGGACGCCGCGGCCGCCGCGCTCGCCGTGGCCCTCGGCGCCGAGAAGCTCGTCATCCTCACCGACGTCGCGGGCCTCTACCGCGACTGGCCCGACCGCGGATCCCTCGTCTCCGACATCCGCGCCGACGAGCTCCGCGCGCTCCTGCCCTCGCTCGAGTCGGGCATGATCCCCAAGATGGCGGCGTGCCTCGAGGCCGTCGACGGGGGAGTGCCCAAAGCCGCCATCATCGACGGCCGCATCCCGCACTCGATGCTCCTCGAGATCTTCACCACGAACGGAATCGGAACGGAGGTCGTGCCCGCATGACCACGACCCAGCCAGAGCGCCGCACCACCCAGACCGAGAGCGAGTGGTCCGACCGCTTCCAGGCCGCGATGATGCGCTCGTCGCCGCCCCCGCTCGCCATGCTGGTGCGCGGCGAGGGCTGCCGCGTGTGGGACTCGACGGGCCGCGAGTACCTCGACTTCCTCGCCGGCATCGCCGTCAACTCTCTCGGGCACGCGCACCCGGCGCTCATCCGCGCGGTCACCGAGCAGGTGTCCACGCTCGCGCACGTGTCCAACTACTTCGCCACGCCGCCGCAGATCGCGCTCGCCGAGCGCCTCCGCCGCATCACCGGCGCGGGCGACACCGGCCGCGTGTACTTCGGCAACTCGGGCGCCGAGGCGAACGAGGCCGCGTTCAAGCTCGCGCGCCGCAACGGATCCGCGCATCGCACGCGCGTCATCACCCTCCAGGGCTCCTTCCACGGCCGCACGATGGGCGCTCTCGCGCTCACCGGGCAGCCCGCGCTCCAGGCGCCCTTCCTCCCGCTCCCCGGCGGCGTCGAGCACATCGCGCCGACCCTCGAGGCGCTCGAGGCGGCGATCGACGACACCGTCCAGGCGCTCATCCTGGAGCCGATCCAGGGCGAGGCCGGCGTGGTCGACCTGCCCGCGGGCTTCCTCCGCCGCGCGCGCGAGCTCACGCGCGAGCACGGGGCGCTGCTCATCCTCGACGAGATCCAGACCGGCGTCGGGCGCACCGGCCGCTGGTTCGCGTACGAGCACGAGGGCGTGCGGCCCGACGCGGTCACGATCGCGAAGGGCATCGCGGGCGGCGTGCCGATCGGCGCGCTCGTGGCGTTCGACGCCGCGGCCGACCTCCTGCAGAAGGGCCAGCACGGGTCCACCTTCGGCGGCAACCCGCTCGCCACCGCCGCGGGGAACGCGGTCCTCGCCGAGATCGAGGAGGCCGGGCTCGTGGAGAACGCGGCCCGCCGCGGCGAGGAGATCCGCGCCGCCATCACGGGCCTCGACTCCCCGCTCGTCGCCGAGGTGCGCGGCCGCGGCCTCCTCATCGGCGTGGGCCTCCACCACGAGGACGCCGGGCGCATCGCGGCCGCCGCGCTCGGCGAGGGCCTCATCATCAACGCGCCCAACGCCCGCAGCCTCCGCATCGCGCCGCCGCTCATAGTCGGCGACGCGGAGGTGCGCGACTTCCGCGAGCGGTTCGGGCGCGCCCTGGCGCACCTGCGCTGAGCCGGGGGAGCGGGGGCCGATCGCGCTCCCGTCCCCGGCGTCGGGCGGCGCCCCCGCGCGGGGCCGCCGCCCGACGGATCCGCCCCCGCACGTCCCCTAGGCTTGTCTGACCCCGAGTCCCCCGAGAGCGAGCGATGCGATGACCCGCCACTTCCTGCGCGACGACGACCTGAGCCCGGCCGAGCAGGCCGAGGTGCTCGACCTGGCGGTGCAGCTCAAGCGCGAGCGCTGGTCCGAGCGCCCGCTCGCCGGCCCGCAGACGGTCGCCGTGATCTTCGACAAGTCCTCGACCCGCACGCGCGTCTCCTTCGCCGTCGGCATCGCGGACCTCGGCGGCGTCCCGCTCATCATCAGCACCGCCAACAGCCAGCTCGGCGGCAAGGAGACCGCGAGCGACACCGCGCGCGTCCTCGAGCGCCAGGTCGCGGCCATCGTCTGGCGCACCTACGGCCAGGCTGGCCTCGAGGAGATGGCCGCGGGCACAACAATCCCCGTCGTCAACGCCCTGTCGGACGACTTCCACCCGTGCCAGATCCTCGCCGACCTGCTCACCATCCGCGAGCACCGCGGCGACCTCGCCGGCCAGACCCTCGTCTTCCTGGGCGACGGCGCGAGCAACATGGCGCACTCCTACCTCCTCGGCGGCGTCACCGCCGGCATGCACGTGCGCATCGCCGCCCCCGCCGGCTACGTGCCCGCCGCGGACGTCGCGGCCGACGCCGAGCGCATCGCCGCGACCACGGGCGGCTCGGTCCGGATCCTCGCCGATCCCGTCGAGGCCGTCACCGGCGCCGACGTCGTCATCACCGACACCTGGGTGTCGATGGGCCGCGAGGAGGAGAAGGCCCAGCGCCTGGCCGAGCTCGGCGCCTACCAGGTCACGACCGAGCTCATGGCGCACGCGGTCGACGACGCGATCTTCCTGCACTGCCTTCCCGCCGACCGCGAGTACGAGGTGGCCGCCGAGGTCATCGACGGCCCGCAGTCGGTGGTCTGGGACGAGGCGGAGAACCGCCTGCACGCCCAGAAGGCGCTGCTCGTCTGGCTCCTGCGCCAGTCCTGACGCAGCCCCCACACCCCGAGACACCTCAGCAACGAAACGGAGAACGGCATGGCCGAACGCGTGGTACTGGCATATTCCGGCGGACTCGACACCTCGGTCGGCATCGGCTGGCTCAAGGACGCGACCGGCAAGGAGGTCGTGGCCCTCGCCGTCGACGTCGGCCAGGGCGGCGAGGACATGGAGGTCATCCGGCAGCGCGCGCTCGACTGCGGCGCGGTCGAGGCCGTCGTGGTGGATGCCAAGGACGAGTTCGCGGACGACTACATCGTCCCCGCGCTCAAGGCCAACGCGCTCTACCAGAAGCGCTACCCGCTGGTCTCGGGCCTCAGCCGCCCGCTGATCGCCAAGCACCTCGCGCGCGTCGCCCACGAGCTCGGCGCGAACAGCGTCGCGCACGGCTGCACCGGCAAGGGCAACGACCAGGTCCGCTTCGAGGCCGCCGTCGCCGCGCTCGCGCCCGACCTCACCTCCATCGCGCCCGTCCGCGACCTCGCGCTCACGCGCGACAAGGCCATCGTCTACGCGAACGAGCACGACCTCCCCATCGAGCAGAGCAAGAAGAGCCCGTACTCGATCGACAAGAACGTCTGGGGCCGCGCGGTCGAGACCGGCTTCCTCGAGGACCCGTGGAACGGCCCCATCGAGGACCTCTACGAGTACACGCAGGACCCCGACGTGCTGCGCGACCCCACCGAGGTCACCATCACGTTCGAGGCGGGCGTGCCCGTCGCGATCGACGGCGTGCGCTACTCGCCGCTGCGCATCGTCCAGGAGCTGAACGCCGCGGCGGGCGCGCACGGCATCGGCCGCATCGACGTCGTCGAGGACCGCCTCGTCGGCATCAAGAGCCGCGAGGTGTACGAGGCCCCCGCCGCCATGACGCTCATCGAGGCGCACGAGGAGCTCGAGAGCCTCACGATCGAGCGCGACCTCGGCCGCTACAAGCGCGGCGTCGAGAAGGACTGGGCGAACCTCGTCTACGACGGGCTCTGGTTCTCCGGCCTCAAGCGCTCGCTCGACGCCTTCATCGAGGACTCGCAGCGCCACGTGTCCGGCGACATCCGCATGACGCTCCGCGGCGGCCGCGCGGTCGTCACCGGCCGCCGCAGCGAGTCGAGCCTGTACGACTTCGACCTCGCCACCTACGACACGGGCGACACGTTCGACCAGTCGCTGTCCAAGGGCTTCATCGAGCTGTGGTCGCTGCCGAGCAAGATCTCGGCGCGCCGCGACCTCGCGGTCGAGCAGGCCGCGCTGGCGGCCGACCCCGCGCCCGCCGCGGAGTAGCCGCATGACCGAGAGCACGGATCCGTCCTCCCGCGCAGGCGAGGCGGGCGCCCTCTGGGGCGGCCGCTTCGCCGGCGGCCCGTCGCCGGAGCTCGTGGCGCTCAGCCGCTCGACGCACTTCGATTGGCAGCTGGCGCCCTACGACATCGCGGGATCCCGGGCGCACGCCCGTGCCCTCGCGTCCGCGGGCTACCTGTCGGACGCCGAGCGGCAGGCCATGCTGCAGGCGCTCGACACCCTGGAGGACCGCGTGCGCTCGGGCGCGCTCGTGGCGTCCGAGGCCGACGAGGACGTGCACGGCGCCCTCGAGCGCGGCCTCATGGACATCGCGGGCGCCGAGCTCGGCGGCAAGCTCCGGGCGGGCCGCAGCCGCAACGACCAGATCGCCACGCTCGTCCGCATGTACATGCGCGACCACGCGGCGGTCATCCACGCGATGCTCGTGCAGCTCGTGGACGCGCTGGCCGCGCAGGCCGAGGCGTCGGGCGGCGCGATCATGCCGGGCCGCACGCACCTGCAGCACGCGCAGCCCGTGCTCCTCGCGCACCACCTGCTCGCGCACTGCTGGCCGCTGGTCCGCGACCTCGAGCGGCTCGCCGACTGGGACGCGCGCGCCGACGTCTCGCCGTACGGATCCGGCGCCCTCGCGGGATCGACCCTCGGCCTCGACGCCGGCGCGGTCGCCCGCGACCTCGGCTTCGCGCGCAGCTCCGAGAACTCCATCGACGGCACGGCCGCCCGCGACGTCGTGGCCGAGTTCGCGTTCGTGCTCGCGCAGGTGGGCATCGACCTGTCGCGGCTGAGCGAGGAGATCATCCTCTGGAACACGCGCGAGTTCGGGTTCGTCACGCTGAGCGACTCGTACTCGACCGGGTCGTCGATCATGCCGCAGAAGAAGAACCCCGACATCGCCGAGCTCGCGCGCGGCAAGTCGGGTCGCCTCATCGGCAACCTGTCCGGCCTGCTCGCGACCCTCAAGGGCCTCCCGCTCGCGTACAACCGCGACCTGCAGGAGGACAAGGAGCCCGTGTTCGACTCGGTGCAGACCCTCGAGGTGCTGCTGCCGGCGTTCACCGGGATGATCGCGACCCTCCGCTTCGACACCGGGCGCATGGCGGAGCTCGCGCCGCAGGGCTTCTCGCTCGCGACCGACGTGGCCGAGTGGCTCGTCAAGCACCGCGTGGCCTTCCGCGACGCGCACGAGATCACGGGCGAGCTCGTGAAGGCCGCCGAGTCCCGGGGCGTCGGCCTCGAGGATCTGAGCGACGACGACCTGCGCGCCGTCTCGCCGCACCTGGTGCCGGAGGTCCGCGAGGTGCTCAGCATCGAGGGCTCCGTCGCCAGCCGTGACGGCGTGGGCGGCACCGCCCGCGTCCGGGTCGACGAGCAGCGCGCCGAGCTGGTGCGCCGCGTGGCCGAGCTGCGCGCGCGGGCCGATGCGGCGGCCGAGCGCCGCGCGGCGGCAGCGGCATCGGCGTCGGGGGAGGCGTCGGCGTGACGCTCTCGAACGGCCGGCGTCCCGAGCGCCCCGAGCCCCGGAACCGCTGGCTCCTGCCCCTCGTCATCGGCGTGGCCGTCGCCGTGCTGGTGTTCGTGGTGGTCGTCGCGAGCCTCAACGGCGAGCTGATCTGACCCCCGCGTGATCGACGCGGCCTTCTTCGCGCGCGACGCGGTCGAGGTGGCGCCCGCGCTCCTCGGCGCGATCCTGTCGCGCGACTCGGAGGAGGGCCGCGTCTCCGTGCGCCTCACCGAGGTGGAGGCCTACCGCGGGGTGGGCGAGGATCCCGGATCGCACGCGTTCCGCGGTCGCCGCGCCCGCAACGCCACCATGTTCGGGCCGCCCGGCCGTCTCTACGCGTACTTCACGTACGGCATGCACACGTGCGCGAACGTCGTCTGCGGTCCCGAGGGGACGAGCGCCGGCGTGCTGCTGCGAGCCGGCGAGATCGTCGAGGGGATCGACCTCGCGCGGAGCCGTCGGGGCGCGGCCGTCCGCGACCGCGACCTGGCGCGCGGGCCCGCCCGCCTCGCGGTGGCGCTCGGCATCCCGCTCTCGGACGACGGCGCGCCGCTCGACGCGGCGCCGTACGCGCTCGCCCTGCCGGACGCGCGGCTCGCGCTGCCGGCGTCCGGCCCGCGCGTCGGGGTGTCCGGACCCGGGGGATCCGGCGAGCTGTTCCCGTGGCGGTTCTGGGTGCCCGGGGATCCGACCGTCTCGCCGTACCGCGCGCACGTCCCGCGCGTCCGCCGCTGAGCTGTCCGGTGCCGCCCGCTAGCGGACGACGAGCACGACCGCGGCGCACGTGGCGGCCCACAGCCAGCTCACGAGCGTCCCGATGATGAAGCGCTCCCGCGCCTCGGCCGCCTCGCCGAGCTCGGAGAACCGGCCGACGCCCTTGATGGCGATCACGACGGCGAGCGCCTCGGGGTAGCCGGCGAGGATCACGGCCACGACCGCCAGTCGCTCGAGCATCCCGATGGTGGCGCCGCCGCGCAGCACCTCGCGGGTGGGGCGGCGCAGGGCGGACGGGTCGTCCTCGTGCCCGCGCGGCGCGACCAGGATCCCGCCGTACGCTCCCGGCGGCACCGAGCCGCGGGTCGCGAGGGCCAGCACGACCGTCGACGCGGATCCGCCTCCGACGACGGCGAGCACGACGGCGACGAGCCCGAGGTAGCCGACGACGAGCGGCGACGCGACGCCGTCGAGCGCGAGCCCGACCGCCACCGCGGCGGCGAGGGTCCCCGCGGCCCCGGCGACCGTGCCCGTGCGGGGCGAGCGCACGGCGAGCAGCGCGAGCACGAGGGCCGCGGTGAGGAGCACGCACAGCGCGACCCAGGCCGCGACCTCCGCGGTGGTGCCGACGGGGATCACGAGCTGCGCCCGCCGCGCGTGGTGCGCGGTCCCGCGGCTGCCGCCGCTCCCGCGTCGAGGTGCGCCAGCAGCGCCTCGAGCCCGGGGATCGCGGCGCGCTCGGCGCGCCACCCGCTCGTGCGCAGGCGCGTGCTCACCGCCTGCGGGGTGATCCCGAGCTCGGCGGCCACCTCGCGCTGCGTCCGGCCGCCGGCCATGCGGTCGACGACGTCCCAGCCCTGCGGGGTGCGGCGGTCACGGGCGAGCAGCAGCAGCGTGAGGAGCGCCTCGACCTCCGCGGCGCCCGGCATCCGCGGGGCGGGATCGTCCCCGGGGCGCGCGGTCGGCGGATCCGTCGCGAGGGCGAACCGCGTCGCGCTGCGCTTGGCCGCGGTGACGGCGTCGCGGGCGGCGATGAACGCCGGGCCCGTGGCCTCGCGGGTCGCGCGGGGGAGCGGGGTCCGGACCGCCCCGATGCCGAGCCCGACGCTCCAGTGCCCGGCGCGCGTGAGCACGAGGACCATGTCGAGCGCGGTGGCGGCGTCGGCGACGAGCGCCTGCACCTCGTCGCCGGACGTGCGGTCGACCGGGAGCACCAGGCGCCCCTCGTAGCGTGCCGCGAGGTCGTCCCGCCCCGTCCCCGCGCGGTCGACGTCGCTCCGGCTCGCCTTCTGGTCGGCGGTGATGACGAACATGCGGATCCCCCTCAAGGCCCAGCGATTGATGCAGGCACATCAAGGCTATGCACCTGATCTTCCGAGATCAAGCCTGAGGGTTGATCCCGACCCGCCCTGCCCCGCTCTCCCGAGCATCGCCGCGACCACCGACAGCGGGTCGTCGTCGGCCGCGTCATCCGGTGTCGTCGCCCCCGCCGTGCCCCGCCGTCCCGGGGATGCCCCGCTGGTACCGTGATCGGGTGACGAACGCCGATCTCGACCTCCTCTCCTCCCAGCAGAACGACCCGTCCTTCCCGGACGTGTGGGAGGAGATCGTCTGGCGCGGGTACGTGCACGTGTCCACGGACCAGGACACCCTGAAGGAGCTGCTGTCCGGACCGCCCATCACCTACTACTGCGGATTCGACCCCACCGCGCCGAGCCTGCACCTCGGCAACCTCGTGCAGCTGCTGCTCATGCGGCGGCTCCAGCTGGCGGGGCACCGTCCGCTCGGGCTCGTAGGCGGCTCGACCGGCCTCATCGGCGATCCCCGGCCCACGGCCGAGCGCACCCTCAACACCCCGGAGGTCGTGGCGGAGTGGGTGGGGCGCCTGCAGGCGCAGGTGTCCGCGTTCCTCAGCCCCGACGGCGACAACGCCGTGCGCATCGTCAACAACCTGGACTGGACGGCGCCCATGAGCGCCATCGACTTCCTGCGGGAGGTGGGCAAGCACTTCCGGGTGGGCACCATGCTCAAGAAGGACGCGGTGAGCGCGCGCCTGAACTCCGACGAGGGCATCAGCTACACCGAGTTCAGCTACCAGATCCTGCAGGGCCTCGACTTCCGGGAGCTGCACCGCACGTACGGGTGCGTGCTGCAGACCGGCGGCAGCGACCAGTGGGGCAACCTCACCAGCGGCACCGACCTGATCCGCCGCAGCGAGCGGGCGACCGCGCACGCCATCGGCACGCCCCTCATCACCAACTCGGACGGCACCAAGTTCGGCAAGAGCGAGGGCAACGCGGTGTGGCTCGACCCCGAGCTCACGAGCCCCTACGCCTTCTACCAGTTCTGGCTCAACACCGACGACGCCGACGTGATCCACCGCCTGCGCATCTTCACGTTCCTGGACCGGACGCGCATCGAGGAGCTCGCGCGCGCCGTGGAGTCCGAGCCGTTCCGGCGCGAGGCGCAGCGCGCGCTCGCGTGGGAGGTGACGACCCTGGTCCATGGGGAGCACGCGACCGAGTCCGCGATCGCCGCGGCGCAGGCGCTGTTCGGGCAGGGCGAGCTGAGCGCGCTCGACGAGCCGACCCTCCGGGCCGCGCTCGGGGAGCTGCCGTCGGCCGACATCCCCGTCGGCACCACCGTGATCCAGGCCCTGATCGACACCGGTCTGGTCTCGAGCGCGGGCGAGGCCAGGCGCGCCATCACCCAGGGCGGGGTGTATGTCAACAACGTCGCCGTGGGCGATGCGTCCGCCGTCGTGGACGACCTCCTGCACGGCCGTTTCGCCGTGATCCGTCGTGGCAAGAAGACGCTCGCAGGCGTCACCGTCGCCTGAATCACCCGCTGATCCGGCCTTCTCTTCGGAGACTGTCGCGACACGCCCGGGATGCGGGTTGTTTTGCGGGGGTGGGGTGGTCCGCGTAATGTCTCCTCTTGTCGCCGGAACGGGCGGGAAGCGAAAAGCTTCCGGAGCTGTTCTGGCGGGTGATGATCCTGGTGAAACAGAAGTTGCCGCGGCTTACGGGTTGCGTGTTTACCATCAACTGAGCTAGGGTCTGATTCTGCTTCCGACGTGAGTGCTGGGCCTTCTGGTCTGGATCACTCCCACGGGGAGCGGTGGAGTGTGAGCTCCGATGGCTGGCTGTGATGGTCGGTGTCGGGAGCGTCCGTTCCTTGAGAACTCAACAGCGTGCACAATGTCAAATGCCAAATACCCGTTGCGGGTGTCCTTCGGATGCTCGTTTCGGATTCCTTTGGAATACATTTAAACAAACAAGCAAGTCAGTAATGATTTGTTCTGTCGGTTTCAAACTTGCTGGTTCGTGTTCGATTCCCGTTCACGTCCGGCTTTAGATGTGCCGGCTGCTTTCGGGTGGTCGTGCGTTTAAGCATTTATGGAGAGTTTGATCCTGGCTCAGGACGAACGCTGGCGGCGTGCTTAACACATGCAAGTCGAACGGTGATGTCAGAGCTTGCTCTGGCGGATCAGTGGCGAACGGGTGAGTAACACGTGAGTAACCTGCCCCCGACTCTGGGATAACTGCTAGAAATGGTAGCTAATACCGGATATGACGACTGGCCGCATGGTCTGGTCGTGGAAAGAATTTCGGTTGGGGATGGACTCGCGGCCTATCAGGTTGTTGGTGAGGTAATGGCTCACCAAGCCTACGACGGGTAGCCGGCCTGAGAGGGTGACCGGCCACACTGGGACTGAGACACGGCCCAGACTCCTACGGGAGGCAGCAGTGGGGAATATTGCACAATGGGCGCAAGCCTGATGCAGCAACGCCGCGTGAGGGATGACGGCCTTCGGGTTGTAAACCTCTTTTAGTAGGGAAGAAGCGAAAGTGACGGTACCTGCAGAAAAAGCACCGGCTAACTACGTGCCAGCAGCCGCGGTAATACGTAGGGTGCAAGCGTTGTCCGGAATTATTGGGCGTAAAGAGCTCGTAGGCGGTTTGTCGCGTCTGCTGTGAAATCCCGAGGCTCAACCTCGGGTCTGCAGTGGGTACGGGCAGACTAGAGTGCGGTAGGGGAGATTGGAATTCCTGGTGTAGCGGTGGAATGCGCAGATATCAGGAGGAACACCGATGGCGAAGGCAGATCTCTGGGCCGTAACTGACGCTGAGGAGCGAAAGCATGGGGAGCGAACAGGATTAGATACCCTGGTAGTCCATGCCGTAAACGTTGGGAACTAGATGTGGGGACCATTCCACGGTCTCCGTGTCGCAGCTAACGCATTAAGTTCCCCGCCTGGGGAGTACGGCCGCAAGGCTAAAACTCAAAGGAATTGACGGGGGCCCGCACAAGCGGCGGAGCATGCGGATTAATTCGATGCAACGCGAAGAACCTTACCAAGGCTTGACATATACCGGAAACATGCAGAGATGTGTGCCCCGCAAGGTCGGTATACAGGTGGTGCATGGTTGTCGTCAGCTCGTGTCGTGAGATGTTGGGTTAAGTCCCGCAACGAGCGCAACCCTCGTTCTATGTTGCCAGCACGTAATGGTGGGAACTCATAGGAGACTGCCGGGGTCAACTCGGAGGAAGGTGGGGATGACGTCAAATCATCATGCCCCTTATGTCTTGGGCTTCACGCATGCTACAATGGCCGGTACAAAGGGCTGCGATACCGTAAGGTGGAGCGAATCCCAAAAAGCCGGTCTCAGTTCGGATTGAGGTCTGCAACTCGACCTCATGAAGTCGGAGTCGCTAGTAATCGCAGATCAGCAACGCTGCGGTGAATACGTTCCCGGGCCTTGTACACACCGCCCGTCAAGTCATGAAAGTCGGTAACACCCGAAGCCAGTGGCCTAACCGCAAGGGAGGAGCTGTCGAAGGTGGGATCGGTGATTAGGACTAAGTCGTAACAAGGTAGCCGTACCGGAAGGTGCGGCTGGATCACCTCCTTTCTAAGGAGCATGTGCACCTCTCCTCTGTATACAGGGAGATCAAGGGTGCCAAGTCACGCGTCAGGCGTATGTCCTGGCGGTGGCGCTCATGGGTGGAACATTGACATTGATGCCGGCTGATGTGTCGGGCTGCTAGTACGCCTCCCTGTGGGGTGGGAACGTGGTTCGGTGTGTCGAGGGCATGTTGCACGCTGTTGGGTCCTGAGGGACCGGGCCGCACCTTTTGGGTGTGTCTGGTTTCTTGTCGGACCCTTTCCGTCGTCCTGTTGTGGATGGTGGTGGGGTACCGCCCGTATATTGAGAACTACACAGTGGACGCGAGCATCTTAGATTCACCGGTTTTCCGGTGGATCACAAAGATCTATTTATAGATCATTGGTCAATTCTGTCTCCTCTAGGGGGAGGCGAAACGATTCAATCTCATGTGATTTCAAGATTCTAAGAGCAAACGGTGGATGCCTTGGCATCTGGAGCCGAAGAAGGACGTATAAATCTGCGATAAGCCTCGGGGAGCTGATAATAGAGCTTTGATCCGAGGATCTCCGAATGGGGAAACCCCGCCAGGCCCTTTGGGTGACCTGGTGACTCCCGCCTGAATATATAGGGCGGGTAGAGGGAACGTGGGGAAGTGAAACATCTCAGTACCCACAGGAAGAGAAAGCAAAAGCGATTCCGTTAGTAGTGGCGAGCGAAACCGGAAGAGGCCAAACCGATCATGTGTGATATCCGGTAGGAGTTGCATGGTCGGGGTTGTGGGACTTTCCGTACAGTTCTACCGAGCTGTGAGGGCAATGAGCGCGATATAGACGAATGGTCTTGAAAGGCCAGTCATAGAGGGTGCGAACCCCGTAGTCGAAATGTCGTCGCCTGTCCGGAGAGTATCCCAAGTAGCACGGGGCCCGAGAAATCCCGTGTGAATCTGTCAGGACCACCTGATAAGCCTAAATACTCCCAGATGACCGATAGCGGACAAGTACCGTGAGGGAAAGGTGAAAAGTACCCCGGGAGGGGAGTGAAATAGTACCTGAAACCGTTTGCTTACAAACCGTTGGAGCACCCTTGTTGGTGTGACAGCGTGCCTTTTGAAGAATGAGCCTGCGAGTTAGTGATATGTGGCGAGGTTAACCCGTGAGGGGCAGCCGTAGCGAAAGCGAGTCTTAATAGGGCGTATGAGTCGCATGTTCTAGACCCGAAGCGAAGTGATCTATCCATGGCCAGGTTGAAGCGACGGTAAGACGTCGTGGAGGACCGAACCCACTTCAGTTGAAAATGGAGGGGATGAGCTGTGGATAGGGGTGAAAGGCCAATCAAACTTCGTGATAGCTGGTTCTCTCCGAAATGCATTTAGGTGCAGCGTTGCGTGTTTCTTGCCGGAGGTAGAGCTACTGGATGGACGATGGGCCCCAAAAGGTTACTGACTTCAGCCAAACTCCGAATGCCGGTAAGTGAGAGCGCAGCAGTGAGACGGTGGGGGATAAGCTTCATCGTCGAGAGGGAAACAACCCAGACCACCATCTAAGGTCCCTAAGCGCGTGCTAAGTGGGAAAGGATGTGGAGTTGCATAGACAACCAGGAGGTTGGCTTAGAAGCAGCCACCCTTGAAAGAGTGCGTAATAGCTCACTGGTCAAGTGATTCCGCGCCGACAATGTAACGGGGCTCAAGCACGCCACCGAAGTTGTGGCATTTATATTATAGGCAGGCCTTCGTGGTCCAGCCGTATGGATGGGTAGGAGAGCGTCGTGTGGCCAGCGAAGCGGCGGTGTGAACCAGCCGTGGAGGCCACACGAGTGAGAATGCAGGCATGAGTAGCGAAAGACGGGTGAGAAACCCGTCCTCCGAAAGACCAAGGGTTCCAGGGCCAGGCTAATCCGCCCTGGGTAAGTCGGGACCTAAGGCGAGGCCGACAGGCGTAGTCGATGGACAACGGGTTGATATTCCCGTACCGATGAAGAACCGCCCAAGACAATCCAGTAATGCTAAGTGTCTGAATCCTTGATTCGATCCCTTCGGGGTGACGGTCTTGGCCTAGCACACGACCCTACGCTGGGGCGTTTAGCGTATTAACAGGTGTGACGCAGGAAGGTAGCTGAGCCGGGCGATGGTTGTCCCGGTCTAAGGATGTAGGGCAGAAGATAGGCAAATCCGTCTTCTATGTAGCCTGAGACCCGATGGGTAGTCCTCACGGACGAAATCAGTGATCCTATGCTGCCGAGAAAAGCATCGACGCGAGGTTCCAATCGCCCGTACCCCAAACCGACTCAGGTGGTCAGGTAGAGAATACTAAGGAGATCGAGAGAATCGTGGTTAAGGAACTCGGCAAAATGCCCCCGTAACTTCGGGAGAAGGGGGGCCTGAGGCGTGTAGGGATTTACTCCTGAAGCGTTTGAAGGCCGCAGAGACCAGTGGGAAGCGACTGTTTACTAAAAACACAGGTCCGTGCTAAGTCGCAAGACGATGTATACGGACTGACGCCTGCCCGGTGCTGGAAGGTTAAGAGGAACGGTTAGTCCGCAAGGGCGAAGCTGAGAATTTAAGCCCCAGTAAACGGCGGTGGTAACTATAACCATCCTAAGGTAGCGAAATTCCTTGTCGGGTAAGTTCCGACCTGCACGAATGGCGTAACGACTTCCCAGCTGTCTCAACCGCGAACTCGGCGAAATTGCACTACGAGTAAAGATGCTCGTTACGCGCAGCAGGACGGAAAGACCCCGTGACCTTTACTACAGCTTGGTATTGGTGTTCGGTGTGGCTTGTGTAGGATAGGTGGGAGACTGTGAAGCTCGGACGCTAGTTCGGGTGGAGTCATTGTTGAAATACCACTCTGGTCACTCTGGATATCTAACTTCGAACCGTAATCCGGTTCAGGGACAGTGCCTGGTGGGTAGTTTAACTGGGGCGGTTGCCTCCTAAAGAGTAACGGAGGCGCCCAAAGGTTCCCTCAACCTGGTTGGTAATCAGGTGTCGAGTGTAAGTGCACAAGGGAGCTTGACTGTGAGACTGACAAGTCGAGCAGGGACGAAAGTCGGGACTAGTGATCCGGCAGTGGCTTGTGGAAGCGCTGTCGCTCAACGGATAAAAGGTACCTCGGGGATAACAGGCTGATCTTGCCCAAGAGTCCATATCGACGGCATGGTTTGGCACCTCGATGTCGGCTCGTCGCATCCTGGGGCTGGAGTAGGTCCCAAGGGTTGGGCTGTTCGCCCATTAAAGCGGTACGCGAGCTGGGTTTAGAACGTCGTGAGACAGTTCGGTCCCTATCCGCTGCGCGCGTAGGAAATTTGAGAAGATCTATCCCTAGTACGAGAGGACCGGGATGGACGAACCTCTGGTGTGTCAGTTGTTCCGCCAGGAGCACCGCTGATTAGCTACGTTCGGAACGGATAACCGCTGAAAGCATCTAAGCGGGAAGCCGGCTTCGAGATGAGATTTCCATCCCTTTTAGGGTGAAGGCTCCCGGCTAGACTACCGGGTTGATAGGCAGGATGTGGAAGCGAGGACTAAAGACTCGTGGAGCTGACCTGTACTAATAAGCCGATATCTTGAAAACATTTTGCTTGCGTCCACTATGTGGTTCCCGATATACGGTCGGGTATCAATTGAATAACCAGCTTGACTGGTCGATTCATCACAGATTTCATGCCCCTTGTGGGGTGTGTATGGGATGTTTCGGCGGCCATAGCGAGAGGGAAACGCCCGGTTACATTCCGAACCCGGAAGCTAAGACTCTCAGCGCCGATGGTACTGCAGGGGGGACCCTGTGGGAGAGTAGGACACCGCCGGACTTAACTTGAGAATGATCGGGGAGGCCCGTCGCACATCGTGCGGCGGGCCTTTCTGCGTTAACGCCCGGAACGAGCGAGAAGCCATCACGCCATCAGGTCTGCCCGGGCGGATCTCGAACGCCGACCATAGATGGGCGATCGCGTGGGCATGGGAGACCCTGCCCTCGGCACGCGTCACCCGGCACGGGCCACCCGGTCGGGGAGACCGGGCACGGGGCACCAGGCACCAGGCATCAGCCACGGGACCCGCGGGCACGGATCCAATCCGTGCCCGCGGCTCGTGGCACCGGTTAGCCTGGGACCTGACTTCGGCACCACCCACAACACCACAGACATCATCTGGCCCTCGCGGCCGACAGGAGCACAGTGAGCGACTCATCCGATCGAGACAGCCGGCCCGAGGGCCAGGACCGCGGATCGTCCCACTCTCCGCGCGGACGCGATGGTGCCAAGCCGCCGTACGAGCGCGGCTCGTCCGGTGCGCCCCGTGGTCCCCGAGATGGAGGTCGCGCGTCGGGTGGTGATCGCCCCGCTCGAGATGGGGACCGGAAGCCCTGGTCCACGGACGGCGGCGCGGCATCCCGCCCCCAGCGCGATGGTGAGCGCAAGCCCTGGTCCCGCGACGGTGGCGCCGGGTCCGCTCGTCCTGCTCGTGACGGCGAGCGCAAGCCGTGGTCGAAGGACGGAGGCGGCGGCGCGGCTCGTCCGCAGCGTGACGGTGAGCGCAAGCCCTGGTCGAAGGACGGCGGCAGCGGGGCCCCTCGTCCCCAGCGCGATGGTGAGCGGAAGCCCTGGTCGAAGGACGGCGGCAGTGGCGCGGCTCGTCCTCAGCGTGACGGTGAGCGCAAGCCGTGGTCGCGTGATGGCGGGGGAGGTGCCCCGCGTCCTGCTCGGGACGGGGAGCGCACACCGTGGTCCAAGGACGGTGGCGCGGGTGCCCGCCCGCAGCGCGACGGCGAGCGCAAGCCGTGGTCGCGTGACGGGGCTCCCGCGTCGCGGGCGCCGCGGGACGGCGAGCGGAAGCCCTGGTCGAAGGACGGCGGACGCGACGCCGGCGGACGTGACGCCGGCCGGAGCGGCGCCCGTCCGCCGCGCGACGGCGACAAGCTGTGGACGCGCGACGGGCGACCGGCGCGCAACGACCGGGACGCGCCCCGCTACGAGGAGACTCTGACGGAGGAGCAGCTGCGATCGCGCGAGCTGCGTTCCGTGCGTCCGCGTCACGAGGACCCGGAGATCCCCGAGGACGTGAAGCCCGGCGACCTCGACCGGATCGCCCGCAACGAGCTGAAGACCCTGAGCAAGGACAACGCCGAGGGCGTCGCGCAGCACCTGGTGATGGCGGCCCGGCTCATCGAGGAGGATCCGGAGCTCGCGCACCGGCACGCCACCTCGGCGGCGCGTCGAGCCGGTCGCATAGCGGTGGTCCGGGAGTCCCTGGCCATCACGGCGTACGCGGTCGGCGACTACGCGCTCGCCCTCCGTGAGCTGCGCACCTACCGGCGCATCTCCGGCAAGAACGACCAGCTGGCCCTCATGGTCGACAGCGAGCGCGGGCAGGGGCGCCCGGACAAGGCGCTCGAGCTCGGGCGCTCCGTGCCGAAGGAGACGCTGCCGGCGGCGGAGCAGGTCGCGCTCGCGATCGCCATGTCCGGTGCGCGGCTCGACCTCGGCCAGACGGAGGCCGCTCTCGACGAGCTGTCGATCGCGCAGCTGAACCGCGACGTGGCCTACTCCTACAGCGCCGACCTGTTCCACGCCTACGCCGAGGTGCTCGAGGAGCTGGGACGGTCCGACGAGGCCGATGCCTGGCGTCAGCGGGCCGACACGGCCGAGGCGGCGTTCGCGGATCCGGACGAGGGCTGGGACGACATGGTCGAGGTGGTGGAGGAGGAGCTCGAGGTCGAGCACCCGCACGACGAGCGCCACGGCACGCAGGAGACCGACGACCTGACCGCGGAGGACCGCGCGGAGGCCGGGGCCGATGCCGTCGCCGATCAGGCCGACGACTCCGACGTGGTCGTGGAGGTCGAGGACGCGGGCGACTCCGACGAGCACGCGGCTGACGCTGACGCTGACGCTGACGCTGACGCTGACGCTGACGCTGACGCTGACGCTGACGCTGACGCTGACGCTGACGCTGACGCTGACGCTGACGCCGACGCCGACGCCGACGGCGACACGGACGACTCCGACGATGACGGATCCGCCGAGCCCACCGACATGCCCGCCCCGCCGAGCGAGGACGGGGACAGCGTGGACATCGCGATCGACGTCGACGACGAGCTCGACGCCGATGCGCGTGACCGCGCCGATGACGCGGCAGGCGCCGACGCAGCGCCCGCCGACGCCCGTGCCGACGCCGCCGAGGAGGACGACCGCGATGTTCGCTAGGGCAGCCAAGGGCACCGCGCCCCTCGACGGCGTGGACGTGATCCTCGCGGACCTCGACGGCGTCGTGTACGCCGGGCCCGACAGCATCCCGCACGCGGTCGACGCGCTGAACCGCGCGGCCGGCGACGGGATCCGGCTGGGCTACATCACCAACAACGCCTCGCGCACGGACGCGTCGGTGGCCGAGCACCTGAGCTCGCTCGGGCTGGCGGTCGCGCCCGAGGACGTCGTCACGTCGCCGCAGGCGGCCCTGCGTCTCCTCGCGGACCGGGTGCCCGCGGGATCCACCGTGCTGGTGGTCGGCGGCGACGGCCTCGTGCACGAGCTCGAGAAGGCCGGATACGTCGTCACGCGCTCCACCGACGACCACCCGGCGGCCGTCGTGCAGGGCTTCGCGCCCGAGGTGGGCTGGAGCCAGCTCGCCGAGGCGGCGTTCGCGCTGGCCGACCCGGACGTGGTGTGGGTCGCGACCAACACCGACTGGACCATCCCCGTCGCACGCGGCATCGCGCCCGGCAACGGCACGCTCGTCTCCGCGGTGCACACGGCGGTCGGGCGCCTGCCCGTCGTCGCGGGCAAGCCGGAGACGCCGATCTTCGACGTGGCGCGCGAGCGCTTCGGCGCCCAGCGGCCCGTGTTCCTCGGCGACCGCCTCGACACCGACATCCTCGGCGCCACGCGCGCCGGGATGGCGTCCGTCCACGTGCTCACCGGCATCGACCGGGCGAAGCAGCTCCTCGCCGCCGAGGAGGACCAGCGGCCGACCTTCATCCTCGAGCACCTCGGGCAGCTGCACGAGCCCTACCCCGAGACGCGGTTCTCGCAGGAGGGTCGCGTGGCGACGGTCGGCAAGTCGTCCGTGCGCATCGCGGGCGACCGCGTCGAGGTCGTGAAGGACGGCGGGTCCACCATCGACACGCTCCGTGCCGCCTGCGCCGTCATCTGGAACTCGGGCCGGCCGATCTACGGGCTCGACGTGCAGGAGTCCCTCTACGTCGCGGCCGGTGCCGCCGGCGCGGGCCGGGCGTAGCGTGACGGCGTGAGCGACGAGCCGGACGACCGCGACGACCGCGACGTCGCCGAGGAGCTGGTCCCCCGGCTGCAGCTCATCGAGGAGCAGCCGCTCGGCGACCGCGCGGCCGCCTTCGCGCTGCTGCACGACGAGCTGCGCGCGCGGCTCGAGGGCGGGGACGGGGCCGCGACGCGTGGCTGACGCCGGCGACGGATCCGCGTCCACCACCGAGCGGGGCACCGAACCCGCTCCCGGCGAGGCTGTCGGCGGCGACCAGCGGCTCGACGCCGCGCTGCCCGCGCTCGGCCTCGCGCGCTCGCGCACGCACGCGGCCCGGCTCATCGCGGACGGCCTCGTCACGGTCGACGGGCGCGGCGTCGTGAAGGCGTCCTTCCGGGTGATGCCCGGATCGATCGTCGAGGTCGCGGGGACCGACGCCTACGTCAGCCGCGGCGCCCACAAGCTCATCGGCGCGCTGGACGCCTTCCCCGGGGTCGAGGTCGCCGGGCGGCTGGCCCTCGACGTCGGCGCGTCCACCGGCGGGTTCACGCAGGTGCTGCTCGAGCGGGGCGCCCGGCGCGTCGTCGCGCTCGACGTGGGGCACGGGCAGCTGGATCCGCTCATCCGCGATGATCCGCGCGTCGACGTGGTCGAGGGGTTCAACGTGCGCGACCTGACGCCGGAGTCGCTCGCCGGCGTGACGCCCGCGGATCTCGCGGGGGAGCGTCCGGCGCTCGTGGTCGGCGACCTCTCCTTCATCTCGCTCGGGCTCGTGCTGCCCGCCATCGCGCGCACCGCCGCGGACGGCGCCGACGTCGTGCTGCTGATCAAGCCGCAGTTCGAGGTGGGCCGCACGGGGATCCGCGAGGGCATCGTCCACGACCCCGGTCTCCGCGACGACGCCGTCATGCGCGTGCTGTGGGCCGCGTGGGATCTCGGGCTCGGCACGGCCGGCCTCGTCTCCTCCCCGATCGTCGGCGGGGCCGGGAACCACGAGTACCTCGCCTGGTTCAGCGGTCGTGCGGGGAGCAATCCGACACAATGGAGATCGACGTCGAACGAGATCACAGGAGCGTGAGCGAAGTGGCTGGACCCGCGAGGCACATCCTGGTCGTGTCCCACACGGGACGGCGCGACTCCATCGACGCGGCGCTCAGCGTGTGCGCGCAGCTGGCCGAGGCCGACGTGCACCTCGTGCTCACGGCCGACGAGAAGGCCGACATCCTGCCCTACGCGCCCGAGATGGACGGCGTGGCCGTGCTGGGCGAGGACGTGCAGACGGCGGACCTCGAGATCGTCATCGTCCTCGGCGGCGACGGCACCATCCTCCGCTCGGCGGAGCTCGTGCGCGGCACCTCGGTGCCGCTGCTGGGCGTCAACCTCGGGCACGTCGGCTTCCTCGCCGAGAGCGAGCGCGAGGACCTCACGGCCACCGTGCGTCGCGTGCTCGACCGCGACTACACGGTCGAGGAGCGCATGACGCTCGACGTCACGCTCAAGGTCGGCGCCGACATCGTCTACCGCACCTGGGCGCTCAACGAGGCGACCGTCGAGAAGGCCAGCCGCGAGCGGATGCTCGAGGTCGTCGTCGAGATCGACGGGCGGCCGCTCGCGTCATACGGCTGCGACGGCATGGTCGTGTCGACGCCCACGGGATCCACCGCGTACGCGTTCTCGGCCGGCGGCCCCATCGTGTGGCCGAGCCTCGAGGCCATGCTCGTGGTGCCGCTCAGCCCGCACACGCTGTTCGCCCGCTCGCTCGTCGTGGGGCCGGAGTCCACGGTCGCCGTCGAGGTGCTCAGCCGCACCTCCGGATCCGGCGTGCTCTGGTGCGACGGCCGCCGCACGCGCGACATGCCGCCCGGCGCGCGCGTGGAGACCCGGCGCTCCGCCATCCCCGTGCGCCTCGCGCGCCTCAAGCAGTCGCCGTTCACCGACCGCCTCGTGAACAAGTTCGAGCTGCCGGTCACCGGCTGGAGGGGGCCGGTCGACCGTGATTGAGGAGATCACCATCCGCGACCTCGGGGTGATCGGCCAGGCCACGCTGCCGCTCGGGCCCGGCTTCACGGCCGTCACCGGCGAGACCGGCGCGGGCAAGACCATGGTCGTCACCGCGCTCGGCCTGCTGCTCGGCGCGCGCGCCGACTCGGGGGCCGTGCGGCAGGGGAGCGAGCGCGCCGTCGTCGAGGGGCGCTGGATCATCGCGGCCGACGGGCCCGTCCCGGAGCGCGTGCGCGACGCCGGGGGAGACGTCGACCCGTTCGGCGACGGCACGCGCGGCGAGCTCATCGTCACGCGTCAGCTCTCGTCCGAGGGGCGCAGCCGCGCGTCCGTCGGAGGCCGCGGCGCCCCCGCGGCGCTGCTGACGGAGATCGGCGAGCAGCTCGTCGTGGTGCACGGCCAGTCCGACCAGATGCGGCTGCGGTCGTCCACCGCCCAGCGGCAGGCGCTCGACCGGTTCGCCGGATCCGCGCTCGCGCCCGTGCTCGGCGAGTACCAGGAGGTGTTCCGCCGCTGGCAGGCCGCGCACGCCGAGCTCGACCGCCTCGTCACCGAGCAGGACGCCCGCACGCGCGAGGCCGAGGAGCTGCGCACGGCGATCGACGCGATCGAGGCCGTCGCGCCCCAGCCCGGCGAGGACGAGGAGCTGCGCGAGCGCATCGACCGCCTCACGAACCTGGAGGACCTGCGCGCCGCCGCGTCCGCCGCCCACGAGCTCATGTCGTCGGAGGACGCGTCCGGCGAGATGGCCGACGCCGCGTCCGTTCTCGACACCGCGCACCGCCGCCTCGACCGCGTCGCCGCGCACGACCCGGGCCTCGCCGAGATCATCGAGTCGCTCGACAGCGCGCGGATCCTCGTGGCGGAGATCGCCGTGCAGCTCTCCGGCTACCTCGCGGGGCTCGACGCCGACGGCGCCCGGGAGCTGGAGACGCTGCAGGACCGCCGCGCCGAGCTCGCCGCCCTCACGCGCGCGCACGGCCCCACGGTGGAGGACGCGCTCGCGTTCCTCGACACCGGCAGCGCGCGTCTCCTCGAGCTCGACGGCGACACCGACCGCATCGACCTGCTGCGCGTCGAGGTGGAGCGCGACGAGCGGCTCGTCGGCGAGCTGGCCGCGCGCGTCACGGCCGTCCGCGAGGAGGCCGGCGCGCGGCTCGCCGCGGCCGTCACGACGGAGCTCGGCGCCCTCGCCATGGCCGACGCGTCGCTCGACGTGCGCGTGTCCCCCCGCGAGGAGCCCGCGCTCTCCGGTGCCGACCGCGTCGAGATCCTGCTGCGCCCGCACGCGGGAGCCGAGGCCCGACCGCTCGGCCGCGGCGCGTCCGGCGGCGAGCTGTCGCGCGTCATGCTCGCCATCGAGGTCGTGGTGGCCGGCGACGACCCCGTGCCCACGTTCGTGTTCGACGAGGTCGACGCGGGCGTCGGCGGCGCGGCGGCGATCGAGATCGGTCGGCGGCTGGCGCGGCTCGCCGAGCGCGCCCAGGTCATCGTCGTCACGCACCTCGCGCAGGTGGCTGCCTTCTCGACCAACCACCTGCGCGTCGTCAAGGGCGGCGACGGGCAGGTCACGGCCTCCAGCGTCACGCAGCTCGAGGGCGACGCGCGGATCCAGGAGATGGCGCGCCTGCTCTCCGGCCTGCCGGACAGCGAGAGCGGACTGGCGCACGCGCGCGAGCTCGTGGAGACGGCCGCCTCCCTGCGCTGAGCGGACCGCCCGCGGCCGACGCGGCGCGCCGTGGCTGTCGCGGCGTCCCGATTCCCGCGTAGGATGGAAGCCCGTGGCGGACATCAATTCAGCGGACACGGACCCGAGCTCGACGGACAGCATCACCAGCACGACAGGCGCGGCGAAGACGACCAGGCACATCTTCGTGACCGGCGGCGTCGTCTCTTCGCTCGGCAAGGGCCTCACGGCAGCCAGCCTGGGCAACCTCCTCACGGCGCGCGGCGTGCGCGTCGTCATGCAGAAGCTCGATCCCTACCTCAACGTGGATCCGGGCACCATGAACCCCTTCCAGCACGGCGAGGTCTTCGTGACCGACGACGGCGCGGAGACCGACCTCGACATCGGGCACTACGAGCGCTTCCTCGACATCGAGCTTGACCAGGCGGCCAACGTGACCACCGGCCAGATCTACTCGGAGGTCATCGCGAAGGAGCGCCGCGGCGAGTACCTCGGCGACACCGTCCAGGTCATCCCGCACATCACCGACGAGATCAAGCGCCGCATGCGCCTGCAGTCCTCCGACGAGCCGCAGCCCGACGTGATCATCACCGAGATCGGCGGCACGGTCGGCGACATCGAGAGCCAGCCCTTCATCGAGGCGGCGCGCCAGGTGCGTCACGAGCTCGGGCGCAACAACGTCTTCTTCGTGCACGTCTCGCTCGTGCCGTACATGGGCGCGTCCGGCGAGCAGAAGACCAAGCCGACGCAGCACTCCGTGGCGGCGCTGCGCTCCATCGGGATCCAGCCGGACGCGCTCGTGCTGCGCAGCGACCGGCCCGTCTCCGACTCGAACAAGAAGAAGATCGCGCTCATGTGCGACGTGGACGAGCAGGCCGTCGTGAACGCGGTCGACGTGCCGAGCATCTACGACATCCCCGAGATGCTGCACGGGCAGGGCCTCGACAGCTACATCATCGACCACCTCGGGCTGCCGGCCGCGGACGCCGTGGACTGGTCCGGCTGGAGCGACCTGCTCGACGCCGTGCACGACCCGAAGCACGAGGTCACGGTCGGCCTCGTCGGCAAGTACATCGACCTGCCCGACGCGTACCTCTCGGTCACCGAGGCGCTGCGGGCCGGCGGGTTCGCCCACTCGGCGCGCGTGAAGCTGCGCTGGGTCGCGTCCGACGAGTGCGAGACGCCCGAGGGCGCCGCGAAGAGGCTGGGCGACCTCGACGCGCTGTGCGTGCCGGGCGGCTTCGGCATCCGCGGCATCGAGGGCAAGCTCGGCGCGCTGAAGTTCGCGCGCGACAACATGATCCCCGTGCTCGGCCTGTGCCTCGGCCTCCAGTGCATGGTCATCGAGTACGCGCGCAACGAGGCGGACCTCCCGGGCGCCTCCTCCAGCGAGTTCGACCCGGAGAGCGCGTTCCCCGTCATCGCGACCATGGCCGAGCAGGTCGACATCATCGCGGGCGGCGACCTGGGCGGCACCATGCGCCTCGGCCTCTACGAGGCGGCGCTCGCGCCCGGCTCGCTCGCGGCCGAGCTGTACGGCGCGCCCGTCTCGCACGAGCGCCACCGCCACCGCTACGAGGTCAACAACCAGTACCGCGACCGGATCCAGGACGCCGGCCTCGTGTTCTCGGGCACCTCGCCCGACGGCACGCTCGTCGAGTACGTGGAGCTGCCGCGCGAGGTGCACCCGTTCTACATCGGCACGCAGGCGCACCCGGAGCTCCGGTCGCGCCCGAACCGCGCGCACCCGCTGTTCGCCGGCCTGATCCGCGCCGCGCTCGACCGCCAGGCGGCCAGCACGCTGTTCGTCGAGGACGACGCCGAGGCGGTGGCGTGACCGACGCCGTCGCGGGATCCCCGGCGGACGGCCTGCACGACGACGCCGTCGCGTACGAGGTGACGTCGAGCGAGCGGGTCTTCCAGGGCAAGATCTGGGACATCCGGCGCGAGACCTTCGCGTACGGCGACGGCGAGATCACGCGCGAGTTCGTCGACCACACGGGCGCCGTCGCGGTGCTCGCGATCGACGACCGGGACCGCGTGCTCCTCATCAAGCAGTACCGGCACCCGGTGCGCATGCGCGAGTGGGAGATCCCGGCCGGGCTCCTCGACATCACCGACGAGCCGCCGCTCACGGCCGTGCAGCGCGAGCTCGCGGAGGAGGCCGACCTGGTCGCCGCCGAGTGGAGCGTGCTGGCGGAGTACTACACGACGCCCGGCGGCAGTGACGAGGCGATCCGCGTCTACCTCGCCCGCGGGCTGACCCCCACGGCGGAGGCGTTCGCGCGCACGGACGAGGAGGCCGACATCGAGGTGCGCTGGGTCGACCTCGACGAGGTCGTCACCGCGGTGCTCGAGCGGCGGATCCAGAACCCGTCGACCGTGATCGCGGTGCTGCAGGCGCACGTCGCCCGCGCGCGCGGCTGGTCGACGCTCGGACCCGCCGACGCCCCGTGGCCGCGCCACCCGAAGCTGCGCGACGGCGACGGCGACGGCGGGGGCGCGTCGGCCTCGTGACCGACGCGGCCGACGGACCCGGGGGAGCGGCGCCCGACGCCGCCCCGGAGGTCCCGGTCGCGCTGCGGCGCGCCGTCGACCGCTGGCTCCGGCACGTCGAGGTGGAGCGCGGCCTGTCCCGCAACACGATCCAGGCCTACCGCCGCGACCTCGCGCGCTACACGGCGCACCTCGCGGCCGAGGGCGTCGTGGATCCGGCCGGCGCGACCCCGGCGCACGTCACGGGCTTCGCGCAGCGCGTCCGCGCCCCCGACGGCGGCGGCCTCACGGCGTCGTCGCTCGCGCGCATGCTCTCGAGCGTGCGGAGCTTCCACCGGTTCCTCCTGGAGGAGGGCGTCGTCGAGGTCGACGTGTCCGCCGACGCGAAGCCGCCCAAGCTGCCGAGCCGCCTGCCGAAGGCCGTGTCCATCGAGACGATGGGTCGGATCCTCGACGCGACCGACGGCGACGAGCCGCTCCGCGTGCGCGACAAGGCCCTGCTCGAGCTGCTGTACGCGACGGGCGCGCGCGTCAGCGAGATCACGGCGCTCACGGTCGACGACGTGCTCGGCCCCGACGGCGCCGCCGACGAGCTCGTGCGGGTGCTCGGCAAGGGCGGCAAGCAGCGGATCGTGCCCGTGGGATCCTTCGCCCGGCGCGCCGTCGACGCGTACCTCGTGCGCGTCCGCCCGATCCTCGCCGCGCGCGGCACCGCGACGCCCGCGCTCTTCCTGGGGCTCCGCGGCCACGCGCTCTCGCGGCAGAACGCGTGGCTCGTGATCAAGGCGACCGCCGAGCGCGCCGGCGTCTCGGAGGAGATCTCGCCGCACACGTTCCGGCACTCGTTCGCGACGCACCTCATCGCGGGCGGCGCCGACGTGCGCGTGGTGCAGGAGCTGCTCGGCCACTCGTCGGTGGCGACCACGCAGATCTACACGCGCGTGACCGTCGACACCCTGCGCGACGTCTACACGACCGCGCACCCGCGTGCCCGCCGGGCGTGAGCGACCCTCCCCGGTAGACTCGCAGGATCCGGCGGGAACCCGCGTCGGACGAGCGGCAGAGAGAGATCCACGTGACGCGCAACCCAGATGTGACCGAGCTCCCGGGAATGGACGTCCCCGTGCTCGGACCCACCGGTCGGGAGCTGCGCGAGTTCGCCGATCCCGAGCCGCTCGCGGGCCACGGACCGGCCAAGATCATCTCCCTCTGCAACCAGAAGGGCGGCGTCGGCAAGACGACCACCGCCATCAACCTGGGCGCCTCGCTCGCGAGCTACGGCCGCCGCGTGCTGGCCGTCGACTTCGACCCGCAGGGCGCGCTCTCCGCGGGCCTCGGCGTGCAGACGCACGACGCCGTCACCATCTACGACCTGCTGCTCGGCACCGTGAAGGACCCGCGCGAGGCCATCCAGACCACGGGCTTCGAGGGCCTCGACGTCATCCCGGCGAACATCGACCTGTCGGCCGCGGAGGTGCACCTCGTCAACGAGGTGGCGCGCGAGCAGATCCTCGCGAGCGTGCTGCGCAAGGTGAGCGCCGACTACGACGTGATCCTCATCGACTGCCAGCCGTCGCTCGGCCTCCTCACCGTCAACGCGCTCACCGCGAGCCACGGCGTGCTCATCCCGCTCGAGTGCGAGTTCTTCGCGCTCCGCGGCGTCGCGCTCCTCGTGGAGACGATCGACAAGGTCAAGGACCGGCTGAACCCGGGGCTCGCGCTCGACGGGATCCTCGCGACCATGTACGACTCCCGCACGCTGCACTCCCGCGAGGTGCTCCAGCGCGTGGTCGAGGCGTTCGACGACAGCGTGCTCGAGACCGTGATCGGCCGCACCGTGAAGTTCCCGGACGCGTCGGTGGCGGGCAAGCCCATCATCCAGTTCGCGCCCGAGCACCCGGCCGCGCTCGCGTACCGCAAGGTGGCGCGGGAGCTCATCGCGCGTGGCGCCGTCGCGTAGGGGCGCACCCCTGGCCGAGCGCGAGCTCGCCGCCGACGTCGACGCGGACGCCGCCGCGGTCCGGGCGGATCCGGAGCGCGCCTTCCGCGTCAGCATCGGCAACTTCGAGGGCCCGTTCGACCTGCTGCTCTCGCTCATCGGCAGCCACGAGATGGACATCACCGAGGTGAGCCTCAGCCTCGTGACCAACGAGTTCATCGCGCACATCCGCGGGCTCGACGGTCCCGAGGACCTCGACGAGGCGAGCTCGTTCCTCGTGGTCGCGGCGACGCTGCTCGACCTCAAGCTCGTGGGGCTCCTGCCGCAGGGCGAGCTCGTGGACGCCGAGGACGTGGCGCTGCTCGAGGCGCGCGACCTGCTCTTCGCCCGGCTGCTGCAGTACCGCGCGTTCAAGCAGGCGGCCAGCTGGTTCCAGGAGCGGCTGGCCGCGGAGTCCGGCCGCGCCTTCCGCGACGTGCCGCTCGAAGAGCGGTTCCGCGCGCAGGTGCCCGAGCTCGTGTGGACCACGTCGCCCGCCGACCTCGCGGCCATCGCCCTCCTCGCGCTCGCGCCGCGCGAGATCCCTACCGTGGGGCTCGACCACCTGCACGCGCCCCTCGTGAGCATCCGCGAGCAGGCGGCCGTCGTCGTCGCGCGGCTGCGGGGCGGCGCGCCGGTCACGTTCCGGGAGCTCGTCGCGGACGCGGGGGTCACGGGCGTCGTGATCGCGCGCTTCCTCGCCGTGCTCGAGCTGTACCGCGTCGCCGCCATCGAGTTCGACCAGCCGGAGGCGCTCGGCGAGCTCACGCTCACGTGGACCGCCGAGAGCTGGACCGACGACGCGCTCGCGAGTCTGGGGGCCGGCTATGACGGCTGAGCCCGGGGATCCCGCCGACGGCACTGCCGCGGAGCCCGCCGACGCCGATGCCCCGCTCGACCTCGACCGCGCGCTCGAGGCGCTGCTCATGGTCGCCGACGAGCCGCAGAGCGTGACGACCCTCGCGACGGCGACCTCGACACCCGTGCGCGAGGTGCGCCGCGCGATCCAGCGGCTCGTCGACGACTTCGACGGGAGGACCGGGGGAGTGCGCCGCGGCTTCGAGCTGCGCGAGGTCGGCGGCGGCTGGCGCGTGTACGTGCGGCCCGAGTACGACACCGTGATCCGCGACCACGTGCTCACGCAGAACCCCACGCGCCTCTCGCAGGCGGCCCTCGAGACGCTCGCCGTCATCGCGTACAAGCAGCCGATCAGCCGCAGCCAGGTCGCCGCGATCCGCGCCGTGAACGTCGACTCGGTGGTGCGCACGCTGCTCGCGCGGGGCCTCGTGACCGAGGCCTTCACCGACGGCGAGACCGGCGCGATCCATTACGGTACGACAGACCACCTGCTCACGCAGCTCGGCATCAACTCGCTCGACGAGCTCCCCCCGATCTCCCCGTTGCTCCCCGACGGGGCGGAAGGCTTCCATGACCCCCTCCTCTGACCATGCCTGGAACCCGGATGAGCCGGTGCAGGGCATCCGCCTGCAGAAGGTGATGGCCGCCGCCGGCGTCGCCAGCCGCCGCGTCTGCGAGGACATGATCGCCGCGGGCCGCGTCACCGTGAACGGCGAGGTCGTCACCGAGCCCGGCCGCCGGATCGACCCCGACGTCGACGAGGTCGCGGTCGACGACCGGGCCGTGCAGCTCGACACCTCCAAGCGCTACCTCATGCTCAACAAGCCGGTCGGCATCTACTCCTCGCTGCGCGACGAGCGCGGCCGGCCCGACCTCCGCGAGTTCACGGAGGAGTTCGAGGAGCGCCTGTTCAACGTCGGCCGCCTCGACGCGGAGACGAGCGGCCTGCTGATCCTCACCAACGACGGCGACCTCGCGCACGTGCTCGCGCACCCGTCCTTCGGCGTGCTGAAGACGTACATCGCGAAGGTCACGGGCCGCGTCACGCCGCAGACGATCCAGCGCCTCACGCAGGGCGTGGACCTCGAGGACGGGCCCATCCAGGCGGATCGCGCGCGCATCCTCTCGGGCGGCGGCGACCAGACGCTCGTGGAGATCACGCTGCACTCGGGCCGCAACCGCATCGTGCGCCGCATGCTCGACGAGGTCGGCCACCCGGTGGAGGAGCTCGTGCGCCGCCAGTTCGGGCCGCTGCACCTCGGATCTCTCGGGGTCGGCCGCGTGCGCGACCTCACCTCCGACGAGCTCGGCCAGCTCCTCACGATCTCGCGCGAGGCCCGCGCGCAGGCCGGACCCGCGACCCCGCAGGGTGCCGGCGCCGCCGCCGAGGCGCAGGGGGACGTGGACCGCGAGGACGGCGAGTGAGCGAGGCCGCGGGCGCGGCCGCCGCCGCCGACACGCGCGTGCAGGGGACCGTCCGCATCGTCGGCACGGGCCTCCTCGGCACGAGCATCGCGCTCGGGCTCCGCGCGCGCGGCGTCGACGTGGTGCTGGCCGACGCGTCGCCGACGACGCTCCGCCTCGCCGCGGACATGGGCGCCGGCCGCATCGCCGACATCGGCGCGGTGCCGGACCGGCCGTCGCTGGTCGTCGTCTGCGTGCCGCCCGACGTGACGGCGCGCGTGGTCGCCGCCGAGCTGGCCGCGCATCCCGAGGCCCTCGTCACGGACGTCGCGAGCGTGAAGGCCGCGCCGCTCGCCGAGCTCGCGGCGATGGGCGCCGACCTGTCCCGCTACCTCGGCTCCCACCCGCTCGCCGGGCGCGAGCGCGGCGGCCCCGTCTCCGCGACGGGCGACCTCTTCCTCGGCCGGCCCTGGGTCATCGCGGGCCACGACGGCATCACGTACGCCGCGGGCGCGCCCGTCGAGCAGCTGATCCTCGACCTCGGCGCCGTGCCCATCGAGATGACGGCCGAGGAGCACGACGCCTCGGTGGCGCTCGTCTCGCACGTGCCGCAGGTCGTCGCGAGCCTCCTGGCGTCGCGGCTGGCCGACGGTGACGCGAGCGCCCTCGGCCTCTCCGGGCAGGGGCTCCGCGACACCACGCGCATCGCGTCGAGCGACGCGGCGCTGTGGGTGCAGATCCTCGGCGCCAACGCCTCGCGCGTCGTGCCGATCCTGAAGGCGCTCCGCACCGACCTCGACGACGTGATCGACGCGCTCGACGACGTCGACGCGCAGGGGGCCAGGCTCCGGGTGGCCGAGCGGATCCACGCGGGCAACGCGGGCGTCGCGCGCATCCCCGGCAAGCACGGGCAGGACCGCCGCTTCGCCGCCGTGACCGTGATGATCGACGACCGCCCCGGCCAGCTGGCCGCGCTGATCGACGACGTGGGCGCCGCCGACGTCAACATCGAGGACCTGCGCCTCGAGCACTCGCAGGGCGCGCAGGTGGGTCTCGTCGAGATCGCCGTGCTGCCCGAGGCCCGCGACCGCCTGGTCGCGCGGCTGGAAGAACGTGACTGGAGGATCGCCGGATGACCGGAGACGCTGTGAACGCACCCGACCCGCTGGAGGACGCCCTCCTCGTGGACGCCACCCTCAATCGCACGGTCGTCGCCGTCGACGGCCCCGCCGGCAGCGGCAAGTCGAGCGTGAGCCGCGCCGCCGCGCGCGCTCTCGGCTTCGACTACCAGGACACGGGCGCCGCCTACCGAGCGCTCAGCTGGTTCGCGCTGGAGAGCGGCGTCGACACCGAGGATCCCGCCACTGTCACGAGCCTCATCGAGGGCTTCGACTACGACATCGCGATCGACCCCGAGGAGACGCGCGTGAGCGTCCGCGGCACCGACGTCACGGAGGCGATCCGCGAGCCCCGCGTCTCCGCCGTCGTGAGCCGCGTGGCCCGCGTCCCCGAGGTGCGGCACTACATGGTGGAGCTCTTCCGCTCGCTCATGGCGTCGAGCGACAAGCCCGGCATCGTGGTCGAGGGCCGCGACATCACGACGGTCGTCGCGCCCGACGCCCAGGTCCGCATTCTGCTGACGGCCTCCCCGGAAGCTAGGATGAGCAGGCGTTCCGCGGAGACGTCGACCCAGTCGGCAGCCGCGGTTGGCGAATCACTCGCCTCCCGGGATCGGGCCGACTCGCAGGTCGTCGATTTCATGAACGCCGCAGATGGTGTGACCACCATCGACTCCACGGACATCGACTTCGACCAGACCGTCCAGGCGGTGGTCGATCTCGTTCACGCACGGACAGATTGAGGCGCGGCCCGGCGACGGGCCGACACGCCAGAGGACAACATGGCTGATCACGACGACGACTTCCCCGAGCTCGACAGCGCGCTGTCCGAGCGCCTGTCGAGCATCGACGAGGAGCTCGCCGCCCAGCGCGCGCAGACGCTCCGCGCCGGGCTCGAGGACTACGAGCTGGACGACGAGGACCTCGAGGTCCTCGAGTCCGCCACCGACGACCCCGACCAGGTCACGTACCTGCCGGCGCTGCCCGTGCTCGCGGTCGTCGGCCGCCCGAACGTCGGCAAGTCGGCGCTCATCAACCGCATCCTCGGCCGCCGCGAGGCCGTCGTCGAGGACACCCCCGGCGTCACGCGCGACCGCGTCTCCTACAAGGCCGAGTACGCGGGCCGCTGGTTCACGCTCGTCGACACCGGCGGCTGGGAGCCCGACGCGAAGGGCATCAACGCGTCCGTGGCCATGCAGGCCGAGATCGCGATGGACCTCGCCGACGCCGTGCTCTTCGTCGTCGACGCCAACGTGGGCGCCACGAGCACGGACGAGCACGTCGTCCGCCTGCTCCGCAAGACCAAGAAGACGGTGATCCTCGCGGCCAACAAGGTCGACGACGCGCGCCAGGAGCCGAACGCCGCCTCGTTGTGGTCGCTCGGCCTCGGCGAGCCGCACCCCGTCTCCGCGCTGCACGGCCGCGGCGTGGCCGACCTGCTCGACCTCGTGCTGAAGACCCTGCCGCTCGTCTCCAAGGTCGCCAAGGAGGAGGTCGGCGGACCCCGCCGCGTCGCCATCCTCGGCCGCCCGAACGTCGGCAAGTCGAGCCTGCTCAACAAGGCCGCGGGCGAGGAGCGCGTGGTCGTCAACGAGCTCGCCGGCACCACGCGCGACCCGGTCGACGAGCAGGTCGAGATCGCCGGCAAGGTGTGGCGCTTCGTCGACACCGCCGGCATCCGCCGCCGCATGCACCTCGCCCAGGGCGCCGACTTCTACGCGTCGCTCCGCACGAGCGCGGCGCTGGAGAAGGCGGAGGTGGCGGTCGTCATGATCGACGTCTCCGAGGTCATCAGCGAGCAGGACATCCGCATCATCGAGCTGGTGCTCGAGTCGGGCCGCGCGCTCGTGCTGGCGTTCAACAAGTGGGACCTCCTCGACGACGAGCGCCGCCGCTACCTCGAGCGCGAGATCGAGACCGACCTCGCGCACGTGTCGTGGGCGCCGCGCGTCAACATCTCGGCGCGCACCGGCCGCCACATGGAGAAGCTCGTGCCGGCGCTCGAGACGGCGCTCGAGTCGTGGGACACCCGCATCGCGACGGGCAAGTTCAACGCCTTCCTCGCGGAGCTCACCGCGGCGCACCCGCACCCCGTGCGCGGCGGCAAGCAGCCGCGCATCCTGTTCGGCACGCAGGCCTCGAGCCGGCCGCCGACATTCGTGCTCTTCACGACCGGGTACCTCGACCCGCAGTACCGCCGGTACATCCAGCGTCGCCTGCGCGAGATCTACGGCTTCGAGGGCAGCCCGATCATCGTCAACATGCGCGTGCGGGAGAAGCGGAAGCGCTAGCGCTCCCTTCCTGCTCGCAGCACGACGGACGGCGTCGATCCCTTCTCGGGGACGGCGCCGTCCGTCGTCTCGCGGGCGCGGATCACGTGTACCAGGTCGGCTCCGGGATCTCGCCGAGGAGCACGTGCCGGCCGACCTCGCGGCGCTTGTAGGCGATCGGGTCGTGGAGGCTGTGCGTGCGGAGGTTCCGCCAGAAGACGTCGAGCCCGACCGTCGAGGCCGTGGCGCGCGCACCCGTCAGCTCGAACACGCGCGTGCCGACCTCGAGCCCGTCCTCGACGATGCGCGCCTTGGCCGCCGCCACCCGCACGGCGATCTCGCCGCGCTTCCGCTCCGTGAGCCTCTCGCGCGGCGCGTGCAGCACGGCGCTGATCTCGGCGCCCACGCGATCCAGCAGCGCCTCCGACGCCCAGAGCTTCGACTGCAGCTGCCCGTAGCCCTCGAGCACGTACCACTCGTCGGTCGCGCGTTCCTTGTCGTCGCCGCCGTACGGCCAGGCGCGCGTGGTGCTGCGCGTGTACGCGGCGGCCGTCTCGAGCGCGCCCTCGGCGATCCCCTGGTAGAAGTTCGCGAACACCAGCTGGATCGCGGGCACGTTGAGCGTGCCGTAGACGAGCGGCTGGAACACCTTGTCGACGAAGCCGGCGGCATCCGTCCACGGCACCCGCACGTCGCGGATCTCCACCGAGCCCGACTCCGTGAGCCGCTGCCCGAGGCTGTCCCAGTCGTGGCCGAAGACGATGCCCGGCTGGTCCGTCGGCACGATCGCGAACACGTGGGTGTCGGTGCCCTCGATCACGCCCTCGAGCACCGTGAGGTCGGAGACGACCCCACCCGTCGAGAAGGACTTCCGGCCGGAGAAGATCAGGTCGTCGCCGTCCTCGCGGATGACGAGGTCGGAGTCGCGCGGGTTCACGGCGCCGCCGAAGAGGAGGTTCCCGGTGGTGGCGAGCTCCTCGACGGCCGCGATTTGCCTGTCCGTGCCGACGAGCCGCGCCGCCCACGCCCAGAGGTAGTGGTAGCCGAGGAGCTGGCCGATGGACCCGTCGCCGCGGGCGACCGCGCGGATCACCTTGTACGCGGTGTCCCACGTCTGCCCGCCGCCGCCGTGCTCGGCCGGGCCGAGCAGCGTGACGAGGCCGGCGTGCTTGAGGAGCGCCACCTCCTGGTGCGGGCTGGCGCCGGCGCGGTCGCGCTCGACCTGGTCGACGGCGAGGATGTCGGCGACCTCGCGGGCGCGGGCGATCCATGAGGCGGGCGTCGTGGGACGCGGGGCGCCCTTCCAGCGGTCGACGGGCGCGTCGCCGAGGGGCGCGGGGCGCGGGCGGTCGGCGTTCGCGGTCGTGTTCGCGGTGCCGTGGGCGGGCGTGGGGGAGCCGGATGCGGGTCGGGGCTCGCGGTCGATCAGGGTCATGTCCTGTCCTCTCGTGAAGGGGCGCGACCGGTGCCGCGCCTCGCGGTGGGGCCACGGTAGGGGCGGGTCTGATTCGGTCGCGACGGTTGTGACGCGGGGTTGCGGGGTGTGACGACGCGGGGCGTCACGGGGTGTCATGCGGGGGAGCGGAGCCTGTCCGTCTGGCGTCCCCTCGCGGGTTCGCGGGCGGCTCGCGGCGTCACGTCGTACCCTGATCCGGGCGCATCCGACGCCCGCTCACGAGACACGGAGGATCGCACCGGTGGACCAGCTGCTCAGCCGTCTCGATCGGATCGCCGCCGGGCGCCAGGCGGGCCACGTCATCGCCGAGGACATGCGCGACCACCCGTGGACGGCGCGAGCGTTCCGCTGGATCCGGTGGATCCTCATCGCCGAGACCGCCGTCGGCGCGACCGCCGTGGCCATCGCCCTGACCCTCGCCGCCGACGGCATCGCGATCGCCCCCGCCGTCTGGTTCCGCTCGTTCGTGGTGCTCGCGATGACCATCACGCTCTACTACTTCGCCTGGCGCGCCTCGGCCGGCTACTGGTGGGCGTACTCGCGCCTGCGCCTGTTCAGCCAGATCTTCCCCATCGTGACCCTGGTGATCGCCGCGATCCCGGGCCTCTACCCGCTCTGGATGGTCGTCGAGCAGATCGTGTTCTCGCTGCTGCTCATCGGGGTGGCCGACATCCTGCGGAGCGACCACATGCGGGACGCGTTCCCGAAGCCGGGGCGGGCTGACGGCTCGGCGCCGGGTTCGTCCGCGGCGCACTCGACGGGCGGCACTCCGGCCTGATCTGGGCTGCCCGACGTGCCGGAGCAGTGCCGCTGATGCGGTAGGCTCTACGAGTTGCCCAGCGATGGGTAGCGGGCTGTGGCGCAGCTTGGTAGCGCACTTGACTGGGGGTCAAGGGGTCGCAGGTTCAAATCCTGTCAGCCCGACGGACATGCCTCGGAAGGACCTTTGGGTCCGGCCGGGGCATTCGTCATATCCGGGCTGATCGTGTCCTTCCCAGGGCGTCTCCGTGGAAGGCGTGAGTCACCCGCCGCGTCCGAGGGACCGCCCGTATGAGGCAGGCCGATCCTCGTGTCCGGGACTCTTCTGGCCGACCTCCTGTGACCCGGTCGGGGTGCATCCTTGAATACCTATCGAGTGCCAGGCTTTCGTGACGAGAGCGAGAGCACGTGGATCAGCAGGAATGGGCCATACCGGTCGGGGACGTTCGGAGGCGACGTCAGATCCACGCGGAGTACGGCGGCGGGCGACAAGGTGGGATGGAACCCAGCGCGAAGACGCGCAACGTCCTCTTGTTCACCGGTCCCGGAGGGCGCTCGAGCGGATATGACGTTTTCGACGGCTGGCACCCGGACGGAACGTTCCACTACACGGGCGAAGGGCCAAGAGGCGCTCAGGTGATGACCAGCGGCAACAGGGCCGTGCGGGATCATCACGACGAGGGCAGGGCCCTCCGACTGTTCGAGAAGCAGGGCGAGAGTCCTGAGGTCAAGTACGTCGGTGAATTCGAACTCCCGGAGGACGATCCCTTCCTCGTCGACGATGCCCCTGGAGCCGACGGCTTCATGCGATCCGTCTTCATCTTCCGGCTCCGCCCCGTCGGCGTGACTGAGGCGGCGCGACTGGCGCACCTCGCTTCACCGTCGCTCCTCACCGAACGACTTCCGCTCGAGGTGAGTCACGTGTCGGCGTACATGGTGGAGAGGAACCGTGAGTCCCAGACGCATCTCCGAACGGAAGCGCAGCTGGTCCACCGGTACGCCCGTTGGTTGCTCGCGACCCGACACGTGCTGGCGGAGCGCCATCGGATTCCGAGTCCAGGCGGCGCGACTCTGTACACGGACGTCTACGATCCTTCGCGGGAGCTGCTTATCGAGGCGAAAGCGTCGGCGACCCGGCACGACATCCGTACTGCGCTGGGACAGATCCTCGACTACGCCCGTTTCGTCTCGCACGCGAGGAAGGCCGTGCTGCTCCCCTCGCAACCTCCCCGGGACCTCGAGGAGCTGCTGAACGACTACGGCGTCGGGTCGATCTGGCCCGAGGTCGGTGGGAAGTTCATCGAGCGGCTGGTGTGATCTCGAGCCCGCGCTCACCGGATGCTCACGAGGTCGGGCGGCTGCGCAGCTCCGCTCGACGGAGGATGTCGTCGGCGAAGGCCTGGTTGTGATGCCGGCGGTAGGGCGAGGAGCGGCGACGCATCAGCATCGTGTTGAGCCTGTAGGCGCCCTCCGCGACATGCGAGCGGGCTAGGACGCGCGCCAGCTGTGGCCAGGAACGCGTGACGCTCCGGTGGACGATCTCGTTCCCGTAGGCCACCGTCTCCAGTCTCATCAAGACGAGCTCGCCGAGCTGAGGCACAGCGGCGGAAGGACTCGACGCTCGCACCTGATCTCCGTCGACGTTCAAGCAGATATCGAGTCGGCGGCCCCTCCCCGTCAGTTGCTCCCAGGCGAAGAGGGTCTCGCGACCACCGCAGGAAAGGGTGAAGAGCCTGCGACCATCAGCGGTTCGAGAAGTCGTCGGAGACGCGACGATCGTCCAGAGGACGCGCTGGGTGCCGAAGGGGTCCGGGATGCACTCGTCGACGTATGCCGCGAGGGCATCCGCCATCTCGTCGTAATCGGATCTCGCTGCCAGGTCCCAGAATCTCCGCTGCATCGTCATCTCGCCCTCGTCGCGGAGGCGGAAGCGTCGATCACGGTCCCAGGGTAGGAGGACGCTTTCCCCCTCGTCGACAGTGACTTCGAGGTCTCCTTCTCCGGCGGGCCGGCCAGTGAGACTGAGATTGCGGAGACCATGCGCCGCTTCTTGCCTTCGGATCTCCTTCCGCTCGTTCTCGTCGAGGTCGGCGACTGAACACGGAGCGAAGCTCAGGGCCACGATGTCCCCGTGACGGCGACGATGGGTGGCATACCGCGCGACGATGTCACGTGTCTGGCCCACGTACCGCATCTCGTCCTCGAATTCGAGGACGTAGATCCCGCACACCTTCGTCGAGTCGGCGAAGAGCGCGGCGGCAGATCCTCCCTCGCTCATGTCGTATCGCGTGAAGGACAGCGGGTGTCGCGGTGCGGGCATGGTCTCAGGCTAGGGAATCTCGATCGCGACATCAGGGCCGAGGAGTCGGAGGTCCGTGCTTCCATCCCGTCATGTCCTGGGCCTCGTCTGACGCAGCACGCAGCATCATGCGATCCAACAGGCGACGTGATACGCGGCCTGAGCTCTCTGTACGAAAGATCCTCCACGCCCGTGGCCTGCGCTACCGGGTCGACCACCGCGTGGTGCAGGAGTCGCGGAGCCGTGCCGACATCGCCTTCACCCGGCAGCGGATCGCCGTCTTCATCGACGGGTGCTTCTGGCACAGTTGCCGCGAGCACCTGCACATGCCGAAGGCGAACGCCGACTACTGGATCCCGAAGCTCGCGCGGAACGTGGAGCGCGACGCTGAGGTGTCTGCCCTCCTCCGTCGCCTCGGGTGGACCGTGCTGCGGTTCTGGGAACACGAGCCGGCGGGTGAGGTGGCGGAACGGATCATCGCTTCGGTCGAGCGGGCGCGATCGTCGGCGTCCACGGCGAGGGGTCCGTACGACGCCGGTCGGGGCAGCGGATCCCAGTAGTCCCGCGCCCCTTTTACCCCCATGCGAGGGCTTACGGCCGGGGGAGCGCGCTCATAGCCTCAGGCGTCATCACTCGACGGCACCATCTGCCGCCTACCCCTTCGCCGCGGCACGCACCCGAGGAGCTCCATGCCCGACGTCCCCTCCGCCGCCCCTGCCGGCTGGTTCCCCGACGGATCCGGGCAGCTCCGCTACTGGGACGGATCCGCGTGGACGCAGCACGTCGCGCCGATGGTGCAGCCCGCCGCAGTGCAGGCGCCCGCTCCGAGCTCGGCCGCGACTGCCGCCGTCGTCGCGTCGCAGCAGGTCGACGCCGTACGTCACGCGCAGGCCGCCGAGGCAGCGCACGACAAGGCGATGCGGGCCGCCGAAGCCGCGCAGGCGAAGGCAGTGCGTGCCGCAGAGGCCGAGCAGCAGCGCGTCGCGAAGCTCGCGCAGCGCGAGGCGGCCATGCAGGCGAAGGCCGCGGAGCGCGAGGCGGCGGCGCGGGACAAGAGCGCCCGCGCGGCGGCGGCGACCGTCGCGATGCCGGTGCCGCCGCGACAGCATGCCGTCGCGGCGCCGGTCGCTCCTGCGGCTCCTGCCTCCGTGATCACCGACACGCGCCCGAGCCGCCACCCTGCGGCGACCTGGGTCATCGGGTCCGTCGTGGCGCTGGCCGTGCTGATCATCACTGCCCTCGGCGGCTTCGGCGGCATGTTCGTCTCGCTCGGCCTCGTCGGGATCGCCACTGCTCTCTACCCGTACGCCACGGGCCGTCGCAGCTGGATCCCCGTCCTGACGACCCGTTCACGGAACGGCGTCGCCGCCCTGGGCGCGGCCGTGCTCATCGTCATCGGGGCCACGGTGCCGGTCGCGGCATCCGCACCCGCTCCGCGCCAGGCGGAGGCGATCTCCGCCAGCGCGAGCCCGACCCCGTCCGCGAGCCCGACGCCCACCGCCACGCCGACCCCCGTGGTCCACGTCGTCGAGGACGTCAACGCGAAGTCCGCGACGGACGCCCGCGCGCTCCTCCGCGAGGCCGGCTACGTCGTCCAGTACGTCCTCGAGTCGGGTGAGGCGACGAGCGTCACGGACGGCATGACGGTCAAGTCGCAGAGCCCGGTCGCGGGATCACGCACCGATGCCGGATCCACCGTGACGCTCACGCTGCTGGCGCCCGCCCCGACTCCGACGCCCGAGCCCACTGTCGCGCCGACGGTCGCGCCCGCGCCCGTCCAGCAGCCGGCGGCTCCCGCTCCGGCGCCGGTCGCTCCTGCTCCCGCACCTGCTCCGGCCGCTCCGGCTCCCGAGCCGGCGCAGCAGACCGGGCTGATCGGCCCCGGGACATACTGCTCTCCGTCGCAGGTCGGCCAGGTCGCCCAGGCCGAGAACGGCCGGAGCTACCGCTGCGGTGGCAAGGGAGCCGACGCGAGCGGCGACTTCCACTGGAACACGATGTGACCGACTCCCGGGCGGCCCCACGACGGCCGCCCGCCCACCCTCACCGCACCATCCGCACCGTGACCATCTCGGCTCCCTGGAACGTCTGCGACTCCACGCCGCCATCCCGCGCGAACCCGTTCCGGCGGTAGAACGCCTCCGCGCGCGGGTTGTCGTCGGCGGCCCAGAGGTAGGCGGGGGAGTCGCCGACGGCCGCGTCGAACAGGGCCTGGCCCGCGCCGGTGCCGTGGGCGGAGGCGACCACGTTGATCGCGTAGAGCTGTAAGGGGCGGGGCGGATCCTCGTCGCGCGCGGGTCCCGCGAGCGCGAAGCCGACGATGCGGTCGCCGTCGAGCGCGACGTACGGCGGCGCCGTGGATGCGGAGGTCAGCGTGCCGAGCCACTGCTCCGCGCGCGTCGCGACGTCGAGGCCGTCGAGGTACGAGGCCGGCAGCAGGTGCGCGTACGTCTCCCGCCAGGTGCGGATGTGGACCTCGGCGATCCCGTCGGCGTCGTCGGGCACGGCGGGACGGACGGTGGGGTGCGCGGTCATCCTGAGACCCTAGGGGGAGCCGGCGACCGGCAGCGGAGTCGACGGCGGCGAGGCGTCACGCCGGCGCCGCAACGGCGACCACGCGTGTGGCATTCCTCGTATGACGCCGCGTTGCACCTCGTTACGCCGCGTGTTCCGCGGGCCTGCGAAGAGCCTGCATGCATGTTGGAGTCGTCTCACCCCATCCGCACACAGCACACGCAGGAGCAGAACCATGCCTCGTCCTCCCCGCCCCGTCATCGCCCTCACCGCCCTCGTCGCGGCGACCGGTCTGATGGCCGGGTGCTCCGCGGGCGGCGGAGGGGATCGAGCGGCGAGCGGCGAACCGAAGGCCGGCGGCACGCTCACCTACCTCGAGCCGCAGACCTGGACGACGCTCTACCCGCCGGCCGCGGGCTTCTACCCGAACGGCGCGGTCGTCAACAACATCACCGACCGGCTGCTCTGGCAGGACCCGGAGACGCTCGAGCTCGAGCCGTGGATCGCGACGGCGCTGCCCGAGGTCAACGCCGACGCGACCGAGTACACGTTCGACATCCGCACCGACGTCACCTACTCCGACGGCACGCCGCTCACGGCGGAGAACGTCGTCGCGAACTTCGACCTCTACGGGAAGGGCGACGTCGACCGCGCGCTCACCGTCAGCGAGGCGATCAACAACTACGACCGCGGCGAGGTCGTCGACGCGGACACCGTCAGGTTCCACTTCACGGCGCCCTCGCCGGGCTTCGCGCAGGCCACCTCGACCATCAACTCGGGGCTCGTCTCCGACTCCACGCTCGCCAAGGCCGACGACGGGTTCGGGCCCGGGCAGGCGGAGACGGTCATCGGGAGCGGGCCGTTCACGGTGTCCGGGGAGTCGGTGGGCACGCAGATCCAGCTCGCCGCCCGCGAGGACTACGACTGGGCGCCGCCCGCGGCCGAGCACCAGGGCCGGCCGCTCGTCGACGGGGTGGACCTCATCGTCGCCGCCGAGGACAGCGTGCGGGTCGGGACGGTCGTCGCCGGGCAGGCCGACGTCGCGCGGCAGATCGAGGCGCCCGACGAGGCGCAGTTCCGCACGGGCGACCTCCAGCTCGTCGCCGCGGCGACCAACGGCGTCGACAACGGCATCAACCTCCGCTTCCGCACGCCCCAGCTCGCGGACGTGCGCGTGCGGCAGGCGATCATCGCGGGCGTCGACCGGCAGGCGATCCTCGACACCCTCTTCAGCGACAGCTACCCGCTCGCGACCGGCGTGCTCGCCAAGAGCGCTCTCGGCTACGTCGACACCTCCTCGTACTACGCGCACGACGCCGACAAGGCGGCCGCGCTCCTCGACGAGGCCGGCTGGATCCCCGGATCCGACGGCGTCCGCGAGAAGGACGGCCGCGAGCTGGAGCTCGTCGTGAACGAGGCGCTCCCGCAGCCGCGCTCCAAGGAGGTCGTGACGCTGATCCAGTCGCAGCTCGCGGAGATCGGCGTGAAGGTGGAGCTGTTCTCGGGCGACCAGGCCGCGCAGACGAAGGCCTCGCAGGACCCGGACGCGCTCGAGGCGTACCACTCGATGGTCGGCCGCTCGGACTACGACGTCCTCAAGTCGCAGTACTCCTCTAGCAACCGCAATGTGCTGCTCAACCGGAACCCGGCGGACGGCAGCATCGCCGACCCGGAGCTGGACGCGCTCCTCACCCGCATCGCCTCGGAGCCCACCACGGAGGGCCGGCAGGCCGCGTCGGAGGCGGCGCAGCAGCGCATCGCCGACCAGGCCTACGTGCTGCCGCTGTTCGAGGAGCCGCAGGTCTACGGACTCCGCGGCGACGTGCAGGGCTTCGCCACCGAGTCGGTCGGCCGCCCCGTGTTCGCGGGCGTCTGGCTCGACCGCTGATGCGGCGCGCCGTTCTCCCCACGGCGCCGGTCGGGGGACCGCGATGAGCTACGTCCTCCGCCGCGCCGGCCAGGCCGTCGTCGTGCTCGTCCTCGCCTACGTCGTGGCCTACGTGCTGCTCGCGGCGCTCCCCGGCGACGCGGTGCTCGCCCGCTACGGCAGCCCGGAGCTCGGCCTCTCGCCGGAGCAGCTCGCGGCGATCCGCGAGTCGTACGGCGCCGACCGCCCGCTCATCGTGCGGCTCGGCGAGTCCGCCGCCGCGTTCGCGCAGGGGCAGCTCGGGTACTCGGTGCAGAGCGGCGCGGCCGTGTCGACGCTGCTCGCCACGGCGATCCCGTCGACGCTCGTGCTCGCGGTGCTCGGCCTCCTGGTCGCCGTGGTGCTGGCCGTGCCGATCGCGTTCCTCGCGACGTACGGCGGTGCCCGGTGGATCCGCCGGGTCTTCCGCGACCTGCCGCCGCTGCTCGTCTCGCTGCCCGTGTTCTGGGTGGGGATCATCCTCATCCAGGTGCTGTCGTTCCGGCTCGGGCTGGTGCCGATCATCGGCGCGAGCCCCGGCGAGGCGCTGATCCTGCCCGTGCTCACCATCGCCGTGCCGATCGCGGCGCCGCTCGCGCAGGTGCTCATCCGCAGCATCGACGACGTCTCGGCCATGCCGTTCGTCGAGGTGGTGCGGGCGCGCGGCGCCGGCACCCCGTGGCTGCTGCTGCACGGCGTCGGCCGGAACGCGCTGCTGCCCACGCTGACGATGGCCGGGCTCCTGTTCGGCGAGCTCGTCGGCGGGGCGGTCGTCACCGAGGCCGTGTTCGGCCGCGCGGGCGTCGGCCAGCTCACCGTGCAGGCCGTCGCGAGCCGCGACAGCCCGGTGCTGCTCGCGGTCGTCGTGCTCTCCACGGTCGCCTACGTCGTGATCAACCTCGCGGTCGACCTGCTCTACCCCGTTCTCGACGCGCGCCTGCGCAGAGGAGGTGCGCGATGAGCGCCACGCTCGCCACCATCGACGCGCCCCGCGCGCGTCCCCGCAGCCGGGCGCGCCTCGCCGGCGGCCTCGTGATCCCCGTGCTCGTCGTGCTCGTGATGCTGCTGTGGGCGCTCGTCCCCGGGCTCTTCGCGTCCGGCAGCCCGACCGCGTCCGTCGCGCCGTCGCTGCAGGCGCCGAGCGCCGCGCACTGGTTCGGCACCGACTCCACCGGCCGTGACCTCTACACGCGCGTCGTGTTCGGGGCGTCGCAGTCCGTCGTCGGCGCGGTCGTCGCGGTGCTCGTCGGGCTCGTCGTCGGCACGCTGCTCGGCGTGGTCGCGGGCACGGTCGGCGGCATCGTCGACGACGTGCTCATGCGGCTCGTCGACGTGCTGCTCGCGATCCCGGGCCTGCTGCTCAGCTTGAGCATCGTGATCCTGCTGGGCTTCGGCACCACGAACGCCGCGATCGCGGTGGGCGTCACGTCCATCGCCGTGTTCGCCCGGCTGTCGCGGGCGGAGGTGGTGCGCGTGCGGATCAGCGAGTACGTCGAGGCGGCGTACGGATCCGGCGGCACCCTCGTGCAGGTGCTGCGCCGGCACGTGCTGCCGAACTCGCTGACGCCCGTGATCGCGCTCGCCGCGCTGCAGTTCGGATCCGCGATCCTGCAGATCTCCACGCTCGGCTTCCTCGGCTACGGCGCCCCGCCGCCCACGCCCGAGTGGGGCCTGCTCGTCGCGGAGGGCCGCGACTACGTTGCCACCGCGTGGTGGCTCACGGTGCTCCCGGGCGCCGTGGTCGTGGCCGTCGTGCTCGCGACCAACCGCATCAGCCAGTCGATCCGCGGAGGGCAGCTCGCATGACCGATCCCACGCATCCGCTCCTCGCCGTGCGCGACCTGCAGGTGGACTACCGGACGGCGGCGGGTAGCCGCCGCGCGGTCGACGGCGTCTCCTTCGAGGTCGCGGCGGGACGCGTCACGGCGCTCGTCGGCGAGTCCGGATCCGGCAAGTCCTCCGTCGCGCAGGCCGTGGTCGGGCTCCTCGCCCGCAACGGCACCATCGCGGGCGGCGGCATCGCGCTCGGCGGCACCGAGCTGGTCGGCATCGGGGAGTCGCGGCTGCGCGGCATCCGCGGCCGCCGCATCGGGCTCGTGCCGCAGGATCCGGGGAGCTCGCTCGACCCCGTGGCCACCATCGGCGCGAGCGTCGCCGAGGGGCTGCGGATCCACGGATCCCGCGACCGACGCCGGAACCGCGCCCGCGTGCTCGACCTCCTCGCGCGCGTCGGCATCGACGACCCGGAGACGCGCGCCCGGCAGTACCCGCACGAGCTGTCCGGCGGCATGCGCCAGCGCGTGCTCATCGCCGCGGCGATCGCGCTCGAGCCCGAGCTGATCATCGCCGACGAGCCCACGAGCGCCCTCGACGTGACCGTGCAGCGCCGCGTGCTCGACCTGCTCGACCGGCTCCGGGAGGAGACCGGCGCGGGCCTGCTGATGATCACGCACGACCTGGCGGTGGCCGCCGAGCGCGCCGACGAGGTCGTCGTGATGCAGCGCGGCCGCGTGCAGGAGACGGGACCGGCCGCGCGCGTGCTCGCGTCGCCGGCCTCGGCCTACACGCGGGCGCTCCTCGCGGACGCGCCGTCGTTCCGGCAGGTGGTGGAGCGCGCGCCCGCGGTCGTGGATCCCGCCGCGCCGCCGCTCGTCGAGGTCACCGGCCTCCGCCGGGAGTTCCGCCGCCGCGGCGCATCCCCGCTGGTGGCCGTCGACGACGTCTCCTTCCGGGTTCCGCGCGGCACGACGCACGCGATCGTGGGGGAGTCGGGCTCCGGCAAGACCACGACCGGGCGCGTCATCGCGGGCTTCGACCGGCCGACGGCGGGCGAGGTCCGCGTCGGCGGCGTCGACGTGGCCGGCCTCCGCGGTCGGGGGCTGCGTGGGTTCCGGCGCACGGCGCAGCTCGTGCACCAGAACCCGTTCGGGTCGCTGGATCCGCGGCAGACGGTCGCGGAGATCGTGCGCGAGCCGCTCCTCAACTTCCGCGACGGCGCGGGCGCGGGCGACACGGCCGCGCGCCGGGATGCGGTCGCCGAGCACCTGCGGCTCGTCGACCTGCCGCCCGAGACCGCCGACCGGCGCCCGCGGGAGCTCTCCGGCGGGCAGCGGCAGCGCGTCGCGATCGCCCGCGCGCTCATCCTCCGGCCCGAGCTGGTGGTGTTCGACGAGGCCGTCTCGGCGCTCGACGTGACGGTGCAGGCGCAGGTGCTGCGGCTGCTCGCGCGGCTGCAGTCCGAGCTCGGGCTCACGTACGTGTTCATCTCGCACGACCTCGCGGTCGTGCGGCAGATCGCCGACACGGTCTCCGTGCTCCGGCGCGGCCGACAGGTCGAGGGAGGACGGGTGGACGACGTGTTCCACGACCCGCAGCACGAGTACACGCAGGAGCTGATCCGGGCGATCCCCGGTCGCGGGATCCGCGGGGCCGGCGCCGCCCCCGCCGCGCGCACCGACGAGGGGGCCCGCGCGTGACCGGCGCCCGGCTCGGCTTCTTCGGCCGCGTGCTCGACGCGGGCACGCCCGCCGAGCGCTACGAGGCGGCGCTGGAGCAGATCCAGCACGCCGAGCGTCACGGCTTCGCCTCGGTGTGGCTCGCGCAGCACCACTTCGGCGAGGAGGGCGGCGGGCTCCCGTCGCCGTTCGTGTTCCTCGCGGCGGCCGCGGCCCGCACCACCCGCATCGGGCTCGGCACGGCCGTGCTCACGCTCCCGCTCGAGGATCCGCTGCGCGCCGCCGAGGACGCCTCCGTCCTCGACCTCCTCAGCGGCGGCCGCGTGCAGCTCGGTCTCGCGTCCGGCGGCACGCCCGCCTCGTTCCCGGCGTTCGGGCGCGACTCCGGCGACCGCCACGCGCTGTTCCAGGACCACCTGCAGGTGCTGCTCGACGCAATCGAGGGACGCGGGGTGCGCGGCACGGGGTCGCGCATCTACCCGCCGGCCGACGGCCTCGCGGCGCGCATCTGGCAGGGCACGTTCTCCGTCTCGGGCGGCGCGCGCATCGGATCCCGCGGCGACGGCCTCCTGCTCTCCCGCACCCAGCCGCGCCCCGACACCGCGCCCGACGCGCCGCTGCACGAGCTGCAGCTGCCGATCATCGAGGCGTACCGGGAGGCGCTGCCCGCCGGCGCGCCCCAGCGGATCCTCGCGTCCCGGACGGCGCTCGTCGTGGATCCCGCCGACCGCGCCGCCGCGCGCGAGCTCGCCGAGCCCGCCCTCCGCCGCTTCGCCCGCAGCGTCATCGGCGAGCGGGCCGACGCGCTCGACCTCGACGCCGTGCTCCGCGTGACCGACACGCACCTGGGCACGGTCGACGAGGTCGCCGACGGCCTCGCGGCCGACCGCACCCTCGACCAGGCGACCGACGTCTCGTTCCAGGTTCACTCGATCCCCGCCACGCACGCGCTCACGCTGCGGAGCCTCGAGCTGCTGGGCGCGGAGGTCGCGCCCCGCCTCGGGCTCGCGACCGGCGCCGCCGAGTCGCTGCGCGCCGCCCACCTGCCCGCATCCACCCCGACCCTCGCTGGAGGAGCTGCATGACCCACCCCGCCGACGTCGTCGACCTCCTGGCCGGCCTCGCCCCCGACCACCCCCTGAGCCGGATCCGCGACCTCCGGCCCGACGCCCGCGCGAACGCGCAGCGCAGCTTCGAGGCGCTGCTCGAGCCCGCGGAACCCGGCGCGTTCACGTACGCCGAGCGCTACGCGGTCGCGGCCTTCGTGGCGCGGCTGCACGGATCCGACCGCGCCGCCGCCTTCTACGCCGACCTCCTCGGCGACGCCGACGCGTCGCTCGCGCCGGTCGTCGACCGGGCCGCGCGCGACGGCGCCACCGCGGGACCGACCGGCGCGTACCGCGAGCCGGGCCTCGCCGCCGAGAGCGTCGCGACGGATCCGTGGACCCCTGACGCCGCCACGCGCGACGCCGTCGGCCCCCGCCTCGCCGCCGCCCTCGCCCACGCGCACCTACTGGTGATCCGGCCGCGCGAGTCGAGCCCGGACGCCCTGCGCGCGCTCGGCGCCGCCGGGTGGACGCCCGATGAGATCGTGAGCCTCTCGCAGCTGATCGCGTTCCTCGCGTTCCAGCTGCGCGTTGCGTGGGGGCTGGCCGTCCTGGCCGCGGAGCCCGCCGCCGCGCCCGCGGATCCCGCCCGCACCGCATCCACCCCCGACCCGGCAGGAGCCGCCCGATGACCGCCGCCGATCCCGTCACCGACCCCGTCGACCTCGCGCGGCCCGACGCCTTCACGCAGGAGGGCCTCGGCTGGGTGCCGTGGCTCGCGCCCGTCGACGAGGCCGACCTCGACGACGTGCAGCGCGCCGCCCTCGTGGAGCCCGCCCGCGCGCGCATGCCGTACTTCCGGCTGCTGGCCCGGGATCCCGCCGCGCTCGAGGCCCGCACGCTCACCGACCTCGACATCTTCCACAACCCGGACGGCGGGATCGGCCGGGCCGAGCGCGAGCTCGCCGCGGCCGCGACCTCCCGCGCCAACGGCTGCGTCTTCTGCGCGTCCGTGCACGCGGCCGCCGCCACGCGATTCTCCGGCCGCGGCGACGACGTGCAGCGCTTCCTCGACCAGGGCACGGGCGCGCTGCTCGGCGACGAGCGGTGGGACGCCGTGGTCGCCGCATCGGTGGCGCTCGCGGCGACGGCGCTCGCGTTCGGATCCGCCGACGTCGTCCGTCTCCGCGCGGCCGGCCTCGACGACGCGGCTGTGGTCGACGTGATCAACGGCGCCGCGTTCTTCAACTGGGCGAACCGGCTGATGCTGTCCCTCGGCGAACCCGAGGTGCCCGCCTCCCGGCGCGGAGCGGGCGCGTGACCGGGGTCGGCGGGTCCGCCGTCCCGACGCTCCTCGACCACGTCGTCATCGCGGGGCCGGATCTCGCGGCGCTCGTCGCGTGGTTCGCCGATCGCACGGGCGTCGAGGCGGAGCCCGGCGGCGTCCACCCCACCGGCACGGCCAACGCGCTCGTCGCGTTCACGGTCGACGGCGTGCGCGGCCCGCGGTACCTCGAGCTCATCGGGCCGGATCCGGCGCGCGTCGACCGCGCCGTGCCGACGCGCTTCGGCATCGCGGAGCTGACCGCGCCGCGCGTCGTCACGTACGCGGTCCACCCGGCCGGCATCGCCGACGTCGCGTCTCGGGGGCGCGACGCCGGCGAGGATCCGGGCCCGGTCGCCGACCTGTCCCGCCGCACGCCCGCGGGCGCGCTCCTCGAGTGGCGGCTCACACACCCGCGCGGCGCCCGGCCGGACGTGCCGTTCCTCATCGACTGGGGATCCACGCCGAACCCGGGCACGACGATTGGCCCGGCCGTCGAGCTGCTCGCGTTCACGCAGACCGCGGTGGATCCCGCGCCCACGGAGGCCGCGCGCGCCGCCCTCGACCTGCCGGCCGGATCGCTCGCGGACCTCGCCGCAGGCCCGCGCGACGGCTACGCGCTGCGGGTGCGCGCGGCGGACGGGACGCCGGTCGACCTCTGACCGGCGCACGTCGTGATGCGAGACGTCACGACACGAGGCGGTGGCCGGGATCGCTCCCGGCCACCGCCTCGTGTCGTTCAGCCCTAGCGGGTCGTCGCGCGCTCGCGCTCCCTGCCGCCCGCCGGAGCCGATCCTGCGACGGCCACCGCCGGGTGCACGGAACCGTCCGCGTCCGACGACGACGCCGCCTGTGCCCGCCGGGCCGCGATCGCCTCGCGCGCCGGGTCCTTCGCGGCGAGCGCCGCCGCGATCGTCAGCACCGCGTAGAGCCCGATGTACGCGCAGAGGATCCACGGCGATCCGTTCCCCCACTGCAGGAACAGCACCGCGAGCAGCGGGGTGAGGCCGACGGAGAAGATGCTGCCGACCTGGTAGCCGAGCGAGACGCCGCTGTAGCGGACGCCCGTCGGGAACTGCTCGGCGAACCACGCGGCCTGCGGCCCGTAGATCGAGTCGTGGAAGACGTTCATGCCGAGCGCGAAGACGAGCGGCAGGAGCAGCAGCGGGCCGGAGTCGAGGAACGCGAAGAACGGCCAGATGAGGATCCCGATGCCGGCGGCGCTCGCGATGGTGAGGCGGCGGCGGCCGACCCGGTCGGAGATCCAGCCCCAGAGGGGAGTGGTGAGCACGCTCAGCGCCGACACGATGAGCACCGCCGTGAGCGCGCTGCCCGAGTCGCCGCGCTTCTCGGCGAGGTAGGAGAGCGTGTAGACGGTGAGGATCGAGTAGAGCGCGGGCTGCACGAGGCGGAGGCCCGCGGTGATGAGCACGGCGCGCGGGTGCCTCCGCAGCACGACGCCGAGCGGGAAGCGCTCCACCTCCCCGGCCGCCTTGATGTCGCGGAACTCGGCGGCATCCTCCACGCGGAGGCGGATGACGAGGCCGACCGCCACGAGCACGGCGCTCAGCAGGAACGGCAGCCGCCAGCCCCAGGCGAGGAACGTCTCCTCGCCGAGCGTGAAGCGCGTCGCCGTGAAGACGCCGGTGGCGAGGAGCATGCCGCCCGCGGATCCCATCTGCGTGAAGGCGCCGAAGAGGCCGCGCCGGTGGGCGGGGGCGTGCTCGACGGAGAGCAGCGCGGATCCGCCCCACTCGGCGCCCGCCGCGATGCCCTGCACGAGGCGCAGGAACACGAGGCCGACGACGCTCGCGAGGCCGATGGTCGCGTACGTCGGCAGGACGCCGATGAGCGTCGACGCGATGCCCATCAGCACGAGCGAGTAGACGAGCATGCGCTTGCGGCCGATCCGGTCGCCCAGGTGCCCGGCGACGATCCCGCCGATGGGCCGCGCGAGGAAGCCGACCCCGTACGCCGCGAACGACGAGAGCAGCCCGACCGCGGGCGTCTGGTTCGGGAAGAACTGGCTGCCGAACACGAGCGCGGACGCCGTGGCGTAGAGGTAGAAGTCGTAGTACTCGACGGTGGTGCCGATGAACGACGCCGTGAGCACGCGGCGTCGGCGGCGCGACACGTCGGCGGGGGCCTCGGGCGCGGCGGGCGATGCGGGCGGCGCGGCGGATGCGGCGGGCGGTGCGGTGGTCATGGGGTCTCCAGCGGTGCGGCTGCGGTGCAGGGGGAGCGAGCGGGGATCCGCTCGGGTGCCGCCCACCGTGCCCCGTGATCCCCCGGTCGGGGAAGGGCCGCGGTCACGCCGCGTAACGCGGGCCGGTAACCCCGCGTCACACGGGCCGCCGCGGATTCCGGCGCGTGGGGAAGCGAGTGGGAGGGTGGAGATCCGACGAGAGGATCCCCATGCCCGACGCCCGGCCCCCGCTCCGCTTCGCGGCGTTCGTGATGAACACCGCCAGCCACATCCAGCACGGCCTGTGGCGGCACCCGTCCGCCCGGCAGCACGAGTTCGACGACGTGCAGCTCTGGGTGGATCTCGCGAAGACCCTCGAGCGCGGCCGCTTCGACGCCATGTTCTTCGCCGACGTCGTCGGCCTCTACGGCCCGGGCGAAGGCGCCTACGACGTGAACGCGCGCGAGGGCCTCCAGTTCCCGAGCAACGACCCGTCCGTGCTGATCTCCGCGCTCGCCGTGAGCACCGAGCATCTCGGCTTCGCGTTCACGAGCTCCGTCCTCCAGGCGCACCCCTTCGACTTCGCGCGGAAGGTCTCCACGCTCGACCACATCACGAAGGGCCGCATCGCCTGGAACGTCGTGACGAGCGCGCTCGACGGCGCCGCCCGCAACTTCGGCCACGACGGCCTCGAGGACCACGACGCCCGCTACGCCTGGGCCGACGAGTACCTCGACGTCGTCTACAAGCTGTGGGAGGGCTCGTGGGACGACGACGCGCTCCAGCGCGACAAGGAGCGCGGGGTGTTCTCGGACGCGTCGAGGATCCACCGCATCGACCACGAGGGCCCGCGCTACAAGGTCGCCGGCCCGCACCTGTCGTCGCCGTCGCCGCAGCGCACGCCCGTGCTCTTCCAGGCCGGATCGTCGCCCGTGGGCCGGCGCTTCGCCGCCCGCAACGCGGAGGCGCAGTTCATCCTGTCGTCGACGCCCGAGAAGACCCGCGCCCTCATCGAGGACACCCGGGCGCTCGCCGTGGACGCCGGCCGCCGTGCGGACGACCTCTCGTTCTGGCTCGGGCTCTCCTTCATCACGGGCAGCACGGAGGAGGAGGCGAAGCGCAACGAGGCCGAGATCGACGAGTACCTCTCCGCCGACGGGTTCCTCCTGCACTCCAACCTCGGGTTCGACCCGAAGACGGGCGAGCAGCTGGATCCGGCGACCCCGCTCAGCCAGGTCGAGACGCAGGCCGGGCAGAGCCACCTCAACTGGCTGCGCGAGGCGTCGCCCGACCGCGAGCCGACCATCGCCGACCTCGCCCGGCTCTCCGCGAAGCTGCGCGGCCGCGTCGTGGGCACGCCCGAGCAGATCGCCGACGTGCTCGCGGGCTGGCAGGAGGCGGGCGTCGACGGGATCAACGTCATCAACTGGACCCTGCCCGGCAGCTACGAGGACTTCGTCGACCACGTCACGCCCGTGCTCCAGGAGCGCGGCCTGCAGCAGCGCGAGTACGAGCCGGGCACGCTGCGGCACAAGCTCACCGGGCGCGACCGGCTGCCGGAGTCGCACCCGGCGGCGGCGTACCGGGGCGCGTTCTCGTGACGCGCGCGGCGGCCGCGGCGTGGACCTCGACCGCCGACCTGCGCGCCGAGCTCCTGCCGCTGTTCGACCGGATCCGGGAGGGCGCCGTCGCCCGCGAGCGCGACCGGCAGCTCGCCTTCGACGCCGTCGCGCTCCTCAAGGAGGCCCGCTTCGGCGCGCTCCGCCTGCCCGTGGCCGACGGCGGTCGCGGCGCGACGATCGCCCAGCTCACCGAGCTCGTGGTCGAGCTGTCGGCCGCCGACGCGAACGTCGGGCACCTGCTGCGCGGCCACTTCGGCTACGTCGAGCTCGTGCTGCGCCGGTCACCCGGGCCCGCGCGCGAGGAGTGGATCCGCCGCATCGCGTCGGGCGCCCTCGTGGGCAACGCCACGAGCGAGCAGACCGGCAACACGCTCGCCGACATCTCCACGACGCTCCAGGAGCGCGACGGCCGCTGGATCCTCGACGGCACCAAGTACTACTCGACCGGCACGCTCTACTCCGACTGGATCTACCTCGCCGCGGGTCGCGAGGCCGCCGACGGCGTCGAGCGCGTGACCCTCGCGATCCCCACCGACGCGCCGGGCGTCACCGCGGTCGACGACTGGGACGCCTTCGGGCAGACCCTCACCGCGAGCGGCACGACGACCTTCGAGGCCGTGGAGGTGGATCCGGCGACCGTCACCGCCTACCGCGAGGCGCCGCTCAGCCACATCCAGGCCTTCTACCAGCTGTACCTCGTGGCCGTGCTGGCGGGGATCGCGCAGGAGGTGGAGCGCGACGCGGTCGCGTACGTGCGGAGCCGCACGCGCACCTACATCCACGCGAACGCCGCGCTCCCGCGGGACGACCCGCAGGTGCTCGACGTCGTCGGCCGGATCTCCACGGCCGCCTTCGCCGTGCGCGCCACGACCCTCGCGGCCGCGTCACGCCTCGACGACGCCGTCGCGACCGCCCCGGCAGGCGAGGCCCTCGACCGGCCCACGCTCGACGCGGCCGAGAACGCGGTCTACCAGGCGCAGGTGCACGCGGTCGACCAGGTGCCCGCCGGCGCGACGCTGCTGTTCGAGGTCGGGGGAGCGTCCGCCACGTTCCGCGAGCGCGCCCTCGACCGGCACTGGCGCAACGCCCGCGTCGTCGCGAGCCACAACCCGGCGATCTACAAGGCCCGGGCGATCGGCGAGCACGCGGTCGCGGGTCGTGGTCCGGTCGACGCGTGGGCCGCCTACGAGAAGGTGGGCGCGACGCCCTTCCCGCGCTGACCGGGCCCCGCGCTGACGGGGCCCCGCGCTGGTCCCGTGGGATCCGTGCCGCCCGACCTGGGGGCGGCCGCGCGACCGGTCGCCGTCCACGCCCTCGGTACGGTGGACGGGCGGCCGGGACGCCGCGAGGACGAGGGGATCCATGACGACGCACGCGCCCAGCAGGCCGCAGCTGGATACGACGCCGCTGACCGGGCGCATCGACCGCGACGACCTCCGTCGGTTCCGCCGCGAGTTCACGGCACGGTTCCCCGTGCTCGTCTCGCCGCTCTTCGTGCTCGGCCGCATCGCGATGGGCATCCTCGCCGTGCTCGCCATCCCGCTCGGCGGGGTCCTCCTGCTCGGCGGCGGCCTCGGCGCGATCTTCGCCGACGACCCCGAGACCCGCGGCGACGCCCTCGGCATGACCGTGTTCGCGATCCCGATGTTCGGCGCGGGCGTCTTCTTCGCCTGGCGCCTCATCCGCACCCGACGGCGCCGCAGCACGATCCGCGCCCACTACCGCCTCGCGCGCTTCGGGCGGGTCAACGGCCTCGGCTACACGCCCGGGCCGGTCTCCGACGGGCACCTGGGATCCGCCGCGCGCCGCATGTTCGTGACCCGCGTCATGCGGCCCCGCACCGCGCGCCCCGTCGAGTTCGGCAACCACGAGCTGAGCCAGGGCTCGAAGGCGTCGGGCATCACGCAGTACGGCGGCTACGCGATGATCGGCCTGCGCCGCGAGCTGCCGCACATCCAGGTGATCTCGAAGCGCACGCGCCTGCGCCGCGCGCTCACGCCGACCGTCGACGTGGCCCGCTCGCAGCGCCTCGAGCTCGAGGGCGACTTCGACCGGTACGCCGCGCTCTACTGCCCCGACGGCTACGAGCGCGACGCCCTCTACCTCTTCACCCCCGACGTGATGGCCGTGCTGGTCGACCGGGTGCGCGGCTTCGACGTGGAGATCCGCGGCGGTCGCCTGCTGCTCCGGTCGCCCGCCGACATCGTGACCCTGGATCCCGACCGCTGGCGCGACGTGATCGACGCGACCGCCGCCCTCATGGCGAAGGTCGACCGCTGGGAGCGCTGGCGCGACGACCGGCTGCTGTCGCTCGAGGGCGAGGAGCGTTCCGTGCTCACGGCGTCCGACGAGGCGCTCGCCGTGCCCGAGCCGGGACGGATGCGCCGTCGTGCCCGTCGGTCGCGCGGGGTCGCGGCCGCCGGTCGCCGGCTCCGGATGCGGCCGACCGTGGGTCTCCTCCTGCTGATCGCGCTCGCCGCGGTCTTCTTCGGCCTCGGCTTCCTGATCACGACGCTGCCGTGAGCCGCTCCCGCGCGCTCACCCGGGCCCGGCTCGACACGGATCCGCTCACCGACCGGATGCGCCGCCGCGACCTCCGTGCGTTCCGCCGGGAGTTCCGTCGCGCGCACCCGGAGGCGGAGGGGATCGGGGTGAAGGCGCGCACCTTCCTCATGCTGTTCCTCACGTGGGACTGCGTCATCGCGCTCGCGGCGTTCGGCGGGATCATCGCGGAGACGCTGCAGGAGGGCGCGCCGGACGCGGGGGAGCAGGTCCTCTTCCAGGCGCTGATCGCGTCGATCTTCGCCATCCTGCTGGTCGTCTTCGGCAGCTGGGCGATCCGCTCGCGCGAGCGCCGCGGCGGCTACCGCGCCCACTACCGGCTCGTCCGCTTCGCGGAGGCGAACGGCATGACGTACCTGCCGGGGCCGATGTCGGACGGGCGGTTCGGATCCGCGCGCCGCTACTTCGACCTCACGCGCGTAATGCGCCCGACCGCGGCGCCCAGCGTCGAGTTCGGGAACCACGAGATCGTCACGGCCGGTCGACGCCAGGGAGCGCCGCGCTTCGGCGGGTACGCGATGGTCCGGCTCGCGCACGAGATGCCGCACATCCGCGTCATCGCGCGGCGCGGCCTCGTCCGGCGCGCGCTGACGATGATGTCGCGCCCGGATCGCGAGCAGCGGCTCTCCCTCGAGGGCGACTTCGACCGCCACTTCGCTCTCTACTGCCCGGCCGGCAGCGAGCGCGACGCCCTCTACCTCTTCACGCCCGACATCCTCGCCCTGCTCATCGACCGGGTGCGCGGCCTCGACGTCGAGGTCGTCGGCGACCGGCTGCTGCTCACCTCGTTCGACGACGTCGTGACGCGCGACCCCGAGCGCTGGCGCGACGTGATCGAGGCGACGACCGCGCTCGTGGCGAAGGTCGATCGGTGGGAGCGCTGGCGGGCCGACCCGATCGAGCGGCCCGAGGAGCCGACCGCCCTCGACGCGGTGCTCGAGGCGGTGGGCCTCCCGGATCCGGGCCGCGCCACCCGGCCGCGGCCGGTGCGCCGGCTGCGGATGACGCCCACGCTCGGCGGCGTCATCGCCGTGGGCGTACCGCTCCTGCTGTTCGCCGCGATGTGGATCGCCGTGCTCGTCCTCCGGTGACGCTGATCACTCGCCCGTGACGCCGTCGACCAGCTCCCGCACGACGTCGACGTGGCCCGCGTGGCGCGCGGTCTCCTCGATGAGGTGCACGAGGATCCAGCGCAGCGACGGCATCTCGTCGGGCGGGCCCGCGGCGGCGATGTCGTCGAGGTCGTGCCGAGCGATCACGGCGTCGCTCTCGGCGCACGCCCGCTCGTAGTCGGCCACGATCTCGGCGAGGGAGTCGGTCGCCGTGACGCGCCACTCGCCGTCCGGGTCGTCGTCGCCGCCGAAGCGCCGGTCGTAGTCGCCGGCCTCCATCAGCTCGACGGTCCAGGAGCGCTCGACGTCGGCGAGGTGCCGGATGGCGCCCGCGATGGACGTGAGGCTCGGCAGCACGCGGCGGGCGGCGTCGGCGTCGGAGAGGCCGCGGGCCTTGCGGATCACGGTGGCGCGGTTCAGCGCGAGGAAGCCGGTGAGGCAGGCGCGCTCGTCGGCGCGCGGCGGGCGGGGGCGGTCGTCGGGGCCGAGGACGTCGGTGTCCTGGCCGGTCGCCATGTCGGGGAGGTCGGTCATGGCGGGAGCCTAGGACCGGTTCCGGCACCTGGGGAAGAGCAGGTACCACGGGGATCCGCGTGGGCCGGACGCCCATCGGCCCGCGTCAGACTGGGCGCATGACCACGAGCCCCGCGTCCCGCCCGACCGCCGACCCGCGCCTCGCCCCGGACGGCGGCCGCCGCTCGATCCCGCGCACGCTCGGCCGGATCCTGCTCGGCCTCGTGCTGATCCTCGCCGGCACCGGTCACCTCACCGTCGCGCGGGAGTCGTTCCAGGCGCAGGTGCCGGCGTGGCTGCCGATGGATCCCGACTTCGTGGTGCTCGCGTCGGGCGTCGTGGAGATCGTGCTCGGCTTGTCGCTCGTGCTCCTCGGGCGCTGGCGCGTGTGGGTCGGCCTCGTGGTCGCGGCCTTCTTCGTCGCGATCTTCCCCGGCAACATCTCGCAGCTCGTCACCCGCACGCCCGCGTTCGGCCTGGAGACCGACGCGGCCCGCGCGATCCGCCTCGTCTTCCAGCCTCTCCTCGTGATCTGGGCCCTCTGGGCGACGGGCGCGTGGTCCGCCTGGCGGAACCGCCGCGCCCGCCGCTAGCGAGGATCCCGGCCTAGGCCCGCGCCACGCCGACGCGCGAGAGCAGGGCGGCCGTCGCGGCCTTGACGCCCGTCTCGATCGTGCCCTCCATCGTGGGCGCGAACTGCGGCGTGTGGTTCCCGGGAGGCGGGGTCTCGCCGCCGAACGCGGACGCCTCGACGCCGCCGAACGCCCAGTAGACGGTCGGCACGCCGATGGCCTCGCCGAGGATCCCGAAGTCCTCGCTGCCCATGATGGGCGGCGACTCCTTGACCATGTCCTCGCCGAGCTGCGCGGTGAGCGCCGCCACGATCCCGCGCGTCGCCTCCGGGTCGTTGCGGTTCAGCGGGAACGAGACGATCTCCTCGATCTCGGGCTCCGGCGCCCCGCTCGCGGCGGCCTCGGCCAGGATGATCCGCCGCACCGACGCCAGCACGCGCTCGCGCACGGCCGTGTCGAAGGTCCGGATGCTGAGGCCGAGCACCGCGTGCTCGGGGATGATGTTCTCCTTCGTGCCCGCCTGGAACGTGCCGACGGTGACGACGGCGGCGGCCTGCGGATCCAGCTCGCGCGCGACAACGGTCTGCAGGCGCAGGACGATGGCGCTGGCGGCGACGATCGGGTCGATGGAGTTCTGCGGCTGCGAGCCGTGCGCGCCGCGGCCCTTGACGGTCACCTTCCACGAGTCGCTCATGCTCATGAACGCGCCCTCGCGCGTGGCGACCATGCCGACGGGGAGCGGGAAGACGTGCTGGCCGAGGATCACCTCGGGGCGCGGCGCGCGGTCCCAGAGCCCGTCGGCGAGCATCGCGCGGGCGCCCTCGCCGGTCTCCTCGCCGGGCTGGAAGACGAAGACGATCGTGCCGGCCCACGCGTCGCGGTTCGCGGCGAGCGCCTGCGCGGTGGTGAGGGCGGCGGCGACGTGGAAGTCGTGGCCGCAGCCGTGCATCGTGGGCACCTCCTTGCCCGACGGGTCGATCCCCGTGTCGCGGCTGGCGTGCGCGAGGCCGGTCTCCTCGAGGATCGGGAGGCCGTCGGTGTCGGCGCGGAACGCGACGACCGGGCCGTCGCCGTTGCGGAGGATCCCGACCACGCCGGTGCCGCCGCAGCGGCTCGTCTCGGCGCCGATCGCCTCCAGGTACGCCTCGATCGCCGCGGCGGTCGCGTGCTCCTGCATCGAGAGCTCGGGGTGCGCGTGCAGCGAGCGGAACAGCTCGTGCGCGTCCCGCACGTCGTCGTCCAGCAGGCTGACTCCGGGGTGCACGTCCATGGGGATCCTCCTCGCGAGTGGGTGGCGTCCCTCGTGGGGACAGGTGGATCCAGGCTATGCCCGGCCCTCGGCCGCCCCCGTCGCGGGTGCGGTCAGGCGCGGTCCGGGCTGCCGCCGGCCGGCGGCTCGAGGAGCGCCGGGTCGCGGATGATCCCGATGGGCGTCGTGTCCAGCCGCACCGACTGCACGACCACGCGCTTCGCCCGGCGGCGCAGGTGGCGGCGCGCCTGCGGCGTCGCGAGCAGGCTGCCGAGCACGAGGCCCGCGCCGATAGCCAGCGTCGTCGCCATCGCGCCGACGAACGCGCCCGTCGCGCCGTCCGTGCCCGCCATCGAGTTGAGCAGCGCCGACGCGACCGCGAGCGAGGGCAGCAGGGATCCGCAGAACGCCGGCACCGCGATCGCCGTGGCTGACACCCGCAGGCGCGCCGCGACCACGGTGCCGAGCGCGCCGAGCAGCGTCGCGACGAGGAACGTCGCGGCGAGCAGCGGCACCCCGACCGCCTTGAGGACGAACAGCGACACCGTCCCCACGAGCGCCACCCCGATGGCGACCGGCATCACGCGCGCGTTGGCGCCCTGCGTGATCCCGGTGGCCCCGGCCGCGAAGAACGTGGTGATGAGCAGCATCCAGAGCGGCAGGGCCCGCAGCGTGATGTCGGTGGGATCCACCTCGATGTCGACGCCGGCCGTGAGCGCGAGCCCGCCCGGGATCCCGACGGCGATGCCCGCGACGACGAGCACGATGATCATCGCCCGCGACAGCGCCATGGCCCGGAAGCCCGAGATGGCGTCCTGCGCCCACGTGACGATCGTGACGTGGGGGAGGATCAGCACCACCACGGCCGCGACCATCGCGGCGGCGCTCCCGGCGGGCATCACGCCCGACCAGATCGCGAGCGTGCCGACGGCGGCGACGATCGCGGACTGCACGGCCACGACGAAGAACGGCGGGATGCCGCGCCGGGCCAGCTGCCGCCCGAGCACCATCGCGCCGATCATGAGCAGGAAGGCGCCGACGGCGCCCGCGACCGTGCCGCCGGCCTGCAGCGAGACGGAGACGCCGAACAGGCCCATGGCCGCGTCGGTGATCCACGCCGGCCAGCGCGGCGGCGACTTCAGCACCTCGACGAGGCCATCGACGGCGCTCGTCATGTCCCGGTCGTCGTGCAGCAGCTCGTCGACGATCTGGTAGACGAGCGAGAGCCGGTGCAGGTCGCTGCCCTCGGCCGTGACGACGCGCAGCTTCACGAGCGGCGGGCCCTCGAGCGGCGCGTACTGGATCGTGATGGCCGTGCCCGTGATGTCGAGCTCCAGCGGCGCGAGGTTCCACTTCGTGCTGACGGCGACGATGGCGATCTCGACCGCGCGCACGTCGGCGCCGGAGGCGAGCATCACCTCGCCGAGGTCGAGGCAGAAGTCGACGATCTGGCGCGGCGAGTAGAGGTCGCCGAGGCGGCCGTGCGCGGGCTCGGTGCCCTCGTAGATGGTGCCGCGGAGCCGGGCGCGGACGTCGCGCATCTCCTGCGGGTTGACGCGCCGGCGGCGCTGGCGCGGCGGGCGCGCGGCTCCGGGATCCCGGCGGGGGCGCCGCGGGTCGGCGGGCGGCGGGGTGGTGCTCAGCGCGATCAGCGCTCCGTTCGGTGGCCGGCCCGCGTCGGCGGGGGCGGATGGTGGATCGCTCCCACCCTAGGTGCCGCCGAGGGAACACGCGCGCGGCGCCCGACCGGGGGGTCGGACGCCGCGCGGAGGGTGCGGGGACGGGATCAGCTCCTGCCGCAGGAGCTGGTCGACGCGCTGATGGGGCCGCCGACCTTCGGCGCCGGGCAGATGAACTTCGCGTAGGCGCTGTTGCCCTCGAGGTAGCGCTCGAGGAACGCCGTCACCGCGACGCGGATCGTGGCGACCGGCACGTGCTCGCCCGCGGCGTGACCCAGGCCCTTCAGCTCCAGGTACTGCTTCGGCGTGCCGGCCGGGATGGAGTCGTAGGCCGGCTTGCCGAAGTCCGCCGGGTCGGCGACGTCGTCCTTCTGGCCCGTGATGACCAGGGTCGGGGTCTTCATCGCGGGGTACGAGGGGTACTGCGCGTTCGGGTCGCTCGCCGGCGGGAAGTCGAACGGCATGAGCCCGATCGCGGCCTTGATGGACGGGCGGGACTGCGCCGCCTGCATCGTGCCGCCGCCGCCCATCGAGTAGCCGAGGAGGGCGACGTCGTCGGCGGAGACCTCGGACCGCACCGCGCTCTTCCCCGTGAGGTAGTCCGCCGCGGCGAGCATCTCGGTGGCGCGCTGGTCGGGGAGGTCGCCCGTGTCGAGCGTGTCGATCGCGAACGCGACGAAGCCCTGCGAGGCGACGAGCTCGGCCATCTCCTTCTCGTCCGCGTTCGTGTCCGTGAAGCCCGGGGTGATGACGACGCTGCCGAGGACGGCCTTGCCGGTGTCCTGCGGTGCGTAGATCACGCCGCCGCCGAAGCCCGAGACGGCCGGCTTCGCGACGACCGTGGTGCGCACCGCGAAGGGCGCGTGGTGGTGGGCGGCGGTGCGGGCCGGCGCCGGGTGGTGGACGGGCGTGGCCGCCTGGGCCGGGGTGGGGATCGCGAGGGTGGCGACGAGGGCGAGCGCGGCGACCGCCGCGGGACGCGAGCGGAGCGTGAACGGCATGACAGACATGGGCCATCTCTCTCTGGTCAGGGGACGGGGATCCGGGGGCGCGTGCCCCCGGTGCGGGAGGACGCTACGGTCTGCCGCGCATCCCGCCCCGTGGGCGTCCCCAGCCGTGCGACCCTGGGGATGATCGACGCGCGCCGACCCCCGAGGGGCATCCGCTCAGATGAGGCGCTTCCCGGGACCCAGCGCGACCTCCCGACCGAGGCCCGCGTCGACGACCACCGGCACGTCCGCGGCGACCTGGACGCCCTCGGGGACCCACGCGCGGTCGCGGGCCACGAGGATCACGAGCCCGTCGACGTCGCCGACCGCGGCGAACCCGTCCGTCGCGAAGCCGCCGTAGGGCCGGAGGCCGGCACGTCCGAGCAGCGCGACCGCGGCCGGCACGTCGTCGACGACGACGCCCACCTCGCTCACGGCGACGACGCGGGAGGCGTCGAAGGGCCCGGTCGCCTGACCATCGGGCGCGAGGGCACGGCGCTCGATGAGCTCCAGCACCTGGGCGTCGGGCCCGCGGAAGTAGATCGAGCGCGAGTCCCACGTGCCGGGGCCCTCGAACTCGTCGCGGCCGTCGGGCGCGATGACCTCCGCCCGCTCGCCCAGCCACGCCCGCGCGTCCGCGAAGGCGCCCGTCGGGATCGTGAACGCGAGGTGGTGCGCGCCGCGGTACCCGGGGTCGTGCGCGAAGCGGAGCCGCGTCGGGCCGATCTCCACCTCGACCGCCTCCTCGGTCGCGCGCACCGGGAAGCCGAGCGCCCGGTAGGCGTCGGCGACCTCGGCGGTGTCGCGGGCGGGCAGGGTCACGGCGTGGATGATCATGCGCCGATCAGAACAGCTCGAGTCCCCTTGAGGTCAAGCGAGCGTCGGGCAGCCCGTCTCATCCTGCTTCCGTGCTGCCGCAGACGGTCCGGATCGACCCGGCGTCAGCGCAGGCGGCGTGCCAGGTCCGCCAGCTCCTTGGACAGGGCCAGCGCCCGGGCGGCGAGGTCGGGGTCCGCCGGGGCGGAGGTGGCCGACGCCGACGCCACCGCCGACTCGGCGCCCTCGTCGGCGGAGGCGACGGACCGCGTGGAGGGGATGCCCGGCTCGCCGTCGCCCGTCAGGACGTCGATGTCGAAGACGAAGCGGTCGGCGCGGTGCCACGTGCGGAACACCTCGATCGGATCGCCGGACGCATCCGTGCTCGTGCCCTCGAGCACCAGGACGGGGGCGCCCTCGGCGACGCGCAGGGCGGCGGCCACCTCGGGGGACGCGCCGACCGCTCGCACCTGCCGGCGTCCGGCGGCGACGTGGATCCCGAGGCGGGAGCGGAGGAGGGCGTGCAGCGAGGCGTCGGTGAGGTCGTCCGCGGTCAGCCGCTCGGCGATGCCGCGGGGGAGCCAGGTGTGGATGAGCGCGACCGCCTCGCCTCCCGCGGACCGGAGGCGACGGAGGAGGTGGACCTCGGATCCGCCGAGCGCGCGCTCCGCGTCCGCGTCGCGTCCGGGGGCCAGCTCGAGCACGCGCGTGGTGACGGACGGCACCTGCGTCGAGAGCCCGGAAACGCGCTGCACGAGGCGGTGCAGCTCGCCGCGCGGCGCGACGATGCTGCCGCGCCCGCGTCCCCGCTGCACGAGGCCCTCGGCTGTCAGGGCGTGGAGGGCCTGGCGGACGACCGAGCGGGACACCCCGAAGCGCTCCTGCAGCTCGGCCTCGGTCGGGAGCTGGGATCCGGGCGGCCAGGCGCCGTCGACGATGGGCGACCGCAGCAGGCCGGTCAGCTGCGCGTGCAGCGGCCCCGCGTGCGCCGGGGAGACCGCACCGGGGTCCAGGTCGTCGATCCGGTTCGGCACGGTCTCCTCGGGTGTCACGGGTCAGGCGGCGGGGGCGTCGATCTTCTGCGCAGTGCGCCAGACGTGCTCCCAGCCGGGCGCGAGGGACGCGGCGCGCTCCACCGACAGTACAAGGCTCGCCTCGCGGGCGATGCCCTGGCCGGCGATGTCGAACGCGGTGCCGTGATCGACGGACACCCGCACCACGGGCAGGCCCACGGTGATGTTCACGCCGTCGTCGCCGTACACGGCCTTGAAGGGCGCGTGCCCCTGGTCGTGGTAGCAGACGACCACGAGCTTGTACTTCCCGCGGACGGCGGCGGGGATCAGCGCGTCGCCGGGCACGGGACCCACGACGTTGAGGCCGCGCTCCTTCGCGGCCGCGACGGCGGGCGCGAGGATGTCGGCGTCCTCGTCGCCGAAGAGCCGGTTCTCTCCCGCGTGCGGGTTGAGTCCGGCGAGCCCGATGAGCTCGTCCGGCGTGCCCATCGACGCGGCGAAGGCGCCGGCGAGGTCGAGCACGTCGCCCGTGCGCTGAGGCGTGATGTCCTCGATCGCCTGCCGCATCGACACGTGGGTCGTCAGGTGGAAGAAGAACAGCTCGCCGGCCGAGAGCACGAGCGAGAAGTTCTCCACGCCGAACTCGTGGGCGAGGAGCTCGGTGTGGCCGGGCCACTTGTGGCCGCCCGCGTGCATGGCGGCCTTGTTGAGCGGCGCGGTGACGATGCCGTCGACCTCGCCCGCGCGAGCCAGGCGGCAGGCCTCGACGACGAACCGGTAGGAGCCGTCGCCCGCGGCCGCGCTGAGCTCGCCCACCGGGACGTCGGCGAGCGACGGGCCCGTCTGGATCAGCTCGATGGTGCCGGGCTCGTTGCGCGCGTCGGCGACGGACGCGATGACGCGCACCTTCTCCGGGTCGCCGCCGACGGCCTCGACGCCGCGGCGCATGGCGGCCTCGTCGCCGATGACGACGGGGATCGCCCTCTCGCGCAGGTCGTCGTGGCCGAGCAGGGTCTTGGCGGTGATCTCGGGGCCGATGCCGGCGACGTCGCCGAGGGTGAGGGCGAGGCGGGGGAGGGTCATGGTGCTTCTCCTTGCGTGGGGGTGGATGCGGTCTGGTCGAGGAGCTCGGGGACGATGTCCGTGAGCGCGGAGGGCGAGCCGAAGCCGCCGGCCTTGGTGACGACGGGCAGGCCGTGCAGGCGCCCGCCCTCGATGACGCCGACGGGGATGCCCTCGCGGATGGCGTCGCGGACGCGGATCGCGTCGGCGCCCTGCCGGGACAGGACGGCGCGCGCGCCCTCGCCGCCCATCAGCACGAGCGCGCTCGCCTCGCGGCGGGCGATGACGCCCTCGGCGAGGAGCGCGAGACCCGTCGCGACGCGCTCCGCGGTGGTCGGCGACCCGGGGGCGTCCGAGCTGGGGACGGCCGCGCGCTCCGGCGCGAGCACGATGGTCACGGCCGGCGCGGGGCCGTCGCCCTGCGCGTCCGCGAGGATCTCGTCCGCGCCCCGGCCGACGAGGTCGTCGAGCGACGGGGCGATCGTGCGCACGTCCTCGCCGAGCGAACCGGTGTCCGCGGCGTGGACGAGGTCGGCGTGCTGCGCCCGCGACACGTCGTGCAGGGAGCTGACGACGACCACGACGTGCCGGGGTCGGTCGGGCTCCGCGTCGGGATCGGCGGCCGCGGGAGCGTGGCGCCCGGTCGTGATCGCGGACGCGGGCACGAGCCCGGGTCCCCACACGCGGGCCATCTCCGCCGCCAGCCCCGCGGATCCCACGGGCACCGCGCGCGAGCCGAGCAGGGCGAGCGCCTCGGCGACGAAGCGCAGGTCCGCGGTGGTCACGGCATCGATGGTGACCACGCGCACGCCGCCCGCGGATGCGGTCGCGATGCGGACGGCGAGGTCCGCTGCGTCCGCCGCCGCGTCGACGTGCGCGCTGCCCGGGAGGAGGTCGGCGAGGGCGCTGGTGGTGACGGGGGTGACGGGGTCGCGGCCGACCGACGTCGTCTCGACGCCCGCGCCGTCGACGAGCAGGAGCCCGCCCTCGACGGTGCGGCCCATCGCGGGGTACGCCGGGCAGACGACCGCCACGGCGTCCGGCTCGCGCGCCGACCAGGCCGCGAGGGCGCCCTCGACCTGCTCCTGGACGGTGCCGCGCATGGTCGAGTCGATCTTGAGGAACAGGCGGTCGTCGCCGTCCGCCACGGCGCGGGCGACGGCGGCTCGCGTGGAGCCGCGGGCCTCGTCGGGGGTCGCGGCGCGGGCGTCGGTCACGATCGCGACGACGGACCCGTCGTCGCCGTGCCGTGCCACGGTCGCCCCGAGGGCGAGCCGCGCGGCCCAGCCGGCGCGGGCGAACTGCACCGCCGAGTCCGCGCCGCCCGTCAGGTCGTCGGCGACGAGCACCACCGATCCGACGGGAACGCGGGCGGGAGCGGCGGGATCCGCGAGGGCGGGGGAGGCCGGCGTCATGCGGCACCCGCGCCCGGGCCGGAGCCGTGCCGTCCGTCGGACCCCGGTCCCGAGGCGTCCGTGACGGCCGCGGTCGCCGCAGCCTCCGCCGCGGCCTGCTCCTCGTCCCGGACGCGGTCGTCGGCGATGGCCTGCATGCCGCCCTCGCGCTTGAGCACCCAGGCGGCGAGGATAGGCGCGAGAACGGCCGAGACGAGCACGGCGGACGCGACCTGGGCGGTCGCGACCTCGACGTACGGCGCGAAGGACGGGTCGGCCGCGCCGACGATGGCGGGGGTCGCGATGGCGTTGCCGGCCGTCGTGGCCGAGGCGATGCCGAGGCCCGACTCCTTGCCGCGGCGCAGCAGGAAGCGGTAGCCGAGGTAGGCCACAGTGCCGGTGAAGACGGTCGCGATCACCCCGACCACGATGCCCGACAGGCCGCCCGAGACGACGTTGCCGAGGTCGATCCCCGTGCCGAGCGCGAAGGCGAAGAACGGGATCACCATGTTGGGGATAGGCCGCATGACCTCGGTCCACTTGGCGTCCATGTTCCCGACGATGACACCGAGCAGGAGCGGGATGACGGCCGCGAGCAGCAGCGTGTAGGGGATGTCGGCGAGGCCGGCGGCGCCGAGGAAGAGCAGCGAGAAGAACGGGCCGTCGTTGACGGCGCTCGCGATGTACGCGCCGCGGTCGCGCTCGCGGCCGTAGCGGCCGGTGAACGCGAGCCAGATGCCGCCGTTGCTGTTGTCCATGCTCACGAGCAGCGCGAGGATCGAGACCCCCAGCAGGCCGTCGAGCCCGACCAGGTTGCCGAGCACCACGACGCACGTCGCCGGGATGATCGACTTCGTCAGCAGCAGCACGCCGGAGGTCGCGAGCACGGGGCCCGACGTGCGGAGGGTGATCTGCATGCCGGTGGCGAAGATCAGGATGCCGATGAGAGGGAGAGCGCTGTCCTTGAACAGCGCGGTGGTGAAGTTCCCGAGGTCGAGGAAGCCGGGGGCGAAGGTGCCGACGACGGATCCGAGGATGAGCGGAATGAGCATGAGCCCGCCGGGGATGCGGTTCATGCCGTCGAAGAGCGGGACGCGGCTCGTGGGTAAGGGGTCGGATGCCATGGCGGATCTCCTCTGATCGGATGGGCGACTCTGCCCGCGCGCACCCTCGGCTCTGAGTACGTACACGGTGTACCTACATTAGGTCGCGCATCGGGCGCGCGTCAACGCCCGCCGCGTCGGGACGAGGACGTTGGGGCGGGGGACGTCAGCGCAGCAGCGCCCGCACGTCGGCGAGCGGGAGCCGCGCGGCGGCCGCGATGCGGTGCTCGTCGAGGCCCGCCGCGTGGGCCTCCCGCACGCCGACCCGGAGCGCGTCGGCCGCATCGGCCATCCCCGCCGCCTCCGCGAGCCGGGCGGCATGCCGGTCGCGCTCGGGATCCGCCGCCGGGGCGGGCGCGTCGACGTCGGTGATCCAGTCCGCGTCCGGGTGCCGGGCCGCGAGCACCAGGCGACGCACCGCCGGCAGGTCCGGCGCCGACCAGGAGAGGTCGCCGAGGTCCGCGAGCGGCACCCAGCGGAGCTCGTCGTGGTCGGTGCTCGACGTGGGGAGCGGGCCGACGGGATCCGCGCGATAGCAGGCGAGGTCGATCACGCGATCGCCCACGGGCACCTCGGAGCGGTCGACCAGCGCGCCCACGGTCACGTCGACGCCGAGCTCCTCGTGGATCTCCCGCGCGAGCGCCGCCTCCGGGGTCTCGCCCCGCTCGACCTTGCCGCCCGGGAACTCCCACGTGCCCGCGCCCGGCTTGTGCGCCGCGCGGCGGCAGGCGAGGGCCCGCCCGTCGCGGATCAGCACCGCCGCCACGACCTCGAGTCCCGCCATGCCGTGCCTCCCGTCGGCGCCGTCCGCCGCCTCGACGCTACCGGCCCGCCCAGGCGCGCCCGAGCCGGCCTGTACCGTGGGACATCCGGCATCCGCCGCGACGAGAGGCACCACCCGTGAAGATCAGCCACCAGCGTCACTTCGTGGTCGCGGCCGAGGTGCTGCACCTGCCGAAGGCGGCGGATCGGCTCGGCATCTCGCGCGCGAAGCTCGCCTCCTCCATCCGCGCGATCGAGGAGCACTACGGCAAGGCCGTGTTCGACCCGCAGAGCACCGAGACGCGCCTCACGAAGACCGGCCGCCTCGCCTACGAGGAGGCCGTCGAGGAGCTGGCGAAGCCGTCCACCCCGCCCGAGGCGCCGAGGCCGCCGGCCGGCGGGAAGGCGAAGGCCTCCAAGGGCCAGGGCCGCGCGCCCGTGGTCAAGGGCCAGCCGAAGCCCTACAAGCGCACGCAGGGGCGCTGAGACGCACGCAGGGGCGCTGACCGAGGATCGGATCAGCGCCCCTGCGCAGGTGGTGGTGCGAGCTACTTCTTGAGGAACTCCAGCACGGCCTGGTTCCACTCCTCGGGGTGGCTGACCGTGACGCCGTGCGGGGCGTCCTTCACGACGTGCAGCTCCGAACCGGCGATGGCCTGGTGCGTGCGCGCGCCGGATCCCTCGAACGGCACGGTCGCGTCGCTGTCGCCGTGGATGACGAGCGTCGGCACCGTGACCTTGGTGAGGTCGTCGCGGAAGTCCGTGGTCGCGAACGCGGCCATCGACGCGAGCGCCGCGTGCTTCTTCGACTGGTGCGCGAGCGCGATCGCCTCCTGGCGCTCCGCCTCGGTGACCTTGAGGACGCCGTTCGCGGAGTAGAAGCCGGTCGTGAACTCGTCGTAGAAGGAGTCCTCGTCCTTGGTGAGGCCGGCGGTCATCTCGGCGGCCGCGTCCTTCGTGAGCGGGCCGTCCGGGTTGTCGTCGGTCTTCTCCAGGTACGGCGGCACCGCGGAGGCGAAGACGACGCTGTGCAGGCGCGCCTCGCCGCGGGTGCCGATGTAGCGGGCGATCTCGCCGCCGCCCATCGAGAACCCGACGAGCGTGACGTCGACGAGGTCGAGCTCGGAGAGCACCGCGTCGAGGTCCGACGCGAAGGTGTCGTAGTCGTAGCCCGTGAGCGGCTTGTCGCTGCGGCCGAAGCCGCGGCGGTCGTACGTGATGACGCGGTAGCCGGCGGCCTCGAACGCGGGCACCTGCTTGCTCCAGGACTCCCCGGAGAGCGGCCAGCCGTGGATGAGGACGACGGGGCGGCCCGTGCCCCCGGTGTCGTCGACGTGCAGGTTCGTGTCCTTCAGGAGCCCGTGGTGGGCGGTGATCTCGGTCATGCTGCGGTCCTTCCCTCACTGATGAGTTCGTGCACTACCAATTGCCTTCGGAGCCCGGCGCCGATCGGTGCGGTCTCCGGATCCCCTGCACCCGGCAGCGTGCCGCGGGCAGCAGGATGGACCCATGCCCGAAGCCAACTCCTCCTACCGCGCCGCCCGTGACCTCTTGCAGGAGATGCGCACCGACCGGACATCCGCGGTCGAGCGCTTCCGCTGGCCCGACGTCGGGGACTCCTTCAACTGGGCCGTCGACTGGTTCGACGGCATCGCGCGGGGGAACGACCGGGTGGCGCTGCGCGTCGTGGCGGGCGACGGATCCGAGCGCAGCCTCACCTTCGACGAGATGGCCACGCGCTCCGACCGCGTCGCGACCTGGCTCGTGGGGCTCGGCGTGCGGAAGGGCGACCACGTGATGCTCATGCTCGGCAACCGGGTCGAGCTGTGGGAGACGATGCTCGCGATCATGAAGGCGGGCGCCGTGATCCTGCCCACCTCCACCGTGCTCGGATCCGCGGACCTCACGGACCGCGTGGAGCGCGCGGGCGTGCGCCACGTCATCGCCGACCTGGCGCACACGGCCGTCTTCGACGACGTGCCGGGGGAGTACGCGCGCATCGCGATCGGCGCCGCGAGCGGGACGTCCGTGCCCGCGGGCTGGGCCGACTACCGCGACGCGGACGACGCACCCGCGGACGAGGTCGGCGTCGAGGTCGCCTCCACGGATCCCGCGCTCGTCTACTTCACGTCCGGCACCACGAGCAAGCCGAAGATGGTCGTGCACACGCACGTCTCGTACCCGGTCGGCCACCTCACGACCGCCTACTGGCTGGGGCTCCAGCCCGGCGACGTGCACCTCGCCATCAGCTCGCCCGGCTGGGGCAAGCACGCGTGGAGCTGCTTCTTCGCGCCGTGGATCGCGGAGGCCACCGTCTTCGTGCACGACTACGCGCGCTTCGACGCGCACGCGCTCGTGGAGCAGCTCGACCGCGCCGAGGTCACGACGTTCTGCGCGCCGCCGACCGTCTGGCGCATGCTCATCCAGGCCGGGATCCGCGAGCGGCCGGGGAGGCTGCGGGAGATCATGTCCGCCGGCGAGCCGCTCAACCCCGAGGTCATCGCGCGCATCGAGGAGTGGTGGGGCCTCACGATCCGCGACGGCTACGGCCAGACGGAGACCACGGCCATCGTCGCGAACGCGCCCGGCGATCCCGTCGTGCCGGGCTCCATGGGCACGGCGCTCCCGGGCGTCGACCTCGTCCTCGTGGATCCCGTGACGGGCGCCCCCGCCGACGAGGGCGAGATCTGCCTCGACCTCACCACCCGGCCCGTGAACCTCATGGCCGGGTACCTCGGCGACGAGGCCCGCACGGCCGAGTCGCTGCGGGACGGGTTCTTCCACACGGGGGACGTCGCGCGCCGCGACGCCGACGGGACCATCACGTTCATCGGCCGCACCGACGACATCTTCAAGTCCTCCGACTACAAGGTCTCGCCGTTCGAGGTCGAGAGCGTGCTCATCGAGCACCCGGCGGTCGCGGAGGCCGCGGTCGTGGGCGCGCCCGACGACGTGCGCCTCAACGTCGCGAAGGCGTACGTGCACCTCGCCGCCGGGTGGGAGCCCGACGAGGAGACCGCGCTCGCCGTGCTCAAGCACGCGCGCGAGAAGAGCCCCGCGTTCATGCGCGTGCGCCGCGTGGAGTTCGGCGAGCTGCCGAAGACCGCGTCGGGCAAGATCCGGCGGGTCGAGCTGCGGCAGCGCGAGGTGGCCGCGGCCGACGCCGGCGAGCGCCTCGAGGGCGAGTGGCGCGACGACCAGTTCCCGGGGCTGCGGGCGCGCTGACCGCGCTTCGGCGACGCGGGTCGGCCCGGCCGGCGCCGGCGCCGGTGACGGGAGCGGCGCCCGGCGGCCGGTAGCATCCCGTCATGCCCCTCGCGTCCCCGTCCGCCCTCGAGCCGCGGCGGGCCGCCCGGTGAGGGAGAACCCGTCGTTCGCGCTCGAGGACGTCGCCGAGATCCGCCGCCTCGTGGGCGAGAACCCGTGGGCCACGATCGTCAGCGGCACGGGGGCGGGGCTCGTCGCCTCGCACTACCCGGTGCTGCTGGACCCCGACCGCGACGACCTCACGCTCCTCACCCACGTGGGCCGCCCCGACGAGCGGATCCACGAGCTCGGCCAGCGCGACGGCGCCGACGGCGAGGTGCTCGTCATCGTCCAGGGCCCGCACGGCTACGTGTCGCCCGGCTGGTACGACGCCGACCCCGCCGTGCCCACCTGGAACCACATCAGCGCGCACCTGACCTGCCGCGTCGAGATCCTGTCGCCCGAGGAGAACCTCCGGGTGCTCGGCCAGCTGGTGGACCGCTTCGAGGACCGCATGCCGGAGCCCCGTCGCATGGAGGGCACGGCCGCCGACGCCGCGTACGCCGCCCGGATCAGCGCCGGCACCGTCGGCCTCCGGCTCGTCGCCACGCGCTTCGTCGCCAAGGCCAAGCTCAGCCAGAACAAGCCCGCGCACGTCGTCGAGCGCGTGCTCCACGAGCTCGAGCACGGTGCGGAGTACCCGAATCCGGCGCTCGCGGCGGAGATGCGGCGTGCCGGAGCCCGGGCCGAGGGCGGATCCGCCGGGACCGACGCGTGAGCGGCCTGCTCCTCGCGGGCGGACGCCTGCCCGGATCCGACGCGCCCGTCGACGTGCTCGTGCGCGACGGCGTCATCGCGTCCGTCGGGCCGGCGGGATCCGCGGACGCAGAGGGCGTCGAGACCCGCGCGCTCGACGGCCGCTTCGTCATCCCCGGCCTCTGGGACAACCACGTGCACTTCACGCAGTGGACCAAGGTCTCGCGCCGCCTCGACCTCTCCCGGGCGTCGTCCGCGGCGGAGGCCGTCGGCCTCGTGCGCGACGCGCTCGCGGCCCGCGCGGCGTCCGGCGGACCAGGCGCCGTCACGCGCTCCGGCGCCCCGGAGCCGCTCGTCGGCTACGGCTTCCGCGACGGCCTCTGGCCCGACCTCCCGACCAAGGACCTCCTCGACGCCGTCGCCGGCGACACCCCCGTGCTCCTCGTCTCGGGCGACCTGCACTGCTGCTGGGCGAGCTCGGCCGCGCTCGCGCCGCACGGCTACGGGGACCACCCCACGGGCCTCCTGCGCGAGGACGACTGCTTCGACTTCATGTACCGCGTGGAGGAGGGCGACGCGTCGACCCTCGACGCGCAGGCCGTGCAGGTCGCCCGGGAGGCCGCCCGCCGCGGCGTGGTCGGCGTCGTCGACCTCGAGATCGACTGGAACCCCGACCGCTGGCGCCGCCTCGCCGCCCTCGGCCACGACGCGCTCCGGGTCGAGTTCGGCGTCTGGCCGCAGCACCTCGACCGCGCGCGCGACGAGGGCCTGCGGACCGGCGACGTGCTCGACGGCACGGGCGGCCTCGTCCGCGTCGGACCCGCGAAGGTCGTCACCGACGGATCCCTCAACACCCGCACCGCCTACTGCTTCGACCCGTACCCCGACCTCGACGGCCAGGGCGGCGACGCGCACGGCGGCGCGTGCGGCCAGCTCTCGGTCCCGCCGGAGGAGCTGCGCGGCCTCATGGAGCGCGCCGCGCGCCAGGGGCTGCGGCCCGCGATCCACGCGATCGGCGACCACGCGAACCGTTTCGCGCTCGACGCGTTCGCGCACCTCGACGACCTGCTCGGCGGCGCGCACCGCGACGCCGACGGGCTCGCCGGATCCATCGAGCACGCCCAGCTGCTGACGCACGAGGACGTCGCGCGGTTCGCCGCGCTCGGCGTGGTCGCGAGCGTGCAGCCCGAGCACGCCATGGACGACCGCGACGTCGCCGACGTCTACTGGGCCGGGCGCACCGCGCGCGCCTTCGCGCTCGCCGACCTCCGCGCCGCGGGCACGCGCCTCGCCCTCGGCTCCGACGCGCCCGTCGCGCCGCTGGATCCGTGGGCCACCATGAGCGCCGCCGTCGGCCGGTCGCGCGACGGCCGGGAGCCCTGGCACCCCGAGCAGGCCATCGACCGGGCGGCCGCGCTCGAGGCGTCCGTCCGCACTCGCGTGGCGCCGGGGGAGCGGGCCGACCTCGCGGTCGTGGAGGCGGATCCGCTCGCGGGCGCCACCTCCGCCGACGACCTCCGCGCGATGCGGGTGTCCGCCACGCTCCTCGGCGGCCGCCTCACGCACGACACGCTCGGCGGCTGACCGACAGGAACACCTCGCGGTCGCCGGGCGTTGGGCCCAGCATGAGAGCGATCACCTACACCCGCACGGGTGCCCCCGACGTCCTGCAGCCCGTCGACCGCGACGAGGCATCCCCCGGTCCCGGCGAGGTGCGCGTCCGCGTCGTCGTCTCGGGCGTGAACCCCACCGACTGGAAGTCCCGCGACGGAGGAGCGCCCGGACAGGAGCTGCCGTTCCCCGAGGTCGTCCCGAACCAGGACGGCGCGGGGATCATCGACGCCGTCGGCCCCGACGTCACCGACCTCGCCGTCGGCGACCGCGTCTGGATCATGCTGGCCGCCCACGGCCGCCCCACCGGCACCGCGCAGGAGAAGACGGTCCTCCCCGTCGACCGCGTCGCGCCCCTGCCCGACGGGCTGTCCTTCGACCTCGGCGCGAGCCTCGGCGTCCCCGCGGTCACCGCGCACCGCGCGCTCACCGTCTCCGAGGACGGCCCGTCGCGCCTCGCGCCCGGCGCCCTCGCCGGCAAGCACGTGCTCGTCGCCGGCGGCGCGGGCGCGGTCGGCCACGCGGCCATCCAGCTCGCGCGCTGGGCCGGCGCGACCGTGATCACCACGGTCAGCTCGCCCGAGAAGGCCGCCCTCGCGACGGCCGCCGGCGCGCAGCACGTCGTCGACTACAAGGCGGGCGACGCGGCCGCGGAGATCCAGGCCATCGCGCCCGACGGCGTGGACCTGATCGTCGAGGTCGCCCCGGCGCAGAACGCGGAGCTCAACCAGGCGGTCGCCAAGAACCGGGCGTCGGTCGCCGTGTACGCGAACAACGGCGGCGACACCGTCACCCTGCCCGTCGTCGACAGCTTCGTGAAGAACCTGCGCTACCAGTTCCTGCTGCTCTACACGGTGGGCCAGGAGGCGCTCGACGCCGCCCGCGCCGACATCCACCTCGCCCTCATCGACGGCGCGCTGCCGGTCGGCGAGGAGGCGGGCCTCCCCGTCACGCGGTTCCCGCTCGAGCGCACGGCCGACGCCCACCAGGCGGTCGAGGACGGCGTGACCGGCAAGGTGCTGATCGACGTGACCCCGGCCTGATCCCGAGGGTCCCGGACGACGGATGGCCGCACCGCCCTCGGGCGATGCGGCCATCCGTCTGCCCGGCGCCGGTCGGCGGCCGGTCCGCGCGCTAGTCGGTGCCCGCCACGCGTCGCCGCGTCCGCGTCGGGCGTGCGAGGAGCCGCTGCATCACGAGCGGCGCGAGGGCGCTCGCGTTGAGGCAGGTCGAGACCAGGAACGTGATCGCCAGCAGGTTCGTCGGGATGTCCCACGCGTCGCCGAGGAGGTGCAGCGCGAGCACCGCGAGCGAGACGGCGAGCAGCAGCCACGACGATCCGCGGATCCACCGCGGGGTGCGCGCCCCCGCGAGGGCGACGGCCGCCATGACGGCGGCGTTGGCGATGGCGAGGGCGAGCGGGCCGGTCATGCCGGCCCTCCGCCTCGGGTGCGGTGCGTGATGGCGTGCTCGTGCATGGTGTCGTCCCCCTTCGACGGGCCGGATGGCCTGCCCCCACCCTCCCGCGACGGGAGCGTCGGGTGAAGTCGGCGATATCGGGGACAGGCGTCGGCCCGGGCGCGTCGTCAGGAGGCGCGGACGCGCGGGATGACGCCGGAGAGGTCGAGTCCCACGTCGACCAGCTCGACGCGGCCCGCGAGCGCGCGGCCGTCCCCGCGCATCAGCCCGGGCTTGCCCGCGCCGAACGTGACCGTGACGTCGGCGGGCAGCACGGTCGGATCCGGCACCCGGCCGTCGTCGCAGCCGACGCCGCTCGGGATGTCGCACGCGATCACGGCGGGGCCGCCCTCCGCGGTCACGACGGGCAGCAGCGCGGCGACGACCCTGCGGCCCTCGCCGCGGAGAGCCGGGTCGTCCGTCGCGCCGATGCCGAGGATCCCGTCCACGACGAGCGCCGACGAGCGCGCGATGTCCGCGAGGGTCGCGTCGTCCAGCTCGTCCGCCGACGTGATGGGCACGCCGGCCGCGATGGCCCGAGCTGCACCGTCCTCGTGGATCCGGGACGCCGTGCGGATCACGCCGACCTCGCGCCCCTCGCGGGCGAGCTCGGCCGCCGCCAGCAGCGCGTCGCCGCCGTTGTTCCCGGCGCCGACCAGCACGAGCACGGGACCGACGGGCGCGAGGGTCCGGCACTCGCGGGCGAGCCCCGCGGCCGCGACCCGCATGAGCTGCGCCCCGGCCGCGAGCAGCGGGGCCTCGGCGGCGCGGATGTCGGCGGCCGCGTAGCCGTCGGCGAGCGAGGCGGGTCCGGGTCCGGGCGCGCTCACGGCCGCGCGATCCGCTCCACCAGCAGCTCCGCCCACGCCCGGTACACGCGGCCGTAGAGGGTGTCCTCGGGGTTCGGCGCCGTGAACTCCGGGATCCGCCAGGCCGGGAACGGCACGCTGTCGGCCCGGTCGTGGCGCGCGACGACCTTCCTGGTGCTGCGGTTCAGCGCGTCGGCGTGCCGCCCGACGGGACCCGCGATGAGCGACGGCGTGACGGGCGAGATCTCCAGCGGCGGCACCTCGGTGACGAGCACGAGCGCGCCCTCGGGCATGCGATCCTGCATGCCCGTGATGCACGCGTCGAGCAGCGACTCCCACAGCGGCGTCGGCGTGTACCGGATGGCGTCGCCGATGCCGAGCGCGAGGACGGCCACGTCGGTGCTCGCCCAGGCGGGGAACGCGTCGAGGCCCGCGCGCCAGGAGCGCACGGTGAAGTCGGGGAAGGACTGCACGGACCAGAAGACGCCGCGGCCGGTGCGGACCGCCAGCTTGTGCGCGACCTGACCGGCGACGCCGAGGTCGTGCGACACGGTCTGGTAGCCGACCGCGGTGCCCTCGCCCACGACGGCCAGGCCGTACGGATCCGGACCCGGCAGCGAGCCCGTGGGGGAGTCGCGCGGGAAGGTGGCGCGCCGCATCTCGCGGTAGAGCACGCGGTACTGGAGCCGCCCGATGGTGGCCGAGCGGAGCGACGCGAGCGGTCCGGCGGACAGGGCCCGGGAGCCCGGCGCGTGCTGCGCCGCGGGCGCGTCATGCGGGTCCGCGGGATCGGCGCGACCCGGGTCGTCGTCGGAGGGCGGTGCGCCGGTCATCGCAGTCCGTCCCATCCGTCGCGACGCCCCCGGAATGGGGACGATCGCAGGATATCCCGCGCGCGGGCGCCCCCTCCACCGCGGAGGGCATCGGGGGCGCCCGAGAAGGCGGATCAGGCGAGGATGTCGCGCACCATGGGCGCGACGATCGTGCCGTAGCGCTCGATCCCGCCCATCATCCGCTCGTGCGAGAACGGGCCCGCGCTGTACTTGAGGTCGAAGCGGTCGGCGCCCACGGCCTTCAGCGTCGCGGCGATCTTGCGGGCGACGGTCTCGGGGGATCCCACGTACAGCGAGCCGTGCTCGATCTCCTGCTCGTAGGAGGCGCGCGCGAGCGGCGGCCAGCCGCGGTCCTTGCCGATGCGGGCGTGCATCACCTGGTAGTCCGGGAAGAAAGCCTCGCGGGCCTCGGCGTCGGTCTCGCCGACGTAGCCGGGCGAGTGGATCCCGACGGGCAGGCGCGGCTGCTCGAGCTGGTCGAGGGCGCGCGCGAACAGGTCGGCGTAGGGCGCGAAGCGGTGCGGCTCGCCGCCGATGATCGCGAGCATGAGGGGGAACCCGTGGCGCGCGGCGCGGACGACGGACTCGGGGCTGCCGCCGACGCCGACCCACGTCGTGAGGCCCTTCGCGGTCTTCGGGAACACGTCGTGGTCGGTGAGGCCGGCGCGCGTCGAGCCGCTCCAGGTGACGGGCGTCTCCTTGACGAGCTCGGCGAAGAGGCCGAGCTTCTCCTCGAAGAGGCGCTCGTAGTCGCTCAGCTCGTAGCCGAACAGCGGGAACGACTCCGTGAACGAACCGCGGCCGAGGATGACCTCCGCGCGGCCGTCCGAGACGGCGTCGAGCGTCGCGAAGCGCTGGAAGACGCGCACCGGGTCGTCGGAGCTGAGGACGGTGACGGCGGATCCGAGGCGGATGCGCTCCGTCTTCGCGGCGATGGCGGCGAGCGCGACCTCGGGGGAGGAGATCGCGTAGTCGTCGCGGTGGTGCTCGCCGAGGCCGATGAAGTCGATGCCGACCTGGTCGGCCAGCACGCCCTCGGCGACGACGTTGCGGATCACCTCGGCGTAGGGCAGCTCCCGGCCGTCCGGTCCGACCGTGACGTCGCCGAACGTGTCCAGTCCGAGCTCGATCTCCTGCGCCATGCTGCCCTGCTTCCCTATCCATGCGAACGTATGCATCTGGGTCAACTGTAGGGGCGGGGCCGGCATTCCCGCGAATCGGGCGGGCGGCGCGGGGGTCAGTCGACGACGGGCTCCGCGCGGGCGATCTCGGTGTCCTCGACGCGCGACTCCGGCATCAGCAGGCCCGCGACGACCGTCGCGAGCGCGCACACGCCGACCGCGAGGAAGACGGCGCCGGACGCGGCGATCACGGCGTCCGGATCGCGCTGGCCACCGGCCGAGGCGGAGAAGATCGCGTTGGCGATCGCCCCGAACACGGCGACGCCCACCGCGCTGCCGATCGACCGGGCGAAGAGGTTCGCGCCCGTGACGACGCCGCGCTCGCCCCAGCCGACGCTCGACTGCGCGCCGATGAGGCTGGGGGTCGCCACGAGGCCGAGCCCCAGGCCCACCACGAAGCAGCCGGCGGCGATCCCGGCGAGCGTCGGCGTGCCGGCGAGCAGCGCGATGGATCCGGTGCCCGCGATCGTGAGCGCCATGCCGATGAGCACCGTGCGACGGAACCCGATCCGGAGGTACAGGCGGCCCGAGAGCGACGCCGAGATGGGCCAGCCGATCGTGAGCGCCGCGAGCGCGAGGCCGGAGACGAGCGGCGTGACGCGGAGCGAGCCCTCGAGGTAGGTGGGCACGTAGGAGGTGAGGCCGATGAGGATCGCGCCGACGCCGAGCGAGACCAGCGTGGTCGTGAGCAGCAGGCGCCGGGAGAACACCCAGAGCGGGAGCACGGGCTCGGCGGCGCGACGCTCCACCATCAGGAACGCGAGGATCAGCACGGCGCCGACGGCGAACGCGCCGATGCTCGGCAGGGAGTCCCACGCCCACGCCTGGCCGCCCTCGAGCACGGCGAGGATCAGGAGGCTGAGGCCGACCGTGAGGAGCGCGGCGCCCGCGTAGTCGACGCGGTGCTTCGTGCGCTCGATGGACTCGTGGAAGCGGCGGACGATCATCCAGCCGGCGAGGAGGCACAGCGGCACGTTGACGAAGAAGATCCAGCGCCAGCTCGTGAACTCGGAGAACACGCCGCCGAGGGTCGGGCCGACCACGCTGGAGACCGCCCACACGCTCGCGAGGTAGCCCTGCGTCTTGGCGCGCTCGGCGACCGTGTAGATGTCGCCCGCGATCGTGATCGCCATGGGCTGCACGGCCCCGGCGCCGAGGCCCTGGATCGCGCGGGCCGCGATGAGCGCCGGCATGCTCCACGCGAACCCGCACAGCACGGATCCGACGAGGAACAGGCCGATGCCGATGAGGATGATCGGCTTCCGGCCCACGGTGTCGGCGAGCTTCGCGTAGAGCGGCACCGACACCGCCTGCGCGAGCAGGTAGATGGAGAACAGCCACGGGAACGAGGCGAAGCCGCCGAGGTCGTCCACGATGGACGGCACGGCGGTCGCGAGGATGGTCGAGTCGATGGCCACGAGGCCCGTCGTCATCATCAGGGCGATGAGGATGGGTCCGCGCTCGGATCGGAATCCGACGCCAGTGGTGTCAGTCATGGGCCTCCCGGGTCGAACGGTGAACGGACGCAGGGCCGGTGGCATTCCCGCGGAGACGGAACGGGTGTGGTCGACTGGGGGCATCCCATCGGAAGGACCCCTCTGTGACGTTCCGCGCGCCCGACGCATTCACCACCCGACCCACGCTCCGCGGCACGTTCGGCATGAGCGCCTCCACGCACTGGCTCGCCTCCGGCACCGGCCAGGCGGTGCTCGAGCGCGGCGGCAACGCGTTCGACGCCGCGGTCGCGAGCGCCTTCGTGCTGCACGTCGTCGAGCCGCACCTCAACGGGCCCGGCGGCGACATGACCGCCGTCGTGCACGTCGCGGGCGAGGCAGCGCCGAAGCTGCTCATGGGGCAGGGATCCGCACCCGCCGCCGCGACGCCCGAGCGCTTCCGGGCGGAGGGCCTCGACCGCGTGCCCGGCGCCGGCGCGCTCGCCGCGGCCGTGCCCGCCGCCGTCGACGCGTGGCTCCTGCTGCTGCGCGACCACGGCACGTGGGAGCTCGCCGACGTGTGGGCGTTCGCCATCGGGTACGCGCGGGACGGGCATCCGATGCTCGAGCGCGTGGCCCGCACCATCGGCGGCGTCGCGGAGCTGTTCCGCGACCACTGGCCCGCGTCCGCCGCGTTCTGGATGCCGGACGGCCGCGTGCCCGACGCCGACGCGCTCGTGAGCAACCCGGCGTGGGCGGCCGCCATGGAGCGGATCCTCGACGAGGCGTCGACCTCAGCCGGACCGGACGCGACGCGCGAGGACCGCATCGAGGCCGCGCGCACCGTCTGGGCCGAGGGCTTCGTCGCGGAGGAGATGGTCGCGAGCGTGCAGGATCCGCACCGGCACTCCACGGGCGCCGACCACGCGGGCCTCCTCACCGCCGAGGACCTCGCCGGGTCCCGCGCCTCGTGGGAGGACGCGGTGTCGATCGAGTTCCGCGGCCTGCGCATCTGGAAGACCGACGCCTGGGGCCAGGGGCCGGCGCTGCTGCAAGCGCTCGCGATCCTCGACGGGTTCACGGACGAGGAGATCGACCCGGCGACCGCTGCCGGGATCCACCGCATCATCGAGGCGCAGAAGCTCGCGCTCGCCGACCGCGAGGCCTACTACGGCGACGCGGTGCCGGGCGGCGCGCCCCTCGACGTGCTGCTCAGCGCGGAGTACGCGGCCGAGCGGCGCGCGCTCATCACCGACGAGGCGTCGCACGAGCTGCGGCCCGGGCGCGTCGACGGCGTGGAGCCGTTCCTGCCGCCGCTCGTGGTCGAGGGCGACGCGCCCGCGTCCGCCGGCGGCACGGGCGAGCCGACCGTCTCCCGCACGGGCGAGACCCGCGGCGACACCTGCCACCTCGACGTCGTCGACCGGTGGGGCAACATGATCTCCGCGACGCCCTCCGGCGGCTGGCTCCAGTCGTCGCCGTTCATCCCGTCGCTCGGCTTCTGCCTCGGCACCCGCCTGCAGATGACGTGGCTCGAGCCCGGCGGCCCGTCGTCGCTCGTGCCCGGGCGCCGGCCGCGCACGACGCTGACGCCCACGCTGATCACGCGCGACGGCGAGCCCGTCGAGGCGCTCGGCTCACCCGGGGGCGACCAGCAGGACCAGTGGCAGCTGCCCTACCTGCTGCGCACGATCGTGGGCGGCTTCGACCCGCAGCAGGCCGTGGACGCGCCGACGTTCCACACGACGAGCGTCCCCGGATCCTTCTGGCCGCGCACCTGGACGCCCGGCGGCCTCGTGGTCGAGGGCCGGGTGGGCGACGACGTGATCGCCGACCTCGAGGCCCGCGGGCACGAGGTGGAGGTCGTCGGCGACTGGACGCTGGGGCGGCTCTCGGCCGTGACGCGGGATCCGGCCACGGGCCTGCTGGGAGCGGCGGCCAACCCCCGCGGGGCGCAGGGGTACGCGGTCGGTCGATGACGCTCGACCGGCAGATCGCGTCGGCGCTCATCGCCGACCACGCCCGCCGTCGCGTCGGGAGCGACGCGGCGGTGCGGGCCGCGTCGGCGCCCGGCCGGTTCGTCGCGGAGCCCGACGCCGCGACGCCCGCGGTCGGCGTCGTGCTCGGATCCTCCGAGCAGCGGAACGCGACGTGCGGCGACGTGGTCGACCTCCGGGTGCTCGCGGTGGATCCGGCGCACCCTGCCGTCGCCGCGGGTGCCGCCGTGGATCCCGCCGAGCAGATCGCCGTCCGCTGGCACGGCCGCGGCTGCACGGTCTCGCAGGCGTCCGCGTCGATGCTCGCCGAGCTCGTCGAGGGGCGGACGGCCGCCGAGGCGTCGGCGCTCGTCGTCGAGCTGCGCGCTCTGATCCGCTCCCACGAGCTCCGGCCCGGCACGGAGGACCGCCTCGGCGACGCGTTCGCCCTCGCCGACTCCGGCCGCTACCCGCTGCGGGGCACGTGCGCGCTGCTCGCCTGGCACGCGCTGGAGGAGGCGCTGGGGCGCTGAGGCTCGTCCGGCGGCGGATCAGGCGTCGCCGCGTCGAGGTCGCCGGTCGACGTCCTCGCCCGTGCTCAGGTCGGCGGTCTCGACGAGGAACGCGCCGCGCGCGGCCAGGTAGGCGCGGGCGCCCGCGTCCCCGCGCACCTCGGCGGCGAGCGGCCGCCAGTGGTCGCGGCCGAGCAGGGCGGGGTGGCCGGGGCGGCCGTGGAAGACGGCCTGGCGGAGCGTGGTCCCATCCACGGCGGCCGCGTCGAGCACGTGCCGGACGGTCGCGGCGTCGAGGTCGGGCACGTCGACCGGCACGACGGCGAGGGCGACCGGCGGCGGATCCAGCGCCGCGGCCGCGCGGAGCGCCGCGCGCAGGGAGGCGGACATGCCGTCGGCCCAGTCGTCGGCGCGCACGACGAGCGCACGGTCGGCCTCGGGAAGCGTGCCGAGCAGCGCCTCCGCCTCGTCGGCGGACGCGCCGAGCGCGACGAGCACGGGGGAGCAGCCGGCGTCGGCGAGAGCGCGGATCGCGGTCGCGAGCCAGGGCGTGCCGTCGGGATGCGTCGCGAGCGCCTTGGGGCCGCCGAAGCGGGTGCCGGCGCCGGCGGCGAGGACGACGCCCGCGATCCGCCGGGCCGATCGCCCGTCGTCATCCGCGTCCCGCGATCCCGCCATCCGACCATGCTAGGAGCGCGCCCGCCACCTTCCGCCCCGGCCCCCTCGCCCCGCCCAGCCGCGCGGCCTACGCTCGATCCATGGATCCCGACACCGCCTCCGCGCTCGCCCTCACCCTGTCGCTCGGCGTGCCCGTGCTCGCGATCCTCGTCGGCGTCGTCCTCGCCGTCGCCAAGGCCCGCGGCGCCGGATGGGGCTGGTACGTCGTCGGCTGCACGGTCGTCGCGCTCGTCCTCGCCCTGGGCCTCGCGATCCTCGCCACCTGGTCGGCGCAGACGGGAACGGGCTACCTCGACGAGGGCGTCAGCACGTTCGGCATCGTCCTGATGGGCATCCTCGGCGGCGTCGCCACCTTCGTCGTGGGCCTCGTCGCGGGCGTCGTCGGCCTCATCACGGCCGCCGTCCGCCAGCGCGAGCGCGTCCCGTCGTCCGCCCTCGTCCACGGGTGACCCGGCCCGCCTCCGGATCCGCGCGTCGCGACGCGGGTCCCGCATCCGCCGCGCCCACCGGCCTCGCCTCCACCGGCGACCGCCTGCCGCCCCGCCGCCCGCGCACCCGCCCGCCGGGTCGCGTCGCCCGCGCGGCGACCGGCGTCGTGACCCGCGTCGGCCCCTCGGGCGCCTTCGCCGCCTTCCTGGTCCTCGGCCTCCTCGTCATCACGGCCGCGTCGAGCCTCTTCGCCGGCCTCTACGTCGCCGTCATCGACGACGACAGCGTCGCCCTCCTCGACGAGCCCGCGCTGCACCTCGCCATGGACGTCCGCTCGCCCTGGCTCCACACCGCCGTCACCGTCTTCACCGAGGCCGCGGGCGTCTACGCCGTGCCGATCGTGGGCGTCGCGGTGATCGTCGTCCTCGCGATCCGCCGACGCCAGTGGGTGCCGGTCGTGCTCGGGCTCACCGCGGGCGCCGGATCCCTGCTCATGACCGAGGTCGGCAAGGAGCTCGTCGGCCGCGACCGCCCGCCGCGCGCCGACGCCGTGCCGCCCTACGAGACGTCGCCGTCGTTCCCGTCCGGCCACACGCTCAACGCCAGCGTGGTCGCCGGGATCGTCGCGTACCTGCTCGTCCTGCGCCAGATGCGGCGGGCGACGCGCGTGCTCACCTACGTCGTCGCCGTCGCGTTCGCCGCGTCCGTGAGCCTCAGCCGCGTCTACCTCGGCCACCACTGGCTCACCGACGTCCTCGCCGGCTGGCTGCTGGCGCTCGTGTGGCTCGCGCTCATCGTCGTCGCGCACCGCGTGCGGCTGCGGCTGCTGGAGGGGCGGCACGCGGAGGGGAGGGCATCGGAGGCCCGGGGGCGCTGAGCGGGCCAGGCGCTCCCGCCCGCGGCTGACCCGGCCCAGTACGTTCGGACTGGTCGCACCGGGCGGCCGGAGACGAGGTGCCCCATGCCGTTGGACGAGCTCGACCGACGGATGATGCGATCCGTCGCCGCCTACCTGGACCGCGTCAGCGCGCTCGCGGCCGAGGGCGTCAGCGAGCGCACGCCGCTGGGCGATGCCCTCTCCGCCCACCTCGGCGAGGACGCCGCCGCGCTGCCCATCGTCGTCGAGCAGGTGCCGGCCCACCGCCTCGTCGACGCGGACATCGCGCTCGACGAGCTGGCCGCGACCGGTCCCGGCAGCCTGATCGGATCCACCGGCGGCGAGCAGCGCTTCCACTCGTCCCTGTCGGAGCTGATCGCGAATCCGCACATGCGCTACGCACCGGGACCCGTCTCCTACGCCGACCGCGCGACGGGTCCCGACGAGCGACGACGGGTCGTGCAGTTCGGCATCCGCCTGCTCCGGCACGCGGGCTCGCCCCTGGTCGTCGTGCAGCGCGGCGCCGCCCCGCAGTTCGGGCGCGAGGAGGCGCAGCTCGAGGTGATGGGGGCGGACGCCGCCGCGGTCACCGCGTTCCTCGAGCGCCTGCGCGCGCTGATGATCGAGCGCAGCGTGCTCCGCGGGCAGGTGCTCTCCTTCCAGGCCACGCAGTTCGGCGCCTCCGCGGGCGCGTCCTTCGTCGCCCGGCCGGACGTCCCGGAGGACGCGGTGGTGCTGGAGGAGGGCGTCCTCGAGGAGGTCGTGCAGCACGTGGTCGGGATCGGCGACCACCGCGACGCGCTCCGGGCCGCGGGACAGCACCTCAAGCGGGGAGTGCTGCTCTACGGTCCCCCCGGAACGGGCAAGACGCTGACGGTGCGGCACCTGCTCTCCCGCACGCCTGGGGTGACGGCTGTCGTCCTCACCGGGTCGAGCATCCAGTTCATCACGCAGGCCGCGGAGATCGCGCGGACCTTCGCGCCGTCGATCGTCGTGCTGGAGGACATCGACCTCGTCGCCATGCAGCGGAACGCGTCGCCGCAGCCGCTCCTGTTCGAGGTGCTGGACGCGCTCGACGGCCTCGACAGCGACGCGGACGTGGCCTTCGTCATGACCACGAACCGCGTCGAGACCCTGGAGCGCGCCCTCGCGACGCGACCGGGGCGGGTGGATCTCGCCGTGGAGATCCCGCTGCCCGGCACGGAGGCGCGCAGGCGCCTGTTCCGCAGGTACGCGGACGGCCTGCCGCTCTCCGACGACGCGCTCGACGCGGCCGCGCTCGCCGCGGACGGGACCACCGGGTCCTTCGCGAAGGAGCTCATGCGGCGCACCGTCCTCCGCGCGGCGCTCGACGGCCGCCGACCGGGCGACGACGACCTGGCCGCGGCGCTCGACGGGCTGCTCGCCGCGGGCACGGCGCTCACCCGGCGCCTCCTCGGCAGCGGCGGGCCGGACGACGGACCCGCCTACGACCCGGACGAGGAGGGCGGCGCGGGCTACCACGTGGTCACCGCGCGCCGGGCGGTCTTCGACGGGTCGTACGAGCCCGCGGGGGAGATGGGCTCGGTGACCTTCTCCTCCTTCGGCATGGAGCCCGACGGCGGGCCGCACGGCTTCGCGCAGCATGTGGAGGGGGACGCGGAGGACCGCGCCGCGCACGAGGGCGACGAGCGGGGATAGGCGGCGCTGGACGGGAGGGGGCACCGCCTGCCTCGTCCCTTCGGATGAAGACGGGCGCCGGGCCTCGGATCCCGGGCGCACCCACCCCTAGCGTGAGGGCATGCGCCCCCGACACCGCTCCCGCCTCCGGCCGCTGCTGGAGCCCGCCGCCGGCGTGGCGTACGTCCTCCTCTGCCTCTGGGTCGGGCTCGGCGGCGCACTGCAGGAGCACGGCTTCGCGTACACCGTGACGGTGGCGGCGTACGGCGTCGCGATCGCGACGGCGCGGTCGGCGCCGCGGTCCGCGCTCGTCATCGTGCTCGTCCTCCCCACCCTGCAGATGCTCGGGGCCTCCGGCCTGGGACCGCTGCTGGGCCTCGTGGCGCCGCCGGACCCGTCCGCGTGGCCGGTCGCCGGGGCGGCGCTCGTCGTCGCGTTCGCGATCGGGCGCACCGCGGGCCCGACCGTGCGCGCCGCCGCCCTCGCGGTCGGCGCGTTCCAGGCGGTGTGCCTGGGCTTCGCGATGTCGGCGTCCGGATACCAGACCGCATGGCAGAGCCTGCCGTCCGCGACGGAGCGCGACGCCGTGTCGGTGGGCCTCGCGCTCCTGCTGGCGGGCGTCGCCGCGGTCTTCTACCTCGGTGCCTGGGCTCTGGGAGTCTCGCTGCAGCTGGGCGGTCGCGGCACGACGGACCGGGCGCGTCGCGCCATGGCGGACCGGGCCCGTCGCGCCCGGGCGGACCGTGCCCGTCTCGTGCGCGCCGAGGCGGACCTCGAGGTCGCGGGCGTGGAGCTGCGGATCGCGCAGGAGCGCAGCGGCATCGCGCAGGAGGTGCACGACGTGCTGGCGCACTCGCTCGCCGTCGTGGTCGCCGTGGCCGACGGATCACGGTTCCTGCGCGAGACCCGGCCGGAGACCACGGAGGAGGCGTTGCGGGAGATCGCGGGGACGGCCCGGTCGGCGCTGCTCGACCTGCGCGGCCTCATCGAGGAGCTGACCGACGACGCGCACCGGCCGCAGCCGAACCTCGCCGACCTGCCCGCGCTCGTGCGGGGCATGGCGGCCACCGGGATGCGCGTCGACCTCCGCACGACCGGGCGGCCCGGCGGGCTCACGCCGTCGCAGCAGCTCAGCGTCTACCGGATCGTGCAGGAGAGCCTGACGAACGCGCTCAAGCACACGCGGGGGGCCCCGACCGTCGACGTCTCGTTCGTCTGGGAGGGGCCGGGCCTCGCGCTGACGGTGCGGAGCCGCGGATCCGAGCCCGAGCCGGAGCCGGCCTCCACGCTGCCGCCGGCCCGATCGCGCGGCGGCTTCGGCGTCGGCAGCATGCAGGAGCGGGCGCGGCTCGCGGGCGGGTGGCTCACGGCGGAGCGCACGGATCCCGAGGAGGGCGACGCGACCGACGGCTACCTGGTGACGGCGTTCCTGCCGACGTACGGCGAGCACCCGGGCGACGGGCGGCGTCCGGCGGAGGCGCGGGCCGCGGACGAGCGGGACGCGGAGGCGGCCGCGGCCGCGGCCGCGGCGGACCCTGCGCGCGAGGACGGGGACGCCGCGGCCGACGACGGCCCGCGCGACGACCGGGCGGAGGACGCGGCATGACCGACCAGCCGCCGCGCCGGATCCGCCTCGTCATCGTCGACGACCAGCGCCTCTTCATCTACGGGATCCGCATGCTCATCGAGTCGCAGCCCGACCTCGAGCTCGTCGGCTCCGCGACCGACGGGCGCGAGGCCGTCGACCTCGTGACGTCCACGCGGCCCGACATCGTGCTCATGGACATCCGCATGCCGGTGATGAGCGGGATCGAGGCGACGCACCGGATCACCCGCGACGACCCGGACGCGGTCGAGGGCGCGCCGGACTCGCGGCCGCGGGTCGTGATCCTCACCACGTTCCAGCAGCAGGAGGCCCTGTTCCAGTCGATGCGGCACGGCGCCAGCGCCTTCATCACCAAGGACGCGACGCCCGAGACGCTGCTCGAGACGATCCGCGCGGTGCACGCGGGCGACGCCGCCCCGATGCCGCTCACGGACCTCGTGGCGTCGCACGCGCGCGCCTCCGCGGCGATGCAGCCCGAGCGCGCGCTCGCCGCCCTGTCGCCACGCGAGCGCGAGGTCTTCCTGCTCGCCGCGAAGGGGCTGCGCAACGCCGAGATCGCCGCGGCCGCCTCCATCAGCGAGACGACCGTGAAGACCCACGTCAGCAGCATCCTCGCGAAGCTCGACCTCCGCAGCCGCGCGCAGATCGTCGTGCACGCGTACGAGAACCGGCTGCTGAGCTCGTGACCGGGGTCGCGGACGGCGTCAGCCCGCCGACACCCGCCGCCCCTGCACGTGCACGCCCGAGATCGCCGGCTCACGCAGCCCCATCAGGAGGGTGAACAGGATCTGGTCGGTGGCGCGGTCGGCGTCGTCCGCACGGATCCCGTGGGCGAGCGTGAGGGCGAGCGGCTCCCAGAGGTCCGGCGTGATCGTGAGGAAGTCGGCGTCCTTGCCGACGTCGAGGTTGCCGTAGCGGTCCTCCATGTCGAGCGCGCGGGCGCCGGCGAGCGTGCCGGTGAACAGGAGCTCGGCCGCGTCGATCTCCTCGCCCGCGTCTCCAGGCTCCGACAGGTGCACCTTGAAGGCGTCGTTGAGCACACGGGAGACGAGCCACTCGTCGCCGGCGCCCACGTCGGATCCGATCGCCACGTTCACGCCCGACGCGACCGTGCGCCGCCACGGCATCGTGCCGGAGCCGAGGAACTGCTGCGACGTCGGGCAGTGCGCGATGCTGCTGCCGGTCTCGGCGAGGCGCGCGAGCTCGGAGTCCTGGCAGTGCACCGCGTGGGCGAAGACGCTGCGGCGGCCGAGGAGGCTGGATCCGCCCCGCTCCGACCCGGGGAGGAAGAGCCCGTCGTAGGTGTCGAGGTAGGTGTCCGTGCCGAACACCTGCCGGACCGCGGCGATCTCGCCCGTGCCCGGTCGGTCGTTCTCGTTGAGGTGCGAGTGGAAGTGGACGCCCTTGCCGCGAGCCACGTCGTACAGCTCGCCGAGGCCGCGGAGCGTCGTCGGCGTGACCGACAGGCTGAACCGGGGGACGATCGCGACCTGGAGCGTCGCGGTGGTCGCGTCGCCCGTGTCGACGGCGTGCCAGCGGTCGATCTCCGCGCAGGACAGCGCGATCGCGTCCTCCTCCGAGGTGAGGAGCGGCGCGGCGGGGCCGGAGCCGACCGTCTGGATGCCGCGGCCGCTCACGAGGCGGAGGCCCGCGTCGCGGGAGGCCTCGAACAGGGCGTCCTGCGCGTGCGGGAACGCGGATCCGAACACGAGCGCGCTCGTCGTGCCCGCCATGATCCGGCGGCGCGTGAAGTCCGCCGCGATCATGCGCGCGAAGCCCTCGTCCTCGAGCCGCGCCTCGGACGGGAACACGCACGAGTCGAGCCACTCGAGGAGCTGGCCGCCGCCGTGCGCGCTCGTCGTGTAAGTCTGCGGGAAGTGCACGTGCGCGTCGACGAAGCCGGGGATCAGGAAGTCGGACGCGTCGCCGTGCGCGGGGGCGTCGGCGAACGCGGCGGGGAGCTCGCGGAACGGGCCGACCCAGGCGATGCGTCCGGCGTCGTCGACCGCGAGCGCGCCGTCGGGCACCGAGACGAGGTGGCGGCGGGCGTCCTGCACGAGCGGGGATCCGGTGATGTGGAGGACGTGGCCGCGGTGGACGGCGCGGCGGGAGGCGGTGGCGGGCGGTGCGGGGGTGCTGGTGGTCCGGTGGTCGGTCATGCGGATCCGTTCGCTCGGCTGATGCGCGGCGGTGCTGGGTGGCGGGGCCCGACGTCGCTCGCGCGGAGGACGTGACCCCGCGGCGACAGGGAGCTGCGCGTCGTGCGGGATCGGGCGCCCGGTCGATGGTCGGGCCCGGAGCGGTCCCGCCGCTCCGACACGCCGCGCGCGGCGGCGGCGCTCAGGAAGCGGTGACCCTTCTCGGCGCGGTGACGCCGGCGCGCTCAGGTCGGGGGTCGTCGTCCCGGTCCGGCGGTCGGGCCCGGGCCGGCGTCGCCCGCGCCCGCGTCGGTCGGAGCGTCGGGGGCGCGATCCTGGTCGAGCAGCGGCTGGAGGAGCGCGTCGATCTGCGCGACGCGCCGGCGCCGGACGACGGCCATGACCGCGGCGGCCACGGCCATCACCGCGGGCAGCGTCCACGCGAAGGGCGGCCCGCCGAGCACGCCCACGGCGACGGTGCCGACGAGGAGCACCGCCGCGACGAGCACGGCCCAGGGTCCGCCGAGCTGGTCGTGGAGCTCGCGTCGACGGAGCAGCAGCCACCGCCACGAGTCGGCGTCGGCGTCCGCGGGGAGGCGGCCGTCGTCGATCGCCTCGGAGACGGCGACCCAGCGCATGCGGGACGGGGCCCCGCGGCGCCGGCGGGAGAGGACGAACGTGAGGACGACGCCCGCGAACGCGCCGACCGTGAGCGTCGCCAGGATCCGGTCGGCGTCAACCTCGTTTCCGAGCGCGACGCGCGAGTAGATCGTGATCGCGGCGTAGGCGAGGGCGATGCCCATCGCCGGCACGATCGCTGGGGCGTCCGCGAGCCGGCGTCGGGCGCGCCGCAGCCGGCCGTGCGGCGGGGGAGCGGTGCCGGTCACGGTCGGGCGCGGATCAGGCGCTGCCGGGGCGCGCGGGAGCCTCCGCGTCGACGGGTCCGCGTGCGCCGTCGCGCTCGTGCAGCTGCCGGAGCAGGTCGTCGATGCGGGGGATCGCGCGGCGGGCCTGCAGCACGCTGACGACGCCGAGGACGAGGAAGACGCCCAGGACGATCCAGCCGGCGGGCGACTCGGGGACGAAGACGATGGTCGCGATGCCCATCGCGACCAGCACGACCACGAGCACGGGCATGAGCCACAGCGAACGCCGGAACTGACGGCGCCGCCACTCGAGGGCGGGGATCCACGTGGCGGGGTCGGCGTCGAGCGGGAGTCGCCGGCTCTTCAGGGACGTGGTCACTTCCGCCATCGTGTCGGCTCCGCCGCTGCGACGTCGCTGGCGGGCGACGACGAGCGTCAGCACACCGCTGAACAGCAGCGAGCCGATGACGGTCGCGATCGTGCGGCCGAGCGACAGCCCGTCGTCGAGCATGACGGCCTCGAGCAGGAGGCGGACGACGACGACGATGAGGAAGAGGACGAGGAAGACGATCCCGAGGGGAGCCCGCTGGAAGCGGTCGGACAGGGCCTTCATGCGGGGGTGCCCCAAGTGCGGCGGGTCGTCGTCGTCATGCTCGCTCCTCGGATGGGTCGGGCGGCCGGTCGGTGGCGGGTGCGCGCGGCAGCGGGCCGAGCTTATCCAGCAGCCGGGGGAATGCGGTCGTGCGGGGAGGGCGGCGCCCAGCCGGCCCGGCGCTCCTCCTCCGCGCGCGCCCGCTCCTGCAGCGGGATGAGGAGGGCGTCCACGCTGTCGCGACGCCGCTGTCGCGACACGATCTGCGACGCGGCGTAGGGGACGAACAGGGCGAGGAAGGCGACGTACGCCACGGGCAGGGCCTCGCTCGCGTGCGGAGCGAGGAAGGCGAGGCCGACGACCAGCACGAGCGCGACCGGCACGCCCCACGCCTCCTGGCGGATCCGCCGACGCCGCCGGTCGAGCGCGTCCTGCCACGCGGTCGGATCCGCTCCCGCCGGGAGCCCGCCGTCCTCGGCGGCCTCCGACACCTCGACGTCGCTGGGCGACCCGGGGTGGTGCGAACGGGTGAGCCGTCGTGCGCCCGCCATCGCGGCCCCGGCGACGAGGGCGACCACGGCGCGCAGGATCACCGTGCCGGTGCCCTCCGGCGGCCGGTCGAGGTCGAGCGCCCACAGCCAGGCGAAGACCAGGACCGCGAACGCGAGCGCCGGCGCGACGGACGGGGCGTCGTGCCACGCCCGCCGGACCCGCCGGAACAGGGGCTGCCCGCGGTCGGGTGCGGTCGGGGTCATGCGGCCTCCTCGGGCGCGGCGGATGCGCGCGCGTCGCCGCGGGAGGATCCCCCCGGCATCCGCGTCCCACCCTACGCAGGGGCCGTGCGAGGCTTGAGGCGGGCGGTGCCCTCCCGATCCGAGCGGTCGCCGCCCGACCCGCCCGCCCGTCCCGCGCCCGCTCGCCGGCGCTCCCCATCCGGAGGTGCCGTGCTCGAGATCGCCGCCGAGGTGCTCGATGCCCTCGCCGACGGCCGCCGTCTCGCCGTCGCGTGCGTCACCGCCGTGCTCGGCAGCGCGCCCCGCGCGGCGGGCACCGCGATGGCGGTCGACGACCGGGGCCGGGTCATCGGATCCATCTCCGGCGGATGCGTCGAGGGCGCGGTCGTCGAGGTCGCGACCGGCGTGCTCGACGACGGGGTGCCCGCGCTCACGTCCTTCGGCGTCAGCGACGACGACGCGTTCCAGGTCGGGCTCACGTGCGGCGGGCGGATCGGCGTGGTCGTCGTGGAGGTCGCGCCCGCCGGCGACGCGCGGTCGCCCGTGTCCGACGCCGTGCGCGCCGCGCTCGAGGACGCCCGCGCCGGCCGCGCCGCGTCGCTCGCGCTCGTGCTGGAGGGACCGGCCGTCGGCACGTGGATCACGAGCGCGGCCGACCCCGCGGTCGACGCGGCCGTGGGCATCGACGCCGCCCGGCGGATCCGCGCCGAGCTCGCCGCCCGCCTCGCCGCCGGACGCTCGGGCACCACGGAGGTCGACTACGCAGACGGACCACTACGCGTCCTCCACCTCGTCGCCGCGCCGCCGCCCCGCCTGATCGTGTTCGGCGCCGTCGACTTCTCCGGCGCGCTCGCCGACGCGGCCGCGCTGCTCGGCTACCGGGTGACCGTCTGCGACGCCCGGCCGGCCTTCGCGACCCGCGCCCGCTTCCCGTCCGCGCACGAGGTGGTCGCGCAGTGGCCGGACGAGTACCTCGCGCGCACCGCGGTCGACGCCCGCACCGTGATCTGCGTGCTCACCCACGACGACCGCTTCGACGTGCCGCTGCTGGTCGCCGCGCTCCGACTGCCGGTCGCGTTCGTCGGGGCGATGGGATCCCGCGCCACCGACGTGCGCCGCCGCGCGCTGCTCGTGGAGGAGGGCGTGACGGAGGCCGAGCTCGCGCGCCTCCGCTCGCCCATCGGCCTCGACATCGGCGCGTCGACGCCCCAGGAGACGGCCGTGTCGATCCTCGCCGAGGTGCTCGCCGCGCGCGCCGGGTCCGCGGGCGCGCCGCTGACGACGACCTCCGGCCCCATCCACCGGGAGACCGCATGACCCCCGTCCCCGCGGCCGCCGCGCAGCCCGGCCTCGCCCGGCGCCTCGGCCTCCTCGACGCCACCGTGCTCGGCCTCGGCGCGATGATCGGCGCCGGGATCTTCGCGGTCATGCCCGCCGCCGCCCGCGCGGCAGGCGGCGGCCTCCTCGTCGGCCTCGCGATCGCGGCGGTCGTCGCCTTCTGCAACGCCACCGCGTCGGCGCAGCTCGCCGCCCGCTACCCGTCGTCCGGCGGCTCGTACCTCTACGGCCGCGAACGGCTGGGGGAGTGGCCGGGCTTCCTCGCGGGCTGGTCGTTCGTCATCGGCAAGACCGCGAGCTGCGCGGCCATGGCCCTGACCTTCGCCGCGTACGCCGTGCCCGCGGCGTGGCAGCGGCCGGTGGCGGCGCTCGCCGTCGTCGCGCTCGCGACGGTCGGCTGCCTCGGCGTGACCCGCACCGCGAGGCTCGCCCGCGTGATCATCACGGTGGTCCTCGCGGTCATCGCCCTCGTGCTGGTCGCCGGCCTCGTCGCGGGCGGGCCGACCGCCGGCGCGGGGCCGGTCGCGGGCGTGGTCGACATCACCCCGTACGGCGTCCTCCAGTCGGCCGGGCTCCTGTTCTTCGCCTTCGCGGGGTACGCGCGCATCGCGACCATGGGGGAGGAGGTGCGGGATCCGGCCCGCACCATCCCGCGCGCGATCCTCCTCGCGCTCGGCGGCGCGCTCGTCGTCTACGCGCTCGTCGCCGTGACGCTGCTCGGGGTGCTCGGGGAGGCGCGGCTCGCCGGATCAACCGCGCCGCTCGCCGACGTCGTGCGCGACGCGGGCTGGGCGTGGGCCGTCCCGGTCGTCGGGATCGGTGCGGCGGCCGCGTGCCTCGGCGCGCTCCTGGCGCTGCTCGCCGGCATCGGGCGCACGTCGCTCGCGATGTCGCGCGAGGGCGACCTGCCGCGGTCGCTCGCCGTCGTGCACCCGCGGTACCGGGTGCCGCAGCGGGCCGAGATCGCGGTGGCCGTGGTCGTCGTCGCGCTCGTGCTCACGGTGGACCTCCGCGGCGTCGTGGGCTTCTCGTCCTTCGGCGTGCTGCTGTACTACGTGGTCGCCAACGCCGCGGCCTTCACGCAGGAGCGCGCGGACCGGCGCTACCCGCGGTGGCTGCAGGTCCTCGGCGTCGTCGGCTGCCTGGTGCTCGTGGCGACGCTGCCCGGGGCGTCCATCGCGGTGGGAGCCGGCGTGCTGCTGGTCGGCGTGGTCGGGCGCGCGGTCGTGCTGGCCCGTCGCCGCCGCGCCGCCGCCTGATCGCAGAGCGGCGCCGCCCCCGCTACTCCCGCGTCCCGCGCTCCCCGAGCGTCGTCGGGCTGTCGAAGCGCGGCTGCGGACCGCCGCCGTGCAGGAGCCGCCACACGCGGTCGCGCGACATCGGCAGGTCGTGCGGCCGGATCCCGATGGCGTCCCGCACCGCGTTGGCGAGCGCGGGCGCGACCGGGTTGTAGGGCGCCTCGCTCATCGACTTCGCACCGTGCGGCCCGTTGTCGTCGTGCGTGTCGGCGAACAGCACCTCGGTCACGGGCAGGTCGGCGAGCTGGGGGATGTGGTAGTTACGCAGCACGTCCGTGAGGATCCGCCCCTCGCCGTCGTGCACGACCTCCTCGAACATGGCCGTGCCGAGCGCCTGCGCGGTGCCGCCCTCGACCTGGCCGCGCAGCTGCGCCGGGTTGAGCACGGTGCCCGCGTCGACGGCCTGCACGGAGCGCAGGATGCGGATCTCGCCCGTCGCCGGATCCACCGCCACGCGGAACGCGTGCACGTTGAAGGCGAGGGAGCGGAGCGCGCCGTCCTCGTGCGCCGCCGCGGAGAGCCCGTCGGGGCCGACGAGCTCGGCGATCGGCACCTCGACCTCGTCCGCGACGAGCGCGTCCGGCGTGAGCGCGAACGCGTCGGCGGCGATCCCCGTGCGCGCGGCGGCCGCCTCCCGAAGCAGGCCGGCGAGCGCGGTCGCGGCCCCGTGCACGGCCTTGCCCGCGACGACCGTGCCCGCGGAGCCGAACGCGCCCGTGTCGTAGCGCGTGACGTCGGTGTCGGACTGGCGGATGCGGATCCGGTCGGGCGTCGTCCCCAACGCCGTCGCGGCGAGCTGCGCGTGCACCGTGGTCGTGCCGTTGCCGAACTCGGCCGTGCCGACCGAGACCGTGACGACGCCGTCGGCCGCCATCGCGACGGTCACGTCGGCGAAGTGCCCGCGCGGCGGCATGGTCGCGATCATCGCGGCGGCCATGCCCTCGCCGACGAGCCAGCGGTCGCCGTCCGGCACCGGATCCCCGCCGCCGTCGCGGAGCGCCGCCTCCGCGAGGTCGAGGCACTGGTCGAGCCCGTAGCTGCCGCCGAAGCCGAGGTCCGGTCCCTCGGCGTGCGTGATGATCAGCGGGTCGCCGGGCACGACCGCGTTCCGCCGCCGGATCTCGAAGCCCGAGATGCCGAGCTCCCGGGCCAGCTCGTCGAGCGCGGACTCGATCGCGAAGATCACCTGCCCGAGGCCGTAGCCGCGGAACGCGCCCGACGGCAGGTTGTTCGTGTAGACGCTCTGCGCGTCCACGCGCTTGGCGGGCGAGCGGTAGAGCGCGATGGACTCGTTGCAGCCGTGGAACATGACGCCGGGCCCGTGGTTGCCGTACGCGCCCGTGTCGCTGAGCACGTCGACGGCGAGCGCCGTGAGCACGCCGTCGGCCGTCGCGCCGGCCGTGACGCCCACCCGCATCGGGTGCCGCGCGGGCGAGAGCGTGAACTCGTCGGACCGGGTGAACTCCAGCTGCACCGGGCGGCCGGTGGCGAGCACGGCGAGGGTGACGACGTCCTCGGTGAGGATCTCCTGCTTGCCGCCGAACCCGCCGCCGACCCGCGCCGTGAAGACGCGCACGCGCTCCGGCTCCAGCTCGAACAGCCGGCAGATCTCGCGCTGCACGAGGAACGGCACCTGCGAGCTGGTGCGGAGGACGAGGCGGCCCTCCTCCATCCAGCCGACGGTCGCGTGCGTCTCGAGGTGCGTGTGCGCCACGCGGTGCGTCGACCACGTGCCCGAGACGACCGCGTCGGCGCGCGCGAGCCCGGCCGCCACGTCGCCGTGCTCGCCGTGCATCTCCGCGACGACGTTGCGCTGCGGGTCGGCGAGGCGGGAGACGGCGGGATCCTTGTCGCCGTGCACCAGGGGCGCGCCCGGCCGCCGCGCCTCCTCCGGGTCGAAGACGGCGGGCAGCACCTCGTAGTCGACCCGAACCAGCCGCACGGCGGCCTCCGCGATCCCCACGTCGTCGGCGATCACCGCGGCCACGCGCTGCCCGCGGAACCGCACCACGTCGTCGAAGACGCGGCTGTCGTCGGGGTCGTCGAAGCGGTCCTCGTGCCGGGCGGACGAGTAGAGGGTGGCGGGGGAGTCGTGGTGGGTGAGCACGGCGTGCACGCCCGGCAGCGCGAGGGCCGCCGACGTGTCGATGGAGCGGATGCGCGCGTGCGGGTGCGGGCTCCGCACCAGGCTCGCGTGCAGGAGGCCGGGGACCGCCACGTCGAGCGTGTACGGCTCGAGGCCGCTGACGACGCGCTCGCTCGCGGGCGCGCGCAGCGACGTGCCGACGCGGCCCGTCTGGGCGCGCTCGGCGGCGCGAGTGCCGTCCTCGGCCGTCGCGGATCCCGTCGCCCGCACCGGCCCGAGCCCCTCGGGTCGCGCCCCGCCGCAGCCCTCGGCGTGCGCGTGATCCGGTCCGCCGTGCTCGCCGCGGATCGCCTCGTCGATGGCCCGGTACCCGGTGCACCGGCACAGGCTGCTCTTCATCAGGCGCGGCAGGTCGTCGAGGTCGTCCGCGCCGAGCGACGCCGCCGTGACGACCATGCCGGGCGTGCAGAACCCGCACTGGAAGCCGGCCGCCTCGACGAACCGCTCCTGGACTGGATGCAGGTCGCCCGGGGTCCCGAGCCCCGCCGCCGTCGTGACCTCCCGGCCCTCCGCCCGGAACGCCGGCAGGATGCACGAGTGCACGGCCTCGCCGTCGAGGAGCACGGAGCACGCGCCGCAGTCGCCCGAGTCGCAGCCCTTCTTCACGCTGAACACCTCGTGCGCGCGCAGCCACGTACGCAGGCTCTGGCCGGGGGCGGGGTCGCCCGGGATCTCGCGGCCGTCCACGGTCATGCTCACGGGCGTGCTCCTGCCGTCGTCGTGGCGGCGGCGCCCGGCGGGGTGCCGCGCTCGCCGGAGGGCGGTCCGTCGCCGGAGCCCGCCGCGTCGCCCGCCAGCTCCGCGCGGATCTCCTCCGCGAGCAGCGCGCTCACGGCCCGGCGCCAGTCGGCGGCCCCGTGCGCGTCGGTGAACCAGGATCCGATCGCCCGCACGTCGTCCGCGAGCGCCTCGGCCGCGGGGAGCGCCGGGTAGCGCAGCAGCTCGGGCCGGAGCGTGGCGCCGGTCACGGTGAGCGCGAACGCGCCGCCCTCGTCGAGCCGGCCGATCACCACGGACCCGGAGCGCCCGATGGGCGACAGCGCGATCTTGCGGAACGCCGTCCGGGCGCGCAGCGACGACGCCGGCACGTGGATCGACCGCAGCACGTCGCCGGGCCGGAGCGCGGTCGTGCGGTCGCCGGTCACGAGCTCCGCCACGGGCATCCGCTCGTCGTGGGCGGGCTCACCCGCCGTCGCCGCCCGCCAGATCAGCGCCTCGGCGTCGAGCGCGGCCGCGAGCGCGGTCATCGGCCCCGCGGGCAGCGCCGAGCAGACGTTCCCGCCCGCCGTCGCGACCCGCCAGATCTTCGTCGACCCGAACAGCGCCGTGCAGGCCTGGAGGAAGAGGGGGTGCGCCGCCCAGCCGTCCCGCGGCGCGATCCCCGCGACCTCGGCGATGGTGCACGTCGCGGCGATCTCCAGACCGTCGTCCGTGGCCACGAGCGACGGCCAGCCGAGCGCCTGCAGGTCGACGAGCCCGGTGAGGTGCGGGTGCGGCTCGGCGAAGATGCCGGATCCACCCGCGAGCGCCGCCACGGTCGGCCCGAGGGCGGCGAGGTCGTCGCGCGTCCGGGCGGGCACGACGGAGCGGACGGTCGGCTGGTCCATGGGTCTCCTCCCGGGCGTCCCGGTCGACGGCCGCGGATCCCCTCGGGGAGCGCGGTCGTGCGTGGGCGTGTGACAGCGATCCTCGCATCCGCCGGGCCGCGCCCCCGCCGGCGCGCCCCCGACTTGCCGCGGTCACGACCCGGCTGCCACGCTCGGACGGAGACCCCGGGGAGACCATGACCATCCGCACCACCGCCCACGCCGCACGTCCCCGCCGTCGATCCCGCGGTCGCGCCGCGCTCGCGACCGGATCCGCGCTCGCCGCGTCGCTCCTCCTCGCGGGCTGCTCCGCCGGCCCCGACGGCCCGCCCGCCCCGCCGTTCGAGGCCGTCACGATCGACCCCGCCGCCGCGCCCACGGTCACCCCGGACCAGCGCGTCGCCCTCGGCGAGGTGGTCGCCCTGCCGAGCGTCGACGAGACCGGCGCCACGGACGACGTGGTCGCCACGACCCTGCTGGGCGTCGCCGAGGGACAGCCCACCTACTGGTCCGGCTACGAGGACGGCGCGCAGTTCGCCGACCGCACCCCCTACTTCGCCTTCGTCCAGACCCGGTGGCTCGAGGGCCAGGCCGGCCCGCAGAACGGCCCGGTCCTCCGGCCGTTCCTCGCCGACGGCACCGAGGCCGACATCATCCAGCGCCAGCTCGGCGGCATCTCCGACGACGCCGAGTGCCCCTACGAGGTCCCCGACCTGCGCCTCGAGGACGGCCACGACGTCGAGGAGCGGATGCAGTGCGTCGTCTACGCGGTGCCCGTCGGCCAGGAGCTCGCGGAGCTGCGCTGGCACGACGTCCCGCGCACGATCCTCCAGGCGCCGGACCCCGCGACCCACCCGTTCCTCGAGGCCCCCGTGGTCTGGGAGGTCGACGCCCTCCCGGCCGCCGACGTCGAGGGCTGACGGGCGGAGGCCGCCGTCCGCGGAGCGCCCCCGCCCGGGGGCCCGCACCCGCGCTCGGTATGATGATCCGTCGCCACCCGTCGGGTCGAGCGCACGCACCAGGCACACGAGAAGCACCAAGGGGATGATCCATGGCGGGCAGCGCACGGCAGTTCAACGTAGCGCTCGAGCCGACGGTCGATCCCGCCACCAGCGAGGAGGAGTTCTCCCGCCAGGACGACGCGGTCGCCCCCGCGCCCGCCACGTGGCCCACCACGCACCACCGCCCGGACGTCCTCGTCCGCAAGGGCCTCGCGACCCTCGTCAACCGCACGCTCACGCCGCACCAGGCGCTCGTGACCGACCTCCTCTTCATCCGCGACGCCCTGCTCGCGACCGGCATCGACTTCTGGTTGATCCGCGGCAACGACGAGCGCCCGGTCATCGCCATCGACGTGGCGAACCGCGACACCGTGGTGCGCGCCCTCGTCGCCGCGTGCGCCGACGAGCCCCTCTACGCGAAGACCGTCGACGGCCGCCGCCGCCCGCCGCTGCTCGTCGCCGACGGCCGCCTCACCGACAACCCCGACGCCGGGATCTTCCGCCTCTACCGTCCGCGCATCGAGCCGGTGGGCCTCCTGGCGTACGGCGCCTCCACCGCGGTCGAGCTGCAGTTCTTCCGCTTCGAGGGCGAGACCATCGTCTGGCCGGTCGAGAACTCGCTCACGCGCGAGATCCTGCCCGCCGCCGAGGTCGTGCCCGCCACGGTCGAGATGTACGGCCACGAGTGGAAGACGCTCCGGGGCATGTTCGACGCGCAGGCGTCCGACATCACGTTCGACATCGACATGGTCTTCTCCTGGGTCGACGGCAACGACCCCGAGTTCCAGAAGCGCCGCGCCGAGCGCATGAAGGACGTCGTGGTCGGCGAGGGCGACGACTCCGAGGCCCGCTTCCGCCAGATCGACGAGCTCAAGTACGCGCTCCGCTCCGTGTACCTCTTCGCGCCGTGGGTGCGCCGGATCTTCATCGTCACCGACTCCCCGAAGCCGTCGTGGCTGGCCGACCACCCCTCCGTCACGTTCGTGCGCAGCGAGGAGTTCTTCACGGATCCCGCCGCCCTGCCCACGCACAACTCGCAGGCCGTCGAGTCGCAGCTGCAGCACATCCCGGGCCTCAGCGAGCACTTCCTCTACTCGAACGACGACATGTTCTTCGGCCGCCCCGTGCAGCCCGGCATGTTCTTCTCGCCCGGCGGGATCACGAAGTTCATCGAGGCGTCCACGCGCATCGGCCTCGGCGACAACGACTCCGACCGCAGCGGGTTCGAGAACTCGGCGCGCGTCAACCGGCGCCTCCTCATGGACCGCTTCGGCCGCCTCATCACTCGCCACCTCGAGCACGCGGCCACGCCGCTGCGCAAGAGCGTCCTGCTGGAGCTCGAGCAGGAGTTCGCGGAGGACTTCCACCGCACGCAGCTCAGCCGCTTCCGCTCGAGCACCGACATCTCGGTCACCAACTCGCTGTACCACTACTACGCGCAGATGACCGCGCGGGCCGTGCAGCAGGAGAGCGCCAAGGTCACCTACGTCGACACCACGTCGCGCGCCGGGCTCGACCTGCTGCCCGGCCTCCTGAAGCGCCGCTCGCAGGACTTCTTCTGCCTCAACGACGGGTCCTTCCCGGAGGTGCCCGCCGACGAGCGCCAGGAGCGCGTGCAGGACTTCCTCGAGCGCTACTACGGCATCCCGGCGCCGTGGGAAGCGGAGGTCGCCGACGCGGCCGCCCCCGCCGCGTCCGTGCCTCCCGCCGAGTGAGCCGCGCGGGGAGCCCCGCCGACCGCACGCCGTACGAGGTGCTCGGCGTGGATCCCGCGGCCGACACCGCGACCCTCCGCGCCGCGTACCGCCGGCTCGTCCGCGCGACCCATCCGGACACGGGCGGCGAGGCGCACCTGTTCCACGCCGTCCAGCGCGCGTGGGAGCTCGTCGGGGATCCGGCCGACCGGGCCGCGTACGACCGCGGGCAGGGCCGTTCGGCGGCCGCGGACGACGACGACCCGCTCGGGCCGGACGACGCCGGGTACGCGCCCGCGCCCGGATCCGGCACCCGCCTCGGCGCGGCCGTCCACGGCATCGCGGGCGCGCTCGCCCGCGCCCACTACCTCGACCGCGTCGCCGCGTGGCAGGGCCGGGCGCCGGGCGCCGAGCTCGGCGTGGACCCCTGGTCGCCCGAGCTCGTACGGCGTGCCCCGCGCGACGTCCGCTGGCTGCTCGCGAAGGCCCTCGCGGAGGAGGCCACCGCGCGCGCCGCGGCGTCGCTCGGCATGGGCGCCACGATCTTCCACGACGTGCGGCCCCTCGACGGCGCCGGCAAGGTCGACCACGTCGTGCTCGCGCCCGCCGGGCTCTTCGCGCTCAGCTCCGAGGACTGGGGCACGGACGTCCAGCTGGTGCGCGGCGAGCTGCAGCCCGTCGCGGCGGATCCCGACGGCGCCCTCGCTCCGGGCGACGCGCCCGTCACCTGGCTGGTCGGCGCCGCCCGGTCGCTCGCGGCGTCGGCGGGCGTGCGCTTCGCGGCCGCGGTGGTCGTCGTGCCGGACGACGCGCTCGCGCAACCGGTCGAGCGCGTGGAGCGCGGACGCAACCGCGGTGCGCTCGTCGTCCGCCGATCCGTCCTGCCGCTCGTGCTGCGCGACGGCGTCTCGGAGGAGGGCCGGCTCAGCGTCGCGGATCCCTACGCCGTTCGGGCGCTCCTCCGCGAGCGGCTGACGCTGCTCGGGCCCGCCGCGGGCTGACCCGCGCTGACCGGGCCGTCGCACGCACGAGGGCCCGCCGCGACGGATCGCGGCGGGCCCTCGGGCGCTGCGGCGGATCAGGCGGGCAGGTCGGTCGGCGCGTCGGCCGAGCCCGCGCCGGTGTCGGCCGCGTCCTCGTCGGTGCCGAGCGAGTCGCCGCCGCTGGAGAGGCCGCCGTCGCCGGGCGCCTCGTCGTCGTCGACGTGCTGGATGCCCTCGCCGTCCGGGACGGTGCCGCCGACGCTCGCGTCGGAGTCGCCCTCGCCGGGCATGGACTGCGTGACGCCGGGGGCGCCCTGGACGGTGGACAGGGGATCGATGTCGGAGTCGCTCATGCCTCGACCGTACGCCGGAGCCCCGCGCGCGTCAGGGCGGGCGGGGTTCCGGGCGTGCGGCGGACGAGGGTCAGTCGATGCGCTTCAGGCTGTCGAGGCGGCCCAGCAGGTCGCGGTCCTGGGCGTCGAGGTCGCCCTCGGCGGCGACGATGCGGATGGCTGCCTCGAAGTCGAGGTCCTGGTCGTCGGCGACGCCGGCGACGTCGGCCACGACCCAGAGGAAGCTCACGAGCTCGGGGAGGATCTCGGACAGCACGGCGTCCGGGAAGATCGCCGCGGCCTGGCGGAACATGCGGTCGGTGGCCGGGCCGCCGAACGCGTGGTCGAGGTCGGCGACGATGCCGTCGTCCTCGTCGAGGTCGGTGGAGATCCAGTTGGCGACGTGCTCGCCGTCGAGGTGGATCGCCGAGATGAAGAGGGGCTCTCCGCCCGACTCGCTCTCGACGATCTCGGTGATCGTGTAGCCGGCGACGCCGGGAGGCGTGAGAAGCGAGTCGTCATCCATGCGCTCATGCTATCCGGGCAGGGTCCCACGGCGAGCCCCCGTTCCGCGCCCCCGGGCGGATCCCGGGCCGGTCCCGCGGGTAGCCTCGTCGGATGACCTCCGCCGCCGACCTCGCCGCCGCCGCGACGAGGGTCCCGGCGGTGGCGGACGCGGGCGCCCCGTGCGCGGTCCTGGGTCCCGCCGTCCTCGATCCCGCCGCCTGGCGCGACCGCGCCGCGCGCCACGCCGACCGCGCCGACGCCTTCTCCGCGGGCTTCCGCGCGCGCCGCCTCGCCGGCCGCACCCACGAGGTCGACGACTTCCTCTTCACCTACTACCCGCACAAGCCCTCGCTCCTCCGCCGGTGGCACCCGGGCGCGGGCGTCGTGCTCGCGGACGCGGCGGGCGACGAGCGCGCGGCCTGGCGCTGGTACGTCGCGGACGAGGATCGGGCGGCGGGCGGCGTGCGGGTCGACGCGTCCGCGTACCTCGAGGCGCGCGGATCCACCGCCTCCTTCATCGAGCGCATCCTCGGCCGCACGGCCGAGCGCCCCGGCCGCTTCTCCTGCTTCGGCCTGCACGAGTGGGCGATGGTCTACAAGGTGGGACCCGGCGAGCAGCGGCACGAGCGGCTGCCGCTGCGCCTCGGATCCGCCGCGACCGACGAGGTCGTCGAGACGCACAAGCTGGCGTGCACGCACATCGACGCGTTCCGCTTCTTCACGCCGGAGGCCGTGCCGCGCAACGCGCTCGCCCCCACGCGCGAGACCCAGCCGGACCTCGAGCAGCCCGGCTGCCTCCACGCCGGCATGGACGTCTACAAGTGGGCGACCAAGCTCGGCCCGCTCGTGCCCGGCGAGACGCTGCTCGACGCGTTCGCGCTGGCGCGCGACATCCGCTCGCTCGACATGCGCGCGAGCCCGTACGACGTGTCCGGCCTCGGCCTGGAGGCCGTGCGGATCGAGGAGCCCGCGGGCAAGGCGCGCTACGCAGCCGAGCAGCGCGGGTTCGCGGAGCGGTCGAACGCGCTGCGGGCGCGGATCCTCGCCGAGCTCGCGCACGCCCGCCGCGCGGCCGCCGCCGGGCTCTAGCCGGCCCGCCGCTCGGGGCGGTCAGCGCCCGCGGACGCCGTCCGGGTCGCGCAGCCGCTCGATCTCGCGCCGGTCGCGCTTCGTCGGGCGCCCGGCGCCGCGGTCCCGCACGACCGTCGCGGGCGCGGCGTCGCGCGGCGGTGGCGGGGGAGTGAGGTCCGTCATCGCCTCCGCGGCGACCGTCGGGCCCACGCGCTTCACGAGCGTGCGGCGCACCACGAGGATCCGCTCGGCGCCCGCGACGCGCACGCGCACCTCGTCGCCGGGCCGCACCGACTGCGACGCCTTCGCGCGCTCGTCGCCGACCTTGACGTGGCCGGCACGGCAGGCGGCCGTGGCCTGCGACCGGGTCTTGTAGACGCGCACCGCCCAGAGCCAGCTGTCGACCCGGACGGCGGCCTGCGCGGCGCCGGCGGGAGGCGGGGCGGCGTCGGTCGGCATGCTCCGACCCTAGGCGACGGCTCCCCGGTACGCTGGCCCGAGCATGTCGATCTCCCGCCGCACCCTCCTCACCGCGTCCGTGTCGGGGCTGTCGCTCCTCGGGCTCGCGGCGTGCACGCGGACGACGCCGACGCCAGCCACCCCCACGGCCACGCCCTCGATCACGCCGACCCCCACCCCCACCGTGGGCGCGGCCGGCCTCCCGGAGCCCGTCGCCTTCGCGCGCTCCGACTGGGCGGGCGACCCGTTCGCGCGCGGATCCGGCAGCTTCCTCCGACCCGGCGCCACCACCGCCGACCGCGAGGCGCTCGCGCTCCCGATCGAGGACCGCGTGTTCTTCGCCGGCGAGGCCACGAGCGCCGAACGCCCCGGCACGGTCGCGGGCGCGTACGCGTCGGGGCTCCGCGCGGCCGGCGAGGTGGATCGCGCGGGCGCAGGATCCGAGCGCGTCGCGGTCGTCGGCGCCGGCATAGCGGGCACCGCGGCGGCCCGCGCCCTCCGCGACGCCGGGCACGACGTCGTGCTCGTCGAGGCGCGCGCGGACCTCGGCGGCCGGATCCGCGCGGCCGGCGGTACGGGCTGGCCGCACCCCGCGGAGCTCGGCGCCCTCTGGATCGCCGCCGACGACGACCACCTGCTGCGCGACGCGATCGAGGCCGCCGGCATCGCGCGCTACGGGCTCGCGCTCATCGGCGAGGAGCGGGGGCCGGACGGCGCCGTGCTGGATCCGTCGAGCGCGGGATACGACGCCGTCGCCGCCGCGCGCGCCTGGGCGCTCGCGCAGCCGGGCGCCGTGAGCCTCGCCGCGGCCCTGCGCGAGACCGGCGCCGACGCGCTCTCCACGGAGGGCGGCGCCTCCTCGCCCGCCGCCCGCCTCGCCGCGCTCCTCGCGACCGACGTCGCGATCGCCCACGGCGCGCCGCCCGACGAGCTCTCGGGGGCGCGCGGCCTCGACGAGCCGGCGCCCGTCGGCAACGTCGCCGTCACGGGCGGCTTCGCGGGGCTCGTGCAGCACCTGCTGGCCGACCAGGACATCGACGTGCTGCGCGAGTCCACGGTCACCCGCGTCGCGTACGGCAACGGCCGGGTGGGGATCCGGCTCGGATCCGGCGAGTCGCTCTCGGTCGACCGCGTGGTGGTCACCGTGCCGCTCGGCGTGCTGCAGGAGGGCGCCATCGCGTTCGACCCGGCGCTGCCGTCCTCGCACGACGTCGCCATCCGCGCGCTCGGGCCCGGCCGCGCGGACCGGATCTGGCTGCGCTTCGCCGAGCCCTTCTGGTCGACGACGGCGACGGTCTGGACCTCCACCGACGAGGACGGCCGCTCCACCCGCTGGTACAACCTCATGCCGATCTCCGGCGAGCCCGTGCTCATGGCCGAGGTGGGCGCGGCCGCGGCGGACCGGGTGGCCGAGATGGACGACGACGCGCTGCGGTCGGCCGCGCTCCGCAGCCTCGCGCCGTTCGCGGATCCGGCGCTCCTGGCGACGCCGGAGCCGACCGCCACGGACGAGCCCGGCGCCACCTCGACGCCGAGCATCACGCCGACGCCCTAGCCGGGAGCCCCGTGCGTCAGCGCTCGGCGGCCGCCGTCTCGCGCGCCGTGGACGGCGACGCCTCTCTGGACGGGCGCGCGTCCCCGGCCGGGACCGTCGCCGATCCCGACTCCCCGCCCTCCCGGCGCCTCCCGCCGTGCACGGCGCGGTCGGCCGGCCGCACGCGGCTGAGCGCGACGACGAGCGCGGACACGCCCGCGAGCACGCCCGCCACCAGCGCCAGCCACGCGGCGATCTCGAACGGCACGCCGACCTGCGCGGGATCCAGGAAGAAGTACGGGTACCAGCCGACGCGCGGTCCGCGGACCTCCGTGAACGCGCACCACCCGACCGGGAAGAGCATCGCCCAGCCGACGGCCTTCCACGTGACGCGCGGGCGGCCGGGCGCGAGGGTCCAGTCGAGGAGCGCGTAGGCGGGGATCACGAAGTGCAGCAGCCGGCTCGACCACGGCACCTCGACGTAGTAGGCCTGCGCGCTCGACTCCAGCACGATGAGGCCGAAGACCACGCCGGAGACGACGACGTAGCTGAGCACCACCGCGCGCACGGCCGCCATGAGCGGCGGCTCGACGCCCCCGCGCAGCGCGTGCAGCCCGGACGCCGCGAGCACGACCACGCCGGCCATGCCGCTCTGCGTCGTGAAGTAGCTGAACCAGTTCTCGGCCGCGAAGGTCGTGAAGCCCTGCACGTAGTCGAAGTCCGCGACGAGCGCCACGACCACGACGAGCGCGGCGACCAGGCGCACGGCACCGAGGATCCTCTGCACAGCACTCCGATCGCGGCCGACTCCCGGCATCCCCGTCGCGTCCAGTCTACGAACGAGGTCTCACGAACGCCTCCGTGCCCTCGCGCGTCGCGGTCGGGAGCGGCAGGATGACGCGCATGAGCCCTTCATCGCGATCCACCAGCCAGCAGGTGCAGTTCGGGTCCTTCGGCGGCGTCGACGTCCTCGAGGTCGTCGACATCCCGCGTCCGTCGCCCGGCCCCGGCGAGGTGCTCGTCGAGGTCTTCGCGGCGGGCATCAACCACATCGAGGCGTACATCCGGCAGGGCAGGTTCCCCGACGAGGTGCCCACCGCCTTCCCCAACGGCCAGGGCAGCGACTTCGCCGGATGCATCGCCGCGGTCGGCGAGGGCGTCACCCGCTTCAAGAAGGGCCAGGACGTCCTCGGCCACACGGTCATGGCCGCGCACGCGACGCACGTGGTCGTGCCCGCGGGCAACGTCGTCCTGAAGCCCGCTCAGCTCCCGTGGGAGGTCGCGGGCGGCCTCTTCCTCGCGGGGCTCGTCGCGCACGACGTGCTGCACGCGGTCACGGTCGGCGAGGGCGACACGCTCGTCGTCACCGCGGCGGCAGGCGGCGTGGGCAGCATCGAGGCGCAGCTCGCCATGCGGCGCGGCGCCCGGGTCATCGGCACGTGCGGCGAGCGCAACTTCGACTACCTGCGCCAGATCGGGGTCACCCCGGTGGTCTACGGCGACGGCCTGGCCGACCGGATCCGCGCGGCCGCCCCGAACGGCGTGCAGGGCTTCGTCGACAACTTCGGCGGCGGCGAGCCCGTGGCCGAGGAGCTGGGCGTTGCGGGCAAGCGCTTCAGCTCGAGCGACGACCGCCGCGCGCTCGAGCTCGAAGCCGTGCTCCCTCCCGTGGAGGAGGACGACGTGCACCGCTCCCGCACGCTCGCGACCGTCGCGGACCTCGCCGCGAAGCGCGAGGTCGACGTGCTCGTCTCCGGCTTCTACCCGCTGGCCGAGGTGCAGGACGCGTTCGACGATCTGGAGCGCCGGCACGCGCGCGGCAAGATCGTCCTCGGCATGCGCCCCGTGCACTACCCGGGCGACCGGCGCAGCACGGCGAAGGCGCGCGACGTGGCGGAGGGCCGCGCCTGACGCCGGCCGGGTGACGCCCGCCGGGTGGGGCGCGACGCGGTCAGCGCGCGACGACCTCGGCGGGCTCCGGCTCGGCCGGCGCCTCGATGTGCGCCTCGCGCCAGCGCAGCAGGTCGCGCACTGCGGGAGACTCGTCGCACTCGAGCATCGCGACGGCGGCGCGCGGCGTCGCGTCGTTGACGGCGAGCCAGGAGCGCACGCGCTCCGAGGTGTCGCCCACCAGCATCGTGAGCACGGCCGCGGGTGCATGGGGGTTCCGGGCGAGGCAGGCGCGCACGCCCTCGTCGGCGTCGCGCGCGAGCGCGCGCTGCACGTCCTCGGGCGCGTGCAGGCTGCTCGCCACGCTCTCCCGCACCTTGGGGTCGCGGTGCTCGGCGAGCAGCCGCAGCCGGCGGATCTTGCTGGGCGTGACCTCGGGCGCGGGATGCAGCGCGGCGGCCTGCTCCGCGGTGAGGACGGCGGGCGCGGTCCGGTGCAGGGCCTCGAGCTGCGCGGCGGTGGTGAACCTGATGCACGACATGCCCCGACGCTATCGAAGGTGCCCGTGAGATGGTGAGTCCATGACCGCCGATCGCCCGCCCGAGCCCCCGCGCGGGGCGCATCGCGACAGCGGGGACGCGTGGGTCGAGGGCCCCGACGGCCAGCGCTTCTGGGGCGCGTTCGGCGCGGCGGGCCTGCTCGTGCACGACCCGGATCGCGGCGTCCTCCTCCAGCACCGCGTCGCGTGGAGCCATCACGGCGGCACGTGGGGCCTTCCCGGCGGCGCGCGGCACGCGGGCGAGTCCGCGGTCGACGGCGCGGCGCGCGAGGCGGCCGAGGAGGCGGGGGTGCCGCCCGCGGGGATCCGGCCCGTGCTCGCGACCGTGCTCGACCTCGGCTTCTGGAGCTACACGACCGTCACCGCGCGCACCGTCCGCCCGTTCGAACCGCGCGTCGCGGACGCCGAGAGCATCGAGCTGCGCTGGGTGCCGGTCGAGGAGGTCGACGGCCGCGAGCTGCACCCGGGGTTCGGCCGGGCCTGGCCCATGCTGCGCGCCGAGCTCGAGCGCGAGGTCACGCTGGTCGTCGACACGGCCAACCTGCTCGGCTCCCGGCCGGACGGCTGGTGGCGCGACCGCGCCGGATCCACCTCCCGCCTCCTCGCCGAGCTCGACGCCCTGGCGCGCGACGGCCTCCCCGCCGCCGACCTCGGCCTGCCGGGCGACATCAGGTGGCCGGACGTCGTGGCCGTCGTGGAGGGGCACGCGCGGGACGCGTCGCTGCCCGCGACGCCCGTCGATCCCGCCTCGCCGACGCTCCGGGCGCCCGGCGTCGCCGTGGTCGAGGCCGCGGCGGACGGCGACGGCGAGATCGTGCGCGTCGTCGGCGCGGCCCGGGACGGCGGCCGCGAGGTCGTCGTCGTCACGGCGGACCGCGGGCTCGTGGCGCGGGTCGAGGCGCTCGGCGCCCGGGTCATCGGGCCCGGTCGGGTCCGCGCGCTGCTCGACGCGCGCGCGGACCGCGACGCGGGCTAGGCGGCCGGAGCCGGCTCGGCGGCCCGACGCGACGGCAGCGCGGAAGACGCCGCCTCGCCGATCCCCGCGCGCCAGAGCGCGTGCAGGGCGAGGGCGGTCGCCCGGTCGCGGGCCGCGAGCACGCCGCCCGACGCCGGGAACAGCGTGTCCTCGCCGTCCGCGTCGAGCACCACGCCGCCGGCCTCCCGCACGATCAGCGTCGCCGCGAGGTGGTCGACCGGCCCGAACGATCCGATGACCGCGCCCGCGCCGTGGCCGAGCGCGATGCCCGCGACCGTGAGGGTGCCGGATCCCATGATCCGCGTGGTGCACCAGCGCGCGGCGAGCGCGTCGAGCAGCGGCAGCATGCCCGGCCAGGGCGCGTGCCCCGCGAGCTCGGTGCTCACCATCCGGCCGCGGAGCGGATCCGCGTCCGGCGCGTGCACGCCGCCCGGCTCGGCGGTCAGGTCGAGGCGCGCGCCGGCGGACCAGGCGCCCTCGCCGGCGGCGGCCTCGACGACCGTGCCGCGCCAGGGATCCGCCACGACGCCCACCACGGGCGCGCCGTCGACCACGAGGGCGAGCGAGAAGCTCGTCCACGGCACGCCGTTCGCGAGGTTCGCGGTGCCGTCGACCGGATCGAGGTACCAGCACGGGCGGCCCGGCACGGCCTCGCCGCCGTACTCCTCGCCGACGAGCACGTGGTGCGGGAACTGCGCGCCGACGACCGCGCGCACGTCGCGCTCGACGGCCCGGTCGATCTCCGTCACGTGGTCCGCGGGGTTCGCCTTCGTCGTGACCGCGCCGACCGCGTGCGAGCGCACGTGGTGCACGGCGCGCGCGGCGAGGTCGCGCGCCGCGGCACGCGCCCGGGCGCGCTCGGCGGCGGGGGCGGCCGCGCGCGCGTCGGCCTCGACGGGGTCCTCGGCGCGGCGCGCGAGCACGTCGAGCAGCGTCGGCAGGTCGTTCGTGGTGATCGCGTCCACTCCGATGGACGCCAACCACTCCATCTGCGGGCGCTCGTCCACGGTCCAGCACGTGACGCCGGCGCCCCGCGCGTGCACGGCGTCGACGAGCGCGCGGCCGACGAGGAGGTGCGGCATGTTGACCACCGCGGGCCGGAGCTCCGCGAGGTCGTCGGCGGTCGGCGGCTGGGGGGCGGCCCACGGCAGCCAGATCACGGCGTCCGGGTCGAGCTCGCGGATCGCGCGCATGCCGTCGAGGTGCCCGCACCAGGCGACGCGCGGCGTGCGCGGCGCGGTGGCGACGACCGCGTGGGCGGCCGCGGCGGGAGCCCCGGACGCCATGTCGATCACGAGCTCGACGTCCGTGCCCGAGAGGAGCTCGAGCGCGTCGGCGAGGAGCGGGATCCGGAGGTCGCCGCCGCCGAGCGCCCGCACGTCGGCGAGGTCGAGGTCCGCGACCCGCGCGTCCACGCCCCAGAGGCGCGCGAGCGTGTCGTCGTGGAGGAGGACGACCTGGCCGTCGCGCGTGACGTGGACGTCGACCTCGACCGTCCGCGCGCCGGCCTCGGCCGCCGAGCGGATGGCCGCGAGCGTGTTCTCGCGGTGCCGGGAGGAGTCGCCGCGGTGCGCGGTCGCGGCGGTCATCGCGCGGAGTCCGACGAGGCGGCGGCGGGGGCGGCGGCGCCGTCCGGCACGAGGATCCCGTCCCGGTACTGCCGCACCCCGCGGAGCGTCACGGTGCCGGCCTCGCCGACCGCGGGCGCGGATCCGGTGACGAGGGCCCGCACCTCCACGCCGCCCGCGTCGAGCACGAGCTCCTGGAAGTGGCCGTGCGGCAGCACCCGTCGGACGACCACGGACGTGGCGTCGGACGCGGGCCGGGACCCGCGCGGCGCGTAGTCGACGTCCTCCGGGCGGACCGCCCAGACGTCGGCGTCGGCCGAGGTCGGGACGAAGGCCGCGGGCGCCCCGGCCGTGAGCGTCTCGGGCGTCGTGCCCTGCAGGCGCGGCGCGGGGAGCAGGTTCATGCTGCCGATGAACGACGCGACCACGAGGGTCCGCGGCCGGGCGTACAGCTCGGTCGGGGCGGACACCTGCTCGATGCGGCCCTGGTGCATCACGGCGACCCGGTCGGAGATGGCGAGCGCCTCGTCCTGGTCGTGCGTGACCATCACGGTCGTGATCCCCAGGCGCTGCTGGATGTCGCGGATCTCCTCCCGCACCTTCACGCGCAGCTTCGCGTCGAGGTTCGACAGCGGCTCGTCGAGGAGCAGCAGGTCGGGCTCCTGCACGATCGCGCGGGCGAGCGCGGCGCGCTGCTGCTCGCCGCCGGAGATGTGCGCGGGCCGCGAGTGCGCGTGGTGCGCGAGGTTCACGGTCTCGAGCGCGGCCATGACCCGGCGGGCCACCTCGTCCTTGGGCAGCTTCCGCAGCGTGAGCGGGAAGGCCACGTTCTTGTAGACGGTGAGGTGCGGCCAGAGCGCGTAGTTCTGGAACACCATCGCGCTCGGCCGCTTGTCGGGTCCCGCGGCCGTGACGTCGCGGCCGCCGATGACCACGGATCCGCGGTCGGGCTCGAGGAACCCCGCGATCATGCGGAGCGTCGTCGTCTTGCCGCAGCCCGACGGGCCGAGGAGCGCGACGAGCTCGCCGCGCGCGACGTCGAGGTGGAGGTCGTCGACGATGGTGCGGCCGCCGAGGTCCTTGGAGAGGCCGGCGACGACGAGGCCGGACGGCGCGGCCGTCGCGGTGCCGTCGTCGTCGGCGCGCGAGGGAGCGACGGTCGTGGGGGAGGGTGCGGATGCGGTCATGGCCGGCCTAACGGATCTGGAAGCCCTCGGCCAGACGCCCGCCCATGATGTGGCGGCGGGCGAGCAGGAGGAGGGCGACGGAGGGGACGGAGAGGAGGATCGCGAACACGGCGGCGACCTGCTTCGGGTGGTTGAGGACGAGCGAGTACATCTCGGTCGGCATCGTCATGTAGACGGGCGCGCCCACGAGGTACGTGCCCTGCGCCTCGTCGAAGGCGGCGAGGAACGACATGAGGACGGCCACGAGGATGCCCGGCAGCGCGAGCGGCAGGGTGACGTGCAGGAACGTCCGCACCCGCCCGGCGCCGGCGTCGCGCGCGGCCTCCTCGAGGGAGCGGGGCACGGCGCTGAACGCGGCGGCCGGGATCCAGGTCATGAACACGACCGTGCCGATGAGCTGCACGATGACGATGCCCGTGATCGTGTTCATGAGGTGGAGCCCGTAGAACAGCGACGCCATCGACACGAACAGCCCCATCTTGGGGAACGCGTTGGTGGCGAACAGGCCCACCAGCAGGATCCGCCGGCCCGGGAACTCGAACCGGGAGAACGCGTACGCGGCCGGCAGGCAGACGAGCGCCGAGACGAGCACCGTGATGGGCGCGAAGTACAGCGAGTTGCGGACGGCCGCGGCGAGCTCGGCGTCCTCGAACACCACGCGCCACCAGTCGAGCGTGAGCCCGGCGGGGACGAGGCTCGGGTAGTCCCAGCTCGTCGCGAACGCGTGCGCCGCGAGCCAGAGCAGCGGGCCGAGGATGAAGACCGCGACGACCGCGAACAGGGCCGCCTGGATCCAGCCGCGGGCGGAGAGGAGCGCGCGCATCAGACCCGGCCCTCCTTCTTCGCCGAGCGGAAGTTGGCCCGCACGTAGAGGAACGCGATGCCGGAGGCGAGCACGAAGACCACGACCGCCATCACGATCGACTGCTGCGGGTGGTTGAAGCCCGTGAAGTACTTCGAGATGTCGACGCCGAGCATGCTGGGCGCGTTCGGTCCCGTGAAGTACGGCACGGTGAACGAGCCGAGCACGCCGATCGCCGTGAAGGTCGTCGCGATGACGAGCGGGATCGCGGCGAGCGGCACGAGCACGCGCGTGACGATGGCCCAGGTCGATGCGCCCGCGTCGCGCGCGGCCTCGATCATGGCGTCGGGGATGCCCTGCACGCCGGAGGTCGCCATGAGCGTGGCGAACGGGAGGCTCGTCCAGACGGATCCGATGACCACCGCGACGGTCGTGTAGCCCCACGTCGGTCCCTCGAGGCCGACGAGCGCGAAGACCGTGCGCACGAAGCCGTCGCCCGAGTAGAAGGTGAGGATCGCCCACGACGCGATGACGACGGGGATGAACAGGGGCACGATCGCGAGCCCGGCGAAGAGCGACGCGAGCCGGCCGCCGCGGAGGCGCAGGTTGAGCGCGATCGCGAGCGACAGGGCGATGACGATCGCGGTGGACACCACGGTCACGAGCACGGTGACGCCGAGGTCGCGGAGGAACCGCGGGTCGGTGAACACGTCGACGTAGGCGTCGGGCGTGCCCCACCAGCTCGTGGCGGTGCGCGTGCCGAGGCCGATCGTGGCGATGGTGCTGTTGAGCCCGCCCGTGTTGCCGAGGCTGAAGCCGATGGCGAGGACGACGGGGATCCCGACGAACACCGCGAGCAGGAGCGCGGGCGGGAGGGCGAGCGCCAGGCCGACGCCGGCGCGGCGGGTCTCCGGGGAGACCCGCCGCGCTCGGGCGGCCCGGGCGGCGGGGGCCGCCGTCCGGACGGCCGTCACTGGCCGGGGACCTTCTGGTCCCACAGGTTCGACATGTCCGACGCCATCTTGCTGTAGTAGCCGGGGCGGAGGGTCGACGGGTCGGCCGAGGCGAACTGCGACCTGAGGTCGTCGGGCACCTGGTCGAGCGAGATCACGGGGTAGCCCGCGATGGTGCTCGCGATGATGGCCTGGCCCTCGGAGGAGAGGACGTAGTCGGCCAGCTCCTGCGCGACGTCCGCGTGCTCGGCCGTCTTCGGGATGCCGAGGAAGGACGCGCTGCCGGTGAAGGCCGGGTCGGAGATCTGCGCGTACTTGACGGTCGCGGGCAGCGTGCCCGACTTCTGGGCGGTGATGACCTGGTCGCTCCAGACCGGGGCCATCTCGATGGCGCCCGTGCCGAGCAGGTCGAGCACCTGGTTGTTGCCGTTGGGGTAGACGCCGCCCTGGTACATGGCGGAGTTGAGCCCCTTGAGCTCGTCGAAGCCCGCGTCCCACGAGACCTCGAGCGACTGGTCGTAGCCGGTCGTCATCTTCTCGCGCGTCGCGTCGTCGACGTGGGTGTCGAGGACGGTGGTGACGAAGGCCGCGCCGGACCCGCCCGTGGAGGGGGAGTTGTAGGCGAACTCGCCGGGGTTGGCCTGGATCCAGGAGAGCAGGTCGGACAGCGTCCTCGGCGGATCGGTCACCTTCGTGGAGTCGTAGGCGAGCAGCACGGAGGAGGCGCGGTAGGGGATCCCGAAGCCGCCGCCGGACTTGACCGTCGAGTCGGGCACGGTCGCGAGATTCGGGATGGTGTCGGCCGAGACGGGGGCGAGGAGCCCGCCGGAGCCGGCCGCGGCGGTGAAGCCCGCGTCGATGAGGTCGTAGCCGGGGTCGGATCCACCCTGTACCGAGCTCGTGAGCGTGGCCATGGTCTGCGCGTCGTGCTCGCCGTGGAGGTCGAGCGTCGTGGTGACGGACGCGCCGGGGTTGGCCTTCTCGAACGCGGGGATGATCCCGTCGTCCCAGAGGGCCTGGACGTTGGTGTCGCCGGAGATGAAGACGCGGGCGGTGCCCGAGGCGTCGGTGACGGCGTGGTTCTGGGCCTGGGCCTGGGTGCTCGTGGTGGGAGCGCAGCCGGCGAGCGCGACCGCGGCGGACGCGGCGGCGGCGAGGGCGAGGAGATGACGGCGGGGGATCACGGGTCGGGTGTCCTTCTGCTGGGGGAGCGATGCGGATCGCATCGTTTCGATGGTGCGGGGCGGCGGTGGCCCGACGGTGAACGGGACGTGGCGATCGGGCCCCCCGGCGACGAACGCGCCCGATGGCCGCCGCGGCCTGAATAGGGTGAGGCGCATGAGGAGGAACCCGCCGCGCACCTCCGTGACCCTCGCCGACGTGGCCGCGCTCGCGGGCGTCTCCACCTCCACCGCCTCGCTCGCGTACCGCAACACCGGCTCGATCACGCCCGCCACCCGCGCCCGGATCCTGCGCGCCGCGGCCAGCATCGGCTACGCGGGGCCGGACCCCACGGCGCGCTCCCTGAAGAGCGGCCGCTCCGGCATCGTGGGCGTCGTCGTCGCGGGCAGCATCCGCCGGGCGTTCCAGAACCCGGTCGCGCTCGCGACCATGGCGGGCCTCAGCGAGGCGCTCGACGAGCTGGACGTGGGCCAGCTGCTGCTGCCGGGCCGGCGGGAGCCGCGCGCCGGATCCGCGCCCCTGCTCGACGGCATGCCCGTCGACGCCGTGGTGTTCCTCACGCGCGGCGAGGAGGTGGACGCGCTCCTGCCCGGCCTCCGCGCGCGCCGGATCCCCATGGTCGGCGTCGAGGGCCCGCACGGGGAGGGCGTCGCCGTCGTCGACATCGACGACGCGCGCGGCATGGGTGAGCTCGCCCGCCACGTGCGCGCGCTCGGCCACCGTCGCGTCGCCGTGCTGATGCGCACCACGCGGATCGAGGAGGACGGCCCGCCCGGACCCGTGCTGCCCGTCGGCCGCGACCTCGAGGAGATCGTCAACCGCACGATCCGGGAGCGCCTCCGCGCCGCGTGGAGCGTCTTCCCCGACGCCGTGCGCGTGGAGGCGGGCGGGCGCGACCTGGAGGCGGGGGAGCGCGCCGCGGGCGTGCTGCTCGACCTGCCGTCGCGGCCCACGGCGATCCTCGCCCAGAACGACATGCTCGCCGCGAGCGCCATCCGCGCCGCCGCCCAGCGCGGGCTGCGCGTGCCGGAGGACCTCACGGTCACGGGCTTCGACGGCGCGCACCTGCCGTGGCTCGAGCGTCGGCTCACCACCGTGGAGCAGCCGCTGCACGACCGCGGGGTGCGCGCCGGGCGCATGGTCGGCGAGCTGCTCGCGGGCCGGACGCCGGCGGACGTCGTGCTGCCGGTGCACGTCCGCATCGGCGACACGGCGGCGGCGCCCGCCTGATGCGCCGCGCCGCGGTCCTGCGCGCTAGCGTCCCGCGGGATCCGTCACGAAGTCGATGAGCTGCTCCACGCGGCCGAGGAGCGCCGGCTCCAGGTCCTGGTACGAGCGCACCTGCCCGAGGATCCGCTGCCACGCCCGCGCGATGTCCGCCTGCTCGTCGTGGGGCCAGCCGAGCGCGGCGCAGATCCCGTGCTTCCACTCGACGTTCCGGGGGATCACGGGCCACTCGCGCAGACCCAGGCGCGCGGGCTTCACCGACTGCCAGACGTCGACGTAGGGGTGGCCGACCACGAGGGCGTGCGCGCGGTGCGGCCCACGGGCGACGGCCTCGGCGATCCGGCTCTCCTTCGATCCCGTCACGAGGTGGTCGACGAGCACGCCCACGCGCCGCCCCTTCCCGGGGCGGAAGCGGTTGAGCTCCTCGTCGAGGTGGTCGACGCCCTCGAGGTACTCGACCACGACGCCCTCGATCCGGAGGTCCTCGCCCCACACCTTCTCCACGAGCTCGGCGTCGTGCCGGCCCTCCACGAAGATCCGGCTGGGGAGGGCGACGCGGGCCTGCCGATCGGCGACGGCGAGCGACCCGGAGGCCGTCCGCGCCGGGCCGGCTGGCGCGGCCCGGGGCACGCGGAGGGCGACGGGCTCGCCCTCGAGGAGGAACGACCCGCCGAGCGGGAACGTGCGCTGCTTGCGCCGGAAGTCCTCGAGCACGACCATGCCGGACTCGACGCGGACGATCGCGCCGCAGAACCCGGTCGACAGCTCCTCGACCACGAGGTCGCGCGTCGCGTCCTGCGGCCGCGGGGCCTTCCTCGCGGGCCCGCGCCAGCCGGCGGCGAGCACGTCCTGTCCGTAGCGGTCCTCGTCGAAGGGAGGCGGCGTCATCCTCCGAGGCTCTCACGGGACGCGTCGCGCACCCGGTCGACGAGCCGACGCCACGGGCCGTCGACCGCGGCCTCGCCGAGGCGCGCCTCGCGGTCCCCCGCGCGCACGAGGTAGACGAAGCGGTCGGCGCCCGGCGTGGGCACGGCGGGCTCGTCCCAGGGGCAGGCGTCGACGAGCTCGCCCCACTCGGACGCGGCGTCGTCCACGCGCACCGACCAGGTGCGGGTCATGCCCGCCATCCCGCCCGTGCGCGACACGGCGATCTCCACTTAGACCTCGATCCCGACGCCCTCCCACGCCGCCTGGACCGCGGCGACCTCGGACGCGCCCTCACCGTACCGCGCGGACGCGGCCTCGACGGTGGCCCGGGCGAAGGCGGGGAAGTCGGCGTCGGCGCGCACGGCACCGGCCTCGATCACGTCGTACCAGACGCGGCCCGCGCCCTCCCAGGCCTCGCCGCCGATCGCGGTGGCCGCGAGGAAGAACGCGCGGTTCGGGATCCCGGAGTTGATGTGGACGCCGCCGTTGTCCTCCTGGGTCTCCACGTAGTCGTCCATGTGCCCGGGCTGCGGGTCCTTCCCGAGCACGTCGTCGTCGTAGGCGGTGCCGGGCGCGCGCATCGAGCGGAGCGCGAGGCCCGTCGACCGGTCGAGGAACAGCTCGGCGCCGACGAGCCAGGTCGCCTCGTCGGCGGTCTGCCCGAGCGCGTGCTGCTCCACGAGCACGCCGAACACGTCCGAGATGGACTCGTTGAGCGCGCCCGACTGCCCCTGGTAGACGAGGCCGAGCGTGAGCTCGGTGACGCCGTGGGCCAGCTCGTGGCCGATGACCGTGAGCGAGCGCGTGAACGGCGCGAACACCTCGCCGTCGCCGTCGCCGAAGACCATGCGCGTGCCGTCCCAGAACGCGTTGTCGTACTCCTCGCCGTAGTGGACTGTCGCGAGCAGCGGCAGGCCGCGGTCGTCGAGCGACTCCCGGCCGTAGACCTCGGAGAAGAGGGAGTAGGTGGCGCCGAGCCCCGCGTAGGCCTCGTCGACCTGGGCGTCGCCGGTGTCGGGCGCGCCCTCGACGCGCACCGTGCGGCCCGGGAGCTCCTCGCGGTTCCCCGCGTCCGAGATGGTGCGGTGGATCCCCGACGGGTCCCGCTCGGCGAGCGCCGACGCGTCCGGCGCGGCGCCCGGCCCGCGCCGGTCGTGGATGAGCGGCCCCTGGTCGCGCAGGGCGCGGCGGGCGGCCTGGCGGGCGGCGGCCATGCGGTCGGGGTCGGCCTCGGCGAGGCGGGTCAGCAGGTACGGCGGGAGGATGGTGCGTCTCATGACCCGAGACTCGCACGGGGCGGCGACATCGTCACGGGTCGCGGCGGATCCGGCGCGGGGTCGCGCGACCGCGTCCCGTCGCGTACGGTGCGTCAGGTCGTCCAGCGGTACCCGAGCTCGGGCCGGCCGGGCGTCCCGTAGCGCGGCACCCGCTCCACCTGGCCGACGTCCGCGAGGTACTCGAGGTATCGGCGCGCGGTCACGCGCGACACGTCGAGCGCGCCCGACACCTCCGCCGCGGACACGCCGTCGGCGGCGGCCGCGGTCCCGTCGCGCCGCGCGATGCCGCGCACCAGGTCGAGCGTCTCCGTCGACATGCCCTTGGGGAGGCGGGCGTCGGACGCGGGGGAGCGGAGCGCGGCGAGCGCCCGGTCGACCTGCAGCTGCGTGGTGCTCCCGCCGCCCGCGCCGAGGCCGTCGCGGTAGCCGACGTACGCCGCCATCTTCTCGGCGAACGCCGCGAACGTGAACGGCTTGATGAGGTACTGCACGATGCCCGCGGTCACCGAGCTGCGGACGACGGCCTGGTCCCGCACCGCGGTCACGGCCACGACGTCGGTCGCGCGTCCGGCGGCCCGCAGTCGGCGGCAGACCTCGAGGCCGTGCATGTCGGGCAGCGTCATGTCGAGCAGCACCAGGTCGATCCCGTCGGGCCCCGCCTCGGCGACCAGCCGCAGCGCCTCGCCGCCCGTGTGCGCGACACCCGCGACCTCGAAGCCGTCGAGCCGGCCCACGTAGAGGGCGTGGGCCTCGGCGGTCAGCGCGTCGTCGTCCACGACCAGCACGCGGATCACGCGCGCACCCCGTCGTCGCGGGCGCCGGCCTCGTCACGGAGATCGGCCGCGTCGGCTCCCGGGGCGGCGGGATCCGCGGGCAGCACGACGCGCACGCGCGCCCCGCCCAGCCGCGCGTCCGCGTCGCCCACCTCGACGCGTCCGCCGAGCCGCGCGGCCGAGCGCGCCACGAGCGCGAGGCCCACGCCGCGCGGCCCGGCGTCGCCCGCCTTGGTCGTGACGCCGAACTCCAGCACGCGCGGCCGCACCGCGGGATCCACGCCCGGCCCGTCGTCCGCGACCTCGACGACGAGCCCGCCCGACTCCGTCCGCGACAGCGACAGCTCCACCCGTCCGCGGTCGTCCCCGCGCGCCGTCGCGACGGACGGGTCGGCCGCCGCGTCGATGGCGTTGTCGACGAGGTTCCCGACGATCGTCACGAGCTCCGTCGCGGGCACGCCCGGATCGCCCGTGCCCTCGGCCACGCGCACGGACAGCTCCACGCCGCGCTCGGCCGCCTGCGCCGTCTTGCCGCGCACGAGCGCCCGCACGACGGGATCCGCTTCTTCCGCGAGCCCGCCCTCCGACGCGCGCCGGTCGGTCTCGAGCTCGGAGGCCGCGAGGGCGAGCGCCTCGCGCGGCCGCTCCAGCTCGATGAGCGAGACGATCGTGTGCAGGCGGTTCGCGAACTCGTGCGTCTGCGCCCGCATGGCGTCCGAGAGGGTCCGCAGCGTCGCGAGCTCACCCGACAGGCGCTGGATCTCGGTGCGGTCGCGCAGCGTCGTCACCGTCCCCAGCCGCGCGGCGCTCCCCGTGCGGCCGGTCGGCAGCGCCGGTCGCTGCGTCACGACGAGCACGCGCCCGCTCGGCAGGTGGACGACCTCGTCGGCCGTGGTCCCCTCGAGGAGCAGCCGCTCGATCGCGGACGGCAGGCCGAGCGCGCGCACCTCGACGGGACCGGCGGCGGGATCCAGGTCCAGGTCGAGCAGCTCGGCCGCCTGGTCGTTGTGGAGCACGAGCCGCCGGTCGCGGTCGACGAGCACGATCCCCTCGCCGACCGAGTGCAGCACCGACTCGTAGTAGGCGAGCATGCGCGCCATCTCCTCGGGCCCGAGCCCCCACGTCGTCCGCTCGAGCGACCGGCTGAGGAGCACGGCGCCGGCCGCGAGAAGGAGCGCGAGCGCCCCGACCGTGCCGACGAGCCCCGGGAGGCGCGCGCCGAGCACCTCGGTCACGCGGTCGACGGTGACGCCGGCGGCGACCAGCCCGACGATGCCGCCGTCCGCGTCGCGCACGGGCACGACAGCGCGGACGCTCGGCCCGAGCGTCCCCGTGAAGGTCTCGGTCAGCGACCGCCCGGCCAGCGCGGGGCCCGTCGTGCCGAGGTACCTGCGGCCGATCTCGTCGGGGTCCGGGTGCGTCACGCGCACCGTGTCGCGGTCCATGATCGTGACGAAGTCGACACCGGTGTCGCGCGTCACGTCGAGGGAGTAGTCGAGGAGGGCGCCCGTGGGATCCGCGGACGCGAGGCCCTCCGCCACCCGCGGGGAGTCGGCCACGGTCGTCGCGACGGCGAGGCTCCGGTCCGCCGCGGCCTGCTCGGCGCGCTGCCGCGAGTCGGCCCAGAGCGCGGCGGTCGCGACGACCGCGACCAGCAGCAGGACCGCGAGCTGCACGACCAGGAGGCGTGCCGCGATCCCGCGGGGGAGGCCCACCCGGCGTCCCGACGGCGGGCGGCGGGACGGGTCGGCGAGCGCGCCTCCGGCCATGCTGCCCCCTCGCATCCGCGGCCGGCACCCGGCAGGAACATTATGAACACAACGCCGGGGCGCCCCCGCGCGTGGGTCATCCTGGCGGGGACCGCCTGGTGTACCCGTGCGCCGGCGCCGCTCACGAGACAAGGACGTCCCATGACCCACCCCATCGCCGCGCTCCGCCGCCTGGACCGCCAGCACTACCTCTACATCGCCGTCATCGTCGCGGTGATCCTCGGCGTCACGGTCGGCCTCGTCGCCCCCGAGACGGGCGTCGCGCTCAAGCCCGTCGGCGACGCGTTCGTGGCGCTCATCAAGATGATGATCGCGCCCATCATCTTCTGCACCATCGTGCTCGGCGTCGGCTCGGTCGCGAAGGCCGCCACCGTCGGCCGCGTCGGCGGGCTCGCGCTCCTCTACTTCATCGTCATGTCGACGTTCGCGCTCGCGATCGGGCTCCTGGTCGGCAACCTCATCCACCCGGGCGAGGGCCTCGACCTCAGCGGGCTGCGCGCCCCGGAGGGCTCGACGGAGGCGGCGGGCGAGACGGACTTCCTCCTCTCGATCATCCCGACCTCGCTGCTGTCCTCGCTCACGTCCGGCAGCATCCTGCAGACCCTGTTCGTCGCGCTCCTCGTCGGGTTCGCCCTGCAGCAGCTCGGGAAGCGCGGCGAGCCCGTGCTCGAGGGGATCCGCAACATCCAGATCCTCGTGTTCCGCATCCTCAGCATGGTGATGTGGGTGGCCCCGCTCGGCGCGTTCGGCGCCATCGCCGCGGTCGTCGGCGCCACCGGGTTCCAGGCGGTCATCAGCCTCGCGACCCTCATGGTCGGCTTCTACATCACGTGCGCGCTCTTCATCGTCGTGATCCTCGGCTCGCTCCTCTGGTTCGTCACCCGCGTCAGCATCTTCAAGCTGATGCGGTACCTCGGCCGCGAGTACCTCCTCATCGTCTCGACCTCCTCGTCCGAGGTCGCGCTGCCGCGCCTCATCGCGAAGATGGAGCACGTGGGCGTCTCCAAGCCCGTCGTCGGCATCACGGTCCCCACGGGCTACTCGTTCAACCTCGACGGCACGGCCATCTACCTCACGATGGCGTCCCTCTTCATCGCGAGCGCGCTCGGCAGCCCGCTGGCGCTCGGCGAGCAGGTCTCGCTCCTGGTGTTCATGATCATCGCGTCGAAGGGCGCGGCGGGCGTCACGGGCGCGGGCCTCGCGACCCTCGCGGGCGGCCTGCAGTCGCACCGCCCGGACCTCGTGGACGGCGTCGGCCTCATCGTCGGCATCGACCGCTTCATGTCCGAGGCGCGCGCGCTCACGAACTTCACCGGCAACGCCGTCGCGACGCTCCTCATCGGCACGTGGACGCGCGGCATCGACGCCGACCGCGTCGCCCTCGTGCTCGGCGGCGGCGACCCGTTCGACGAGAGGACCATGGGCACCGACCACGGGGACGACCTGGAGGCGCCGGCGGAGGCGCTGGAGGCCGACGTCACGCGGTCCGGCGAGCTCGGCGACGAGCCGCGCCGCGCCTCCCGCTGAGCCGGGTCGGGGCCACGCCCGGGTGCCGCCCGCCGTGGTCCCGGCCGTGTCCGATCCGTTACGCTGTCAGGTCACAGGAGGTACGACCATGGATGGACGCGAAGAGGGTCACGGCGCCACGCGCGTGCCCGAGCAGTACACGAGCACGGACACCACGGCCACCTTCCGCGATGAGCTCGGGGCGGCCCTCGCCGGCCTCGACGGCGCCGTCTCGGCCGAGGAGAAGGACGCCGTCACGGCGCTCCCCTCGGGATCCGCCCTCCTCGTCGTCCGCCGCGGCCCCAACCAGGGCGCGCGCTTCCTCCTCGACGCCGACGTCACGGTGGCCGGCCGCCACCCCGACGCCGACATCTTCCTCGACGACGTCACCGTGTCCCGCCGCCACGCGGAGTTCGTCCGGCAGGGCACGTCGTTCCAGGTCAAGGACCTGGGCTCGCTCAACGGCACCTACTTCGACGGCGTGCGGATCGACACCGCGCTCCTCCAGGACGGCGCGGAGGTGCAGGTCGGCAAGTTCCGCCTCACGTTCTACGCGTCGCGCACCGACCTCGTCGGCCGGACGAACGAGTAGTGCCGGCGTCCGCCGCCCGGTCGACGCCAGCCCGCACCCCCGGTCTCCTCAGCATCGGGCAGGTGCTGGCGCGCCTCACGCCGGAGTTCCCCGACCTCACCAACAGCAAGCTCCGCTTCCTCGAGGAGCAGGGCCTCGTCCAGCCGTCCCGCACGGAGTCCGGCTACCGCAAGTTCAGCCCCGCCGACGTCGAGCGCCTGCGCACCGTCCTCGGGATGCAGCGCGACCACTACCTCCCGCTCAAGGTCATCCGCTCCTACCTGCACGACCTCGACGCCGGGCTCTCGCCCGCGCTCCCCGGCGGTACGCCGGTCCCGCAGTCCTCCATGCTCGACCAGGAGCGCCGCTACAGCCGCGCCGAGCTCGTGCGCGAGTCCGGCGCCACCGCCCCGCTCCTCGGGGACGCCATCACGGCCGGCGTGCTCATGCCGGCGGAGGTCTACAGCGAGGACGCCGTGCAGGTGATGCGCGCGCTCGTCGAGCTGCAGCGCACCGGGATCGAGCCGCGCCACCTCCGCGGCTTCCGCCAGGCGGCGGAGCGCGAGCTCAGCCTGATCGAGTCGGCGCTGGTGCCCGTGTCGCGCCGCCGCGACGCGTCCAGCCGGGCGCACGCCGCGGAGCTGGCCCGCGAGATCGCCACGCAGCTCGAGGTCGTGCGGGGGAGCCTCATCCGCTCCGCCCTCGGCCGCCTCTCCTCCTGAGCGCCCCCGCGCCGACGGGCGCCGCCCGTAGACTGACGTGTCCGCACGGGGCCGTCCGCACGCCGCACGGGCCCGTCGGGACCGGTCGATGCGCACCCCCGACGGGGGCGCGACGGTGGGCCGGGACGACACGCCGGGCTGTTCCGCCGGATGTCGTTGATCGGGCCCGCGGGCCCCGCTACCGTGAGAGCACGATCCCGACGAACCGACCCGAGCAGCGCGCGAACCCCACCGGGGCGAGCGCTGAGGGGTGGAAGGCAGAACGATGAGCGACTCCACCCCGGACTCCGGGCGCTACGACCTCGGTCTGCTCTTCACCGACGGCCTCCCCGAGATGGACGCGAGCGCGGGCTACCGCGGCGCCGTCGCGGCCCGCGCCGCCGGGATCACCTACCGCCAGCTCGACTACTGGGCCCGCACCGGCCTCGTCGAGCCCACCGTCCGCGGGGCCTCCGGCTCCGGCACCCAGCGCCTCTACGGCTTCCGCGACATCCTCGTCCTCAAGCTCGTCAAGCGCCTCCTCGACACCGGCATCTCGCTACAGCAGATCCGCACCGCCGTGAACCAGCTCCGCGAGTCCGGCGTCGTCGACCTCGCGCAGACCACGCTCATGAGCGACGGCGCCAGCGTCTACCTCTGCACCAGCAACGACGAGGTCATCGACCTCGTCAGCCGCGGCCAGGGCGTGTTCGGCATCGCCGTCGGCAAGGTCCTCCGCGAGGTCGAGCACTCCCTCGTCGAGATCGACACGCAGACCGTGGATCCCACCGACGAGCTCGCCGCCCGCCGCGCCGTCAAGGCGTCCTAGGCCCGAGCGCACCCTCGGACCGCCCGGCTCAACCTCTCGAGACGACGGACGCCGCCCCTCGAGGAGGAGCGGCGCGGGTCGAAGCGGAGCGGTTCAGCGCGCGGCGTTCTCCGCGTAGTCGCCGATCTTCGCCGTGCGCATGATGCGCTCGAGCAGCTGGTCGAAGTTGCGCGCCATCTCCTGCGCGCTCTCGCCGGGCCACACGTGCAGCGGCTTCGCGGCGCCCTGCGCCTGCTGGAGCGACGTGCGCTCGGGCAGCTGGGGGCTGAGCACGAGCGGTCCGAACATGTCGCGGAGCTCCTTGATGCGGAACTGGTGCTCGAGCGACTGGACGCGGGCGCGGTTGACGATGATGCCGAGGGGCTGCAGGCGCGGGGAGAGGCCGCGGCGGATCTCCTCGATGGCGCGGAGCGCGCGGTCCGCGGCGGCGACGGAGAAGAGGCCGGGCTCGGTGACGACCGTCACGCGGTCGCTGGCGGCCCACGCGGTGCGCGTGAGGGCGTTGAGGGAGGGCGCGCAGTCGATGAGCACGAGGTCGTAGTCGGCCTCGACGTTCGCGAGGGCCTCCTCGAGCTTCCAGATGTCGCGGATGCTGGGGTGCGGGCCGTCGAAGTTGATGGCGGACGGGCTGCCGATCATGACGTCGATGGTGCCGGTGCGGCCCTTGGTCCAGCCGCTGGGCGCGATGGCCGCGCGGACGATCTTCTCCTTGGGGGAGGCGAGGACGTCGGCGACGTTGAGGTGGCCGGCGACCTGGATGTCCATTCCCGTGGACACGTCGGCCTGCGGGTCGAGGTCGACCACGAGGGTCCTCAAGCCGCGGGAGAAGGCGGCGGACGCCAGTCCCAGGGTCACTGTGGTCTTTCCCACGCCCCCCTTGAGGGAGCTGACGCTCAGTACATGCACGAGGGAGAGGCTACCGTCGATACTCTGGGAAGACCTAAACGCGTGGGGTCCCGAAGCCCCGTCCGACGAGAGGCCCCGCCATGTTCGAGAAGATCCTCGTCGCCAATCGCGGGGAGATCGCGATCCGCGCGTTCCGGGCCGCGGTCGAGCTGGGGGCCCGCACGGTCGCCGTCTACCCGCACGAGGACCGCCACTCGCTGCACCGCCTCAAGGCGGACGAGGCGTACCTGATCGGCGAGGAGGGCCACCCCGTCCGGGCGTACCTCGACGTCGAGGAGATCATCCGCGTGGCGCTCGAGTGCGGCGCCGACGCCATCTACCCGGGATACGGCTTCCTCTCGGAGAACCCCGACCTGGCGCGCGCGGCGGCGGCCAACGGCATCGTCTTCATCGGCCCCGACGCGGGCGTGCTCGAGATGGCGGGCAACAAGGTCACGGCGAAGGAGCACGCGACCGCGGCGGGCGTCCCCATCCTCGCCTCGACTCCGCCGTCGACCGACGTGGAGCTGCTGCTCGAGCAGGCCGCGGGCATCGGCTTCCCGATCTTCGCCAAGGCCGTCGCGGGCGGCGGCGGCCGGGGCATGCGCCGCGTCGAGCGCGCGGAGGACCTCGAGGACGCGCTCCGGGCCGCGATGCGGGAGGCGGACAGCGCCTTCGGCGACCCGACGATGTTCCTCGAGCAGGCCGTGCTCCGGCCGCGGCACATCGAGGTGCAGATCCTCGCCGACGCCACGGGGGAGACCGTGCACCTCTTCGAGCGCGACTGCTCGGTGCAGCGCCGGCACCAGAAGGTCGTGGAGATCGCCCCGGCGCCGAACCTCGACCCGGCGATCCGCGACGCCATGCACGCCCACGCGATCGCGTTCGCCCGGAGCATCGGCTACGTCAACGCGGGCACGGTCGAGTTCCTGCTCGACACGGACGGGCCGCGAGCGGGCCAGCACGTCTTCATCGAGATGAACCCGCGCATCCAGGTGGAGCACACGGTGACCGAGGAGGTCACCGACGTGGACCTCGTGCAGTCCCAGATGCGCATCGCGGCGGGGGAGACGCTCGCCGGTCTCGGCCTCCGCCAGCAGGACGTGGTGCTGCACGGCGCGGCGCTGCAGTGCCGGATCACGATGGAGGACCCCGCGCAGGGCTTCCGGCCGGACACCGGCAAGATCACGACGTACCGCTCTCCGGGCGGCGGCGGGATCCGCATCGACGGCGGCACGGTCGCGACCGGCGCGCAGATCAGCCCGCACTTCGACTCGATGCTCGCGAAGCTCACGTGCCGCGGGCGCGACTTCCCGACCGCGGTGACGCGGGCCAAGCGCGCCCTCGCCGAGTTCCGGATCCGCGGCGTCTCCACGAACATCCCCTTCCTCCAGGGCGTGCTCGACGACCCCGACTTCCAGGCGGGCGACATCAGCACGTCGTTCATCGACGAGCGGCCCGGCCTCGTGCGCAGCAACGTGTCGAAGGACCGCGGCACCAAGATCCTCAACTGGCTCGCCGACGTCACGGTCAACCAGCCGAACGGGCCGCGCACCGCGGTCGTCCGGCCCGCCGACAAGCTGCCCGACGTCGACCTCCGGCAGCCGGCGCCCGCGGGATCCCGTCAGCGCCTCCTCGAGCTCGGGCCGCGCGGCTTCGCCGAGGCGCTCCGCGCGCAGACCGCCCTCGCGGTCACGGAGACGACGTTCCGCGACGCGCACCAGTCGCTGCTCGCGACGCGCGTGCGCACGCGCGACCTCGTGGCGGTCGCCCCGTACGTCGCGCGCACGACGCCCGAGCTGCTCTCGGTCGAGGCGTGGGGCGGGGCCACCTACGACGTGGCGCTCCGCTTCCTCGGCGAGGACCCCTGGGAGCGGCTCGCGTCGCTCCGCGAGGCGCTTCCGAACGTCGCGATCCAGATGCTGCTGCGCGGCGCCAACACCGTCGGCTACACGCCGTACCCCACCGAGGTCACCGAGGCGTTCGTGCAGGAGGCCGCGGCCACCGGCGTCGACGTGTTCCGGATCTTCGACGCGCTCAACGACGTCGAGCGGATGCGGCCCGCCATCGACTCCGTGCTCGCGACCGGCACCACCGTCGCCGAGGTCGCCCTCTGCTACACGGGCAACCTGCTGGATCCGGCCGAGGACCTCTACACGCTCGACCACTACCTCGGCCTCGCCGAGCGCAGCGTGGCGGCGGGCGCGCACATCCTCGCGATCAAGGACATGGCCGGGCTCCTGCGTCCGGCCGCGGCCGAGCGCCTCGTCACCGCGCTCCGCCGCGAGTTCGACCTCCCCGTGCACGTGCACACCCACGACACCGCGGGCGGCCAGCTCGCGACCCTGCTCGCGGCCAGCCGCGCCGGCGCCGACGCGGTCGACGTGGCGAGCGCGCCCATGTCGGGCACCACGAGCCAGCCGTCGGCGTCCGCGCTCGTCGCGGCCCTCGCGGACACCGAGCGCGACACGGGCCTCTCGCTCGACGCGGTCAGCGACCTCGAGCCCTACTGGGAGGCGGTCCGCCGCCTGTACCGGCCGTTCGAGTCCGGGCTCGCCGGGCCGACGGGGCGCGTGTACCGGCACGAGATCCCGGGCGGCCAGCTCTCCAACCTCCGGCAGCAGGCCATCGCTCTCGGCCTCGCCGACGACTTCGAGCTCATCGAGGACATGTACCAGGCGGCCGACCGGATCCTCGGCCGCATCCCGAAGGTCACGCCGTCGTCCAAGGTGGTCGGCGACCTCGCCCTCCAGCTCGCGGCCGCGAAGGCCGACCCGGAGGACTTCGCGAGGAACCCGCAGGACTACGACATCCCCGACTCGGTCGTGGGCTTCATGGCGGGCGAGCTGGGCGACCTGCCCGGCGGCTGGCCCGAGCCCTTCCGCACGCGCGTGCTCCAGGGCCGCGACGTGCGCATCGGGGTCACGCCGGTCTCCGACGAGGACCGGGCCGCTCTCGAGGTGCCCGGGGCCGCGAGGCGCCGCACGCTCAACCGCCTGCTCTTCCCGCAGCCGACCGAGCAGTTCGAGACCATCCGCGAGCTCTTCGGCGACCTCTCCGTGCTCGACACGGACGACTACCTGCACGGCCTCCGCCCGGGGCAGGAGCACGCGGTGCGGATCAGCCGGGGCGTCGAGGTCCTCATCGGCCTGGAGGCCGTGGGCGAGGCCGACGAGTCGGGCATGCGCACCGTCATGGTCGTCATGAACGGGCAGCTCCGCCCGGTCTTCGTGCGCGACCGCGGCATCGCCGTCACCACGACCGCGGCCGAGCGCGGCGACCCGGCGAGGCCCGGTCACGTGTCGGCGCCGTTCTCCGGCGTCGTCACGCTCAAGGTCGAGGAGGGCGACGTCGTCGCCGCCGGCCAGGCCGTCGCGTCCATCGAGGCGATGAAGATGGAGGCGGCCATCACGTCGCCCGTCGCGGGCCGTGTCGCGCGGCTCGCGGTCCCCACCACCCAGCAGGTCGACGCGGGCGACCTGCTCGTGGTCGTCGAGCACCAGGAGATGAGCCACGCATGACGGACCAGGACCAGGACCAGCAGCAGGACGAGCGCTACGACCTCGTGATCGTGGGGGCCGGATCCGGCAACTCGATCGTCGACGAGCGCTTCGCCGACCAGCGCGTGCTGCTCGTCGACGACGGCGAGCACTTCGGCGGCACGTGCCTCAACGCGGGATGCATCCCCACGAAGATGCTCGTGCACGTGGCGGACGTCGCCGCGGAGACGCGCGACGGCGCCGCCCTCGGGATCCGCGCCTCCGTCGACGCCGTGGACTGGCCCGCCATCGGCGCGCGCGTCTTCGGCCGCATCGACGCGATCAGCGAGGGCGGCCGCGAGTGGCGCGAGTCGGGGATGGAGAACGTCACGCTGCTGCGCGAGAGCGTCGGCTTCGAGGCGCCGGGCGTGCTCGTCTCCGCGAGCGGGCAGCGGATCACCGCCGACCGCATCGTGCTCGCGGCGGGCTCCCGCCCCCGGCCGCTGCAGGCCGTCTACTCGCCGGACCCGGACATCCACGACTCCGACTCGATCATGCGGATCGCCGAGCTGCCCGCGTCGCTCCTCATCGTGGGCGGCGGCTACGTCGCGGCGGAGTTCGCGCACGTCTTCAGCCACCTCGGCGTGCACGTCACGCAGGTCGCCCGCTCCGCGCACCTCCTGGGCAACCTCGACGCCGACGTCTCGACGCGCTTCACGACGCTCGCCCGCACGCAGTGGGACGTCATCACGGACTGCGAGGTCGAGGAGATCGAGCGCGACGGCGACGTGCTCCGCTCGCGCCTCGCCTCCGGCCACCTGGTCGAGACGGAGGCCGTGCTGGTCGCCCTCGGCCGCGTCCCCAACACGGACACGCTCGCGGTCCAGGACGCGGGCTACGACCTGCACGACGACGGCCGCATCGTGGTCGACGACCGGCAGCGCGTGCTCGCGGGCGGCGAGCCGGTGCCCGGCCTCTTCGCGCTCGGCGACATCAGCGCCGACCACCAGCTCAAGCACGTCGCGAACCACCAGGCCCGCGTCGTGCAGCACAACCTGCTGCACCCGGACGACCTCATCGGGGGAACGCCCGGACCCGTCCCGCAGGCCGTGTTCTCGCGCCCGCAGATCGGCTCGTTCGGGCTGACGGAGGCGGAGGCGCGCGAGGCGGGACCCGTCGTCACGATCGAGCAGCCGTACTCGTCCACCGCCTGGGGCTGGGCGCTCGAGGACACGACGTCGTTCTGCAAGCTCGTGGTGGATCCGCGCGACGGCGGCACGATCCTCGGGGCGCACATCATCGGCTCGGACTCCGCGGCGCTGATCCAGCCGCTCCTCATGGCCGCGAGCCTCGGCCACCGGGTCACGGGCCTCGCTCGGGCGCAGTACTGGCCGCACCCGGCCGTGACGGAGATCGTGGAGAACGCCCTGCTGTCCGCCGAGTCCGCGGTGGCCGACTGGGCACGGGAGAATGGGGGAGGCGACGCGCCCGCGGGGGCCGGTCGATCCTGACCCGCCGCCACACCAGGAACCACGGAAGCAGAGAATGACTGAACGACAGATCCGCCTGTTCGGCGATCCGGTGCTGAAGACCGTCTCCTCGGAGATCCGCGAGATCGACGAGGGCGTGCGCGCCCTGGTCGAGGACCTCCTCGACAGCGTGCGGCCCGACGGCCGCGCCGGGGTGGCCGCCGCGCAGATCGGCGTGAACCTCCGCGCCTTCAGCTACAACGTGGGGCCGGCGTTCGGCTACATCCTCAACCCCGTCATCGAGGAGCTGCGCGGCGAGGCCGTCCTCGTCGACGAGGGCTGCCTCTCGGTGCCGGGACTCTGGTTCCCCACCATGCGCTACCCCGAGGCCGTCATCACCGGCATCGACCTCGACGGCAAGCCCGTCCGCATCGAGGGCACGGGCGTCCTCGCGCAGGCGTTCCAGCACGAGGTCGACCACCTCGACGGCCTGGTGTACCTCGACCGGCTCGACAAGCAGCGCCGCCGCGAGGCCATGAAGCAGGTGCGCGAGTCCGACTGGTTCTGACCGTGCCGTCGGCCCGCGCGCTCGCGCGGGCCGACGCTCGGGATCAGTGGACCAGCGAGTGCCCCTCGGTCGTCGGCGCCGCCTCGTAGATCCGGGTGATCACGTCGGCGAACGCCTCCAGCACCACCCGGCGCTTGATGCTGAGCTTCGGCGTCAGGTGCCCGGCCGCCTCGGTGAGCTCCACCGGCAGCACGACGAACTTCCGGATGGACTCCGCGCGCGACACCGTCGCGTTGGCCGCGTCGACGGCGCGCTGCACCTCGGCGAGCACCGCGGGGTTCTGCGACGCCTGCTCGAGCGTCATGGCGGGATCCTGCCCGTTGTTGCCGAGCCACACCTTGAGCATCTCGGGATCCAGCGTGATGAGCGCCGAGATGAACGGCCGCCGGTCGCCCGCGACCACGACCTGCCCGACGAGCGGGTTCGCGCGGATGGGGTCCTCGAGCGCCGCCGGGGCGACGTTCTTGCCGCCGGCGGTGACGATGATCTCCTTCTTGCGCCCCGTTATCGTGAGGTAGCCGTCGGCGTCGTAGCTGCCGAGGTCGCCCGTGCGGAACCAGCCGTCGTCGAAGACGGCCGCGGTCGCCTCCTCGTCCTGCCAGTACCCGTCGAAGACGTTGACCCCCTTGACCTGGATCTCGCCCTCGTCGGTGATGCGGGTCGCGACCCCGGGCATCGCCGGCCCGACCGTGCCGATGCGGAAGCCCTTGACGAGGTTGACGCTCACCGGCGCCGTCGTCTCCGTGAGGCCGTAGCCCTCGAGGATCGTGAGGCCGAGCGAGCGGTAGAAGTGCCCGAGGCGGAGGCCGAGGGGCGCGGATCCGCTGACCGCGAAGCGCACGCGCCCGCCCATCGCCTGCCGGATCTTGGAGTACACGAGCGCGTCGAACAGCTTGTACTGGAGCTTCAGCGCGAGCGGCACGGAGCCGGCGTCGACGGCGACCGAGTGCGCGTACGCGACCTCGGCGGCCTTGCGGAAGACCTTCCCGCGCCCCGCGCCCTCGGCCTTCTGCTCCGAGGAGTTGTACACCTTCTCGAAGACGCGCGGCACGGCGAGCAGGAACGTCGGCTTGAAGGAGGCGAGCGCGGGCAGGAGCTGCGTCGTGTCGGCCTGGTGCCCGGTCTTCACGCCCGCCTGCACGTTCAGGATCGAGATGAAGCGCGCGAACACGTGCGCCGTCGTGATGAACAGCAGCGTCGAGGCGCCGACCTGCACGACCTCCTCCATCGCGACCTCGGCGTTCCGCGCGAGCTCGACGAAGTTCGCGTGCGTGAGGACGCAGCCCTTCGGCCGGCCGGTGGTCCCGGACGTGTAGATGAGGGTCGCCATGTCCGAGCCGACGGCGATGTTCCGGCGACGCTCGATCTCGGCGTCCGGCACGTCGACGCCCTGCTCGGCGAGCTTGTCCAGGTCGCCCAGGTCGATCTGCCACACGCGGCGGACGGCGGGCAGCTCCGGGTGGACCTCGTCGAAGCGCGAGAAGTGCTCGGCGGACTCGAGGATCATGGCGACGCTGCCCGAGTCCTGCATGTTCCAGTGCACCTGGCCGGGGGAGGAGGTCTCGTAGACCGGGACGAGGACGGCTCCGGCGAAGAAGACCGCGAAGTCGACGAGGGTCCACTCGTAGCGCGTCCGGCACATCATGCCGATGCGCTCGCCCGGCTCGATCCCGGCGGCGACCAGCCCCTTCGCGAGGGCGACCACCTGGCGGTGGAACTCGGACGCCGAGACGTCCCGCCACCCGCCCGACCCGTCCGGCAGCGCGAACAGCGGAGCGTCGGGGCTCGTCCTCACGCGGTGCACCAGGACGTCGGTGATGTTGTCGTCGGGTCTCGCCTCGACGGCGGCGGGCATGGTGTGCTGTTCCACGGCAACTCCCTCGGTACCGGAAATGGATGTGATCAGCTTAAGGGGCGGGCCCGTCCCGCGCTCGTCCCCGGTCGGGGGCGCCGGACGCGTCACTAGGATCGACTGGCGAGACGAACGGAAGGGCCCGCGGAGTGCATGCAATAGGGATCGACATCGGCGGGACGAAGATCGCGGGGGCCGTGGTCGACGAGCTCGGCGTCATCGCGGCGGAGGAGCGCACGCCCACCGAGGCGAGCAGCCCGGACGCCATCGTGGAGGCCGTCGTCGGCATGGTCGAGCGGCTCCGCGCCGAGCACCCCGACGTGGTCGCCGTGGGGGTCGCGGCGGCGGGCTTCATCGACGCCGCGCAGTCCACCGTGTACTACGCCCCGAACATCAACTGGCGCAACGAGCCGGTGCGCGAGAAGCTCCGCGGCCGGATCGACCTCCCCATCGTCATCGAGAACGACGCGAACGCCGCGGGCTGGGCCGAGTTCCGCTACGGCGCGGGGCGCCTCGTCAGCGACATGGTGACCCTGACGATCGGCACGGGCGTGGGCGGCGCGATCGTCGCCGACGACCGGCTCTTCCGCGGCGGCTTCGGCGCGGGCGCCGAGCTCGGCCACATGCGCGTCGTGCCCGACGGCCTGCCCTGCGGCTGCGGCGCCCGCGGCTGCATCGAGCAGTACGGATCCGGCCGCGCGCTCCTGCGCACCGCCGACGAGCTGGCCGACCTCGGCGGCACGCACGGCGAGGGCCTCGCCGCCCGCCGCCGTGAGGTGGGGACGCTCACCGGCCACGACGTCAGCGACCTCATCCAGGCGGGCGACCCCGGCGCGCTCCTCGCCCTCCGCCGCCTCGGCGGCTGGCTCGGGGAGGCGGCCGCGAGCATCGGCGCGATCCTCGACCCCCAGATGTTCGTGATCGGCGGCGGCGTCGCGCAGGCGGGCGACCTCCTGCTCGACCCCATCCGCGAGGCGTACCTCGCGCACCTCCCGGCCCGCGGGTACCACCCGGAGCCGGAGTTCCGCATCGCCGAGCTCGTCAACGACGCCGGCGTCGTGGGCGCGGCCGACCTCGCGCGCCGTCACGCGGCCACGCTGCGCCACGGGGCCTGACCCCGGCGTCGGCCTGCGGCATCGCGCGTCCCCGGCCGCCTATGCTGGATCCGACCCCACCCGGAAGGTGACCGACGATGTTCTACTGGTTCATGAAGAACCTGGTCGCCGGACCCCTCCTCCGGAGCACGTTCCGGCCGTGGGTCACCGGGCTCGAGAACATCCCCGCCAAGGGCGGCGTGATCCTCGCGAGCAACCACCTCTCCTTCATCGACTCGGTGTTCCTGCCGCTGCTCGTGGACCGCAACCTCGTGTTCCTGGCGAAGAGCGACTACTTCACGGGTCCCGGCCTCAAGGGCTGGGCGACGAAGATGTTCTTCACCGCCACGGGCATGCTCCCCATCGACCGCTCCGGCGGCAAGGCGTCCGAGGCGTCGCTCAACACGGGCCTCCGCGTGCTCGCCGAGGGCCGCATGCTCGGCATCTACCCCGAGGGCACGCGCAGCCCCGACGGCCGGATGTACCGCGGCCGCACGGGCGTGGCGCGCATGATCCTCGAGGGCGACGTCCCGGTCGTCCCGATCGCGATGATCGACACCGAGAAGGTCATGCCCATCGGCACGCGCATCCCGAAGGTCCGCCGGATTGGTGTGGTCATCGGCGAGCCGCTAGATTTCAGTAGGTTCGCCGGCCTCGAGGGAGACCGCTTCATCCTCCGCTCCATCACCGACGAGATCATGTACGAGCTCTCGAGGCTGAGCGGCCAGGAGTACGTCGACGTCTATGCGACCTCGGTCAAGGAGAAGCGCGCGAGCGCGGCCCGCTGACCGACGCCCGCCTGACTCCACCGCGCACCACGCGCACGACACGAACCGGGATCCCACCGTGGCCTCTGAGCACCTCGTCCCCGCCCATCCCGACGTCCTCGCCGGACTCGACCACTGGCGCACGCTCGAGGTCAAGCAGCAGCCGCAGTGGCCCGACGCCGCGGCCGTCCACGCGGCGTCCGCCGAGATCGCCCTGCTGCCGCCCCTGGTGTTCGCGGGCGAGGTCGACCAGCTGCGCGCGCGCCTCGCCGCCGCCGCCGACGGCCGCGCCTTCCTCCTCCAGGGCGGCGACTGCGCCGAGACCTTCGCCGGCGCCACGGCCGACGCCATCCGCAACCGCGTGAAGACCGTGCTCCAGATGGCCGTCGTCCTCACGTACGGCGCGGCCATGCCCGTCGTGAAGATGGGCCGCATGGCCGGCCAGTTCGCCAAGCCCCGGTCGAGCGACTCCGAGACGCGGGGCGACCTGACGCTGCCGGCGTACCGCGGCGACATCGTCAACGGCTACGACTTCACGCCGGAGTCGCGCGCGGCCGATCCCGCGCGCCTCGTGAAGGGGTACCACACGGCCGCCTCCACGCTGAACCTCATCCGCGCGTTCACGCAGGGCGGCTTCGCCGACCTCCGCGAGGTGCACAGCTGGAACAAGGGCTTCGCCGCGAACCCGGCGAACCAGCGCTACGAGCAGCTCGCGCGCGACATCGACCGCGCCATCAAGTTCATGGAGGCCGCGGGCGCCGACTTCGACGACCTCAAGCGCGTCGAGTTCTACACCGGCCACGAGGGGCTCCTCATGGACTACGAGCGGCCCATGACGCGCATCGACTCGCGCACCGGCACGCCGTACAACACGTCGGCGCACTTCATCTGGATCGGGGAGCGCACGCGCGACCTCGACGGCGCGCACGTCGACTTCCTCTCGCGGGTGCGGAACCCGCTGGGCGTCAAGCTCGGGCCGTCGACCACGCCGGAGACGGTGCACGAGCTCATCGAGAAGCTCGACCCGGACCGCGAGCCCGGCCGGCTCACCTTCATCACGCGCATGGGCGCGGGGAGGATCCGCGACGCGCTGCCGCCCCTGCTCGAGGCCGTCAAGGCGTCGGACGCCAACCCGCTCTGGGTCACCGACCCGATGCACGGCAACGGCCTCACCACGCCCACCGGGTACAAGACCCGGCGCTTCGACGACGTCGTGGACGAGGTGCAGGGCTTCTTCCAGGCGCACCGGGCGGCGGGCACGCACCCCGGCGGCATCCACATCGAGCTCACCGGCGACGACGTGACGGAGTGCCTGGGCGGGTCCGAGCACATCGACGAGGCCACGCTCGCCACGCGCTACGAGTCGCTGTGCGACCCGCGGCTCAACCACATGCAGAGCCTCGAGCTCGCGTTCCTCGTCGCCGAGGAGCTGGCGGCCGCGCGCAGCTGATCGCTCCGGCACGACGACGATGCCCCGCCGCCCTCAGGGCGGCGGGGCATCGTCATGCGAGCCCGGGCGGATCAGCCGGACGCGGTGATCCCGAGGTTGACCGTCGACCCGCGGCGGGCGAGGGCCTGCGCCTCCGGGCTCGCCGACGCCACGCGCGTGATGCTGTTGGGCAGGGCATCCCAGAAGGCGGAGTACGCGTACTTGAAGCCGGCCGCGTCGAGCGCCGCCTTCGCCTCGTCGCGCGTCAGGCCGACGACCGTCGGCACCGCCACGAGGTCCGGCCCCTTGGAGATCTCCAGGCCCACCTTGCTGCCGGGCGCCCCGTCGAGGCCCGAGCGCACCGGGTCCTGGTCCAGCGCGTAGACCGAGATGACCTCGCCCTTCTCCACGTCGTCGCTGAAGCTCTGCTTGCCGGCCTCGCCCACGAGGCCCGCCTGCGCGAGCGTGGCGACGGCCTGGTCCACCGAGCGTCCGGCGACGTCGGGGATCCGGCCGGCCGCGACCACCAGGGTCACGGGCTGCTGCTCCGGGTACTGCGCCGCGATGGGGGCTCCCGAGGCGTCCAGCACCTGGACGACCGTGCCCTCCTCGGCGTCGCCGTACTGGCGGATGGTGGCCTCCTGCACGACGAAGGGCACGCCCTCGAGGCGCGTGCGGGCGTCCGACTCCGCGGCGCCGGTCACGTCGGGCACGTCGAGCAGCCGCGGTCCGGTGGAGGCGTACAGCGTGACGGTGGATCCCTGGTCGACGGGCGTGCCGGACGCCGGGACGCTGCGGGTCACGTGGCCCACCTCGACGTCCACGCTCGGCTCCTCGGCGCGCGCGACCACGAACCCCTGGCCCTGCAGCGTGCCCGCGGCGTCGTCGACGGCCATCGCCGTGACGGACGGCACGGGCACGCGCGCGCCCGGGCCCTGCCCGTAGTACCAGCCGGTGCTGCCGGCGAGCGCGGCGAGCATGACGACGAGGAGCGCGAGCACCCATCCGCGGGAGCGACGACGGGATCCGGCCGCGGCGAGCGCGACGACCGAGTCGGGCTCGGTGCGCTCGGTCTCCTGTCGCGTCATGACGGGCGGGCCGCCCACGACCTGGGTCTCGCCGGTCGTGACGGACGGGAGCGCCGGGGCGCTCGGGAAGACGACGGTTCGCTGGAGCGGGGCCGGGTCGCCCGATCGCGCGTCGAGCCGGTTCTGCACGGCGTACAGCTCGTCGAGGAGCGCCCGGGCGTCGCGGGGCCGCTGCTCGGGATCCCGCGCGGTCGCCCACAGCACCAGCTCGTCGAGCTCGACGGGCACGGACGCGTTCGCCGTGCTGGGGGTGGGCACCTGGTCGTTCGCGTGCTGGTAGGCGATCTGCATGGGCTGCTCGCCCTTGAACGGCTGCTCGCCCGCGAGCATCTCGTACATCATGATGCCGACCGCGTAGATGTCGCTGCGGGTGTCGGCGATGCCCCGGGTGACGAGCTCGGGGGAGAGGTACGCGATGGTCCCGAGGAGGGCCTGCCCCGTGGCCGTGTTGGCGCTGACCGCGCGCGCCAGGCCGAAGTCGCCGATCTTGATGCGCCCGTCGTCCGCGAGCAGGACGTTCTCGGGCTTGAGGTCGCGGTGCACGATGCCGGCCTTGTGCGCGGCGGCGAGGCCGGAGAGCACGGCCTCGAGGATGTCGAGGGTCTGCTCCGGCGTCAGCCGCTCGTACTCCTGCAGCAGCTCGCGCAGCGTCATGCCGGGCAGGTACTCCATGACGAGGTACGCCATGTCCGAGTCCTGGCCCTGGTCGAAGACGTTCACGACGTTCGGGTGCGCCAGGCGTGCGGCCGACCGCGCCTCCTGGATGAAGCGGTCGCGGAACGCGCTGTCGTCGGCGAGGTGCCCGTGCATCACCTTCACCGCGACGCGGCGCTCCAGCCGCAGGTCGGTGGCGACGTAGACCGTCGCCATGCCGCCGCGCGCGATGCGGGACCTGACCTGGTATCGACCGTCGAGGAGACGGCCGATCATGGGGTCGGTCGGGCTGGAGGTCACTGGATGATTCTAGGGATCGCCGGTGCCGGGGCCTCCCCGGCACACCGGTGCGCCGCCTGCCGGGTGCGCCTGCGGATCGGTGTCAGCCGATCTCGTCGAGCCAGGCCCAGGCGGACGCCTCCCACTTCGCGTAGGCGTCCGGGTACGCCGAGTACTGCACGGCCTGCGCCGCCTGCGTGACGGTCATCGACTTCCAGCCGGCGATGTCGAGCAGACCACGGGTGGCGCCGGGGTTCGGGTTGACGCTCCCGCCGAAGAACGCGCGCGACGCGTACACCGGGTCGTTGAGCTGCGCGGGCTGGCCCCAGCCCTGGCTCGGGCGCTGCTGGAACAGGCCGATCGAGTCGCGGTCGCCCCAGTCGAGGTTCCGGAGCGTCGACTCCTGCGCCGCGGTGGCGAGCGCGATGACGAGCCCGTAGTCGCTGACGCCGGCAGAGCGTCCGACCTGGACGATGACGCGCGCGTTGCGGCGCATCTCGTCGGTCATGATCGTCGTCCCGTGGAGCGACGCGACCTGGACGACGGAGGCGGACGCGTGCGGGATGGTGAGCTTGCTGCCCGCGTAGATGATGCTCGACCAGTTGAGGCCGTTGGCGTTGAGGAGGTCCTGCACGGTGACGCCGGACTCCGTGGCGATGCTGTGCAGCGTGTCGCCGGTCTCGATCGTGTACGTGCCGGAGAGCCCCTGCTTCGCGGCGGGGGAGGCGCTGGCGGGGACGGAGGGCGAGGCCGGCGCCGCGGTGGATCCCGCACCCGGGATCGTGAGGCGGTTGCCGGGGAAGATCGTGCTCGTGGCCTGGAGGCCGTTCGCCTGCAGGACCGCCGACGTCGAGACGCCGTGCTTGCCGGCGATGCCCGACACGGTGTCGCCCGCGACGACGGTGTAGCTCGCGCCCGATCCCGAGGACGCCGCGGCGGGTGCCGGGGCCGATGCGCCGGATCCGCCGAGCGTCAGCGTCTGGCCGGGGAAGATCGTGGTCTTCCAGCCGAGCCCGTTCTGGGCGAGGACGGAGGCGGTGGAGAGGCCGAAGCGACCGGCGATGCCCGAGACGGTGTCGCCCTGCTCGACCACGTACGTGGAGGGGGTCGCCACGGTAGGTGCGGCGGCCGGGGTGACGGTGGGTGCGGCGACACGGGGGAGCTTGGTCTGCGTGGGGCCGGACTTCGCCTTCGGCACCCGCTTGACGGGGGCGGCCTCGGCCGGCGTGGCCATGCCGAGGCTCACCGCGAGGGAGCCGACGAGCACGATGGGCATGGTCGCGAGGAGCGCCTTGGAGCGGCGGTTCGCCGTCCGTCCGGTGGCGGTGTCCGAGGACCGGCGGGGGTCGCGAGGAGGGGTGGGTTCGGTCATGGGCATGTTGGTCTACTCCGGCCGTCGTGCACGATTCCCTGATGCAGGTGTTCCACGTTAACACGCAGGGAGAGCAAAGCGCACATACGTGACGGATGTGACTGGAGTGAACAGCGACACGCGTGTTCGGCGGATAGGCAGCCGATCGGTCAACGAGGGCTCGCACCGAGGTCCGGCCGCCCGATGGGTCCCGAGGTCGCCGCCGGACGTGCCAGCATGTGAGGCGTGAACGAGCCCTATGCCGACCGTGAGTGGTTGACCGTCCCCGATCTCGTCGACCTCCTGGGTCTCACCGTCAGCCGCGTGCGCCGGCTCATCGAGGACAGGCGCCTCCTGGCCGTCCGCCTCGACGGCGTCCTCAAGGTCCCGGCCGTGTTCCTGCGCGACGGGGAGCCGCTGTCCGAGCTGCGGGGGACGATCATCGTCCTCGGCGACAACGGCTTCACCGACGAGGAGGCCATGCAGTGGCTCCTCCTGGAGGAGCCGAGCCTCGGAGCCGCCCCCGTCGACGCGCTGCTGGCGGGGCGCAAGGCCGAGGTGCGCCGGGTGGCCCAGGCCAGCGCCTGACCCACGCCCCGGCGGCGACGGATCGCCCCGCGGGAACCCCGTGGCGCCGGATCAGGTGACGCGGCGCGTGACGCTGTCGACGAGCAGCTCCAGCTGGTTCCTCGCGCGGGCCCCGATCGGGGCGTCACGCAGCGCCGCGAGCGACTCGCGCACGTGACGCGCGATCATGCCCTCGACCTCGTCGAGCGCGCCGCTCTCGCGGAGGATCGACTGGAGGGCGCGGATCTGCTCGTCGTCGAGGTCCGGATCCCCGAGGAGCGCGTCCACCGTGCGGCGCACCCCGTCCGGGAGCCGCCGCCGGGCGAGCGCGATGAGGACGGTGCGCTTCCCCTCGCGGAGGTCGTCGCCGCTCGGCTTGCCGGTCACGGCGCTGTCGCCGAAGACGCCGAGCACGTCGTCCCGCAGCTGGAACGCGATGCCGAGCGGCAGGCCGACGGCACGGAGCGCGGCGACCTGCTCGGGCGTCGCCCCTGCGAGGCTGGCGCCGACGACGAGCGGCGCCTCGATGCTGTACTTGGCCGACTTGTAGACGATCACGTTGTGGGCGCGGGCGAGGGTGTCGTCCTCGGGCACGGTCGGCCACGCGACCTCCTCGAGCACGTCGAGGTACTGGCCGAGCGTGACCTGGGTCCGCATGGTCGCGAGCTCGGCCCGGGTGGCGCGGGCGGCCGACCCGTCGGCGAGCGCGAGGAGCGAGTCGATGAGGAGCTCGTCGCTCCACCCGAGGAGCAGGTCGCCGAGGAGGGTCGCGCCCGCCTCGCCGAAGCGCGGCGAGGATCCGACCCATCCTCCGGCGGCGTGCAGCGTCTCGAAGCGCCGGTGGGCGGCGGGGCGGCCGCGACGCGTGTCGGAGCGGTCGATGATGTCGTCGTGGACGAGCGCCGCGGCGTGGAAGATCTCGAGGCCCGCGGCCACGCCGACGACCGCGCGGTACCCCGGTCGCTCCTCGCCCTGCGGGCGCCCGGCGGGGGAGGGCTCGAGGTCGATGACCGAGCGCCAGCCCCAGTAGCAGAACTGCGCCCGGAACCGCTTCCCGCCTCTCAGCAGATCCGAGGAGAACTCCTGGATGGGCACAAGATCCGGGCTGATCTCCCGGAGTCCCGCCGCCTGGGCCGTCAGGAAGTCGTCGAGGCGGGTCTGGACGTGGCTGACGAGGCGGTCGCTTTCGGGCACCCGCCTAGCCTAGCCAGGGGCAGGGAGCTAGAATTCACGGGTGAACACCAACGCGTCGTCCCGAGCCTGAGGGGAATATGATGCCGCTTTCCGAGCAAGAGCAGCGCCTGCTGGAGGAGATGGAGCGAAGCCTCTATCACAACGACGCAGACTTCGTGGCGACCGTCAGCGGTCGCCGCAGCAGACCGAACTACACGATGGTCGTGGTCGGGGTGCTGGTCATCGTCCTCGGCATCGCCGCCCTGGCCGCCGGCGTCATCACCAAGCTGGCCGTCATCGGCATCCTCGGCTTCGCGGTCATGATCGTGGGCGCGCTCCTCATCTTCAGCCCGCGTGACGCGGCTGCCGGCGAGTCGTCCCCGACCTCGCCTCGCGCGCCCGGACGCGGCGGCGGCAAGCGACCCGCTTCGTCGTCCTCGTTCATGGACAAGATCAACGAGCGCTGGGAGAAGCGCCAGGGTGGTCAGGACTGATCACCGCTTGAGGCGGTCCTCCACCGCCCTCCACTCGACCCGAAGGGGCCGATCCCGAACCGGGGTCGGCCCCTTCTGCTGTCCCCTCCGACCCCCACACCCCTCCCCGGCGCCCCGTCGGCCGTCCCCGGACCGCCCGCGGGGTGCTTCTGCGCGCCCACGGCGCGCCGAGGGCGGCATCTCCCTCCACATCCCTCCCCTTCCTGGAGGGCAGTGGATCACTGGGATCGGGGGACGCCCCCCGCGAATTCACCTCGCGGGCCTGGCGGTGGGTGGAGGGCTGTGGAGTAAAGTGGAGCAAGTCCTGAACCACGGCCGGAGAGACAGGGGGTGTCGGTGTGTTCCTCGGCACCCACTCGCCTCGTCTCGACGACAAGGGGCGGCTCATCCTCCCCGCGAAGTTCCGCGACGAGCTCGAGGGCGGCGTCGTCATGACGCGCGGTCAGGACCGCTGCATCTACGTGTTCACGACGCGCGAGTTCGAGGAGCTGCACGACCGCATGCGGCAGGCGCCGCTCGCGAGCAAGCAGGCGCGTGACTACATGCGCGTCTTCCTGTCCGGGGCGAACGCCGAGACGCCGGACAAGCAGCACCGCATCACCATCCCGCAGGCGCTCCGCACCTACGCGGGCCTCGACCGCGAGCTCGCGGTCATCGGCGCGGGCAGCCGCGTCGAGATCTGGGACGCCTCCACGTGGGACGAGTACCTCACCGCCAACGAGAGCGCGTTCGCCGACACCGCGGAGGAGGTGATCCCCGGCCTGTTCTGACCCCGGCCCCTGACTCCCAGCCGTCCGACGCCCTGCCGCACTTCCCCGGTGGCAGGTCGGGACGGATGGGGATCAGGAGCCGCGGACAGGACATCGGGATGCCATGGCACTCGACGACATCCACACCCCCGTCCTCCTCGAGCGGTGCCTCGAGCTGCTCGCCCCCGCCCTCCAGGGCGAGGGCGCCGTCCTGGTCGACGCCACCCTCGGGATGGCCGGCCACTCCGAGGCGTTCCTCGACGCGCTGCCCGACCTCCGGCTGGTCGGGCTCGACCGCGACCCGGATGCCCTCGCCATCGCGGGGGAGCGGCTCGCGCGCTTCGGCGACCGGGTCCACCTGGTCCACACCGTCTACGACGGCATCGGGCGCGCGCTCGACGGGCTCGGGATCGGGGAGGTGCAGGGCGTGTTCTTCGACCTCGGCGTCTCGTCGCTCCAGCTCGACCGCGTGGAGCGCGGCTTCTCGTACTCGCAGGACGCGCCGCTCGACATGCGCATGGACGGGACCGCCGGCCTGACCGCCGCGCAGGTGGTGGCCGAGTACGACGAGCTCGAGCTGCGCCGGATCTTCTACGACTACGGCGAGGAGAAGCTCGCCCCCCGCTACGCCAGCCGCATCGTCCAGGCGCGCGAGCTCGAGCCGATCACCACGTCGGCGCGGCTCGTGGAGATCATCCAGCAGGCCACGCCCGCCGCGGTGCAGCGGGCCGGGCACCCGGCCAAGCGCGTGTTCCAGGCGCTGCGCATCGAGGTCAACCAGGAGCTGAGCGTGCTGGCCCGGGCGATGCCGGCCGCGATCGACCGGCTCGCCGTCGGCGGTCGCGTCGTCGTCGAGTCCTACCAGTCGCTCGAGGACCGCATCGTCAAGCGCGAGCTGCGTGCCCGGTCCACGAGCACCGCGCCCGTCGGCCTCCCCGTCGAGCTCCCCGAGCACCGTCCGGAGCTCAAGCTCCTCGTCCGCGGCGCCGAGCTCGCGGACCAGCACGAGATCGCCCAGAACCCCCGCGCCGCTTCCGTCCGGTTGCGCGCCGCCGAACGAGCCAGGAGGCGACACGCATGACCGATGCAGCACGCGCGACCGCGCGTCCCCGGATCCGGCCGTCCGCCGAGCCGCCCACCCGCCACATCGAGGTCGTCGCCACCCGCGGCCAGCGCCGCGCGCGACCGCGCACCGTCTACGCCGTGATCGTGGTGGGCGGGCTCTTCGCCGTCCTCCTCGCGCAGCTCCTGCTCTCCATCGGCCTGTCCGACGGGGCGTACGCGATCCAGTCCCTGCAGCAGCAGCAGAAGGAGCTGGACCGCACGCACCAGGCGCTCACGGAGGACGTCGACCGGCTGTCGTCCCCGCAGAACCTCGCGCGGAACGCCCAGGCTCTCGGCATGGTCGCGAGCGCGTCGCCGTCCTTCCTCTCGCTCGACGGCACCATCCAGGGCACCCCGCAGGCGAAGGACGGCGCGACGACGGCGCTCACCGCGGACACGCTCATCGGCAACTCGCTCCTCTCCGGGGTGCCGCTCACCATCGAGAGCGACCCGGCGAAGCGGGCGGCCGCCGTCGAGGCCGCGACCGCCCAGGACGGCACCGCGACGGTCGACCCCGGATCGGCCATCCCGGGGTCCGCCGAGGCCTCCGGCGGCGTGACCGCCGGGACCCCGAGCGCGCCTCCCGCGTCGGGCGCGGCCTCCGGGCTAGCGTCGGCCACGGCGATCCCGACCCCGCAGACCCGCTGATCCCGCGCCCCTCCGAGGGGCCGCGACCATCGCACGACACCGCTCCGACGGAGCACCGCACCGCAGGCACCGAGAGGACCCCCGAGTGACCACGATCTCGAACCGACGGCGCATCGCCTTCTCCCTCATAGCGATACTCGCCGTCATCGGGGTCTTCGTCGTCAAGCTCATCGACATCCAGGTCGTGCAGGCCACCGAGCTCAACGAGGAGTCGCTGGGCAAGCGGGCGATCTCGCAGGTGCTGCCCGGCGTGCGCGGCAGCATCTACGACGCCGACGGCAAGGTGCTCGCGGACAGCGTGCTCCGCTACGACGTGACGATGGATCCGTCCAAGGCCGGGCCGTTCACCCGGACGGTCACGGGCGACGACGGGAAGCCCGTCAAGCAGGACGTGTCGCTCGCGGACGCCGAGGCGCAGCTGGGCGCGATCACGGGGCAGAAGCCCGAGGAGATCGACGGGCTGATCACGGGCGCCCTCGCGGCCGACCCGAAGTCGCTGTTCGGCTACGTGACGAAGGGCGTCGACGTCGACGCGTACCTCGCCATCCGGGACCTCAAGATCCCGTGGATCTACTTCCAGGCCGTCTCGAGCCGCACCTACCCGAACGGGCAGATCGCCGGCAGCGTCCTCGGCTACATCGCGGGCGACGGGACGATCAAGGCCGGGCTCGAGCAGGAGTACGACTCCTGCCTCGCCGCGCAGGACGGCGCGCAGACCTACGAGCGCGGCGCGGACGGCGTGGCCATCGCGGGCAGCACCGTCACGCAGAAGCCCGCCGTCGACGGCAGCGACGTGATGACCAACATCGATACGGACCTCGAGTACTTCGCGCAGACCGCGGTGGCCGAGCAGGCCGTGAAGGTCGGCGCCGACTACGGGCACGCGACCATCGTCGAGGTGAAGACGGGCAAGGTCCTGGCGGTCGCCGAGTACCCGTCCGTCGACCCCAACGACGTGTCCGCGACGAAGCCCGAGGACCGCGGGAGCCGCGCCTTCAGCTCGCCGTTCGAGCCGGGATCCACGCTCAAGGCCGTGACCGCCGCGGCGCTCCTCGACTCCGGCAAGGCGGACGCGGGCACCCACGTGGTGGCGCCCTACACGTTCACGCGCCCGGACGTGAGGCTCAGCGACAGCTACGTCCACCCCGACCTGCGCTTCACGCTCGCGGGCGTGCTCATGGACTCCTCGAACACGGGCATCTCGGCGCTCGGCGAGCGGCTGTCCGCCGAGGACCGCTACGGCTACCTCAAGGCGTTCGGCGTCGGCGAGAAGACGGCCATCGACTTCCCCGGCGAGAGCAGCGGCCTCGTGCGCCCCTGGCAGGAGTGGGACCCGCAGACCAACTACGCGACCATGTTCGGCCAGGGCCTCACGACCACGGCGCTGCAGGTCGCGAGCATCTACCAGACCATCGGCAACCACGGCGTGAAGCTCCCGCTGTCGCTCGTCTCGGGCTGCAAGGCCGCCGACGGCACCGTGACGGACCAGCCGGACACGACGGGCACGCAGGTCATCTCGCCCCAGGCGGCCGACTCCACCGTCAACATGCTCGAGACGGTCGTCACCGACGGCCACCTCTCGAAGGACCTCACGATTCCCGGCTACCGTGTCGCCGCGAAGTCCGGCACGGCGCAGGTCGCCGAGGCCGACGGCAAGTACGGCAAGAACTACCTGGTGTCGATCGCGGGCCTCGCGCCGGCCGAGGACCCCCAGTACGTCGTGTCGATCAGCCTGGCCAATCCGGATACCATGAAGTCCTCGGCGGCCGCGGCGCCGGTCTTCCAGAAGATCATGTCCCAGGTCCTGAAGACCTACCGGGTCCCGCCCTCCAGCGTGCCGTCCCCGAACCTCCCGACGACCTACTGAGAGATGAGGGCGATGACCTCCCCTGCCACCCCCGCCCTCCGCCCCGAGCATCCCGTCGCACGGTCGCTGTCCGGCCTGGTCCGCGACTTCGCGCTCGACGTCGTCGGCGACGTGGACGACGTGGAGGTCACCGGCGTGACCCTGTCCTCCGGGGACGTGCAGCCCGGCGACCTGTACGTCGGGCTCCGCGGGGCCCGCGCGCACGGCGCCCGCTTCGCCGCCGACGCGGCCGCCAGCGGCGCGGTCGCGGTGCTGACCGACCCCGACGGGCTCGCCGACGCGCAGGGCTCCGGCCTGCCGGTGATCCTCACCCCCGACCCGCGCGCGGCCCTCGGCGACATCGCCGCGTGGGTCCACCGCTCGGCGGAGAACCCGGCGACGCTGTACGGCGTCACGGGCACCAACGGCAAGACGAGCGTGGTGTACCTGCTCGACGGTCTTCTCCGTCAGCTCGGCGTCGTCACCGGCCTCACCTCCACGGCCGAACGGCGCATCGGCGAGGAGCACATCACCAGCCGCCTCACGACGCCCGAGGCGAGCGAGCTGCACGCGCTCCTGGCGCGCATGCGCGAGGCCGAGGTCCGCGCCGTGACGATCGAGGTGTCGGCGCAGGCGCTGACCCGGCATCGGGTGGACGGCCTGGTGTTCGACGTGGCCGCGTTCATCAACCTGAGCCACGACCACCTCGACGACTACGCCGACTTCGAGGAGTACTTCGACGCCAAGCTGTCCTTCTTCGACCCCGACCGCGCGCGCCGCGGCGTCGTCTCGCTCGACACCGAGTGGGGACAGCGCATCGTCGAGGGCTCCCGGATCCCGATGACGACGATCTCCTCGAAGCCGGGCGTCGACGCCGACTGGACCGTGACCGTGCTCGAGCAGACGCCCGACTCCACGGGATTCCGCCTCGAGGGCCCGGACAACCGCGTGCTCGTCTCGCGCGTGCCCGTCCCCGGCTGGTTCATGGCGGCGAACGCGGGCCTCGCGATCGTGATGCTCGTCGAGTCCGGCTACGACCTCGACGCGGTGGCGCACGTCCTCGACCGCGACGGCGGCATCCAGGCGTACATCCCGGGCCGCGCCGAGCGCGTCTCCGGCGACGCGGGGCCCCTCTTCTTCGTCGACTACGGGCACACCCCCGACGCGTTCGAGCAGACCCTGCAGGCGCTCCGGCCGTTCACGCCGGGGAAGCTCGTCATGGTGTTCGGCGCCGACGGCGACCGGGACACCACGAAGCGCGCCGAGATGGGCGCGATCGCGGCCCGGCTGGCCGACGTCGTGGTCATCACCGACTACCACCCGCGCTACGAGGACCCGGCGTCGATCCGGGCCAGCCTCATCGCGGGCGCGACGGCCGCGGTGCCCGACCGCGAGATCCACGAGGTGCCCGACCCCGCGACCGCGATCCGCACGGCGGTGTCGCTGGTCGGCGAGGGCGACACCATCCTCGTCGCCGGACCCGGGCACGAGGACTACCACGAGGTGGCCGGGCGCAAGATCCCGTTCTCCGCCCGTGACGACGCGCGCGCGGCCCTCCGCGACGCAGGCTGGAGCTGACATGATCGCCCTCACCCTCGCCGAGATCGCCGAGGCGGTCGACGGCCGCCTCCTGCTGCGCGGCGACGCGACCGCGCAGACCGTCGTCGACGGCGTCGTCGACACCGACAGCCGGCTCATCGCGTCCGGCGGGATCTTCGTCGCCAAGCCCGGCGAGGAGACCGACGGCCACCTGTTCGCCCCCGCGGCCGTCGAGGCCGGCGCCGCGCTCCTCCTCGTCGAGCGCGAGCTCGACCTGCCCGTGCCCCAGGTGCTCGTGCCCGACGTCGTCGACGCGCTCGGCCGGCTCGCGCACGAGGTCGTCGCGCGCGTGCGCGCGCTCGGCGACCTGCGGATGGTCGCGGTCACCGGATCCAACGGCAAGACCACCACCAAGAACCTGCTGCACGCGATCCTCTCCACGGAGGGCGAGACCGTGTCGCCCGTCGCGTCGTTCAACAACGAGGTCGGCGCGCCGCTCACCATGCTCAAGGTCACGCGCTCCACGCGGTTCCTCGTGGCGGAGATGGGCGCGAGCGGGCTGGGCGAGATCACGCGCCTGATCCGCATGGCCAAGCCCGACGTCGGCATCGTCCTCACCGTGGGCCTCGCCCACGCGGGCGGCTTCGGCGGCATCGAGCGGACGCTCGTCACGAAGACCGAGATGGTGAAGGACCTCCTGCCCGAGGACACGGCCGTCCTCAACGCGGACGACCCGCGCGTCGCGTCCATGAGCGACAAGACCGAGGCGCCCGTGCTGTGGTTCGGCCGGGACGCCCGCGCCGCCGTCCGCGCGACCGACGTCGTCGCGTCCGCCGCGGGCACGACCTTCGCGCTGCACCTGCCCGACGGGTCCGCGCGGCCCGTCTCCTTCCGCGTGCTCGGCGAGCACCACGTCACCAACGCGCTGGCCGCGGCGGCGGGCGCCTGGGCGCTCGGCGTCGACGGGGACTCCATCGTGTCCGCCCTGCAGACCGTGCAGCGCGCCGAGCGCTGGCGCATGGAGGTGCTGGGCGGCAACGGCGTGACCGTGATCAACGACGCCTACAACGCGAGCCCCGACTCCATGGCCGCCGCGCTCCGCACCCTCGCGCAGATTCGCGGCCCCGAGCAGCGCACTGTCGCGGTCCTCGGCGAGATGAGCGAGCTCGGCGAGTTCTCCGAGGAGGAGCACGACCGCGTCGGCCTCCTCGCGGTGCGCCTCAACATCGGCCAGCTCGTCGTGGTGGGTCGCGCCGCGCGCCGCCTGCACCTCGAGGCCATCGCGCAGGGCTCCTGGGACGGCGAGTCGATCTTCGCCGAGGACGCGGCCGAGGCCCGCGAGATCCTCGACCGCGTGCTCCGCGACGGCGACCTCGTGCTCGTGAAGTCGTCGAACTCCGCCGGGCTCCGCTTCCTCGGCGACGAGCTGGGGGAGAAGTACTCGTGGTAGCCCTCCTCGGCGCGGGCGCCATCTCGCTCGTCTTCACGCTCTTCCTGACGCCGCTGTTCATCAAGCTGTTCCACCGGCTGCAGTGGGGCCAGTTCATCCGCGACGACGGACCGCAGTCGCACCACACGAAGCGCGGCACGGCCACCATGGGCGGCATCGTCATCATCCTGGCGAGCGTCATCGGCTACTTCGTGGGGCACCTGCTCACGTGGGACGGGATCCGCTTCGACCCCGTGACGCCGTCGGGCCTGCTGGTCGTGTTCATGATGGTGGGCCTCGGCTTCGTCGGGTTCCTCGACGACTACCTGAAGACCCGCAAGCAGCAGTCCCTCGGGCTCGGCGGCTGGCAGAAGATCGCCGGCCAGGTCGTCGTCGCGACCGTGTTCGCGGTGCTCGCGATCACGCTGCGCGACCCCGTGTCCGGCCTCACGCCCGCGTCCACCGCCATCAGCCTGTTCCGCGACCTGCCGCTCGACTTCATGGCGCTCGGGGCGGTCATCGGCACGGGCCTGTTCATCGTGTGGATCTGCCTCATCGTCGCGAGCGCGTCGAACGGCGTGAACGTGGCCGACGGGCTCGACGGCCTCGCGGCGGGCGCCTCGATCTTCTCGATCGGCTCCTACGTCATCATCGGCTTCTGGCAGTTCAACCAGTCGTGCGACAGCGTCTCCAGCTACCAGAACGAGTACCGCTGCTACGAGGTGGCGAGCCCCCTCGACCTCGCGATCATCGCGGCGTCCATCGTGGGCGCGCTCATCGGCTTCCTCTGGTGGAACACCTCGCCCGCGCAGATCTTCATGGGCGACACCGGATCCCTCGGCCTGGGCGGCGCTCTCGCGGCCCTCGCGATCCTCAGCCGCACCGAGCTGCTCCTCGTCTTCATCGGCGGCCTGTTCGTGATCGTCGCGGGCTCGGTGGTGCTGCAGCGCATCTACTTCAAGCTCACGCACGGAAAGCGCATCTTCCTCATGAGCCCGCTCCATCACCACTTCGAGCTCAAGGGTTGGGCGGAGGTCACGGTCGTCGTGCGCTTCTGGATCATCGCCGGCCTGCTGGTGGCGGCGGGCGTCGGCACCTTCTACCTGGAATGGATCACGCAGTAGAGATGACGGACGCTCCCCTGGACGACGGCCGGGCGCTCGCGCGACCCGACTCCCTGCACAGCTGGCACGACGACTGGACCGGCCTCCGCGTCGCCGTCCTCGGCCTCGGCCGCACGGGCTTCTCCGTGGCCGACACGCTCATCGAGCTCGGCGCGGACGTGCTCGTGGTCGCCGCCGACGCGTCGCCCGAGCGGCTGGCTCTGCTCGACGTGATCGGCGGACGCCTGGTCCGGCCCACCGAGGAGGAGCCCGTCCCGGCGGAGCTCGTGGCGTTCGCGCCCGAGCTCGTCGTCGTGTCGCCCGGCTACGCGCCCGCGCACCCGCTGCCCGCCTGGGCGACGGGGGCGGGGATCCCGCTGTGGGGCGACATCGAGCTCGCCTGGCGCGTGCGCGACAAGACGGGCACGCCCGCCGAGTGGATCACCATCACCGGCACCAACGGCAAGACCACCACCACGCAGCTCACGGCCGCGCTCCTCCAGGAGGGCGGCGTGCGCGCGGTGCCGTGCGGCAACATCGGCCTGCCCGTGCTCGACGTCGTGCGCCACCCGGACGGCTTCGACGTGCTCGTCGTCGAGCTCTCCAGCCACCAGCTGCACTACATGCGCGAGGTGCGGCCGTACTCGAGCGCCTTCCTCAACCTCGCCGACGACCACCTCGAGTGGCACGGGTCGCGGCAGGCGTACGCCGCCGCGAAGGGCCGCGTCTACGCGGACACGCGCGTCGCGTGCGTCTACAACCGCGCCGACCGCGCCACCGAGGAGGCACTCCGCGCGGCCGACGTGCAGGACGGCGCGCGCGCCATCGGCTTCGGGCTCGACGCGCCCGGCCCGAGCGACCTCGGCATCGTCGACGGGATCCTCTGCGACCGCGCCTTCCTCGAGGAGCGCTTCACGAGCGCCCTCGAGCTCACGACCCTCGACGAGCTGCGCGCGGTCGGCCTCGCGGCGCCGCACATCGTGCAGAACATCCTGGCCGCGGCGGCCCTCGCCCGGTCCTTCGGCGTGGAGCCCGGCGTCGTGCGGCAGGCGCTCCTGCGCTTCGAGCTCGACAGCCACCGCATCGAGCGGGTGGGGGAGCGCGACGGCGTCGCGTTCGTCGACGACTCCAAGGCCACGAACCCGCACGCCGCGTCCGCGTCGCTCGCGGCGTTCCCCTCGGTCGTGTGGCTCGTCGGCGGCCTCCTCAAGGGCGTCGAGCTCGACGAGCTGATCCGCGTCCACGCGCCGCGCCTGCGCGCCGCGGTGGTCATCGGCGTCGAGCGCGCCGAGGTGCTCGCGGCATTCGCGCGACACGCGCCCGACGTCACCGTCCTCGAGGTGGCCGAGAGCGACACTGAGGAGGTCATGCGGTCCGCCGTGCGGCTCGCGGCGGGCGTGGCCCGGCAGGGCGACACCGTCCTCCTGGCACCGGCAGCGGCATCCATGGACCAATTCACCGACTACGCCGATCGCGGACGCCGATTCCGGGCCGCGGTCGACCACCACCTGGGAGGTGCGGCGGATGACACTGCCCCCGAGAACGACGCGGACCCCTCGCGCGGCTGACGCGCCGGGCCCCCGCGGTCCGCGCACCCCGCAGGCACCCGACCAGGACGCGCAGGAGGGGACGCAGCGCCGCGGCCTCGCCGCCCGGATCCACCTCGGCCGCGCCTTCCACGCGGAGAGCGGCTCCTACTTCCTCCTGCTCGGCACCACCCTCTTCCTGGTCGTCTTCGGCCTGGTGATGGTGCTGTCGTCGTCGAGCATCGACTCGTTCGTCGCCGGCGGCGGCTTCTTCGGCATCTTCCTCAAGCAGGGCATGTTCGCGCTCATCGGCGTGCCGCTCATGCTCGTCGTCTCGCTCGTGCCGCCCATGTTCTGGAAGCGCTGGGCGTGGGTGCTCCTGCTCGCCGCCTGCGCCGTGCAGCTGCTGGTGTTCGGCCCCATGGGCGTGAAGGTCGGCGAGAACATCGGCTGGATCCGCATCGCGGGCACCACGTTCCAGCCCGCCGAGCTCATCAAGGTGGGCCTCGTGATCTGGCTGGCCTTCATCCTCGCGAGGAAGCGCCACCTGCTGCGCACCTGGCCGCACATCCTGATCCCCGTGCTGCCCGTCGCGGGCGGGGCCGTGGGACTCGTCGCGCTCGGCGGCGACCTCGGGACCGTGATCATCATGGCGAGCATCGTGCTCGGCGCCCTGTTCTTCGCGGGCATCCCGATCGGCAAGCTCACGCTGATGCTCACGATCGGCTCCGTGCTCGCGGTGCTCATGACCGTGATCAGCGACAGCCGCATGCGCCGCGTCACCGAGTTCCTCACCGGGCAGTGCGACTACGCGGGCGGCTGCTGGCAGTCCACGCACGGCCTGTACGCGCTGGCCGCCGGCGGGATCTTCGGCGTCGGCCTCGGCAACTCGAAGGCCAAGTGGATGTGGCTGCCCGAGGCCGACAACGACTACATCTTCGCGATCATCGGCGAAGAGCTCGGCCTCATCGGCGCGATCGTCGTCATCCTCCTGTTCGTGGTCCTGGCCATCGGCTTCATCCGCGTGATCCGCGCCAACACCGACACGTTCGCGCGCGTCGCGACGGGCGCCGTCATGACCTGGATCATCGTGCAGGCCTTCGTGAACATCGGCGTGGTGCTCAACCTGCTCCCGGTGCTCGGGGTGCCGTTGCCCTTCGTGTCGTCCGGAGGGTCCTCGCTCGTGACGACGCTCGTGGCGATGGGCATCGTGCTGGGCTTCGCCCGCAGGCCCACGACCGAGGAGTCGCCGGACGTAGTGCCCGCCGTCATCGGGATGCGCTCGTGACCGTCTACCTGCTGGCCGGCGGCGGCACCGCGGGCCACGTCAACCCGCTGCTCGCCGTGGCCGACGAGCTGCGCGCGCGCGAGCCGGAGGCGACGATCCTCGTCCTCGGCACGCGCGAGGGCCTCGAGTCGCGGCTGGTCCCGGCGCGCGGCTACGAGCTGCTCACCATCGCGCGGCTGCCCTTCCCGCGCCGCCCGAACGGCGCCGCCGTGCGCTTCGCGCCCGCCTTCGCGCGGGCCGTGGGCCAGATCCGCCGCATGATCGCCGAGCGCGGCGTCGACGTGGTCGTCGGCTTCGGCGGCTACGCGGCCGCGCCCGCCTACCTCGCCGCGCGCCGGTCGGGCGTCCCCGTCGTCGTGCACGAGGCCAACGCCTCGCCCGGCCTCGCCAACCGCCTCGGCGCGCGCGTCGCCACCGCCGTCGGCATCACCTTCCCCGACACCGCCCTCCCCCGGGCGCAGGCGGTCGGCATGCCGCTGCGCCGCGAGATCGCGACCCTCGACCGCGACGCCGTCCGCGACGCCGCGCGAGCCGAGCTCCGCCTCGACGCCGACCGGCCGACGCTGCTCGTCACGGGCGGATCCACGGGCGCGCGCAGCCTCAACCGCACGGTCGTGCAGGTGGCCGAGCGCATCACGGCGACGGGCGCGCAGATCCTGCACATCGTCGGCGGCGCGCAGGAGTTCACCGACCCGGGCGTCGAGCGCTACCACGTGGTCGGCTACTCCGACCGGATGGAGCTCGCGATCGCCGCGGCCGACCTCGTCGTCTCCCGCGCCGGCGCCGGCGCCCTCTCCGAGCTCACCGCGGTGGGCGTCCCCGCGGTCTACGTGCCGTACCCGGTGGGCAACGGCGAGCAGGCCGTCAACGTCCGCGGCGTGGTCGCGGCCGGCGGCGGGATCGTCGTGGCCGACGCCGACTTCACGCCCGACTGGGTGCTCGCGCACGTCCTCCCGCTCCTGTCCGACCCGGCGGCGCTCGCGCGCATGTCCCGGGCCGCGACCTCCGTCGGCACCCGCGACGGCGCGGCCCGCATGGCCGACCTCGTCCGCGACGCCGTCGCCGCCCGCCCGTCCCGGCCCGCCGCGCGGCGCTGACCGCCGCCGCCCGCCCCGCTTCCCACCTCCCGAGGAGACCGCACGTGATCGCACCCGACCTGACCATGGACATCCCGACCGAGCTCGGGCGCGTCCACTTCGTGGGCATCGGCGGGTCCGGCATGAGCGGCATCGCGCGCCTGTTCCTCGCCGCCGGCCACCGCGTCACCGGATCCGACTCCCGCGACTCCGACGCCGTGCAGGCGCTCCGGGAGCTCGGCGCCGAGATCCACGTGGGCCACGACGCTGCGCACGTGGGCGACGCCGAGGCGCTCGTCGTCACGGGCGCGCTCTGGCAGGACAACCCCGAGTACGTGCTCGCGAAGGAGCGGGGCCTGCCGATCCTGCACCGCTCACAGGCGCTCGCCTGGCTCATCAGCGGCCAGCGTCTCGTCGCCGTCGCGGGCGCCCACGGCAAGACCACGTCAACGGGCATGATCGTCACCGCGCTCCTCGAGGCGGGCCGCGACCCGTCCTTCGTCAACGGCGGCGTGATCGGCGGGCTCGGCGTCTCGAGCGCCCCCGGCTCCGAGGAGCTGTTCGTCGTCGAGGCCGACGAGTCCGACGGCTCGTTCCTCCTCTACGACACCGCGGTCGCGCTCATCACCAACGTCGACGCCGACCACCTCGACCACTACGGCTCGCACGAGGCCTTCGACGACGCGTTCGTCCGCTTCGCGAGCGCGGCGTCCGAGCTCGTCGTCATCTCGAGCGACGACCCGGGCGCCCGGCGCGTGACCGCCCGCATCGAGGGCCGGGTCGTCACCTTCGGCGAGGACCCGGCGGCCGACATCCGGATCACCGACATCGTCACCGACGGCCCCGTCGCGTTCACGCTCACCCACGACGGCGTGTCCCGCCGCGCCGCGCTCCGCGTCCCCGGCCGCCACAACGCGATCAACGCCGCGGGCGCCTACGCCGTGCTCGTCGGCCTCGGCGTGGATCCCGACGACGCGATCGCGGGCCTCGCCGGCTTCTCCGGCACCGGCCGCCGCTTCGAGCTGCACGCGGAGGTCCGCGGAGTGAGCGTCTACGACGACTACGCGCACCACCCCACCGAGGTGCGCGCCGCGCTCGAGGCCGCGCGCACGGTCGTGGGGGAGGGCCGCATCATCGCCGTCCACCAGCCGCACCTCTACAGCCGCACGCAGATGATGGCCGGCGACTTCGCGCGCGTCTACGAGGAGCTGGCCGACCACACCATCGTGCTCGACGTCTTCGGCGCCCGCGAGGACCCGATCCCCGGCGTCACGGGCGCCCTGGTGTCCGAGCGGTTCCAGGACGCGAGCCGCGTCGACTACCTGCCGGACTGGCAGCGGGCGGCCGACCGCGCGGCGGAGATCGCGCGCGACGGCGACTTCATCGTGACCCTCAGCTGCGGCGACGTGTACCGGATCATCCCGCAGGTCGTCGGCGCGCTCGAGCGTCCCGCCGGATCCCCGCAGCCCGCCGCGTCCGCCCGGCCCGGCGAGTGAAGCGGCCCGAGGGCTTCGACCGGCCCCGGGTCCCGAAGCCGCCCGCGTCCGACGCGCCCGTCGAGGGGGCCGACCCGGCCGCCCGCCGTCGCCGCGGATCCCGTCCCGCCGACGCGTCCGCGACGCCGTCCGCCCCGGCGACGCCGCCCGCGCGACCGGGGGCCGGGGCGCCGTCCCGTCCCGCGACCCCGCGCCCCGTCAGCCCGCCGCCCGTGCCGCGCACCGGCACGGCGCCTCGCGCCGGTTCGCCCGCCGGATCCGGCCCGTCCATCGCGCCCTCGTCGGCGACGCCCGCGACCCCGCGCCCCCGGGCCGCATGGCGCGACGACGACGAGCCCGACACCGAGCCGATCGTCCTCCCGCACCTCGCGCAGGCGCCGGTCCAGGCCCCGCCCACGCCCCGCACGGGCCGCGAGGAGGCCGCGCCCCGCACGGGCCTCGCCGGCCGGCTCGGAGCCCGGGCCCGCGGCGTCGCCGGCGCAGCGGCCGCCGCGAAGCCGCCCCGTCGCCGCACCCGCACGGCCGCGGACGCCGACCCCGCGCCCCGCTCCCACCGTCCTGCCCGCCCCGCGAGCGCCGCCACCGGCGACGCCGAGGCCCGCCGCCAGCTGCGCCGCGCCCGCCGCGAGCGCCAGCGCTACGAGCGCCAGGAGGTCCGCCGCTTCACGCAGCGCGCCCGGCGTCGCCGCGCGGGGCTCCTCGGCGCGCTCGGCGCGGTGCTGACCCTGGCGATCGTCGTCGGCATCGCCGTGTACTCGCCCCTGCTCGCCCTCCGCACCGTCGAGGTGGAGGGCGCCGACCGCGTGTCGCCCGCGAGCATCCAGGCGGCGCTCTCCGACCAGGTCGGCACGCCGCTCCCGCTCGTCGACCTCGACCGCGTCGGCGACGAGCTCCGCGCGTTCCCGCTCATCCGCAGCTACAGCACCGAGAGCCGCCCGCCGTCGACGCTCGTGATCCGCGTCGTCGAGCGCACGCCCGTCGCCGTGATCCAGTCGGGCGCGGGCTTCGACCTCGTGGATCCCGCGGGCATCACGATCGAGCGCTCCACCGCGCGCCCGGACGGCTACCCGCTCATCGACCTGCCGAGCGCGGACTTCTCGTCCCCGCGCTTCCAGGCGGCCGCCGCCGTGCTCGTCGCGCTGCCGGCCGACTTCCTGCCGCAGGTCGACAGCATCCAGGCGAACACGACCGACGACGTGATGCTGACCCTCCGCAGCGGCAAGAAGGTGCTGTGGGGGAGCGGCGAGCGCTCGGCCGACAAGGCGCAGGTGCTGCAGGCGCTCGTGAAGGCGCGCGGCGACGTCGGCTCCTACGACGTCTCGGCGCCCGACGCGCCGGTCGCCGGACCCTGATCCCGCCCGGCCTTCGCGACACGCGGCACGGGAGTCGTCGCACCGACCCCGAGCCCCCTAACGTCGGGATCAGGAAATGCATACTGAGTAAACTCTAAGCCTCCACCGGAGGTCGAAGGTTCTAGCGGAGGCCCGTCGTGTCGAACAACCAGAACTACCTCGCCGTCATCAAGGTCGTCGGCATCGGCGGTGGCGGCGTCAACGCCGTCAACCGCATGATCGAGCTCGGTCTGCGGGGCGTGGAGTTCATCGCGATCAACACCGACGCGCAGGCGCTGCTCATGAGCGACGCGGACGTCAAGCTCGACGTCGGCCGCGAGATCACCCGGGGCCTCGGCGCCGGCGCCGACCCCGAGGTCGGCCGTCGCGCCGCCGAGGACCACGCGGAGGAGATCGAGGAGGCCCTCGCGGGCGCCGACATGGTCTTCGTCACCGCGGGCGAGGGCGGCGGCACCGGCACCGGCGGCGCGCCCGTCGTGGCCCGCATCGCGAAGTCGATCGGCGCGCTCACCATCGGCGTCGTCACGAAGCCCTTCGGCTTCGAGGGCAAGCGCCGCTCGGCCCAGGCCGAGCTCGGCGTCGCGACGCTGAAGAACGAGGTCGACACCCTCATCGTCGTCCCGAACGACCGCCTGCTGGAGATCAGCGACCGCGGCATCAGCATGCTCGAGGCCTTCGCGACCGCCGACCAGGTGCTCCTCGCGGGCGTCCAGGGCATCACCGACCTCATCACGACCCCGGGACTCATCAACCTCGACTTCGCCGACGTCAAGTCGGTCATGCAGGGCGCCGGATCCGCGCTCATGGGCATCGGGTCGTCCCGCGGCGCCGACCGGTCCATCAAGGCCGCCGAGCTCGCCGTCGCGTCGCCCCTGCTCGAGGCGAGCATCGAGGGCGCCCACGGCGTGCTGCTCTCCATCCAGGGCGGGTCCAACCTCGGCATCTTCGAGATCAACGACGCGGCCAAGCTCGTGCAGGAGGCCGTGCACCCCGAGGCGAACATCATCTTCGGCGCGGTGATCGACGACACCCTCGGCGACGAGGTGCGCGTCACCGTCATCGCGGCGGGCTTCGACGGCGGCGAGCCGGCCTCCAAGGTCGAGAACCGCCGCAGCGGCTTCGTCGCCGCGGGCGGGGGAGCGGTAGCCGCTCCCGAGGCCGTCGAGTCGGCGCCGGCCCGCCCGCAGGCGGAGGCGCCCGTCGCGTCCGTCCCCGCGAGCGACCCGACGTTCGAGGACGACGGCGACGACCTGGACATCCCCGACTTCCTGAAGTGACGGACGCTCCGCTCACCGGCGGCGCGCACGCGTCGGACGCCCACCCCGGCGAGGCCCACCCAGGCCTCGCCGAGCGGTGGGCGTCCGTGCAGGCGGACGTCGCCGACGGGATCCGCGCGGCCGGCCGCCGGCCCGACGAGGTCACGACGATCGTGGTCACCAAGTTCCAGCCCGTCTCGCTCCTGCGCGCCCTCGTCGACCTCGGCGTGCGGGACCTCGGCGAGAGCCGCCACCAGGAGGCCCAGGGCAAGGCGGCGGAGCTCGAGGGCGCCGGCGTCGCCTGGCACTTCGTCGGCCAGCTGCAGGGCAAGAAGGCCAGGCAGGTCCGGCGCTACGCCTCCGTGATCCACTCCGTCGACCGCGCGTCCCTCGTCGACGCGCTCGCATCCGACGAGCAGGAGACCCGCGTCTTCCTGCAGGTGAACCTCACCGACGACCCGGGGCGCGGAGGAGTCGCGCCCGCGGAGGCCGAGGCCCTCGCGGAGCACGCGGCGGCGTCCTCCGGGATCCGGGTCCTCGGCGTCATGGCCGTCGCGCCCGACGACGGGGAGCCCCGCCGCGCGTTCGCGCGCCTCCGCGGCATCTCGGACGACGTGCGCCGCATCCTGCCCGCGGCGGGCGCCATCTCCGCGGGCATGTCCGGCGACCTCCGCGAGGCGCTCCTCGAGGGCGCGACACACCTTCGGATCGGATCGGCAATCACGGGAAAGCGGCCCGACGGCCCTTAATGTCGACAGTGCGGTCCGGTCGGAGGCCGAGCCCGGAAAGAGGAATGATGGCCAACCCACTTCGCAAGACCATGGTGTACCTGGGACTCGCCGACGAGGAGCTCGAGTACCAGCAGGGGCAGCAGCCCGCGCAGCAGCAGCAGTCGCCCGTGCAGGCCGTCCCGACGCCCGCCCCCGCACCCCAGCAGCAGGCGAAGCGCGCACCCGTGACCCCCCTGCACAAGCCCTCGACCACCACAAGGAATGCGGCGCCGGCTGAAATGAACGAGATCCTCACCGTCCACCCCAAGGCCTACAAGGACGCCCAGGTCATCGCCGAGAACTTCCGCGACGGCGTCCCGGTCATCATCAACCTCTCGCAGATGACGGACGACGACGCGCGCCGCCTCATCGACTTCGCGAGCGGCCTGTCCATCGGCCTCTACGGGAAGATCGAGCGCGTCACGGCGAAGGTCTTCCTGCTGTCGCCGTCGCACGTCGCCGTGTCCGGCGAGCAGTCGGCCACCGACGCCGAGGTCGAGGCCTCCTTCTTCGGACGCTGATCCACCGAGCCCCCGAGATGGCGGGCGCCGACGGGACCTCCCATCGGCGCCCGCCATACTTGTGTCCGTGCTCATCGTCACCATCATCGCCACCGTCCTGTGGTTCGCCCTCCTGGCGTTCATCGTCTGCATGTGGGGCCGGTTCGTCCTCGACCTGGTCCAGTCGCTGTCCCGGCAGTGGCGTCCGCGCGGGGCGATGCTCATCGTCGCGGAGGCGTCCTACACGGTGACCGACCCGCCCATCGGCTTCGTCCGCCGGCTCATCCCGCCGCTGCGCCTCGGCCCGGTCGCGCTCGACTTCGGCTGGATGATCACGATGCTCGTGGCGATCATCCTGTTCAACGTCGCCGGCAGCGTCCTGCGCTGAGACGCGGCCACCACGTCCGCCGATCCGCGCGCGGGTCCCCGGAGCGACGCGATCCGCTGGTAGCGTTGGGTCGCACGTTGTCCCGAATCCCCGTCCGCTCGTGCGGACCCCGCTCTACGCACAAAAGAGGTGGCAGGCCATGGCTCTCACTCCTGAAGACGTCGTCAACAAGCGTTTCCAGCCGACCAAGTTCCGCGAGGGATACGACCAGGACGAGGTCGACGACTTCCTGGACGAGGTGGTCGTCGAGCTGCGACGCCTCCACCAGGAGAACGAGGAGCTGCGCCAGCGCCTCTCGTCGGGCGACGCCGCCCCCGCCGCGACCACGGCCATCGACACCCCCGCTCCCGCGCCCGCCGCGGTCGAGCAGCCCGCCGTCGTCGCCGAGCCCGAGCCCACCCCGGAGCCCGAGCCCGCCCCGGTCGTCGCCCAGGCGCCGGCCGCCCCCTCCGCGGACGAGGACGACGAGACCTCCAGCACGAGCAGCCTGCTGAAGCTCGCCCGCAAGCTCCACGAGGAGCACGTCCGCGAGGGCGTCGAGAAGCGCGACGCGCTCGTCGCCGAGGCGCACGCCACCGCCGCGCGCATCGCCGCCGAGGCCGAGGCCGAGCAGCGCTCGAAGACCGCCGCCCTGGAGAAGGAGCGCCAGGTCCTCGAGGGTCGCATCGACGAGCTCCGCACGTTCGAGCGCGAGTACCGCACCAAGCTCAAGGGCTACATCGAGGGCCAGCTCCGCGAGCTGGACTCCGCCGGTTCCAGCGAGGCGCCCGCCACCGCCTCGTTCGGCAACTAGCACCGCACCACCCGCGCGCCCGACGGCGGCGCGGGACCCGGCTCCTCGGAGCCACGGGGTCCCGCGTCGCCGTCGTCGTTCGCGCGGCCCGCGCCCCCGCGCATCGACGCATCCCCCGCACCGGAAGAGGTCCCCCGATGGAGCACCGCACCATCCCCGTCCCCGACGGGCTCGACGGCCAGCGCGTCGACGCGGGCCTCGCCCGGCTCCTCGGGTTCTCCCGCAGCTTCGCGGCCGAGGTCGCGGAGGCCGGCGGCGTCACCCAGGACGGGCGGGAGGCCGGCAAGTCCGACCGCCTCGTCGGCGGATCCATGCTCGCCGTCAGCTGGCAGCCGCGACAGGAGCCCTCGGTCGTCCCGCTCGCGGTCCCCGACCTCGGCATCGTCCACGACGACGACGACATCGTGGTGGTTGACAAGCCCGTCGGCGTCGCGGCCCACCCGAGCGTCGGCTGGACGGGCCCCACCGTCCTCGGCGCCCTGGCCGCCGCCGGCTTCCGCCTCAGCACCTCGGGCGCGGAGGAGCGGAAGGGCATCGTCCACCGGCTGGACGCGGGCACGAGCGGCCTGATGGTGGTGGCCAAGACCGAGCGCGCCTACACGGAGCTCAAGCGCCAGTTCCACGACCGCGAGGTCGAGAAGATCTACCACGCGGTCGTCCAGGGCCACCCGGATCCGCTGTCGGGCACCATCGACGCGCCCATCGGCCGCCACCCCCGCAGCGACTGGAAGTTCGCGGTCACCGCCGACGGCAAGCCGTCCGTCACCCACTACGAGACGCTCGAGGCGTTCCGGCGCGCGGCGCTCCTGGAGGTGCACCTGGAGACCGGCCGCACCCACCAGATCCGCGTGCACATGGCGGCGCAGCGCCACCCCTGCGCGGGCGACGCGATGTACGGCGCGGATCCCACGCTCTCGGCCCAGCTCGACCTCCACCGGCAGTGGCTGCACGCCATGCGCCTCGAGATCACGCACCCCGCCACGGGAGACCGCGCGTCGTTCTCGAGCACCTACCCGGCGGACCTCCAGCACGCGCTGGACGTCCTGCGCGACTGACGCGCGACACGCCCGAGGGGCCTCCCGGAGCCTGCCTATGATGGCCACACCGTCGATCGACCAGTAGAAGAGACCCGTGCCCCGCAACGACTCGTTCGTCCACCTCCACGTCCACAGCGAGTACTCGATGCTCGACGGGGCGGCGCGCGTCGGCCCGCTCGTGCAGGCCGCGGCGGAGCAGAAGATGCCGGCCGTCGCGATCACCGACCACGGCAACGTCTTCGGCGCGTTCGACTTCTGGAAGCAGGCGAAGGCCGCGGGCGTGAAGCCCATCATCGGCACCGAGGCGTACATCACGCCGGGCACGCACCGCGGCGACCGCACCCGCATCCGGTGGGGCAACGGCGGGCAGGACGACGTCTCCGGGTCCGGCGCCTACACGCACCTCACGATGCTCGCCGAGACCACGGAGGGCATGCACAACCTGTTCCGGCTCTCGTCCCGCGCCTCGCTCGAGGGCTACTACTTCAAGCCCCGCATGGACCGCGAGCTCCTCAGCACCTACGCGAAGGGCCTCATCGCCACCACCGGCTGCCCGTCCGGCGAGGTGCAGACGCGCCTCCGCCTCGGCCAGTACGACGAGGCCGTGAAGGCCGCCGCGGACTTCCGCGACATCTTCGGGGCGGAGAACTACTTCTGCGAGATCATGGACCACGGCCTCGGGATCGAGCGCCGCATCATGACCGACCTGCACCGGCTCGCGAAGGACCTCGGCCTCCCGCTGGTCGCCACCAACGACCTGCACTACACGCACGAGCACGACGCGACGAGCCACGCGGCGCTCCTGTGCGTCCAGTCCGGCACCACGCTCGACGACCCCAACCGGTTCAAGTTCGACGCCGACGAGTTCTACCTGAAGACCGCGCAGCAGATGCGCCACCTCTTCCGCGACCACGAGGAGGCGTGCGACAACACCCTCCTCATCGCCGAGCGGTGCGATGTCCAGTTCAACGAGTCCGCGAACTACATGCCGCGCTACCCGGTGCCCGAGGGCGAGAGCGAGCAGACCTGGTTCGTCAAGGAGGTCGAGCGCGGCCTCGTCCGGCGCTACCCGCGCGGCTTCTCGGACGACGTGCGCAAGCGCGCCGACTACGAGGTCGGCGTCATCGCGCAGATGGGCTTCCCGGGGTACTTCCTCGTCGTCGCGGACTTCATCAGCTGGTCGAAGGAGAACGGCATCCGCGTGGGCCCCGGCCGCGGATCGGGCGCGGGCTCGATGGTCGCGTACGCCATGGGCATCACCGACCTCGACCCGCTGGAGCACGGCCTCCTCTTCGAGCGCTTCCTCAACCCCGACCGCGTCTCCATGCCCGACTTCGACGTCGACTTCGACGACCGTCGCCGCGGCGAGGTCATCCGCTACGTCACCGAGAAGTACGGCGACGAGCGCGTCGCGCAGATCGTCACGTACGGCACCATCAAGGCCAAGCAGGCGCTCAAGGACTCCAGCCGCGTGCTCGGCTACCCGTTCTCCATGGGCGACAAGCTCACCAAGGCCATGCCGCCCGCGATCATGGGCAAGGACATCCCGCTGTCCGGCATCCTCGACACCGACCACCCGCGCTACCGCGAGGCCGGCGACTTCCGCGAGGTGCTCGCGATGGACCCCGAGGCGCAGAAGGTCTTCGAGACCGCGCAGGGCATCGAGAACCTCAAGCGGCAGTGGGGCGTGCACGCGGCCGGCGTCATCATGTCGAGCGAGCCGCTCATCGACATCATCCCGATCATGAAGCGGGAGCAGGACGGCCAGATCGTCACGCAGTTCGACTACCCCGCGTGCGAGTCGCTCGGCCTCATCAAGATGGACTTCCTGGGGCTGCGCAACCTCACGATCATCGACGACGCGCTCAACAACATCGAGTCCAACCGCGGCGAGAAGCTGGTGCTCGAGGACCTGGGGCTCGACGACCAGGGCGCGTACGACCTGCTCGCGCGCGGCGACACGCTCGGCGTCTTCCAGCTCGACGGCGGGCCCATGCGCTCGCTCCTGCGCATGATGAAGCCCGACAACTTCGAGGACATCTCGGCCGTCATCGCGCTCTACCGGCCGGGCCCCATGGGCGCCAACTCGCACACGAACTACGCGCTGCGGAAGAACGGGCTGCAGGAGATCACCCCCATCCACCCGGAGCTCGAGGAGCCGCTGCGCGAGGTGCTCGGCACCACGCACGGCCTCATCGTGTACCAGGAGCAGGTGATGTCGGTGGCGCAGAAGCTCGCGGGCTTCACGCTCGCGCAGGCCGACCTGCTGCGCCGCGCGATGGGCAAGAAGAAGAAGTCGGAGCTGGACAAGCAGTTCGAGGGCTTCTCGCAGGGCATGAAGGACAACGGCTACTCGATGGCCGCGGTGAAGGCGCTCTGGGACATCCTGCTGCCGTTCTCCGACTACGCGTTCAACAAGGCGCACTCCGCGGCGTACGGCGTCGTCTCCTACTGGACCGCGTACCTCAAGGCCCACTACCCGGCCGAGTACATGGCCGCGCTCCTCACGAGCGTCGGCGACTCCAAGGACAAGATGGCGCTCTACCTCAACGAGTGCCGCCGCATGGGGATCAAGGTGCTCCCGCCAGACGTCAACGAGTCCATCGGCTTCTTCGCGGCAGCGGGCGCGGACATCCGGTTCGGGCTGGGCGCCGTGCGCAACGTCGGCGCGAACGTGGTCGAGGCCCTCCGTGGCGCGCGCACCGAGCAGGGCGCGTTCGAGTCCTTCGACGACTTCCTCAAGAAGGTGCCGCTGCCGGTCGCGAACAAGCGCACGGTCGAGTCGCTCATCAAGGCGGGCGCCTTCGACTCGCTCGGCGACACCCGCCGGGCCCTCCTCGAGGTGCACGAGGGCATGATCGACGCCTCCGTCAGCGACAAGCGCGCCGCGATGAACGGGCAGGTCGGCTTCGACTTCGACAGCCTGTGGGACGAGCCGCAGCACGCGCGCAAGGTGCCCGAGCGGCCGGAGTGGGCGAAGCGCGACAAGCTCGCCTTCGAGCGCGAGATGCTCGGCCTCTACGTCTCCGACCACCCGCTCGCGGGGCTCGAGATCCCGCTCGCGAAGCTCGCCTCGACGGGCATCGCCGAGCTGCTCGCGACCGACGCGTCGATGGACGGCGAGACGGTCACGCTGGCCGGCCTCCTCACGAGCGTGCAGCACCGCACCGCGCGGAACTCCGGCAACCAGTACGGCATGGTGCAGCTGGAGGACTTCGGCGGCGAGATCACCTGCATGTTCATGGGCAAGGCGTACCAGGAGTTCGCGCCGGCCCTGCAGGGCGACACCGTCGTGGTGATCCGGGGGCGCGTGTCCACGCGCGACGACGGCATGAACATCCACGCCTTCTCGATGTTCCAGCCCGACCTCGGACAGAGCCTCGGGTCGGGCCCGCTGCTCATCAGCCTCGCGGAGAACCGCGCGACGACGGAGACCGTGATGGGGCTCAACGACGTGCTGATCCGCCACTCGGGCGACACCGAGGTGCGGCTCCAGCTCATCAAGGGCGACAGCGGGCGCGTGTTCGAGATCCCGTACCCGGTCACGGTGAGCGCGGACCTCTACGGCGAGCTGAAGTCGCTGCTCGGGCCGAACTGCCTGGGCTGACGCGCGAGGTCGGCTCCCCGGGTGCCGGCGCGCGGGCGGCCGGCGATCGGGAGGTCCGCGCTCAGGCCTCGGCGCCCGGCCGCAGGTAGCGGCGCGCGTGGTAGAGCAGCGGGTCGTCGTCGACGCCAGCGCCGCCGTCCTCGATCCGCACGACGACGACGATCGCGTCGTGCACGGGCACCCGCTCGACGATCCGGGCGACGAGGAGCGCCGTCCCGCCCGCGAGCACGGGCAGGCCGTGCGGGCCGGGCGACCAGTGGTCGCCCGCGAAGCGCTCCGACGCGGGGCCGCTGAGCCGCTCCGCGAGGTGCCGGTCGCGCGCGCCGAGGACGTGGATCGCGACGTGGTCGGCGGTCGCGAGGGCGGCGGCGCTCGACGCCGTGCGCGCGAGGCTGAAGCTGGCGAGCGGCGGATCCGCGGAGACGGAGGCCAGCGACGTCGCCGTGAAGCCGACGGGGGAGCCCTGGGCATCGCGGGTCGTGACGACCGCGACGCCCGCGGCGTGGCGCCGGAACGCGGCGCGGAATGCGGCCTGGCCCGGGCCCTCGGCGAGCGTGGTGGCGGGGTGCGCGTCCATGCCTGGAGACGCTAGCCGCCGGATCCGCCCGACGCCCGCTCGGTAGACTTCCGGAGTCATGATGCGCATCCAGGACCTCCGCGGCACCACGCCCAGCACCGCCGACCTGCTCGACCTCCTCCCGCGTCCGGTCACCGACGTCGCCGTCGCGCTCGACGTGGCGCGTGAGCTCGTCGAGGACGTGCGCACCCGGGGGAGCGCGGCCCTGCTCGACCAGGCGGAGCGGCTCGACCGCGTGCGCCCCGGCTCGCTGCGCGTGCCCGCCGAGGCCATCGCCGCCGCCGTGGAGTCCCTCGACCCCGCCGTCCGCGCCGCGCTCGAGGAGGCCATCCGCCGCGTCCGCCTGGGCTCCGCCGCGCAGGTCCCGCCGGAGACCACCACCACCGTCGTGCCCGGCGGCACCATCGTCCAGCGCTGGCAGCCGGTGCGCCGGGTGGGCCTCTACGTGCCCGGCGGCAAGGCGGTCTACCCGTCGAGCGTCGTGATGAACGTCGTCGCCGCGCAGGTCGCCGGCGTCGCGAGCATCGCCCTCGCCTCTCCCGCGCAGGCCGCGCACGGCGGATCCGTGCACCCCGTCATCCTCGGCGCCGCCGGGCTCCTCGGCGTCGACGAGGTCTACGCGATGGGCGGCGCGGGGGCCATCGGCGCCTTCGCGCACGGCGTCGCCGACCTCGGCCTCGAGCCCGTCGACGTGGTCACCGGCCCCGGCAACATCTACGTGGCGGCCGCCAAGCGCGTGGTCCGCGGCGTCACGGGGATCGACTCCGAGGCCGGCACGACCGAGATCCTCGTGATCGCCGACGCGCACGCCGACGCGCGCCTCGTGGCCGCCGACCTCGTCAGCCAGGCGGAGCACGACGAGATGGCGGCGTCCGTCCTCGTCACCGACTCGCCCGAGCTCGCCCGCGCGGTCGACGCCGAGGTCGAGTCCCTGGCCGCGACCACCGGCCACGCCGCCCGCGTCGGCCAGGCGCTCACCGGTCCGCAGTCGGCCATCCTCGTCGTGGACGACCTCGCGACGGCCGCCCGCTACAGCGATGCCTACGGCCCCGAGCACCTCTCGGTGCAGACCGCCGACCCGGACGCGCTCCTCGCGCACCTGCACAGCGCCGGCGCGATCTTCCTGGGCCCGCACTCGCCCGTCAGCCTCGGCGACTACCTCGCGGGATCCAACCACGTGCTCCCCACGGGCGGCCAGGCGCGCTTCGGCTCGGGGCTCGGCGCGTACACGTTCCTGCGCCCGCAGCAGGTCGTGCGCTACGACGCCGACGCGCTGCGCGAGGCCGAGCCGATGATCGTCGCGCTCAGCCGGGCCGAGGACCTCCCCGCGCACGGCGACGCGGTGACGGCGCGCCTCACGCGCTGACGTATCCTGGCCACACCATGTTCTGCCCCTTCTGCCGCCACCCCGACTCCCGCGTCGTCGACTCCCGCACGAGCGACGACGGCCTGTCGATCCGCCGGCGCCGGCAGTGCCCCGAGTGCGGCCGCCGCTTCAGCACCACCGAGACCGCGAGCCTCAGCGTGATCAAGCGCAACGGCGTGGTCGAGCCGTTCAGCCGGGAGAAGATCGTCACCGGCGTCCGCAAGGCGTGCCAGGGCCGTCCCGTCACCGACACCGACCTCGCGGTCCTCGCGCAGCGCGTGGAGGAGGCGATCCGGGCCACCGGCGCGTCGCAGATCGAGGCGAACGACATCGGCCTGTCGATCCTGCCGCCGCTCCGCGAGCTCGACGAGGTCGCGTACCTCCGCTTCGCCAGCGTCTACCAGGGCTTCGACTCGCTCGACGACTTCGAGTCGGCCATCGCGCAGCTGCGCGTCGCGCACGCCGCGAGCCCCGACGCCGACGCGCTCTGACCCCCTCCGCGACCCGGGCCCGGGCAGCCGGCGACGGCGCGCGCAGGCGCTAGCCTGGTGCCGATGTATCCCCTCCTCTTCCGCACGGTCCTGTCGCGCATGGACCCGGAGGACGCCCACCACCTCGCGTCCACGGCCATCGCCCTCCTCCCGTCGTCCGGCCTCGGCTGGATCGCCCGGCGGCTGACGGCACCGGATCCGTCGCTCGCCGTCGACGCGCTCGGCCTCCGCTTCCCGTCGCCGTTCGGCGTCGCCGCCGGCTTCGACAAGGATGCGCACGCCGTGCTCGGCCTCGGCCAGCTCGGCTTCGGCCACGTGGAGGTCGGCACGGTCACCGCGGAGGCGCAGCCCGGCAACCCGCGGCCGCGCCTGTTCCGGCTCATCGAGGACCGCGCCGTCATCAACCGCATGGGCTTCAACAACGGGGGAGCGGCGGCCCTCGCGGACCGCCTCCGTCGCCTGCGGGCCCGGCCCGACCGGCCGGTGATCGGCGTGAACATCGGCAAGACGCGCGCCGTCGCCGTGGAGGACGCGGTGGCCGACTACGTCACCTCCACGCGCCTCGTCGCCCCCGTCGCCGACTACCTCGCCGTCAACGTCAGCTCACCGAACACGCCGGGCCTCCGCGGCCTGCAGGAGATCGAGCTGCTCCGGCCGCTGCTCACGAGCATCCGCGACGCGGCAGACGGCGTGCCCGTCCTCGTCAAGATCGCGCCCGACCTCCAGGACGCCGAGGTCGAGCGGATCGCGGGGCTCGCGACCGAGCTCGGCCTCGGCGGGGTCATCGCCACGAACACGACCCTCTCCCGGGCGGACCTCCGCACGGACGCGGCGGTCGTCGAGGCGGCGGGCGCCGGCGGTCTGTCCGGTGCGCCGCTCGCCCCGCGCGCGCTCGTGGTGCTCCGGATCCTGCGCCGCGTCCTGCCGGCGGACGCGTGCGTCATCTCGGTGGGCGGCGTCGACACGGCCGCGGACGTGCAGGCGCGCCTCGACGCGGGCGCCACCCTCGTGCAGGGCTACACGGCGTTCCTCTACCGCGGCCCGCTCTGGGCGCGGTCGGTCAACGCCGGCCTCGCGCGGCTCCGCCGCTCACGCTGACCCGCGCTCCTCGCGCGACGGAGCGGTCGCGCGCCCGGTCCGGGCGAGCGGGCGTCGGATCAGCTGAAGGTGACCTTGTCGCGCCGCTTCACCTGCGGCTTCGGCAGGCGCATCGGCCGCATCTGGATGGTGCGCATGCCGGTGTACCAGCGGATCCCGCGCTCGACGCGGTCGGCGCCCACCCGGGCGACGATGGCGGCCCGGACGCGACGGCCCGTGAAGTAGGCGTCGATGATCGCGGCGATGACGAACACGTAGATCGACAGCAGCGGGATCGCCGAGAGGTTCGGCAGCACGAACGTGAGCACCACGACCACGCCCATCACGGGCAAGAGCAGCTCGCCGACGCTCCATCGGGCATCCACCACGTCGCGGGCGTACCGCTTCTGCGGGCCCTTGTCGCGGACGGGCAGGTAGCGCTCGTCGCCGGCGGCCATGCCGGCGTTGGCGCGGGCGCGCGCCTCGCGCGCCTTCTCCTTGGCCTGCTGCGCCGCGAGCTTGCGGTCCTGGGGCACGAGCGGGCGGAGGTTCGCGGCCTCCCGCTCCCGACGGGTCGGGGTGGGACCCTTCTTCCCGTCGGCCGTGCGGCCGTCGACGGGCGCCGCGGCGCTCGTCTCGGAGGGGGTCTCTGCGGGGGTCTGCTGCTTCGCCACGTCTCTCGTCCTTGCCTGGAGTGAATCTAAGATTACCTGCATGACGCCTCCCGACACCTCCGCAGACGCCGTGACCGCACCGGACCAGGAGGCCGTCGACCGGCTCGCCGCCGCCGTCGCGGGCGGGCTGCCCACCACGATCGCCGACCTCTCGGCGCTCGTGCGCATCCCCTCCGTCTCCTGGCCGGCCTTCGACCCGACGCACGTCGCCGCCAGCGCGGATGCCGTGGCGGGCCTCCTCGCGGGGCTCGGCGTGTTCGACGACGTCTCCGTCCATCGGGCGACGACCCCGTCGGGCGACGACGGCCAGCCGGCGGTCCTCGCCACGCGCGCCGCCCGGAACGGCAAGCCCACCGTCCTCCTCTACGCGCACCACGACGTCCAGCCCCCCGGAGCGGACGAGCACTGGGAGACGCCGCCCTTCGAGCCGACCCTCCGCGGCGACCGCCTGCACGGGCGCGGCGCCTCCGACGACAAGGCCGGCATCATGACGCACGTCGCGGCCATCCGCGCGCTCGTCGAGGCGGAGGGCGACGACCTCGACCTCGGGCTCGCCGTCTTCATCGAGGGGGAGGAGGAGGCCGGATCCCGCTCCTTCTCCGACTTCCTCGCGACGCACCACGACGCCCTCGCCGCCGACGTGATCGTCGTCGCCGACAGCGACAACTGGGACGTCGACACCCCCTCGATCACCATCGCCCTGCGCGGCAACGTCACGTTCCGCCTCACGGTGCGCACGCTCGACCACGCGTCGCACTCCGGCATGTTCGGCGGCGCCGTCCCCGACGCGATGATGGCCGCCGTGCGCCTCCTCGACTCCCTGTGGGACGAGCGCGGCTCCGTCGCCGTCGCGGGACTCACCTCGACCGACATGGACACGCCCGCCTACGACGACGCGCGCCTCGCCGAGGAGGCCGCCCTCCTCCCGGGCGTCTCGCCCGTGGGCACCGGCCCGATCCTCACCCGGCTGTGGGCGCAGCCCTCCATCACCGTCACGGGCATCGACGCCCCCTCCGTCGCCAACGCGAGCAACACGCTCCTCCCGGAGGTGTCCGTCCGCATCAGCGCGCGCATCGCCCCCGGCCAGACGGCCGCGGACGCGTACCGCGCCCTCGAGGCGCACGTCGAGGGGCACCGTCCCTTCGGCGCGCACTTGGAGATCAGCGACGTCGACCAGGGCGACCCCTTCCTCGTCGACACGACGGGCTGGGCCATGGCCGAGGCCACGGCAGCCATGACCGCCGGCTGGGGGCGCGCGCCCGTGCAAGCCGGCATCGGCGGATCCATCCCGTTCATCGCCGACCTCGTCGAGGCCTTCCCCGCGGCCCAGATCCTGGTCACCGGCGTCGAGGACCCGGACACGCGCGCCCACAGCCCGAACGAGTCGCAGCACCTGGGCGTCCTGCAGCGCGCGATCCTCAGCGAGGCCGTCCTGCTGTCGCGCATCGCCCGCCGCGCCTGACCGGTCGCCGGCCCGCCCGTCGCGTCGCCGGGCCGGCGGACGGGAACACCCGGGTGACTCCCGCGGTTGCACGACGTAGACTCCACCGGAGTCGCCCGATCGCAGATCCCACCACCCGAGGAGTGCTCATGACCGACACCACGCTGACCGAGACCGCCCAGGCGGCCCACCGCGTCGGACTCACGGACACCGCGGCGAGCAAGGTCAAGAGCCTGCTCCAGCAGGAGGGCCGCGAGGACCTCCGTCTCCGCGTCGCCGTCCAGCCCGGCGGCTGCTCCGGCCTCATCTACCAGCTCTACTTCGACGAGCGCGAGCTCGACGGCGACGCCACGGTCGACTTCGACGGCGTCGAGGTCATCGTCGACAAGATGAGCGTCCCGTACCTCGACGGCGCCACCATCGACTTCGAGGACACCATCCAGAAGCAGGGCTTCACCATCGACAACCCGAACGCGGGCGGCTCGTGCGCGTGCGGTGACTCGTTCCACTGACACACGGAACGGTAAGCGGATCTGGGCCTGGAAACACGGGGTCCGAGCAGGGAGTCGTCCTTCGGGCGGCTCCCTGTCGCGTAGTGTGGAACTCGTCACATCCGGTTCTCCGAAGGGTCTGCACGTGCGCTTCACTCGCCGTCAACGTTGGCTGACGATCCCCGTCGCCCTGGGCATCTCGATACTCCTCGCGGGGTGCACGCAGCAGCAGCTCCAGGGCTTCCTGCCCACGCAACCGGGCACGACGAACCACGTCGACTCCGTCATCGGCCTGTGGGTCACCGCCTGGATCGTCCTGCTCGCGGTGGGCGTCCTCACCTGGGGCCTCACCATCTGGGCCGCGGTCGTCTACCGCCGCCGCAAGGGCCAGACCGGCCTGCCGGTGCAGATGCGCTACAACATGCCGATCGAGATCTTCTACACGATCGTGCCGCTGATCCTCGTGCTCGGCTTCTTCGCCTTCACCGCCAAGGACCAGGCCGCCATCGAGGCGCGCTTCGACAAGCCCGAGGTCAAGGTCCAGGTCTTCGGCAAGCAGTGGGCCTGGGACTTCAACTACCTCGGCGGCGAGACCGAGGCCGGCCAGCCCATCGAGGGCGGCGCCTACGAGCAGGGCGTCCAGGCGGTCGACGACCCGGCCGGACCCCAGGGCTCCATCGACAAGGACAAGCTCCCCACGCTCTACCTGCCGGTCAACACCAAGGTCGAGCTCGAGCTCAACACGCGTGACACCCTGCACTCCTTCTGGGTCGTGGACTTCCTCTACAAGAAGGACCTCATCTCCGGCAAGACGAACTACATGACGTTCATCCCGGAGAAGGAGGGGACGTACATGGGCAAGTGCGCCGAGCTCTGCGGCGAGTACCACTCCCTCATGCTCTTCCAGGTCAAGGTCGTCTCGGTCGACGAGTACAACGCGTACATCGAGAGCCAGAAGGCGGCCGGCTTCGAGGGCGACCTCGGCAAGGACTACGACCGCCTGCAGAACCTCCCCGGCACCGCCGTGCCGACCACCACCGAGTCGTCCGAAGAGTAGGGCAGCAGAAACGTGACATCGACCCTCAACCGTCCCACCGCGATCCCCGCGGGTCAGGCGAAGGTCCTCGACGGCTCCGGCAAGGCCGAGCGTCGTGGCAACGTCGTGGTCAACTGGATCACCTCCACCGACCACAAGACGATCGGGTACCTGTACCTGATCACGTCGTTCCTCTACTTCTGCCTCGGCGGCGTGATGGCCCTCGTGATCCGGGCCCAGCTATTCGAGCCCGGCCTGCACGTGGTGGAGACGAAGGAGCAGTACAACCAGCTCTTCACCATGCACGGCACGATCATGCTGCTCATGTTCGCGACGCCGCTCTTCGCCGGCTTCGCCAACGTGCTCATGCCGCTGCAGATCGGCGCACCGGACGTCGCGTTCCCGCGGCTCAACGCCTTCGCGTACTGGCTGTTCAACTTCGGCTCGCTCATCGCGGTCGCGGGCTTCCTCACCCCGGCCGGAGCGGCCTCGTTCGGATGGTTCGCGTACGCGCCGCTGTCCAGCACGACGTTCTCGCCAGGGTTGGGAGGGAATCTCTGGGTGATGGGCCTCGCGCTCAGCGGCTTCGGCACCATCCTCGGCGCGGTCAACTTCGTCACGACGATCATCACGATGCGCGCCCCCGGCATGACCATGTTCCGCATGCCGATCTTCACGTGGAACATCCTCGTGACGTCGATCCTCGTGCTCATGGCGTTCCCGGTCCTCGCCGCCGCGCTGTTCGGCCTCGGCGCCGACCGCATCTTCGACGCGCACATCTACGACCCGGCCAACGGCGGCGCCATCCTCTGGCAGCACCTCTTCTGGTTCTTCGGGCACCCCGAGGTCTACATCATCGCGCTGCCGTTCTTCGGCATCGTCTCGGAGGTCTTCCCGGTCTTCAGCCGCAAGCCGATCTTCGGGTACAAGACGCTCGTGTACGCGACCATCTCCATCGCGGCCCTCTCGGTCACGGTGTGGGCTCACCACATGTACGTCACCGGATCCGTCCTGCTGCCGTTCTTCTCGCTCATGACCATGCTCATCGCGGTCCCCACGGGCGTGAAGATCTTCAACTGGATCGGCACGATGTGGCGCGGCTCGGTCACGTTCGAGACGCCCATGCTGTGGGCCATCGGCTTCCTCATCACGTTCACGTTCGGCGGCCTGACCGGCGTCATCCTGGCGTCGCCCCCGCTCGACTTCCACGTGTCCGACACGTACTTCGTCGTCGCGCACTTCCACTACGTGGTCTTCGGCACCGTCGTGTTCGCCATGTTCTCCGGCTTCTACTTCTGGTGGCCCAAGTGGACGGGCACGATGCTCAACGAGCGCCTCGGCAAGGTCCACTTCTGGCTGCTGTTCATCGGCTTCCACACCACGTTCCTCATCCAGCACTGGCTGGGCGTCATGGGCATGCCGCGTCGCTACGCGACGTACCAGCCCGAGGACGACTTCACGTGGATGAACCAGCTGTCGACCATCGGCGCCGGCATCCTCGCGCTGTCGATGATCCCGTTCTTCCTGAACGTCTGGATCACCGCCCGCACGGCTCCCCGCGTGACGGTGAACGACCCGTGGGGCTACGGCCGCTCGCTCGAGTGGGCGACCTCCTGCCCGCCGCCGCGGCACAACTTCACGTCCATCCCGCGGATCCGCTCGGAGGCCCCGGCGTTCGACCTGAACCACCCCGAGGCGGGCATCCCCGTGGGAATCGGTCCGGCGAAGGACGCTCCCGATGCCGCGACCTACGACATCTCCAGCGACAAGGTGAAGTGACGTGCGCGCCAATAGGAACCTCTTCTACGTCCTCTCGGTCTTCTTCGTCATCGCGGCGGCGGCCTACACGATCTGGCACGTCATCGACACCGGTGAGGTCGAGTGGGTCGGCACGCTGGCCATCGCGCTCTCCGGCGCGCTGGCCGCGTTCATCGGCTTCTTCGTGGCGCGGCTGTACGCGGCGCAGAACGGGGAGCTCCCCGAGGACCGCAGCGACGCCAACGTCGATGACGGCGACCCGGAGCTCGGCTTCTTCAGCCCGTGGAGCTGGTGGCCCGTGATCCTCGCGGCCGGTGCCGCGTCCGTGTTCCTCGGCCTCGCCGTGGGCATCTGGATCGCGATCATCGGCGGCGGGCTCGCGCTCATCGCCCTCGTGGGCTGGACCTACGAGTACTACCGCGGCTACTTCGCGCGCTGATCCGATGGTCGACATCCGGCACGCCCAGGCATCGGACGGGGACGCGGTCTTCGCCCTGTGCCAGCAGCTCGACATGATTAACGCGCCGGCGACGCGGGACGACTTCGACGTCACGTTCTTCCACATCCTCCGTGCCAACAAGGACGTGGGCCGCGACGTGCTCCTGGTCGCCGAGGACGGCGGCCGGGTCGTCGGCTATGCGTACCTCGTCGTGTCGCGGCTCCTGTACGCGGGCGGGCTCAGCGCCCACCTGGAGGAGCTCGTGGTGGACACCACGGCGCGCAGTGCGGGGACGGGCTCCGCCCTGGTCCGCGCCGTCGAGCGGCTCTGCGGCGATCGCGGCGTCGGGCAGATCACGATGAGCACCCGTCGCGCCGGCGAGTTCTACAAGCGCCTCGGGTACGAGCGCACGGCCGAGTTCTACAAGAAGCTCCTGCGCTAGACGCGCGGCTGCGCCACGGAGAAGCCCGGCCCCCTCGGGGGCCGGGCTTCTCCGCGTCCGGGGACGCGGGGGCCGGGCACCAGGGGAGCCCACGGAGGCTGGACGGCGGGGCCTCGATTCGTGCGGTTCAGCGAGGCGGGGCGGCACGGCGGATCGCGACGACCGTGACGTCGTCGGGCGGGGTCGTCGCCAGGCGCGTGAGGCTCGCGACGGCGGCGTGCGCCGTGGACGCGGCGTCCGAGGCCGTCCGCGCGGCGAGGTCCATGGAGCCGGAGGTGCCGTCGAACAGATCCAGCACGCCATCGCTGCAGACGAGCAGCATGTCGCCGGGGTCGAGCCGGATGGTCGTCGTGCTCCACTCCTGGGTGCCCAGGACGCCGAGGGGGAGATGACGCGACGGCACCGGCTCCCGTCGGCCGTCGGCGCGGCAGACGACGGAGAGCCCATGGCCGGCGTCGACGAGCGCGATCTCCCCGGTGCGCGCGTCGAGGCGCATGTGCAGGAGGGTGACGAACGCGTCGTTGGCGTCGAGGTCCGACACCACGGCGCGATCCACCACGGAGAGGGTGCGCGCGGGGTCGAGGGCGGGGGAGGCGACGCGGAGCGCGGCGCGGACGGTGGCGGCGATCATGGCCGCGCCCACCCCCTTGCCCATGACGTCGGCGAGCGTGACGACGAGGCCATCCGGCGTGCGCTGCCAGTCGAAGAAGTCGCCGCTCACCGCGCCGCTGGGGACGCAGGACCCGGCCACCTCGTAGCCGGGCAGGTCCGGGACGGTCTGCGGCAGGAGACGTCGCTGCACGCCGCCTCCGTCGACGAGCTCCTGCCGCGACGTGGCGGCGCGAGCGGCGAGCGTCTTGGCCACCTGCTCCCCGCTGAGCGAGGCCATGCTGAACGACACGACGACCAGGAGCAGCATCGTGATCAGGGTGGTGCTCGGGGTGCCGAACCACTCCACGAAGGCGTCGCTCCGTGGACCGGCCACGAGGAACACGACCGTGCGGACCGCGTAGTAGGCGGCCAGCGCCCCCGACGTCAGGATGAGCGGCCACCGGGTGCGGGACAGCCCCGCGTCCAGCATGACGATCTCCCGGGTGGACATCCCTATCAGGCCGGCCATGAGCGCCAGGTAGAGCGGGCCGCCGGACCAGTCGTTGACGGCGGGGGAGTCCGCGGCCGACACGACCGTGACGAACGTCGCCGGAGCCACCACGAGCCACCAGGGCGTCCCCCGATCGCGGAGGGACCGGCTCCCCATCCACACCGACGCCGCGCCCGCGACGATGAGCCCGTTGCCGAGCGGGTTGCTCCACCCCTGTGCGCTCGTGCCGTCCAGGAGGTAGGCGAGCGAGCCGCCCATGAAGAGGGCCAGCGCGGCGCACCACCAGAAGCTGAACGGAGATCGCGTGCTGCGGAAGGTCACCAGGGCGAAGAGCAGGAACAGCGTGAGGGTCGTGACGCCGAAGGCGACGCGGAGGGTGAGCGAGTCGAGCAAGGTGCGGTCCGTGTTCCCTGGGTCGGGCCCGGCGGGGGGATCCGGAGGGGATCCACCCGTCGCGAGAGCGGGGCTCCCATCGGGAGGGACGACGCCGAGGGAACCGCTTCCCCCCGGCAGCAGCACTGTGACCTCTGCCACGCTACCTGCGGTCGGGCGTCCGTGTGGCGCGGGGCATGGAGACCGACGCGCATCGGCCTCCCCTCACCGTGACGTCGGTCGTCAGGCCGTCGCGCTCCGCTCGCGCCGACGGAGGACGTGGATCATCACGTCGATCGTGACGCCCTGCAGGTCGGCGTCGGCCTCCGGAGCCTCGATCGGGGAGGTCGGCTCGACGGGATCCGGGGCGGCCGGGTGGTGGGCGGACGGGCCCATGCCGAGCAGCAGGCCGACGTCCTCCTCGGACAACCGCAGGACGCGCTGCACGCGCGTCTCCGACACGGGCTCGAAGAGGGCTTCGGCCGCCTCGAGGATGCGTTCCCGCTTGTCCTCCTGGACGCCCACGGCGCGACCCTCGGCCCGGAGCTCCTCGAGGTGACCCGGCCCGGCGGCCACGATGGCCACGTGCCCACCGGGAGCGAGCGCCCGGTGGAACTCGGGCAGGTTGCGCGGCGCGAACACGTCGAGGATCACGTCGGCCACGCCGTCGCGCAGGGGGAGCGCCGCCCAGGTGTCGGCGACGAGCCCGTCCACGTCCTGCCGGGCTCGCACCGCGATCGCGACGGCCGCGGGGGAGAGGTCGGCGGCGAGGCCGGTCGCTCCGGGGATCCGGTCCAGCACGGCGTGGAGGTAGTGGCCCGTGCCGCATCCGGCGTCGAGGATGCGGAGCCCGCCGGTCGCCGGCACCCCGCCTGCGTCGGAGGCCTCCTGGCGGCCCGTGGCCGCCGTCAGCGCGCCCATCACGCCATCGACCAGCGGTGCGTAGTGGCCGCGCTCGAGGAAGCCGCGGCGGGCCGCGAGCATGCCGGCCGAATCGCCGGTGACGCGGGTGCCCGGCGCGAGCAGGGAGGCGTAGCCCCGCTTGTTCACGTCGACGGCGTGGCCGCGGTCGCAGCGGAGCACGAGCGGCGGCACGGCGTGGAGATCGTCGCCGCAGGTCGGGCAACGGAGCCACGATGCGAGCCGGACGAGATCCACGGGTGCTCCTCGGGGAGATGGCCGACACAGCGGGTGGACGCACGAGAGCCGGTCCGGCGTGGTGCCGGACCGGCTCTCGGTCGTCATCCGCGGTGAGCGGGGACGGGGTGGTTCCTAGTGGTGGTCGCCGTGGCTGCGCTCGACGTCCTTCGTGGTGACCGGGGAGATCCGGTCCTCGAAGAACCACTTCGACAGCGCCGCGCGGGCCCGCTGGTTGACCGTGATGCGTCCACGGCTGTCCGGTCGGATCATGAGCGGCTTGTAGTCGTCGAAGCTGACCAGGCGCCAGCGCTCGTACTCGTCGAGCTGCTCGTGCACCTCGATGAACTCGCCGCCGGGCAGCTTCACGATGCGGCCCGACTCGACGCCGTGGAGGGCGATCTCGCGGTCCTTCTTCATGAGCGCCAGGCAGATGCGCTTCGCCACCTGGTAGGCGATGACCGGTCCGAGGATCAGGAGCGCCTGCAGGGTGTGGATGACGCCCTCCATCGACACCTTGAAGTGCGTGGCGATGAGGTCGGAGCTCGCGGCGGACCAGAGGACCGCGTAGAACGTGACGCCGGCGGCGCCGATGGCGGTGCGCGTCGGGGCGTTGCGCGGGCGGTCGAGGATGTGGTGCTCGCGCTTGTCGCCGGTGATCCACGCCTCGATGAAGGGGTAGAGCGCGACGAGCACGATGAACAGACCCAAGACCGTGATCGGCAGGATGATGTTGAACGAGAACGTGTGGTCGAACAGCACGAACTCGAGTCCCGGCGGCACGAGGCGCAGGGCGCCGTCCGCGAAGCCGATGTACCAGTCGGGCTGGGTTCCGGCGGACACGGGCGAGGGGTCGTAGGGGCCGTAGTTCCAGATCGGGTTGATCGTGAAGAACGACGCCATGACGACGATCACGCCGAAGACGACGAAGAAGAACCCGCCGGCCTTCGCGGCGAAGGTGGGGAGCACCGGCACGCCGACCACGTTCTCGTTCGTGCGGCCGGGGCCGGCGAACTGGGTGTGCTTGTGCACGACCACGAAGAGGAGGTGGAGCGCCAGGAACGCCACGAGGATCGCGGGCAGCAGCAGGATGTGCAGCGTGTAGAGCCTCGGGATGATGTGCGTCCCCGGGAACTCGCCGCCGAAGAGGAGGAAGGAGATCCAGGTGCCGATGACCGGGATGCCCTTGACCATGCCGTCGATGATCCGCAGGCCGTTGCCGGAGAGCAGGTCGTCGGGGAGCGAGTAGCCCGTGAAGCCCTCGGCCATCGCGAGGATGAAGAGCACGAAGCCGATGAACCAGTTGAGCTCGCGCGGCTTGCGGAAGGCACCCGTGAAGTAGATGCGCAGCATGTGCAGGCCGATGGACGCCACGAACAGCAGCGCCGCCCAGTGGTGGATCTGCCGCATGAGCAGGCCGCCGCGGATGTCGAACGAGATGTCGAGCGACGACGACATGGCGACGGACATCTCGACGCCCTTGAGGGGCGCGTACGAGCCGGCGTAGTGCGTCTCCGCCATCGACGGGTTGAAGAAGAACGTGAGCCACGTGCCCGTCAGCAGGATGACGACGAAGCTGTAGAGCGCCACCTCGCCGAGCATGAAGGACCAGTGGTCCGGGAAGATCTTCCGCCCGAACTCCTTGACGGCGACGCTGACGCTGGTGCGCTCGTCGAGGTAGGTGGCGGCGGCGGCGGTGAGGCCGCCCCCGCTCTTGGCGGCGGGCGCGGCTGCACCCGTCGTGGTCGGATCAGCTGTTGTAGTCACCACGACGCTCCCAGAAACTCGCCCCTACGGGCTCGGTGAAATCACTCTGTGCAATGAGGTAGCCCTCGTCGTTGACGGCGATGGGCAGCTGCGGCAGGGGCCGCTTGGCCGGTCCGAAGATGACCTCGCAGTGGTTGGTCACGTCGAACTGGGACTGGTGGCAGGGGCAGAGCAGGTGGTGGGTCTGCTGCTCGTAGAGCGCCACCGGGCAACCCACGTGCGTGCAGACCTTCGAGTAGGCGACGATCCCGTCGTAGGACCAGCCCTTGCGCTCCGGCGTCTCGACGAGGTCCTCGGGGCGGAGGCGCATGAGCAGCACCGCGGCCTTGGCCTTCTCCTCGAGCTTGCCCTCCTCGAGCTCCATGAGGGAGGCGGGGATGACGTGGAACGCGGAGCCGATCGTGACGTCCGACGCCTTGATGGGGGTGCCGGAGGGGTCGCGGGTGAGGACCTCGCCCTTCTTCCACAGCGTGTGGCTGAGGGCGGAGGCGGGCTCCTCGGCGCTGCCCGGGTAGAGGTCGCGGAAGAGGATCACGGCCGGGAGCGGGAACGCGACGAGCGCGCCGATGAGGCTGTTGCGGATGAGCGAGCGGCGGCCGAAGCCGGACTCCTCGTTCGCCTGGGCGAAGATCTCCACGGCGCGGGCCTGCGTGGCGGGCGAGCCGCCCTGCGGGTGGCGCTCGTCGATCAGCTCGTGGTCGCTCATGAGGGCCTTGGACCAGTGGATGGCGCCGATGCCGAGGCTGAGGAGCGCCAGCGCGATGCCGATCCCCAGGAACAGGTTGTTGAGGCGGACGCTGCCCGGGTCGTCCGCGTAGATCGGGAAGCCGAAGTACGCGCCGATGGCGAAGACGCTGCCCACGATCGACAGGTAGAACCAGGTGTAGACGACGCGCTCGGCGGTCTTCGCCTTCTTCGGGTCCTTGTCGGTGACGCGGAGGCGGTGCTCCGGGAAGCCGGGGTTCTGGAAGGCGTCGCGCGTGGCGACGGCGGTGCCGCCGGCGAGCACGACGTCACGGCCTGCCGGCTCGAGCTCGCCGGCGTCGTAGCCCGCGGGGACGACGCCCGACTCGTCCTTATCGTCGTGTGCCATGTGCGTGCCTCTCCTGAGTTCTGGTGCGGGTCATCGATGCGGGCGTCAGTTGGACCGGGCCGTGAGCCACACGGTCAGGGCGACGATGCCGCCGAGGCCGAAGATCCACATGAAGAGCCCCTCGGAGACGGGGCCGAGCCCGCCGAGGTTCGCGCCGCCGACCGTGCTGTTCTCCTCGATGTACTGCAGCGACGTGATGATGTCGCGCTTGTCCTCGGGGGAGATGTTGGTGTCGTTGAAGACCGGCATGTTCTGCGGGCCGGTGACCATGGCCTCGTAGATGTGGACCGGGGCCACGCCCTCGAGGCTGGGCGCGAACTTGCCCTCCGTGAGGGCGCCTCCGGCCGCGGCGACGTTGTGGCACATGGCGCAGTTGATGCGGAAGAGCTCGGCGCCGTTGGCCGCGTCACCCTGCCCGTCGAGGTACTGGCTGTCGGGGATCGCCGGGCCGGGGGCCAGGGAGGCGACGTACGCCGCGAGCTCCTTGACCTGCGTGTCGGTGAACTGCGTGGGCTTCTCCGGCGCCTGGACCGTGGTGCCCTGGAGGGGCATGCGGCCCGTGCCGACCTGGAAGTCGACCGAGGCGGCGCCGACGCCGATGAGGCTCGGGGCGACGCCCGTGCCGGTCGCGTCCATGCCGTGGCAGGTGGCGCAGTTCGAGCCGAAGAGCTTCTGGCCCTCGTCGATGGTCTGCGCCGACTTGAGGTCGACCTCGGCCGACGCGGTGCCCGACTGGATCATCGCGTACGCGCCGCCCGTGGTGAGCAGGCCGATGGCGAGCAGGGCGATGGTGGTCAGGGGGCTGCGGCGACCGGTTCGACGGGCGCGTGCTGTCTTGGTGCTCATGCTGTGGTTGATGCTCCCGCTCGGTGCTATTTGAGGACGTAGATGACCAGGAAGAGCCCGATCCAGACGACGTCGACGAAGTGCCAGTAGTAGGACACGACGATGGCGCTCGTCGCCTCCCTGTGCCCCATCGACCGGACGGCGAAGATGCGCCCGATGACGAGGAGGAAGGCGATGAGGCCGCCGGTGACGTGCAGGCCGTGGAAGCCCGTGGTCATGTAGAACGCCGAGCCGTAGGCATTGCTGCTGAGCGTGATGCCCTCGGTGACGAGGGTGGCGTACTCGAAGATCTGGCCGACGACGAAGATCGCGCCGAGGGCGTAGGTGAGGAAGAACCACTCGACCGTGCCCCACTGGCTGGGCTTCCAGCCCGTGGCCCGCGCCTGGAGCCGCTCGGCCGCGAAGACGCCGAACTGGCACGTGAACGAGCTCGACACGAGGATGAGCGTGTTCACGAGCGAGAAGGGCACGTTGAGGCGTCCCGCCTCGAACTCCCAGAGGGCGCCGGACGTCGAGCGCAGGGTGAAGTAGATCGCGAAGAGACCCGCGAAGAACATCACCTCGCTGCCGAGCCACACGATGGTGCCGACGGCGACCGTGTTCGGCCGGTTCACCACCGGCGCGGTCGATACTGGGGAGATTGAGGTGGTCGTCACAGGTTCCATTATGACCCAGGCCGACGACACCCGATGCCCACCCCGGCCGCCCGTGAGATCCGATCCAGCCGCTCGTTAGGCTGATCGCCATGCCCTCCGCCCCGACCTGGCCCGCGCTCATCACCACCCTGATCGAGGGGCGCCACCTGTCGGTGTCCGAGTCCACCTGGGCCATGCGCCAGGTGATGCGCGGGGAGGCCACTCCCGCGCAGCTGGGCGGCCTCCTGGTCGCGCTGCGGGCCTCGGGCGAGACCGTCGACGAGATCGTCGGCTTCCGCGACGCCGTCCTCGAGGAGGCGCTGCCGCTCGACGCGGATCCGCGCGCGCTCGACATCGTCGGCACGGGAGGGGACCCTTACGGCGCGGTCCTCAACATCTCCTCCGTGGCCTCGGTCATCGCCGCCGCCGCGGGCGTCCCCGTCATCAAGCACGGCAATCGGGGGGCGAGCTCCTCCTCGGGCGCGTCCGACGTGCTGACCGCCCTCGGGGTCGACCTCACCATCGCGCCCGAGCGCGTCGCCGCGGTGCTGCGCGAGACGGGCATCACGTACGCGCACGCCGCCCTCTTCCACCCGGGCTTCCGCCATGCAGCTGCCACCCGGCGCGAGCTGGGCATCTCGACGCTGTTCAACGTGCTCGGCCCGCTCTGCAACCCGGCGCGCCCCGAGGCCTCCGCGGTGGGCGTCGCCGACATCTCGCGCGTCCCGCTCATGGTGGGCGTCTTCCGGACCCGCGGCGCCACGGCGCTCGTGTACCGGGGCGACGACGGGATCGACAAGCTCACGACCACCGGGCACAGCCACATCTGGGAGGTCAGCAGGGGCGCGGTCACCGAGCACGACCTCGATCCGCTCGAGCTCGGGATCCCGCGCGCGCCCATCGAGGCGCTCCTCGGCGAGGGGCCGGAGCAGAACGCGGAGGTCATCCGTCGCGTCCTCGCCGGCGATCCCGGTCCGCAGCGCGACGTCGTGCTGCTGAACGCGGCGGCCGGCCTCGAGGCCTTCGACCTGATGGGGGATCCGACGCGCGTGCAGCAGCCCATGGCGCGACGGCTGCGCGAGAAGCTCGCCGTCGCGGCCGAGGCCGTGGACTCCGGCCGCGCCGCCGCCAAGCTCGAGGAGTGGGCGGCCGCGACGCGCGCCTGATCCACGGCGACGCGGTCGATGTCGCGCGTGCGGCGGATGATGGACGCATGTGCGGGAGATTCGTGGTGGCGCGGGCGACGGGCGACCTCGTCGGGGACTGGGCGGTCGACGACGTCGAGGGCGACGAACCGGCACCGTCGTGGAACGTCGCCCCGACGAGCACGGTCCGCATGGTCGCGGACCGGCGTCCGCACGGCGATCCAGATGGTGACGTCCGCCGTGTCCTCACCGGGGCCCGGTGGGGGATCGTCCCCCCGTGGGCGAAGGCCGTGCAGGGTGCCCCGCTCATCAACGCGCGCGTGGAGACGGTCACCGAGAAGCCGACGTTCCGCAGGGCGGTCCTGACGCGACGGGCCGTCGTCCCGGCGGACGGGTACTACGAGTGGCAGGCCACCGCGTCCGGGAAGCAGCCGGTCTACCTGCACGCGGAGGACGAGCGTCCGCTGGCGTTCGCCGCCGTGTACGAGCACTGGCGGGATCCGGCCGTCCCGGACGGGGAGCCCGGCGCGTGGCTGCGGAGCCTCGCGATCATCACGTCCGCCGCGAGCGACGCGCTCGGGCGCATCCACGACCGCACGCCCGTGATCGTGCCGCGCGACCGACTGGACGACTGGCTGGACGCGGGCACGACCGCCGTCGACGACGTGCAGCACCTGCTGGGCTCGCTGCCGGAGCCGCACCTCGTGCCGCGGCTCGTGTCGACGCGCGTCAACAGCGTGCGGAACGACGGGCCGGACCTCGTGGCGCCCGTCGACGAGGCGCCCGCGGGCGACGGGCAGCCGACGCTCATCTGACGCAGCGGCGAGCAGCCGGGTCGCCGCCCGGAGACGCCGCGCGCCCCGTCAGCGGTGCTGACGGGGCGCGCGGATGGTGCGGGTGCGGTCTACTGCACGTCGTCGTCGACCCAGTCGAAGGTCTTCGTGACGGCCTTCTTCCAGAGGCGCAGCTGGCGCTCGCGCTCGGCGTCGTCCATGTCGGGCGTCCACCGGCTGTCCTCCTGCCAGTTCTGGCGCAGGTCGTCGAGGTCCTTCCAGAACCCGACGGCGAGGCCCGCGGCGTACGCGGCGCCGAGCGCGGTGGTCTCCGCGACGACGGGGCGGACGACCGGCACGCCGAGGATGTCGGCCTGGAACTGCATGAGCAGGTTGTTGGCGATCATGCCGCCGTCGACCTTGAGCTCGGTGAGGTCGACGCCCGAGTCGGCGTTGACCGCGTCGAGCACCTCGCGCGTCTGGAAGGCCGTGGCCTCCAGCGCCGCGCGGGCGATGTGGCCCTTGTTGACGTAGCGCGTGAGGCCCACGAGCGCGCCGCGGGCGTCGGAGCGCCAGTACGGCGCGAAGAGGCCCGAGAACGCGGGGACGAAGTACACGCCGCCGTTGTCCTCGACCGTGGCCGCGAGGGCCTCGATCTCCGCGGCGCTCGACACGAGGCCCAGGTTGTCGCGCATCCACTGCACGAGCGAGCCGGTGACGGCGATGGATCCCTCGAGCGCGTAGTGCGGCTCCGCGTCGCCCAGCTTGTAGCCGAGCGTCGTGAGGAGGCCGTTCTGCGAGTGGATGATGTCGGTGCCGGTGTTGAAGATCAGGAAGTTGCCGGTGCCGTACGTGTTCTTCGACTCGCCCTGGTCGAACGCGGCCTGGCCGAACGTCGCCGCCTGCTGGTCGCCCAGGATGCCGGCGATGGGGACCTCGCGCAGGAGGCTCGAGGACTCGACCTGCCCGTAGACCTCGGAGGAGCTCTTGATCTCGGGGAGCATCGAGCGCGGCACGTCGAACGCCTTCAGGATCTCGTCGTCCCACTGGAGGGTCTCGAGGTCCATGAAGAGCGTGCGGGACGCGTTCGTGACGTCGGTGACGTGCACGCCGCCGTCGGTGCCGCCCGTGAGGTTCCAGAGGACCCAGGTGTCGGTCGTGCCGAACATGAGGTCGCCGGCCTCGGCCTTCTCGCGGGCGCCGTCGACGTTCTCGAGGATCCAGACGATCTTGGTGCCCGAGAAGTAGGTGGCGAGCGGCAGCCCGACGGTGGGCTTGAAGCGCTCGACGCCGCCGTCGGCCGCGAGGCGGTCGACGATCTTCTGCGTGCGCGTGTCCTGCCAGACGATGGCGTTGTAGACGGGCTTGCCGGTGGTGCGGTCCCACACGACGGCGGTCTCGCGCTGGTTGGTGATGCCCACGGCCTCGACGTCGTGGCGCGTGATGTCGGCCTTGGACAGCGCCTGGCCGATGACCTCGCGCGTGTTGCGCCAGATCTCCATGGGGTCGTGCTCGACCCAGCCGGCGCGGGGGAAGATCTGCTCGTGCTCGAGCTGGCCGGTGGACACGATGGATCCGCTGTGGTCGAAGACGATGGCGCGCGTGCTGGTGGTGCCCTGGTCGATGGCGACGATGTACTTCTCGCTCATGTGGTCTCTCCTATGAGGGGTCGGGGGTTCTAGAGGATGGGGAGCAGCGCGTAGGACGCGAGGCCGGCGAGGACGCCGCCGATGGCGGGGCCGACGACCGGCACCCAGGCGTAGGACCAGTCGCTCGAGCCCTTGCCCTTGATGGGGAGGAAGGCGTGCGCGATGCGGGGTCCGAGGTCACGCGCCGGGTTGATCGCGTAGCCGGTCGGGCCGCCGAGGGACGCGCCGATGCCGACCACGAGGAGGGCGACGGGGACCGCGCCGAGGGCCGAGAGGCCGGCCGGGGTGGACGCGTCCGCGTCGGGGTTGTTCGCGAGGCTGAAGCCGAGGATCACGATGACCAGCACGAACGTGCCGATGATCTCCGTGACGAGGTTCCAGGCGTAGTTGCGGATGGAGGGGCCGGTCGAGAACACGCCGAGCTTGGTGGCCGCGTCGGGCTCCTCGTCGAAGTGCTGCTTGTAGGCGAGCCAGCAGAAGACGGCGCCGATGATCGCGCCGACCATCTGGGCGAGGATGTAGACCGGGACGCTCGCGACGTCCTCGATCTTGCCGGCGGCGAGGAGGCCGAGCGTGACGGCCGGGTTCAGGTGCGCGCCGGACGCGTACGAGACGGTGACGCCGGCGAAGACCGCGAGGCCCCAGCCGAAGTTGACCATCAGGGTGCCGCCGGCGAGCCCCTTCGACTTGATGAGCGCGACGTTCGCCACGACTCCGCATCCGAGGAGGACGAGCAGGGCGGTGCCCACCGTCTCCGAGAGGAATATGACTCCAAGATCCACTGCGTGGTGCTCCGATCAATCGGCGAGGGCGGGTACGACCTCTTCCGCGTCATCGCGGTCCCCCCAATCTAGTGCCGGCGGACTCCCCGACCAGGCCGCGGCTGGCCGCTCCGCGACGCGGATCCCTGCCCGCGGGGGAGGGTCGCGCGGGCACTGTCCGAGCGCCGTCGGCCGGGCGTATGTTGGCCACACACCCGAGTCGCCGCCGACCGAGTCCCGTCCTCGATCCGGCTCGGATGCGCGGCTGCCGTCCGGCCGCCCGAGACCTGCGAGGAGCCGGCCGTGAAGAAGCTGATCAACGACCCGAGGGCGGTGGCCGACGAGGCCGTCGCGGGCTTCGCCGCCGCCCACCCCGACCTCGTCGAGCTGAGCGCGGATCCGCTCTTCGTGCGACGCGCCGAGCCGACGCGCCGAGGGCGCGTCGCCCTCGTCAGCGGCGGCGGCAGCGGGCACGAGCCGCTGCACGCCGGGTTCGTGGGGCACGGCATGCTCGACGCCGCCGTGCCGGGTCCCGTGTTCACGAGCCCCACCCCGGATCCCGTCGTCGTTGCGACCCTGGCCGTCGACGCCGGCGCGGGCGTGCTGCACATCGTGAAGAACTACACGGGCGACGTCCTCAACTTCGAGACGGCGGCCGAGCTCGCGGAGGCGGAGGGCGTGCGGGTGCGCACGGTGGTGGTCGACGACGACGTGGCCGTCACCGACTCCCTGTACACCGCCGGCCGCCGCGGCGTCGCGGGGACCGTGCTGGTGGAGCGCATCGCGGGCGCCGCGGCCGAGCGCGGGGACGACCTCGACGCCGTCGCGGCGATCGCCGAGAGGGTTATCGGGCAGGTGCGGAGCATGGGCGTCGCCATCCGCGCGTGCACCGTCCCGCACGCCGGCGAGCCGAGCTTCGCGCTCGAGGACGACGAGATGGAGATCGGCATCGGGATCCACGGCGAGCCCGGCCGCGTCAAGCTGCCGCTCGAGCCGGTGGACGCCATCGTCGAGCGGCTCCTCGACCCGGTGCTCGAGGACCTCGGCGCGCCGGCCGGCAGCCGCGTGCTGCTGCTCGTGAACGGGATGGGGGCGACGCCCCTGTCCGAGCTCTACATCGCGTACCGCCGCGCGGCCGCGGTGCTGGAGGAGGCCGGCCTGACGGTCGCCCGCAGCCTCGTGGGAGACTACGTCACAGCCCTCGACATGGAGGGACTGTCCCTCACGGTGCTCCTGCTCGACGACGAGCTCGTCGACCTGTGGGACTCGCCCGTGCAGACCGCCGCGCTGCGGTGGGGGAGGTAGCTCATGGCACTCGGGACCGGATGGGTCGTCGCCTGGATCACGGAGGCGGCGCGCGTCGTCGCCGACCAGCGCGGTGAGCTCATCACGCTCGACCGCGAGATCGGCGACGGCGACCACGGCGAGAACCTCGACCGCGGGTTCGGCGCCGTCACGGAGCGGCTCGGCGGGCTCGCGCCCGACGCCGCTCCCGCCGATGCGCTCAAGACCGTGGCCACGACGCTGATCTCCACCGTCGGCGGCGCGTCCGGCCCGCTGCTCGGGACGGCGTACCTCAAGGCCTCCGCGGCCGTCTCCGGCCGCGCGGACCTCGACGCGTCCGCGATCGCCGACCTCCTCGAGGCGGCGGTGGGCGGCATCGTCCTCCGCGGCAAGGCCGAGCGCGGCGACAAGACGATGGTGGACGCGTGGGGCCCCGCCGCCGAGGCCGCGCGCGCGGCCGCCGACGCGGGATCCGGGCCGGCTGACGCGCTCGAGGCCGCCGCCGACGCCGCCGCGCGCGGGGCGGAGGCGACGGAGCCGCTCGTCGCCCGCAAGGGGCGCGCGTCGTACCTGGGCGAGCGCGCCATCGGCCACCGCGATCCGGGCGCGCAGTCGTCCGCGCTCCTCCTGCGCGCCGCGGCCGAGACCGCCCGCGCCGCCGAGGGGGCGGCATCGTGAGCGTCGGCATCGTCCTCGTCTCCCACAGCGCCCTGATCGCGCACGGGCTGGTCGACCTCGCGCGCCAGATGGCGCCGACCGTCGCCCTCCTTCCCGCCGGGGGATCCGGCGACGGCACGCGCGACGACGCGGGCATCGGCACGAGCTTCGACGTGGTCTCCGCGGCGCTCGCCGAGGCGGAGGGCGGCGACGGCGTCGTCGTGCTCGCCGACCTCGGATCCGCGTACCTCACGGCCGAGACCGCGGTCGACATGCTCGACGAGGACGCCGCCGCGCGCGTCGTCGTGGTGCGCGCCCCGCTGGTGGAGGGCGCGGTGGCCGCCGCGGTGGCCGCCGAGACGGGCGGCTCCCTCGAGGACGTGGCCGCGGCCGCCGCCTCGGCCGCGAGCGCGGACGCCGCGGAGGACGCGGACGCCGGGCTCGCCGCCGATCCCGGCGCCGACGGCACGGAACCCGCTCCCGCGTCGGGCGCGGGCACCGTCCGCGGCGAGGCGACCCTGGTCAACCGCGACGGCCTGCACGCCCGGCCCGCGGCCGACTTCGTCACGCGCGCGTCCGCCTACTCCGCCGCGGTGACCGTCAACGGGCAGAACGCGGCGTCGCTCCTCGGCGTCATGGCGCTCGGCCTGACCCGCGGCGCGCACGTCGTGATCGAGGCGACGGGCGACGACGCCGAGGAGGCCGTCACCGCGCTGGTCGAGCTGATCGAGTCCGGATTCGGGGAGGCCTGACGAGCGGCTGCCTGCAGCGGGGCGATCAGGGGGCGTCGAGGTAGACCCAGGATCCCGCCTGCCGGACGAAGCGGCTCGCCTCGCGCTGGCTGCCGCGCTCGCCGTCGTGCCGGAACGACGCCTCGAAGTCGACGACGCCCGTCGCGTCGTCGGGACCCCCGAGCGCGGTGCGGTGGATGGTGAGCCGGAACCAGCGGACGGACGGGTCGAGGTCGATCTCCCCGGGGCGCGTCGACGCGTGCCAGCTGCGCGCGAGGTACGCCGCGTCGCCGCGGGCGTAGGCGGCGAAGCGGGAGCGCATGAGGCGCTCGGCGGTCGGCGCCTCGGCGTCTCCCCGGTGCAGCGGACCGCAGCACGACCCGTACGGATCGCCGCTCGTGCACGGGCACCAGGCGTCGTCATCGGGCGTCGACCACGGGGCGTCGGGGGAGAGGCGCGTCATGCCCCGAGCCTCCCACGGCGGCGACCCGGAGCAGGATGGGGGAGCGGCCGCCCACGCGGACCCGCTCGATCCACGATCCGAGGAGAGCACCATGACCCCCGCCACCGACCTGCTCGTGGACGCCTACGGGCGCATCGCCGAGATCGTGCGCGACGCCGTCGACGGACTCGAAGCCGACGAGCTCGCCTTCCGTCCGGATCCCGAGGCCAACTCCATCGGCTGGCTCGTCTGGCACCTCGCCCGCGTGCAGGACGCCCAGGTCGCCGACGTCGCCGGCCGCGACCAGACCTGGACCACCGGGGGATGGGCCGGGCGCTTCGCCCTCCCGTTCGACGAGTCGGCCACGGGGTACGGGCAGTCGCCCGAGGACGTCGCGTCGCTCGAGGGCGTCACGCCCGAGCTGCTGCTCGGCTACCTCGACGCCGTCCAGTCCGCCACGCTCTCCTACCTCGCCGGCCTCGACGACGCGGAGCTCGACCGCGTGGTGGACGCGGACTGGACCCCGCCCGTGACGCTCGGCGCCCGCCTCGTCAGCGTGCTCTCCGACGACCTGCAGCACGCCGGCCAGGCGTCGTACCTCGCGGGCCTCGTGGCCCGTCGCCGCTGACGACGGACGCGCGTCGACGCGCGCCCGCAGGCCGTCACCGCGCTCAGGCGGGCAGCTCGGCCTCGATGAGCGACACGATCTCCGGCGCGTCCGGCTCGACCGTGGGCCGGAAGCGGTGCACGGCGCCCGACGGCGTGACGACGAACTTCTCGAAGTTCCACTTCACCCGCCCGGCCTTCCCCTCGGCGTCCGGCGTCTTCGTCAGCTCGGCGTAGACGGGGTGCGCGGAGCGCCCGTTGACCTTGACCTTCTCCATCATCGGGAAGGTGACGCCCCAGGTGGTGGAGCAGTACTCGTCGATGGCCTCCGCGGATCCGAGCTCCTGCAGGAACTGGTTGCTCGGGAAGCCGATGACCGTGAAGCCCCGCTCCCCGTAGGTGCGCTGCAGCTGCTCGAGCTTCTCGTACTGCGGGGCGAGGCCGCAGCGCGAGGCGACGTTGACGACGAGCACGACCTTGTCGGCGTACGCGCCGAAGGTGGTGTCCTCGCCCTGGAGGGTGGTCAGCGGGATCGGGTCGAGCCGGGGATGCGTCATGGCCCGAACGTAGACCCGTCCGCTGACAGCGGCTCCCGGGACGACGGGAGGCCGGCCGCCTCTCGGCGACCGGCCTCCCGGGTGCGGATCGGATCCGCCTGGCGCTGCTAGTTGGCGAACTCCGTGACGGTCGCGTCCGCGGCCACCTTCGTCGCGCCCACGTCGACGCCGTGGTACGTGCGCAGCGTGTCGACGGTGTCCTGGATCTCCGCGTCGCGCTCCTCGCCGGTCCAGCCGAGAGCGTCCTGGAGCACGTCCGCGATCTCCGCGAGCATCTCGTGGGTCACGCCGCCGACGAACGCGAGGTTCGTGCGACGCAGCACGACGTCGGCGAGGTGCACCGCGTCCTCGTGCGTGGCGAAGTACGCGATCTCGGCGCGTGTCAGCTGCGGGTCGGTCGCGAGCGGCGTCGACGGCTGTCCGGAGAGGACGTCGATGACGCTCGTGGCGCGGGTGCCGTAGCGGTTGAGCAGGCGGTCGACCTGCTCGGTGCCGATGCCCTCTGCGCGGGCGGCCTGGGTCGCGATCCAGCGGGCGCGGGCGGTGCTGGAGGACGGGAAGTCCTTGCCGCCGCCGATGGGCATGCCCGTCGTGTCGACCGAGCGCTCCACGCCGAGGCGCGTGGTGGCCTCCGTGGAGAGGTGCGCGGACAGCGCGCGGAACGTCGTCCACTTGCCGCCGACCAGGCTCAGCACCTTGCTGCCGCCCAGGCCCGCGATCTCGGTCTCGACGATGCGGTAGTCGCGCGACACGAAGCCGGGCGCCGTGTCCTCGTGGCGCGGCAGCGGGCGGATGCCCGAGTAGCGGTACACGATGTGGTCGCGGTTCAGCTCGATCTGCGGGAACACGTGCTTGACGAGGTCGAAGAAGTAGTCGACCTCCTCCTCGGTGCAGACGGCGGGCTCGCTCGGGTCCGCGTCGATGTCCGTGGTGCCGATGAGGACGCGGCCCTTGAGCGGGTAGATGAGCACGATGCGGCCGTCGTTGTTCTCGAAGAAGATCTCGCGGCCCTTGGTGGCCTCGAGCAGGTCGGCGTTGTCGACGACGATGTGCGAGCCCTTCGTGCCGCCCATGAACTTCGTCTCGCCGCCCATGGCCTCGTTGGTGAGGTCGGTCCAGGGGCCGGACGCGTTGACGACCACGTCGGCCGTGACGACGAACTCGGTGCCGGAGATCACGTCGCGCAGCTTCACGCCGCCGTCGGCGACGCCCACGGCCTCGAGGTAGTTGGCGCTGCGCGCGTGGTCGCCCGCGGCCAGGCCGTCCTTCAGCACGTCGAGAGCGAGGCGCTCGGGCTCGTGCACGGAGGCGTCGTAGTAGGTGCCGGTGAACTTGACGTCCTTGTTCAGCGCGGGCATGTCCTCGCGGGCGGCCTTGCCGACGCGGAAGCGGTGGCGCGGGACCGAGCCGCCGTCGCGCGAGAAGGAGTCGTACAGCGTCATGCCGACGCTGATGAGGAGGGCGCCGCGCTCCTTGGTGGAGCGCTGCTTGTGGGTCAGCATGCGCAGGGGCGCGTTGAGGATGCCGGAGAAGGTGGAGAAGATCGGCATGGTCGTCTGCAGCGGCTTCACGTAGTGGGGCGCGATGCGGATCAGGCCGTTGCGCTCCTCGACCGACTCGCGGACGAGGCGGAACTCGCCGTTCTCGAGGTAGCGGATGCCGCCGTGGATCATGTGCGAGCTCGCCGCCGAGGCGCCCGAGCCGTAGTCGGCGCGCTCGACGAGGACGACGTCGACGCCCTGGAGCGCGAGGTCGCGGAACGTCGCGATGCCGTTGATGCCGCCGCCGATGACGAGCACCTTCGCGCTCGGGCGGTCGTGGATGCGGGCGACGTTGTCCCGCAGGTCGGTCTTCTTCGACGTGGTCACGAGGGGCTTCTCTCTGTTCAGTGCGTGCGTGGTGCGCGTGCTCTGCATCCATCATCTGCCCGCGAACGGATCATCGGTAGCCCGTGCACGGATGTGCAAGCATGACCGGATGGTCGACGGCATCGCGCACGAGCGCACCCAGGACGCCCTCCGCGCGGCGCACCTCTACTACATGCAGGACCTGACGATGGAGGCGATCGCGAGCGAGCTCGGCACGAGCCGCTCGTCGGTGTCCCGGCTCCTCTCCTTCGCCCGGGAGACGGGGCTCGTGGACATCCAGATCCGCTCGCCGCTCGACCTCGCGACGGTGCTGGGGGAGCAGCTGCACGAGCGCTACGGCGTGGTCGCGCACGTGGTGCCGGTGCCCGACCAGACGAGCGACGTCGACCGCGTGGACCGGGTGGCGCTGTCGGCTGCACGGATGCTCACCCAGTACGTCGACTCCAACATGGTCGTCGGCGTCGCGTGGGGCTCGACCGTGAGCGCGGTGAGCCGGTACCTCGTGCCGAAGCCGACGCACAACACGCTCGTCGTGCAGCTCAACGGGGCGGGCAACGTGCGCACGACGGGGATCATGTACGCGAGCGAGATCCTGCGGCGGTTCGGCCAGGCGTACGGCGCGACCGTGCAGCAGTTCCCGGTGCCGGCGTTCTTCGACGACCCGGCCACGAAGCTGGCGCTCTGGCGCGAGCGGAGCACGAAGCGCGTGCTCGAGCTGCAGGAGCGGATGGACATGGTGCTGTTCGGCGTCGGGTCCCCGGTCGCCCTCGTGCCGAGCCACGTCTACTCGGGCGGCTACCTCGAGCGGTCCGACCAGCGCGCGCTCGACGCCGACGGGGTCGTGGGCGACGTCTCCACCGTCTTCTTCCGGGAGGACGGGTCGTCGGCCGACATCGCCATCAACGCGCGGGCGAGCGGACCGGACCTGGCGACGATCCGCAAGGCGCCGCGACGCGTGTGCGTGGTCGCGGGGGCGTCCAAGGCGCGCAGCGTGCGGGGCGCGCTGGCCGCCGGGCTCGTGACGGACATCGTGCTCGACGAGGGGACGGCGCGCGCGCTGCTCGCGTGACGCGACGGATCCGCCCGGCGTACGGGGGAGGTGACTGCTTCGGTGGGCGATACCGGACTCGAACCGATGACCTCTTCCGTGTGAAGGAAGCGCGCTACCAACTGCGCCAATCGCCCGTGCTCGCACCGCGGACGGTGCGGATCCATGATGCCATACCGCGGGACCGGTCGCGGTCACGGGGCGGCGGCCATGCCACCTCGGGCGGGCGCCGTCGCGACACGCCCGGGGCGCGGTCGAGCCCGCGTCCACCCGATCCGCGTGAACACGGGGAGAACGGCGCGTGGGCACCGCGCCGAGGGTGCTCGGGCGGGCGTCGTTTTGCACCCGCGCCAGGAGATCGGCTAGAGTCATCGAGCACGCAGGGTCGCCGGGAAGCCGGCGGCGAGCGAGCGAAATGCGGATGTGGCGCAGTGGTAGCGCATCACCTTGCCAAGGTGAGGGTCGCGAGTTCGAATCTCGTCATCCGCTCGAACAGGGGCCCCGAAGGGGGTCCCTTTCACAAGGTGGGAACCACCGGTGGTGGGGTGGCCGAGAGGCGAGGCAGCGGCCTGCAAAGCCGTCCACGCGGGTTCAAATCCCGTCCCCACCTCGAGCAAGTGCATGAGCGATTGGCGCAGCGGTAGCGCGCTTCCCTGACACGGAAGAGGTCGCTGGTTCGATCCCAGTATCGCTCACCACCAGAAGGCCCCGGGAGACCGGGGCCTTCTGCTTTTCCCGGGCCGTCCTCCCCGGACGCCCCGGAGGCCCCCGCCCGCCTCGGACCGCCGGCGAGGCGATCCGCGCTCCTGGCGTCGATGGGCGCCCGTCGCGCGCCGGTAGTCTGGATCGGTTCCCTCCCCGTCCCGCAAGGAGCCCGCAGTGGTAGACGCCGCCCAGCCCGAGATCCACGACGAGGCCGCGCCCGCGGAGCCGACCGCGCAGCCGGTCGAGGCGACGGAGGCGGGCACCGGGTTCACGCTCTTCTCCGACCGCGCCGTGGTCGCCATGCGCATCGGCGGGGAGCTGAAGGACCTCGCGGCCGATGTCGCCCCCGGCGACGTCGTCGAGCCCGTCCGCATCGACTCGCCCGACGGCCTCGCGATCCTCCGCCACTCCGCGGCGCACGTCATGGCGCAGGCCGTGCAGCAGATCAACCCGGAGGCGAAGCTCGGCATCGGGCCGCCGGTCACGGACGGCTTCTACTTCGACTTCGACGTCGCCGAGCCCTTCACGCCCGAGGACCTCAAGGCCATCTCCAAGAACATGGAGCGCATCGTCCGCCAGGGCCAGCGCTTCACGCGCCGCGTCGTCACCGAGGAGGAGGCCCGCGAGCTCATGGCCGCGGAGCCGTACAAGCTCGAGCTCATCGGCCTCAAGGGCGGATCCAGCGAGGAGCTGGGCGAGGACGGCGAGTCCGTCGAGGTCGGCGGAGCGGAGCTCACGGTCTACGAGAACGTCGACGGCAAGACCGGCGAGGTCTTCTGGCGCGACCTGTGCCGCGGCCCGCACCTGCCGAGCACGCGCATGGTCGGCAACGGCTGGGCGCTGTCGCGCGTCGCCGCCGCCTACTGGCGCGGATCCGAGAAGAACCCGCAGCTGCAGCGCATCTACGGCACGGCATGGCCCACCAAGGACGAGCTGCGCGCGTACCAGGGCCGCATCGAGGAGGCGCTCAAGCGCGACCACCGCCGCCTCGGCGCCGAGCTCGACCTCTTCTCCTTCCCCGACGAGATCGGCTCCGGCCTGGCGGTCTTCCACCCCAAGGGCGGCATCATCCGCCGCGAGATGGAGGACTACTCGCGCCGCCGGCACGAGACGGCCGGCTACGAGTTCGTCTACTCTCCGCACATCACGAAGTCGAACCTGTTCGAGACGAGCGGGCACCTCGACTTCTACAAGGACGGCATGTTCCCCGCCATGCACCTCGACGAGGCGCGGAACGACGAGGGCGAGATCACCCGCCAGGGTGCGGACTACTACCTCAAGCCCATGAACTGCCCCATGCACGTGCTCATCTACCGGTCGCGCCAGCGCTCGTACCGCGAGCTGCCGCTGCGCCTGTTCGAGTTCGGCACCGTCTACCGCAACGAGAAGTCGGGCGTGATCCACGGCCTCACGCGCGTCCGCGGCATGACGCAGGACGACGCGCACATCTTCACGACGCGCGAGCGCATGGCCGACGAGCTGAAGGGCACGCTCGAGTTCGTGCTGTCGCTGCTGCGCGACTACGGCCTCGACGACTTCTACCTCGAGCTCTCCACGAAGGACCCGGAGAAGTTCGTCGGATCCGACGAGGTCTGGGAGGAGGCGACCGAGACGCTCCGCCAGGTCGCCGTCGACACGGGCCTCGAGCTCGTGCCGGATCCCGCAGGCGCCGCCTTCTACGGTCCGAAGATCTCCGTGCAGGCGCGGGACGCCATCGGGCGCACGTGGCAGATGTCCACCATCCAGCTCGACTTCAACCTGCCCGAGCGCTTCGGCCTCGAGTACACGGCGAACGACGGCACGCGCAAGCAGCCGGTCATGATCCACCGCGCGCTGTTCGGCTCCATCGAGCGCTTCTTCGGCGTGCTCACCGAGCACTACGCGGGCGCGTTCCCGGTGTGGCTGTCGCCCGTGCAGGTCGTCGGGATCCCCGTGGCCGAGGACTACGAGGAGTACCTCGGCGGCGTGCTCGACCGGCTCCGCGCCGAGGGCGTCCGCGTCCAGCTCGACACCTCGGACGACCGGATGCCCAAGAAGATCCGCACGCACACCAAGGCCCGCGTGCCGTACCAGCTCATCGCGGGCGAGGACGACCGCGCGGCCGGATCCGTGAGCTTCCGCTTCCGCGACGGCACGCAGGTCAACGGCGTGCCCGTGGCCGAGGCCGTCGAGCGGATCACGGGCGCGATCGCCCGACGCGAGCAGGTGGTGACCGCGTGGCCCGTCTGACGATGTCGGACCACGAGTCCGGGGGAGAGGACGAGCGCGGCGAGGTGCGGGTCGACGACCCCGGCCACCTCGCGGGCGTGCCCGACGAGTTCCAGCGCCTGTGGACCCCGCACCGCATGGTCTACATCCAGAAGGGGCAGCAGCCGGACCGGGACGAGTGCCCGTTCTGCATCGCGCCGTCGATGACGGACGAGGACGCGCTCATCGTCGCGCGCGGCGAGCATGCTTACGTCCTGCTCAATCTCTTCCCCTACAACAGCGGCCACCTGCTCGTCTGCCCGTACCGTCACATCGCGACCTACGACCTCGCGACCCCCGAGGAGGTCGCCGAGATCGGCTCCCTCACGCAGACCGCCATGCGGGTCGTGCGCGAGGTGTCGCGGAACGACGGCTACAACATCGGCATGAACCAGGGCCAGGTGGCGGGCGCCGGCATCGCCGAGCACCTGCACCAGCACATCGTGCCGAGGTGGGGGCAGGACGCGAACTTCCTGCCGATCATCGCGAAGACCAAGGCGCTGCCGCAGCTGCTGGGCGACGTGCGCGCATCCATCGCCGCAGCCTGGCCCGCCCCCGCGGGTGAATAGGATAGGGATCACAATGACTGACACCAACACCCCCGGACAGGTCGGCTCGAGCCGCGTCAAGCGCGGACTCGCGGAGATGCTCAAGGGCGGCGTCATCATGGACGTCGTCAACGCCGAGCAGGCGCGCATCGCGGAGGACGCGGGAGCGGTCGCCGTCATGGCTCTCGAGCGCGTCCCCGCCGACATCCGCTCGCAGGGCGGCGTCGCCCGCATGAGCGACCCCGACCTCATCGACCAGATCAAGGCCGAGGTCTCCATCCCCGTCATGGCGAAGGCCCGCATCGGCCACTTCGTCGAGGCGCAGGTCCTCCAGTCCCTCGAGGTCGACTACATCGACGAGTCCGAGGTGCTGAGCCCGGCCGACTACGTGAACCACATCGACAAGTGGGGCTTCACCGTCCCCTTCGTCTGCGGTGCCACCACGCTCGGCGAGGCGCTCCGCCGCATCACCGAGGGCGCGGCCATGATCCGCTCCAAGGGCGAGGCCGGCACGGGCGACGTCTCCGAGGCCACCAAGCACATCCGCACCATCAAGTCCGAGATCCGCGCGCTCAGCGCCCTCACGCACGACGAGATCTACGTCGCCGCGAAGGAGCTGCAGGCGCCGTACGACCTCGTGCTCGAGGTCGCCACGACCGGCCAGCTGCCCGTCGTCCTGTTCACCGCGGGCGGCGTGGCCACCCCGGCGGACGCCGCGATGATGATGCAGCTCGGCGCCGACGGCGTGTTCGTCGGATCCGGCATCTTCAAGTCGGGCAACCCGGTCGCGCGCGCCAAGGCCGTCGTCACCGCGACCGCGCTCTTCAACGACCCCGACGCCATCGCCGAGGCGTCGCGCGGGCTGGGCGAGGCCATGGTCGGGATCAACGTCGCCGACGTCCCCGCCCCGCACCGCCTCGCCGAGCGTGGCTGGTAGCACCGCGGAGCAGCAGGGCGACGGTCCGCTCGTCGGCGTCCTCGCGCTGCAGGGGGACGTCCGCGAGCACGCGCGCGTGCTCGAGGAGTTCGGCGCCCGGACGCGGCTCGTCCGCCAGCCGAAGGACCTCCCCGGCATCTCCGGGCTCGTGATCCCCGGCGGCGAGTCCACGGTGATGGACAAGCTGTCGCGCCAGTTCGGGATCGCCGGGCCGCTCCGCTCCGCCATCGACGACGGCCTGCCCGTCTACGGGACGTGCGCGGGGCTCATCATGCTGGCCGACGAGATCGTGGACGCGATCCACGACCAGCGGAGCATCGGCGGCCTCGACGTGTCGGTGCGGCGCAACGCGTTCGGGTCCCAGACGGCGTCGTTCGAGGTCGACCTCGACGTGCCCGAGCTGGGGGACCCGCCCGTGCACGCCGTGTTCATCCGCGCGCCCGTGGTGGCATCGGTCGGACCCGCCGCCTCGGCCCTCGCCTCGCTCGACGACGGCCGCGTCGTCGCCGTGCGGCAGGGCGCGCTCCTCGGCACCTCGTTCCACCCGGAGGTCACAGGCGACCTCCGGTTCCACCGCCTCTTCCTCGACATGGTCGAGGACGCGGGCCGCACCCTCTGACCCCTTCGGTCCGCCGGCGGCGGGCCCCGATGGTCCATCATTGACAGCGAGCAGACGCCGCGTAAGGAGAACCACCCGTGTCCGGACATTCCAAGTGGGCGACCACGAAGCACAAGAAGGCGATCATCGACTCGCGGCGCGCCAAGTCGTTCGCGAAGCTGATCAAGAACATCGAGGTCGCGGCCAAGATCGGCGGCGCCGACATGTCCGGCAACCCGACCCTCGTCGACGCCGTGCAGAAGGCCAAGAAGACCAGCGTCCCGAACGACAACATCGACCGCGCCGTCAAGCGCGGGGCCGGCCTGCTCGGGGAGGTCGTCGACTACCAGACGATCATGTACGAGGGCTACGCCGCCAACGGCGTCGCGATGCTCGTCGAGTGCCTCACCGACAACAAGAACCGCGCGGCCGCCGAGGTCCGCACGGCCATGAGCCGCAACGGCGGGACGATGGCCGACCCGGGCAGCGTCGCCTACAACTTCCACCGCAAGGGCGTCCTCGCCGTGCCTCACGCCGACGCGCCGACCGAGGACGACGTCCTCACCGCGGTCCTCGACGCGGGCGCGGAGGACGTGACCGACCACGGCGAGGTGTTCGAGATCCGGTGCGAGCCGTCCGACATGGTCGCCGTCCGCCAGGCGCTGCAGGACGCGGGGATCGACTACGACTCCGCCGACGTGGAGTTCGTGCCGCAGGTCAAGGTCGAGGTCGACCTCGAGACCGCGCGCAAGGTGAGCAAGCTCGTCGACGCGATGGAGGACCTGGACGACGTCCAGAACATCTACGTCAACAGCGACGTGCCCGCCGACGTGCAGGCCGCGCTGGACGACGAAGACGAGGAGTAGGCCCTCATCGCCGGGGTGCGGGGGAGCGGCGCGGCGGCCAGCGGCCCGTCCGTGCGGATCCTCGGGATCGACCCCGGCCTGACGCGCTGCGGCGTGGGGGTCGTCGATGTCTACGCCGACCGGTCCGCCCGGCTCGTCGACGTGCAGGTCGTCCGCACGAGCCCGACGGCCGAGCTGCACCACCGGCTGCTCGCGGTCGGCGACGGCATCGAGGAGCTCGTGGACCGGCACCGGCCGTCCGTCGTCGCCATCGAGCGCGTCTTCGCGCAGGACAACCTCTCGACCGTGATGGGCGTGGCGCAGATCACGGGCGTCGCCCTCGTGGGCGCGGCGCGGCGGGGCCTCGACGTCGCCCTCCACACGCCGAGCGAGGTCAAGGCCGCCGTCACCGGGTACGGCCAGGCCGACAAGAGGCAGGTGGCGACGATGGTCGCGCGGATCCTCGGCCTCGACGAGCTGCCGACGCCCGCCGACGCGTCCGACGCGCTCGCCCTGGCGATCTGCGCCGGCTGGCGCGCCGGGATGTCCCGCGCCGGCATCGCGGGGACCCCGGAGCCGGCGGCGCGCACGGCCGCCGCGGGCACCTCGGCGGGCGCGGGACCGACGGCGGCGCAGGCCGCGTGGCTCGCGGCCGAGCGTGCGCAGCGGGGTCGGCGCTAGCTCGTAGGGTTGGGGCGTGATCTCCTCCCTCCGCGGCACCGTGCTGTCCGTCTCCGGCCAGACCCTCCTGCTGGAGGTGCACGGGGTGGGCTACGGCGTGTCCGTGACGCCGCGGCACGCGCTCGAGCTGCGGCACGGATCCGAGGCGACGGTGCTCACCTCGCTGGTCGTCCGCGAGGACTCGCTGACCCTGTTCGGATTCCCCGGGCCCGACGAGCTGCGGGCCTTCGAGCTGCTCTGCGGCGTCACGGGCGTCGGCCCGAAGTCGGCCCTCGCGGTGCTCGAGCACCTGGATCCCGAGGCGATGGCCCAGGCCGTCGCGGCCGAGGACGACGCCGCGTTCCGCCGCGTCTCCGGCATCGGGCCGAAGACCGCCAAGCTCATCGTGCTGCAGCTCGCGGGCAAGCTGTTCGTCACCCAGCCGCGCGCCCGCTCGGCGGCGTCCGCCGCGTCGACCGTCACGGCCGACGTCGTCACGGCACTCATCGGCCTCGGCTGGTCGGAGCGCGTCGCCCGCACCGCGGTCGACGACGCCGCGGCCGCCGCCGCCGAGCAGGGCGCGCCCGCCGACATGCCCCGCCTGCTGCGCGTGGCGCTCGGGATGCTCGGGCCGCAGCAGCCCGCGGGCACCTCCGGCGTCGGCGCCTCCGCTGCCGGCCGGGCGGCCGACCGGTGAGCGGCCTCGCGCACGGCGACGCGTCCAGCCCCGTCCCGGAGTCCGACGCCGAGCTCGCGTTCGAGGGCGCGCTCCGCCCGAAGTCGCTGTCCGAGTTCGTCGGGCAGGTCAAGGTGCGCGGCCAGCTGGAGCTCCTCCTCACGGCCGCCGCGATGCAGAACCGCTCGCCCGACCACATCCTGCTCGCGGGCCCGCCCGGGCTCGGCAAGACGACGCTCGCCATGATCGTGGCCGAGGAGAGCCGCCGCCCCCTGCGGCTCACCAGCGGCCCGGCGATCCAGCACGCGGGCGACCTCGCGGCCGTGCTGTCGGCGCTGGTGCCGGGCGAGATCCTGTTCGTCGACGAGATCCACCGGATGGCGCGCTCCGCGGAGGAGATGCTCTACCTCGCCATGGAGGACTTCCGCATCGACATCATGGTGGGCAAGGGCGCGGGCGCGACCTCCATCCCGCTGGAGCTGTCGCCGTTCACCCTGGTGGGCGCGACGACGCGCTCGGGCATGCTGCCGAGCCCGCTCCGCGACCGCTTCGGCTTCACCGCGCACCTCGAGTTCTACGAGACGCACGAGCTCGAGCAGGTGATCGAGCGCGCCGCCCGCATGCTGAACCTGGAGATCGAGCACGAGGCCGTCGCCGAGATCGCGGGACGCTGCCGAGGCACGCCCCGGATCGCGAACCGCCTGCTCCGCCGGGTCCGCGACTACGCCCTCGTGCACGGCACGGAGGCGGGCTTGGCGTCCGTGCGCGCGGCGCTCGATCTCTACGACGTGGACCCGCTGGGCCTCGACCGCCTCGACCGCGCCGTCATGCGCGGCATCCTCACGCGCTTCGGCGGCGGACCCGTCGGGCTCAACACCCTCGCCGTGTCGGTGGGGGAGGAGGCGGAGACGATCGAGTCGGTCGTCGAGCCGTTCCTCGTCCGCATCGGGCTGGTGACGCGCACGCCGCGCGGCCGCGTCGCGACGCCGGCGGCGTGGGCGCACTTCGGCCTCGAGGCCCCCGCCGTCCCCGGCGCTCCCGCCCGCTCGCCGGGTGCGCCGGGCGCCGCCGGGGCCCTCTTCGGCGATGAACTATGATTCAAGCTGGCCTCCCGCGGAACGTCGCCGGTTCGTCGTGTCCGTCACCTCCCAGCACCTGAAAGGCCCGTCCCGCATGGACCCGTTCACCCTGATCATGTTCGCCGTCCTGGCGCTGCTCATCTTCTTCATGTTCCGCAACAGCCGGAAGCGCCAGAAGGACCTGGCCGCGCTGCAGACGCAGATGGTCCCCGGTGCCGAGGTCATGACCGCGTCCGGCATCTACGGCACGCTCGTCTCCTTCGACGAGGAGAACAACCTCGCCTACCTCGAGGTCTCGCCCGGCACGGTGCTGAAGCTGCACCGCCAGACGATCGCCCGCGTGGTCGAGCCCACCGTCGCCGACGACGCCTCCGTCCTCGTGGACGAGGCTCCCGCCGCCGACGTGGTCGACGAGACCGGCACGAGCGACGCCTCGCGCCGCCTCGACGACGGCGACGCCCCCACCGCGCGCTCCTGATCCTCCGGGCGGGCGGCCACCGGTCGCCCGCCCCTCCCGGGCGGCTCCCCGCCCGGCCCCGCTCCCCCCTCCATCCGGAGCGCCGCGCGGATCCCGCCGGCCCACCGCGAAGAAAGTCGAGTGTCCAGGTGGCCAAGTCGCCCACACCGGTACGCAAGGCCAGGCGCAAGCTCATCTGGCTGCTGGTCATCATCGGCCTCCTCGCCGGCGGCAACGCCGCCAGCGTGGCGTTCAGCAACGGGTCCTGGACCCCGAAGCTCGCGCTCGACCTCGAGGGCGGCACGCAGATCATCCTCGCGCCGCAGCTCGACGGCGCGTCCTCCGGGCCGACGAGCGAGCAGCTCGCCCAGGCGGTGTCGATCATCCGCCAGCGCGTCGACGCGAGCGGCGTGTCCGAGGCGGAGATCACCACGCAGGGCGGCAGCAACATCGTCGTGAGCCTGCCGGGCGAGCCCGACGCGGCGACCATGCAGCGCCTGCAGTCCTCGGCGAAGCTCGAGCTGCGGCCCGTCCTCATCGGCGCGGCCGGCACGGCGTCGGTCGCCGCGACGCCCACCCCCACGGCCACCGACGGATCGACGCCGACCGACGGCACCACGCCGACCGACGGATCCACCGACGCTGCCGAGACGCCCGCCGCGGAGGCCACGCCGGATCCCTCCACCCTCTCCGACGAGCCCACCGCCGAGCCCACGGGCCCGAGCGACGTCTCCTGGGTCACGCCGCGCCTCCAGGCCGAGTTCGCCGCCTACGACTGCGCGACCGCCCCCGAGTCCGACGGCCAGGCCGCTCCCGCCGACCGCGCGATCATCGCGTGCTCCGACGACGGCGCCGCGAAGTACGTCCTCGGCCCGGTCGAGGTGGACGGCAGCACCATCTCCGACGCCACGAGCGGCCTCCAGCAGTCCAGCCAGGGCGTCAGCACCGGCACGTGGTCGGTCAACCTCGTCTTCGACGGCGACGGCACCCAGCAGTTCGGCGACATGTCCACGCGCCTCATCACGCTCGAGTCGCCGCGCAACCAGTTCGCGTTCGTGCTCGACAACGAGGTCATCTCCGCGCCGGTCACCCAGGGCGTCGTCACCAACGGCAAGCCGTCCATCACCGGCAACTTCACGCAGGAGAGCGCCAAGGCGCTGGCCGACCAGCTCAAGTTCGGCGCGCTGCCGCTCAGCTTCACGCTGCAGAGCTCCGACGTCATCTCGGCCACCCTCGGGTCTTCGCAGCTCACCAGCGGCCTCATCGCCGGCCTCATCGGCCTCGTGCTCGTGGTGCTCTACTCGCTGGTGCAGTACCGGGTGCTCGGCACGGTCACCATCGCGTCGCTCGTGATCGCCGCCGTGATCACCTACCTCCTCATCACCCTGCTCAGCTGGCGGGAGGGGTACCGGCTGTCGCTCGCCGGGGTGGCGGGGCTCATCGTGGCCATCGGCATCACGGCCGACTCGTTCATCGTCTACTTCGAGCGCATCAAGGACGAGCTGCGCGACGGCCGCGGCCTCGTCTCCTCGGTGGAGCAGGGCTGGAAGCGCGCGCTGCGCACGATCATCGCCTCGGACACGGTCAACTTCCTGGCGGCCGCGGTGCTCTTCATCCTCGCGGTGGGCAACGTCAAGGGCTTCGCGCTCACGCTCGGGCTCACGACGATCATCGACCTCATCGTCGTGTCGCTGTTCACGCACCCGATCCTCCAGTTGCTCGCGAACCGGCCGTTCTTCGCCGAGGGCCACCGCATGAGCGGGCTCGACCCGCGGGCGCTCGGTGCCGTGTACCGCGGCCGCGCGACGTTCCGCACCCCCACCGCCACCGCGGGGCGTAACGCCGCGGCGGCCAAGGAGGCGGCGCGCCGGCAGACCATCGCCGAGCGCAAGGCCGCCCAGGGCCAGGCGACCGGATCCACGAAGACCGCGACGATCGACGCGCCGCGGGCCGACGACACGAGCAAGGACGACTGATGGCTGGCTTCTCCGAGTTCGGCAACGACCTCTACACGGGCAAGCGCTCGTTCGACATCGTCGGCCGCCGCCGGCTCTGGTACTCCATCGCGGCGATCTGCATCCTGGTGTCCGTCCTCGGCCCGCTCCTGCGCGGCGGCTTCACGTTCGGCATCGAGTTCACGGGCGGATCCGAGTACACGGTGAGCGGCGTGCAGTCGCAGTCGCAGGACATCGCGAGCGAGGCGGTCGCCACCGTCACGCCGGTGCCGGCCCGCGTCTCGTCCGTCGGGTCCGACGGCGTCCGCGTCCAGACCGACCAGCTGGAGCCCGCGGACAGCACCGCCGTCCGCCAGGCGCTCGCGACCGCCTACGGCGTCGAGACGTCCAGCGTCACCGAGTCCTTCATCGGACCGTCGTGGGGCCAGGACATCACCCGCCAGGCGCTCTGGGGTCTGGTCGTGTTCCTCGCGCTGGCCGCGGTGGTCATGTCGGTCTACTTCCGCACCTGGAAGATGTCGGTCGCCGCGATCATCGCGCTGCTGCACGACCTCGTCCTCACCGCGGGCATCTACGGCATCACGGGCTTCGAGGTCACGCCGGCCGCCGTCATCGGCTTCCTCACGATCCTCGGGTACTCCCTCTACGACACGGTCGTGGTGTTCGACAAGATCCGCGAGAACACCGCGGAGGACGGGCAGGAGTCCCGGCGCACCTTCGGGCAGTCGGTGAACCTCGCGGTGAACCAGACCCTGGTCCGCTCGATCAACACGTCGATCGTCGCCATCCTGCCGGTCGGGTCGATCCTGTTCATCGGCGCCGTCGTGCTCGGCGCCGGCACCCTGCGCGACATCGCGCTGTCGCTCTTCATCGGCATCATCGTCGGCACCTACTCGACGATCTTCATCGCCGCCCCGCTCTACGCGCACCTCCGCGAGGGGGAGCCGAAGGTGAAGCGCGGCGACTCGCTGGCGGCCGCGGCCGCCAGCCGGGCCCAGGCCGAGCGGGCCGCCGTGGCGGTGGAGTCGTGACGAGCGCGCAGGGCGCGGGCGTCCCCGAGGACCTCGACGCGGCCACCGCCAAGGCCCGCACCGCCACGGGGGAGTCCTGGCTCCTCGATGTGCGCGAGCCCGACGAGTGGGAGGCGGGGCACTCGGCCGTCGCCCACCACATCCCGATGGGCGAGCTCGAGGCCCGCGTCGGCGAGATCCCGACCGACCAGCACATCGCCGTGATCTGCCGCTCCGGGCACCGCTCCTCCCTCGCGACGCAGGCGCTCCTCCGCGGCGGGTTCGCGGCCTCCAACATCACGGGCGGCATGCACGCCTGGTCGGAGATGGGCGGCGACGTCGTCACCGACGACGGGCAGCCCGGCCGCGTCGCCTGAGCCGCGGCTGGGCTGCCCCGGACGCCGCCCGCCGGCCCGTGGTCGGGAGCGCTCGGGCGCGGTGATAATTTGGTCTCCAGCACACGCCTGGGAGGCTGAACGATGACGGAGACGACCTCGAGCACGGCTTCCCTCCGGCGCCTGGTGCCGCGCCTCTTCTCGCGGGCGCAGCCCGCCGGCGCCGTCGAGCAGCTCATCCGCACCGCGCGCCTGCACCACCCCAAGGCCGACATGAGCCTCATCGAGCGGGCCTACGCCGTCGCCGAGCGCGCGCACGAGGGCCAGAAGCGCAAGAGCGGCGAGCCGTACATCACCCACCCGGTCGCCGTGGCGCAGATCCTCGCGGACCTCGGCATCGGCCCCAAGACGCTCGCGGCAGCGCTCCTCCACGACACGGTCGAGGACACCGACTACACGCTCGACATGCTGCGCCACGACTTCGGCGACGAGATCGCCATGCTCGTCGACGGCGTCACCAAGCTCGACAAGCTCAAGTACGGCGACAGCGCGCAGGCGGAGACGGTGCGCAAGATGGTCGTCGCGATGTCGAAGGACATCCGCGTGCTCGTGGTCAAGCTCGCCGACCGCCTGCACAACGCGCGCACGTGGGGCTTCGTCGAGTCGGCGTCCGCCGAGCGCAAGGCGAAGGAGACCCTCGAGATCTACGCGCCGCTCGCGCATCGCCTCGGCATCTCGACCATCAAGTGGGAGCTCGAGGACCTCTCGTTCGCCGTGCTCTACCCGAAGATCTACGTCGAGATCGAGAACCTCGTGAAGCAGCGCACCCCGCAGCGCGAGGAGTTCGTGCAGCAGGTGATCGACAGCGTCAACGACGACCTGCGCGCCGCCAAGATCCGGGGCAAGGTCGCCGGGCGTCCGAAGCAGTACTACTCGATCTACCAGAAGATGGTCGTCCGCGGTCGCGAGTTCGACGAGATCTACGACCTCGTCGGGATCCGCGTGCTGGTCGACTCGCTCCGCGACTGCTACGCCGTGCTCGGCGCGATCCACGCCCGCTGGACGCCGGTGCCCGGGCGCTTCAAGGACTACATCGCCACGCCGAAGTTCAACCTCTACCAGTCGCTGCACACGACCGTGATCGGGCCCAAGGGCCGCCCGGTGGAGATCCAGATCCGCACGCACGAGATGCACCAGCGCGCGGAGTTCGGCGTCGCGGCGCACTGGAAGTACAAGGAGCGCATGAACGGCGGGCGCGCCGCCGAGGTGTCGCCGCAGGGGGACACCGACCTCGCCTGGCTCGCGCACATCTCCGACTGGCAGTCCGAGACGGCGGATCCGGGCGAGTTCCTGGACTCGCTGCGGTTCGAGATCGGCGCGAAGGAGGTCTACGTCTTCACGCCGCACGGCAAGGTCATCGGCCTCCCGGCCGGCGGCACGCCCGTGGACTTCGCGTACGCCGTGCACACGGACGTGGGCCACCGCACCATGGGCGCGAAGGTGAACGGGCGTCTCGTGCCGCTCGAGAACCCGCTCACCACCGGCGACGTGGTCGAGGTGTTCACGTCGAAGAACCCCGACAGCGGTCCGAGCAAGGACTGGCTCGCCTTCGTCAAGAGCGCCCGCGCGCGCAACAAGATCAAGCAGTGGTTCACCAAGGAGCGGCGCGAGGAGGCGATCGAGCAGGGCAAGGACGCCATCGCCCGCGCCATGCGCAAGCAGAACCTGCCGTTGCAGAAGCTCATGAACCAGGACGCGTTCTCGGACGTGGCGCAGAGCATGAAGTACGACGACGTCGCGGCGCTCTACGCCGCCGTCGGCGAGGGCCATGTCTCCACGCAGTCGGTGATCGAGAAGGTGCTCTCGTCCATCCAGGGCGACAGCGGCGGCGAGGCGGAGGAGGTCTTCGCCGTCACGCAGCGTTCGCGCGTCTCGCGCAACAGCGACTCCGGCGTGCTCGTGCGCGGCGCTCCCGACATCCTCGTGAAGCTCGCCAAGTGCTGCACGCCGGTGCCGGGCGACGAGATCATCGGGTTCGTGACCCGGGGCGCGGGCGTCTCCGTGCACCAGGCCAACTGCCACAACGTGGACTCGCTGCGCGCCGAGCCCGACCGCATGATCGAGGTGGAGTGGGCGCCGTCGTCCAAGAGCCTGTTCCTGGTGCACATCCAGGTCGAGGCGCTCGACCGGTCGGGTCTCCTCAGCGACGTGACGCGCGTGCTGTCGGAGCACCACGTCAACATCCTCTCCGCGTCCGTCTCGACGTCGTCCAACCGCCTGGCCATCAGCCGCTTCGTCTTCGAGATGGGCGACGTGACGCACCTGGACCGCGTGCTCAACGCGGTGCGCCGCATCGACGCCGTGTACGACGTGTACCGCGTCAACGGCGGCTGACCGGATCCGCTGCGCCCCCGCCCTCCGCGGGCACCGACGACCCGCTGCGGCGGGCCAGGGCGTCGAGGCGCGTGAGGCCGCGGCGCTTGTCGGGCAGCGCGCCCGACGCGGCGAGGTGGTCGCGCGCGGCGGCCTCGGTGACCCCGGGCAGCGCCAGCAGGCCGAGGCAGGCGGCCTCGTGGGACGGCGTGAAGTCGGCGACCGTGCGCGCGATGTCGCACAGCGTCCGCAGCGGGGTCGTGACGCGGAGGCCGGCCAGCACGACGGTGTCGCGCTCGTCGAGCACGACCTCGCGGATGCGCACGTTCCGGAGCGCCGGCGGGTGGCAGCGCGCGACGCTGTCGACGCAGTACTCGTGCGTGCGCGGCGGGGTGCGGACGGCGCCGTGCACCCACGCGGCCGTCGACCGCTCGGCGATGAGCCGCGAGGGGACCTGCGCGGCGAGCGCCGCGGCGCGGAGCCAGGGCGAGGCCAGCTCGTCGACGGGGGAGTAGCAGGCGTCGACCTCGTACACCTCGCCGTCGAGGCGGGCGGAGCAGAGCTCGGCGAGCGGGAGGTCGAGGACGGACAGGACGGGCGCGAGGCGGGGTGGCATGCGCGCACCATGCCATCGCGCGCCGCCACACGCGCGACGGCCCGGGATCCTGTGGAGGATCCCGGGCCGTCGCGGTGGTGCGGAGGGCGGGGCTACGAGCCGAGCGCGTCCAGCCAGACGCGGCGGGCGGCGAGGGCCTCCTCGGCGTCCTTGATGCGGCGCGCGTCGCCGTCCGCCTTGGCCGCGTCGAGCTCGCGCTGCAGCTTGTCGATCGCGGCGCCGAGCTGCGAGGCGAGCCCCTCGGAGCGGGCCTTCGTCTCCGGGTTGTTCTTGCGCCAGAACTCCTCGTCCAGGGTGCGGACGTGGGTCTCGACCTTGCGCAGGCGGTCCTCGACGGTCTTGACGCTGTCCCGCGGGACGCGACCGATCGCGTCCCAGCGCAGTTGGACGGCGGTCAGCTTGTCGCGCGCCGCGGTGCGCTCCGTGATCTGCAGGATCGGCTCCGCCTCGTCGAGGAGGGCGAGCTTGGCCTGCAGGTTGGCCTGCTGCTCCTCGTCGTCCGCGGCGTCGACCTCGGCCTTGGCGCCGTAGAGCACGTCGCCCGCGGCCTTGAACTGCGCCCAGAGCGCGTCGTCGTAGCGCTTGCCCGCGCGCCCGGCGAGCTTCCACTCGTCGAGGAGACGGCGGTACGCCGGGATCCCGCCGACGCCCTGCGGCTCGAGCGCGCGCGCCTGCTCGACGATGGCCTGCTTCTTGGAGCGGGCGTCCTTGTGGGCGTTGTCGAGCTCGGCGAAGAACGCCTTGCGCTCGGTGTCGATGGTGGAGCGCGCCGTGCGGAAGCGCTTCCAGAGCTCGTTGGCGTCGTTCTTGGGCAGACGGGGTCCCGTCTGCTGGTGCTGCTGCCAGCGGCCGAACAGGGCGTCGACCTCGGCGGTCAGCTGCTTCCACTGGACCTTCGAGAAGTCCTGGGTGGCGAGGCGCTCGGTCTCCTCGACGATGGCGGTGCGCTCGGCGATGGCGCCCTGCACCACCTGCCGCTGCTCCTCGCCCTGCTTCTCCGTGAGCTCGCCGACGGTGGCGGCGAGGACGTCGAGCCGGGCGCGCAGGGCGGCGAGGTCGCCGACGGCGTTCGCCCCGTCCACGGCCTCGATGAGGTGCGCGACGGCCTTGGACACGTCGGTCGCCGGCGCGCCGCGCTTGGCGCGCTGCTCCAGGAGCGTGACCTGGCCCGCGAGGTCGGTGAACTTGCGCTGGAAGTAGGCCAGCGCCTCCTCGGGGGTCCCGTCGGGGTACTGGCCGACGGCGCGTTCGCCGTCGCCCTCGCGCAGGAAGACGGTGCCCGTCTCGTCGACGCGGCCCCAGGGGGTCTGATCGTTGTCAGCCACGGATGCTCACCTTGTTCGTAGGACCGGCCGGACCGGTGCGGAGACGTGCACGCCAGCCTAGAGCACGCCTCGCGGGCGGGATCGTCTCGCGACGGACGCTGGCTGACCTGTCGATCATGCCCGAGACCAGCGGGCGTCGGCGTGCGCGGGCGGCGATCGGACCGCCCTCGCAGGGGCCCGTGAGGACCGGGCGGCAGGACGGGTGCCGACCCGTCGCCTCGCGGTCTCCCGCGACTCACGGGGTCGGGGTCGGCTCCGTGGGCGCGGGGTCGGTCGCGGTCGGGGTCGGGGTCGGGGTCGCGCTCGGTGTGGGCGACGACGGGGAGGACGACGGCGCGGGCGTCGGGGCCGGCGCGCCGGGTCCCGCCTCGTAGGCGAGCTGGGCCCCGACCGCGAGGGCGGCGACGAGGACCACGGCGACGATCGCGGCCAGGTCGTCGCGGCGACGGCGTCGGACGGCCCGGGCGTGCAGCTCCTGACGTGCCGCGTAGCGGCGGAGCCGGGCCTGCGCCTCGCGGGCTGCGCGGTCGTTCTTCGGGGCCACGGCGTCCTCACGGTCGGTCCCGCACGAGGCGGCGGTACGGGAACCATAGCCGGTCGCGCCTACCATCGAGATCATGACCGACACGCGACCGGGCCTCCGTTCGGGGGCGACGCCCCTGGCCGTCCGGATGCGTCCCCGCAGCCTCGACGAGGTCACCGGCCAGCGGCACCTCCTGACGCCCGGCTCGCCGCTCGTGAGCCTCGCCTCGGACGTGGCGGGGGAGCAGGGGTCCGTCTCGATCATCCTGTGGGGCCCGCCCGGGACGGGTAAGACGACGCTCGCGCAGGCCATCGCGCACGGATCCAGCCGCCGCTTCGTCGAGCTCTCGGCCGTGACCGCCGGCGTCCGCGACGTGCGGCAGGTGATGGAGAAGGCGCTGAGCGACCGCGACCTCTTCGGCGTCTCGACCGTGCTGTTCCTCGACGAGATCCACCGCTTCACCAAGGCCCAGCAGGACGCGCTGCTGCCGGGCGTGGAGAACGGCTGGGTGATCCTCATCGCGGCCACCACCGAGAACCCGTCGTTCTCCGTCATCTCGCCGCTGCTCTCCCGCAGCCTCCTGCTGACGCTGGAGCAGCTCGACGACGACGACCTCGGCGTGCTCGTGGACCGCGCCGTCGCCGACGACCGGGGCCTGGGCGGGCGGTTCGCGCTCGACGACGACGCCCGGGCGATGATCATCCGCCTGGCGTCCGGCGACGCGCGACGCGCGCTGACGGCGCTCGAGGCGGCGGCCGTGTCGGCACAGGCGGACGCGTCGGGCAAGGCGCGCGCGGCGGCAGAGGACGACGAGGACGGCGACGACGAGGACGAGGACGACGACGCGGCTGCCGCCGGGGATCCCGCGCCCATCCCCATCTCCACCGAGCAGGTCGCGCTCGCGGTCGACCGGGCGCTGCTCCGCTACGACCGCAACGGCGACGAGCACTACGACGTCATCAGCGCGTTCATCAAGTCGATCCGCGGATCCGACGTCGACGCCGCGCTGCACTACCTCGCCCGCATGATCGAGGCGGGGGAGGACCCGCGCTTCATCGCCCGGCGGATCATCGTCTCGGCCTCCGAGGACATCGGGCTCGCCGACCCGCAGGCGCTCGTCGTCGCGGTGGCGGCCGCCGACGCGGTGCAGCTCATCGGCATGCCCGAGGGGCGGATCCCGCTGGCGCAGGCGGTCGTGCACCTCGCGACCGCGCCCAAGTCGAACGCCTCCTACCTCGGCATCGACCAGGCGATCGCGGACGTGCGCGCCGGCGCCTTCGGCCGCGTGCCCCTGCACCTCCGCGACGCCCACTACCCGGGCGCGAAGCGGCTCGGGCACGGCAAGGGCTACCGCTATCCGCACGACGCGGACATCGGCGTCGTGACGCAGCAGTACCTCCCGGACGAGCTCGTCGGACGCACCTACTACTCGCCCACGCAGCACGGGCACGAGCGCGACCTGTCGGCCCGGCTGGAGAAGCTGCGGCGCATCGTCCGCGGCGGGTGATCCCGGCGCGGCGCATCCCCGGGATCGCGCCGATCGCGTGCTAAGCTTGCTGACGCCTCAATCGGGTGTCGCGTGCGGCTGCGTCGACATCATGATCAAGGGACACGTCCTGTAGCCGGACGACCCGTGGCGAATCCCTCTACTTCCGCAGGACACCGCATCAGCGGTCTCGTGTCGTCGCGCGCCCATGCGTGTGCGCGGACGCCCTGCATCATCCGTAGTCAGAGACTTTCTCCCTGGAAGGAAAACGTGTCCACCAAGTCACGCACCCGCAGCAAGACCCGCCTCTCCCGCGCGCTGGGCATCCCGCTCACGCCGAAGGCGGCCAAGTACCTCGAGAAGCGCCCCTACGCGCCGGGTGAGCACGGCCGGTCCAAGCGCAAGCAGGACAGCGACTACGCCGTCCGCCTGCGCGAGAAGCAGCGTCTGCGCGCCCAGTACGGCATCCGCGAGGCCCAGCTCAAGATCGCCTTCCAGGAGGCGCGTCGCACGCAGGGCCTGACCGGTGAGAACCTCGTCGAGATCCTCGAGCAGCGCCTCGACGCGCTCGTCGTCCGCTCCGGCCTCGCGCGCACCACGGCGCAGGCCCGCCAGCTCGTCGTGCACCGCCACATCATGGTCGACGGCAAGATCGTCGACCGCCCCTCCTTCCGCGTGAAGGCCGGCCAGATGATCCACGTCAAGCCGCGCTCCGAGGGCACCGAGCCCTTCCAGGTCGCCGCCGCCGGCGGTCACGCCGACGTGCTGCCGAAGCTCCCCTCGTACCTCGAGGTCGAGCTCGACAAGCTGCAGGCCCGCCTCGTGCGCCTGCCGAAGCGCGCCGAGGTCCCCGTGACCTGCGAGGTCCAGCTGGTCGTCGAGTACTACGCGGCACGCTAAGCACCGCATCACCGTCCGCGAGGCGGGTCGCCCATCCGGGTGGCCCGCCTCTCGGCGTCTCCGGGCGGGAGGCGATCCTGGAGCCGCCCGACGCGGGTCGCGCCGGGCCCGGCCGGTAGGATCGCCCTCGGCCCCCGCCGGCCTCCGCACCGCACGTCACCTCCATCTGGGGGCAGCTCCCGGAAGGGGAGAAGCATGAAGAACCTCGTCCTCATCGTCGTGGGGGTCGCCATCGGCTTCGCCGTCGCCCACGTGGTCGACCGCACGCCGGCCGGGCACCGCCTCCTCCAGGGCGTCGACGCCCGTGCCCGCCGGTTCGGCGAGGCCGTCGAGGACGGCTACCGCCGCCGCGAGGCCGAGCTCCGCTCCGCCGTGGGCGAGGCCGAGGACACCATCACCGAGCTGGGAAAGCAGTAGGACCGCATGCAGACCGCAGACATCCGCAACGCCTGGCTGACGTACTTCGGCGACCGGGGGCACACCGTCGTGCCGTCGGCGTCGCTCGTCAGCGACGACCCGACCCTGCTGTTCACGGTGGCCGGCATGGTGCCGTTCGTGCCGTACCTCACGGGCGTCGTCCCCGCGCCGTTCCCGCGCGCCACGAGCGTCCAGAAGTGCATCCGCACGCTCGACATCGAGGAGGTCGGCCGCACGCCGCGGCACGGCACCTTCTTCCAGATGAACGGCAACTTCTCCTTCGGCGACTACTTCAAGGAGCAGGCCATCGCGTACGCGTGGGAGCTCCTCACGACGAGCGAGGCCGACGGCGGCCTCGGCTTCGACCCCCGGGACCTCTGGGTCACCGTCTACCACGAGGACGACGAGGCGCGTCAGGCGTGGAAGCGCATCGCGGGCCTGCCGGACGACCGGATCCAGGGCCTGGGTCGCGACACGAACTACTGGCACACCGGCCAGCCCGGCCCCGCGGGCCCCTGCTCGGAGATCTTCTTCGACCGCGGCCCCGCGTACGGCGCCGACGGCGGCCCGGCGACCGACGACGACCGCTACGTGGAGATCTGGAACCTCGTCTTCATGCAGTACCTGCGCGGAGCGGGCACGAGCAAGAGCGAGTTCGAGATCCTCGGCGACCTGCCCAAGAAGAACATCGACACCGGCATGGGGCTCGAGCGCGTCGCGTTCCTCAAGCAGGGCGTCGAGAACATGTACGAGATCGACCAGGTCCGCCCCGTGCTCGACCGCGCGGCCGAGCTCGCGGGCCGCCGCTACGGCGCCGACCACGAGGACGACGTGCGCATGCGCATCGTCGCCGACCACGTGCGCTCCTCGCTCATGCTCATGTCCGACGGCGTGCGGCCGTCCAACGAGGGGCGCGGCTACATCCTGCGCCGCCTCATGCGCCGCACCGTGCGCGCGATGCGCCTGATGGGCGTGGACGCCGCGACCTTCGGCGAGCTGTTCCCCGCGTCGCGCGACGCCATGAAGGCCGCCTACCCCGAGGTCTCCGACGACTTCGACCGCATCTCCCGCCTCGCGTACGCGGAGGAGGAGACCTTCCTCCGCACGCTCTCGGGCGGCACGACGATCCTCGACGTGGCCGTCGGCGAGACGAAGGCGGCCGGCGGCGAGCGGATCGCGGGCGACACCGCGTTCCTCCTGCACGACACGTTCGGCTTCCCCATCGACCTCACGCTCGAGATGGCGGAGGAGAACGGCCTCACGGTCGACCGCGAGGCCTTCGACCGCCTGATGCTCGAGCAGCGCACGCGCGCCAAGGCCGACGCCAAGAGCAAGAAGACCGCGCTGGCCGACCTCACCGTCTACAGCGAGTTCCGCGCGGCGGGCGAGACGCGCTTCACCGGGTACGACGAGCTCGAGACGGGCACCACGATCCTGGGCCTCATCGTGGGCGGCCACAGCGTCGACCACGCGGTCGCGGGCGACATCGCGGAGGTCATCCTCCCCGAGACGAGCCTCTACGCGGAGTCCGGCGGCCAGGAGGCCGACGCGGGCAGCATCGTCGGCCAGGGCTTCGACCTCGAGGTGCTCGACGTGCAGAAGCCCGTGAAGGGCCTCATCAGCCACCGCGTGCAGGTGCGCTCGGGCGAGGTGGGCGTCGGCGACGCCGCCACCACGGTCGTCGACGCCGACTGGCGCCGTGGCGCGACCCAGGCGCACTCGGGCACGCACCTCGTGCACGCCGCGCTGCGCCAGGTGCTCGGCCAGGACGCGCACCAGTCCGGCTCCTACAACCGGGCCGGCTACATGCGCCTCGACTTCGCCTGGAACCAGGCGCTGTCGGCGGAGACGCGCAGCGAGATCGAGGACATCGCGAACGGCGCCGTGCGCGACGACCTGCAGGTCGTGACGCGGGTCATGCCGATCGACGAGGCCAAGCAGCTCGGCGCCATGGCGCTGTTCGGCGAGAAGTACGGCGACACCGTGCGCGTCGTCGACATCGGCGGACCGTGGTCGCGCGAGCTCTGCGCCGGCACGCACGTGTCGTCCAGCGCGCAGATCGGGCTCATCAACGTGGTGGGGGAGTCGTCCGTCGGATCCACCAACCGCCGCATCGAGTCCCTCGTCGGCCGCGAGGCGTTCCAGGACCTCGCCGTCGAGCGCGCGATCGTGTCGCAGCTCACCTCGAGCCTCAAGACGCCGCGCGAGCAGCTGCCCGACCGCATCGCCGACCTCATGCAGAACCTCAAGACCGCGGAGAGGCGCATCGCCGACTTCGAGGCGCAGGCGCTGCAGCAGCGCGTGCCGGCGCTCCTCCAGCAGGGCGCGCGCGTGGGCGCCGTCACGCTGATCCAGGAGTCGCTCGGCAGCGTGCGCTCGGCCGACGAGGTCCGACAGCTGGTGACCCTCGTGCGGGAGCGCGCGGGATCCGAGCCCGTCGTGGTCGCCCTCGCGGGTGACGCGGGCGGCAAGCCGACCGTCATCGTGGCCACGAACCAGGCCGCGCGCGACGCCGGCGCCAAGGCCGGGCAGCTCGCCCGCGCGGCGGCGGCGGTGCTCGGCGGCGGCGGGGGCGGCAAGGACGACCTCGCGCAGGGCGGCGGATCCGACGTCGCGGCCATCGGCGACGCGCTGGCCGCGGTCCGCCGGGCGCTCGAGTCCTGATGCGCGTCGGGTCCCGCCTCGCGGTCGACGTGGGGAAGGCCCGCATCGGCCTCGCCCGGTCGGATCCGCACGGGCTGATCGCGACGCCCGTCGAGACCGTGCCGCGCGACGCGGGCGGCTCGGCGGACGTGCGGCGCATCCTCGAGGTGGCCGCCGAGATCGACTGCGCGGAGATCCTCGTGGGCCTGCCGCTCGCCCTGTCGGGCCGGCCCACGGCGTCCACGGACGACGCGGAGGGGTTCGCCCGGCGCCTCGCGGACGCCACGGAGATCACCGTTCGGCTGGTCGACGAGCGCCTCTCGACGGTCTCCGCGCAGGGCGCCCTGCGGGCCTCGGGCAGAGGCTCTCGTAAGCAGAAGCCCGTGATCGACCAGGTGGCGGCCGTTATAATCCTTCAACATGCGCTCGAGACCGAGCGCTCCGCCGGCTCCCCACCCGGTGCTCTCGTCCCGAGGAACCGAGTCGATCCTGACCGACACGCCTGAGACCGACCCCACCCGACGCGCCACGGCGGCCGCGGGTGGTGGCGGCGACCCCTTCGAGAGCCTGTTCGGCGACCACACCCCGACGGCGCCCGATCCGGCCTCCGCCGCTCCGGCCGCGCGCGGCGAGGGGCCCGGCATCGGCACCGGGGCGCCCATGACCCGACGCGAGCTGCGCGCGCTGCGCGAGGCCGCGGAGGCCCAGGCGGGGACCCCCGCTCCCGCCCCGGACGACGCCCCTCGGTCCGCGACGGCCGCCGCGCGGGAGTCCGCGCCCCGCCTCGCCGAGGCCGCCGCCCGTCCCGCGACCGAGCACCGCCCGCGCGCCGACGTGGCCGCCGCCGCGTCGACCTCCGCCGCATCCGCCGCCGGAGACGCCTCCAGCGCGTCCGCGTCCGCCGCCGGCATCACGGCCGCGACCACGACCGGCACCACCACGCCGGCCCGCGAGGCGCGGGGCGGCGGACGCGGGACCCCGCCGCGCGCGGCGGCCCCCGTCGCCCCGAAGCCGAAGCGCCGCCACCCCAAGTGGCCCTACGTCGTCGTCCTGCTCGTCGTGCTCTTCGGCGGCGCCGCCGTCATCGCGACGTCGCTGTTCGGCCCGGTCGTGTCCGCGCTGCTGACGCCCGCCGAGCCCACCGACTACGACGGCGACGGATCCGGCGAGGTGCAGGTGGTCGTCAAGACCGGCGACACGGGCAGCACCATCGGCGACACGCTCGCGGCGCAGGACGTCGTCAAGACGTCGAAGGCCTTCTACCAGGCGGTCGTCGCCTCGGGCAGCGAGGTCGTGTTCCAGCCGGGGACGTACACGCTGCGGAAGCAGATGAGCGCGGCGTCCGCGCTCGCGCTGCTGCAGGATCCCGCCAGCCAGATCCAGGCCAAGGTCACCATCCCCGAGGGCCAGACCGCCGCGCAGGCGTTCGAGCTCATCGCGGAGGGCACCGGCACCCCCGTCGCCGACCTCGAGGCCGCCTCCGCCGACCGCGCCGCGCTCGGCATCCCCGTCGAGGCGCCGAACATCGAGGGCTACCTCTTCCCCGCCACGTACGACTTCCCGCCCGGCACCTCCGCGACGGACATGGTGAAGGCGATGGTGAGCCGCACCTTCCAGGCCCTCGACCAGGCCGGCGTGCCCGCCGCCGACCGGCACCGCGTGCTCACGCTCGCCGCGCTCATCCAGAAGGAGGCCCGCTTCGAGGGCGACTTCTACAAGGTGTCGCGCGTCTTCCAGAACCGCATCGCCATCGGCATGCCGCTGCAGTCCGACGCGACCGTCGCCTACGGCGCGCAGTCGGTCGGCCGCGTGACGACCACCGACGCCGAGCGCGCCGACGACAACCCGTGGAACACCTACGTGCACCCGGGGCTGCCGATCGGCCCCATCTCCAACCCGGGCGACCTCGCGATCAAGGCCGCGCTGGCCCCCGCGGACGGACCGTGGCTGTACTTCGTCACCGTCAACACCATCACGGGCGACACGGTCTTCTCCGAGAACTACGAGGACCACCTCAAGGCCGTCGCGCAGTGGCAGCAGTTCATGAAGGACAACCCGGGCAATGGCTGATCCGCGGACGCCGGCCGTGCGGCTGGCGGTCCTCGGCAGCCCCATCGCGCACTCGCTCTCCCCGCGGCTGCACCGCGCGGCGTACGACGTGCTCGGGCTCGACTGGTCCTACGAGGCGGTGGAGTGCGCGGGGGCCGACCTCGGCGCGTTCGTCGCGGGAATCGGATCCGGCTGGCGCGGCCTCTCGCTCACCATGCCGCTCAAGCGCGACGTGCTGCCGCTCCTCGACCGGGTCGACGACACGGCGCGCCTCGCAGGCGCGGCCAACACCCTGCTGCTCGAGGAGGACGGGGACGGGCGCACGCGGCGACGCGGAGCGAACACGGACGTCGCCGGGATCGTGCGCGCGCTCGGGGCGGCCGGCGTGGAGCGTACGCAGCGCGCGGTCGTGCTGGGCGCCGGATCCACGGCGCGCTCAGCCGTCGTCGCGTCGGCCCGCATGGGCGCGCGCGAGGTCGTCGTCGCGGCCCGCCGCCTGGAGCAGGGGCGGGAGCTCGCGCCGCTCGCCGACGAGCTGGGCGTCGCGCTCCTGGCCGTGCCGCTCGACGGGGAGCTCGCGGAGCTGCGCGACGCCGACACCGTGATCAGCACGCTCCCGGGCGACGCCGCCGCGGCCGTGTCGCTGCCCCGGGCCCTGCCCGACGCGACCGTGCTCCTCGACGTGACCTACGCGCCGTGGCCGACCGGCATCGCCACCGCGTGGGAGCGCGCGGGCGGCCGCGTCGTGCCGGGGATCGACATGCTCGTGCACCAGGCGCTCGACCAGGTGCGCCTGTTCGCGCACGGGGACGACGCCCGTCCGCTGCCGGACGAGGAGCGCGTGCTGGCGGCGATGCTCGCGAGCGTCGACCGGGATCCGCGGAGGCCCTGGACGGGAGCCTGACCCGCGGGTCCGACCTGGCCGCTGGGGGAGGCTCTAGGAGGGAGCCCGGCCGCCGGTGCGACCTGACCGCTGTGGGAGGATGGGATCATGCTGCGTTGGCTCACCGCCGGGGAATCCCACGGCCCCGAACTCATCGCCGTCCTGGAGGGCCTGCCCGCGGGCGTGCCCGTCAGCCTCGACGGCATCCGCGCCGACCTCGCCCGTCGCAAGCTCGGCTACGGCCGCGGCGCGCGTATGGCGTTCGAGCAGGACGAGCTGAGCCTCTCGACCGGCGTGGTCCACGGGCGCACGCTCGGCAGCCCCATCGCCGTGCGCATCGGCAACACCGAGTGGCCGAAGTGGGTCGACGTCATGAGCCCCGAGCCGGTGGATCCCGCGAAGCTGCAGGGTGCGCGCGCCGCGGCCCTCACGCGTCCCCGGCCCGGCCACGCCGACCTCGTGGGCATGCAGAAGTACGACTTCGACGAGGCGCGCCCCGTGCTCGAGCGCGCGAGCGCCCGCGAGACAGCCGCCCGCGTCGCGCTCGGCGCCGTGGCCCGCGCGTTCCTCGCCGAGCTCGGGATCACCCTCGTCAGCCACACGCTCTCCATCGGCCCCGTCCGGGTGCCCGAGGGCGCGCCGCTGCCGACGCCCGCCGACGTGGACGCGCTGGACGCCGATCCGCTGCGCTGCTTCCACCCCGAGACGAGCGCCCGCATGGTCGCCGAGGTCGATGACACGAAGCAGAGCGGCGACACGGTCGGCGGCGTCGTCGAGGTCCTCGCCTACGACCTGCCGCCCGGCCTCGGCTCGCACGTGCACTGGGACCGCCGTCTCGACTCCAAGCTCGCGGCCGCGCTCATGGGCATCCAGGCGATCAAGGGCGTCGAGGTCGGCGACGGCTTCCTCACCACCACGCGCCGCGGATCCGAGGCGCACGACGAGCTGTTCTCCACCGACGCCGGGATCGGCCGGTCCACGGACCGCGCCGGCGGCACCGAGGGCGGCATGTCGACGGGCACGGTCCTCCGCGTCCGCGCGGGCATGAAGCCCATCGCGACCGTGCCGCGCGCCCTCCGCACCATCGACACCGCCACGGGCGGGGCGGCCCCCGCGAACCACCAGCGCTCCGACGTCTGCGCGGTGCCCGCCGCGGGCGTCGTGGCCGAGGCGATGGTCGCGCTCACGCTCGCCGACGCCGTGCTGGAGAAGTTCGGCGGCGACTCCGTGGGCGAGACCCTCCGCAACCTCCGCGGCTACCTCGACGCGATCCCCGAGGGGCGCCGCACGGGCGCCGACCTCGTGGACGAGGCGGACGCCGCGCCGCCGGCGGCGCCCGAGGCCTGAGCGTGCCGGTCGTCCTGATCGGCCCGCCCGGTGCGGGCAAGACCACGGTCGGCCGTCGCGTCGCGAAGGCCCTCGGGGTGCCCTTCACCGACACGGACCGCGCGATCGTCGAGGCGCACGGATCCATCGCCGACATCTTCCGCGAGCACGGCGAGCCGCGGTTCCGCGAGCTCGAGCGGGCCGCGGTCGCCGCCGCCCTCGCGGAGGACGGCGTCGTCTCGCTCGGCGGGGGAGCCGTCCTCGACCCCGCGACGCGCGCCGACCTGGGGTCGTGCCGCGTGGTGCTCCTCACCGTGAGCGAGCACGCCGTGCGCGCGCGGATCCGCGGCCACGACCGCCCGCTCGTCGACGGCCTCGAGAGCTGGCGGCGCATCGTCGCCGACCGCGAGGAGCTGTACCGCTCGCTCGCCGACCTGACCATCGACACCTCCGACCGCCCGCTCCCGCGCATCGCCCGCGAGATCGAGCGCTTCGCCCGGGAGAGGCAGCCATGACCGACGCACACCCCACCGACGCCGTCGCGCCCGCGACGCCCGCGACGCCCGCGACCGCCGAGCCCGACGCGCCCACCGTGATCCGCGTCTCCGGCGCCCCCGGCTACGACGTCACCGTGGGCCGGGGTCTCGTCGCGGGCGTGGGCGCGCTGCTCGGCCCGCGCGTGCGCAAGGTGCTCATCGTGCACGCGCCCGCCCTCGCCGAGGAGGCGTCCCGGCTGCGGGAGCGCCTGCAGGGCGACGTGGAGGTGTACCTCGCGGAGGTGCCCGACGCCGAGGGCGCCAAGCGCGTCGAGGTCGCCGCGTTCTGCTGGAAGATCATGGGCACCACCGACTTCACGCGCTCGGACGCCGTCATCACGCTCGGCGGCGGCGCCACGACCGACCTCGGCGGGTTCGTCGCGGCGACGTGGCTGCGCGGCGTGATGCTCATCCAGATCCCCACGACGGTGCTCGCGATGGTCGACGCGGCCGTCGGCGGGAAGACAGGCATCAACACGTCCGAGGGCAAGAACCTCGTCGGGGCGTTCTACGCGCCGACCGCCGTGATCGTGGACCTCGACCTGCTGGCCACCCTGCCGCGGAACGAGATCGTCACGGGCTTCGCGGAGATCGTGAAGGCCGGGTTCATCGCGGTGCCGGAGATCCTCGACATCATCGAGCGCGACGTCGCGCGCGTCACGGATACCACGAGCGGCGAGTTCCGCCGCGTCGTCGAGCTGGCGATCGCGATGAAGGCCGAGGTCGTGGGGGAGGACTTCACCGAGAAGGGCCGCCGCGAGATCCTCAACTACGGGCACACGCTCGGCCACGCCATCGAGCACGCCGAACGCTACCGCTGGCGGCACGGCGCGGCCGTCGCGGTGGGCATGGTGTTCGCCGCCGAGCTCTCGCGCCTCACGCGCTCGCTGTCGGACGAGGCGGTCGACCGGCACCGCCGGATCCTCGACTCGCTCGACCTGCCCACCAGCTACCCGGTCGGCCGCTGGCCCACGCTCGTCGCGAGCATGAAGCGCGACAAGAAGGCGCGCGGCGACATGATGCGCTTCATCGTGCTCGACGGCGTCGGCCGGGCGAGCGTGCTCAACGGTCCCGAGGAGGCGCTGCTGTTCGCGGCGTACCAGGAGATCGGCTCGTGACCGACCCCGCGCATCCCGACGCGCCCGTCCGGCCCGTCGCGCTGATCACGGGCGTCGGCCGGGTCGCCGGGCTCGGCGCGGCCATCGCCGAGGACCTGGCCCTCGGCGGCTGGGACGTCGCCTTCTCGTACTGGTCCGCCTACGACGCGCGCATGCCCTGGGGCCCGCAGCCCGACGACCCGGCCCGGGTCGCCGAGGCCGTCGAGCGCGCCGGCGGACGCGCGCACGCGATCGAGGCCGACCTGATGGACACGGGCGCGGCCGAGCGGATCCTCGACGAGGTCGAGCGCGCGCTCGGCCCGATCACGGGCCTCGTCCTCAGCCACGCCGAGTCGGTCGACAGCGGGCTCCTCGACACGACCGTGGAGGCCCTCGACCGGCACCTCGCCGTGAACGTGCGGGCGTCGCTCCAGCTCATCCAGGGCTTCGCCCGGCGGTACCGCGCCGAGCCCGGCGCGGGCCGCATCGTGGCGCTCACGAGCGACCACGTCGTCGGCAACGTGCCGTACGGCGCGAGCAAGGCGGCGCTGGACCGCATCGTCATCGCGGCCGCGCGCGAGCTCGAGCACGTGAGGGTGACCGCGAACCTCGTGGATCCCGGGCCCACCGACACCGGCTGGTTCACGCCCGAGCTGCGCGAGGGCCTCCGGCAGGCCACGCCCCGCGGCCGGCTCGCCGAGCCCCGCGACGCCGCCGCGCTCGTCTGCTTCCTGCTGTCGGCCGAGGGCGGCTGGATCAACGGCCAGCGCATCCGCTCCGACGGCGGCCAGAGCGTCGGCTGACCCGCCCCTAGGCTGGTCGCATGTCACGCGTGCTCGTCCTCAACGGCCCCAACCTCGGACGGCTCGGCAGCCGCGAGCCCGACGTGTACGGCACCGGGTCGCTCGACGACCTCCGCCGGGAGCTCGTCGCGTTCGCGCCCGACGACGTCGAGATCGACCTGCGCCAGACCGACGACGAGGCGACCCTCATCGGCTGGCTGCACGAGGCCGTCGATGCCCGTACCCCCGTGATCATGAACCCCGCCGCCTTCACGCACTACTCGTACGCGCTCCGCGACGCCGCCGCGCTCGTGACGAAGGCCGGCATCCTCCTCATCGAGGTGCACATCTCGAACCCGCACGCGCGCGAGGAGTTCCGGCACACCAGCGTCATCTCGCCCGTCGCGACGGGCGTCATCGCGGGGCTCGGGCAGGGCTCCTACCTCCTGGCCCTCGCGCACGTCGTGACCGGCACCCGTTAGGCTGATCCCTCGGATCGCCACGCCGCCCGCACCGGGACGGCGCCCGGCACCCCCGTGCGGCCGCACCGACGCCGCACCTCCCGCTCGTCGAACAGGCAAGGACCCTCCCCGCATGGCCTCTACCGCTGACATCAAGAACGGCGTCGTCCTCAACATGGACGGCCAGCTGTGGACCGTCATCGAGTTCCAGCACGTGAAGCCGGGCAAGGGCGGCGCGTTCGTGCGCACCAAGGTCAAGAACGTGATGAGCGGCAAGGTCGTCGACCGCACGTTCAACGCGGGCGCCAAGATCGAGACCGAGACGGTCGACCGCCGCGACTTCCAGTACCTCTACGCCGACGGCGAGAACTTCGTGTTCATGGACACGAGCGACTACGACCAGATCACGCTGTCCGCCGCGCAGGTCGGCGACGCGAAGAACTTCATGCTCGAGAACCAGGACGTGACCGTCGCGCTGCACAACGGCGAGGGGCTCTACGTCGAGCTGCCCGCGTCCGTCGTGCTCACCATCACGTACACGGAGCCGGGCCTGCAGGGCGACCGGTCGACGGGCGGCACCAAGCCCGCGACCGTCGAGACCGGCCACCAGATCCAGGTCCCGCTCTTCCTCGAGCAGGGCACGCGCGTCAAGGTGGACACCCGCACGGGCGACTACCTCGGCCGCGTCACCGACTGACCCCGTGAGCGCACGCACCAAGGCGCGCAAGCGCGCCCTCGACGTCCTCTACGTCGCGGACATCCGCGGCGAGTCCATCCCCGCGACCCTCGCGGTCGAGCAGCAGCGCGCCGCCGCCGAGCCCGACCGCCAGGCCTCGTGGCAGTACGCCCGCGAGATCGCCGAGGGGTTCGTCGAGCACCAGGACGAGATCGACGAGCTCATCGAGACGTACTCGGTGAACTGGACGCTCGCCCGCATGCCCGCCGTCGACCGCGCGATCCTGCGCATCGGCATCTGGGAGATCCTCTTCAACGCCGACGTGCCCGACGGCGTCGCGATCTCCGAGAGCGTCGACCTCGCGTCGTCGCTCTCGACGGACGAGTCGGCGTCGTTCGTGAACGGCATGCTGGCCCGGATCGCGGCCACGCAGGCCTAGGCGCGGCACGGCGGCGCGGGCCCGATCGCGCCAGCCCGTTACGTCGCGTGACGCCCCGCGACGGCGTGTGACGCGGCCCGGTCCGCCGCCGTCCGGGGCGTCCTAGCGTCGGGTCATGCCCGTCACCGCATCCGCCCCGCGACCCGACCGGACGACCGCCGCGTCGGCCGCCCCCGGCCCGGGATCCGCCGGCGCGGTCGAGCTCCGCGGGGTCGGCCGCTCGTTCCCCGTGGACGGATCCCGGGCCCGGCGCACCGTGCTCCGGGACGTCGACCTCGACCTCGCCGCGGGCGACGTCGTCGCGATCCTCGGGCCGTCCGGCTGCGGCAAGTCCACGCTCCTGCGCCAGGTGAGCGGGCTCGACGGGCCCGACGCCGGATCCATCCGCATCGACGGCACGCCCGTGCGCGACGTCGACCAGCGCTCCGCCGTCGCGTTCCAGGAGCCGCGGCTGCTGCCGTGGCGCACGATCCGCGCCAACGTGCGCCTCGGCCTGCCCCGCGACGTGCCGCGCGCCGAGGGCGACGCCCGCGTGCGCGACCTGCTCGAGCTCACGGGCCTCGCCGAGGCCGCCGACCTCCGCCCGCGACAGGTCTCCGGCGGCATGGCCCAGCGCGCCTCGCTCGCCCGCGCGCTCGCCCGGCGGCCCCGCGTCCTCGTGCTCGACGAGCCGTTCGGCGCGCTCGACGCCCTCACGCGCCTCCGCATGCAGGACCTGCTGCTCGACGTGCACGCCGCGATCCCCACCACGGTCCTCCTCGTCACGCACGACGTGGACGAGGCCCTGCACCTCGCCGACCGCGTGGTGCTGCTCGGCCCGGATCCCGAGGACGGGGCCGCGCCCGGCGCGACCGTCCGCCGCGTCCTCGAGGTCCCGGGCGCCCGCCCGCGCGACCGCGGCGACGCGACCCTCGCCGCCCTCCGCGCCGAGCTGCTCGAGGGGCTCGGCGTGCCGGGCCACCGGACGCGCTGAGCCGGACCACCGCCACCACCCGCCGCACGCCCGCCCGCACCATCCGACACCGCACCGAGGACCCACCGTGACCCGTCTCCTGCCCCGCAGATCCATTCCCGCCCTCGCGCTCGCGGGCGCCGCCGCGATGCTCCTCGCCGGATGCGCCGCGGGGGAGGGCTCGTCCGTCGCCCCCGCCGCCGACGCCACCGCGGATGCAGCGGGCTGGAGCGCTGACACGCTCACCCTCGACTGGGCGACCTACAACCCGCTGAGCCTCATCGTGAAGGACCAGGGCCTCGTCGAGAAGCGGCTCGGGTCGGACGTGACGGTCGACTGGGTGCAGAGCGCCGGGTCGAACAAGGCCAACGAGCTGCTGCGCGCGGGCGCCGTCGACGTGGGATCCACCGCCGGGTCCGCCGCGCTCCTCGCCCGTGCCAACGGCTCGCCCATCCGCACCATCGACGTGTACTCGCAGCCGGAGTGGACCGCGATCGTCGTGCCGAAGGGGTCGCCCATCACGAGCGTCGACCAGCTCCGGGGCGCCGACATCGCCGCCACGAAGGGCACCGACCCGTACTTCTTCCTGCTGCAGACGCTCGACCAGGCCGGCATCCCGGCCTCCGACGTCACCATCCAGAACCTCCAGCACGCCGACGGCCGCGCCGCCCTCGAGAACGGCTCCGTCGACGCGTGGGCCGGGCTCGACCCGCTCATGGCCGCGAGCGAGGCCGAGGCGGGGTCCACGCTGCTGTACCGGAACGTCGACTTCGCGACCTACGGGTTCCTCAACGCGACGCAGTCCTTCCTCGACGCGTCGCCCGACCTCGCGCAGGCCGTCGTGGACTCCTACGAGGAGGCCCGCGCCTGGGCCGTCGAGCACCCGGACGAGACGGCGGCGATCCTCGCGCAGGCCGCCGCGATCGACCCGGCCATCGCGTCCACCGTCATCGGCCGCACGAACCTCGGCGTGGATCCCGTCCCCGGCGACGCGCAGCGCGCCGTGCTGGAGCGCGTCGGCCCGATCCTCGTGGAGTCGGGCGACGTGACCGACCAGGGGAAGGTCGACACGGCCCTCGACGAGCTGTTCGAGCCGCGGTTCGCCGAGGCCGCGGATCCCGCCTCCGGGTCGGCCGGATGACCGCGCTCCGGCCCGCCCGGGAGGACGTCCGCGCGGGCGGCCGCACGGGCGCCGACGCGCCTGACGACGGCGATCGCGTCGCGCGCCCGGCGCCCGGCCGCGCGACCCGCGACGCCCTCCTCCGGGTCGCCGTGGGCCTCGTGGTCCCCGTCCTGGTGGTCGGCCTCTGGGCGGTCGTGACCGCCACGGGCGCCGTGCCCGCCCACCTCCTGCCCGCGCCGCTCGACGTGGTGCGCGCCGGAGCGGAGCTCGCCCAGCAGGGGATCCTCGGGCAGTACGTCGCCATCTCGCTGCAGCGCGTGCTGCTCGGCTTCGCCCTCGGCGCCACCGTGGGCCTCGTGCTCGGCACCGTCGTCGGCCTCTCCCGCGTCGGCCGTCTCCTGCTCGCGCCCACGGCGGGCGCGTTCCGCACGGTGCCGTCGCTCGCGTGGGTGCCGCTGCTGCTGCTCTGGATGGGGATCAACGAGGACTCCAAGGTCACGCTCGTCGCCATCGGCGCGATGTTCCCCGTGTACACGACCGTCGCGGGCGCGCTCCGGCACGTGGACCCGCACCTCGTGGAGGTCGGGCGCGCGTTCGGCCTGACGCGGATCCCGCTGCTCGTCACCGTGCAGCTGCCCGCCGTGCTGCCCGCCGTCGTCTCCGGGCTCCGGCTCGCGCTCGCGCAGTCGTGGCTGTTCCTCGTGGCGGCGGAGCTCCTCGCCGCGTCGATGGGGCTCGGGTACCTGCTCACGGAGTCGTCCTCCAACGGACGCGTCGACCGGGTGCTGCTCGCGATCGTCCTGCTCGCCGTGCTGGGCGCCGTCACCGACGCGGTCGTGGGTCTCGTGGAGCGGGTGCTCGTCCGCCGCTGGGGCTGACGGCCGCCCGCTCCGTGTCGCCCCGTGACGTCCCGGTTCCGGATCCGCGAGCCCGCGCACGTAGCGTCGGCGCATGACCTCCCCGCGCACCGAGCAGGCCGAGACCGCGTCTGACCACATCACCGACGCCGAGCGGGCGCTCTTCCCGCCGCCCGCCGCGCTCGCCGCCGCCGCGAACGTCACGGCGGAGGCCTTCGCGCGCGCCGAGGCGGATCCGATCGCCTTCTGGGAGGAGGCCGCCCGCCGCCTCGACTGGGAGACGCCGTGGGAGACCGCGCACACATGGATCCCGCCGGTCGCCGCCGACGGCACGCCGCAGGTGCCCGCCGCCACCTGGTTCGCGGGCGGCCGCCTCAACGTCGCCGCCAACTGCGTCGACCGCCACGTCGCCGCCGGCCGCGGGGACAAGGTGGCGCTGCACTTCGAGGGCGAGCCGGGTGACCGCCGCACGGTCACCTACCGCGACCTCCAGGAGGAGGTGTCCCGCGCCGCCAACGCCCTCACGGCCCTCGGCGTCGGGCCCGGCGACCGCGTCGTGATCTACCTGCCCGTGCTCGTCGAGACGATCGTCGCCACGCTCGCGGTCGCCCGCATCGGCGCCGTGCACTCGCTCGTCTTCGGCGGCTTCTCCGCGGAGGCCCTGCGCTTCCGCGTCGAGGACACGGGCGCGAAGCTCCTCATCACGAGCGACGGCCAGAACCGCCGCGGCACGGCCGTCGCCACCAAGCCGCAGGCCGACGAGGCCGTCGCGGGCGTCGCCTCGATCGAGCACGTGCTCGTCGTCCGCCGCACCGGCCAGGACGTGCCGTGGACCCCGGGACGCGACGTGTGGTGGCACGACGCCGTGGGATCCGCGTCGCCCGTGCACGCGCCCCTGGCCTTTGACGCCGAGCACCCGCTCTTCATCATCTACACGTCCGGCACGACCGGCCGCCCCAAGGGCCTCGTGCACACCTCCGGCGGCTACCTCGCCCACGCGTCGTGGGCGCACTGGGCCCACTTCGACGCGAAGCCCGACGACGTGCACTGGTGCACGGCCGACCTCGCGTGGGTCACCGCGCACACCTACGAGATCTACGGCCCGCTCTCCAACGGCCTCACGCAGGTGATCTACGAGGGCACTCCCGACACGCCCCACCGCGGGCGGCACCTGGAGATCATCGAGCGGTACGGGGTCACGACGTACTACACGGCGCCCACGCTGATCCGCTCGCTCATGGGCTGGTACCCCGACGGCGTCGCCGGGCACGACCTCTCGAGCATCCGGCTGCTGGGGTCGGTGGGGGAGGCCATCAACCCCGCGGCCTGGCGCTGGTTCCACCGGGAGATCGGCGGGGGATCCGCGCCCGTCGTCGACACCTGGTGGCAGTCCGAGACGGGGGCCGCCGTCATCGCGCCGCTGCCGGGCGTCTCCACGCTGAAGCCCGGCGCCGCCGGCCGCGCGCTGCCCGGCTTCCGGGTGGACGTGGTCGACGACGACGGCGAGCCCACGGTGCAGGGGGAGGCGGGCCTCCTCGTCATCCAGCGCCCCTGGCCCGGGATGGCGCGCACCGTATGGGGCGACCCCGCCCGCTACCGCAGCGCGTACTGGGAGCGCTTCGCCGACCGCGGCTGGTTCCTCGCGGGCGACGGCGCCCGGCGCGACGCCGACGGCGACATCGCGCTGCAGGGCCGGATCGACGAGGTCGTCAACGTCTCCGGGCACCGCCTGTCCACCATCGAGATCGAGTCGGCGCTCGTCGCGCACCCGCGCGTGGGGGAGGCGGGCGTCACGGGGGTCGCGGACGACCTCACCGGCCAGCGCGTGGTCGCGTTCGTCGTCCCGCGCGGCGACGACCGCCCCGCTGACGACGACGCCGACGGCTGGGCGGCGCTCGCCGCGGAGCTGGGGCCCGTGCTCACGGCGCACGTGGCGCGCGCCATCGGGCCGGTCGCCAAGCCCCGCCGGATCGTCGCGGTGCCGGACGTGCCGAAGACGCGGTCGGGCAAGATCATGCGCCGCCTCCTCGCCGACCTCGTGGAGGGCCGGACCCTCGGCGACGCCACGAGCCTGCAGGACGCCGCCGTGCTCGGCCGGATCCGCGCGGTCCTCGACGCCTCCCCGCGCTGAGGACACGCGCGGGCTGCGCGGCGCGCCCCGCGTCCGGGGGGACACCCGCTAGAGTGACCGGCGGAACAGACCACCTTTAACATCCGTCCCGAGAGGCGGGGAAGGAGGTCGGATTGCCTCAGCGCATCGTGCTGCAGCCCTCTGACATCACCCGTGCGCTCACGCGCATCGCCCACGAGATCCTCGAGTCGAACCGCGGTCCGCACGACCTGCTGCTCCTCGGGATCCCCACCCGCGGCACCGTCCTCGCCGAGCGCATCGGCCGGATCATCGCCCGCCTCGAGCCCGAGGCCCCCGCCGACCTGGTGGGCTCGCTCGACGTCACGATGTACCGCGACGACCTGCAGCGGAACCCCACGCGCGCGCCCGCGCCCACCCGGCTGCCCGCCGGCGGCGTCGACGGCCGCACCGTCGTGCTCGTCGACGACGTGCTCTTCTCCGGCCGCACCGTGCGCGCGGCCCTCGACGCGATCGGCGACCTCGGCCGCCCCACGGCCGTGCGGCTCGCCGCGCTGGTCGACCGCGGCCACCGCGAGCTCCCCATCCGCGCCGACTTCGTGGGCAAGAACCTGCCGTCCAGCCTCGCCGAGCGGATCTTCGTCCGGCTCGAGGAGACCGACGGCGAGGACTCGGTGAGCATCGCCGGCCCGGACGACGAGCCGGCGACCGGAGCCGCCGCCGGCACCGGCACCGGCGAGGGGACGACGCGATGAGGCACCTGCTCTCCACCCGCGACCTGTCCCGGGACGAGGCGGTCCACATCCTCGACGTCGCCGAGGACATGGCCGACGTCGGCACGCGCGAGATCAAGAAGACCCCCGCGCTCCGCGGCCGCACGGTCGTCAACCTCTTCTTCGAGGACTCCACCCGCACCCGCATCTCCTTCGAGGCCGCCGCCAAGCGCCTGTCGGCCGACGTCATCAACTTCAGCGCGAAGGGGTCGAGCGTCTCCAAGGGCGAGAGCCTCAAGGACACCGCGCAGACGCTGCAGGCCATGGGCGCCGACGGCGTGGTCGTCCGCCACCCGTCCTCGGGCGCGCCGCACACGCTCGCCGGCAGCGGCTGGATCGACGCCGGCATCGTCAACGCTGGGGACGGCACGCACGAGCACCCCACGCAGGCGCTGCTCGACGCCTTCACCATACGCCGCCGGCTGCACGGGTCCGCCGCGCGCGGCAAGGGCCTCGACGGCACGCGCGTCGTCATCGTCGGCGACGTCCTGCACTCGCGCGTCGCCCGCTCGAACGCGTGGCTGCTCACGACGCTCGGCGCCGAGGTCACGCTCGTCGCGCCGCCCACGCTCGTGCCGGTGGGCGTCGGATCCTGGCCCGTCACCGTCCGCTACGACCTCGACGCGGCGCTCGCCGAGGGGAAGCCCGACGCCGTGATGATGCTCCGGATCCAGGCCGAGCGCATGCGCGCCGCCTTCTTCCCGAACCCGCGCGAGTACGCGCGCATCTGGGGGCTGGACGACGCGCGCCTCGCGCTCCTCGGGCCCGATACGATCGTCATGCACCCGGGGCCCATGAACCGCGGGCTCGAGATATCCGCCGCCGCCGCCGACTCGGAGAGGTCCACGGTGCGCGAGCAGGTCGCCAACGGCGTCTCGGTGCGCATGGCCGTCCTCTACCTCCTGCTGTCCGGCGACGGGAAGGCCGACCGATGACCCAGAACGAGATGACCCAGGACACGATGACCCTGGACGACACCCACCTGATCCGCGGCGCGACCCTGCCCTCGGGCGAGCGCGCCGACATCCTCGTCGCCGACGGTCTGATCCGGGAGATCGGCCCCGACCTCGAGGCGCCCGACGGGGCGCACGTCATCGAGGCCGACGGCCTCGTCGCGCTGCCCGGCCTCGTCGACCTGCACGTGCACCTCCGCGAGCCCGGCTACGAGCAGAGCGAGACCGTGCTCACGGGATCCCGCGCCGCGGCCCTCGGCGGCTTCACGGCGGTCTTCGCGATGGCCAACACCATGCCCGTGCAGGACACGGCGGGGGTGGTCGAGCAGGTCAAGGCCCTCGGCGACGCGGCCGGGTACGCCACCGTGCGCCCCATCGGCGCGGTCTCGGTCGGGCTCCAGGGGGAGTCGATGGCGGAGATCGGCGCGATGGCCTCCAGCCGCGCCGCCGTCCGCGTGTTCTCCGACGACGGCAAGTGCGTCTCGGACCCGCTGCTCATGCGCCGCGCGCTCGAGTACGTGAAGGCCTTCGACGGCGTCATCGCGCAGCACGCGCAGGACCCGCGCCTCACCGAGGGCGCCACCATGAACGAGGGCGCGCTGTCCGGCGAGCTCGGCATCACGGGCTGGCCCGCTGTCGCCGAGGAGTCGATCATCGCGCGCGACGTGCTGCTCGCCGAGCACGTCGGATCCCGCCTCCACGTCTGCCACGTCTCCACCGCCGGCTCGGTCGACGTGATCCGCTGGGCCAAGGCCCGCGGCGTCGACGTCACGGCGGAGGTCACGCCGCACCACCTGCTCCTCACCGAGGACCTGGTCGCCGGCTACGACGCGCGCTACAAGGTGAACCCGCCGCTCCGCCGCCGCGAGGACGTCGAGGCCCTGCGCGCCGCGCTCGCCGACGGCACGATCGACGTGGTCGCGACCGACCACGCGCCGCACCCCATCGAGGCCAAGGACTGCGAGTGGGACGCGGCCGCGTTCGGCATGGTCGGCCTCGAGTCGGCGCTCTCCGTGGTGCAGCTCGCCATGGTCGACACCGGGCTGCTCGACTGGGCGGGCGTCGCCCGCGTCATGTCGCACGCGCCCGCGCGCATCGGCCGGCTCGCCGAGCACGGGCACGCGCTGGCCGGCGGGTCACCGGCCGACATCACGCTCTACGACCCGCGGGCCTCGCGCGTCTTCGGCCGCGACGACCTCGGCGGCCTCAGCGGGAACTCGCCGTACCTGGAGATGACGCTGCCCGGCCGCGTCGTCGCGACCCTCCACCGCGGATACCCGACCGTGCTCGACGGCGCGCTCGTCGACCGCGAGACGGTCGCCCGCGCCGCCGTCCTCCGCGACCGCGCGGACGCTGACGCGCGCGACCAGGCCGCCTCCGACGCCCGGGCGGGACGCGCATGAGCGACCGCGTCGGACCCGCGATCACGGTGATCGCGTTCCTCCTCCTGCTCCTCGCGCTCATGGCGCTCGGCTGGCGCGCGCGCCGCCGACGCCAGCGCGCGCTGCCCGAGCCGCCGCGTCCGCCCGCCGGGCTCGGCGCGCCCGCGCTCGAGGTCGACGTGCTCTACGTCGCCACGACCACGGCCGGCCAACCGCTCGACCGGCTCACCGTGACGCCCCTCGGCTTCCGCGGGCGCGCCGCGGCCCGGGTGCACGACGCGGGCCTCGTGCTCGCGATCGACGGCGAGCGCGAGGTGCTCGTGCCCGCCGACCGCATCACGGGATCCGGCCTCGCGACCTACGCGATCGACCGCGTCGTGGAGGAGGGCGGCCTCGTGGCCGTCACCTGGATCCTCGACGAGGCGGCCGGCATCCCGGTGGACACGTACCTCCGGGTGATCGACCCGCGCGAGAAGACCGCGCTCGTCGACGCCCTCCAGCGGATCCCGCGCATCGCGCACGACGACGACAACGAAGGGAAGTGACCGACATGGCCCGACACGAACCAGCTGTCCTGGTGCTCGAGGACGGACGGAGGTACGTCGGACGCGCGTACGGCGCCCGCGGCGTGACCCTCGGCGAGGCCGTCTTCGCGACCGGCATGACCGGCTACCAGGAGACGATCACCGACCCGTCCTACGCGGGGCAGATCGTGCTCCAGACGGCGCCGCACATCGGCAACACCGGCATGAACGACGACGACATGGAGTCCCGCCGCATCTGGGTCGCCGGCTACGTCGTCCGCGACCCCTCGCGCGTGGTCTCCAACTTCCGCGGGCAGCGCACGCTCGAGGATGACCTCGTCGCCCAGGGCGTGGTCGGCATCTCCGGCATCGACACGCGCGCCGTGACGCGCCGGATCCGCGACGAGGGCGCCATGCGCGCCGGCGTCTTCTCCGGCGACGCCTTCGCGCTCGGCGACGAGGAGCAGCTCGCGCAGGTGCGCCAGGCGCCCGACATGGCGGGCCGCAACCTCTCCGCCGAGGTCTCCACGCAGGAGACGTACACGATCCCGGCGGTCGGCGAGCGCATCGGGTCCGTCGCGGTCCTCGACCTCGGCATCAAGACCGCCACGGTGAAGCACCTCGCGGCCCGCGGCCTCGACGTGCACGTGGTGCCGCAGTCGATCACCACGGAGGAGCTCGCCGAGCTCGCGCCGACGGCGGTCTTCTACTCGAACGGCCCCGGCGACCCCGAGGCCTCGCAGTACCACGTGGAGCTCCTGCAGGACGTGCTCCGCAAGGGCATCCCGTTCTTCGGGATCTGCTTCGGCAACCAGCTGCTCGGCCGCGCCCTCGGGTTCGACACCTACAAGCTGCCGTTCGGCCACCGCGGGATCAACCAGCCCGTGCTCGACCGGCGCACCGGCCGCGTCGAGATCACGAGCCAGAACCACGGCTTCGCGGTCTCCGCGCCGCTCGACGGCCCCGTGGACAGCCCCGCCGGCTTCGGCCGCGCGGAGGTCAGCCACGTCTCGCTCAACGACCAGGTCGTGGAGGGGCTGAACTGCCTCGACATCCCGGCCTTCAGCGTCCAGTACCACCCGGAGGCGGCCGCGGGCCCGCACGACTCGTCGTACCTCTTCGACCGGTTCGTCCAGCTGATCCACGACGCGTCGGGCACCGCCCCCGCCGCCGCGACCCCCCAGGAGACCGTGTAATGCCCAAGCGCGACGACATCAACAGCGTCCTCGTCATCGGCTCCGGGCCGATCGTCATCGGCCAGGCCGCCGAGTTCGACTACTCCGGCACGCAGGCCTGCCGCGTGCTCCGCGAGGAGGGCGTCCGCGTCATCCTCGTGAACTCGAACCCCGCCACGATCATGACCGACCCGGGCTTCGCCGACGCGACGTACATCGAGCCGATCACGAGCGAGGTGCTCGAGAAGATCATCGTCAAGGAGAAGCCCGACGCGGTGCTCCCGACCCTCGGCGGCCAGACGGCGCTCAACGCGGCCATCCGCCTCGACGAGCTCGGCATCCTCGCCAAGCACGGCGTCGAGCTCATCGGCGCGAAGGTCGAGGCCATCCAGAAGGGCGAGGACCGTCAGCTCTTCAAGGACCTCGTCATCGAGTCCGGCGCCGACGTCGCCCGCTCGCACGTCGCGAAGACGCTCGAGCAGGCCGTGGAGTTCGCCGAGGACCTCGGCTACCCGCTCGTGATCCGCCCCTCGTTCACCATGGGCGGCCTCGGCTCCGGCTTCGCGCACACGCGCCAGGAACTCGAGCGCATGGTCGCCGACGGCCTGCAGTCGAGCCCCACCACCGAGGTGCTCCTCGAGGAGTCGATCCTCGGCTGGAAGGAGTACGAGCTCGAGCTCATGCGCGACACGGCCGACAACACGGTCGTCGTCTGCTCCATCGAGAACGTCGACCCGGTCGGCGTGCACACGGGCGACTCGATCACGGTCGCGCCGGCGCTCACGCTCACCGACCGCGAGTACCAGCACATGCGCGACATCGGCATCGACATCATCCGCCGGGTGGGCGTCGACACGGGCGGCTGCAACATCCAGTTCGCGGTGGACCCCGCGGACGGCCGCCTCATCGTCATCGAGATGAACCCGCGCGTCTCCCGCTCGAGCGCGCTCGCGTCGAAGGCCACGGGCTTCCCGATCGCGAAGATCGCCGCGAAGCTCGCCATCGGCTACCGCCTCGACGAGATCCCGAACGACATCACCAAGGTCACGCCCGCGAGCTTCGAGCCCACGCTCGACTACGTGGTCGTGAAGGTGCCGCGCTTCGCGTTCGAGAAGTTCCCGGCCGCGGACGCCGAGCTCACCACGACCATGAAGTCGGTCGGCGAGGCCATGGCCATCGGCCGCAACTACTCCACCGCGCTGCAGAAGGCGCTGCGCTCGCTCGAGAAGCGCGGATCCTCCTTCCACTGGGGCGCGGAGACCCGCTCGGTCGACGAGCTGCTCGAGGTGAGCCGCACGCCCACCGACGGCCGCATCGTCACGGTGCAGCAGGCGCTCCGCGCCGGCGCCACGGCGGAGCAGGTCTTCGACGCCACCAAGATCGACCCCTGGTTCATCGACCAGATCGTGCTCATCAACGAGGTCGCCGACGCCGTGCGCGACGCCGACGAGCTCGACGCGGGGACGCTGCGCGAGGCGAAGGACCACGGCTTCTCGGACGCGCAGATCGCGGAGATCCGCGGCCTCGCCGAGCAGGAGGTGCGCGACGCGCGCCACGCGGCCGACATCCGCCCCGTCTACAAGACGGTCGACACGTGCGCGGGGGAGTTCCCGGCGCTCACGCCGTACCACTACTCCAGCTACGACTACGAGACGGAGATCGTGCCGTCCGACCGCCGCAAGGTGATCATCCTGGGCTCGGGCCCGAACCGCATCGGCCAGGGCATCGAGTTCGACTACTCGTGCGTCCACGCGTCCTTCGCGCTGGCCGAGGCCGGGTACGAGACGATCATGATCAACTGCAACCCGGAGACGGTCTCGACCGACTACGACACGAGCGACCGGCTCTACTTCGAGCCGCTCACGCTCGAGGACGTGCTCGAGATCGTGCACGCGGAGCAGCAGGCGGGCGAGCTCGTCGGCGTCGTCGTGCAGCTCGGCGGCCAGACCGCGCTCGGGCTCGCCAAGGGCCTCGAGGCCGCGGGCGTCCCGATCCTCGGCACGAGCCCGTCGGCCATCGACCTCGCGGAGGAGCGGGGCCTGTTCTCCGGGATCCTCGACGCCGCGGGCCTCGTGGCGCCGCGCAACGGCACGGCCGTCGCGATCGACGAGGCCGTGGTCGTCGCGGAGGGGATCGGCTACCCGGTCCTCGTGCGCCCGAGCTACGTGCTCGGCGGCCGCGGCATGGAGATCGTGTTCGACACCGCCACGCTCCACGACTACTTCCTGCGCATGGCCGACCAGGGCATCATCGGCGAGGGGAAGCCGCTCCTCATCGACCGGTTCCTCGACGACGCCATCGAGATCGACATCGACGCGATCTACGACGGCACCGAGCTGTACGTGGGCGGCGTCATGGAGCACATCGAGGAGGCCGGGATCCACTCGGGCGACTCGAGCTGCACGCTCCCGCCCGTGACCCTCGGCCGCGGCCAGATCCAGCAGGTCGTCGACGCCACGCGCGCCATCGCCGAGGGCGTGGGCGTGCGCGGCCTCCTCAACGTCCAGTTCGCGATCGGCGCGGGCGTGCTCTACGTCCTCGAGGCGAACCCGCGCGCGAGCCGCACGGTGCCCTTCGTCTCGAAGGCGCTCGGCATCCCGCTCGCGAAGGCCGCGTCGCTCGTCATGGTCGGCACGTCCATCGCGGAGCTCAAGGCCTCCGGGCTGCTGCCCGAGCGCGACGGATCCGACGTGCCGATGGACTCGCCCGTCGCCGTGAAGGAGGCCGTGCTGCCCTTCAAGCGGTTCCGCACGAAGGACGGCCTCATCGTCGACTCCGTGCTCGGCCCGGAGATGCGCTCCACCGGCGAGGTCATGGGCATCGACCGCGACTTCCCGCGCGCGTTCGCGAAGAGCCAGGAGGCGGCGTTCGGCGGCCTCCCGCTCTCCGGCACGGTGTTCGTCTCGGTCGCCGACCGCGACAAGCGCTCGATCGTGCTGCCGGTGCTCCGCCTCCAGCAGCTCGGCTTCGAGGTGCTCGCGACCGCGGGCACGGCGGAGATCCTCAGCCGCAACGGGATCCAGGCGCGCGTCGTCCGCAAGTACAGCGAGGAGCCCGCCGCGGGCGACTCGCCGTCGATCGTCGACCTCATCAACCGCGACGAGGTGGACGTGGTCATCAACACGCCGTCGGGCCGCACCGCGCGCGCGGACGGCTACGAGATCCGCGCGGCGGCCGTGGCGGCCGACAAGGCGCTGTTCACGACCATCGCGCAGCTCACGGCCGCGGTCGCGTCCTTCGACGCCATCCGCGCGGGCTTCGACGTGACGAGCCTGCAGGACTACGCGATCGCCCGCGAGGCCCGCAGGTGACGAGCGCGGACGGCGGGGCGGCCCTGGCCGCCCCGCCGTTCGGCGCGCGCCTCGCCCGCGCCTTCCGGGAGCGCGGGCACCTCTGCGTCGGCATCGACCCGCACCGGTCGCTGCTCGACGCGTGGGGCCTCGCCGACGACGCGCGGGGCCTCGAGGAGTTCGGCCTGCGCGTGGTCGAGGCGACCGCGGGGCGGGCCGGCATCGTCAAGCCGCAGGTCGCGTTCTTCGAGCGCCACGGATCCGCCGGGTACGCCGCCCTCGAGCGCGTGCTCGCCGCGGCGCGCGACGCCGGCCTCCTCGTGATCGCCGACGCCAAGCGCGGCGACATCGGGTCCACCGTCGACGCGTACGGCGCCGCCTGGCTCGCGCCCGACAGCCCGCTGCGCGCCGACGCCGTGACGCTGACGGCCTACACGGGCGTCGGATCCCTCGACGGCGTCCGCGCCGCGGCCGACGCGTGGGGCGCGGGCGTCTTCGTCCTCGCCGCGACCTCGAACCCCGAGGCCAGGGACCTGCAGCGCGCCGTGCTGCCGAGCGACGCCGCCGGGCCCGCCGCCCGCACGGTGGCGCGCGGGATCCAGGACGCCGCCGTCGCCGCCAACGGCCCGCTCGACGACCCGTCCGCGGATCCCGGGGCGTTCGGGCTCGTCGTCGGCGCGACCGTCGACGCCGCCGACGCCGGGCTCGACCTGGCGCGGCTCGTCCGCACCCCGATCCTCGCCCCCGGCTTCGGCCACCAGGGCGCGCTGCTCGGCGATGTCCGGAAGCTGTTCGGCCCGGCCGCCGGCGTTGTCATCGCGGCCGCGTCCCGGAGTATCCTCGCGGCAGGGCCACGGCGTGTCGCGGAGGCCGTCACCGACCACGCCGGACGACTCGAAGAGGTGCTGCCATGAGGCCCGAACCACCCGAGGTCGACCGGGTCGCCGCATCCCAGGCCGCCGTCGCCGCGCGCCGCGCCCGCGCGCAGGTCAAGCACGACATCGTCACGGGGGAGCGGACGCCGCTCGGCGTGCTCGACGCGTCCGCGGATCCCGCCCGCCGCGCCGAGGCCACGCTCCGCGTCACGGAGTTCCTCACGAGCATCCCGAACATCGGCCCCACCAAGCTCGAGCGGATCCTCGGCGAGCTCGGCATCTCCACCGCCAAGCGCCTCGGAGGCCTCGGCGTGCACCAGCGCGTGCGCCTCACGCGCTTCCTCGAGGAGTGGCAGGCGGCGAAGCAGATCGTCGAGCCCAGCCGGCTCGTCGTCCTCGCGGGTCCCACCGCGGTCGGCAAGGGCACCGTCTCCACCTTCATCCGCGAGAACGAGCCCGACGTGCTGCTCTCCGTCTCCGCCACGACGCGCGCGCCGCGTCCCGGCGAGGTCGAGGGCGTCAACTACTACTTCGTCTCCGACGCCGAGTTCGACCGGATGGTCGAGCAGCAGGAGCTCCTCGAGTGGGCGACGGTGCACAACGCCCACCGCTACGGCACGCCGCGCGCGCCCATCGACGCCGCGCTGGCCGAGGGCCGCAGCGTCCTGCTCGAGATCGACATCCAGGGCGCGCGCCAGGTGAAGGCCGCGATGCCCGAGGCCCGCCTCGTGTTCCTGCTGCCGCCCACCTGGGAGGAGCTCGTGCGCCGCCTGGTCGGCCGCGGCACCGAGGGGCCCGAGGAGCAGCAGCGCCGGCTGGACACCGCGAAGGTCGAGCTGGCCGCCCAGGACGAGTTCGACCACCTCGTCGTCAACCGCGATGTCGCGGATGCCGCGCGCGAGGTCGTAGACTTGATGAGATCCAGGAAGGCCGTCAGTCCATGAAGCGGACCCGCACGGCCTTCTTCCATGCAATGAGGAAGCGGCACATCCATGGTTGACAAGACCCAGGGCATCATCGACCCGCCCATCGACGAGCTCCTCTCGAAGGTCGACTCGAAGTACGCGCTCGTGATCTTCGCCTCCAAGCGGGCCCGCCAGATCAACGACTACTACGCGGACCTGCACGAGGGCAGCCTGTTCGACAACGTCGGACCGCTCGTCGACTCCACCATCGACGACAAGCCCCTCTCGGTCGCCATGCACGAGATCAACGAGGACAAGCTCGTCGCCACGCCCATCGTGGAGCCCGCGGCCTCCTAGCCGCCCGCCGTCCCGGATGCCCCGCGCCGACCGCACTCCGCACGCCCTCCCCTCCCTCGAGCGCCGGAGCGCCGCCTGGTGATGGTGGTCGTGGGGATCACGGGCGGCATCGCGGCCTACAAGGCCGTCGGCGTGGTCCGGGGCCTCGTGCTCCTCGGCCACGACGTGCACGTCGTGCCCACCGAGGCCGCGCTCCGCTTCGTCGGGAAGCCCACGCTCGAGGCCGTGAGCCGCAACCCCGTCACGAGCGACCTGTATGACGGGGTCTCCGAGGTCCGCCACGTGGCGCTCGGCCAGAAGGCCGACCTCATCGTCGTCGCGCCGGCCACCGCCCACACGCTCGCCTCCATGGCGCTCGGCCTGTCGGACGACCTGCTCGGCACCACGATCCTCGCCAGCCGCGCGCCGCTGGTCGTCGCCCCCGCGATGCACACCGAGATGTGGCAGCACCCGGCGACCCAGGCCAACGCGGCCCTGCTCCGCTCGCGCGGCGCCACCCTCGTCGGCCCCACGTCGGGCCGCCTCACCGGCACGGACTCCGGGCCCGGCCGCATGGCCGAGGTGGAGGACGTCATCGCCGCCGCCCTCGCGGCGGTCCGCCCCGGTGGGCGCGACCTCGAGGGGCGCCGCGTCGTCGTCTCCGCGGGCGGCACGCGCGAGCCGCTGGATCCCGTGCGCTTCCTCGGCAACCGCTCCTCCGGGCGGCAGGGGGTCGCCCTCGCGACGGCCGCGCGCGATCGCGGCGCCGACGTCGTGCTGGTCGCCGCGCACCTCGAGGTGCCCGCGCCGACCGGCGTCCGCGTGGTGCCCGTCTCGACCGCGCTCGAGCTCTCCGACGCCATGGTGCGCGAGGCCGACGACGCCGACGTGGTGATCATGGCCGCGGCCGTCGCCGACTACCGGCCCGTCGCCGTCTCCGCGGGCAAGATCAAGAAGGAGGAGGCGGGCGACGCCCTCTCCGTCGAGCTCGTGCGGAACCCGGACGTCCTGCAGCGGCTCGCGTCCGACGCTCGCATCCCGCGCGCGGACGGCTCGCGCCGGATCGTCGTCGGCTTCGCGGCGGAGACCGAGGAGGACCCCGCCGAGCTGCTGCGGATCGGCCGCGCCAAGCTCGCCCGGAAGGGCTGCGACCTGCTCGTCCTCAACAGGGTCGGGTGGTCGCAAGGGTTCGCCACGGAGGGCAACGCGATCACGGTGCTCGGGAGGTCCGGCGATACACTTGCCGAGGCCTCCGGCTCCAAGGAGCAGGTCGCCCATCGAATTCTCGACGTAGTGGGCGCGCCGACGCCGCAGTAGCGAACGGCGCGCGACCACGCGATCCCCTGGAGCGACCCGTGACCGACCTGCGCCTGTTCACCTCCGAGTCCGTCACCGAGGGCCACCCCGACAAGATCTGCGACCAGATCTCGGACAGCATCCTCGACGCGCTCCTCACGCAGGACCCGACGAGCCGCGCGGCCGTCGAGACGCTCGTCACCACGGGCCTCGTGCACGTCGCGGGCGAGGTCACCACCTCCGGCTACGTCGACATCCCGCAGATCGTGCGCGACCGCATCCGGGACATCGGCTACGACTCGTCCGAGGTCGGCTTCGACGGCAGCAACTGCGGCGTCACGGTGTCCATCGGCGCGCAGTCGCCCGACATCGCGCAGGGCGTCGACCGCTCGTACGAGTCCCGCTCCGGATCCGCGTCCGCCGACGCGCACGACCTCCAGGGCGCCGGCGACCAGGGCCTCATGTTCGGCTACGCCTCGCGCGACACCCCGGTGTACATGCCGCTCCCCATCTACCTCGCGCACCGCCTCGCGGAGCGCCTCGCGGCCGTCCGCCACTCGGGCGAGCTGTCCTACCTCCGGCCCGACGGCAAGACGCAGGTCACCATCGGCTACGACGGCCTGGTGCCGCGCACGGTCGACACCGTCGTGCTCTCCACCCAGCACGGCCCGCAGGTCTCCCAGGAGGACCTCCGCCGCGAGGTCGAGGAGCACGTCATCCGCCCGGTGCTCGCGCAGGCCGCGGAGATCGGCATCGAGCTCGACTCGCGCGACGCGACCCTGCTCATCAACCCCACCGGCAAGTTCGAGATCGGCGGCCCGAAGGGCGACGCGGGGCTCACGGGCCGCAAGATCATCGTCGACACCTACGGCGGCTTCAGCCGGCACGGCGGCGGCGCGTTCAGCGGCAAGGACCCGTCGAAGGTCGACCGCAGCGCCGCGTACGCCATGCGCTGGGTCGCGAAGAACGCGGTCGCCGCTGGCCTCGCCGACCGGCTCGAGGTGCAGGTCGCGTACGCCATCGGCAAGGCCGCGCCCGTCGGCCTCTACGTCGAGACGTTCGGCACGGCGCACGTGCCCGAGGAGCGCATCGTGCGCGCCATCCGCGAGACGTTCGACCTGCGTCCCGCCGCCATCGTCGAGCGGCTCGACCTGCTCCGTCCCATCTACGCGCAGACCGCCGCCTACGGGCACTTCGGCCGCGAGCTGCCGGACTTCACCTGGGAGGCGCTCGACCGTGTCGCCGACCTGCAGAGCGCCGCGGGCCTCTGACGCGCCCCGCTGCCCGGGTCCCGGCGTGACCGGGAGGGCCCGATGACCGCGGCGGATCCGGCCGGCTGCACCGCGTCGGAGGCCGCCGGGGACGCCGCGCCCGCCGGCTCCCTCGGCGCGCGCCCGCCCGTGGCGCGGGTCATGGTCGACTCCCCGCTGCCGCAGCTCGACCGGCTGTTCGACTACGCCGTGCCCGAGGCGCTCCGGGCGACGTGCGTGCCGGGCGTCCGCGTGCGGGTCCCGCTGCGCTCGGCGGGACGGGTGGCCGACGGCTACGTCGTCGAGATGGGCGACGGCCAGGGCTACGACGGCGCGCTCAGCGAGGTCGAGCAGGTCGTCTCGCCCCTGCCCGTGCTGCGGCCGGAGATCTGGACGCTCGCGCGCGAGGTCGCCGACCGGCAGGCCGGGACCGCGTCCGACGTGATCCGGCTGGCCGTGCCGCCGCGCCAGGTGCGCGTGGAGAAGGCGCACGTCGCGGCCCTCGCGGCCGCGGCGGAGGAGGCGGCGGCACACGTCGCCGAGCCCGTCGCGGACGCCGCTCCCGTCGTCGATCCCGCGGCTCCCGTCGTCGACCCCGCCGCGCTCCCGCCGATCGACGGCTACGCGCCGGGCACGCTCGACGCGGCGGTCGACGGATCCGGGCGCGTGGCGGTCGACGCCGTCCCCGCGGTCGTCGAGCTGCCCGGCGGCGTCTGGGCCGGCCGCTGGGCCGTGACGCTCGCCCAGGCCGCCGCGCGCGTGCTCGCGTCGGGACGCAGCAGCGTCCTCGTGGTGCCCGACTACCGCGACCAGGACCAGCTCGAGGCCGCCCTCGCCGCGCACGCGCCCGCCGGATCCGTGCTGCGCACCGACGCGCGCCAGTCCGGCCCCGACCGCTACCGCTCCTTCCTCGCGGGCCTCGGCGACGCGCCCCGCATCGTCGTCGGCAACCGCTCGGCCGTGTACGCGCCCGCGCCGCGCCTCGGCCTCGTCGCGATGTGGGACGAGGGCGACCCGCTGCACGCCGAGCCGCTCAGCCCGTACGCGCACGCCCGCGACGTCGCCCTCCTCCGCAGCCGCCAGCAGGGCACGGCGCTCGTGCTGCTCGCGCACTCTCGGAGCACCGAGGTCGAGCGGCTCGTCGCGATCGGCTACCTCACGAGCGTCTCGCCCGTCGCCGTCCGGACCCCGCGGGTGATCCCGACCACCTCGCAGACGGGCGACGAGGGGTTCGCCCGGCAGGCCAGGATCCCCTCGGGCGCGTGGCGCGCGGCCAAGGACGCCGTCGAGCACGGGCCGGTCCTCATCCAGGTCGCCCGACCCGGCTACGCGCCGCTCGTCGCCTGCCGCGCCTGCCGCCAGGCCGCCCGCTGCACCGTCTGCACGGGCCCGCTCGGCATGTCCACCGCCACGAGCACGCCCACGTGCGGCTGGTGCGGGCACCTCGCGGGCGACTGGCGCTGCGCGAACTGCGGATCCGACGAGCTGCGCCTCGTCACCATCGGCGCGGGCCGCACGGCGGAGGAGCTCGGCCGCGCGTTCCCCGGCGTGCAGGTGGTGCTGGCCGACGGCGAGCGCCACGTGCAGGAGGTCGACGCGGAGTCGCGGCTCGTGGTCGCCACGCGCGGCGCCGAGCCGGTCGCCGCGGGCGGCTACCGCGCGATCCTGCTGCTCGACGGGGAGCGGATGCTCGCGCGCGAGAGCCTGCGGGTGGGGGAGGACGTGCTCCGCCAGTGGTCCAACGCCGCCGCCCTCGCCGCCCCGCGCGCGCCCGTGATGCTCGTGGGCGTCGGCGGGCAGGTCGCGCGCGCCCTCGCCACGTGGCAGCAGCCGCGCTACGCGCACGAGGAGCTGCTCGAGCGGCGCGCGCTCCGCTTCCCGCCCGCCGTGCGCGCGGCGAGCGTCGAGGGGCTGCCGGACGCCGTCGGCCAGGCGATGGAGCGGCTGGACGGGCTCGAGGGGGTCGACGTCCTCGGCCCGGTGCCCGCCGAGCAGGGCCGCGTGCGCGCCATCGTCCGCCTCGACTACGCGAGCGGCCCGGACGCGGCGCGGGAGCTGCGCGCGGCCGTCGTGCGCAACGCCTCGAGCCGCCGCAAGCCCGTCGCGGGCCGCACCGGGTTCCGGCCCACCGTCCCGCTCCGTGTACGGTTCGACGACACGGGGCTGTTCTGATCCGCGGACGCCGCCCGGCCCGCGCGCCCCGCCGCGTCGCCCGCGCGCACGCCACCACCGCCCGCCCCGACCACCCGCACGCCGTCCCCGGGAGGACTCCGCAATGAGACTCGTCTTCGCCGGCACGCCCCTCGCGGCCGTGCCCTCGCTCCGGTCGCTCGCCGCGTCCGGCCACGAGGTCGCGCTCGTCGTCACGCGCGCCGACGCGCCGCTCGGCCGGAAGCGCGTCCTCACCCCGTCGCCCGTCGCCGCGGAGGCCGAGCTGCTCGGCATCCCGACGCTCCGCGTGAACCGCCTCGACGACGAGGCGACCGCCCGCATCGCCGTGGTCGGGGCCGACCTCGGCGTCATCGTCGCGTACGGCGGCCTCGTCCGCGAGCCGCTGCTCTCCACGCCCGCGCGCGGCTGGATCAACCTGCACTTCTCCCTGCTGCCGCGCTGGCGCGGCGCCGCGCCCGTCCAGCGGTCGATCATGGCGGGCGAGCGCGTCACCGGCGCGAGCGTCTTCCAGCTCGAGCGCGGCATGGACACCGGGCCCGTCTTCGCGATGGAGGAGCGCCCCACGGGCGACCACGAGACCGCCGGCCACGTGCTCGACGCGCTCGCGGTCCAGGGCGCCGACCTGCTGCTGCGGACCGTCGACGCGATCGGCGCCGGCACGGCCGTCGCCCGCCCGCAGGAGGGCGAGCCCACGCTCGCGCCGAAGACGACCATCGACGACGGCCGCGTCGACTGGGCCAGGCCCGCCGAGGAGGTGCTGGCCCGGATCCGCGGCGTCACGCCCGAGCCCGGCGCGCACACGTCCGTGGACGACGTGCGCCTGAAGATCCACCGCGCGGCCGCCCTCCGCGACGCCGCGCCGCTCGCGCCCGGCGCGATCGCCGCCCTCGACGGCCGCGTCGCCGTCGGCACCGCCAGCCACCCGATCGAGCTCATCCAGGTGCAGCCCGCGGGGAAGAACCCCATGCCCGCCGCCGACTGGTGGCGCGGCGTCACGGACAAGGACGTCACCGCACGATGAGCGACAGCACCGGATCCTCCTCCCGCCGACCGGGCGGCCGCCGCCCCGCGGGAGGCGATCGCCGCCGGCCCGACGACCGCGCCGCGGTGGGCGGTCCCGCCACGGTCAGCCCGGCCCGCCGCGTCGCCTACGAGGTCGTGAGCGCGGTCCGCGAGTCGGACGCCTACGCGAACCTGCTGCTGCCGGTGAGGATCCGCCGCGCCGCCCTCAGCGCCCAGGACGCGGCGCTCGCCACGGAGCTCACCTACGGCACGCTCCGCATGTCCGGCTACTACGACCGCGTGGTCGAGCTGGCCGCCGGCCGTCCCGTCACCGCGATCGACGCGCCGATCCTCGACGTCCTCCGCCTGTCGGTGCACCAGCTGCTCAGCATGCGCGTCGCCACCCACGCGGCCGTGAACGAGGGCGTCGACATGGCGCGCGCGGTCGGATCCCGCTCCGCCACGGGCTTCGTCAACGGCGTCCTCCGCACCATCACGCGCACGGAACCCGCCGAATGGCGCCAGCGCGTGCTCGACAGCGCCGCGAGCGACGACGAGCGGCTCGCGCTCGAGCACTCCCACCCGCTCTGGGTGCTGCGCGCCCTCCGCCAGGCGCTCGCCCGCGAGGGCCGCGCCGACGAGCTCCAGGACCTGCTGCGTGCCGACAACGCCGCGCCCGCCGTCAGCCTCGTCGCGCTCCCGGGCCTCGCGACCGTCGAGGAGACCCACGAGCAGCCGGCCGCGTTCTCGCCCGTCGGCGCCTACCTCGAGGGCGGCGACCCGATGGACGCGCCGGGCGTCGCGGAGGGCCGCGTCCGCGTGCAGGACGAGGGCTCCCAGCTCGCCGCGCTCGCGCTCAGCCGCGCCCGCGCGGTCACCCCGGGCGAGCGCTGGCTCGACCTCTGCGCGGGACCCGGCGGCAAGGCCGCGCTGCTCGCCGCGGAGGCCGGCCGCTCCGGCGCCCTGCTCACCGCCAACGAGCTCGTCCCCGCGCGCGCCGGGCTCGTCCGCGACGCCCTCCGCGCCGTCCCCGGCGACACCGAGGTGTGGGAGCTCGACGGCACGACCGTGGGGGAGACCCACCCGGGCGCGTTCGACCGGATCCTGCTCGACGCCCCCTGCAGCGGCCTCGGCGCCCTCCGCCGCCGGCCCGAGGCGCGCTGGCGGAAGACCCCGCGCGACGTCGCGGGCCTCGGCGCCCTGCAGGCCGGGCTCATCGACTCGGCGATCGGCGCGCTCGCGCCCGGCGGGATCCTCGCCTACGTCACGTGCTCGCCGCACCTCGCCGAGACCCGCGCCATCGTGCAGGCCGCGCTCCAGCGCCATCCCGACGTGACCGCGCTCGACACGCGCGCGGTGCTGCAGGAGGTGGCCGACGGCGACCTCGAGCTGCCTGGCGCGGACCCCGAGGCCGCGACCCGCGGATCCAGCGTGCAGCTCTGGCCGCACCGGCACGGCACGGACGCCATGTTCATCGCCCTGCTGACCCGCAGGTAGGGTCGGGAGCATGCCCGTCCGCATCGAACCGAGCATCCTGTCCGCCGACTTCGCGAACCTGGAGCGCGAGATCCAGCGCCTCGCCACCGCCGACCTCGTGCACGTCGACATCATGGACAACCACTTCGTGCCGAACCTCACGTTCGGCCTGCCGATGGTGGAGCGCCTCCAGCAGGTGACGCCCGTGCCGCTCGACATCCACCTGATGATCGACGACGTCGACCGCTGGGCCCCCGGCTACGCGGAGGCGGGCGCCGCGAGCGTCACCTTCCACGCCGAGGCCACGCGCGAGCCCGTGGCGCTCGCCCGCCGGCTCCGCGAGATCGGCGCGCGCGCCGGCATCGCGCTGAAGCCCGGCACGCCCGTCGACGACTACCTCGAGCTCCTCCCCGAGTTCGACCAGGTGCTCGTGATGACGGTCGAGCCCGGCTTCGGCGGCCAGTCCTTCATGCCCGAGACCATGCCGAAGCTCCGGGCCCTCCGCTCGCGCCTCCGCGAGTCCGGCCACGACGTCTGGCTCCAGGTCGACGGCGGCATCGACGTCGAGACCATCGGCCGCGCGGCCGAGGCCGGCGCCGACACGTTCGTCTCCGGATCCGGCGTGTTCCGCGGCGGCGACCCCGAGTCGGCCATCGCCGAGCTGCGCCGCGCGGCCGAGGCGCACACCCACGCGCACTGACGGAAGGCGCGCACGGATCTGCTTGACTGGATCCATGACCGACACCACCAAGCCCGAGGTCGAGCCCGTCGACGGCCCGGCCCCCGCAGAGCTCACCATCTCCGACATCACCGTGGGCGACGGCCCCGAGGCCCAGCCCGGCGACACGGTCGACGTGCACTACCTCGGCGTCGACTTCGAGTCCGGCGAGGAGTTCGACTCCTCGTGGAGCCGCGGCCAGTCCGTGCGCTTCCCCCTCCGCAGCCTCATCGCCGGCTGGCAGCAGGGTATCCCCGGCATGAAGGTCGGCGGACGCCGCCAGCTCGTCGTCCCGCCGGAGCTCGCCTACGGCCCCGCGGGCGGCGGCCACCGCCTCTCCGGCCGCACGCTGATCTTCGTGATCGACCTGCAGGGCGTCGGCTAGCACGCGTCCTCCGCACGACCCGCACCACCACCGGGAGGCCGGGAGCGCATCGCTCCCGGCCTCCCGTCGTCGTGCCGGGGCCCCGTCGCGCGGCTGTACCCTGGAGCACGTGAAGACCTTCGATGACCTGTTCGGCGAGCTGACCCGGATCGCCGCCGAGCGGCCCGAGGGGTCCGGCACCGTCCGCGAGCTCGACGGCGGCGTGCACGCGATCGGCAAGAAGGTCGTCGAGGAGGCCGCCGAGGTCTGGATGGCGTCCGAGTACGAGTCCGACGACCGCACGGCCGAGGAGATCTCGCAGCTGCTGTACCACGTGCAGGTCATGATGATCGCGCGCGGCCTCACCCTGGAGGACGTCGGCCGACATCTGTGACGCGCCCCGTCACCCGTGCCGCCCCCTCCATCGGAAGAAGTGATCCCCATGCTCCGTGTCGCCGTGCCCAACAAGGGCTCGCTCGCCGAGACCGCCGCCCAGATGCTCGCCGAGGCCGGGTACGCCGGTCGTCGTGACCCCAAGGAGCTCTACGTCCTCGACGCGCGCAACGACGTCGAGTTCTTCTACCTCCGCCCGCGCGACATCGCCACCTACGTCGGATCCGGCGCGCTCGACGTCGGCATCACCGGTCGCGACCTCCTCATCGACTCCGCGTCCGAGGCCGCCGAGACCGCGGAGCTCGGCTTCGCGGGATCCACGTTCCGCTTCGCCGGCCCCGTCGGCCGCTTCGCCGAGCTCGAGGACCTCGCGGGAGTCCGCATCGCCACGAGCTACCCCGTCCTCGTCGGCGGGTTCCTCCGCGAGCACGGCGTCGAGGCGCAGCTCATCCGCCTCGACGGCGCCGTGGAGTCCGCCATCCAGCTCGGCGTCGCCGACGCCATCGCCGACGTGGTCGAGACGGGGACCACGCTGCGGAAGGCCGGGCTCGAGATCTTCGGCCCCGTGATCCTCCGCTCCACCGCCGTCCTCATCTCGGGCGCCGAGGAGAAGCCGGGCGCCGCCACGCTGCTCCGCCGCCTCGAGGGCGTGCTCGTCGCGCGCCGCTACGTGCTCATGGACTACGACGTGCCGCTCGACCTGCTCGACGCCGCCACGGCCATCACGCCGGGCATCGAGTCGCCCACCATCTCGCCGCTGCAGGACCCCGCGTGGGTCGCCGTGCGCTCGATGGTGCCCCGCGACGACACGAACCAGATCATGGACCGCCTGCACGAGGTCGGCGCGCGCGCCATCCTCGTCAGCCCCATCCACGCCGCCCGGATCTGACCGTGGCCCCCGCTGGATCCGCCTCAGGCCCCGCCGCGCAGCTCGCCGTCCGCGTCATCCCGTGCCTCGACGTGGCCGCGGGCCGCGTCGTCAAGGGCGTCAACTTCCTCGACCTGCAGGACGCGGGCGATCCCGTCGAGCTCGCGCGCCTCTACTACGAGCAGGGCGCCGACGAGCTCACGTTCCTCGACGTCACGGCCACGGTCGAGGACCGCTCCACCATGTACGACGTCGTGAGCGCCACGGCCGAGCAGGTCTTCATCCCGCTGACGGTCGGCGGGGGAGTGCGCAGCGCCGACGACGTCGCGCGGCTGCTCGCGAGCGGCGCCGACAAGATCGGCGTCAACAGCGCGGCCATCGCCCGTCCCGACCTCGTGGGAGAGATCGCCGACCGCTTCGGCGCGCAGGTCTGCGTCCTGTCGCTCGACGTGACGCGCGGCGAGACGGCGTCCGGCTTCGTCGTGACGACCCACGGCGGCCGCACGCGGACGACCATCGACGCCGTCGCGTGGGCCCGCGAGGCCGTCGAGCGCGGCGCGGGCGAGCTGCTCGTCAACTCCATCGACGCCGACGGCACGCGCGACGGCTTCGACCTCGAGCTCGTGGCCGCCATGCGCGCCGCGAGCCGCGTTCCCGTCATCGCCTCGGGCGGCGCGGGCGAGCTCGACCACTTCGCGCCCGCGATCGAGGCCGGCGCCGACGCCGTGCTCGCCGCGAGCGTCTTCCACTCCCGCCGGTTCACGATCGGCGACGTCAAGGGCGCCCTCCAGGACGCCGGTCAGGTGGTCCGACGATGAGCGCAGCCCCGATCGACACCGATGCGCACGGCGTCCCCGACGTGGACGGCATCCTCGCCCGCGCCTCCTTCGCCGACGACGGGCTGCTGCCCGCCGTGATCCAGCAGCACGACACGCGCGAGGTGCTCATGCTCGGCTACATGGACCGCGAGGCCCTGCGCCGCACGCTCACCACGGGCCGCGTCACCTTCTGGTCCCGCTCGCGGAGCGAGTACTGGCGGAAGGGCGACACCTCCGGCCACGGCCAGTACGTGCGCGACGCCGCCCTCGACTGCGACGGCGACACGGTCCTCGTCCAGGTCGACCAGGTAGGAGTGGCCTGCCACACCGGCACGCGCACCTGCTTCGACGCCGACCACCTCCACCCCGTCACGGGCGCGCGTCCCGCCGCCGACGAAGGGCCCACCCCATGAGCGAGACCCCGCGCCCCGCCGCGCCGTCCGTCCCCGCGCCCGGCACCACCACGCGGGATGCGTTCCGCGTCCTCGCCGCCGACCACCGCGTGATCCCCGTGCTCCGCGAGGTCTTCGCCGACGGGGAGACGCCCGTCGGCGTCCACCGCAAGCTCACCGCGGGCCGCCCGGGCAGCTTCCTGCTCGAGTCCGCCGGCCAGGGCGGCATCTGGACCCGCTTCTCGTTCGTCGGCGTCTCCTCCTTCGGCGTCCTCACCCAGCAGGGCGACTCCGCGCGCTGGCTCGACTACGGCATGGACGCGCGCCGCGCCCTCGGAGACGACGCGCCCGACGGCCCGCTGGCCGCCCTCGCCGCGCTCTACGCGCGCTGGGAGACCCCGCGGATCCCCGGCCTGCCGCCCCTCACCGGCGGCCTCGTCGGCTTCATCGGCTGGGAGGCCGTGCGGCAGATCGAGCGCCTGCCCGACCGTCCGCCGGCCGAGGTCCCCGTGCCCGGCCAGGCGCTCAGCTTCGTCTCCGAGCTCGCGGTGCTCGACCACCGCCGCGGCACCGTCACGCTCGTCGCGACGGCGCTCAACGACGGCGTCGACGACGAGGAAGCGATGTGGGCCGACGCGCAGGCGCGCCTCGACCGCATGCAGGCCGACCTCGCGCGCCCGTCCGAGACGTTCCTCGCCGAGGTCGACCTCCAGGCGCAGCCGTCCGCGACGCTCCGCACCGAGCCCGCCGACTTCCACGAGGCCATCGCGCGCAGCAAGCACCACATCCACGAGGGCGACGTCTTCCAGGTCGTCGTCTCGCAGCGCTTCGACCAGCCGACCACGGCCGACCCGATCGACGTGTACCGCATCCTGCGCGTGCTCAACCCGAGCCCGTACATGTACCTGCTCACGCTCGAGGACGCGGACGGGAAGCCGTACTCCATCGTCGGGTCCTCGCCCGAGGCGCTCGTGACCGTCACCGACGACCACGTCTACATGCACCCCATCGCCGGATCCCGCCCCCGCGGCGCGACCGTCGAGGAAGACGTCGCCCACGAGGAGTCGCTCCTCGCCGACCCGAAGGAGCGCGCCGAGCACCTCATGCTCGTGGACCTCGCGCGCAACGACATGCTCAAGGCGTGCGCCCCGGGATCCGTCGAGGTCACCGAGTTCATGCGCGTCGAGCGGTTCAGCCACATCATGCACCTGGTCAGCTCGGTCGAGGGCACGCTCCGGCCCGGCGTCTCGAGCATCGACGTCTTCCGCGCCACGTTCCCGGCCGGCACGCTCTCGGGCGCGCCCAAGCCGCGCGCCCTGCAGATCATCGACGAGCTCGAGCCCGCCCAGCGCGGCGTGTACGGGGGAGTGGTGGGCTACTTCGACTTCGCCGGCGACGCCGACCTGGCCATCGCGATCCGCACCGCCACGATCGTCGACGGCATCGCGCACGTCCAGGCGGGCGGCGGCATGGTCGCCGACTCCGACCCGGACGCCGAGTACCTCGAGTCGCAGAACAAGGCCGCCGCGCCGCTGCGCGCGGTCGCGGTCGCCGAGGCCATGCGGCGCGTGCGCTGATGCGCGTCACGCGCCGCACGAAGTCCCTCGCCCTCCTGCTCGTCCTCGCCACGAGCGCCGCGACCTTCCTCGGCTGGTCGCAGGACTGGTCGACGCTCCGCATCGGCGGACAGGCCCCTGCGCTCGTGCCCGTCGCGGGCAGCGTCGCCGCCCCCGCGCTCAGCGCCCTCGCGCTCTCCAGCCTCGCCCTCGCCGGCGCCCTCGCGATCGCGGGCCGCGTGCTGCGCGTGGTGCTCGGCGTCCTCGAGACGCTGATCGGCGCCACGGTCGCGCTCACGGCCCTCACCGCGATCGCGGGGCCGGTCCAGGCGGGCGAGGCCGCCGTCACGACCGTCACGGGCGTGGCGGGATCCGCGGCGGTCGCCGACCTCGTCGCGGGCTGGACCACGACCCCCTGGGGCCCGGTCACGCTCGTCGCCGGCGTCGCGACCGCGCTCACGGGCCTGTTCATCGCCGTCACCGGCGCGCGCTGGCCCACGCGCCGGTCGCGGTACGACGCGCCCGACCAGTCGCCCGCCCGCCGGATCGTCCCGCGCGAGGATCCCGTCGCCGCCTGGGACAGCCTGAGCGGCGGCGCGGATCCCACCCGCCGCGAGGCCGGCGACGCCGACGACGCCCCGCCCGGCGGAGCCACGTGAGGGTCGGCTGACGTCCCCGCCTGCCCTCCCCATGCCGACGGCCGCCCCGACGCCGCCCGGTAGACTCGACCCGTCCCGACCGCACCACCCCGAGGAGCACGCATGTCCACAGAGTCCGCAGAACCCGGCCACGGCAACTCGCCGGCGGCCTGGACGGCTGTCGTCATCATGCTCGTCGCGTTCACCGTCGGCACCATCGCGTTCTGGTTCGCCATCGAGCCCGTCGTGTGGGCCTCGGCGGTCCTCGCCATCCTCGGCTGGATCACCGGCGGCGTCATGAAGAAGATGGGCTTCGGCGTCGGCGGGCACCGCACCGTGTCCACCCACTCGAAGGCGCACTCCTAGATGCTGGACGACCTCCTCGCCGGCGCCCTCGAGGACGCGGCCGCGCGCCGCGAGACCCGTCCCCTCGCCCAGGTCGAGGCCGACGCGCTCGCGCGCCCCGCGGCCCTCGACGCCCTCAGCGCCCTCGCGCCCGCCGACCGGGTGAAGATCATCGCCGAGGTGAAGCGCTCGAGCCCCTCGCGCGGCGCCCTCGCCGAGATCCCGGATCCCGCGCTCCTCGCGTCCCGCTACGAGACCGGCGGGGCCAGCGCCATCAGCGTCCTCACCGAGGGCCGCAGGTTCGGCGGCTCGCTGCACGACCTCGAGCAGGTGCGCGACACGGTGTCCATCCCCGTGCTCCGCAAGGACTTCATCGGCGAGCCATACCAGGTGCTGGAGGCGCGCGCCTCGGGCGCCGACCTCGTCCTCCTCATCGTCGCCGCGCTCGACCAGAGGACGCTCGTCCAGCTGCACGCGCTCGTGGGCGAGCTCGGCATGACCGCGCTCGTCGAGACCCACTCGGCCGAGGAGGTGTCCCGCGCGCTCGACCTCGGCGCGCAGGTAGTGGGCGTCAACGCCCGGGACCTCACCACCTTCGAGCTCGACCGCGACCTCTTCGGGCGCCTGGCCGACTCCATCCCCGCGGGCGTCGTGCGCATCGCGGAGTCCGCGGTGAAGACCGCCGACGACGTGGCGCACTACCGCCGCGCGGGCGCCGACGTCGTCCTGGTGGGCGAGGCGCTCGTCACGGGCGATCCCGTCCGCACGCTCTCCGAGTTCCTGGACATCCGCGCATGACCGACCTGCGCAGCGTGACCGGCCCCTACTTCGGCGAGTTCGGCGGGCGCTACGTCCCGGAGTCCCTCGTCGCCGCCCTCGACGAGCTGTCGACGGCGTGGGACGAGCTCAAGGTCGACCCCGCGTTCATCGAGGAGCTCAAGGAGCTGCACCGCACGTACACGGGCCGCCCGTCGCTCATCACGGAGGTGCCGCGGTTCGCCGCGCACGCCGGCGGCGCCCGCATCATCCTCAAGCGCGAGGACCTGAACCACACGGGCTCGCACAAGATCAACAACGTGCTGGGCCAGGCCCTGCTCACCAAGAAGATCGGCAAGAAGCGCATCATCGCGGAGACGGGCGCGGGCCAGCACGGCGTCGCGACCGCCACGGCGGCCGCGCTCTTCGGCCTCGACTGCGTCATCTACATGGGCGAGGTCGACACCGAGCGGCAGGCGCTGAACGTGGCGCGCATGCGCCTGCTGGGCGCCGAGGTCATCCCGGTGCGCTCGGGCTCGCGCACGCTCAAGGACGCCATCAACGACGCCATGCGCGACTGGGTCACCAACGTCGAGACCACCAACTACGTCTTCGGCACGGTGGCGGGCCCGCACCCGTTCCCGGCCATGGTGCGCGACCTGCAGAAGGTCATCGGCGAGGAGGCCCGCGAGCAGGTCCTCGCGCTCACGGGGCGCCTGCCCGACGCCGTCGCCGCGTGCGTCGGCGGCGGATCCAACGCCATCGGCATCTTCCACGCGTTCCTCGACGACGCCGACGTGGCCCTCTACGGGTTCGAGGCCGGCGGCGACGGCGCGGACACCCCGCGCACCGCCGCCACCATCACCAAGGGCCGGCCCGGCATGCTGCACGGCGCGCGCAGCTACCTCCTCCAGGACGAGGACGGCCAGACCATCGACTCGCACTCCATCTCCGCCGGCCTCGACTACCCGGGCGTCGGCCCGGAGCACTCTTGGCTGTCGGACCTCGGCCGTGCGTCGTACCGTCCCGTCACGGACGACCAGGCGATGAGCGCGCTGCGCCTCCTCAGCCGCACCGAAGGCATCATCCCGGCCATCGAGTCGGCGCACGCCCTCGCCGGCGCGCTCGAGCTCGGCGAGGAGCTCGGCCCCGAGTCGATCATCCTGGTCAACCTCAGCGGCCGCGGCGACAAGGACATGGAGACCGCGGGGAAGTACTTCGACCTCATCGACGCCGGGGCGGAGCAGTCGTGACCGCGGCAGCCCACGCCGCCGCGCCCGCGGGCAGCCCCGTCGAGCGGACCATCGCGCTCCGGCGCGAGCAGGGATCCGGCGCCCTCGTCGGCTACCTGCCCGTCGGGTTCCCCGACGTCGCCACCAGCATCGAGGCCGCCGTCGCGCTCGTCGAGAACGGCGTCGACGTCATCGAGCTCGGCCTGCCGTACAGCGACCCCGTCATGGACGGCCCCGTCATCCAGCGCGCCACGCAGACCGCGCTCGCGCAGGGCTTCCGCCTCCGCGACGGCTTCGACGCCCTGCACGCGATCACCCAGCGCGTCGACGCCCCGGTCCTCCTCATGACCTACTGGAACCCCGTCGTGCAGTACGGCGTGGAGCGCTTCGCGGACGACATCGTCGCCGCGGGGGGCGCCGGCCTCATCACCCCGGACCTCATCCCGGACGAGGGCGCCGACTGGCTCGCCGCCTCCGAGCGCACGGGCCTCGACCGCGTGTTCCTCGCGGCCCCGTCCTCCAGCCAGGCCCGCCTGCACCAGGCCGTCGAGCGCAGCCGCGGCTTCGTTTACGCCGTCTCGACCATGGGCATCACGGGTGCCCGGCAGGACGTCGACCAGGCCGCGCGCGGGCTCGTCTCGCGCCTGCGCGACGCGGGGTCCACCAGCGCGTGCGTCGGCATCGGCATCTCCACCGGCGACCAGGTGCGCGAGGTGCTCGACTACGCCGACGGCGCCATCGTCGGGTCCGCCCTCGTGGCGGCCCTCGCCGACGGCGGCGTGCCCGGGGTCGCCCGCGCCGCGGCCGATCTCGCGCGGGGAACCGCGCTACAGTAGCCCCCGGCCCGCGGTCCCGCCGCGCCCGCCGAATCCCCTCCGAAAGTGAGCGCCATCCGTTGTTCGCCCCGATGAGCATCCCCAGCCCGGACCCGTCCGACACCCGGTTCGACGTCACGGCGTGGCTCCAGGGCTTCGGCATCGACCTGCCGCTCACCTTCGTCATCCACGCGTACGCCGTGTGCATCCTCGTCGGCATCCTCATCGCGGCGTTCCTCACCAACCGCCGCCTCGTGGCGCGCGGCGTCGAGTCGGGCACCGTCATCGACTTCACGCTGTGCGCGCTCGTCCTCGGGATCATCGGCGCACGTGCGTTCCACGTGCTCACCCACCCCGGCGACTACTTCTACGACGGCGCGGACCTCTGGCGCGTGCTCTACGTGTGGGAGGGCGGCATCGCCATCTTCGGCGCCCTCATCGGCGGCGCCGTGGGCGTGTGGCTCGGCTCCAAGTGGACGGGCGTCCGCTTCTGGACCTTCGCCGACGCGCTGGCGCCCGGCCTCCTGCTCGCGCAGGCCGCGGGCCGCATGGGGAACTACTTCAACCAGGAGCTGTTCGGCACCCCGACCACGCTGCCCTGGGGCCTCGAGGTCGACCCGAGCAACGCCGCGTTCCCGGCCGGACTGCCCGCGGGCACGCTGTTCCACCCCACGTTCCTCTACGAGATCGTGTGGAACGTCGCCGGCGCGCTGTTCATCATCGTGCTCGGCCGCGCCGTGCGCCTGCAGTGGGGCCGCGGCCTCGCCGTCTACCTCATGTGGTACGGCCTGGGCCGCATGGTCTTCGAGTCGATCCGCATCGACCCGAGCGAGATCTTCTTCGGCGTCCGCACCAACGTCTGGGCGGCCTTCCTCGCGGTGGCCCTCGGCCTCGTGCTCTTCCTCGTGCAGACCCGGCGACACGTCGGCAGCGAGCCGAGCCCCTACCTGCCGGGCCGCACCCCGAATGACGTAACGCGTCGCGCGAAGGCGGGCCGCGACGGCGAGGTAGCATCGGTGTACACGGATTCGGATTTCGCCGACGTCGACGACGATCGGGCATCCACCGGGTCGGACTCCCACGCTCTCCCCGCCACAAGCGGACGCGGCGCCTAGTCCCCAGCGCGGGCACCCCCGCGGTCACCGCCTCCTCCTCTCGCGAGGCGGTCCCCACCACAGGGCCAGCGACGTCCCTCCGCAGTGCATCTAGGACGGTTCCCATGGCGTTCTCCTCCACCTCCCCTCCCGGCGGCTCGTTCCCCGCGAAGCAGGGCCTCTACGACCCGGCGTTCGAGAAGGACGCGTGCGGCCTGGCCATGGTGGCCACCCTGCGCGGCACCCCCGGGCACGACATCATCGTCAACGCGCTCGACGCGCTCCGGAACCTCGAGCACCGCGGGGCCATCGGCTCCGACGCGGGCACCGGTGACGGCGCCGGCATCATGACGCAGATCCCGGACGCGTTCCTCCGCGGGGTCGTCGGCTTCGACCTTCCGGCCATGGGGGAGTACGCGGTCGGCATGGCCTTCCTGCCGACCGACGACGCCGAGCGCGAGGAGCTGCAGGCCGGCATCGAGCGCCTCGCCGGGGAGGAGCGCCTCCGCGTGCTCGGCTGGCGCGAGGTGCCGGTCGACCCGTCGCACCTCGGCAACCTGGCGCGCAAGGCGATGCCCGCCTTCCGCCAGCTGTTCCTCGCCTCCGACGCCGCGCAGCCGTCCGACCGACCCTCTGGGCTCGCCCTCGACCGCCTGGCCTTCCGGATGCGCAAGCGCGCGGAGCGGGAGCTCGGCGCGTACTTCATCTCGCTGTCCGCGCGCACCCTCGTCTACAAGGGCATGGTCACCACGCTCCAGCTGGAGCCGTTCTACCCGGACCTCTCCGACGAGCGCTTCGCCTCGAAGCTCGCCATCGTTCACTCGCGGTACTCCACGAACACGTTCCCGTCGTGGCCGCTCGCGCAGCCGCTGCGGATGATGGCGCACAACGGCGAGATCAACACGGTCGCCGGCAACCGCAACTGGATGCGCGCCCGCCAGTCCCAGCTCGAGTCCGAGCTGCTCGGCGACCTCTCGCCGCTGATGCCCATCGTCACGCCCGGCGCGAGCGACTCCGCGTCCTTCGACGAGGTCCTCGAGCTCCTCAGCCTGAGCGGCCGCAGCCTGCCGCACGCGATGATGATGATGGTCCCCGAGGCGTGGGAGAAGCAGACCGACATCGACCCCGTGCGCCGGGACTTCTACGAGTACCACTCCATGGTCATGGAGCCGTGGGACGGCCCGGCCGCGCTCACCTTCACCGACGGCACGCTCGTCGGCGCGACCCTCGACCGCAACGGCCTGCGCCCGGGCCGCTACCTCGTCACGCACGACGGCCTCGTGGTGCTCGGCAGCGAGATCGGCGTGCTCGAGATCGACCCCGCGCGCATCGCGCGCAAGGGCCGCCTGCGCCCCGGCAAGATGTTCCTGGTCGACACCGAGGCCGGCCGCATCATCGAGGACGACGAGATCAAGTCGGAGCTCGCCGCCAGCGCGCCGTGGGGCGAGTGGCTCGAGAACCGGATCCACCTGGCCGACCTGCCGGAGCGCGAGCACGTCGTGCACACGCCCGCGTCCGTCGTCCGCCGCCAGCGCACCTTCGGCTACACCGAGGAGGAGGTGCGGATGCTCCTCATGCCCATGGCGAAGGTCGGCGCCGAGCCCCTCGGCGCCATGGGGTCGGACACGCCCATCGCGGTCCTCTCGCAGCGCCCGCGCCTGCTGTTCGACTACTTCACGCAGCAGTTCGCGCAGGTCACGAACCCGCCGCTCGACTCCATCCGCGAGGAGGTCGTCACGAGCCTCCGCCTCGGCCTCGGCCCGCAGCGGAACCTCCTCGACGCCGGGCCCGAGCACGCCAAGCAGGTCGTGCTCGACTTCCCCGTGATCGACAACGACGAGCTGGCGAAGGTCATCCACATCGACCACCGTCCCGGCAGCCGCACCACCACGATCGTGAGCGGCCTCTACCGCGTCGACGACGGCCCGCTCGCCATGCAGAGGCGCATCGACGCCATGTGCGACGAGGTCGACCGCGCGATCGCGCACGGCGCGCAGTTCATCGTCCTGTCGGACCGCGACTCCAACCGCGACCTCGCGCCCATCCCGTCGCTCCTCATGATCGCGGCCGTGCACCACCACCTCATCCGCACGCAGACCCGCATGAAGGTCGGCATCGTTGTCGAGGCCGGCGACGTGCGCGAGGTGCACCACATCGCGCTCCTGATCGGCTACGGCGCCTCTGCGGTCAACCCGTACCTGGCGATGGAGTCCTGCGAGGACCTCGTCCGCAGCGGCATGCTCACGGGCGTGACGCCGGAGAAGGCCACGCGGAACCTCATCAAGGGCCTCGGCAAGGGCGTGCTCAAGATCATGTCCAAGATGGGCATCTCCACGGTGTCCTCGTACGCCGGAGCGCAGTGCTTCGAGGCGGTCGGCCTCTCGCAGCAGCTGGTGGACCAGTACTTCTCGGGCACCACGACGCGCCTCGGCGGCGTCGGCATCGACGTCATCGCGGCGGAGAACGCCGCGCGCCACCGGAGCGCCTACCCGGCGGACGGCGCCGTGCTCTCGCACGAGCGGCTGCAGACGGGCGGCGAGTACCAGTGGCGCCGCGACGGATCCCCGCACCTGTTCAACCCGGACACGATCTTCCGGCTGCAGCACGCGACGCGCACGCGCCGGTACGACATCTTCCGCGAGTACACGTCCATGGTCGACGCGCAGTCGAAGGACCTGATGACCCTCCGCGGCATGTTCAAGCTGCGCACGGGCGCGCGCCCGCCCGTGCCGCTCGACGAGGTGGAGCCCATCAGCGACATCGTCAAGCGCTTCTCCACGGGGGCGATGAGCTACGGCTCGATCTCCGAGGAGGCGCACGAGACGCTCGCCATCGCGATGAACCGGCTCGGCGCGAAGTCGAACACGGGCGAGGGCGGCGAGAACGTGGAGCGCCTGCTCGACCCCGAGCGCCGGAGCTCCATCAAGCAGGTCGCGTCCGGGCGCTTCGGCGTCACGAGCATGTACCTCACGCATGCCGACGACATCCAGATCAAGCTCGCCCAGGGCGCCAAGCCCGGCGAGGGCGGCCAGCTGCCGCCCGGCAAGGTGTACCCGTGGGTGGCGCGCACGCGCCACGCGACCGCGGGCGTCGGCCTCATCTCGCCGCCGCCGCACCACGACATCTACTCGATCGAGGACCTCAAGCAGCTGATCTTCGACCTCAAGCGCGCGAACCCGGCCGCCCGGATCCACACGAAGCTCGTCAGCCAGTCGGGCATCGGCGCGGTGGCCGCGGGGGTCGCGAAGGCCCTGAGCGACGTGATCCTCGTCTCGGGCCACGACGGCGGCACGGGCGCGAGCCCGGTCAACTCCCTCAAGCACGCCGGCACGCCGTGGGAGCTGGGCCTCGCCGAGACGCAGCAGACCCTCCGCCTCAACGGCATGCGCGACCGCGTGGTCGTGCAGGTCGACGGGCAGATGAAGTCCGGCCGCGACGTGATCGTCGGCGCGCTGCTCGGCGCCGAGGAGTTCGGCTTCGCCACTGCGCCGCTCGTCGTCTCGGGCTGCATCATGATGCGCGTCTGCCACCTCGACACGTGCCCCGTCGGCGTCGCCACGCAGAACCCGGAGCTCCGCAAGCGCTTCCCGGGCAAGGCGGACCACGTCGTCAACTTCTTCGAGTTCATCGCGCAGGAGGTGCGCGAGCACCTGGCCGCCCTCGGCTACCGCTCGCTCGACGAGATCGTGGGCCGCAACGACCTGCTCGGCGTCGAGGACGCGGTCGACCACTGGAAGGCGTCCGGCCTCGACCTGACGCCGATCCTGGTCGGCCCGACCTTCGCGGACGACGAGCCGATGAAGCACGGCCGGTCGCAGGACCACGAGCTCGAGGCCCACTTCGACAACGAGCTCATCCGCCTCAGCCGCGACGTGCTCGACCACGGCGGCCGGATCGCGATCGACCTGCCCGTGCGCAACACGGCGCGCGCGGTCGGCACGATGCTCGGCCACCTGGTCACGAAGGCGCACGGCGAGGACGGGCTGCCGACGGGATCCATCGACGTCACCCTCCGCGGATCCGCCGGCCAGTCCTTCGGGGCGTTCATGCCCTCCGGCATCACGCTGCGCCTCGTCGGCGACAGCAACGACTACCTCGGCAAGGGCCTCTCGGGCGGCGACATCGTCGTGCGGCCCGACGACCGGGCCGGCTTCCCCGCGGAGGAGAACGTCATCGCGGGCAACGTCATCGGCTACGGCGCGACGCAGGGCACCATGTTCATCCGCGGCATGGTGGGGGAGCGGTTCCTCGTCCGCAACTCCGGCGCAACCGCGGTCGTCGAGGCGGTGGGCGACCACGCGCTCGAGTACATGACCGGTGGGCTCGCGCTCGTCCTGGGCGGCACCGGCCGGAACATCGGCGCGGGCATGTCGGGCGGCACGGCGTACGTCATCGACCTCGACCGCGACCGCATCAACACCGACGCGCTCGCGTCGGGCGAGCTCGAGCTGCACCCGCTCGGGAGCGCCGACGCCGAGATCGTGCTCGACCTCCTCCGCCGGCACCTCGCCGAGACCGGATCCACAGTGGCCGAGCGCCTGCTCGCCGACCCGGAGACCTCCATGGAACGCTTCACCAAGATCCTGCCGCGGGACTACGCGGCCGTCCTCGCCACCCGCCAGACCGCGGTGGACGAGGGGCTGGACCCCGACGGCGACGTCGCCTGGAAGCGCATCCTGGAGGTGACCGGTGGCTGACCCCAAGGGCTTCCTCAAGGTGACGGAGCGCGAGCTCCCCAAGCGCCGACCCGTCTCGGTGCGCCTCATGGACTGGAAGGAGGTGTACGAGCAGCAGGAGCGCGGCGAGCTCGTGCGCCAGGCCGGCCGGTGCATGGACTGCGGCATCCCGTTCTGCCACCAGGGCTGCCCGCTCGGCAACCTCATCCCGGAGTGGAACGACCTCACGTGGCGCGGAGAGGGCCGCCAGGCCATCGAGCGCCTGCACGCCACGAACAACTTCCCGGAGTTCACGGGCCGACTGTGCCCCGCGCCCTGCGAGAGCTCGTGCGTGCTCGGCATCAACCAGCCGCCCGTGACCATCAAGCAGGTCGAGGTGTCCATCATCGACGACGCCTTCCAGAACGGCTGGGTCGAGCCGCACCCGCCCGAGCGCCTCACGGGCAAGACCGTCGCGGTCGTGGGATCCGGTCCCGCCGGCCTCGCCGCCGCCCAGCAGCTCACGCGCGCTGGCCACACGGTCGCCGTCTTCGAGCGCGACGACCGCATCGGCGGCCTGCTGCGCTACGGGATCCCCGACTTCAAGATGGAGAAGAGGCACCTCGAGGCGCGCCTCGCGCAGATGACCGCCGAGGGCACGCGCTTCCGCGCGGGCGTCGACATCGGCACGGACATCACCTGGTCCGACCTGCGCCTCCGCTACGACGCGGTCGTGGTCTGCACCGGCGCGCTCGTGCCGCGCGACCTCGACATCCCGGGCCGCGACGTCGACGGCGTGCACTTCGCCATGGACTACCTGCGCCAGTCGAACCACGCGACGGCCGGCGACCAGGTGCCCGAGCAGATCCACGCGGAGGGCAAGCACGTCGTCGTCCTCGGCGGCGGCGACACCGGCGCGGACTGCATCGGGACCGCGCACCGCCAGAAGGCGGCCTCGGTCACCAACCTCGCCATCGGCCAGCAGCCGCCGTCGGAGCGCCGCCCCGACCAGCCGTGGCCGACGTACCCGACCCTCTTCGAGGTGTCGAGCGCGCACGAGGAGGGCGGCGAGCGCCAGTACCTCGCCACCACGGTCGAGTTCCTGAAGGACGACGACGGGCACGTGCGCGCGGTCCGGGTCGCCGAGACCGAGTTCCGCGACGGCCGCCGCGTGCCGAAGTCGGGCACCGAGCGGGAGATCCCCGCCGACCTCGTGCTCCTCGCGCTCGGCTTTACGGGCCCCGAGAAGGACGCCCTGGAGGGCCAGCTCCAGGTCCCCTTCGACGAGCGCGGCAACGTCGCGCGCGGCGAGGACTACCAGACCGACCAGGCCGGCGTCTTCGTCGCGGGCGACGCGGGACGCGGCCAGTCGCTCATCGTGTGGGCGATCGCGGAGGGACGTTCAGCGGCCTCCGCCGTCGACCGGTACCTTGAGGGGGACACGGAGCTCCCGTTCCCGGTCCGTCCCACGGACCGCGCTCTCTCCATCTGACCCGGACGCCGCCCTCGGCGCGCGACCGCGACCACTCACCCGAACCGCGTCCGTGTGCGACGCAGAAACGCGAGACAGACAGAGCATGACCAGACGAGCGAAGATCGTCGCGACCCTCGGGCCCGCGACCAGCTCCTATGAGAGCATCCGCGCCATCATCGACGCCGGCGTGGACGTGGCGCGGATGAACCTCAGCCACGGCACCTACGACGTCCACGAGGGCATCTACTCCACGATCCGGAAGGCCGCCGACGACGCGGGCCGCGCGGTCGCGGTCCTCGTCGACCTGCAGGGCCCGAAGATCCGGCTCGGCAAGTTCTCCGACGGCCCGCACGACCTGGCGTTCGGCGACACCTTCGTCATCACGGTCGAGGACATCCTCGGCACGAAGGACATCTGCTCCACCACGTACAAGGGCCTCCCGGGCGACGTGAAGCCGGGCGACCCGCTGCTCATCGACGACGGCAAGGTCACGCTCCGCGTGGTCTCCACCGACGGCACGCGCGTCACGACCACCGTCGAGGTGGCCGGCGCGGTCAGCAACAACAAGGGCATCAACCTCCCGGGCGTCGCGGTCAACGTGCCCGCGCTGTCCGACAAGGACGAGGCGGACCTCCGCTGGGGCCTCCGCCTCGGCGCCGACCTCATCGCGCTGAGCTTCGTCCGCGACGCCTCGGACATCGTCCGCGTGCACGAGATCATGGACGAGGAGGGCCGCCGCGTCCCCGTCGTCGCCAAGGTCGAGAAGCCGCAGGCCGTCGACGCGCTCGAGGAGATCGTCGACGCGTTCGACGCGATCATGGTCGCCCGCGGCGACCTGGGCGTCGAGCTGCCGCTCGAGGCCGTCCCGATCGTCCAGAAGCGCGCGGTCGAGCTCGCCCGCCGCAAGGCGAAGCCCGTCATCGTGGCCACGCAGATGCTCGAGTCGATGATCACGAGCCCGCGTCCCACGCGCGCCGAGGCCTCCGACTGCGCCAACGCCGTCCTCGACGGCGCCGACGCGCTCATGCTGAGCGGCGAGACGAGCGTCGGCGAGTTCCCCGTCGTCACCGTGAAGACCATGGCGCGCATCATCGAGTCCACCGAGGAGCACGGGCTGGAGCGCATCCCGAAGCTCGGCACGCGCCCCTTCACGCAGGGCGGCGCCATCACGCTCGCGGCCGCCGAGGTCGCCGAGTTCGTGGAGGCGAAGTTCCTCTGCGTCTTCACCGAGTCGGGCGACTCGGTCCGCCGCATGACGCGCCTCCGCAACGGCATCCCGATCCTCGCCTTCACGCCGAACGAGGGCATCCGCCGTCGCCTGGCGCTGTCGTGGGGCGTGCAGTCCTACCTCGTGGAGCCGGTCACGCACACCGACCAGATGTTCCACCAGGTCGACGACGTGCTCCTCGCCGAGGGCCTCGCCGAGGTCGGCCAGAAGGTCGTCGTCATCGCCGGGTCCCCTCCCGGGATCGCGGGCTCGACCAACGAGCTGCGCGTCCACGTCGTCGGCGACGCCGTGAACGAGGCGGCTCCCGCGTACGAGAAGTAGCGTGGCGACGCGGGGGCTCCGGCCCCCGCGGACATGCGAGAGGGCGGGCGACCAGATGGTCGCCCGCCCTCTCGCATGTCCTCCTGCGGTGCGGTGCCGGATGTGGGACTCGAACCCACACGCCCTCACGGACAGAGCATTTTGAGTGCTCCGCGTCTGCCATTCCGCCAATCCGGCGCACCCCGGTCGACGCGACGATGCGGCGGGCCCCCGCCGTCCCGGCGCGCACCGGCCCGCCCGACGATACCGTAGGCTCCTATCCGTGAGTGACCAGGAAGCAACCCCCGCAGCCCCCCGCCGTGTCGTCGTCGCCGAGGACGAGTCGCTCATCCGCCTCGACATCGTGGAGACCCTCCGCGACAACGGCTTCGAGGTCGTCGGCGAGGCCGGGGACGGCGAGACCGCCGTCGCGCTGGCCACGGAGCTGCGTCCCGACCTCGTCATCATGGACGTCAAGATGCCCCAGCTCGACGGCATCTCCGCGGCCGAGCGGCTGAACCGCAACCACATCGCGCCCGTCGTCCTCCTCACGGCCTTCAGCCAGAAGGAGCTCGTGGAGCGCGCGGGCGAGGCCGGCGCGCTGGCCTACGTCGTCAAGCCGTTCACGCCCAACGACCTGCTGCCCGCGATCGAGATCGCGCTGGCCCGCTACGCGCAGATCATCACGCTCGAGGCGGAGGTGTCCGACCTCGTCGAGCGCTTCGAGACCCGCAAGCTCGTCGACCGGGCCAAGGGCCTGCTCAACGAGAAGATGGGGCTCACCGAGCCCGAGGCGTTCCGTTGGATCCAGAAGGCGTCCATGGACCGCCGCCTCACCATGCACGACGTGGCGCAGGCCATCATCGAGCAGCTGAGCGCCAAGAAGGCCTAGCCGCCGAGACGCCCCCACCGCGCGCGCTGTGTCAGCGCCGCGAGCGCTCGCGGATGATGTTCGTGATCCGCACGGTCGAGAGCCGGCGGCCCTGGTCGTCCGTCATGACGATCTCGTGCGTCGTGAGCGTGCCGCCGAGGTGGATCGCCGTGCAGGTGCCGGTGATGGTCCCCGACGACGCCGAGCGCGTGTGGCTGGCGTTGAGCTCGATGCCGAACGCGACGCGGTCGGGACCGGCGTGGACGTTCGCGGACATGGATCCGAGCGACTCGGCGAGCACCACGTACGCGCCGCCGTGCACCACGCCGTAGGGCTGCGTGTTCCCCTCCGCGGGCATCGTCGCAACAGCGCGCTCCGGGCTCAGCTCGTGGAAGACGATGCCCATCTTCTCGGCCAGCGCGCCCACGTCCTGGGGCTGGCGGACGAGCCGCCCGGCGGCGTCGTCGTCGGATGCGGGCTGGGTCATGGCGATCCTCCGGGGCCGGTCGGACGTCGGGAGCCCTCGATAGGCTGGACCCGTGCCGAACACGGAAAAGCCTACCCTCCTCGTCATCGACGGCCATTCCCTGGCGTTCCGGGCCTTCTACGCCCTGCCGGCGGAGAGCTTCCAGAACCGCGAGGGGCAGCACACGAACGCCGTGCACGGCTTCATCGCGATGCTCATCAACCTCCTGCAGAAGGAGAAGCCCACGCACGTCGGCGTCGCGTTCGACATCTCGCGCTTCTCGTTCCGCACGCGCGAGTACCCGGAGTACAAGGGCACGCGCGGCGAGACGCCCGTGGAGTTCACCGGGCAGGTGCCGCTGCTGGAGCGGGCGCTGAAGACCATGAACATCCCCACCCTCACCAAGGAGGACCACGAGGCGGACGACATCCTCGCGACCCTCGCCACGCAGGGCCGCGAGCAGGGCTTCCGCGTGCTCGTCGTCTCGGGCGACCGCGACGCCATCCAGCTCGTCAACGACGACGTCACGCTGCTGTACCCGTCCACGCAGGGCGTCTCGCAGCTCACGCGCTACGACGCGGAGAAGGTGTTCGAGAAGTACGGCGTGCAGCCCGAGATGTACCCGGACATCGCGGCGCTCGTGGGGGAGACGAGCGACAACCTCATCGGCGTCGACAAGGTCGGCCCGAAGACCGCGGTGAAGTGGCTGAACCAGTACGGATCCCTCGACGCCGTCCTCGAGCACCGGGACGAGATCTCGGGCAAGGTCGGCGACAACCTCCGCGCGCAATACGAGAACGTCATCCGCAACCGCCGCCTCAACCGGCTGCTCACCGACGTCGATCTGCCGCTCGGCCCCTCCGACCTCGAGCGCAAGCCCATCGACGAGCCCGCCCTCCGCGAGGTGTTCGCGGTCCTGGAGTTCAAGCAGCTGCTGGATCGCGTGCTGAAGCTCGAGGGGTCGGGCGCCTCGGCGTCGAGCGAGGGCACGCCCGTCGGCGCCGTCGAGCAGGAGCCGTCCACCGCGCCGGCCGCCCCGCAGCCGCAGCAGCTGCTCGACGAGGAGCTGGCGAAGTGGATCGCGACGCAGAGCGCCGCATCGCCCCACGGCCTCGGCCTCACGGTCGAGACGCAGGACGGGAAGCCCGTCGGCTTCGGCCTCGCGAGCGCGACCGAGGCGGTGAGCCTCCCATGGCAGGAGGGCCGCGCCGACTACGCGCCCTTCGAGCGGTGGCTCGCGAGCGACGCCCCGAAGATCATGTCCGACGCCAAGGTGCAGGTGAAGGCCATGCGCCGCGCCGGCCTCGAGGTCCAGGGACTCGCGTTCGACGTGCTCGTCGCCGGCTGGCTGCTGCGCCCGGGCTTCACCGACAAGACCCTCGCGGCCCTCGTCAGCCGGTACCTCCTGGAGGACCTCCCGGAGCCCGACGCCAACCAGCTCGTGCCCGAGACCGAGGCGCTCACCGCGCCGGTCGAGGCCTGGTACACGCTCCGCGTCGAGCACGCGCTGCGCGAGGTCCTGGACGAGCGCACGCTCGGCGTGATGGTCGACATCGAGATGCCGACGCTCCTCGTGCTCGTGGAGATGGAGCTGCGCGGCGTCGCGACCGACCGCGCCGGCCTCGCCGAGCTGTCGGCGCAGCTGCAGGAGCGCATCACCGACCTCGCCGAGCGCGCGTTCGCCGAGATCGGCAAGGAGATCAACCTCGGGTCGCCGAAGCAGCTGCAGGAGGTGCTCTTCGACCAGCTCGGCATGCCGAAGACGCGGGCCAACAAGACGGGCTTCAGCACCGACGCCGGGGCCCTCGCCGACCTGCAGGCGTCCAACCCGCACCCGTTCCTCGACCTGCTCCTCGAGCACCGCGACGCGAGCAAGCTGCGGCAGATCATCCAGACGCTCGAGCGCGGCATCGGCGACGACGAGCGGATCCACACCACCTACGTGCAGACCGGCACCACCACCGGCCGCATCTCCTCGAACGACCCGAACCTGCAGAACATCCCCGTCCGCACCGAGGAGGGGCGCCGCATCCGCAGCGCCATCCGCGTGGGCGAGGGCTACGAGACGCTGCTCACGGCGGACTACTCGCAGATCGAGATGCGGATCATGGCGCACCTCTCCGGCGACGAGGGCCTCATCGAGGCCTTCGCGGCGGGGGAGGACCTGCACCGCTTCGTGGGATCCCGCATCTTCGGCGTGGAGCCGGCGGAGGTCAGCGCCGAGATGCGCACCAAGGTCAAGGCCATGAGCTACGGGCTGGCCTACGGGCTCAGCGCCTTCGGCCTGTCGAAGCAGCTCCGCATCCCGTCGTCGGAGGCGAAGCAGCTCATGACGGACTACTTCGCGCGCTTCGGCTCGGTGCGCGACTACCTCCGCCAGGTGGTCGAGGAGGCGCGTGCCGCGGGCTACACGGAGACGATCTTCGGCCGTCGCCGCCCGTTCCCCGACCTCAACAGCCCGAACCGGGTCCTCCGCGACAACGCCGAGCGGGCGGCCCTCAACGCGCCCATCCAGGGCTCGGCGGCCGACATCATGAAGATCGCGATGATCCGCATCGAGGCCGACATGCGCGAGCGCGACATGGCGTCGCGCATGCTCCTGCAGGTCCACGACGAGCTCATCCTCGAGGTCGCCGCCGGGGAGTGGGACGCGCTCGAGGCCATCGTCACGGACCGCATGGCGCACGCGGCGGACCTCCGGGTGCCGCTCGAGGTGCAGGTGGGCCGCGGCGACTCGTGGGCCGCCGCCGCGCACTGACCCGCGGGATCCGCCCGCCCATCCCCCAGCACGAGGAGCACAGCGCATGACGACAGGACGACTCTCCGACCTCCTCGCGGACGGGTCCATCCGGCTCGACGCGCACGCGGCCGACCGCGAGGCCGCCATCCGCCAGGCGGGCGAGGCGCTGGTCGCGGCCGGCGCCGTCGAGCCCGGCTACGTGGAGGCCATGGTCGAGCGCGAGCGCTCCGTGTCGACCTTCGTGGGCGAAGGCGTCGCCGTGCCGCACGGCACCCTGGCCGCCGGACGCGACCTCGTGCGCGCCGACGCCATCAGCGTGCTGCGGCTGCCCGACGGCGTCGACTGGGACGGCCACGACGTCCGCATCGTCATCGGCATCGCGGCCACCGGAGGCGGGCACATCGCGCTGCTGTCGCGCCTCGCGGAGATCCTGCTCGACCCCGTCCGCGCGGAGCGGCTGCGCGGCGCGACCGATCCCGCGACGGTCCGGTCGCTCCTGGGAGCCGGTACGGTCGAGGGATGACGACGACGCCGAAGGCCCCCCGACCGCAGACGGACATCGACCGGATCGCCGAGGGGTGGATCGACGCCTCGCTCGACCTGCACCCCGAGGAGCGCGTCTACCTCGGCCGCCCGGGTCGCGAGGGCGAGTACGGCGACACCTCGCCCGCGGGCCACGCGGCGCACGCCGAGGCCGCGCGCGCGGTCGTCCGGCAGCTCGCCGCCGCGACGCCCGTCGACGCGGTCGACGAGGTCACCCGCATGGACCTCACCCGGGAGCTGGAGCTGGACGTCGAGATGCACGACGCCGGCGTGCACCTCTCCGACCTCAACGTGATCGCCTCGCCCGCTCAGGGCATCCGCGAGGTGTTCGACATCTCGCCCACGGCCACCGAGGACGACTGGGCCCACGTCGCCACGCGGCTCGGCAACGTCGCCGGCGCGGTCGACGGCTACATCGAGACGCTGCGCGAGGGCGTGCGCCGCGGCCAGGTGCCGGCGAAGCGGCAGATCCGCGAGGTGCTCGGCCAGGTCGAGCGCCAGGCGGCGCCCGACGGCTTCTTCCGCTCCTTCGCCGCGGACGCGCGCCCCGACGCCGGCGAGCTGCCCGCGTCGCTGCGCCAAGACCTCGGCGCCCGCGCCGAGGAGGCCCGCTCGGCCTACGAGCGGCTCGCCGCGTTCCTCGGCTCCGAGCTCGAGCCCGCGGGCCGCGACGCCGACGCGGTGGGCCGCGAGCAGTACGCCCTGCGGTCGCGCTCCTTCCTCGGCGCCGAGGTCGACCTCGACGAGACGTACGAGTGGGGCGTCGGCGAGCTCGCCCGCATGGTGGAGGAGCAGGAGGCCATCGCCCGCGAGATCCTCCCGGGTGCGAGCGTGCTCGAGGCCATCGCGCACCTCGACGGCGACGTGTCGCGCAAGCTCCACGGCACCGACGCGCTGCGGGCGTGGATGCAGGAGACGAGCGACCGCGCGGTCGAGGAGCTCGGCCGCACGCACTTCGACATCCCCCAGGAGATCCGCGCGCTCGAGTGCATGATCGCCCCCACGCAGGAGGGCGGCATCTACTACTCCGGCCCCGCCGACGACTTCAGCCGCCCCGGCCGCATGTGGTGGTCGGTGCCCGAGGGCGTCACCGAGTTCGACACCTGGCGCGAGCTGACCACCGTGTACCACGAGGGCGTCCCGGGTCACCACCTGCAGATCGCGCAGGCCACCTACAACAAGGCGGAGCTCAACACCTGGCGGCGCTTCGCCGGCACGTCGGGCCACGCGGAGGGCTGGGCGCTGTACGCCGAGCGCCTCATGCAGGAGCTCGGCTACCTCGACGACCCGGCCGACCGCCTCGGCATGCTCGACGGCCAGCGCATGCGCGCCGCCCGCGTGGTGCTCGACATCGGCGTGCACCTCGGCAAGACCCGGCCCGACGGCGCGGCCCCGTGGGACGCCGAGTACGCGTTCGACTTCATGGGCCGCAACGTCAACATGGATCCGTCGTTCGTGCGCTTCGAGGTGAACCGCTACCTCGGCTGGCCGGGCCAGGCGCCGTCCTACAAGGTGGGCCAGCGCATCTGGGAGGACCTCCGTGACGAGACCCGCCGCCGCGAGGGCGACGCGTTCGACATCCGCGAGTTCCACCGTCGCGCGCTCGACGTCGGCGGCGTGGGCCTCGACACCCTGCGGGCCGCGGTCCTCCGCTGACCCCGGTCCTCCGCCGACCTCGGCGGGGCGGCCGCGTCGGGCGGCGCGGTCGTCCCGCGCGGCGCGGTTGTCCCGCCTCCCGGGCCGGGTCTAAGATCGACTGTCGCTCTTCTGCGACGACCCATCCGTCCGCCGCTCGACCGGTACCCGCGCGGGTCCGCGCCAGCGGCCTTATTCATGCCCATCCTGGAGCACTAACTACATGACAATCGCAACGACCGACAAGGCGCCCAAGCAGGTCGCGATCAACGACATCGGATCTGCTGAGGACTTCCTCGCCGCGGTCGAGAAGACACTGAAGTTCTTCAACGACGGAGACCTCATCGAGGGCACCGTCGTGAAGATCGATCGGGACGAGGTCCTGATCGACGTCGGCTACAAGACCGAGGGCGTCATCCCCTCGCGTGAGCTTTCCATCAAGCACGACGTCGACCCCACGGAGGTCGTCAAGGTCGGCGACACCGTCGAGGCCCTCGTCCTCCAGAAGGAGGACAAGGAAGGCCGTCTGATCCTGTCGAAGAAGCGCGCGCAGTACGAGCGCGCGTGGGGCGACGTGGAGAAGATCAAGGAGTCCGACGGCGTCGTCACCGGCACCGTCATCGAGGTCGTCAAGGGCGGCCTCATCGTGGACATCGGCCTCCGCGGCTTCCTCCCGGCCTCGCTCATCGAGCTGCGCCGCGTCCGCGACCTCACGCCGTACCTCGGCCAGGAGATCGAGGCCAAGATCCTCGAGCTCGACAAGAACCGCAACAACGTGGTCCTGTCGCGCCGCGCCCTGCTCGAGCAGACGCAGTCCGAGAGCCGCAGCACGTTCCTCAACAACCTCCAGAAGGGCCAGGTCCGCAAGGGCGTGGTCTCCTCGATCGTCAACTTCGGCGCGTTCGTGGACCTGGGCGGCGTCGACGGCCTCGTGCACGTCTCCGAGCTCAGCTGGAAGCACATCGAGCACGCCAGCGAGGTCGTCGAGGTGGGCCAGGAGGTGACCGTCGAGATCCTCGAGGTCGACCTGGACCGCGAGCGCGTCTCGCTGTCGCTCAAGGCGACGCAGGAGGACCCGTGGCAGGTCTTCGCCCGCACGCACGCCATCGGCCAGGTCGCGCCCGGCAAGGTCACCAAGCTGGTGCCGTTCGGCGCGTTCGTCCGCGTGGCCGAGGGCATCGAGGGCCTCGTGCACATCTCGGAGCTGTCCGGCAAGCACGTCGAGCTCGCCGAGCAGGTCGTGTCCGTCGGCGACGAGGTCTTCGTCAAGGTCATCGACATCGACCTCGAGCGTCGCCGCATCTCGCTGAGCCTCAAGCAGGCCAACGACGGCGTCGACCCCGAGGGCACCGAGTTCGACCCCGCCCTCTACGGCATGCTCACCGAGTACGACGACCAGGGGAACTACAAGTACCCCGAGGGCTTCGACCCGGAGACCAACGAGTGGAAGGAAGGCTTCGAGTCGCAGCGCGAGACCTGGGAGCAGCAGTACGCCGCAGCCCAGGCCCGCTGGGAGGCCCACAAGAAGCAGGTCGCGGCGGCAGCCGAGGCCGAGGCGGCCGACACGGGCATCACGTCCGCCGGCCCCGGCTTCACGAGCGACTCGACGGGCGCCGGCACGTTGGCGGACGACGAGAGCCTCGCCGCCCTGCGCGAGAAGCTGTCCAGCTCGAAGTAGCACGTCCCGCACCACGACGAGGCCGCTCTCCCTTCGGGGAGGGCGGCCTCCGTCGTTCCCGGACGCCCGCGCCGGGCGCGTTCCCGCCCCGCCTAGGCTGGATCCATGCAGCTGATCGGACTGACGGGTGGCATCGCCGCGGGCAAGACGGTGGTGGCCGACCGCCTGGCGGAGCTCGGCGCCGTGCGCATCGACGCGGACCGGCTCGCCCGCGAGGTCGTGGAGCCCGGCACCCCGGCCCTCGCGGAGATCGCCCGGAGGTTCGGCCCGGGCGTTATCGCCCCCGACGGCTCCCTCGACCGGCCCGCGCTCGGCGCCGTCGTGTTCCAGGACCCGGACGCGCGCCGCGACCTCGAGGCCATCACGCATCCCGCCGTGCGCGCCCTGTCCGCCGCGCGCATGGCCGCGGCGGGGGAGGCGGACGCCGACGCGGTCGTCGTCTACGACATCCCGCTGCTCGTGGAGTCCGGCCGCGTCGACGAGTTCGACCGGATCGTGGTGGTCCACGCGCCGCGCGACGAGCGGATCCGCCGCCTGGTCGAGCTCCGCGGGATGTCGCCCGAGGAGGCCGAGAGCCGCATCGCCTCGCAGGCCGCCGACGAGGATCGCCTGGCCGTCGCGGACGTGGTCGTCGACTCCGGCGTCTCGCTCGCGTCGACGCTCGCGCAGACGGATCGGCTCTGGGCGAACCTGGCCGGCGGTGTCGGAGGCCGCTCGTAGACTCGAGGGCATGCAACCCACCCGGTCCGTGCGCCCGTTCAAGGTCGTCAGCGACTACTCCCCGAGCGGCGACCAGCCCACGGCCATCGCCGAGCTGGCGGGCCGGGTCAACGCCGGCGAGCCCGACGTCGTGCTCCTCGGCGCCACCGGCACCGGCAAGTCGGCCACGGCAGCCTGGCTCATCGAGCAGGTCCAGCGGCCCACGCTGATCCTCGCCCACAACAAGACGCTCGCCGCGCAGCTCGCCACCGAGTTCCGCGAGCTCATGCCCGACAACGCCGTCGAGTACTTCGTCTCCTACTACGACTACTACCAGCCCGAGGCCTACGTCCCGCAGACGGACACGTTCATCGAGAAGGACTCGTCGGTCAACGCCGAGGTCGAGCGCCTCCGCCACTCCACCACCAACTCCCTGCTCAGCCGTCGCGACGTCGTCGTGGTGAGCACGGTGTCCTGCATCTACGGCCTCGGCCAGCCCGAGCAGTACATGAACGCCATGGTGGCGCTGCAGGTGGGCATGCAGATCAACCGCGACACCCTCATCCGCAAGTTCGTCTCCATGCAGTACCAGCGCAACGACGTCGACTTCTCGCGCGGCAACTTCCGCGTGCGCGGCGACACCATCGAGATCATCCCGATGTACGAGGAGCTGGCCATCCGGATCGAGATGTTCGGCGACGAGATCGAGGCGCTGTACCAGTTGCACCCACTCACGGGCGACGTGGTCCGCAAGATGGACTCGGTCTCCGTGTTCCCGGGCTCGCACTACGTCGCGGAGACCGAGGTCATGCAGCGGGCCATCGGCACCATCCAGCAGGAGCTCGAGGAGCGGCTCGCCGTGCTCGAGCGCGAGGGCAAGCTGCTCGAGGCCCAGCGGCTCCGCATGCGCACCAACTTCGACATCGAGATGATGCAGCAGATCGGCTTCTGCTCCGGCATCGAGAACTACTCCCGCCACATCGACGGGCGGAACGCGGGGGAGGCCCCGCACTGCCTCCTCGACTACTTCCCGGACGACTTCCTCGTCGTCATCGACGAGTCGCACGTCACCGTGCCGCAGATCGGGGCCATGTTCGAGGGCGACTCGTCGCGCAAGCGCACGCTCGTGGAGCACGGCTTCCGCCTGCCGAGCGCGCTCGACAACCGTCCGCTGAAGTGGAACGAGTTCACCGAGCGCGTGCCGCAGACGGTGTACATGTCCGCGACGCCCGGCAAGTACGAGCTCGGCATGGGCGACGGCGTGGTGGAGCAGATCATCCGCCCCACCGGCCTCATCGACCCGGCCATCGTGGTCAAGCCCACGAAGGGCCAGATCGACGACCTGCTCGAGCAGATCCGCATCCGCGTGGAGAAGGACGAGCGCATCCTCGTCACCACGCTCACGAAGAAGATGGCCGAGGAGCTCACCGACTACTTCGCCGAGGCGGGCGTGCGCGTGCGCTACCTCCACTCGGACGTCGACACGCTCCGTCGCGTCGAGCTGCTCAGCGAGCTGCGCGCCGGCGTCTACGACGTCCTGGTGGGCATCAACCTCCTGCGCGAGGGCCTCGACCTCCCGGAGGTGTCGCTCGTCGCGATCCTCGACGCCGACAAGGAGGGCTTCCTCCGGTCGTCCACGTCGCTCATCCAGACCATCGGGCGCGCGGCGCGCAACGTGTCGGGCGAGGTGCACATGTACGCGGACGTGCTGACGGACAGCATGAAGCGCGCCATCGAGGAGACCGACCGCCGGCGCGAGAAGCAGGTGGCCTACAACACCGAGCACGGCATCGACCCGACGCCGCTGCGCAAGCGCATCGCCGACATCACGGAGATCCTGGCCCGCGAGGGCGAGGACACGAAGAAGATGCTCGAGGGGCGCGGGGGCGGCAAGCGCTCGCCCACGCCGAACCTGCGGCGCGAGGGCAAGGCGGCCGCGGGGGCGAACGAGCTCGAGACGATCATCTCCGACCTCAACGACCAGATGCTGCAGGCGGCGGGCGAGCTCAAGTTCGAGCTCGCCGCGCGCCTCCGCGACGAGCTCGGTGACCTCAAGCGCGAGCTGCGGCAGATGGAGAAGGCCGGCCACCTGTCCTGATCGGGGCGGGCCCGCGGCCGGACGCCCGCCGTCCGGCCCCCGCCGACCGCGGTGTCAGTGGCGACGCATACGATGGACGGGTGTCAATCTCCCCCGTCGAGTCCTCGTCCCTCCTGAGCGTCCGCGGCGCTCGCGTCCACAACCTCCGCGACGTCGACCTCGACATCCCGCGCGACTCCCTCGTCGTCTTCACGGGCCTGTCGGGGTCCGGCAAGTCGTCCCTCGCGTTCGACACGATCTTCGCCGAGGGCCAGCGCCGCTACGTCGAGTCGCTGTCGGCTTACGCGCGCCAGTTCCTCGGCCAGGTCGACCGGCCGGACGTCGACTTCATCGAGGGCCTGAGCCCCGCGGTCTCCATCGACCAGAAGTCCACGAACCGCAACCCGCGCTCGACGGTGGGCACCATCACCGAGATCTTCGACTACATGCGCCTGCTGTGGGCGCGCATCGGCGTCGCGCACTGCCCCGTGTGCGGCGAGCGCATCTCGCGCCAGACCGTGCAGCAGATCGCCGACCAGCTCATGGAGCTCGAGACCGGCACCCGGTACCAGGTGGTGAGCCCCATCGTGTCGCAGAAGAAGGGCGAGTTCGTCGACCTCTTCGCGGAGCTCGCGTCCGGCGGCTACTCGCGGGCCATCGTCGACGGCGAGCTCATCCAGCTCAGCTCGCCCCCCAAGCTCAAGAAGCAGTACAAGCACGACATCTCGGTCGTGGTCGACCGCCTGGTCGCGAGCGACGACATCCTCGGCCGCCTGACGGACTCGCTCGAGACCGCGCTCCGGCTCACCGACGGCATCGTCATGATCGACTTCGTCGACGTCGAGGGCCCCGGCGGCCTACGCACGTACTCGGAGAAGCTGTCCTGCCCGAACAACCACCCCATCCAGCTCACCGAGATCGAGCCCCGCACGTTCTCGTTCAACGCGCCCTTCGGCGCGTGCCCCGAGTGCTCGGGCCTCGGCACGCGCATGTCGGTGGACCAGGAGCTGCTCATCGGCGACGAGTCGCTGAGCATCGCCGATGGCGTCATCCTGCCGTGGACCACGCAGGGCAAGGGCCTCTTCCAGTACTACGAGAAGCTGCTCGCGGGCCTCGCGCGCGACCTCAAGTTCTCCCTCACCACGCCCTGGCGGAAGCTGTCCGAGGAGGTCCGCGAGGCGGTCCTCCGCGGCAACGACTTCGAGGTCCAGGTCAAGTGGAAGAACCGCTACGGCCGCGAGATGACCTACTCGTCGGGCTTCGAGGGCGTCATGCCCTACATCGAGCGCCAGTTCGCCCAGGCGGAGACCGACAACCAGCGGGCCCGCTGGGGAGAGTACCTGCGGGAGATCCCGTGCCCCGTCTGCGACGGCAAGCGCCTGAAGCCCGAGGTGCTCGCGGTGCTCGTGCACGGCGCGAACATCGCCGACGTCGCCGAGATGAGCCTCTCCGACGCGCAGGAGTTCATGGCGCAGCTCGAGCTGACGGACCGCGAGGCGCACATCGCCGCGCAGGTGCTGCGGGAGATCCGCGTGCGGCTCGAGTTCCTCATCGAGGTCGGGCTCAACTACCTCAACCTCGCGCGGGCGGCGGCGTCGCTCTCCGGCGGCGAGGCGCAGCGCATCCGCCTGGCCACGCAGATCGGCTCGGGGCTCACGGGAGTGCTCTACGTCCTGGACGAGCCGTCCATCGGCCTGCACCAGCGCGACAACCGCCGCCTCATCGAGACGCTCGTGAAGCTGCGCGACCTCGGCAACACGCTCATCGTCGTCGAGCACGACGAGGACACCATCCGCACCGCCGACTGGATCGTCGACATCGGCCCGGGCGCCGGCGTCAACGGCGGCAAGGTCGTGCACTCCGGCTCCTACGAGGGGCTCATCGAGAACCGCGAGTCGCTCACGGGCGACTACCTCGCGGGCCGCCGCGCCATCGCCACGCCCACGAAGCGCCGCAAGATCGACCGGAAGCGCCAGATCCAGGTCGTGGGCGCGCGCGCGAACAACCTCCAGAACGTCACCGCGGCCTTCCCGCTCGGCACGCTCACGGCCGTCACGGGCGTCAGCGGATCCGGCAAGTCGTCGCTCGTGAACGACATCCTCTACCGCGTGCTCGCCAACGAGCTCAACGGCGCCCGCAAGGTGCCGGGCAAGCACTCCCGGGTCACCGGCCTCGAGAACCTCGACAAGGTCGTGCACGTCGACCAGAACCCCATCGGCCGCACCCCGCGCTCGAACCCGGCCACCTACACGGGCGTGTTCGACCGGATCCGCACCCTCTTCGCCGAGACCACGGAGGCCAAGGCCCGCGGGTACCTCCCCGGCCGCTTCAGCTTCAACGTCAAGGGCGGGCGCTGCGAGGCGTGCTCGGGCGACGGCACCATCAAGATCGAGATGAACTTCCTGCCCGACGTGTACGTGGCCTGCGAGGTCTGCGGGGGAGCGCGCTACAACCGCGACACCCTCAGCGTCCACTACAAGGGCAAGAGCATCGCCGAGGTGCTCGACATGTCCATCAGCGAGGCGGCCGAGTTCTTCGAGCCGATCCAGGCCATCCACCGCTTCATGAAGACGCTGGTGGACGTGGGCCTCGGCTACGTGCGCCTCGGGCAGAGCGCCACGACGCTCTCCGGCGGCGAGGCGCAGCGCGTCAAGCTGTCCACAGAGCTGCAGCGCCGGTCGAACGGCCGCAGCATCTACGTGCTCGACGAGCCGACCACCGGCCTCCACTTCGAGGACGTGCGGAAGCTCCTCCTCGTGCTCAACGGTCTGGTCGACAAGGGCAACACCGTGATCGTCATCGAGCACAACCTCGACGTCATCAAGTCCGCCGACTGGCTCATCGACATGGGGCCCGAGGGCGGCGCGGGCGGCGGCACCGTGCTCGCCACCGGCACGCCCGAGCACCTGGCCACCGTGCCGGAGAGCTACACGGGCGGCTTCCTCAAGGAGGTCCTCGACGCCGAGGCCGAGGCGGCGGCGGTCGCGTCCCAGCGTGCGCGCGAGGAGCGCGCGGCTGGCTGATGGCCCGCACCGACACCGTCGGCTACCGCCCGGCGGCGGGGGAGATCCCCACGTCGCCGGGCGTGTACCGCTTCCGCGACGCCGCGGACCGCGTCCTCTACGTGGGCAAGGCGAACAACCTCCGCGCCCGGCTCGCCAACTACTTCGCGCCCCTGGAGAGCCTGCACGAGCGCACGCGCCGGATGGTCACGTCGGCGGCCGGCGTCGAGTGGACCGTGGTCGGCAGCGAGTTCGAGGCGCTCCAGCTCGAGTTCACGTGGATCAAGGAGTTCGACCCGCCCTTCAACGTCAAGTTCCGGGACGACAAGTCGTATCCCTACCTGGCGGTGACCCTGGGCGAGGACCACCCGCGGGTCATGGTCACCCGCAACCGGAAGATCCGCGGCGCCAAGTACTTCGGCCCGTACACGAAGGTGTGGGCCATCCGCGAGACCGTCGACCACCTGCTGAAGGTGTTCCCGATGCGCTCCTGCTCGGAGAGCACGTTCAAGCGGGCCCGGCAGACGAACCGGCCCTGCCTGCTCGGCGACATCGGGCGCTGCGCCGCCCCGTGCGTCGGTCGCGTCTCGGAGGAGGAGCACCGCGAGATCGCGGACGACTTCGTGAGCTTCATGGCGGGCAACGACTCGAAGTACGTCGGCCAGCTCACGCAGCGGATGAAGGACGCCGCCGCGGAGATGGACTACGAGGCCGCCGCCCGCCACCGCGACGACATCGGCGCGCTCGAGGCCGCCCTCTCCAAGACCGCCGTCGTGTTCGACGACCGGGTCGACGCCGACGTCTTCGGCATCGCGGCCGACGAGCTCGCCGCGGCCGTGCAGCAGTTCATGGTCCGCGGCGGCCGCATCCGGGGCACGCGCACCTGGGTCGTCGACAAGGAGCTCGACATCGGCATCGGCGAGCTCGTCGAGACCGTGCTGCACAACGCCTACGAGGACGAGGCGCACCCGCCGCGCGAGGTCCTCGTCCCCGAGCTGCCCGCCGACGCCGCCGAGCTCGAGCTGTGGCTCAGCCAGCGGCGCGCCGCGGGGGAGGACGACGGCACCGTGCGCCGCGGCCGCCCGAGCTCCTGGCAGGTCGACCTCCGCGTCGCCCAGCGCGGCGACAAGGCGGCGCTCGCGCACACCGCCGCCACGAACGCGCAGAACGCGCTCATGCTCTACAAGACGCGCCGCAGCTCCGACTTCACCACGCGGTCGAAGGCCCTCGCCGACATCCAGGAGGCGCTGGGCATGCCCGACGCCCCGCTGCGCATGGAGTGCTACGACGTCTCGCATCTGAGCGGCACCAACATCGTCGCGTCCATGGTCGTCTTCGAGGACGGCCTGCCGCGCAAGGACCAGTACCGCCGCTTCAACATCGCCGACTCCACGGACGACACGGAGTCGATCCACCAGGTCATCACGCGCCGGCTCGCCTACCTCGGCAAGGAGGCGGATGTCCCCGCCGACGCCGCGCCGCCGGAGCTCGGCGAGGCGCCGCCCGTCAACAAGTTCTCCTACAGCCCGAACCTGCTCATCGTCGACGGCGGCCAACCGCAGGTCGCCGCGGCCCAGCGGGCGCTCGAGGAGTCGGGCGTCACGGGCATCCAGCTGGCCGGCATCGCCAAGCGCCTCGAGGAGATCTGGCTGCCGGACTCCGACTACCCGATCATCCTGCCGCGCAACAGCGACGCCCTGTTCCTCATCCAGCGCATCCGCGACGAGGCGCACCGGTTCGCCATCACGCACCAGCGGGCCCGCCGGAAGCGCGACATCACGTCGGTGCTCAACGAGATCCCGGGGCTCGGCCCGTCGCGCGTGCAGCGGCTGCTGCAGCAGTTCGGATCCGTGGCCAAGCTCAAGCAGGCCGAGGTCGAGGAGATCGCGGCCGTCCGCACCATCGGGCCGACGCTGGCGCAGTCCGTCTACGAGCGGCTCCGCTCGTGACCCGCGCCCGGACCGGTGTCGCGGGTCGCGCCTAGACTGGATCCATCGACCGGCGCGACGAGAGGTGCATGCCCGCATGAGCGTGGAGATCCCCCAGCAGGACGTCATGATCGTGACGGGGATGTCCGGCGCGGGCCGCTCCACCGTCGGCAACGCGCTGGAGGACCTCGGCTGGTACGTGGTCGACAACCTCCCGCCGCAGATGCTCAAGCCGCTCGTCGAGCTGGCCGGCCGCGCGGGCACCTCGCTGCCGAAGATCGCGGCCGTGGTCGACGTGCGCGGCGGCGACTTCTTCTCCGAGCTCCGCGACATCCTGCAGACCTTCGGGACGGGACCGCGCCTGCGCGTCCTCTTCCTCGAGGCCACGGACGCCGCGCTCGTGCGCCGCTTCGAGCAGGTGCGCCGCCCGCACCCGCTCCAGGGCAACGGCACGCTGCTCGACGGCATCGCGGCCGAGCGCGCCCGCATGATCGAGATCCGCGAGGCCAGCGACCTCGTCATCGACACGTCCGAGCTCAACATCCACCAGCTCGCCACGGCGATCACCGAGCAGTTCAGCGGCGCCGACGACGCGGGCGTGCGCGTCACCGTCATGAGCTTCGGCTTCAAGTACGGCACCCCGGCGGACGCCGACATGGTGGCCGACATGCGCTTCCTCCCCAACCCGTTCTGGACCCCCGAGCTCCGTCCGCTCACGGGTCGCGACAAGGCCGTCAGCGACTACGTGCTGGGCCAGGAGGGCGCCGAGGAGTTCGTCCACGCGTACGCCCGGGCGCTCGCCCCGGTGCTCGCCGGGTATCAGCGGGAGAACAAGAGACACGCTACGATCGCTATCGGCTGTACCGGCGGCAAGCACCGCTCGGTGGCCGTCGCCGAGGAGCTCTCCAGCCTCCTCCGCGCCCTTCCCGGCGTCGCTGTCAGCACCAAGCACCGCGACCTCGGCCGGGAGTAGGGCACCCATCTCATCAAGGGAGTAAGCATTTGCCTCTGACCTCGGACGTCAAGGAAGAACTGTCACGCGTCGAGGTCAGCAAGACCACGGTGAGGGCTGCCGAGCTGGCCACGATCCTGCGCTTCTCCGGCGGGCTGCACCTCATCTCGAACCGCATCGCCGTCGAGTCGGAGCTGGACACGCCGCTCCTCGCCCGCCGCGTCCGCAAGGACCTGGCCGAGCTCTACGGCGTGCGCAGCGACATCTCCGTCATCCCCGCGTCCGGCATGCGCCGCGCCACCCACTACCTGGTCCGCGTGATGGAGGGCGGCGAGACGCTCGCCCGCCAGACCGGCCTGCTCGACGCGCGACGTCGCCCCATCCGCGGCCTGCCGAACCGCCTCACCACGGGCTCCCGAGAGGAGATCGCGGCCGTCTGGCGGGGTGCGTTCCTCGCCGCCGGCACGCTCACGGACCCCGGCCGCTCCGCAGCGCTCGAGGTCACCTGCCCCGGCAACGAGGCCGCCATGGCCCTCGTCGGCGCCGCCGGCCGGCTGGACGTCAGCGCCAAGGCGCGCGAGGTCCGCGGCGTCCACCGCGTCGTCATCCGCGACGGCGACGCCATCGGCCAGATGCTGCGCGTCATGGGCGCGCAGGGCACGGTCGTGAACTGGGAGGAGATGCGCCAGCGCCGCGAGGTGCGGGCCACCGCCAACCGCCTCGTCAACTTCGACGACGCCAACCTCCGCCGCTCGGCGCAGGCCGCCGTCGCCGCCTGCGCGCGCGTGGAGCGGGCCATGGAGATCCTCGGCCCGGACATCCCGGAGCACCTCAAGTACGCGGGCGACCTGCGCCTGCGCTTCCGCGACTCCAGCCTCGACGAGCTGGGCCACCACGCCGACCCGCCGATGACGAAGGACGCCGTCGCCGGCCGCATCCGCCGCCTGCTCGCGATGGCCGACAAGAAGGCCGTCGACGAGGGCCTGCCCGGCACCGACGCGAACCTCCCGGCCGACCTCGACGACGTCTGATCCGCGGCGCACCCGCCGACGCCGCACGCGCGACACGATCTCGCACGCGCGACACGTCGGCCGTGATCCGCTGGACGCCGGGCGTCATCCGGCCAGGTGGCGCGGAGGGCCGCCGGACTAGACTCGATCCGTCACCCACCCCCGGCCTCTGGCCGGGAGCCCCCGGGCAATGAAGAGGAGATACACCTATGGCTGACTACACTCTCGTCGACCTCCCGTACGACTACTCGGCCCTCGAGCCGAGCATCAGCGGCCGCATCATGGAGCTGCACCACGACAAGCACCACAAGACGTACGTCGACGGCGCCAACACCGCCCTCGTCAAGCTGCAGGAGGCGCGCGACGCCGGCGACCTGACCTTCGTCAACAAGCTGCAGAAGGACCTCGCGTTCAACCTCGCGGGCCACGTGAACCACACGGTCTTCTGGAACAACCTCAGCCCGGACGGCGGCGACAAGCCCACCGGCGAGCTGGCCGCCGCCATCGACGAGTTCTTCGGCTCGTACGACAAGTTCCAGGCGCACTTCACCGCGTCCGCCCTCGGCATCCAGGGCTCCGGCTGGAGCATCCTCGCGTGGGACTCGCTCGGCGAGAAGCTCATCATCGAGCAGCTGTACGACCACCAGGGCAACCTCGCCGCGGCGACCGTCCCGATCCTGCTGCTCGACATGTGGGAGCACGCCTTCTACCTCGACTACGTCAACGTCAAGGCCGACTACGTCAAGGCGTTCTGGAACATCGTCAACTGGGCCGACGTGCAGGCGCGCTTCGACGCCGCCCGCACGAAGACGCAGGGCCTCTTCCTCCTCTCGTAGCCGCATCCGGGGGCGGCCGGCCGGGAGACCCCGGCCGCCCTCGGATCCGCACGCCACGGCTCCCCGAAGACCCCGACCTCCATCACCCACCGCCGCCCCCGAGCGCGCAGAACACCAGGAGAACACGTGACCGTCAAGATCGGCATCAACGGCTTCGGCCGCATCGGCCGCAACTACTTCCGCGCAGCGCTCGCCAAGGGCAGCGACATCGAGATCGTCGCCGTCAACGACCTCACCGACAACAAGGCGCTCGCGCACCTGCTCAAGTACGACTCCATCACGGGCCGCCTGGACGCCACCGTCGAGCTCGACGGCGACAACATCGTCGTCAACGGCAAGGCCATCCGCGTCCTCGAGGAGCGCGACCCCGCGAACCTCCCCTGGGGCGAGCTGGGCGTCGAGATCGTCATCGAGTCCACCGGCCGCTTCACGAAGGCGGAGGACGCGCGCAAGCACATCACCGCCGGCGCCAAGAAGGTCCTCGTCTCCGCGCCCGCCACGGGCGACAACGTCGCGACCCTGGTCCTCGGCGTCAACGAGGGCACCTACGACCCCGCCGTCCACGACGTCATCTCCAACGCGTCGTGCACCACGAACTGCCTCGCGCCCCTCGCCAAGGTCTTCCTCGACGAGTTCGGCATCGAGCGCGGCCTCATGACGACGGTCCACGCCTACACGGCCGACCAGAACCTGCAGGACGGCCCGCACAGCGACCTGCGCCGCGCGCGCGCCGCCGCCGTCAACATCATCCCCACGTCGACCGGTGCCGCGAAGGCGCTCGGCCTCGTGATCCCCGAGCTCGTCGGCAAGCTCGACGGCTACGCCCTCCGCGTGCCCGTGCCCACCGGCTCGATCACCGACCTCACCATCGAGACCACGGCGAACGTCACGGTCGAGCAGGTCAACGCCGCCTACAAGGCCGCGGCCGAGGGCCCCCTCAAGGGCATCCTCAAGTACACCGAGGACCCGATCGTCTCGAGCGACATCGTCAACGACCCGCACTCCTCGATCTTCGACGCGGGCCTCACCAAGGTCATCGGCTCGCAGGTCAAGGTCGCGTCGTGGTACGACAACGAGTGGGGCTACTCCAACCGCCTCGTCGACCTCACCGAGTACGTCGCCGATCGCCTGTAACCGGCCGTGGCACTCCGCACCATCGACTCCCTGGGGGATCTGCGGGGGCGCCGCGTCATCGTGCGCTGCGACCTCAACGTCCCCCTGAAGGACGGCGTGATCGGCGACGACGGGCGCATCCGCGCCTCGCTGGGGACCCTCGCGGGTCTCCGCGAGGCCGGTGCCCGCGTCGTCGTCATCTCGCACCTCGGCCGTCCCGACGGCACGCCGGACGAGAAGTACAGCCTGCGTCCCGTGGCGGCCCGCCTCGGCGAGCTGCTCGGGACCGACGTGGCCTTCGCCTCCGACACCGTGGGCGACTCCGCCCGCGCGGCCGTCGACGCCCTCGGCGACGGCGACGTCGTCGTGCTCGAGAACCTCCGCTTCCACGCGGAGGAGACCAGCAAGGACGAGACGGTGCGCCGCGGCTTCGCCGAGTCGATCGCCGGGCTCGGCGACGCGTTCGTCTCCGACGGCTTCGGCGTCGTCCACCGCAAGCAGGCCAGCGTGTTCGAGCTGGCGCAGGCGCTGCCCAGCGCCGCCGGCTCGCTCATCGCGAGCGAGCTCGAGGTGCTCGACCGCCTGACGGAGAACCCGGAGCGGCCGTACACGGTCGTCCTCGGCGGATCCAAGGTGTCCGACAAGCTCGGCGTCATCGGCCACCTGCTGCCGCGCGTCGACTCGCTGCTCATCGGCGGCGGGATGCTCTTCACGTTCCTCAAGGCCCAGGGCCACGAGGTGGGCGCGAGCCTCCTCGAGGAGGACCAGGTCGAGACCGTCAAGGGCTACCTGGCCGAGGCCGAGGAGCGCGGCGTCACGATCGTGCTCCCGACCGACGTGGTCGTCGCCGACGGGTTCTCCGCCGACGCCGCCCACGAGGTGACGCGCGCCGACGCCATCGAGGGGACGCCCGCGGGCGCGAAGGGCCTCGGGCTCGACATCGGCCCCGAGACCGCCGACGCGTTCGCCACGATCATCCGCGGTTCCACGACGGTGTTCTGGAACGGCCCCATGGGCGTCTTCGAGCTGGAGCCGTTCGCGGCGGGCACGAAGACGGTCGCCGACGCGCTCACCCGCGTCGAGGGCCTCTCCGTGGTGGGTGGCGGCGACAGCGCCGCGGCCGTCCGCGCGCTCGGATTCGATGATGACCGCTTCGGTCACATCTCGACCGGAGGCGGCGCGAGCCTCGAGTTCCTCGAGGGGAAGCGCCTGCCGGGACTGGAGGTCCTCGGATGGCAGTGACCGATCGCCCGCAGGGGCGCACGCCCCTCATCGCGGGCAACTGGAAGATGAACCTGGACCACCTCCAGGCCATCGCCTTCGTGCAGAAGCTCGCGTGGAGCCTCAAGGACGCGAAGCACGACTACGCGGAGGCGGAGGTCGCGGTGTTCCCGCCGGCCACCGACATCCGCAGCGTGCAGACGCTCGTCTCGGCCGACAAGCTCGAGCTCGCCTACGGCGCGCAGGACGTGTCCGAGCACGAGTCGGGCGCGTACACGGGGGAGATCTCCGGGGCGTTCCTGGCGCAGCTCGCCTGCCGCTACGTCATCGTGGGCCACTCCGAGCGGCGCACGCTGCACGGCGAGACCGACGAGCAGGTGGCCGCCAAGTCCGCGGCCGCCGTGAAGCACGGCATCGTCCCGGTGATCTGCGTCGGCGAGACCGCGGCGGACCTCGAGGAGCACGGTGCCAGCGCGGTCCCCGTGGCCCAGCTGCGCGTCGCGCTGCAGGGGCTGCCGAAGGGCGCCGACGTGGTCGTCGCCTACGAGCCCGTCTGGGCCATCGGGTCCGGCCAGGCCGCGACGCCCGAGCAGGCCCAGCAGGTCGCGGCGCCGCTCCGTGCGGTCGTCGCCGAGCTCCTCGGCGACGAGGCCGCGAAGGCCACGCGCATCCTCTACGGCGGCTCGGTCAAGTCCGGCAACATCGCGGGCTTCCTCCGCGAGCCGGACGTCGACGGCGCCCTCGTCGGCGGCGCCAGCCTCGACGTGCAGGAGTTCTCCGCGATCGCGCGGTTCCGCTCCCACGTCGGCGTCTGATCCACGACGCTCCCTCGAGCCGCTCGCGTCCATCCGGGCGCGGGCGGCTCGTCGCGCTCAGCCGCCCGCTATAATCGACAACGGCCCATCGGCCGTTCACCGGTCGGTCTCGGCCACAGCACCGCGCACCCGAAAGGCCGCACGTGGAAATCCTCCAGGTAGTCCTGCAGGTGGTTCTGGGAATCACCAGCCTCCTGCTGACCATGCTCATCCTCCTGCACAAGGGGCGGGGCGGCGGTCTGTCCGACATGTTCGGGGGCGGCACCACGTCGAGCCTCGGCTCATCGGGCGTGGCCGAGCGGAACCTGAACCGCATCACCGTCATCCTCGGCCTCGTCTGGGTCACGTGCATCGTGGTCCTGGGGCTCATCACCAAGTTCGACACCGGATTGTAGGGAGCAGCCACATGGCATCAGGAGGAAGCGCCATCCGCGGTTCGCGCGTCGGCGCGGGCCCCATGGGCGAGCAGGACCGTGGCTTCCACGCGGAGCGCATCTCGATCTCGTACTGGGACGCCCTCGGCAACGAGACCGTCCGCCACTTCGCGGCGAACCTGCCCGAGGAGGAGATCCCCGTCACGATCGACTCGCCCCAGTCGGGTCTGCCCGCCGGGCGCGACAAGGCCAACCCGCCGTCGGTCGCCAAGCTCGAGCCGTACAAGACGCACCTCGCGTACGTGAAGGAGCGCCGCAGCGAGGAGGAGGCGAGCCAGCTCCTCGAGGAGGCGCTGGAGCAGCTCCGCGCCCGCCGCGGGACGGTCAAGGCCACCAAGTAGGCCCACCGCACCAGAACGTCGAACGCCCCCGTCCTCTCGGACGGGGGCGTTCTGCATGGCAGGGGGCACGCGGATCTCCGCGCGGACCGGAGACGCGCATGCCGGGAGGACGACGACAGGCGGGCCCCCGAGGACCCGCCCGTCGTCGTGCGCCGGCTCCCGCCGGCTCCACCGTCAGTACGACGACAGCATCAGGTTCTCCGGCACGTCCGCGGCGGCCTCGCGGTCGATGAAGAACACCGTGCGCTTGCGTCCCTTGATGCCCGCGACGGGCACCTCGGTGCGGTCGGCGCCCGCGAGCGCGAGACCGAGCGCGAACGCCTTGTCGGGACCCGCGAGCACCATCCAGATGCGGAGCGACGAGTTCAGCACCGGCAGGGTGAGCGAGATGCGCTCCGCCGGCGGCTTGGGCGAGTTGCGCACGGGGATCACGGCGGCGTCCATGGTGCGGATGCCGTCGCTGTCCGGGAAGAGCGACGCCACGTGCCCGTCCGGCCCGACGCCGAGGAACGTGATGTCGAACCGGGGGAGCGCGGTGTCGCCGTTCGCGTGCGCGGCGAGCTCCGCCGTGTACGCGGCCACGGCCTCGTCGAGGCTGAGGCCGGCGTCGCTCGCGCCCATCGCGTGGACGTTCTCCACGGGCAGCTCGATGTGGTCGAGCAGGGCCTCGCGCACCGTGGTGTCGTTGCGCTCGGGGTCGCCCTGGGGCAGCCACCGCTCGTCGCCGAACCAGAAGTGCACGCGGGTCCAGTCGACGCTGTCGCGCGCCGCGGACTCGTTGACGGCCGCGAGGATGCTCGGGCCGACCGTCCCCCCGGTGAGGACGACGTTGGCCGTCTCCTCCTCATCCAGGATGTCGACGAGCTTCGTGAGGAAGCGCGCGGCGACGGAGCCGGTCATGGCCTTCTTGTCGGGGTGCACGAGCACCCTGCGGTCGTTCGTGGTCATCGGTCTCCCGAGTCCTTCCGTGCGGTGGTGGACGGGGTGATGTACCCCTGGCCCGCGGTCGAGCGCTCGAGTCCGTGACGGATCACGTCGCCGTAGAGCGAGTCCGGGTCGAGGCGCCGGAGCTCCTCGGCCAGGCAGTCGCGCAGGCTCCGGCGGGGGAGGCTCACGTCGTGCGTCGGCTGGTTCGGCTGCTTGAGCGTCGCCACGTTGGCGATGGGGCGGTCGAGGTCGATGACGCCCGACGCGCGGTGGAGCCGCACGCCGTGGATCCCGCTCGAGCCGGTGGCTCGCGTGGTGACCTCGTGCAGCACGGGCACCTGCAGCTGCAGCCCGAGCCAGGCCGCGAGCAGCACGGTGGAGGGGGAGTCGGCCGCGCCGGACACCTCCACCTGCGTGACGGGCTCGTACGGCGGCTGGTCGAGCACCGCGGCGAGCAGCGCGCGCCACAGCGTGAGCCGCGTCCAGGCGAAGTCCGTGTCGCCGGGGGCGTACGTCTCCGCCAGGTGCTGCAGGGCCGTGCGCGGGTTGCTGCTCGTGGACGAGTCCGTGATGCGGCGCTGCGCGATGCGTCCGAGCGGCGACTGGCTGACGACCGCGGGGGCGTCGTGCGGCCACCAGGCCACGACGGGCGCGTCGGGGAGGAGGAGGCCCGTGACCAGGCTCTCCTCGTCCTCGGCGGCCGCGCCGTAGACGCGCAGCACGACGACCTCGCTCGCGCCGGCGTCGCCGCCCACGCGGATCTCGGCGTCGACGCGGGCCTTCTCCGTGGTCGACTCCGCGGCGGCGCCGCGCTCCGTGGAGATCACGATGACGCGCATGGGGTGCTCGCGCGACGCGTCGTTGGCCGCCTCGATGGCCTCCTCCTCGCTGCCGAGCGAGGTGGAGATCACGAGCGTCAGGACGCGGCCGAGGGCGACAGCGCCGCCCTCCTCGCGGATCTTGACGAGCGCCTTCGAGATCTTGGCGGTGGTGGTGTTCGGCAGATCGACTCTCATGGCCGCCTCCAGGTCCGTCCGTCGCGGGCGAGGAGCTCGTCGGCCGAGGCCGGCCCCCAGGTGCCCGGACGGTACTGCTCGGGCTGGCCCTGCGTGCGCCAGAATTCTTCGATGGGGTCCAGGATCTTCCAGCTCAGCTCGACCTCCTGGTGGCGGGGGAAGAGCGGCGGGTCGCCGAGCAGCACATCGAGGATGAGCCGCTCGTACGCCTCCGGGCTCGCCTCCGTGAAGGCGTGGCCGTAGCCGAAGTCCATGGTGACGTCGCGCACCTGCATCCCCGCGCCCGGCACCTTGGAGCCGAAGCGGATGGTGACGCCCTCGTCGGGCTGCACCCGGATCACGAGCGCGTTCTGCCCGAGGGCCGACGTCTGGTCCTCGGCGAACAGGTTCTGCGGCGCGCGCTTGAACACGACCGCGATCTCCGTCACGCGGCGGCCGAGGCGCTTGCCCGCCCGCAGGTAGAAGGGCACGCCGGACCAGCGGCGCGTGTTGATGTCGAGCCGCATGGCCGCGTAGGTCTCGGTCAGGGACTCGGGGTCCATGCCGTCCTCGTCGAGGAAGCCCACGACCTCCTCGCCGCCCTGCCACCCGCCGGCGTACTGCCCGCGGGCCGTGGCGGTGGAGAGGTCCTTCGGCAGGCGCACCGCCGACAGCACCTTCTCCTTCTCGTCCCGGAGGCTCGACGCGTCGAAGGCGACGGGCTCCTCCATGGCCGTAAGGGCGAGGAGCTGCAGGAGGTGGTTCTGGATCACGTCGCGTGCCGCGCCGATGCCGTCGTAGTAGCCGGCACGGCCGCCCACGCCGATGTCCTCGGCCATGGTGATCTGCACGTGGTCCACGTAGTTGGCGTTCCACAGGGGCTCGTAGAGCTGGTTCGCGAAGCGCAGCGCCAGGATGTTCTGGACCGTCTCCTTGCCCAGGTAGTGGTCGATGCGGAACACCGAGTCCGGCGGGAAGACCGACTCGACGACGGCGTTGAGCTCGCGCGCCGTCTTGAGGTCGCTCCCGAAGGGCTTCTCGATGACGACGCGGCGCCAGTGGCCCTCCTTCTGGTCCGCGAGGCCCGAGCGGCGGAGCTGCTCGGTGACCAGCGGGAAGGACTTCGGCGGGATCGACAGGTAGAACGCGTGGTTGCCCATCGTGCCCCGCTCGCGGTCGAGCTCCTCCGTGATGTCCTTCAGCGTCTGGAACGCCTCGTCGTCGTCGAAGGTGCCCTGCACGAAGCGGATGCCCTGCGCCAGCTGGCGCCAGACGTCCTCGTCGAACTTGGTGCGCGAGTACTGCTTGACGGCCTCGTACACGACCTGCTCGAAGTCCTGGTCCTCCCAGTCCCTCCGGGCGAAGCCGATGAGCGCGAAGCCGGGGGGCAGGAGCCCCCGGTTGGCGAGGTCGTAGACGGCCGGCATCAGCTTCTTGCGCGACAGGTCACCCGTCACGCCGAAGATGATGAGGCTGCTCGGCCCCGCGATGCGGTTCAGCCGTCGATCCGACGGGATCCGCAGTGGATTGAATTCCGGGGTGATATCCACCGGCGACATGTAACTCCTCGATCTGCCGGACGGATCCGGCGATGCGGTCATTCGAGCGTCGAGAGCAGGGCCCGGGCGTCCGTGGTGGGGTCGGTCAGGTTCAGTCGCAGGACGGGACGGCCGTGCTCGGCGAGCACGGTGGCGTCGCCGGCGGCCTGCGCCTGGATGAGCTGCCCGAAGGTGAAGGGACGGTCGGGGATCTCGAGATCCTCGGCCGCGTCCGCGGTGATCTGCAGGAACACGCCGACGGGGGTGCCGCCCTTGTGGAACTGCCCCGTGGAGTGGAGGAAGCGGGGGCCCCAGCCGAACGTGACGGGACGGCCGACCTTGCGGGCGATGGCGTCGCGGAGGCGCTCGAGCTCGGGGAGCGCGAGGCGGTCGACGAAGGCCTGCACGGCGACGTAGCCCGTGGGGCCGACCTGCGCGAGCAGGGCGTCGATCGCGGAGGACACGTCGGTCGCGCCCTCGGTGACCTCGCTCGTGCCGCGCACCTCGATGCCGTCCGTCGTCACGACGGGGGCCTCGGGGGCGGGACGGTCGTCGAGCAGACCGCGCGCGGCGACCTTGGCGGCCTCCACGTCGGGCTGGTCGAAGGGGTTGATCTCGAGGAGGCGTCCCGCGACGGCGACGGCGTACTCCCACGTGAGGATCTGCGCGCCGAGCGTGCCGCTGATGACGATCTCGCCCTCGGCCGCGTCGTGCGCGTCGACGTCGGCGACGAGCCGCGCGATCTGAAGGTCGGCGAGCCCGAGGCCCAGCTCGGGGGCGTCGGTGGGCAGCACGACGGGCAGGAGGCCCGTGCCGAGCTTGCCGGTGGACTCCGCGATGAGCTGCTCGACCCAGTCGCCGAAGCCCACGATGTGCGTACCGTCGGAGACGATGCCGAGCTTGTCCTTCAGCGGCGAGGTGCCGGCGATCGCGGCGCCGAGCACGAGGCCCGGGTTCGACACGTCGTCGACGGCGAGCTGCGCGGACGCGGCCTCCGCCTCGTCGAGCAGGCCGCCGATGTCGGCGCCGGCGAGGCCGGACGGCACGAGGCCGAACGCGGTCAGCGCGCTGTAGCGGCCGCCCACATCGGGGTCGGCGTTGAAGACGCGGTAGCCGTCGGCGCGGGCCGACTCGTCGAGCGGGGAGCCCGGGTCGGTCACGATGACGATGCGCGTGGTCGGGTCGATGCCCGCCTCGCGGAACGACTTCTCGTAGACGCGCTTCTGGCTGTCCGTCTCGAGCGTGGATCCGGACTTCGAGGAGATGACGACCGCGGTGGTGGCGAGGCGGTCGCCGAGCGCGGCGAGCACCTGGCCCGGGTCGGTCGAGTCGAGGACCGTGAGCTCGACGCCCGCGGTGCGGGTGATGACCTCGGGCGCGAGCGAGGATCCGCCCATGCCGCCGAGGACGATGTGGTCGACGCCCTGGCCGCGGAGCTCCTCGCGGAGCGCCTCGATCTCGGCGACGAGGGGACGGGAGACGGAGACCGCCTGCGTCCAGCCGAGGCGCTTGGTGGCCTCGGACTCGGCGTCCGGCCCCCAGAGGGTGCCGTCGAGCCCGGTGATGCCGGAGGCGACGTGCGCCTCGACGAGCGCGGGCACGTGGGTCTCGACGGCCGTGGCCGCCGCGCCGCTCAGCGCGATGCGGACGCTCACTTGGCGCCGTCCAGGGCGTTCGTGACGGTCTCGATGAGCTCGCTCCACGACACCTTGAACTTCTCCACGCCCTCCTTCTCGAGGAGCTCCGTGACCTCCTTGTAGGAGATGCCGAGCGCGTCGACCCGGTTGAGGACCTCGTTCGCGGCGTCGTAGGAGCCCGTGATCGTGTCGCCCTCGATGACGCCGTGGTCGAAGGTCGCGTCGAGCGTCTTCTCCGGCATCGTGTTGACGACGTCCGCGGCGACGAGCTGCGTGACGTAGAGCGTGTCGGGCAGGTCGGGGCTCTTGACGCCCGTCGATGCCCAGAGGGGGCGCTGCTTGTTGGCGCCGGCGCCGAGGAGGCCCTGGGCCCGCTCGGACGCGAAGGACTGCTCGAAGGCCTGGTAGGCGAGCTGCGCGTTGGCGACGCCGGCCTTGCTCTTCAGCGCCGTGGCCTCGTCGGTGCCGACGGCGTCGAGGCGCTTGTCGATCTCGGTGTCGACGCGCGACACGAAGAAGGAGGCGACCGAGTGGATGGTCGACAGGTCGATGCCTGCCGCCTTGGCCTTCTCGAGGCCGGTGAGGTACGCGTTGATGACCTCGCGGTAGCGCTCGAGCGAGAAGATCAGGGTGACGTTGACGCTGATGCCGGCGCCGATGACCTCGGTGATCGCCTCGAGGCCCTCGCGGGTCGCGGGGATCTTGATCATGACGTTCGGCTCGGCGATCTTGTCCCACAGCTTGTGGGCCTCGTCGATGGTCGCCTGGGTGTCGTTGGCGAAGTCGGGGGAGACCTCGATGGAGACGCGGCCGTCGAAGCGGGCGGTGCGGTCGTATACCGGGCGGAAGATGCGCGCGGCCTCGCCGACGTCGCGGGTGGTGATCTCGAAGACCGCGCGGTCGACGTCGGCGCCGTCAGCCGCGAGCTCGCGGACCTGGGCGTCGTACGCCTCTCCCTTGGCGAGGGCCGACGCGAAGATGGTGGGGTTCGTCGTGATGCCGACGACGTCGCGGTCGGCGATCACCTTCTCGATGCCCTTGGCATCGATGCGCTCGCGGGACAGGTCGTCGAGCCAGATGCTGACGCCCGCGGCGGAGAGCTGCGCGGTGGGGGATGTGGTGTCGGTCATGGTGCCTTCTTCTCGCTGGTTGTGAGGTTCGGGGGAGGGGCGCACGCGTGCGCCCCTCCGGAGCCCCGACCGACGCGCCCGAGGGCGTGTGGTCGGGGCGGGCCGGCGGGGAGCGGAGCAGCTCGGCCGCCCCGCTCCTCGTCAGCTTCTAGAGGGAGGCGATGGACTCCTTGGCCGCCTTCACGACGGCCTCCGTGGTGATGCCGAACTCGCGGTACAGGACCTCGTACTCGGCGCTGGCGCCGAAATGCTCGATCGAGATGCTGCGGCCGTGGTGCCCGACGTACTGCTTCCAGGAGAGCGAGATGCCCGCCTCGACGGAGACGCGCGCGGCGACCGCCTCGGGGAGCACGTGCTCCTTGTAGGCGGCGTCCTGCTCCTCGAACCACTCGAGGCTCGGGGCGCTGACGACGCGGGCCTGGACGCCGTCCGCGGCGAGGGCCTCGCGGGCCTCGACGGCGAACTGGACCTCGGAGCCCGTGGCGATGAGGATCACGTCGGGCGTGCCCTCGGTGTCGGCCAGGATGTACGCGCCCTTGGCCACGCCGGCAGCCGAGGCGAACTCGGTGGCCGTGGCGTCGCCCGTGCCGCGCTCCAGGACCGGGAGGTTCTGGCGCGAGAGCGCGAGGCCCGCGGGGCCCATGCGACGCGTGAGGATCGTCTTCCACGCCTGGGCGGTCTCGTTCGCGTCCGCGGGGCGGATGACGTCGAGACCCGGGATGGCGCGGAGGCTGGCGAGCTGCTCCACCGGCTGGTGCGTCGGGCCGTCGCCGCCGAGGGCGACCGAGTCGTGCGTCCAGACGAAGATCGACGGCGCCTTCATGAGCGCGGCGAGACGGACCGCCGGGCGCATGTAGTCGCTGAAGATGAGGAACGTGCCGCCGAAGGGGCGCGTGTTGCCGTGCAGGACGATGCCGTTGAGGATCGCGCCCATGGCGTGCTCGCGGATGCCGAAGTGGAGGACGCGGCCGTAGGGGTCGCCCTTCCACATGTCGGTGGAGCGCTCGGCGGGCACGAAGGACGGCGCAGACTCGATGGTCGTGTTGTTCGACTCGGCGAGGTCGGCGGAGCCGCCCCACAGCTCGGGCATGACCTCGGCGATGGCGTTGATGACCTTGCCGGACGCGGCGCGTGTCGAGACGTCCTTGCCCGCGGGGAACACGGGGAGCGCCTCGTCGAGGCCCTCGGGGGCGTCGCCGGCGAGGACGCGGTCGAGCAGCGTCTTGCGCTCGGGGTTCGCCTCGGCCCATGCGGCGAGCTTCTCGTCCCACTCGCGGTGCTGCTGCTGGCCGCGCTCGACGGCCTGGCGGGTGTGCTCGAGGACGCCGTCCGGCACCTCGAAGCTCTTCTCGGGGTCGAAGCCGACGATCTGCTTGACGGCCGCGAGCTCCTCGGCGCCGAGCGCGGAGCCGTGGATCTTGCCCGAGTTCTGCTTCTTGGGGGAGGGCCAGCCGATGATCGTCTTGAGGATGATCAGCGAGGGCTTGCGCGTCTCGGCCTTGGCGGCCTCGACGGCGTCGAACAGCTCCTGCACGTCCTCGACGTACTCGCCCGTCTTCTTCCAGTCGACGTGCTGCACGTGCCAGCCGTAGGCCTCGTAGCGCGCGGCCACGTCCTCGGTGAAGGCGATGTCGGTGTCGTCCTCGATCGAGATCTGGTTGCTGTCGTAGATCGCGATGAGGTTGCCGAGCTCCTGGTGACCCGCGAGGGAGGAGGCCTCGGAGGTGATGCCCTCCTGCATGTCGCCGTCGCCGGCGATCACGTACACGAAGTGGTCGAAGGGGCTCTCGCCCGCGGGCGTCTCCGGGTCGAACAGGCCGCGCTCGTAGCGGGCGGCGTAGGCGAAGCCGACGGAGGAGGCGAGGCCCTGGCCGAGGGGGCCGGTGGTGATCTCGACGCCGTCGGTGTGGCCGTACTCGGGGTGACCCGGGGTCTTGGAGTCCCACGTGCGGAGCGCCTGGAGGTCCTCGATCTCGAGGCCGTAGCCGCCGAGGAAGAACTGCGTGTACTGCGTGAGCGAGCTGTGGCCCACCGAGAGGATGAACCGGTCGCGACCGATCCACGTGCTGTCGGACGGGTCGCGGCGCATGACCTTCTGGAACAGGAGGTATGCCGCCGGGGCCAGGCTCATGGCGGTGCCGGGGTGACCGTTTCCGACCTTCTCGACCGCGTCCGCGGCGAGGATTCGTGCGGTGTCGACCGCCGTGCTGTCGATGGGGTCCCATTGCAATGCTGCCACTTGGTTCTAGCCCTTCTGAAGATGGGGGGAGGCCCAGCCGGACCGCCTATCAGTATAGGGAACACCCACCTGGCCCCAGGTGTTCCGAGCCCGCCGCGACGGGCTCCCGCGGCTCGGCTCGCAGGGGCGGTGGCCTACCATGGGGAGGGAATGTCCGGCGAGTTAGAGGTGCGATGAACGTTGCGGTGCAGAGTCGGGTCGATCGGGAGACGATCGGCGTGGCGAGGAAGACCAAGGCGTACGTCGCACTGACGAAGCCGCGCGTGATCGAGCTCCTGCTCGTGACCACCGCGCCCGTCATGATCCTCGCCCAGGGCGGGTGGCCGAACCCCTGGCTGATCCTCGGCGTCCTCGTCGGCGGCACGCTCAGCGCGGGCAGCGCCAACGCCTTCAACTGCTACATCGACCGCGACATCGACCGCGTCATGAAGCGCACGCAGCGGCGGCCCCTCGTCACCGGGGAGCTGACGGACCGCGAGGCGCTGGTCTTCGCCTGGGTCATCGGCGTCGCCAGCATCGTGTGGCTCGGCGTCATCTCCAACTGGCTGGCCGCGGCGCTCTCGCTCGCCGCCATCCTCTTCTACGTCTTCGTCTACACGCTGTGGCTGAAGCGCCGCACGCCGCAGAACATCGTCTGGGGCGGCGCGGCCGGCTGCATGCCCGTCCTCATCGGCTGGGCGGCCGTCACGGGCGACATCTCGTGGGCGCCGGTGATCCTCTTCATGATCGTGTTCCTCTGGACCCCGCCGCACTACTGGCCGCTGTCCATGAAGTACCGCGACGACTACGCCTCCGTCAACGTCCCCATGCTCGCCGTCGTCCGCGGCCGCGCCGCCGTCGGCCTCCAGACCATCCTCTACGCGTGGGCCACGCTCGCCTGCTCGCTGCTGCTCATCCCGGTGGCCGGCATGGGCCTCGTCTACACCCTCGCCGCCCTCGCGGGCGGCGGCTGGTTCGTCTACGAGACGCACCGCCTGTACGACCTCGCGGTGCGCCACGAGCCCATCAAGCCGATGCGCGTCTTCCACGCGTCCATCTCGTACCTCTCGCTGCTGTTCCTCGCGGTCGGCATCGACCCGCTGCTGCCCTTCTGATCGCGGCTGCCGCGCTCCCGGCCTCCTGATCCGGGCGGCCGCGTCCTCGGTCGCGTGATGCCGGCGACCGTCCCATGTCCGCGGTCGGGCTGACGCCCGTGCGCGGCTCGGCGCCGGCGCGGCCGGCTGCCGGTGGCCGGTGCCGCTGCCGCCGTCGTCGTCGTCGGCCGTGGTGATAGGAGGCGGTCGGCATCGTGTCCGCCTGTCTGTCCTGCTGCCTGGATCGCGCAGCGTGCAGGTGCCCTCCCCGGCGCGGGGCGGGTCGGGGGCCGGGCTCGCGCCGACGCCGCACGCGACGACGCCCGCCGCGAGCGGTGCTCGGGCGGGCGTCGGCGGGACGGGTGGCGTGGTCAGCCCACGTGGGCGGAGCGCCGCACCTCCGCGGGCGTGAGCCGGAGGGTGTCCGCGCGTCGGGTGGTGCTGAGCAGCGTCGCCGTCATCGCGGACGCCAGCAGGCACGCCAGCACCATGTGCAGCCCCACGAGGAACTCGGGGAGGCCCGTCCGCGCCTGGATGAGGCCGACGGCGATCTGCACGAACTCGACCGCGAGCAGCACCCGGGTCCAGCGCGAGACAGCCGTCCACCGGTTGCGGGCGGCTATGGCCACGAGGACGATCGTGAGGCCGAAGGTCGTGTACGCCGGCCAGCTGTGGACGTGCTGGAGCAGCTCCGGGTCGAGCCCGTTGCGCGCCGCGCCCTGGTCGCCGGCGTGGGGGCCGGATCCGGTCACGACGATGCCGACGAGGATCGTGATGCCCACGACCACCGATGTGATGCGCGCGAGCGTGGCGAACGAGGACGGGACCGAGCGCTCGGCCTCGTCGAGCGGGTGGTAGGTGCGCCAGACCAGCACGGTCGAGAGCACGACGAGCACGACCGACACGACGAAGTGCAGGCCCACGATGTAGGGGTTCAGCCCCGTCAGCACCGTGATGCCGCCGATGACGCCCTGCGCGGGGATGCCCAGGCCGATGGCGAGCGCGATGGAGAAGAGCCCGCGACCGCGGTTCCGCAGCCGGACGACGGCGAGGAACGTGGCGATGGCGACGATCACCAGCAGGAAGGTGAGCAGGCGGTTGCCGAACTCGATGATCCCGTGCACGCCCATCTCGGGCGTCGACACGAAGGAGTCGGCGGTGCACCGCGGCCACGTCGGGCAGCCGAGCCCGGAGCCCGTGAGGCGCACCAGCCCGCCCGTGCCGACGACGAGGGTCTGCACGACGAGCGTCGTCCAGACGAGGACGCGGGTGGCCCGCGTGATCCCGTCCGGCAGCCGCTCCCGCAGCCGCCTCGTGACCATGAGGGTCTGACCTAGCACGCTCCCACTGGGAGACTGCCCCGCATCGGTGCCGTGAGTCACTGCCTGCCTTCCGTGCCCGCTGGATTGCCCGTAGAATCGGGGATGGTTCATGGAACACGTCGGGCCTTGCGGCATCCGGCACGTCAGCGAGGACGGCGGGAACAAGTCCACCCGCGTTCCTGTTCATCCTAAGAGGGGTGCGAGGCGTGGAGCCGCCGCATCCCGGACACCCACAGTCTTCCCCCCGTCACCGAAGCGGCGTCGCCGTGCGGGGGGTACATGCCGATACGGCGCTGATACGCCCAGATCGTCAGGAAAGCAGGTAGCCATGTCAGATGTGCTCATCGACCGACCGGAGCTCGAGAGCCTGGGGCAGTACGAGTTCGGCTGGTCCGACTCGGACGTCGCCGGCGCCTCGGCCAAGCGCGGCATCTCCCCCCAGGTCGTCGCGGACATCTCGCGGCGCAAGAGCGAGCCCGAGTGGATGCTCGCCAACCGCATGAAGGGCTACGAGCTCTTCGGCAAGAAGCCCATGCCGACGTGGGGCGCCGACCTGTCCGGCATCGACTTCGACAACATCAAGTACTTCGTGCGCTCCACGGAGAAGCAGGCCCAGACGTGGGAGGACCTGCCCGACGACATCAAGAACACGTACGAGCGGCTCGGCATCCCCGAGGCGGAGCGCCAGCGCCTCGTCTCCGGCGTCGCGGCCCAGTACGAGTCCGAGGTCGTCTTCCACTCCATCCAGAAGGAGCTCGAGGACCAGGGCGTCATCTTCATGGACACCGACACGGCGCTGCGCGAGCACCCGGATCTGTTCAAGGAGTACTTCGGCACCGTCATCCCCGCCGGCGACAACAAGTTCGCCGCGCTCAACACCGCGGTCTGGTCGGGCGGCTCGTTCGTGTACGTGCCCAAGGGCGTCCACGTCGAGATCCCGCTGCAGGCGTACTTCCGCATCAACACCGAGAACATGGGCCAGTTCGAGCGGACGCTGATTATCGCGGACGAGGGCAGCTACGTCCACTACATCGAGGGCTGCACCGCCCCCATCTACAAGTCCGACTCGCTGCACTCCGCGGTCGTCGAGATCATCGTGAAGAAGGACGCCCGCGTCCGGTACACGACCATCCAGAACTGGTCGAACAACGTCTACAACCTCGTCACCAAGCGCGCGACGGCGGCCGAGGGCGCGACCATGGAGTGGATCGACGGCAACATCGGCTCCAAGGTCACGATGAAGTACCCCTCCATCTACCTCATGGGCGAGCGCGCCAAGGGCGAGACCCTCTCGGTCGCCTTCGCGGGCCCCGGCCAGCACCAGGACGCCGGCGCGAAGATGGTGCACATGGCGCCGTACACGCAGTCGTCGATCGTCTCCAAGTCCATCGCGCGCGGCGGCGGCCGGGCCGGCTACCGCGGCGAGATCCGCGTGGACGCGGCGGCGCACCACTCCGCCAACACCGTCCGCTGCGACGCCCTGCTGGTCGACACCATCTCCCGCTCCGACACGTACCCCGCGATCGACATCCGCGTGGACGACGTCCAGCTCGGCCACGAGGCCACGGTCTCGCGCGTCAGCGAGGAGCAGCTGTTCTACCTGATGAGCCGGGGCATGCCCGAGGACGAGGCCATGGCCATGATCGTCCGCGGCTTCATCGAGCCCATCGCCCGAGAGCTGCCCATGGAGTACGCGCTCGAACTCAACAAGCTCATCGAGATGGGCATGGAAGGATCCGTCGGCTAGATGACGACCCCACTCGCCACCACCGAAGCCGTCGCCCCCCTGGGGAACGGCGCCCGACCGCACACCGACGGAGGGTGGGGCGTCATCCCCATCCAGACCCGCTCCGAGCGCTTCACGTCCACGGACGTCGAGGCGTTCGAGGCCGTCACCGGCCGCGAGGCCGTCTGGAAGCTGACGCCCGTCCGCAAGCTCGACGACCTCATCTCGGGTGAGCTCGACGGCTCGCGGTACCCGTTCGCCAGCTCCGACGCGGCCGGCACGTCCGTCTCCTGGATCCCCCGGGACGACGCGCGCATCGGCACCGCGGGAGCCCCCGAGGACCGTGCCCAGGCCAACGCCTGGTCGTCCTTCGGCGAGGCGCTCGCCATCGACGTCACGGGGGAGGAGCGCGTCACCGTCACGGTCGGCCGCTCCGAGCTCGGGTCCGCGCCGCGCGCCGCGCACACCGTCATCACAGCGGCGCGGTTCAGCCGCGGCGTCGTCATCCTCGACAACGTCGGATCCGCGTCCCTCGTCGAGAACGTCGAGATCATCGTGGGCGACCAGGCCGAGCTCACGGTCGTCACCGTGCAGCAGTGGGACGACGAGGCGCGCCACCTGGCCGCGCACCAGGCCGTCGTCGGCCGCGACGCCAAGCTCAAGCACGTCGTGGTGACGCTCGGCGGATCCATCGTCCGGGTCAACCCCTCGGCGCACCTCTCGAACGAGGGCGCGGACGGCGAGCTGCTCGGCGTGTACTTCGCTGACGCGGGCCAGCACCTCGAGCAGCAGGTCTACGTCGACCACGACGCCCCCAACACCCGCAGCCGCGTCACCTACAAGGGGGCGCTGCAGGGCAAGGGCGCGCGCACCGTCTGGATCGGCGACGTCCTCATCCGCCGCTCCGCGCCCGGCACCGACAGCTACGAGCAGAACCGCAACCTCGTCCTCACGGACGGCACGCGCGCGGACTCGGTCCCGAACCTCGAGATCGAGACCGGCGACATCGCCGGCGCCGGTCACGCGAGCGCCACGGGCCGCTTCGACGACGAGCAGCTGTTCTACCTGCAGGCCCGCGGGATCACGGAGGAGGAGGCGCGCCGCCTCGTCGTCCGCGGCTTCCTCAGCGAGATCGTCCAGCAGATCGGCGTCCCCGACCTCGAGGAGCGGCTGCAGGCCGCCATCGAGGCCGAGCTCTCCGCCTCCACGGGCTCCGCGGCCGGGGCGGGCGCGCGATGACCGCCGTCCGCATCTGCGCCGTCGAGGAGCTCGGCGAGAACGAGGCCCTCCGCATCGAGATCGAGGGCCTCGCCATCGCGCTCGTGAAGGACTCCTCGGGCACGGTGCACGCCATCGGCGACACCTGCACGCACGGCGACATCTCGCTCGCCGAGGGATTCGTCGAGGGCGACACCCTGGAGTGCTGGGCCCACGGGTCGAAGTTCTCCCTCGAGACGGGCAAGCCGCGCACGCTGCCGGCCTACGAGCCCGTCCCCGTCTACCCCGTGTCGATCGTGGACGGCGACATCCACATCGACACCACCCCGAAGAGCTAGAGGAACCGCACGCATGTCAACTCTCACCATCACCGACCTGCACGTCAGCGTCGACACCGAGCAGGGTCGCAAGCAGATCCTCAAGGGGGTCGACCTCACGATCAACGAGGGCGAGATCCACGCGATCATGGGCCCGAACGGCTCGGGCAAGTCCACGCTGGCGTACACGATCTCGGGCCACCCGAAGTACCACGTCGACTCCGGCTCCATCACGCTCGACGGCGTCGAGGTCCTCGACATGACGGTGGACGAGCGCGCCCGCGCGGGCCTGTTCCTCGCCATGCAGTACCCGGTCGAGATCCCCGGCGTCACCACCACCAACTTCCTCCGGACCGCGAAGACTGCGATCGACGGCGAGGCCCCGGCCATCCGCGGCTGGATCAAGGACGTCCGGACCTCCATGGCGGCGCTCAAGATGGACCCCGCGTTCGCGGAGCGCAACGTCAACGAGGGCTTCTCCGGCGGCGAGAAGAAGCGCAACGAGGTCCTCCAGCTCGAGCTGCTGAAGCCGAAGTTCGCGGTGCTCGACGAGACCGACTCCGGACTCGACGTCGACGCGCTCAAGATCGTCTCCGAGGGCGTCAACCGCGCCAAGGCGAACACGGGCCTCGGGCTCCTGCTCATCACGCACTACACGCGCATCCTCCGCTACATCCAGCCCGACTTCGTGCACGTGTTCGTCGCGGGCCGCGTCGCCGAGCAGGGCGGCCGCGAGCTGGCCGACCGTCTCGAGGAGGAGGGCTACGACCGCTTCCTGGCGCCCTCCACCACGGTGACGGCGTGAGCACGCAGAGCACGCTGACCCCGCAGAAGTTCGACGAGGTCGAGGAGGCGCTCAAGGACGTCATGGATCCCGAGCTCGGGATCAACGTGGTCGACCTGGGCCTCATCTACGACCTCGCGTGGGACGACGAGAACGACGCGCTCATCATCCACATGACGCTGACGTCGGCGGGCTGCCCGCTCACCGACGTGCTCGAGGAGCAGACGGCGGAGGCGCTCGACGGCGTCGTCGCCGCGTTCCGCATCAACTGGGTGTGGATGCCGCCGTGGGGTCCGGACCGGATCACCGACGATGGCCGCGACATGATGCGGGCGCTCGGCTTCTCCATGTGACCCTCGCTCCACCGCACGTCCTCGACGGCCCCACCCGCTCCGGGTGGGGCCGTCGTCGCGTCCCCCGCCCGCCCCCGGAGGGCGGCGGCGCCGCGCGTCTCGTACACTGGACCGGTCGGGTCCGATGGACGCCCTCGACCGACCGGGCTCGACCCCCTCTGCTGCGGGTCGCCCCTCTCCCACGGACCGTGGGACATCCGCTGATCAGAAGGACCCCTCACCGTGCTCGCTGTACACGACCTGGAGCTGCGCGTCGGCGCCCGCGTCCTCATGGAGGACGTCTCGTTCCGGGTGAGCCCGGGAGACAAGATCGGCCTCGTCGGCCGCAACGGCGCCGGCAAGACGACGCTCACCAAGATCCTCGCGGGGGAGGGCCAGCCCACCGGCGGCCGCATCGACCGCTCCGGCGAGATCGGGTACCTCCCGCAGGACCCGCGCTCCGGCAACCCCGAGGACCTCGCGCGGACGCGCATCCTCGACGCCCGCGGGCTCGGCACGCTGTCCCTCGACATGCAGCGCGCGATGCTCGACATGGCGTCCACCGACGAGAAGGTCTCCGCGAAGGCGATGAAGGACTACGGCCGGCTCGAGGAGCGCTTCGTGGCGCTCGGCGGGTACGCGGCCGAGGCCGAGGCCGCGTCGATCGCGAGCAACCTGAGCCTGCCCGACCGCATCCTCGACCAGCCGCTCAGCACCCTCTCCGGCGGCCAGCGCCGCCGCATCGAGCTCGCGCGCATCCTGTTCTCCGGCGCCGACACGATGCTCCTCGACGAGCCCACCAACCACCTCGACGCCGACTCCGTCACCTGGCTCCGCGAGTTCCTCAAGGGGTACCAGGGCGGGCTGATCGTGATCAGCCACGACGTGGAGCTCGTCGGCGACACCGTGAACCGCGTCTTCTACCTCGACGCGAACCGCATGGTCATCGACATCTACAACATGGGCTGGAAGCACTACCAGCGCCAGCGCGCCGCCGACGAGGAGCGCCGCAAGAAGGAGCGCGCCAACGTCGAGAAGAAGGCGGGCGTCCTCCAGCTGCAGGCCGCGAAGTTCGGCGCCAAGGCGTCGAAGGCCGCCGCCGCCCACCAGATGGTGCGGCGCGCGGAGAAGATGCTGTCCGGCCTCGAGGAGGTGCGCGCCGTCGACCGCGTCGCCAAGCTGCGCTTCCCCGAGCCCGTCGCCTGCGGCCGCACACCGCTCATGGCGAGCGACCTCAGCAAGAACTACGGCTCGCTCGAGATCTTCACGGCGGTCGACCTCGCGATCGACCGCGGCAGCAAGGTCGTCATCCTGGGGCTCAACGGCGCGGGCAAGACGACGCTGCTGCGGATCCTCGCGGGCGTCGACCAGCCCGACACCGGCCGGCTCGAGCCCGGCCACGGCCTGCGCATCGGCTACTACGCGCAGGAGCACGAGACGATCGACGTGAAGCGCAGCGTGCTGGAGAACATGGTCTCCTCCTCGCCCGACATCTCCGAGATGGAGGCGCGCCGCGTGCTCGGCTCGTTCCTCTTTACGGGCGACGACTCGTCGAAGCCCGCAGGTGTCCTGTCCGGCGGTGAGAAGACGCGCCTCGCCCTCGCGATGATCGTCGTGTCCGGCGCCAACGTGCTGCTGCTCGACGAGCCCACCAACAACCTCGACCCCGCGAGCCGCGAGGAGATCCTCGGCGCGCTCAACACGTACTCCGGCGCCGTGGTGCTCGTCAGCCACGACTCGGGCGCGGTCGAGGCGCTCAACCCCGAGCGTGTGCTGATCATGCCGGAGGGTACCGAGGACCACTGGAGCCCCGACTACATGGACCTCATCGAGCTGGCCTGATCCGCGCGCGCGCGAGCCGGACCGCCGGGCGTCCGCGGGTCGGTGCCTCGGCGTCAGCGCGCCTCGTCGAGGATCCGGTCCTCGACGTCGGCATCCGAGGGCTGCTTCCGGGCGCGCTTGGCCTGGCGCGCGCGCTCGCGGTCCTGCTCCTCGGGATCGTCGGCGTTGATGATGCGGTACTCGTTGCGGATCGCGACGCCGAGGCCGACGAACGCGATGATCGCGAACACCAGCCACTGGAACGCGTAGGAGAGGTGCGGGCCCTCGTCCTCCTCCGGGCGCGGCGTCGCGAACGGCGCGGCGTCGGCGGGGGCGGGATCCTCGGAGATCAGCAGGCCGTACGCGCCCGTGAACGTGGGGGATCCGACGCGCTCGGCGATGTCCGGCAGGTTGACGGTGGCGATCTGGCCCTCGGGCGCGGAGCGACCCGGCAGCTCCGGCTCGCCGGCCTTGAGCCGTGCCGTCACCGTGACCTCGCCGGCGGGCGGCGCGGGGACGGAGTCCGGGGAGTCCTGCGAGTTGCCGATGGGCACCCAGCCGCGGTCGACCACGAACACGCGCCCGTCGTCGAGCCGCAGGGGCGTCAGTACCTCGAAGCCGGGCTGCCCGTTGAAGGGGCGGTTGCGGGCGAGCAGCTGCTGGTCCACCAGGTAGGTGCCGGTCATGGTGACCGGGGTCCACTTCTGCGTGTCGACGTACGCCGACGCGTCGGCGAGCACCTGGTCGACGGGCTGGGGAGCGCGATCCCAGTTGTCCTCGACCTTGGCGATCTCGGCGAGGGCCTCGTCGCGTCGCGCGAACTGCCAGTGGCTGAGCAGGACGCACGCGATGGAGAAGACGACGGCCACGAGGAGGTACCCGGCCCACCTGCGGTTGAGGACGAAGCGCCAGCGGCTCATGAGATGGCCCCCGCGACGGGCGCGTCGATCGCGGCGACGCGCACGGGGAAGTCGCGTCCGGCGAGGAAGTCGCGCAGGAAGCCGACGTGCTCGTCGCACGCGGTCCACGTCTTGACCCGGTCGGGCGCGTGGATGCGCGGGTTCCGCCACTCGACGCGCCAGGCGGCGTCGGTCCGGCAGCCGGCGCGCGAGCACTCGACGACGTCGGCGGACGGCCCGGCGGATTCGAGGCCCCAGGAGGCGAGCCCGCTCACGCGTCGGTCGGGGTGTCGGGCGCGGCCGTGCCGCCCGCGGTCGTCGGACGCACGTCGGAGGCGCGGGTCGGCTCCGGCGCGCGCCCCGTCTCGTAGGTCGTGAACGGCTCGGGCGTGGTGAACGGCTCCGACGCGCGGAAGGGCTCGGACGGCACGTAGGGCTCGGCGGGCGGCGGGAAGCCGGAGTGGCGGGCGGACACGACGACCACGCCGCCGGGGCGCTCGACCGCGGTGCCCTGGTTGCCGCCCACGTTCGCCAGGATGACCGCGAAGTAGGGGAGCACGATCGCGCCGATGGCGGCGACGGCCAGCCACCAGCCCTGGAGGAAGAGGCAGGACAGGATGCAGACCATGCGGATGCTCATGGCGATGGTGTACTTCACCATGCGGGCATGGCGGTCCTCCTGCGGGGACCGGGGGAGGCTGGTGACCGACTGCTGCGGAGCTGGCATGCGTGGATGGCGTCCTTCGGGGGAGCGTCGCGCTCCCCATCGAGACCAGGTTACGCCGCGCCACCGATAGGCTCGTCCGAGTCCGCAAGCCCCCTCCAAGCCGTAATGGAAGGTCCCCCATGAGCACCTCACGCACCGTCGTCGTCACCGGAGGCAACAGGGGGATCGGGTACGCGATCGCCGAGGAGATGCTGCGCCGCGGCCACCGCGTCGCCGTCACCGCGCGCTCCGGCCAGGGCCCCGAGGGCAGCCTCACGGTGCGCGCCGACGTCACCGACGCCGCCTCCGTCGACGCCGCGTTCACCGAGGTCGAGGCCGCCTACGGACCTGTCGAGGTCGTTGTCGCGAACGCGGGCATCACGCGCGACACCCTCATGATGCGCATGAGCGACGACGACTTCACCGAGGTGGTCGACACGAACCTGGGCGGCGCGTTCCGCGTCGTCAAGCGCGCGTCGAAGGGCATGCTCAAGGCGCGCTTCGGCCGCATCGTCCTCATCTCCAGCGTCGTCGGGCTCTACGGCTCCGGCGGCCAGGTCAACTACGCGGCCTCCAAGAGCGGGCTCGTCGGCCTCGCCCGCTCCGTCACGCGCGAGCTCGGCGCCCGTGGCATCACCGCCAACGTGGTCGCGCCCGGCTTCATCGAGACCGACATGACGGCGGAGCTGCCCGAGGCCACCGCGGCCGAGTACAAGAAGTCCATCCCGGCCGGCCGCTACGGCACCGCCGCCGAGGTCGCGGGCGCCGTGGCGTGGGTGTCCTCGGACGAGGCCGCCTACATCTCCGGCGCCGTGATCCCCGTCGACGGCGGCCTCGGCATGGGCCACTGACCCCGCCCGTCGGGGAGAGCGCCGTGTCCGACCTCCTGGCGGCCTGGGATACGGGTCCCGCCGCGCTCACCGAGCTGGGGGCCACGCACAACCACGCCTACCGCGTCGACGCCGACGGCGGATCCCGCTACCTGCTGCGCCTGCACGTCGCGCGCCGGAAGCAGCACGAGATCGACCTGGAGCTCGACTGGCTCGACGTGCTCGCGGCGCGCGGCTGGCCCTCGGTGCCCGGACCGCAGCGCACGCGCGACGGATCCTGGACGGCGACCGTCGAGGTCGCCGTCCCGGACGACGACGAGGTGGGCCTCCGCCGCGCGGTGGTCGGGGCGTCGGGAGAGCGCGTCGAGCGGCGCCTCGCGAGCCTGCTCACGTGGCACGACGGCGAGATGCTGAGCAGCCTCCCCGCCTCGTCGGACGCGGGGCCGTTCGCCGAGACGCTGGCCGCCCTGCACGCGGCCGGCGCGGATCCGGCGGCCGTCGCGCTCGCGGGCCAGCGCCGCCGCTACGACGCCGACTACGCGAGCGCGCGCCTGCAGCGCCTCGTCGAGGGGTACCCGGGCATCATGGCCGACGGCTCCACCGCGGAGGCGCTGGCCGGCGCGATCGAGGAGCTCCGCGGCACGCTGGCGGAGGCCGGGCCGCCGATCATGGTGCACGGCGACTACCACCCGGGCAACCTGATCCAAGGGCCGGCCGGCGTCTCCGTCATCGACTTCGACCGCTGCGGGCTGGGCCCGGCCGGCCTCGACGTCGCCGCGGCGATCATGTACCTGGCGCCCCGGCAGCGCGCGCAGTTCCACCGCGCCTACACGGCGGCGGGCGGCAGCACGGGCGTCCCGGACGAGCGCTTCGGCGCGTTCATCTTCCTGGCGTACCTCGACAACGTGACCCACCTCGCGAGCCTGCCGTCGGAGCGGGAGCGGATGCCCGCGAACATCGCCCAGCTCGCGGCGATCGCCCGGGCCGTCGTCACGGGCTGACCCGCACCCGGGCGCCCGTCCGGATCAGCGGGGGAGGCCGACGAGCGCGAGCACCTGCGCCAGGTCCCGGCGGTCGACGCACACGTCGGCGCTCCGGCGGACCGCGGGCTTCGCGTCGAAGGCGACGGAGAGCCCCGCGACCGCCATCATCTCGAGGTCGTTGGCGCCGTCGCCGACCGCCACGACGCGCGCGAGAGGTATGCCGAGCCCGGCGCTCCACTCCTCGACGGCCGCGCGCTTGGCGGCGGCGTCGATGACCGGTCCCGCGACGCGCCCTGTCAGGCGCCCGTCGGCCGTCTCGAGCCGGTTGGCGCGCCAGAGGTCGAGCCCCAGGCGCTCGGCGAGCGGATCCAGCAGCTCGTGGAAGCCGCCCGAGACCACGGCGACGACATGGCCGGCGTCGTGCAGCCCTTGGATCAGGCGCTCGGCCCCCGGTGTGACGCGGATCCGGGATCCGACCGCCCGGTGCACCGTCGCCGGGAGCCCGGCCAGCGTCGCGACCCGCGAGCGCAGGCTCTCTGCGAAGTCGAGCTCGCCGCGCATCGCGCGGTCGGTGACGGCGGCGACCTCGTCGAGCGAGCCGGCCTCGGCGGCGAGCAGCTCGATGGCCTCGTCCTCGATGAGGGTGGAGTCGACGTCGAGCACGACGAGCATGCGCGGGAGGGCGCTGGCTACGGGCGACGCCGCCCGGGCGGGCGGCGTCAGCGGGCGGACGGCGCTCACGGGGTGACGCGCACGCCCTTGCCCACGACGGTGATCCCGCCGTCGGTGACCGTGAAGCCCCGCGCGCGGTCGCGGTCGTGGTCGACTCCGACCGTGGCGCCGGGCTCGACCTCGACGTCCTTGTCGAGGATGGCGCGCGTGATGACGGCGCCCGCCCCGATGTGCACCTTGTCGAACACGATGCTATCGACGATGCGCGCGCCCGACTCCGCGATGACCCACGGGCCGAGCACGCTGCGCTCGACGTGGGCGCCGCTGATGACGCCGCCGAGCGAGGTGATCGAGTCGATCATCGTGCCCGTGTTGCCCTGCGCGTCGCGGACGAACTTCGCCGGAGGGCTGTTGAGCTGCTGGCTGAAGATCGGCCAGTCCTTGTTGTAGAGGTTGAACACCGGCAGGGCCGAGATGAGGTCCTGGTGCGCGTCGAAGAACGACTCGATCGTGCCGACGTCGCGCCAGTAGTACCGGTCGCGGTCGTTGGCGCCGGGCACCTCGTTGCGGTTGAGGTCGTAGACGCCGGCGTTCCCCTGCTCGACGAACCACGGCACGATGTCGCCGCCCATGTCGTGCGCGGACTCGGCGTTCTCGCCGTCGCGGCGCACCGCGTCGATGAGCTGGTCGGTGTCGAAGACGTAGTTGCCCATGGACGCGAGCACCTCGCCGGGGGAGTCGTCGAGGCCCTGCGGGTCCTTCGGCTTCTCGAGGAAGGCGCGGATCTGGTACGGGTTCGCGGGATCCACGTCGATGACGCCGAACTGGTCGGCGAGCTCGATGGGCTGGCGGATGGCCGCGACCGTGGCGCCGTGGCCGGACGCGATGTGCGCCTCGATCATCTGGCTGAAGTCCATGCGATACACGTGGTCGGCGCCGACCACGACGACGATGTCGGGCTTCTCGTCGTTGATGAGGTTGAGGCTCTGCAGGATGGCGTCGGCGGATCCGCTGAACCAGCGCTTGCCGAGGCGCTGCTGCGCGGGCACCGACGCGATGTACGAGTTGAGCATCTGGTTGAGGCGCCAGGTCTGCGACACGTGGCGGTCGAGCGAGTGCGACTTGTACTGCGTCAGCACCACGATCTGCGTGAGCCCCGAGTTGATGAGGTTGGAGAGCGCGAAGTCGATGAGCCGGTACTGCCCGCCGAACGGGACGGCGGGCTTCGCGCGGTCCGCGGTGAGGGGCATGAGCCGCTTGCCCTCGCCACCGGCGAGCACGATTCCAAAGATCTTCTTCGATGCCATTGCTCCAGCGTAGATGCACGACAGGGCATGTACTAGCGTTCGACCAATGCGAGCAGACGTGATCACCAAGGAGTATCCGCCCGAGGTCTACGGGGGTGCCGGAGTGCACGTCACGGAGCTCGTGAAGGCCATGCGGCAGAAGACGGAGGTCGTCGTCCGCGCCTTCGGGGCGCCGCGCGACGAGCCCGGCGTCTTCTCGTATCCCGTCCCGGCGGAGCTCGCCGGCGCCAACGCGACCCTGCAGACCATGGCCGTCGACCTCGCGATCGCGAGCGACGTGGCGGGCGCCGACGTCGTCCACTCGCACACCTGGTACGCGAACCACGCGGGCCACGTCGCGTCGATGCTGCACGGGATCCCGCACGTCGTCACCGCGCACAGCCTCGAGCCGCTGCGCCCGTGGAAGGCCGAGCAGCTGGGCGGCGGCTACCGCGTGTCCAGCTGGATCGAGCGCACGGCGTACGAGGCGGCGGACGCCGTCATCGCCGTCAGCGACGGCATGAAGCGCGACATCCTCCGCTCGTACCCCGCGCTCGACGAGGCCCGCGTGCACACGGTCTACAACGGCATCGACCTCGAGGCGTGGTCGCCCGTGCACGACGACGAGCTCGTGCGATCGCTGGGCATCGACCCGTCCCGGCCCTCGGTCGTGTTCGTCGGCCGGATCACGCGGCAGAAGGGCCTGCCCTACCTCCTCCGCGCCGCCGCGCTGCTGCCCGCCGACGTGCAGATGGTGCTGTGCGCGGGCGCGCCCGACACCCCGCAGATCATGGAGGAGGTCACGGCCCTCGTCCGCGGCCTGCAGGAGGAGCGCTCCGGCGTCGTGTGGATCGACCGCCTGCTGCCGCGCCGCGAGCTCTCCGCCGTGCTCACCGCCGGCACCGTCTTCGTCTGCCCGTCGGTCTACGAGCCGCTCGGCATCGTCAACCTCGAGGCCATGGCCTGCGGCGCTCCCGTCGTCGGCACCGCCACGGGCGGGATCCCCGAGGTCGTCGACGACGGCGTCACCGGCCGCCTCGTCCCCATCGACCAGGCCACGGACGGCACGGGCACGCCCACCGACCCCGAGCGCTTCGTCCGCGACCTCGCCGCCGCGCTGACGGAGGTCGTGCAGGATCCGGACGCCGCGCGCCGCATGGGCGAGGCCGGCCGCCTCCGCGCCGAGCGCGAGTTCGGCTGGGACCGCATCGCCCGCCAGACCGAGGCGATCTACGCGTCCATCCTGCGCTGACCTCGCGGCCGCGGGCCGCGCTCCCGTCCGCCCGGGCTCCCCACGGCCGCGAGGCGCGGGGAGCCCGGGCCGGTAGACTCGTGCGCATGAGCCACGTCCTCTCCCTGTCCGGAGTGTCCTTCGTCCGGAACGGGACGACCATCCTCGACCAGGTGGAGTGGACGGTGGACGGCGACGAGCGCTGGGTCGTCCTCGGGCCGAACGGCGCCGGGAAGACGAGCCTCCTCCAGATCGCCTCCGCCATGGCCCACCCGTCCTCGGGCACCGCCACGGTCCTCGACCACGAGCTCGGCCGCGTCGACGTCTTCGAGCTCCGCTCGCGCATCGGGTTCGCCTCCACCGCGATGGCCCGGCGCATCCCCGCCGACGAGACCGTGCTCGACGTCGTGCTCACCGCCGCGTACTCGGTCACCGGCCGCTGGAACGAGGACTACGAGGACATCGACGTGCGTCGCGCCCAGCGTGTCCTCGCCGAGTGGCGCCTCGGCCACCTCGAGCAGCGCCGGTTCGGCACGCTGAGCGACGGCGAGCAGAAGCGCGTGCAGATCGCCCGCTCGATCATGACCGACCCCGAGCTGCTGCTCCTCGACGAGCCGGCCGCGAGCCTCGACCTCGGCGCGCGCGAGGAGCTGCTGCAGCTCCTCGGCGGCTACGCGTCGGCCCCCGAGGCGCCCGGCATCGTCATGGTCACGCACCACGTCGAGGAGATCCCGCGCGGCTTCACGCACGCGCTGCTGCTGCGCGAGGGAGCGGTCGTCGCGGCCGGTCCGCTCGCGGACGTCATCACCGCGGACGCGCTCAGCCGGACCTTCGGCCTCGCCCTCGAGGTCACGCACGACGACGGCCGCTTCACGGCCCGCGCCGTCCGCTCCTGACCACCTGGCAGGCGCCCCGGCGCGCCTGCCCGCTCTCGGCACCCGTCTGGTAGGCTCGTCCACTGGTCCGGTGATCATCCCGGGCACCCACGCTTCCCGCGCACGAAATCGAACCGACGAAGGACACTCCCCGATGAAGACCGACATCCACCCCCAGTACGCCCCCGTCGTCTTCCGCGACCTCGCCTCCGGTGCGACGTTCCTCACGCGCTCCACCGTCGGCAGCTCCAAGACCATCGAGTGGGAGGACGGCAACACGTACCCCGTCATCGACGTCGAGATCTCGAGCGAGTCGCACCCGTTCTACACGGGCAAGCAGCGCATCATGGACTCCGCCGGCCGCGTCGAGAAGTTCAACTCGCGCTACGCGGGCTTCGGCAAGAAGTAGCAGCCCACCCGCTGCACCACGAAGGGCGCCCGGCTCCGGCCGGGCGCCCTTCGTCGTCCCCGGGCGTCGCGCTCTCGCGATGAGCGCGACGCCCGGGGGATCGGGGTCAGGACCCGGCGTGCCGCTCGGGCCAGGCGCCGGAGGTCGTGAAGGCGGGATCCCGCGTGCGCCGCATGTAGTCCTGGAAGCTCTCCGCCTGCACGCGCGACCAGTCGACCTGGCGGTCGTGCAGGTCGAGCACCGGGATGTCGAGCTGGTCGGCGTAGCGCCCGGCGATGGCCTGGGCGACGCGCCCGGCGGCGATGGCGTCCGCGCCCGCGTCGTGCGCGTCGTCGAGGCGGACGCCGTAGTGCTCGGCCGCGACGGACAGCGTGCGCTTGCCGCGGCGGTACGTGTCGACCGCCTTGTCGATGACGAGCGGGTCGACGACGGGGCCGGTGTCGCGGAGCGGCTCCACCCCGTGCCGCACGGCCTCGCGGTTGAGGAGCGTGAGGTCGTAGGGCGCGTTGTAGACGACGAGCGCGAGGCCCCGGGCGAACATGTCGCGGATGGTCGTGACGATCTCGAGGACGACCGCGGCGGCGTCGCGCCCCTCGGCCCGCGCGCGCTCCGTGGTGAAACCATGGATGGCCGCGGCGCCCGCGGGGATCTCGACGCCGGGATCCGCGAGCCAGTCGTGCCGCTCGAGCACCTGCCCCTGCGCGTCGAGGACGACGATGCAGGCCGTGACGATGCGCGCGGTCTCGACGTCGACTCCCGTCGTCTCGAGGTCGAACGAGGCCAGGGTGTCGTGCCAGCGGGAGCTCATCCTGTAGATGCTACGGGCGACCGCCGATGGCGGGCGCACCCATGTGCAGCCAGTAGAAGCTCTGCGTGGCGAGCGTCAGCGTGAGGCGCCCGTCGTCGCCGACCGTCGGGAAGACGCCGCCGCCGAAGAGGTCGTACAGCTGCGAGCCGGCGAAGTCGGACGCGTCGATGGTGACCGACACCGGGTTGTGCGCGAAGGAGAAGACGCACAGCACGTCCTCGGCGCGGTCGCCGAAGTGGGTGCCGCTGCCCTCGTAGGAGCGCACGAAGGCGAGGACGCTCTCGTGATCGGTCGGGAGCACGCGGATGGTGCCCTGGCCGAACACCGGGTGGGCCTTCCGCACGTGGATCACGTTGCGCACCCAGTGCAGGAGGGAGCGCGACTGCGCCAGCTGCGACTCCACGTTGATCTGCGCGTAGTTGTAGACGAGCGACTGCACGACGGGCAGGTAGAGCTTGCCCGGGTCGGCGGTGGAGAAGCCGGCGTTGCGGTCGGGGGTCCACTGCATGGGCGTGCGGGACGCGTCGCGGTCCGGCAGCCAGATGTTGTCGCCCATGCCGATCTCGTCGCCGTAGTAGAGGAACGGGCTGCCCGGGAGGGAGAACAGGAGCGCGTGCACGAGCTCGAGCTCGGCGCGCGAGTTGTCGAGGAGCGGCGCGAGCCGGCGGCGGATGCCGATGTTGACGCGCATGCGCGGGTCGTACGCGTACCAGCCGTACATCGCCTGGCGGTACTCCTCGCTCACCATCTCGAGCGTGAGCTCGTCGTGGTTGCGCAGGAAGACGCCCCACGCGGCGGCCTCGGGGATCTCGAACGTCTCGCCCATGATCCGCTTCAGCTCGTCCGCGGTCTGCGAGCGGAGGGAGTAGAAGATGCGCGGCATGATCGGGAAGTCGAACGCCATGTGGCACTCGGGCTCCTCCTCGGTGCCGAGGAACGCGGAGACCTCGCGGGGCCACTGGTTCGCCTCGGCGATGAGGATCCGGCCCGGGTACTCCTCGTCGACCATCGCGCGGAGGCGCTTGAGGAACTCGTGCGTGGCCGGCTCGCCCTCGCCGTTGCCCTCCTCGGTCTCGTAGAGGTACGGGATCGCGTCGAGGCGCAGCCCGTCGACGCCCATGTCGAGCCAGTGGCGGATGACGCCGTAGATGGCCTCGTGCACCTTGGGGTTGTCGAAGTTGAGGTCGGGCTGGTGCGAGAAGAAGCGGTGGAAGAAGAACTGGCGGCGCACCGGGTCGAAGGTCCAGTTCGACTCCTCGGTGTCGACGAAGATGACGCGGATGTCCTCGTACTTCTCGTCGGTGTCGCTCCAGACGTAGAAGTCGCCGTACGGGCCGTCGGGGTCGGACCGGGACTGCTGGAACCACTCGTGCTGGTCGGAGGTGTGGTTCATCACGAGGTCGATGACGATGCGCATGTTGCGCTCGTGCGACTTGGTGACGAGCTCCTTGAAGTCGTCGAGCGTGCCGAACTCGGGGAGCACGGCCATGTAGTCGCTGATGTCGTAGCCACCGTCGCGGAGGGGGGACTGGAAGAAGGGCGGGAGCCACAGGCCGTCGATGCCCAGCCACTGCAGGTAGTCGAGCTTGGAGATGAGGCCCTGGATGTCGCCCGTGCCGTCGCCGTTCGAGTCGACGAACGAGCGGATCATGACCTCGTAGAAGACCGAGCGCTTGTACCACTGCTTGTCGAGGGTGAGGCCGGGCAGGGTGATGGGGGCGGTGAAGCTCACGGTTCTCCTCATGGGCGCGACGGGGGCGTCGACTCGGGGCGGGAAGGCTCGATCGCCACTCTAGGCGCGGCGCGCGGGTGGGGGACCCCGGCGCGCCCGGGGGCGCGGGCCGCCCCCGCTCGTAGACTCGTCCCCGATGACCGTCCCCTCGCCCTACGCCGCCCAGCTCGACCGCATCCCGGTGGTCCGCCGCACCGTCGACCTCCTCGGGAGCCGCACCGCCTGGTGGGAGTACGGGCCCGCCGACGCCGACCGCGTGCTCGTCGTCGTGCACGGGTTCCGGGGGGACCACCACGGGCTCGAGCCGGTGGTCGCGCAGCTGCCGGGCGTGCGGATCCTCTCGCCCGACCTGCCCGGCTTCGGCGACTCGACGCCCCTCGTCGACGCGCGCCACGACATCGCCGGCTACTCCGCGTGGCTCCGCGCGTTCGTCGACGCGACCGGCACGCGCGACGCGACCGCGCTCGGCCACTCGTTCGGCTCGATCGTCGTCTCGGCCGCGCTCGCGGACGGCCTGCCGAGCCCGCGCGCGATCCTCGTGAACCCGATCGCGGCGCCCGCGCTCGAGGGTCCGCGGGGGATCCTGACCCGGCTCGCGGTGCTCTACTACCGCGCCGCCGCCGTGCTGCCCGAACGCGCGGGCTTCGGCCTGCTGCGCAACCGCGCCATCGTGCGCGTCATGAGCGAGGCCATGGCGAAGACGCGCGACCGGCCGCTCCGCCGGTGGATCAACGACCAGCACGACCGCTTCTTCAGCGCGTTCAGCGACCGCCGCGTCGTGCTCGAGGCGTTCCGCGCGTCGGTGTCGTCGGACGTGAGCACGTACGCGGCGCGCGTCGCCGTGCCCGTGCTGCTCGTCGCGGCCGAGCGCGACGACATCACGCCCGTCGCCGCGCAGCACCGGCTGCAGCGCCTCTTCGCCGACGCCCGGCTCCGGGTGATCCCGCGGGTCGGGCACCTCATCCACTACGAGACGCCCCGGGAGGCGGCCGGCTTCGTCCGCGCCTTCCTGGACGAGGGGAGCGCGTCATGAGGCTCGTGTTCGACTGCCGGTACACCCGCATCGGCCGGCACGACGGGATCAGCCGCTACGGCGCCGAGCTCGTCGCCCGGCTGGGCGACCGCTTCGACGTGACCATGCTCATCAGCGACCACCGCCAGCTCGCGCTGCTGCCCGACCTGCCCTGGCAGCTGGTCAGCTCGCCGACCGGGGCGCGCGAGCCGTGGGTCGCGCGCCGCGTCTCGCGGATGCGGCCGGACGTCGTCTACAGCCCCATGCAGACGATGGGATCCCGCGGCCGCACGTACCCGCTCGTGCTCACGCTGCACGACCTCATCTACTACCGCCACCGGCGTCCGCCGCGCGACCTGCCCGCGCCCGTGCGCGCGCTCTGGCGGGCCTTCCACCTCGCCTGGTGGCCGCAGCGGCTGCTGCTCGACCGGGCCGACGCGATCGTGACGGTGAGCGAGACGACGCGCGGCCTCATCCGCGCGCACCGCCTGACCACCAAGCCCGTGGTCGTCGTGCCGAACGCCGCCGAGCTGGCGCCCGCCCCCGACGGCACCCCGGACGGGCCTCGTGAGGCGCCCGCCGAGCGGACGCTCGTCTACATGGGCTCCTACATGCCCTACAAGAACGTGGACACGCTCGTGCGCGCGGTCGACGACCTGCCCGACCACGAGCTGCACCTCATGAGCCGCGTCGCGCCCGCCGAGCGCGCGCGGCTGGAGGGGCTCGCCGACGGCGCTCGCCTGGTCTTCCGCGACGGCGCGAGCGACGACGAGTACGCGTCGACGCTCCGGCGCGCGACCGCGCTGCTCACGGCGTCGCGCGACGAGGGCTTCGGGATCCCCGTGATCGAGGCGATGAGCGTGGGCCTGCCCGTGGTGGTCAGCGACATCCCGATCTTCCGCGAGATCGGGGGCGACGCGGCCGTGTACGTGGATCCGGACGACGCGGAGGGGTTCGCCGCGGCCGTCCGCGCGCTGGAGGACCCGGACGAGTGGCGCCGGCGGTCGGCGGCGTGCATCGCCCGCGCGGCCGGGTACGACTGGGACCGGTCGGCCCGCGAGCTCGGCGACCTCCTCGAGCGGGTCGCGCGCACGGGGCGTCGCGGGGCCTGAGGCCGGGGCGGTCGCGGGTCGTGGTCCGCTCGGAGGCGGACGCGGATCAGGCCCGGCGCGCCGGGTCGAGGTCCGCGATGGCCCCGAGGTCGGCCACGCCGCCGAAGCGGAGCAGCGACAGCTCCCCGTCGACCACGCCGAACGTGTGGGCCGAGCCGTTCTCGATCATGGGCCCGGGACGGCTGCCGAGCGACGCGTCGAGGCTGCGGGCGAGCGCCGCGATGACGCCGCCGTGCGACACCGCGATGATCGACCCGCCGGGGTGCCGCTCCGCGAGCCGCAGGAGCGCCGCGCCCGCCCGCTCGGTGACGGACTCGACTGTCTCGCGGCCGGGCACGTCGCCGTCCGGGAAGCGCGCCTCGATCTCGGCGTGCGTGAGCCCCTCGGCGAGGCCGTAGCGGCGCTCGGCGAGCGCAGGCTCCGGCAGCGGGCCGGTCGTGGGGCTGCCGCCGAGCGCGAGGTGCTCGGCGATGATCGACGCGGTCTCGAAGGCACGGCTCAGCGGGCTCGCGTGCACCGCGTCCCAGCCGGCGCCGCCCGCGACCGCCGCGGCGAGCAGCGCGCCCGCGGTGGCCGCCTGCGCGCGACCGGTGTCGTCGAGGGGGATGTCGCTGGACCCCTGCACGCGCCGCTCCACGTTCCACGCGGTGCGGCCGTGGCGGACGAGGACGATGCGGGTCACTACGCGAGCTCCGTGGCGATGGCACGGAGGGTCTCGCTCGTGCCGCCCTCGAGGCGCACGGTGGCGCGGGTGTCGCCCTTGGTGGTGCCGCGGTTGAGGATCACGATCGGCATGCGGCTCCTCCGCGCGAGCTCGAGCAGGCGGATGCCGGAGTTGACCGCGAGCGAGGACCCGGCGATGAGGAGCACGTCCGCGGCGGACACGATGGCGCTCGCGTCGCGGAAGCGCTCGGTGGGCACGAGCTCGCCGAAGAAGACCACGTCGGGCTTGAGCATGCCGCCGCAGACGCTGCAGACGGGGATCCGGAACCGGTCGACGTCGTGCACCTGCGCGTCGCCGTCCGGGTTGAGCTCGACCGCGTCGGGCTGGTCGAGCCACGGGTTCTCCGCGCTGATGCGGTCCGCGATCGCGGAGCGCGCGTAGGCCTGCCCGCAGTCGAGGCAGAGGACGCGGTCGAGCGAGCCGTGCAGGTCGACGACGCGGCGGGATCCGGCGCGCTCGTGCAGGCCGTCGACGTTCTGCGTGACGAGCCCGCCGACGACGCCGGCCGCCTCCAGGTCGGCGAGCGCGGCGTGCCCGTCGTTGGGGCGCGCGGAGCTGAAGGCCTTCCAGCCCAGGTGCCCGCCCGCCCAGTACCGGCGGCGGAAGTCGTCGCCCTCGCTGCGGAACTGCTGGAACGTCATCGGGTTCCGCTTCGGGGCGCCCTCGCCGCGGTAGTCGGGGATGCCGGAGTCGGTGCTGAGGCCGGCGCCCGTGAGGACGGCGGTGCGGCGGCCGCGCATGAGCTCGACCGCCTCGGCGATCGTGGACCCCGCGGGGGGTCGGGGATCGTCACGGAGAGTGGTGCTCATGGGGCCTCCCGGTGCCGAGCTGGCGCCCCGACCTGTCGGCGGGCGGCGACGGGGCAGGGCATCATTGTCCTGTCGAGTCTAGACAGCGCATCCCCGCGACGGCTCCGCACGAGGAGGCCCCGCACCCGACCGGGGCGGACGGAGGGAGCACCGGCATGCACGTCCACCGCATCGAGGACCTCTCCTCGCCCGGCCTCGAGGACTACTCTCGGCTCACCGACGTGGCCCTCCGCCGCGTGAGCGAGCCCGCGGGCGGCCTCTACATCGCCGAGTCGACCAAGGTCATGGGCCGCGCGCTCGCCGCGGGGCACGTGCCGCGCTCGGTCCTCGTGCAGGAGCAGTGGCTCGACGACGTGGCCCCGCTCCTCGAGGGCTTCCCCGACGTGCCCGTCTTCGTGGGCGCGGCCGCCGTGCTGGAGCGGCTCACGGGATACAACCTGCACCGCGGTGCGCTCGCCGCGATGCACCGCCCGCCGCTGCCCGCGGTCGCCGACGTTCTGCGCGACGCGCGCCGGGTCGTCGTGCTGGAGGACATCGTCGACCACACGAACGTCGGGGCGATCTTCCGGGCGGTCGCCGGCATCGGCGCCGACGCCGTGCTCATCACCCCGCGCTGCGCCGACCCGCTCTACCGCCGGAGCGTGCGCGTCAGCATGGGCACCGTGCTGCAGGTGCCGTGGACCCGGCTGCCCGAGTGGCCGGAGGCCGCGCCGCTCCTCCACGAGGCCGGCTTCCACCTCGCGGCGCTCGCCCTCGAGGACGACGCGGTCACGCTCGACGCCTTCGCCGCGGATCCGCCCGAGCGGATCGCGCTCGTCCTCGGCACCGAGGGCGACGGCCTCAGCCGGCACGCGCTCCACCACGCGGACTCGACGGTCGTGATCCCCATGCTGCACGGCGTCGACTCGCTGAACGTGGCCGCGGCGAGCGCCGTCGCCCTGTACGCGCTGCGGGTCCCCGCGTGAGCCGGGCCCGCCGCCTCACCGTCACGTCCGTCGTCGCGGCGCTCCTCGTCTCGGCGGGCGTGTACGTCCCGGTGACCCTCACGGCGGATCCGCCGGCCGCGGTCGCGCAGGTCGACGCGCCGTCGCCCGTCATCGCCGTCCCGACCCCGGAGACCTGGCCCGCCGCGGGCGTCTCCGCCGTGGGCGCCGTCGGGTTCGACGGCGTGCTCGCGACGGACGATCCGGATCCGACGCCCCGGCCGATGGCGAGCATCACCAAGACCGTGACCGCGCTCGTCGTGCTGGAGGCGAAGCCGCTCGCGCCCGGGGAGGACGGACCGCAGGTCACCTTCACGGCGGAGGACGAGGCGCTGCGCCGCGAGATCCTCACGCAGGACGGCATCGTCGAGCCCGCGGTCCCGGGCACGAGCCTCTCCCAGCGCGACCTGCTCGAGGGCGCGCTGCTCGCGAGCGCCAACAACTACGCGGCGGCGCTCGGCGTCTGGGCGTTCGGCTCGAACGACGCCTTCGTGGCGGCGGCGAACGCGTGGCTCGCCGAGGAGGGGCTCACCGGCACGCACGTGGCGGATGCGATGGGGCTGTCTCCCGAGACCGTGAGCACGACCGCCGACCTCGTCCGCATCGGCGAGATGGTGCTCGCCGACCCGGTGCTCGCGGACATCGTCGACCAGCGCAGCGCCGATGTCGCGGGCGTCGGGACCGTGGAGAACCGCAACCTGCTGGCGGGCGTCCCGGGCTTCCGCGGCATCAAGACGGGCACGCTGGAGCAGGCGGGCAAGTGCCTCCTCTGGGCGGTGGACACCAAGGTGGGCGACCGGGACGTGACGCTCGTCGGCGTGACGCTCGGCGCCCAGGACCACGCCGAGCTCGCCCGGCAGGTGACCGCCCTGCTGCCGACGGTCGCGGCGAACCTGCACGTCGTGCAGGTGGCGACGGCGGGGGAGCCCTTCGCCGACTACACGACCGCGTGGGGCGCGACCGCGCAGGCCGTGAGCACGGCCGACGAGTCGCTGCTCGTGTGGGGCGACACGCCCGTCACCACGACGGTGGAGGCGTCCGCGTCCGGGGAGGCCGCCGCGGGCACCGAGGTCGGCGCGGCGACGGTCACGGCCGGGCAGCACAGCGTGCGGGTGCCGCTCGCGCTCGACCGCGACATCCCGGGCCCCGACGGCTGGTGGCGCCTCGGCAACCCGGGCGAGCTGCTCGGCTGAGGCGCCGCCGGGCGGTCAGCTCCCGGCGTCGACGCGCGTCCACGGCGACGCGTCCGGGCGCTTGGCCGTGCGCCCGTCGCCGGAGGACTGGTGGCGGAGGCGCCGCAGCACCCACGGCACGAAGTACGAGCGCGCCCAGTCGATGTCGCCCGCGCGCGCCTGGCTCCAGGTGCGCGGCGGCAGCGGCTCGGGCTCCAGCGGCTGGAGGTCGTTCTCCACGGCGAGCGCCTGCAGCACCATCCGCGCGACGGTGTGGTGCCCGAGCGGCGCGAGGTGCAGCCGGTCGACGTCCCACATGCGCGGATCCTGGATCTCGGTGAGCGACCACTGGTCGGCCACGATGCAGTCGTGCCGTGCCGCGACCGCCCGGATGTCCTCGTTGTAGATCGCGACCTTGCCGCGGAGGCGCCCGAACACGGGGGAGAACCTCACGTCGGTGCCCGTGAAGAGCACGACGGTCGCGCCCTCGGAGGAGAGCCGGGCGACCATCCGGTCGAGGCGCTCCGCGAGGCGGTCGGGGTCGGCGCCGGGCCGGAGGATGTCGTTGCCGCCCGCCGAGACGGAGACGAGGTCGGGGTGCAGCGCGAGCGCGGGCTCCACCTGCTCGTCCGCGATCTGCCCGAGGAGGCGCCCGCGGATGGCGAGGTTCGCGTAGGAGAAGCCGTCGACCTGGTCGGCCAGCACCTCGGCCACGCGGTCGGCCCAGCCCCGGTGCCCGCCGGGGCTCCCCGGCTCGGGGTCGCCGATGCCCTCCGTGAAGGAGTCGCCGAGGGCGACGTAGCGGCGCCAGGGGTGGGGCTCGGTCATGCGGTTCCTTCCGGGTGGGACCTCTCCATCATAGGAACGCCCTCGAGCGGCCTCCGGGAATGCCGGCCGACCGCCATTGGTTGAGCCTTCAAGCAACTGGATGCACCACCCGAGGAACGAGGACCCATGCCCGACCTGCTCTCCGCCGACACGACCATGGGTCCCGTGACCCTCCTCGTCGGCGACCTCGATCGCATGACCGCCTACTACCGCGACGCCGTCGGCCTCGAGCAGCTCGGCGAGGGGACGGACTCCACGACGCTCGGGCGCGGGGGAGTGCCCGCGGTGGTCCTCGAGCCCGCGCGGGGCCTCGACCTCCCGAGCCCCGGGAACGCCGGCCTCTTCCACACGGCCGTGCTCTTCGACGAGCCCGCCGCGCTCGCCCGCTCGGTCGCCTCGCTCGCGCAGCGCGCGCCCGGGACCTTCACCGGCAGCGCCGACCACCTCGTGAGCCGCGCCTTCTACTTCACCGACCCCGAGGGCAACGGCGTCGAGCTCTACACCGACCGCCCCCGCGACGAGTGGACGTGGCAGGACGGGCGGGTGGTCATGGACACGCTCCGGCTCGACCCGAACGCGTTCCTCCGCGACGAGCTCGCGCCGGTCGCCGACGCCGCCTCCGACGCGGCCGGCATCGGCCACGTGCACCTGCAGGTGGGCGACACCGAGACCGCCGCGGCCTTCTACGTCGACACGCTCGGCTTCGAGCTCGTCGCGGGGTGGCACGGATCCGCGATCTTCGTCTCCGCGGGCGGGTACCACCACCACATGGCCATGAACACGTGGAACAGCCGCGGCGCCGGCCGCCGACCCGCCACGCTCGGGCTCGGCACCGTGCGCATCGAGGTGCCCACGCGCGACGAGGTCGAGGCGGTCGACGCGCGCCTCCGGGCGGCCGGCGTCGCCACGCGCGACGACGGCCGCGCGCTCGCCTTCGAGGACCCGTGGGGCAACGCCCTTGTGCTGTCCGCCGCCTGAGCCTCCCCCAGCGGACAGGCTGCCCGACGGGCGGGAGGGGGAGGATGGGCGCATGACGCCCGCCGCCCCGGCCGACCCGCTCGACCCGCTCGCGCACCTCGACGAGGCGCTCCTCGACCGGATCCGCTCCCGCGCCGCCGGGTACGACGCCCGCAACGCCTTCTTCGCCGAGGACCTCGACGAGCTGCGGGACGCCGGCCACCTCCGCCTCCTCGTGCCGCGCGGGCTCGGCGGGTCCGGCGCATCCCTCGCCGACGCCGTGCGCGCGCAGCACCTCCTCGCGCAGGCGGCGCCCGCGACCGCGCTCGGCGTGGGGATGCACCTCGTCTGGACGGCGGTCGCCCGGATCCTCGCGGACCGCGGCGACGACTCCCTCCGCGGCGTGCTCGAGGACGCCGGCCGCGACGAGCTGCTGGCCTTCGCGATCAGCGAGCCCGGCAACGACCAGGCGCTCGCCGACGCGCTCACCCGGGCCGACCCCGACCCCGACGGCGGGTACCGCTTCACGGGTACGAAGTCGACGTCGAGCATGGCGCCCGCGTGGACCCGGCTCGGCCTGTTCGGGCGCGATGACGCGGATCCGGAGCGGCCGCTCCTCGTGCACGCCTTCGTGCCGCGCGACGCGCCGGGCCTCGAGATCGTGCCCGACTGGGACACGCTCGGCATGCGGGCGACGCAGAGCCACACGGTGGTCCTCCGGGACGTGCGCGCGGCGCCCGCCGACGTGGTCCGCCGCCGCGACCACGGCCGGCGCGACGACCCGTTCGCGCTCGCCGTGCTGCAGGCGTTCGAGCTGCTCATCGCGGCCGTGTACGCCGGGATCGGGCAGCGCGCGCTCGACCTCGCGGTCGCATCCGCGCTCCACCGCACCTCGCGCGCGGCCGGCGGCGCCGCGCTCGCCGCGGACCCCGGGATCCGGCACCTCGTCGCGGAGGCCGCCCTCGCGCAGGACGCGCTCCTGCCGCAGCTCACGGCGCTCGCCGGCGACGTCGACCGCGGCGTCGACCACGGCGACCGCTGGGCGTCCCTGCTCGTCGGCGTCAAGGTCCGGTCGACGCGGACGGCGGCCGAGGTCGTGCAGCGGGCGGTCGCCGTCGCGGGCGGGGGATCCCTCCGCACGGGCGACGAGCTGGGCCGCCTGTACCGCGACGTGCTGGCCGGCGGCTTCCACCCGTCGAGCGACCGGCAGGCCGCGGCGACCATCGCGACCACGCTGCTCGGCCCGGTGCCGCGCCCGTCCTGAGCGCCCGCCGGACGGTCGGTGGGAGCCGATCGGGCGGCCGTCGGCGCGACGCGCCCGGACGGTCACGGAGCCCCGGATCCACCCGCGTCGCGCCGCGCCGACGCGAGGCCGCGGGCGGCGCGGATCCGGTCGCCACGAGCCGCGGGGACGGCCGCGCGATCGACGGGAGCGTCCCCGCGGGCGGGTATCGTGAGGTCGAGTGAGCACCATGCCGACACCTCCACCGCACGTCGGATCCGCCGCGGCCGAGCACCTCTCGCCGGCCTTTCCGGAGCGCGCCGCCTGGGGCACCGTCAGCAAGCTGCGGGCCTGGCAGGAGGAGGCCCTCACCGCGTACTTCGAGAAGGAGCCGCGCGACTTCCTCGCCAACGCGACGCCGGGCGCCGGCAAGACGACCTTCGCGCTGCGCCTCGCCTCCGAGCTGCTGCACCGCAAGACCATCGACAAGGTCACGGTCGTCGCGCCCACCGAGCACCTCAAGAAGCAGTGGGCGGACGCGGCCGCGCGCGCGGGCGTCCGCCTCGACCCCATGTACAGCAACGCGTCCGGCGCGCTCGGCCGGCACTACCACGGGGCCGCGGTGACCTACGCGCAGGTCGCCGCGAACCCGTACCTGCACAAGACCATGACCGAGTCGAGCCGCACCCTCGTGATCCTCGACGAGGTGCACCACGGCGGCGACGCGCTCAGCTGGGGCGACGCGATCCGCGAGGCCTTCGAGCGCGCCACCCGCCGCCTCTCGCTCACGGGGACGCCGTTCCGCTCCGACACCGCGCCCATCCCGTTCGTCAGCTACCTCCGCGACCACCGCGGCGTCCGCCTCTCGCAGACCGACTACGACTACGGCTACGGCCGCGCGCTCGCCGACGGCGTCGTCCGGCCCGTCATCTTCCTCGCCTACGCCGGCAGCATGCGCTGGCGCAACAAGATGGGCGACGAGATGGAGGCCCAGCTCGCCGAGGGCAACACGAAGGACATCACGTCCCAGGCATGGCGCACCGCCCTCGCGCCCGACGGCGAGTGGATCCCGCAGGTGCTCGCCGCGGCCGACCGGCGCCTCAGCGAGGTGCGGCAGTCCATCCCCGACGCGGGCGGCCTCGTCATCGCGACCGACCACACGACCGCGCGGGCCTACGCGGCCATCCTGCAGCGGATCAGCGGGCAGCCCGTCACGCTCGTGCTCTCGGACGACGTCGAGGCGAGCGCGAACATCGACCGCTTCTCCGCGGGCACCTCGCGCTGGATGGTCGCGGTGCGCATGGTGTCCGAGGGCGTCGACGTGCCGCGGCTCGCCGTCGGCGTGTACGCCACGAGCGCGTCCACCCCGCTGTTCTTCGCGCAGGCCATCGGCCGCTTCGTGCGGGCGCGCCGCCGCGGCGAGACGGCGTCGATCTTCCTGCCGAGCGTCCCGAACCTCCTGGTGCTCGCCAACGAGCTCGAACGCCAGCGCGACCACGCGCTCGACCGCGACTCCTCGAAGGAGGGCGACCTCTACAACCCCGAGGACGCCATGATGGGCGAGGCGAACCGCAGCGAGAAGGGGTCCGACTCCCTCCTCAGCGAGTTCTCGTTCGAGGCGATGGGTTCCGAGGCCACGTTCGACAAGGTGCTCTTCGACGGCGCCGAGTTCGGCCAGATGGCCGACGTCGGCAGCCTCGAGGAGGAGGAGTTCATCGGGCTCCCCGGGATCCTCGAGCCCGAGCAGGTGCGCGAGCTCCTCGCCCAGCGGCAGCACCGGCAGTCGAAGCACGCCACCGAGCGCGAGCGGAAGCAGGCCGAGAGCGGCGTGCCGAAGGACCCCGACGACATCCCGCTGTACCGCACGCTCAAGGAGCAGCGGCAGCTGCTGAACAGCCTGGTCGGCATGCGCGCCAAGCTGCACGGCGAGCCGCACGGCCTCGTGCACGCCGAGCTCCGCCGCGTGTGCGGCGGGCCCGCGGTCGGCCAGTGCAGCGTGACGCAGCTGCAGCAGCGCATCGACCAGCTCCGCAGGTGGATGCGCAGCTAGCGCGCTCGGATGGATCGGGGCAGCTCCGCGGGTGGATGCGCAGCTAGCGCGCTCGGTGGTCCGGGGCGCTCCGCAGGTGGATGCGCAGCTAGCGCGCTCCCTGTCGCTGCGTGTCCCTAGGGCGCGGTGACGAACCCGTGGTCGACCATGAACTCGAAGGCGACGTCCGCGGGCTCCTCGCCCTGGTCGTCGACCCGGAGGTTCATCTCCCGGAGGGCGTCGTCGGTGATGACGGGGGAGATCCGGTCGAAGACGTCCTGGAGGCCGGGGTGCTCGGCGAGGGTCGCGGAGTCGAGCACGGGCGCGACGTTGTAGGCCGGGAAGAAGCCGAGGTCGTCCTGGAGGATCGTCAGGCCGAGCTTGTCGATGCGGCCGTCCGTCGTGAACACCTCGCCGAACTGGCACGTGCCGCGGTCCGTCGCCGTGTAGACCGCGCCCGTGTCGAAGATGGAGACGTTGCCGTCGGGGACGCCGTCCGCGGATCCGCGCGGGATGCCGTACGTCTCCAGCAGCGGGGACAGGCCGTCGGAGCGCGAGTTGAACTCCGCCTCGACGCAGAAAGTGCGCTCGTCCACGGGCAGGTCCTCGATCTCGGACAGCTTCGTGATCCCGAGCCGCTCGGCCTCCTCGCTGCGGATGGCGAGCGCGTAGGTGTTGTTGAGCGGCGCGGGGGTCAGCCAGGTGAGCCCGTTGGCCGCGTCGGCGTCGCGCACGGCCTCGTACTGGGCGCGCTGGTCCGGGATGCCCTCGGGCTCGCCGAGGTAGCTGAGCCACGCGGTGCCCGTGTACTCCCACGTCATGTCGGCGCCGTGGCTCGTCATGAGCTCGCGGGCCGGCACGCTGCCGGGCACGTTCGTCTGGTCCGTGACGTCGAACCCCGCCGCCTTCGCCGCGATGACGGCGATCTTGCCGAGGATCAGCTGCTCGGTGAAGTTCTTCGACGTCACGGTGAGGTGCGCGCCGGCCGGCAGGTCGAGGGGCTGGATGGAGCCGGGAGCGGCGTCCGGGACGTAGGCCGTCGCGGGCTGCAGGCCGCAGCCGGTGAGGGTCGCGAGGGCCGCGGCCACGAGCGCGGGCACACCCAGCGCGCGGCGGAGGCGGGCGGAGCGGGGGGGGGTCGGCACGGTCAGAGTCCCTTCGGGCGGGCGACGTGCTCGACGACGCGGCCGAGCCAGTCGATGGCGAGCGCGAGGAGCGCGATGAGCAGGGCCCCGGAGACGAGCACGGGGTAGAGGTAGAGGTTCACGCCGGTGGTGATGAGGATCCCCAGGCCGCCGCCGTTGACGAAGGCCGCGAGCGCCGCGGTGCCGACGAGGAGCACGAGCGCGGTCCGGATCCCGGCGAGCATCACGGGCACGGCGAGCGGCAGCTCGATCCGGAAGAGCACGGACGCGCGGCTCATGCCCATGCCGCGGCCGGCCTCGACGAGGCGCTCGTCGACGCCGCGGATGCCGAGGATCGTGTTGCCGAGCACGGGAAGGGCCGCGTAGACGACCAGCGCGACGAAGCTCGCGACGAAGCCGTTCGGCACGAGCATCGCCAGGAGAACCACCAGGCCGATCGCCGGGGCGGCCGTGCCGAAGTTCGCGACCGCGAGCACCGCCGGGGAGAATCGCCGCAGCCGGCCACGCGTCATCAGGATGCCGAGCGGGATGGCGATCACGAGCACGATCGCCGCGGCCGAGAAGGTGAGCGCGAGGTGCTCGAGCGTCGACCTCCCGAGGGCCGCGGGCTCCAGCGTCGTGCGCTCCACCGCGGTCAGCGGCGCCACCGCCAGCCAGACCAGGTACGCCGCGAGGACCGCGGCGATCGCGACCGGCTGGGCGACGAGGCCGCGCCAGCCGTGGGCGCCGCCGACGGCGTCGGCGCGGACGTCGGTCGCGGCGCTCATCCGGCCTGCCCGTCGCGCGCGGCGGGCGACGCGTCGGCCGCGGCCTGCTCGGCCCGCGCGGCGTCGGCGCCCACGGTGCCGATCGTGCCGGTGTTCGTGCCGACGGGCGCGCCGTCGACGCCGCCCGCCGCCTGGGCCCGGACGCGCGTGATCGCGTCCATGACGGTCTCGACGTCGATCACGCCGAGGAACGCCCCGCCGCGACCCGTGACGAGCGCGGCGCCCGCGCTGGAGACGAGCATGGTGTCGAGCGCGTCGTTGAGGGTCGCGCGGTTGCCGATGACCGGCAGCCGCGGCTCGGGGACGGCGCCCACGACGTCGAGCCGGCCGAGCTGGCGGCGCGAGGGCCACTGGAGCGGGCGGTCCCGGGCGTCGACGACGACCGCGTGCTGGTGGCCGACCTCGTCCATCCGGGCGAGCACGTCGCGCGCGGCGTCGCCGGGGTGCGCGACGACGGCGTCCGCGAGCGGCACCTCGTCCACGCGGCGGAGCGTGAGCTGCTTGAGGCCCGCGCCCGAGCCGATGAACTCCTCGACGAACGCGTCGGCGGGCTCGGCGAGGATCCGCTCCGGGGTGTCGTACTGCACGATGCGGGCGCCCTCGGCGAAGACGACGATCCAGTCGCCGAGCTTCACGGCCTCGTCGAAGTCGTGCGTGACGATGACGATGGTCTTCTGCAGCTCGGCCTGGATGCGGATCAGCTCGTCCTGGAGGCGCTGCCGGGTGATCGGGTCCACCGCGCCGAACGGCTCGTCCATGAGCAGCACGGGCGGGTCCGCGGCCAGCGCTCGGGCGACGCCGACGCGCTGCTGCTGGCCGCCGGAGAGCTCCTTCGGGTAGCGGTCGCGGTACTGCTCGGGGTCGAGCGAGACCAGCTCGAGCAGCTCGTCGACACGGGCGCGGATGCGGGCGGCGTCCCAGCCGAGCATCTTCGGCACCACGGCGATGTTCGCGGCCACGGTCATGTGCGGGAAGAGCCCGCCGGCCTGGATCACGTAGCCGATGCGGCGCCGCAGCTCGTCGCCGTCGATGCCCGTCACGTCCTCGTCGCCGAGGACGACGCGGCCCTCGGTGGGCTCGATGAGCCGGTTGATCATCTTCAGCGTCGTGGTCTTGCCGCAGCCGGAGGGGCCGACGAGCATGACGATCTTGCCGGCGGGGATCTCCAGCGTGATGCCGTCGACGGCGGGCGTCGCCTGTCCCGGGTAGCGCTTGGTGACGCCGTCCAGCAGGATCGAGCGGCCGCTGACCTCGGGGGAGGCGGGGGCGGTGGGGGTGGTGGTCTCAGACACGGATGCCTCTCGGGGTGGTGAGCCGGCCGATGCCGACGAGGACGAGGTCGAGCAGGAGGGCGAGCAGGACGACGCCGATGACGCCCGTGAGGACGGACTCGGTCGCGTTCGCCCCGCCGAGGCGGGAGAGCCCGGAGAAGATGAAGCCGCCGAGCCCGGGGCCGAGCACGTAGGCGGCGACCGCGGCGATGCCCATGACCATCTGCGCGGACACGCGGATGCCGCCGAGGATCACGGGCCAGGCCAGCGGCAGCTCGACGCGCAGCAGCGTGCGGACGCGGCCCATGCCGATCCCGCGCGCGGACTCCACGATTGCGGGGTCGATCCCCGTGAGGCCCACCACCGCGTTCCGCAGGATGGGCAGGACGGCGAAGAACGTGACGACCGCGACGGCCGGCGCGACGCCGAACCCGAGCGGCGCGATGAGCAGCCCCACGAGCGCGAACGCGGGCAGCGTCAGCCCGATCGCCGAGACGCTGTTGGCCAGCGAGCTGAGCGGGCGGCTGCGGTAGACGAGCGCCGCGATCCCCACGGCGATCACGGTCGCGAGCACGAGGCACTGCACCACGAGGCTGAGGTGCTGCCACGCGGAGAACGCGATCTGGTCGGCGCGGGAGGACAGGAAGTCCCACATGTCGGTCTCCTCAGGATGTGTCGGTCACCGGGAGGGGCATCGGCGGTGGCCCACCCTACGCAGGCCGCGCGCAGGCGCGAAGTTCGCCGTGGCCGCCCCTCCGCTGCTATCACGCGCGCGCCGCGGGCGGGCGCGCGCGCTGTCGTGCGGTGCGGATCCGCGGCGACGCGCGCTCGGGCGTCGTCCAGGCGCGCTCGCCTACGCTCGTGATCCTGGGAGCCGCCCGACCGGTTCCCGCGAGGAGCCACCGATGCCCGTCCCGTCGCGCGACGCCGACGCGTACGCCGTGCTCGGCGTCGAGCCGTCCGCGTCGCAGGACGAGATCCGCCGGGCCTACCGCCGCCGCGTGCGCGACGCCCACCCCGACATGGGCGGCAGCGCCGACGCGTTCCAGGCCGTGCGCGACGCCTTCGAGGCCGTCGGCGATCCCGAGAGCCGCGCCCGCTACGAGCGCACGCTGCGCGAGGCGCCGGCGCCCGAGGAGCCCGTCGGCCGCGCCCACCCCGCCTCCCCGGGCTCCACCTCGGCGGGCGAGGCGTGGGATCCCGCCTCCCGCCGCGGCCGTCCCGGCGCACCCCGGGCGCGTCCGGCCGCGCGCACCCGCAGCTTCGGCCACCCCGGCGGCTTCGCCCGCCTCCGCTACCTGTCCCTGGTGCGCGAGTGGCTGGCGGATCCCGCGGAGCCCTCCGTGCCCGCCGCTCCCGTCCCGCCGCGCGGCGGCACCGCGCTGTCGGACCGGCCGGAGCCCTACGTCCGTCGTGCGCGCGCGATCGCGCCGCCCGTGCTCGGCGTCCTGCTGGCCCTCATCCTGCTCGTCTCCGGTCTCGGCGCGATCGCCGCCGTGGTCGGCCTCGTCGTGGGCGCGGCCGCGGGCCTCGTCGCCGCGGGGCCGATCGGACGCGCCGGGTTCCGCGCCGAGGAGCCGCGTCGCCGGGCGGCCGAGCGGCTGCAGGAGGAGGTGCTCGCGCACGAGCGCGCCCTCCGCGCCTACCCGGACCTCATGGCCGCGTACAGCGCGCGCCTCGCCCGCCTCGAGGGGCTGCGTCGGCGCTTCGAGGCCGACGCCTACGCGCCCGACCTCGTCGCCGAGGTGCCCGCGTCGGCCTCCGCGGCGCTCCGGGCGGCCGTCGCCCAGGAGGAGACCGCGCGCGAGCTCATGGAGCTCGGTCCGTCGTACGCGTTCTGGAACGGCGTGGCCGTGCCGCGCTCGGGCGACGCGATCGACCACCTCGTGCTCGGCCCCCAGGGTCTCGTCGCGGTCGAGTCGGTGCCCGCGGGAGCCGCCGCCGCCACCGATCCGTCCGCGCGCGACGCCGCGCTGCGGAGCCTCGACGGCCGCGCCCGCGCGCTCGCCCGCGAGATGGAGGTGCCCGTCGTCGGCCTCGTGCTCTCGCTGCCGTCCGGCGTGCTCGGCGCCGCGCCCGTCGTCCTGCACGCGGCCGACGACCCGCACGCGCTGCCGGCCTACGCGGTCGCCCGCACGCTCCTCGCCGACCACGTGGCCGCCGGCCTGCCGGGCCTCCACGCGATGGACCCGGAGCGCCTGCTCGCGGTCCGGACCCGCCTGGTGCTCGACGCGCGCTTCGTCTGAGCCGGGGATCCCGGCCGCGGGCCGCGGCGGCTCCCGGGTCAGCGGGGGAGGGGCACGTCCAGCTCGCCCGCGCGCACCATCCACTCGACCGCCTCGCGGGCGGCCTCCTCGCTCGTGAAGCGCGGCGCGTAGCCGAGGACGTCGCGGGCCTTGTCGATGCTCGCGACGTGGCTGCGGACGAGGTGCTGCCAGCTGGCGTCGGCGTGATCCGGCTCGGTGCGGGCTCGGAACCCGTCCCAGTCGAGGTGCTCCAGCTCCGGCTCGCGGCCGAACCAGGCGGCGGCCGCCCGGGCGAACCCGCGGACGGAGAGGGCGCGCTCGGACACGGCGTGGAAGCTCTCGCCGACGCTGGTCTCGCGGTTCGCGATCGCGAGCTGCACGACCTGGGCGACGTCGTCGGCGTGCACGTGGTGCATGGTCTCGCTGCCGGATCCCGGCACGGCGAGCGCGCCGCCGGTCGCGAGCGCGGTCCACACGGCGGGGTCCAGGTTGCCGACCGGGGTGATCACGGGCCAGCCGCCCCCGCTGATGTGGCCCGGGTGCACCACCGTGCACGGCACGCCGCCCGACCGCGACTCGGCGATCAGGTAGCGCTCGATCTCGGCCTTCTGCACGCCGTAGTCGCCGAACGGCTCCTTCGGGTCGTCCTCGCGCAGCGGCAGCGACGTGCTGAGGCCGTGGGTCCAGATGCTGCCGATGTGCACGAGGTGCCGCACGCGGCCGCGCAGCCCCTCGACGAGGTGGCGCGCGGACCCCGGCGTGAAGCAGACCAGGTCGACGACGACCTCGGGTGCCAGGGCCGCGATCCGGTCGGCGAAGGTGCCGGCCGCGTCCTCGGCGTCGCGGTCGACGCGGACGCGCTCGACGCGGTCCCAGAGCGGCGACTCCCGGTAGGGCTCGCGCGTGCCGCGGCTGACGGCGACGACGTCGTGCCCGGATTCGACGAGGCGGGGGACGAGGAAGGTCCCGATGTGGCCGGTGGCTCCGATGACGACGACGCGCATCCCGTCACCCTAGCGCCGCGCCGGACGCCCACCCCGCCCGTGGATCAGATCCAGCCGCGCTTCCGGAACGCCGCGTAGAGGCAGACGCCCATCAGGACCATGAGGCCGAGCGCGAGCGGGTACCCGTAGGTCCACTGGAGCTCCGGCATGTTCACGAAGTTCATGCCGTAGATCGTGCCGACCAGCGTGGGCGCGAAGAGGATCGCGGCCCAGGAGGAGATCCGCTTGACCTGGTCGTTCTGGGCGAGGCTCGTCTCGGTGAGCTTCTTCATCTCGTCGTTCTGGCGCTGGCCGACGAGCGTCGTGTGCACGGTGAGCGCGTTCTGCAGCAGCGTGCGGAAGGCGTCCGCGCGCTCGGCGACGCGGATGACGTGGTCATGCACGTCGCGGAAGCCGCGGCGGAGCTCGAGGTCCACCTCGTGCTCCTCGGCCCGCTGCCGCAGGTCGTCGAGCATCGCGCCGAGGGGAGCCGTGGCCCGCTGGAACGCCGTGACCTCGCGCATCAGCGCGTAGATGCGGCGGGACACGTCCGGGTCGGCGCCGAAGATCTGGTCCTCGATCTCGTCGACGTCGTCCTCGAGGCCCGTCGCGACGGGGCCGTACTCGTCGACGACCTGGTCGAGGATCGCGTACAGGACGGCGCGCGGTCCGAGGGCGAGGAGCTCGCGGTCCTCCTCGAGCCGGTGGCGGACGGCGGCGAGGTCGGGCGACTCCGCGTGGCGGATGGTGACCACGAAGTCGGGCCCGACGAAGACGTGCAGCTCGCCGAACTCCACGCGCTCGTCGTCGTCGAGGTAGCGCGCGGGGCGCAGGACGACGAACCAGGTGTCGCCGTAGCGCTCCATCTTCGAGCGCTGGTGCCCGCTGAGCGCGTCCTCGACGGCGAGCGGGTGCAGGCCGAACTCGTCGGCGACGCGGTGCAGCTCCTCGGGCTCCGGCCGGTACAGGCCGATCCACGCGAGGCCCCGGCGCTCCCGCATCACCTCGAACGTCTCGTCGAGGCTCTCCGGATCCGCGGTGCGGACCCCCTGGACGTACACGGCGCTGTCGACGACGGTCATCGGATCTCTTCTCTCGGGTCGGGACCCGCGCGCGGGCCGAGAGCGACTGTATCCGGGCGCGCCGCGAGAGGGGCCGGGAACGAGGAAGAGCCGGCCGGATCCTCGTGGATCCGACCGGCTCTCGTGTGTGTCCGAAGGGGGACTTGAACCCCCACGCCCTAATACGGGCACTAGCACCTCAAGCTAGCGCGTCTACCAATTCCGCCATCCGGACAGGATGTGCGGCCCGCCGTCTCCGGCTGCCGAGAGACGACATTAGCACGGCCCGGGAGGCTCTCCGACCACCCCGCGGCAGGACGCCCGCGTCCGGCCTCGATAGCGTGGACCCATGACCGACACGCTCCCCGACGACCTCGACGCCACCGCCCGGATCGCCCGCGACCTCATCCGGTTCGACACGACCAACCACGGCGAGGGCCGCTCGGAGGGGGAGACGGAGGCCGCGCAGTACGTCGAGCAGCACCTGAAGGACCTGGGCCTCACGCCCGAGCTCATCGACGCCGCGCCCGGCCGCACGAGCGTCCTCGCGCGCATCCCCGGGCGCAACCGCGACAAGCCCGCGCTCGTCGTCCACGGCCACCTCGACGTGGTCCCCGCCGATCCCGCGAACTGGACCGTCGACCCGTTCGGCGGCGTCATCAAGGACGGCATGCTCTGGGGCCGCGGCGCCGTGGACATGAAGAACATGGACGCGATGATGATCACGGCGCTGCAGGAGATCATCACCTCCGGCCGCGCGCCCGAGCGCGACCTGATCATGGGCTTCTTCTCCGACGAGGAGGCGGGCGGCGTGCTCGGCTCCGCGTACGTGGTCGAGAACCGCCCCGAGTGGTTCGAGGGCGCGACCGAGGCGATCAGCGAGGTCGGCGGCTACTCCATCGACCTCGCCGGGAAGCGCGCCTACCTGCTGCAGACGGGCGAGAAGGCCCTCATCTGGATCCGCCTGGTCGCCACCGGCACCGCCGGCCACGGCTCGCAGGTCAACCGCGACAACGCCGTCACCCGGCTCGCGGGCGCGGTGGCCCGGATCGGCATGGAGGAGTGGCCCGTCCACCTCACCGACACGACGCGCCAGCTGCTCGACGAGATCGCCCGCATCGTCGGGGCCGACCCGAAGCAGGTGACGCCCGACGACCTCGCGATCGCCACGGGCACGGCGTCCAAGTTCATCGCCGCGACGCTGCGCACCACGACCAACCCCACGCTCCTGCACGCGGGCTACAAGCACAACGTGATCCCCGACACGGCGGAGGCGCTCATCGACATCCGCGTCCTCCCGGGCGAGGAGGACGAGGTGCTCGCGCGCGTCGCCGAGCTCGCCGGCGAGGGCGTCGAGGTGCGCATCGTGCACCAGGACGTCGGCCTCGAGAACCCCTTCCAGGGACCGCTCGTCGACGCCATGGTCGCGACCCTCGGCACGCACGACCCCGAGGCCGAGGTGCTGCCCTACATGCTCTCCGGGGGCACCGACAACAAGGCGCTCAGCCTCCTCGGGATCACCGGCTACGGCTTCGCGCCGCTCAAGCTCCCGGCGTCCATGGACTTCCCGTCGATGTTCCACGGCGTCGACGAGCGGGTCCCGCTCGACGCACTAGTCTTCGGGAGGCAGGTCCTCCGCGACCTCCTCCTCGACTACTAGAACCGAGCCCCAGGTGGGCCACCCGACACTTGGAGCGCACGCTTGAGCTATCTCGAGGCGATCATCCTGGGCCTCGTCCAGGGCCTGACCGAGTTCCTGCCCATCTCCTCGAGCGCGCACCTCCGCATCGCGGGGCTGTTCATGGGCGGCGACCCGGGGGCGACCTTCACCGCCATCACGCAGCTCGGCACCGAGCTCGCGGTCGTGGTGTTCTTCCGCCGGCGCATCGGGAAGGTCCTCTCGGCCTGGTTCCGGTCCCTGCGCGGCGGCATGCCGAAGGGCGACCCGGACGTGCGCATGGGCTGGCTCGTGATCATCGGCACGATCCCGATCGGCATCGCCGGGTACCTCTTCCAGGACACCATCCGCTCCACGTTCCGCTCGCTCTGGATCGTCGCGATCGTGCTCATCGTCTTCGGCATCCTGCTCGGCCTCGCCGACCGCTACAGCCGCAGCGACCGCCTCGAGAGGGACATGACGTACGGGCACGGCGTGAGCATCGGCATCGCGCAGGCGCTCGCCCTGGTCCCCGGCGTCTCCCGTTCGGGCGCCACGACCACCGCGGCGCGCGCGTTCGGCTACTCCCGGCCGGTCGCCGCCGAGTACTCGTTCCTCCTCGCCGTGCCCGCCGTCTTCGGCAGCGGCCTGTACGAGCTCGTGAAGAGCTTCGACGAGACCGGCCAGGCCGGCGCCGGGCAGACGGCGGTCGCGACGCTCATCGCCTTCGTCGTCGGCCTCGCCGTCATCGCGGGCCTCATGCGGTACATCTCCACCCGCACCTTCATGCCCTTCGTGGTCTACCGCGTCGCCCTCGGCGTCGTGCTCCTGGTGCTGCTCGGCACCGGCGCGATCGCGGCCTGATCGTGCGCGCCTGGCCCCGCCCCGCCGTCCCCGCCGTCGCGGGGGAGCCGCCCGTCCCGTCCCTGTTCGACACGAGCGCCGGATCCGTCCGCCCCGCCGAGTGCACGGGCGACGGCCGCGTGGGCCTCTACGTGTGCGGCATCACGCCGTACGACGCGACCCACCTCGGCCACGCGTCCACCTACCTCGCGTTCGACACGCTCCAGCGCGTCTGGCTCGACCGCGGCTACGACGTCGCGTACGTGCAGAACGTCACCGACGTCGACGATCCGCTGCTCGAGCGCGCGACGGCCACGGGCGTCGACTGGCGCGACCTCGCGGCCGAGCAGGTGGAGCTGTTCCGCACCGACATGGAGGCGCTCCGGATCCTGCCGCCCGACTCCTACGTCGGCGTCACCGAGGTCGTCGACGAGGTCGCGGGCGCGGTCGCCGAGCTCGTCCGCCGCGGGACGGCCTACGCGGTCCCGACGCCCGACGCCGTCGAGGCCGGCGCCCAGGACCTCTACTTCGACGTCGCGCGCGCGAGCGAGACGGGCCCCTGGGAGCTCGGCGACGAGAGCGGCTACGACCGCGCCACCATGGCCGTTCTGTCCGCCGAGCGCGGCGGCGACCCGGAGCGTCCCGGCAAGCGCGACCCGCTGGATCCGCTGCTGTGGCGCGTCGAGCGCGCGGGCGAGCCCGCGTGGGACAGCGTCGTCGGCCGCGGACGGCCCGGCTGGCACATCGAGTGCGCCGTCATCGCGCTCCGGAAGCTCGACCGCCCGGTCACCGTCCAGGGCGGCGGATCCGACCTGATCTTCCCCCACCACGAGATGTCGGCCGGCCACGCCGCGGCGCTCACGGGCGAGGACTTCGCGTGCGTCTACGCGCACAGCGGCATGGTCGCGTACCAGGGCGAGAAGATGAGCAAGTCGCTCGGCAACCTCGTGCTCGTGTCGCGCCTGCGGGCCGCGGGCGTGGATCCCCGCGCCATCCGCCTCGCGCTCCTCGCGCAGCACTACCGCGCGGACTGGGAGTGGACGGACGCGCTCCTCGAGGAGTCCGTCGCGCGCCTCGCCGCGTGGGACGCGTGGGCCGCCGAGGCGACGACGTCGGGCGCCGACGCGGGGGAGCCGGGCGAGCTCGTGCAGCTCGTCCGCGAGCGCCTCGCCGACGACCTCGACACGCCGGGCGCGATCCTGCTGCTCGACCTCCGCGTCGCCACGGGCGTGCCCGCGACGGCGGTCGAGGCGGCCGCCGTCGACGCGCTACTCGGCGTGCGGCTGGGGAGCCCGGCCGCCTGAGCCGCGGCCCTACTGGTCCTTCGGGTCCTTGGGGTCCTTCGGCCGCCACGGCTCCTCGGGCCGGTCGTCCCCGCGCCCGCGCGGCCCGTCGCCCCGGCGGAGGTACCTCTCGAACTCCTGCGCGATCGCCTCGCCGCTCGCCTCGGGGGAGTCGACCGTGTCGCGGGCCTGCTCGAGCTGCTGGATGTAGGACGCCATGTCCTCGTCCTCGCCGGCGAGCTGGTCGATGCCCGCCTCCCACGTGGCCGCCTCCTCGACGAGCTCGCCGCGCGGGATCACCACGTCGACCATCTCCTCGAGCTTGTCGATGAGCGCGAGCGTGGCCTTGGGCGACGGCGCGCTGTGCACGTAGTGCGGCACGGAGGCCCAGAGCGAGACGGTGGGCATGCCCATCTCCTCGGCGCGCTGGGCGATGATGCTGAGGATCCCGACGGGCCCCTCGTACGTGCTCCGCTCGATGCCGAGCTCGGTGCGCACGGCCGCGTTCTCGCTCGTGGAGTAGACGGAGATGGGCCGCGTGTGCGGCACGTCGGCCAGCAGCGCGCCGAGCAGCACGACGCCCTCGACGCCGGCAGCGCGCGCCGCGTCGAGCACCTCGGCGGTGAACGCCGTCCAGTGCCTCGACGGCTCGACGCCGAGCAGGAGGTGGATGCTGCCGCCGTTGTCGCCGCTCACGCCGAGCTGCGCGTCGGCGGCGAGGTCCCGGTCGGGGCGGCGCGGGTCCTTCGGGCCGTAGAGCGTGGCGCCCGGCCACTCCAGCTCGCGGGTGCCGTCCTCCGCGAAGCCGATGGTGGGGCGGTTGAACTGGAAGTCGAAGTAGTCCTCGGGATCCACCGACGACACGGCCTCGAGGTCGAGCAGCTCCTTCAGCGCCCGGACCGCTCCGCTGGCGGCCTCGCCCGCGTCGTTCCAGCCCTCGAAGGCGACGACCAGCAGCCGTCCGCTCACGAACCTCTCGGCATCCGCCACGTGACTCCCGTTCCGTCTCGCCCCTGGCCGCCCGGCCGGCGGTCATCGTACGATCCTAGGACGCGGCGCCCCGCCGGTAGACTCGCTCCCCGTGATCAGCAACAGACCCGCGGCCGTCCTCTGGGACATGGACGGCACCATCGTGGACACGGAGCCCTACTGGATGGTGGCTGAGGAGGCCCTGGTCGGCTCCTTCGGCGGCACGTGGACCCACGAGGACGGGCTCCGGCTCGTCGGCAACGGGCTGCCCGACTCGGCGCGGATCCTCCAGGGGGCGGGCGTCGACCTGCCGGTCCAGGAGATCATCGACCGCCTGAGCGACCGCGTGATGGAGCAGATCCTCGTCGAGGTGCCGTGGCGCCCGGGCGCCCGGGAGCTCCTCCGCGGGATCCGCGAGGCCGGCATCCCCACCGCGCTCGTCACCATGAGCATCGGCCGCATGGCGCGCCAGGTCGCCGACGCCGTGCCGTTCGACGCGTTCGACCACGTCGTCGCCGGCGACGACGTCGCCCGCAGCAAGCCGCACCCCGAGGCGTACCTCCGGGCCGCCGAGCTCCTCGGCGTCGACATCCGCGACTGCGTCGCCATCGAGGACTCCGCGCCCGGCGTCGCCTCCGCCGCCGCATCGGGTGCCACCGTCATCGCCGTCCCGCACCACGTGCCGCTCCCCGAGGACGCCGCCTACGTGCTCTGGGACACGCTCGCCGGCCGCGCGCTCGCCGACGTCGAGGCCGCCCACGCCGACCGGCGGGCCGCGGCCCCGATCCGCGACGAGGTGCGCGCATGACCGTCGACGCCGCCGCCGCGCGCTTCAGCGGCCCGTTCCGCGCGGGCGACCGCGTGCAGCTCACCGGTCCCAAGGGCCGGCTCAACACGATCCTCCTCGAGCCCGGCAAGGTGTTCCACACCCATCGCGGCATGATCGACCACGACGACCTCATCGGCCTGCCCGACGGCAGCGTCGTGAAGAACAGCGCGGGCATCGAGTGCCTCGCGCTCCGGCCGCTGCTCTCGGACGTCGTCATGTCGATGCCCCGCGGCGCCGCGATCATCTACCCGAAGGACGCCGCGCAGATCCTCGGCCTCGCGGACGTGTTCCCCGGCGCCACCGTCGTGGAGGCGGGCGTCGGATCCGGCGCCCTCTCCATGTGGCTGCTGCGGGCCCTCGGCCCGACCGGCACGCTCCTCTCCTTCGAGCGCCGCGAGGAGTTCGCGGACGTCGCCCGCGGCAACGTCTCGAGCTACTTCGGCCACAGCCCGGAGAACTGGTCCATCACGCTGGGCGACCTGGCGGAGGCCCTGCCGACGGTCACCGAGCCGCACTCCGTCGACCGCGTCGTGCTCGACATGCTCGCGCCGTGGGAGTGCGTGGACGCCGTGGCCGAGGCGCTCACGCCCGGCGGCGTCCTGCTCTGCTACGTCGCCACCGTCACGCAGCTGTCGCGCGTCGCCGAGGCGCTCCGCGACTCGGGGCTCTTCACGAACCCCGACGCGAGCGAGACCATGATCCGCGGCTGGCACGTGGAGGGCCTCGCCGTCCGCCCCGAGCACCGCATGATCGGGCACACGGGCTTCCTCATCACGGCCCGGCGCCTCGCTCCGAGATCCGTCCTGCCCCAGCTCAAGCGCCGCGCGTCGAAGTCCGACTTCAGCGACGAGGACATGGAGGCCTGGACCCCCGGATCGCTCGGGGAGCGCCGCGTGAGCGACAAGGTCCTGCGCAAGCGGGTCCGCATCGCGGAGCACGGCGCCGAGCTCGCGGGCGCCCGGGACCAGGCCGAGGCGGGCGACGGGGCCGTCCCCGACGACGCGGCCCGTGCGCCGGAGCCCAGCGACCCCACCGCCTAGGATGACAGGGCCGATCACGCGGGTGCGTGCCGGCCGCCCCCACCACCGAAAGAGGAGTCACGTGCGCCGTTCCGCCGCGCTCACCGTCTGCGCAGGACTCGTCCTGACGCTCGCCGCCTGCAGCCCGTCCGGCTCCGGATCCGGTGCGGCGGCGGGCTGCACGCCCCTCGCCCAGGCCGGCACGTCGTCGAGCACGGTCACCGCCACGGGCGACGTCGGCAGCGCGCCCGCCTCCGTCACGTTCCCCACGCCGCTCAAGCCGTCGGGCGTCGAGGTCTCCACCCTCGTCGAGGGCGACGGGGACCCGGTGCAGCCGCGCCAGGGCATCACGGCCGCCGCCTCCATCGTCGACGGCAAGACGGGGGAGTCCCTCGCGGACTACGCCCGCATCGCGCCGAACGCGCGCACCACCGGCTCGCCGCTGTTCACCCCGGAGTCCCTGCACGAGTCCCTCCCGTACCTCGAGGAGGCGATGACGTGCATGCCCGTCGGCTCGCGTCTCGCCGTCGCGGTCCCCGTCTCCACGGTCTTCCCCGGCCAGGACCTCTCGGCCCAGGGCCTCGCGGCCACCGACGGCCTCGTCCTCATCGTCGACATCACGTCGTCCGTCCCGGAGAAGGCCACGGGCGAGCCGCGCCCCGCCCAGGCCGGCTTCCCGTCGGTCGTCACGACGGACGACGGAATCCCCGGCATCACGATCCCGCCGAGCACGCCGCCCACCGAGTACCGCGACGCGCTGCTGCGCGCGGGCGACGGCGCCGAGGTCGGCGACGGCGACACCGTCACGCTGCAGTACACCGGCGTCATCTGGGGCACGAGCACGTCGGCCGAGAGGCAGGCCGTGTTCGGATCCAGCTGGACCGGCGGCGGCCCCCTCCAGGTGCCCGCCACCGCCACCACGACCGCGCCGTCGACGGGGGCGACCTCGTCGCTCGTCGTCACGCCGGGCCTCGCGAAGGCGCTCGTCGGCAAGCACGTCGGCGACCAGGTCATCGCGGTCGTCCCCCCGGCCGACGGATTCGGCGACCAGGGCTCCGCCAAGGTGCCGGCCGGGTCCACGCTCGTCTACGTCGTGGATATCCTCGGGACCAGCACCACCAAGTAACGACGCATCGCCACCGGCCGGGGGCTGCACCGACGTGAGGACCACCGCGTGCCCGAGACATCCCGCCGCCCGACCGTGCCGGTCGAGGAGCGCCTGTTCAGCCTCGTGCTGGCGCTGCTCGCCACCGAGCAGGGCCTGACCAAGAACGAGGTCCTCTCCAGCGTCCAGGGGTACCGCCAGCGGTACCGCTCCGGCGGGGACAACGCCAACCTGGAGCGCCAGTTCGAGCGCGACAAGGACGACATCCGCGACCTCGGCGTGCCGCTGGAGACCGTGGAGGCGCCGGGCCAGGAGGGCAACAACCAGCTCCTGCGCTACCGGATCCCGCGCGGCGCCTACGAGCTCCCCGCCGACCTGTCGTTCACCCCGGAGGAGACGACGCTCCTCAACCTCGCGGCCATGGTGTGGCGCGAGGGGTCGCTGTCGGGGGAGTCGCGCCGCGCCCTCATCAAGCTGCGCTCGCTCGGCGTGGAGTCGGACGATCCGGTCATCGGCTACGCGCCCCGGCTGCGCACGCGCGAGGCGGCCTTCGCGCCGCTGGGCGTCGCGCTGGAGCGGCACGTGCTCGTCTCCTTCGGCTACCTCAAGCCGGGGGAGCGGACGGCCAGGATCCGCACGGTCGCCCCCCTCGCGCTCGTCCAGCACCAGGGCCGCTGGCACCTGCACGGCATCGACCAGGACGCCGACGGGCCGCGCACGTTCCTCCTGTCCCGGATCGTCGACCGCGTGCGCGTGACGAGCCGCGGCTTCGTCCCCGAGGGGGAGGACCACGCCGAGCGCGCCCTCGCCGACCTCGACCGCGTGTGGGCGAACGGCGTCGGCGAGGTGGCGGTGGCCCCCGGATCCGACGCGGAGATCCGCCTGCGCCGCCGCCGCGGCACGGAGGACCTCGGCGACGGGCGCCTCCGGGTGCACTACTCGGACACCAACCTGTTCGCCGACGAGGTCGCGGGCTTCGGCCCGGAGGCCCGGGTGATCGCGCCGCCGCGGCTGCGCGACGCCGTGCGCGCCCGGCTCGCCGAGACCGTCGCCGCCCACCGGGAGGACGCATCATGACCGACCGCGCCGCGCCGCTCCAGGCGCAGGACAAGCTGGCCTTCCTGCTGGCCCTCGTGCCGTACCTCACCGACCACGGTCGCGTCAGCGTCAGCCAGGCGGCCGCGCACTTCCGGGTGCCGCCCGAGCAGATCCGGCAGGCCGTGCGCCTCATCGCGGTCTCGGGCGTCCCGGGCTCCACGGCCTCCTACCAGCACGGCGACCTGTTCGACATCGCCTGGGACGACTTCGAGGACAACGACCAGATCGTCATCACGCACATGGTCGCCATCGACGACTCGCCGCGCTTCTCCGCGCGGGAGGCGGCCGCGCTCATCGCCGGGCTCCAGTACGTCTCCTCGCAGGCCGACGCCAGCGACCTCGACCTCGTCGGCCAGCTCATGGCGAAGCTGGCGCGCGGATCCTCGGCGAGCCCCAGCCAGGTCGCGGTCGCGGCCGGCGGGGGCGACGGCACCCGCGACGACCTCCGCCGCGCCATCGCGGACGAGCGGCGCGTCGAGTTCGACTACCGGAGCCCGCGCGGCGGCACGGAGCGCCGCGTCGTGGATCCGCTGCGCCTGGAGTCGATGGACGAGGACTGGTACCTGCGCGGCTGGGATCTGGCCCGCGGCGCCGTCCGTACGTTCCGCCTCGACCGCCTCGACGAGCTCGTCGTCACCGACCTGCCGCCCGAGCACCGCCCGCAGGACGTCGTTCTCGGCGACACCCTGTTCGAGCCGAGCGCCGACGACCTGCGCGTGACGCTCGAGGTCCAGGAGTCGGCGCTGCCCCTCCTCGGCGACTTCGTCGGGGACGAGCGGCCGGAGCCCGTCGCCGGTCGACCCGGCCGCGTCGCCGTCACGGTGCGCGTGGCCCACTACCAGGGCCTCATGCGCCTAGTCGCGGGCATGGCGGGCGTCGTGGTCGTCACGTCGCCGCCGGAGGCGCGGGCGGCGGTGGCCGACTGGGCCGCGCGCGCCGCGGCCGCCTACGACGACGCGGACTGAGCCGCGGCACCGAGCGGCACGGGGCCGGGCTCCGAAGAGACGGCATCGGGAGGACGCCGTCCGGACCAGTGGTCCGCGCAGGGGAACTCCGGGTGAACCGCAATGCCGCGCAGGGTGTCCTGGCGGGTCCCGACGGTAGACTCGTCGCGGATCCCGACAACGACTGTCCGGCCCCCCGACCTGAAGGAACGTGAACCACATGCTCGGAAACCTGACCGGATGGCACCTCGTCATCATCCTCGTCGTCATCGTGCTGCTCTTCGGTTCCACGAAGCTGCCCGCGCTCGCCAAGAGCGTCGGCCAGTCCATGCGCATCTTCAAGGGCGAGGTGAAGACCATGAAGGAGGAGAGCGGCCCCGACCGCCGCGACGACCTCCGCGACGAGGACCGCCGCCGCGACGACGACCGCTACCGCGCGGACGACCGCGACCGTCCCCGCGACTCCGCCCCGCGCGACTACGTGCGCCCCGGCGAGTCCCGCGTCGACGAGCCCCGCTACGACGCCCCGCGCTACGACTCCCCGCGCGACGGCGGGGACTCCCGCCCCAGCGCCTGATCCGTGAGCACCACCGAGCGTCCCCGCCAGAAGAAGCGCGACGCGGAGGGGCGCATGTCCCTCGTCCAGCACCTGCTGGAGCTCAAGAAGCGCCTGTTCATCGCGGGCGTGGCCATCGTCCTGGCGATGGTCGTGGGCTGGTTCCTGTCGTCGTTCGTCCTCGAGGCGCTGCGCCAGCCCATCGAGACGATCAACGCGGAGCAGGGGCGGAACGCCAGCCTCAACTTCCCGACCATCACGTCGGCATTCGACCTGCGCCTGCAGATCGCGCTCTACGTGGGCCTCATCATCTCCAGCCCCGTCTGGCTCTACCAGGTGTTCGCGTTCCTGGTCCCGGGCCTCACGAAGACGGAGCGCCGCTACACGTTCGGCTTCTTCTTCTCCGCCGTGCCGCTGTTCCTGGCGGGATGCGCGGCCGGGTGGTTCGTGCTGCCGCACATCGTCGCGCTGCTCACGCAGTTCGCGGGCGCGGGCGACTCGTCCTTCATCACGGCCCGCGAGTACTTCGACTTCGTGCTGAAGCTCGTCTTCGCGGTGGGCATCGCGTTCGTCCTGCCGGTGTTCCTCGTGCTGTTCAACTTCATGGGGATCCTCAGCGGCCAGACGATCATCAGGTCCTGGCGCATCGCCATCCTGCTGATCATCCTGTTCTGCGCCATCGCGACCCCGGCCGCCGACGTCATGTCGATGTTCCTGCTGGCGGTCCCGATGACCGTGCTCTACCTGGTGGCCGCGGGCATCTCCCTGCTCAACGACCGCCGGCGCGCGCGCAAGGCCGCGGCGATGACGGACGACCTGCTGTCCTGACCCCCGGCGACCACGACGCCCGTCCCGCGAGGGGCGGGCGTCGTCGCGTCCGCGCCCGGCCGGCGCCCGGATCCGGAGCCTAGGATGGCGGCATCGTGACAGACCAGCTCTCGCCCGCGGAACGCTACGCGGCCTCCCGCAGCCGTCGCAGCCTCCCGCTCCTCGAGTCCTTCGCGAGCGGCCTGCGCTTCGACCTCGACCCGTTCCAGCGCGCCGCCGCGGAGTCGCTGGAGAACGGCCGCAGCGTGCTCGTCGCGGCGCCGACGGGTGCCGGCAAGACGGTCGTCGCCGAGTTCGCCGTCTACCTCGCGATGCAGCGGCCGAGCGCGAAGATCTTCTACACGGCGCCGATGAAGGCGCTGAGCAACCAGAAGTACGCCGAGCTCGTGGCCGAGTACGGCCCCGACGAGGTGGGCCTGCTCACGGGCGACACCAACGTCAACAGCCGCGCGCGCATCGTCGTCATGACGACCGAGGTGCTGCGCAACATGCTCTACGCCGACTCCGACCTGCTCCGCGACCTCGCGTTCGTGATCATGGACGAGGTGCACTACCTGGCCGACCGCTTCCGCGGCGCCGTGTGGGAGGAGGTCATCATCCACCTCCCGCAGACCGTGCGGATGATCTCGCTGAGCGCCACCGTCTCGAATGCCGAGGAGTTCGGCGACTGGCTGCAGGCGGTGCGCGGCGAGACGGACGTCATCGTCTCCGAGGAGCGGCCCGTGCCCCTCGAGCAGCACGTGATCGTGCGGCACCGCATGGTCGACCTCTTCGACTCGTCGGGCCTCGCCGCGACGCACCGCGTCAACCCCGAGCTGGTGCGCATGACGCACGGCGGCGGGCGCGAGGCCGTGCGCGTGCGCGGCGGCCAGGGGCACTCGCGGGGTCGCGCGGGTGCGGGCGGCGGATCCGGCCGCAAGGCGCCCGGCCCGTGGGACCGCGGCCGCATGGACCGTCCCGAGGTGGTCGCCCTCCTCGAGGAGCGGAACCTGCTCCCGGCCATCTTCTTCATCTTCAGCCGCGCGGGCTGCGACGCCGCCGTCAAGCAGGTGCTGCGCGCGGGCGTCCGGCTCACGCACGCGCACGAGCGCGACGAGATCCGCGCCGTCGTGGAGGAGCGCTGCCGCACCCTCCGCGACGAGGACCTCGCCGTCCTCGGCTACTGGGAGTGGCTCGAGGGCCTGGAGCGCGGCGTCGCGGCGCACCACGCGGGCATGCTGCCGGCGTTCAAGGAGGTCGTCGAGGAGCTGTTCCAGCGGAAGCTCGTCAAGGCCGTCTTCGCGACGGAGACCCTCGCGCTCGGCATCAACATGCCCGCGCGCACGGTCGTGCTCGAGCAGCTCGAGAAGTTCAACGGCGAGGCGCGCGTGCCGCTCACGCCGGGGGAGTACACGCAGCTGACGGGACGCGCCGGCCGCCGCGGCATCGACGTCGAGGGCCACGCGGTCATCCAGTGGAAGGACGGGCTGGATCCGCAGGCCGTCGCCTCGCTCGCCTCCCGCCGCACGTACCCGCTCAACTCCAGCTTCCGGCCCACCTACAACATGGCCGTGAACCTCATCGACCAGTTCGGGCGCGAGCGCACGCGCGAGGTGCTCGAGTCGTCGTTCGCGCAGTTCCAGGCCGACCGCGCCGTGGTGGACCTCGCCCGCAAGGTGCGCACGCAGGAGGAGTCGCTCGCCGGCTACGAGAAGGCGATGGTCTGCCACCTCGGCGACTTCCGCGAGTACTCCGGCCTCCGCCGCGAGCTCAGCGACCTCGAGCGCGCGACCGCCGCCCGCGCCGACATGCAGCAGCCCGGCCAGCACGGCGAGCGGGACAAGCGCCAGCGACAGCTCACGGACCTCCGCCGCCGGATGAAGGCGCACCCCTGCCACGCGTGCAAGGACCGCGAGTCGCACGCGCGCTGGGCGGAGCGCTGGTGGCGCCTCAAGCGGCAGACGGACGCGCTCGGGCAGCAGATCCGCACCCGCACCAACGCGGTGGCCAAGGTCTTCGACCGCGTCACGGAGCTGCTGCTGTCGCTCGGCTACCTCAAGCGCGCCGCCGACGGGCAGGTCGCGCCGACGCCCAACGGCCGGATGCTCAAGCGCATCTACGGCGATCGCGACCTCCTCGTCGCCGAGTGCCTCCGCACGCAGGTCTGGGTGGACCTGGATCCCGCCGCCCTCGCCGCCATGGCCGCCTCGCTCGTGTACCAGCCCCGTCGCGACGAGGGCGACCGCAACGACCGCAACCTCCCGCGCGGTCCGTTCCGCGCGGCGCTCGAGCGCACGGAGGAGATCTGGTCGCGCCTCGACGACGTCGAGCGCGAGCGCCGTCTGCCGACCACCGACCCGCTGTCCACCGGGCTGTGCGCCCCGATGCACCGCTGGGCGCGCGGCGGCAGCCTCGACGCCGTGCTCGACGAGGCCGACCTCGCCGCCGGCGACTTCGTGCGCTGGACGAAGCAGACGATCGACCTGCTCGACCAGCTCTCGATCGTGGCCGACGGCCCCGTCTCCCGGAACGCCCGCACGGCGCTCGACAGCATCCGGCGCGGCATCGTCGCGTACTCGTCGGTGTGACCGCGCTCGCCCGCGCTCCCCGACGGGAGCGCCCGCTCTTCGCGCCGCCGCTCGCCCTCACGCACGCCGAGCCGGCCAGCCCGCCGCTGCCGCTGTGGGGCGCGCTCCTGGCGGCCGCGGCGTCCGGGCCCGTGATGGACGCCGCGTACCCGGACCGCGGGCTGTGGCCTCTCGTCTTCTCGGGGATCGCCCTCGTGCTGCTCGCCCTGCGGGGCCGGCGCGCCGGGCCGGCGTTCCTCGTCGGGCTCGTGGCCGGGCTCGCGTTCTACCTCACCCACATCGAGTGGGCGTCGCTGTACCTCGGGCCGGTACCGTGGATCGCACTGTCGGCCCTGGAGTCGCTGTTCGTCGCCACCGGGGCGGTCGCCATCGCGACGGCGACGCGCTGGATCCCGCGCGCGTTCCCCACGGTCGCCGGCCGCGTCATCCTCCTCCCGGTCGCGGTCGCGGGGCTCTGGACCGCGCGCGAGGCGATCTCGGCGGTGTGGCCCTACGGCGGCTTCGCATGGGGACGCGTGTCGCTGTCGCAGTCGGAGAGCCCGTTCGCGCACCTGGTGACCTGGCTCGGCCTCTCCGGCCTGTCCTTCGTGCTCGTCCTCCTCGTCGCGCTGCTGCTCGAGCTCGCCGCGGAGGAGCGCGTGCGGCGGTCCTCCCGGGCGCTCGTCGCGGGGATCGGGGTCGCCCTCGTGCTCGTCGTGCCCGCGTTCCCCGTCACGACCACGGGGACGACCCGCGTCGCGGCGGTCCAGGGCAACGCCAAGGCCGGGTACTTCGACGGCGCGCGCTACGGCGACATCCTCCGCGCGCACCTGGCCGCCACCGCGGAGATCCCCGCGGACGCCGGCGTCGACATGGTGGTGTGGCCCGAGAACGCGGCCGACGCGGATCCGCTGCGGGATCCCGGCTCGGCCGCCGCCCTCGACCGCGTGGTCGCGCGACTCGGCGCCCCGCTCGTCGTGGGCACGGTGACCGAGCGCGACGGCCGCTACTACAACGAGTCGCTCGTGTGGACCGGGGGAGGGGCGACCGACCACTACGACAAGAAGCACCCCGTGCCCTTCGGCGAGTACGTGCCCGACCGCGCGTTCTGGGAGCCGTTCGCACCCGACCTCATCGGCCTCATCCAGCGCGAGTACACGCCGGGCACGACCGACCAGGTGATGGACGTCGCGGGGGTGACCGCGGGCATCGCGATCTGCTTCGACATCGTCGACGACCAGCTGACGACCGACATGGTGCACGAGGGTGCGGACATCATCCTCGCCCAGTCGAACAACGCCGACTTCGGCCGCACCGACGAGAGCGTGCAGCAGCTCGCGATCGCCCGGATGCGCGCCCTCGAGACGGGCCGCAGCGTCGTCAACATCTCGACCGTCGGCACTAGCGCGATCGTCGGGCCCGACGGCCGCGACATCGACCGGCTGCCCTGGTTCACGGCAGGATCGATGGTGGTCGACGTGCCGACCGCCGACGTCGTGACACCGGCGATCCTCGTGGGCCGCGACATCGAGTGGCTCGTGTCGGGTCTCGGCCTCGGGGCCCTGGCCGTCGCCGGCCTCGCGCTCGGCCGCCGCGGCCGTCGCGCCGCGCGCTGACCGGGCGGCGGCCGCACGCAGAGGAGCACCCCCGGCCATGCCGGGGGTGCTCCTGGTGGGTTCGCGAGCGGAGGGGTCGGGTCAGGCGCCGATGCGGTGCTGACCGCGCCGCGCGCGGAGGGTGGCGAGGCGCTCCTCGAGGAGCTCCTCCAGCTCGGCGCGCGTCCGGCGCTCGAGCAGCATGTCCCAGTGGCTCCGGGGGACCTTCGCCTCGACCTCGTCGTGGGCGACGGGGGCGCCCTCGGCGTCGAGGAGGCGACCCTCCAAGCCGCTCTTCGGCGATTCCCAGACCTCGGGGACCTCGGCGTCGGCCGAGAACACGACCTCGAAGGTGGTCCCGTCGGTCGTGCGGTACGTCTTCCTCTGCCGGGGGGAGAAGCTGACGCCCTCCTCGCTCTGCAGGCTCGTGGACCCGAGCCGCATCCCGCGCAAGCTGCGATCTGCCATGGTGGTCTCCTCTCGCGATGCACTCCCCGTTGTAAACCGCGCGGCTGTGAGGATCCTTTCTCAGGACGACCGGTTCCCAGGCGAATCCCAGTCCCTGGTGCCGAGGGCGGCGAGCGCGAGGTCGGGGCGGTCGGTCACGACGCCGTGCACCCCGGCCCGCACCAGGCGGACCATCTCGTCCGGGTCGTCCACGGTCCAGACGTGGACCTCGCGGACGGCGCGCGCGAGCCGGCCGATCATCGCGGGGGAGACCATGCGGATCCCGAGCACCCGCCGGGGCATCTGCACGGCGTCGACGCCGCGGAGGGCCCGGCGCACCACCGGTGCGAGACCCAGCCGCGCGCCGAGGATCGCGAGCACCAGGCGTCCGGCGTCGGCGGAGGTCGCCGCGCCGGGGAGGAGGGCCAGCGCGCGTCGGCGCCGGGAGCCCGAGAACGACGTGACGAGCACGCGGTCGACGGAGTCGGCGGCGCGGATCGCCCGGGCGGCGGCGGCCGGGGCGTCCCGGCCCTTCACGTCGATGTTCAGCCGGGCGTCGGGCAGGGCCGCCAGCAGCTCCGCGAGCGTCGCGACGCGCGCGCCGGATCCGAGGTCGATCGCGCGCAGGTCGGCAAGGGTCGCGTCCCGGACGCGACCCCGGCGGCCCGTGAGGCGGCGGAGGTCGTCGTCGTGCCAGAGCACGCACACGCCGTCGGATGTGACGTGCACGTCCGTCTCGAGGTGCGTCACGCCGAGCTCCCACGCCGCGCGGAAGGCCTCGAGGGTGTTCTCCACCGCGCCGGATCCGGTCCACCCGCGATGCGCGAGGACGCGGGGCACGCCGCCGGAGAACCAGGCGCCGGACGTCACGCGGGCGGGACGCGGTCGTCGTGCGCGGGCGGCGGGTCGAGCGAGCCGTCGTCGTCCGCGACCTCGCCCTCGACCGGGAGCGCGCGCAGCAGCGCCGGGCGCGCGGCACCGAGCAGGGCGGCCGCGGCGACGACGGCGACGAGCGCCTGCAGCCACCAGGGAGCGCCCACGAGTCCCACCAGCAGGCCCGTCAGCGCCGCGACGCCGCCGCAGAGGCCGACCAGGTCGAGCCGGCGCATCTCCGCGACGACCGCCGCGACGATCAGCGCGAGCCAGGCGATCCACGCGTCGTCGTCGAGGAGGACCGTCACCCGCTGCTCCCTCGCTCCGTGGACCGGATGCCCCGAACCTAGCCCACCGCCCGGACGCCGGGCGATAGGCTCTCCTGGCCGTCAGCGTGGTGTCCCGCCCGCGCGGCCCGTCCCGCCCGTCCCTCGCCGGACGGCCCGTCGCGCGCATCCGGCGCGCACCCCTGGAGGAGTACCGCTGTGAGCACCGTCGACGAGATCCGCCCCTTCGCCCCCGACGAGCTCCGCGGCCGCCGCGCGCTCGTCACCGGGTCCTCCCGCGGCATCGGCGCCGACACGGTCGCGTACCTCGCGGAGGCGGGCGCCGACGTCGTCGTCAACTACCGCAACAAGGCCGCGCGCGCCGAGAAGCTCGTCGCGAAGCTCGTCGAGGGCGGCACGAAGGCCATCGCCGTCGGCGCCGACCTCACGGATCCGGGCTCCGTCGACCGGCTGATGGAGACCGTCCGCGCCGAGCTCGGCGGCCTCGACGTCCTCGTGCTCAACGCGTCCGGAGGCATGGAGAGCGGCATGGCCGAGGACTACGCCATGACGCTCAACCGCGACGCCCAGCTGAACGTGCTCCGGAGCGCGCTCCCGCTCCTGTCCGAGGGCGGCCGGGTCGTCTTCGTCACGAGCCACCAGGCCCACTTCATCCGCACCACCGAGACGATGCCCGAGTACGAGGCCGTCGCCCGCAGCAAGCGCGCGGGGGAGGACGCCCTGCGCGAGCTCATCCCCGAGCTCGACTCCCGCGGCATCGGCTTCGTCGTCGTCTCCGGCGACATGATCGAGGGCACCATCACGGCCACGCTCCTCAGCCGCATGAACCCCGAGGCCATCCAGGAGCGCAAGGAGGCGTCCGGCGGCCTCTACAACGTCTCGCAATTCGCGGCCGAGGTCGCGCGCGCCGTCGTCGACCCGATCCCCGCGGAGCACCTGCGCCTCGTCGGCGACACGAGCAGCTTCCGGCCCGAGTGACCCGGGGCCGGGCGACGACCCGGGGCTAGGCTCGATCCGATGAAGACCACGGATCTCGACCTCCTCACCTCCGTCTCCCGCCCCGCCGTCTCGCCCGACGGCCGCCTGGCCGTCGTCTCCGTGACGCGCCCGCGGGTGCATGCCGACGCGTACACCGGGCAGCTGTGGGAGGTGACGACGGTCGGATCCGCGCCCCCGCGCCGCATCACGCGCGGCTTCCGCGACACCTCGCCGCGGCTCTCGCCGGACGGCGCCGTCATCGCGTTCCTCCGCGCCGAGCCGAAGGGGCCGCCGCAGCTGCACGTGGTCCGGACGACGGGCGGCGAGCCGGTCGCGCTGACGGACGAGCTGCTCGGCGTCGGCGCCTTCGACTGGTCGCCCGACGGCTCGCGCATCGTCTACGCCGCGCGCGTCGCCGAGCCCGGTCGCTACGGGAGCGTCGAGGGCGTGTCGCCCGCGGCCGAGCCCGCTCGCCGGATCACCACCACCAAGTACCTCGCGAACGGCCTGGGCTGGTCCACCGACCGGCACACGCAGCTCTCCCTCGTCGACCTGCCCGAGCTGGACGCGGAGCCCTTCGTGGCCGCCGTCCCGTCGGGCTACCCCGATGCCGCGGATCCCGCCGTGCGCGGCGACGGAGCCGGCGCCACGCCGTCGGCCGCCGAGCGCGCGGGCGTCCCGCCGGTCGTCCGACTCACCGACGAGCCCGTCGACCACGACGCGCCGCGCTTCTCCGCCGACGGATCCGAGGTCCTGTTCGTCGCGTCGCGCCACGACGGCCGCGATGACGACCTGCTGTCCGGCGCCTACGCCGTGGCCGTGCCCGCCCGCGGCGGCGCGGCTTCCGGCGTGCCGGAGGTCCGCACGGTCGTCCCGCACGAGGCCGGGCTCGGCATCGCGGAGGTCGCCTCCGTCGACGGAGGCCGGATCTACCTGCTCGCGCAGGACCTGGGGGAGAGGGGCGTCGACTTCGTCGCCCGCAACACCGCCCTCTACGTCCTCGACGCCGACGACGCCGCGCCGCGCGTCCTCACGGACGCCGAGACCGTCGACCTCGGCGGCAGCGGCATCACGGTGGAGGACCGCGACGCCGTCCTCGTGCTCAACGGATCGCGCGGCACGGTACAGCTGCTCCGCGTCACCGCGGATGGCGCCGTCGAGGCGCTCGTCGACGACCAGGTCGAGGTCACCGCGGTCGGCGTCGGGGGAGGGGCCGTCGTGGTCGCCCTCACCGACCCGCGCACGCACGGCGACCTCGCGCTCGTCCGCGCCGACCGCCCCGCCGACGGCGGATCCGCGCTCGTCCCGCTCACCGACTTCTCCGCGCCGCTGCGGGAGTCGGGGATCCGCCCGCTGCACGAGCTCGTCGTCGAGGGCCGCGACGGGTACCCGGTGCACGGCTGGGTCGTCCTGCCCGAGGGGGAGGGGCCGCACCCGGTCCTGCTCGTGATCCACGGCGGGCCGTACGCCGCCTACGGCGTGCACCTCTTCGACGAGGCGCAGGTCTACGCCGACGCCGGATACGCGGTCCTCCTGTGCAACCCGCGCGGCGCCGCCGGGTACGGCCAGGCGCACGGACGGGTCATCAAGGAGCGCATGGGCACCGTCGACATGCACGACGTGCTCGACTTCCTCGACGGCGCGATCGCGGTGCACGAGTCCATCGACGGATCCCGCGCCGGCATCATGGGCGGCTCCTACGGCGGCTACCTCACCGCCTGGACCATCGCGCACGAGCACCGCTTCCAGGGCGCGATCGTCGAGCGCGGCTTCCTCGACCCCGAGCTGTTCACCGGCACCTCCGACATCGGCACGTTCTTCGGCGAGGAGTACGCGGGTCACGACGAGGAGACGCGCCGCGCGCAGAGCCCGCAGGCGTTCGCGCACCAGGTGCGCACGCCGACGTTCGTCGTCCACTCCGAGGACGACCTGCGCTGCCCGCTGTCGCAGGCCGAGCGGTACCACCTGGCGCTCGTGCGCGCGGGCGTCGAGACCGAGATGCTCGTGTTCCCCGGGGAGGACCACGAGCTCAGCCGGTCCGGTCGGCCGCGCCACCGCATGCAGCGCTTCGAGGCGATCCTCGACTGGTGGGACCGGCACCTGCCGGTCACCGGCGGCGCGCGGTGACCGACGGCGAGGTCGTGCGGCATGTCCGCGACACCGCGCGGATCCTGCTGGTCGACGAGCGCGACCGGCTGCTGCTCTTCCTCACGAACTACTCGGTGCACGTGGACCTGCCGCCGCGCTGGCTGACGCCCGGCGGCGGGATCGACCCGGGGGAGTCGCCCGCCGAGGCGGCCCGCCGGGAGCTCTTCGAGGAGACCGGCCTGCGCGTCGAGTCCGTCGGGGATCCCGTCTGGGAGCACGACTACGCGCGCCGCCGCATCGACGGCGACCTCGACACCGGGCACTCGACGTTCTACCTGGTGCGCGTGGACGCGTTCGCGCCCGTGTCGGACAACTGGATGCCGGACGAGTTCGACGACATCCACGCGCACCGCTGGTTCGGGCTCGACGAGCTGGCCGCGACGGAGGATCCGATCGAGCCGGCCGAGCTGGTGGAGGTCGCGCGCGAGGTGCTGTCGCGGAGGTCGTGACGCGGGTGCGTGCCGCCCCTCTCACGGTGATTCCGTCGCGCCGATAATGCACATTATGTCATGTAACGCTCACGGTACCGCTCTCCGCGTGCAGCGAGCGCTAGGTAGCGACACACGACGACAGCGGCAAGGGACGTCACATGCTGAGCAGCCCGGACCCGTTGCTCCGCCGCGAGCCCGTGCGCGACACGACATCGAGCTCATGATGGCCGTCGCGAGGAACGCCGACGGCGCCACGCGAGGCCTGCAACCCCTTTCGTGGCAGATCGGAGCGGACGACTTGGTGCACTTCATCGCATCCGCCGACGCCCACGCCCACGGATGCCGACGGCCGGGAGATCACGGATCCCTCGTGGGGCGGGCTCGGGCTCAGTAGATGGCGACGTAGTTGACGCTGATCGTCTGAGGGACGTAGCCGAGCCCCTCGAACAGCTCGAGGCCGATGTCGTCGCCGTCGGTCGCGACGTCGAGGACGCTCCGATCCACGCCCGCGTCCTTCGATGAGCGCAGGTGCCGCGCGAGCAGGGCGCGTCCGACACCGCGGTGACGTGAATCGGGGACGACGCCGATGACCCACACGTAGCCGCTCGGGGCCGGAGGATCATCCGCTCCGTGCTCGGTGAGGAGCGTCAGGAGGAGTCCGACGACGCGATCCGCTTCATCGAGGGCGAGAGCCGAGAGTCCGTGGGCGAACGTCTGGAGCGACGTCATGGAGTCCCATTGCTCGTCGCTCATGGGCTGGCTGCTGCCGTGTCCGCGGAACGCCGCGTCCCGGGCGGCGTGCGCCGCGGCGGAGTGCTCGGCACCGTATCCCACGATCCGGATCCCGTCGGGCGTCGCGACGTGCGCGAGAGGTGCGGTCGTCGTGCGGGCGAGGTTCCGGATCCACCTGTTCGGCGCGAATCCCGCGTGCCGGAGCGTGGAGGCGGCACCCGAGGCGCGCTCGTCGGCGGAGACGACGACCCACCCGGGCAGGGTGCTCTCGGACTCAGCGAGCTGCTGGAGGGCTCTCGCATGCTGCCAGGCGAGGAGGGTACGGCCGATGCCCTCTCCGCGTCGGGTCGGAGCCACGCCGCCGGTGAGGATGGATCGCACCAGGGTCTCCTGCGTCGGAGGCTGGATCACGAGTCCCCACGAGACGATCTCGCCGTCTTCCGTCACGGCGGCGAGCGAATCGGACGCGAGGTCCACGTAGCTGTGGCCGAGCTCCTCGAGGATGTCCTCTCGAGTGTCGACCCAGTCGGGATGGTCGGCCTCGGCGATCCTCTCCTCGATCTGCACGAGCGCGTCGATGTCGCCGAGGAGGACGGGCCTCCAATGGATGCCAGCCCCCGGTGCGGGAGCGACCGATTCGGGACGGTCGATGCGTTGGGAGCGTGGGAGGACGCTCATGTCGAGAAAGCTACCTCCCCCGCGTCACGCGCTTCCCCGCACGACGACCAGCTCGGTGAACCGGATAGGTCACGGGAGGCCGTGGCGGGAGACGTGGGCACCCGCCCTCGTGGCGAGCCGACCCAGCGATGTCATGAGCCTCCTCCGAGACCGTCTGCTCGGGCGTGGCGTCACGCGCTGGGCTCCCCTCTGGCAGCAGGGCTGCACGACGGACGGCTCCCGTCAGGGGAGGCGGCCGGGAGGCGGCCCTCTCCGATGCGCCCCGAGTCGCTTCGATGTGACCTCTTGGCGCAGTGGTCGCCGAGGCCGTTCCAGAAGCGACCCGTCCCGCCGAGAGTCGTCGCGATGAACGACCGGGGAACAACGGGCAGAGGGCTTCCGCCGCCGCCTCGTCACCGTGACGCTCGGCGTGTGACAGACATCCCCGGCTCCCCCAGTCCTGGCCCGGAGCAGCCGACACCCTGGCAACGCGCCGCACCATCCACCGGGGTTCCTCGCTGGCTGAGCCCCGCCGTGTCGGCTCTGGCCGTCGTCGTGCTCGGGAGCCATGTCTTCTACGTCATCGGTCTCGCGGCCTCGGGTGTCACGTCGACCGATGGAAAGCTGGCCTACGGCGTCCCGGGAGGTGACGTCGCGTCGTTCCTGCCGCCAGGGCTCTCGGACCTCTTCGCCTTCGTATCGCTATGGGCGGTGCTCCTCGGCCCCTTCCACCTGGCGACGATCATCGTCGTCGCAGCTTGGCTGGCATGGAGTTCGTGGTGGCGCCGGTCGATCGTGGATGCCTTCGCCATCGGGGCGCTGGTCGCCGCCGGCGCTCTGATCGTCCTCCTGGCCTTCTGGGGAGATGAACTGATGGTGTGGATCTGGGACTGACATGCCCGCCTGCTCACGTGCGCTGCGCGCGCATCGCGCTCTGCGACATCACCCCATGGCCGCCGTCGCCTGTCCCGATCGGGGATCCCCCGGTGCAGCTGCGCGACCAGGCGGCCCTACGCTGGATCGACCTCAGAGGAGACGGGACCGGATGACGGAGCACGCATCGCTGCACGACGACAGGTGGGCGAAGGTCGCGATCTTCACGGGCGCCGTCGCGCTCGGCGTGTACGCCGTGCTCTGGTGCGTGATGTGGATCCCGTCCTACATCGACGGGACCGGTCTGCTGATCCTCTACCCGCTGTTCCTCGTCGCCTGGATTCCCATCGAGCTCCTGGCGCTCCTCAGCATGGTGTGCGCGATCATCGCCCTGGCGAAGCGTCAAGGCCGGACGGCCGGCACCATCGGGATCCTGGTCGCCGACGTGGTGTTCGTCGTCGTCTCGCTGCCGACGCTCTGGTTCGGCGAGTTCCCGTGGTACGTCTTCATCCCCGGATCAGCGTGACGAGCACGATGTGACCGCATCCAAACGGCCGCCCCTCGGGACCGGCCTCGGACTCGGTGCGGTCGTGTGCCTCGCGGCGCTCGCCGCCTGACCGGCACCGGGCGGCGCCATCACCCTGGACCGCTGCTCGACGGCCAGCACGCGCGCGCCCGCTGACGTCGGGGCTCAGGTCGACGTGCCCTGACGGCGGGCCGCGCCTCGTGGGCGATGCGCGGCCCGGGGACGCTCCGTCACTTCCCCGCCAGGAACTCCGCGAGGCTGGTGGGCCGCCGACCGAGGATCCGCTCGACGTCGCCGCTCACGTGCCCCATCTCGCCGGCGGCCATGGCCGTGTATGTGCTGATCCAGGCGTCGAGCTGCCACTCGGGCGCGCCCCAGACGGCGCGCGACGCGCGCGCCTCCTCGAGGGTCTCGTCCCGGTACGAGACCGCGCGGCCCTCCGCGGCCGCGACCGTAGCGGCGATCTCCCCCATCGTCAGCGCCTCCGGCCCGGTCAGCTCGTAGGCGGCGCCCGCGTGGGGCTCCGGGTGCGGGAGGATCGTCGCGGCCACCTCGGCGACGTCGGCGCGCGTGACGGCGGCCACCCGGCCCTCGCCGGCGGGGCCGCGGATCACGCCGTCCTCCCCCACGAGCTGGCTGACGAAGTCGATGTAGAACGCGTCGCGCAGGAAGGTCCACGTCATGCCGGACGCGCGGATCCGCTCCTCGGTCGCGTGGTGGTCGCGCGCGAGCGTGAAGGTCGCGTCGGGCGCCGCGCTCTGGAAGGACGTGTAGACCACGTGGCGGACGCCCGCCTCTGCCGCCGCGTCGACGAAGGCGACGTGCTGCGCGAGCCGGTGCTGGTCCTCGGCGGCCGACACCATGAGCAGCGTCGTCACGCCGGCGAGCGCCGCGATCGAGGCCTCGTGATCGCCGTACGCCACCTCGTGCACGGCGGCGCCGGGCAGCCGGGGCGCGCGCGCGGGCGAGCGCGCGAGGAGGCGCTGCGGGAGCCCGGCGTCGGCGAGGCGGCGGGCCACCGCTCCCCCGACGGCGCCCGTGACGCCGGTGACGCCGATGACGCCGATCGAGCTGGTCTGCGTGGTCATGGTGGTCTCCCCTCCGCGCGGCGGGTGCCGCGGATGCGTGCGGGATCCGTGCGCCGCGCGATCTTCCGACACTATCCCGGCGCGCGACGCGGCCCCCGCCTCGCGAGGGGACGGGGGCCGCGCCGTGCCGAGCGTCAGCGCATCACGAGCCGGCGCGCGTCACGATCACGTCGAAGTCGCTCGTCCGGACGTTGCCGGCGCGGTCCTTCGCGGTGCAGGTGACCGTGGTGGTGCCGACGGGGAAGATCCCGCTGCGGGGCGGCGCGCACACGACGCGCACGTTCCCGTCGCGCGTGTCGATCGCCGACGGCAGAGCGTAGGGCACGCGCACGCCCGTGGCCTTCGTCGCGACCGCGGTGATGTCGTCCACGTCGGCGATGCGCGGCGCCGAGAGGTCCGCCGGTCGCGCAGGCAGCCGCTTCGCGTCGACGATGCCCCAGTAGGCGGGAGCCGCCTGCAGGTCGTCGTCGAACGGCAGCGGCTGCTCCCACGGACGCGCGATCGGCCACGTGCGCAGCCAGCTGCGCGCGTTGCTGACGCCCCAGAAGGTGACCGAGTCGATGGACGCCGCCTGCTGGCGGATCATCTGGAACAGGTCGCGGTAGTAGTAGCCGACCTCGGCCGCCGCCTGCGCGTCGTCCGCGTAGACGGGCGTGTACGGATCCTGCGGCGCGCCGCTGACGTCCGCGCCCTCGTTCTGGTTCGACGCGTTCACGTCGAGCTCGGTGATCGCCTGCATCAGGCGCGGGTCGATGCGCTCCACCGCGCGGATCGAGTCGCGCAGCCACGAGACGGGCCGGGCGAAGTCGACGTGAGCCTGGTGGCCGACGCCGTCGATCGGCACGCCGCGGGCCACGAGCGCGGAGATCAGCTCGAGGTAGTCGGCGCGCTTGGTGGGCAGCTCGGTGTTGTAGTCGTTGATGAAGAGCTTCACCCCCGGGAAGTAGGCGCGGGCGAGGCGGAAGCCCTCGTCCACGAAGCCCTCCCCCAGCACCTGGTACCAGCGGCTGTCGCGCATGTCGTGCGCGTTGGCGTTGGGGCCGTCGTCGATGACCTCGTTGACGACGTCCATCGCCCAGATCGGGCTGCCCCCGTCGGGGTAGCGCGCGGCGATGTGGTCGGAGATGCCCTTCACGTGCGCCTCCATGCGCGCCGTCAGCAGCGCCTGGTCGGCGGGGCTGTCGGTGAGCGGGCGGTCGCCGTCGAGGAAGAACCACGCGGGCGTCTGCGAGTGCCAGAACAGCACGTGGTAGTAGACCTTCGTGCCCGTCCGGTCCGCGTAGTCGAGCAGCTGGTCGAGCTGCGTGAACGTGAACCGTCCCTCCTCCGGCTGGACGCTCTCGGGCTTGCCGGCGTTCTCCGGCGTGAACGCGTTGAACTGGCGGCTCACGAGATCCGCTCCGGCGCCGACGGTCTCGCGGCCGTCGACGGCGACGCCGACGTGCTCGATGCCGCGGGCGCCGAGGACGTCCTTCAGCGCCGGGATGTCGGTCTGCACGGGCGTGGACACGGCCTCGCCCAGCTGGAAGTCGTCGAGGAGGAAGTCGGCGCCGACCGTCCCCTCCACGTACACCTGCGCCCTGTCGACCGGGCCGCCGAGCGTGTAGGTGCCGCTGAGCTCCGTCCAGGCGTCGGCCGTCACGCGCGCGGCGGCTCCGGCCACCCCGTCGTAGCCGCTGCCGCCGCCGGTGTCGCGCTGCACGCTGACCTTGAGCGACGCGGGCTCCTCCCCCGCGGCGAGTCGCACCCAGACGGTGACCTCGACCTGCTGGCCGACGGCGAGGGCGCTCGTCACGTCGAGGGCGGCGCCGTGCCACTCCTGCGTGCGGTCGGTGACGAGCAGGCTGCCGGATCCGGTGTGCGCGATCGTGCTGGGCGCGATCGCGACGCCGTCGCCGCGCGGTGCCCAGGCGCCGGTGCCGGACTCGAAGTCGGAGCCGATCCCGGCGGGAGCGACGGCGTCGGCCGCCTGGGCGGCCGGCGCGGCGAGGGCACCAGCGCCCACGACGAGGCCGAGCGCGGTCGCCACGGCGATCCCCCGTCGGTGGAAGGGACGGGTGCCGACGGAGCGGCTGCGGACGGACCTGCTGCGGTCCGGGCGAGGAGGGCTGACGTCCGCGGACGCGGACGGGCTGGTGCGGGGAATGCTCATCGTCGAACACCTCTCATGTGGTCCGACGTCGGTGTCGGATGCTCGCACCGTAGGCACCCTCCCCTACGGGGGGCAAGGTATTCGAAAACCTTTGTTGTGCTCGACAACGAACGCGACGCGGCGTGGACGCGCCCGGGACCGGCGTGCGGGACTGCTGTGCGGCAGGCGCGCGGGATCCGCTCAGCGCGCGAGGCGACCCGAGACGACGAAGGTGCCGTCGTCGTCGTCGTCGTCCGCCGTCGGCGACCTCTCGATGCGCGCGGCGAGGCCCGCCGCCTGCATCGCCTCGAGGGCGGCGGTCACCTGGGCCTCGGCGACCTCGACCAGGACGACGCCCGTCGGCGCGAGCCACGGCCCGCCCTCGCGCGCGACGCGTCGCAGCACGTCCAGCCCGTCCTCGCCGCCGTCCCGGGTGGCCTCGGGCTCGTGGAGTCGCGCCTCCGGGGGCATGAGCGCGAGCCCCGCGCGCGGGACGTAGGGCACGTTGGCGACGAGGACGTGGATCCGGCCCCGCAGGCCCGCGGGCAGCGCCGCCATCAGGTCGCCCCGGTGCACGGCCGCCCAGCGCGGGAGGAGGTTCTCGGCGGCGCATGCCACGGCCACGGGATCCACGTCGGCGGCGTGCAGGACCGCGCCGGGCACCTCGTCCGCGATCACGGCGCCGACGGCTCCGGAGCCGCAGCACATGTCGACGACGACGGGATCCTCCACCGCGCGCGCCGCCGCGACGGCCGCCCGGGCCAGCCGCTCGGTGCGGCGACGCGGCACGAACACACCGGGCCGCACGATGATCCGCCGCCCGGCGAACGCGGCCCAGCCGAGGACGGTCTCGAGGGGCTCCCCGGCCACGCGGGCCGCCGTCATCCCCTTGAGCTCGGCCGCGCGGGCGTCTCCCCCGTCCTCCGGATGGCGGTCGGCTGCCTCCGCGACGAGCAGCGCTGCCTCCTCCTCCGCGAACACGCAGCCCGCGGCACGCAGGCGCGCGACCAGCGCGTCGTCGGACCCGGGACGGGACGCGCCGTGCCCGCTCAGATGTCGTCCGTGCCGCGGAGGTGCTCGAGCAGGGCCGCGGCGCGCAGGAGGTCGTCGCCGTGCACCGGCGGCCGGGCCTGCCGCGCGGCCTGCTCCAGCCACTCGGCGCGGGCCGCGCGGACGCCCGAGAGGAGCGCCCGACCGCCGTCGGAGAGGTGCAGGTAGGACCCGACGGGGTCCTCGGACTCCAGCACGAGGCCCTTCTGCATGAGCGACGCCAGGCTCGGGACGGTGGCCGCGCGGGCGGTCCTGGTGTCGAGCGCGAGCGAGGCGCGGTCCATGCGCTCGGTGCCGGAGAGCCGACGGAGGATGAGGATCTGCACCCCGGTCAGCCCGTCCCAGCTCGCGTCGACGGACGCGTCGATGCGCTCGGACACGGAGCTGAGCGCGTCGGCGAGGCGGGCGGGAGGGACGATGGGATCGGTCACGATGCTCCTGACGGTGTGGCGGGCTCCGGCGGGCTCCGGGGGCTCCGGCGGATCCGAGGCTCTGGCCTCCGGCCTGAGGGAGCGTCGTGTCGCTCACGCTAGCCCCCTCGGGGCCCGTCCATGAGATCGGTCCGGCGCGGCGGGCGCCGACGCGACGACGCCCGCCGCGGCGCGGGGCCGGGCGGGCGTCGTGCTGCCGGCGTGCCGGCAGGGGGGATCAGGACGGGAACTGCGTGAAGTCCGCCGTCGCCGGGTCGGCGCCGAGGCGCGTGCCGGTCTCCAGGGTGTCGATCTCGGCGAGCTCCTCGACCGAGAGCTCGACCTCGATGCTCTGGAAGTTCTGGACGATGCGCTCCGGCGTGACCGACTTCGGGATCACGATGCGGCCCTGCGCGAGGTGCCAGGCGAGCACGATCTGCGCGGGGGTGGCGTCCTTCTCCTTCGCGAGGCGCGTGACGATGTCCGACTCCAGGTCGGCGCCCTGGCCGAGGGGGCTGTACGCCTCGACCTCGATGCCGCGCTCGACCGAGAACGTGGAGAGGTCGTGCTGCTGGAACGTCGGGTGCACCTCGATCTGGTTGACCGCGGGCACGACCTCGCTCTCGGCGGCCAGCTTCTCCAGGTGCTCCGGGAGGAAGTTGGAGACGCCGATCGCGCGGATGAGGCCCTCGGCGTGCAGCGCCTCGAACGTCTTCCAGGTCTCAATGTAGAGGCCGTGCTTCGGGTAGGGCCAGTGGATGAGGTAGAGGTCCACCGCGTCGACGCCGAGCTTGCGGCGGCTGTCCTCGAAGGCGGTGCGGGCGCTGTCCGCGCCCTGGTCGCCGTTGCGGAGCTTGGTGGTGATGAAGAGCTCCTCGCGGGGGATGCCCGTCGCCTTGATGGCGGCGCCCACGCCCTCCTCGTTGTAGTAGCCGGCCGCGGTGTCGATGTGGCGGTAGCCGGCCTCGAAGGCGCGCTCGACGGCCTGCTGCGTCTCGGCGGGCGGGGTCTGGAAGACGCCGAAGCCCAGCTGCGGGATGGTGACGCCGTTGTTCAGGGTGATGAGGGGGGATGCCATGTGCTCTCGTCTTCTTCGTCTCGATGGTCACGTCGGATGCGGGAGGCGCCGTCGTGCGCGCCTCGCCGAGTCCTAACCGTACGCCCGGCCCGCGTCCGGACGTCCGGCGACCGCGCCCGCTCCGCGCTGGGCGAACAGGCCGGTCGCCGTGGGGCCGGATGAGGTGGCGCTCCGGAGACGACGGACGGGCGCCGCCCTCTCGCGAGGTGCGGCGCCCGTCGTGGTCGACCGGGGATCGGGTCAGCGGCCGGAGGTCTCCAGCACGTAGCCCTCCTCGCCGTGGACGATCGTGTCGATGCCGGCGATCTCGTCCTCGTTCTTCACCCGGAAGCCCATGGTCTTCTGGATGATCATGCCGATGACGTACGAGAGCACGAAGGAGTAGATCAGCACCGCGAAGGCGGCGAGGGCCTGCTTGCCGAGCTGCTCGAGCGAGCCCGAGTAGATGAGGCCGACGTTCGTCGCGAAGATGCCGATGTAGAGCGTCCCGATGAGGCCGCCGATGAGGTGGATGCCCACCACGTCGAGCGAGTCGTCGAAGCCGAGCTTGAACTTCAGCTCGATCGCGACGGCGCAGACGGCGCCGGCGATGAGGCCGAGGACGATCGCCCAGGTGGGCGACAGCGCGGCGCACGCCGGGGTGATGGCGACGAGGCCCGCGACCGCGCCGGACGCGGCGCCCACCGAGGTGGGCTTGCCGTCGCGGATCTTCTCGACCACGAGCCAGCCGAGGATGGCGGCGGCGGGGGCGGCGATGGTGTTGAGGAACGCGATGGCCGCGATGCCGTCGGCCGCGAGCTCGGAGCCGGCGTTGAAGCCGAACCAGCCGAACCACAGGAGGCCGGCGCCGAGGAGCACGAACGGCGGGTTGTGCGGCACGTGCATGCCCTTGGCGAACCCGACGCGCTTGCCGAGGACCAGCGAGAGGGCGAGGGCCGCGGCACCGGCGTTGATGTGGACGGCCGTGCCGCCCGCGAAGTCGATGGCGCCGACGTTGTAGGCGATCCAGCCGCCGTCGACGGTGGATCCGTCGGCGACCGTGAAGTTGAAGACCCAGCTGGCGACCGGGAAGTAGACGACCGTGGCCCAGACGCCCGCGAAGACCATCCACGCGCCGAACTTCGCGCGGTCGGCGATGGCGCCGGAGATGAGGGCGACCGTGATGATCGCGAACGTGGCCTGGAAGGCCGCGAACGCGAGCGTCGGGTAGGCGCTCGTCTGCTCGCCGAGGGCCGCGGTGTAGGCGTCGCCGAGGCCGAGCTGGCCGAGATCGATGCCGAGGACGCCGTCGATGCCGACGAAGCGCGGATTGCCCGCGGCGCCGTCGGGGCCGTTGCCGAACGTGACCGCGTAGCCGTAGAGCACCCAGAGCAGCCCGATGAGGCCCATGGCCCCGAAGCTCATCATCATCATGCTGATGACGCTCTTGGCCTTGACGAGCCCGCCGTAGAAGAACGCCAGACCCGGCGTCATCAGGAGGACCAGCGCCGCGGCGATCAGGAGGAAGGCGGTGTTGCCTTGGTCCATGGTGTTTCACCTCTCGTAGGTCGTGCAGGGGGTCGCACCGGACGGAGGGCGAGCGGCCGCCCGTGTGGTCGGGGGGTTCGGCGCGAGCCGGGTGCCGGGTACGGATCCAGTGTCGACGGGCGAGGTTTCGCCGGCTCGCCGGACGTGTTTCCGGCGCGTTACACGGACGGTGCCCGTGTGAACATCGTGTTTCCCCGGGCAGCGGGCATGCCGGGGATGGCCCCCGATCCAGGCACGCCGGAGGGAGCTGGGCTAGAGGTCGCGCCCGGCCGCGGTGAGCGAGATGAGCCGCGAGATCGCGCGCAGGTACTTCTTGCGGTAGCCGCCGGCGAGCATCTCGGCCGAGAAGGCCTCGTCGAATGGCGTGCCCGACGCGAGCAGCGGGATCTGCGCGTCGTACACCCGGTCGACGAAGGCGACGAAGCGGAGCGCGTCGGTCTGGCCCTGCAGCTGCGTGACGTCGCGGAGCGCGATCGCATCGACGCCCTCGATGACCTTGACGTACTTGGAGGGGTGCAGCCGGGAGAGGTGCGCGACGAGCTCGGGGAACGCGTCGACGGTCACGGACCGGCCGGCGGCCTGCGCCGCGCCCGCCCGCGCGTCGAGGTCGTCGGCGTCCACCGTGACCGCGTGGCCCTCGAAGGCGCGGCGCCGGTAGTCGAGCCCGTCGATGCGGATGGTGTCGAAGCGGTCGCTCATGGCCTGGATCTCGCGCAGGAAGTCGGCCGCGGCGAAGCGTCCCTCCCCCAGGGCGTTCGGCGGGGTGTTGCTCGTCGCGGCGATGCGCGTGCCGTCGGCCACCAGGTCGGACAGCAGGCGGGTCATCATCATCGTGTCGCCCGGGTCGTCGAGCTCGAACTCGTCGATGGCCACGAGCGTCGCACCGCGCAGGATCCCGACGGCGCCCTGGTAGCCGAGCGCCCCCACCAGCGCCGTGTACTCGATGAAGGTGCCGAAGTACTTCGGTCCCGGCATGGCGTGCCAGAGCGACGCCAGGAGGTGGGTCTTGCCGACGCCGAACCCGCCGTCGAGGTAGACCCCGGGCTTCGGGGCGGGCGCCTTGCGCCGCGAGAACAGGCCGCCGCGGGATCCGGCGCGGTCGCCCGAGAACGCGCGGAGGACCTCGACGGCCTGCGCCTGCGTGTCGTACTCGGGGTCGGGCCGGTAGGTGTCGACACGCGCCTCGTCGAACTGCCGCGGGGGCACGAGGTGCGCGGCGATCTCCTGGCCGGTGATGCTCGGCGAGCGGCCGACGAGGGCGCCCGGTCCCGTGCCCTCCGCGTCGTGGCTCCGCGATCCGATGTCGGCGTTCGTCACAGGTGAGTCTCCGGCTGTCATGTGGCGGTGTCGGGAAGTCCCGCGCAGGGCGAACCGTTACCGTGGATGGTGGTCGACGCGCGGCGCTAGATGCCCGCGCAACACCCACCAGACTAATCCGCGTCCCACCAGCGCGGCCCCCGCGGCCGCGAGAGCAAGGAGAGCCCCATGGCCGTCGAGCCGGACACCACCCCCAGGTTCGCCGAGTACGCCCACCCGGAGCGCCTCGTCAGCGGCGACTGGCTCCAGGAGCGCCTCGCGGACGGCGCCCTGACGCCCGGCCTCGTGGTCGTCGAGTCCGACGAGGACGTGCTCCTCTACGAGACCGGCCACATCCCCGGCGCGGTCAAGCTCGACTGGCACACCGACCTCAACGACCCCGTGCAGCGCGACTACGTCGACGGCGCGCGGTTCGCCCAGCTCATGTCGGAGCGCGGCATCGCGCGCGACAGCACGGTCGTCATCTACGGCGACAAGAGCAACTGGTGGGCCGCGTACGCCCTCTGGGTCTTCACCCTGTTCGGCCACGAGGACGTGCGCCTGCTCGACGGCGGCCGCGACAAGTGGATCGCCGAGGGCCGCCCGACCACGACCGACCGCCCCGAGGTCGCCCCGGTCGAGTACCCCGTCGTCGAGCGCCGCGACGAGGAGATCCGCGCGTTCAAGGACGACGTGCTCGCGCACCTCGGCAACCCGCTCATCGACGTCCGCAGCCCCGAGGAGTACACCGGCCAGCGCACCACCGCGCCCGCCTACCCCGAGGAGGGCGCGCTCCGCGCCGGCCACATCCCCACCTCGCAGAACGTCCCGTGGGCCAAGGCCGCGGCCGACGACGGCTCCTTCCGGACGCGCGCCGAGCTCGACGCGGTCTACCGCGAGGGCGCGGGCCTCGGCGACGGCGACGACGTCGTGGTCCTCTGCCGCATCGGGGAGCGCTCGAGCCACACGTGGTTCGTGCTCACGCACCTGCTGGGCTTCGAGGGCGTGCGCAACTACGACGGCTCCTGGACCGAGTGGGGATCCGCCGTGCGCGTCCCCATCGTCCAGGGCGCCGAGCCCGGGGAGCTGCCCGCCCGATGACCGGATCCCCCGAGCTGCCCGCGGCGCTCGCCGAGATCCGCGACGACTTCCTCGCGCTCGAGCAGCGCGACCGGCTCCTGCTCCTCCTCGACTTCAGCAACGAGCTCCCCGAGCTGCCCGCGCGGTACGCCGACCACCCGGACCTGCTCGAGCGCGTCGAGGAGTGCCAGTCGCCGGTGTTCATGTTCGTGGAGGTCGTCGACGGCGACGTGCACGTGCACGCCCAGGCGCCCGCCGAGGCGCCGACGAGCCGCGGGTTCGCGTCGATCCTCGCGCAGGGCCTCGACGGGCTCCCGGCCGACGTGGTGCTCGCGGTGCCCGACGACTACCCGTCCACCATCGGGCTCGACGCCGCCGTGTCGCCGCTGCGCATGCGCGGCATGACGGCGATGCTCGGGCGCGTCAAGCGCCAGGTGCGCGAGCGGCTCGCCGGGTGAGGATCGCGCGGGTCCTGCCCGTCCCCCGGCCGGGCGACCCGGTGCACGCGCGCGGGTTGGACGACGACGGCACGAGGGAGTGGCTCGAGGGCCTCTACCGTCCGGGATCCCGCGACCACGTCCGCCTCAACTTCGTGGCGTCGGTCGACGGCAGCGTCATCGGCGCCGACGGCACGTCCGACAGCCTCTCGAGCGCGGTCGACCGGCGGATCCTCGGCGTTATCCGCGAGCTCGCCGACGTCGTGCTCGTGGGCGCGGGCACGGTGCGCGCCGAGCGCTACGTGCTCCCCCGCCGCACCCCCCTGGCCGTCGCGACCTCCTCGGGCGACCTGGAGGGGCACCGCTTCGACCCGGACGCCGGACCCGGACGCCTGCTCGTGCTGTGCCCGCCCGAATCGCGCGACCGGGCCGTGGCGACGCTGGGCGGCGTGCCCGCCGAGATCGTGCCCGTGCCGCTGGGCGCCGCGGCCGACGGGCGGATGGGCGGCGACCACGTCGTCGACGCGCTCCGCGGCCGCGGGCTGACGCACGTCGTGTGCGAGGGCGGGCCCGCGCTCGCCGCGTCCCTCCTCGCGTCGGGCCGCGTGGACGAGCTCTGCCTCACGACCTCGCCCGAGCTCGTGACGCCGCTGACGCCGCTCGTGCCGGCGGGCTCGGGCATCCACGCGTCGATGCGGCTCGACCAGCTGCTCGTCGACGACGACCACCGCACCTACGCCCGCTGGACGCTGCCGCGGGGCTGATCCCCTGGTCGCGCCGTGATCGGCATCCGCGCCGCGCGTCCCCGCCGCGGCGTGGCTCCCGGGCCGGGGCGCGCCGGAACGTAGTCTGCCCCCGTGGTAGACACCCGTGACAGTGCCGAGGATCCGCCCGAGTTCCGCGCGGCGCTGGACGCGCTGCGTCGCGCGACCACGCGGTCCGAGCTCGTGCTCACGGAGATCCCCTCCCCCTCGAGCAACCTGGCGCCCTACGCCGTGGCGCTCGCCGCCGACGTCTCGCCGTCCGGCCACGCCTCCGACTCGGAGCTCGGCACCGGCCGCTTCATCCTGTTGCACGACCCCGAGGAGCCGGACGCGTGGGGCGGGGCCTTCCGCGTGGTCTGCTTCGCGCAGGCGCCGCTCGAGACCGACATGGGGACGGATCCGTTCCTCGCCGACGTCGCGTGGTCCTGGCTGGTCGACGGCCTCGCCTCCCGCGGAGCCCGGTACTCGTCGCCGTCGGGCACCGCTACCCGGATCATCTCCACCGGCTACGGCGAGCTCGCCCGTCAGGGCAGCGGCGCCAAGATCGAGCTGCGCGCCTCGTGGACCCCGGCGGACGCCGACGTGACCGCCCATGTGGAAGGCTGGGGGGAACTACTGTGCATGCTCGCCGGACTGCCTCCCGCGGGCGAAGGAGTGACACTGCTATCAGCGCGACGCACCCGGACGTGAACGCCCCGTCCGACATCCCCGACCCCGACGCGACCGGCGGTCCCGACGCGACCGGCGGCGACGCCGCAGCCGACGAGCGGCCCGCGACGGGCCTCCGCCGACCGGCGATGGGCACGTCCCTGTTCTCCGACGTCCCCGGATCCACCGCCACCGACGCCGTCGTCGCGCGGATCCGCACCCGCACCCGGCGGGCCGAGTCGGATCCCGTCCCCGAGCCGGCGCCCGCCGCCATCGCGCCCACGGAGCCCGACGCACCCGCGCGGAAGCCCCTCCGCGAGGCCGCCGCCACCGGTGACCTCACCGTCATCGACACGCGCGAGGAGTACCTCCGCGCCGTCGAGGCCATCGCGGCCGGCACCGGTCCCATCGCGGTCGACGCCGAGCGCGCCTCGGGCTTCCGCTACAGCCAGCGCGCGTACCTGATCCAGGTCTTCCGCCGCGGCGCCGGCACCTTCCTCTTCGACCCGCCCGCCGTCGGCGACTTCTCGGAGCTCGACGAGGTGATCCGCGACGTCGAGTGGGTCCTCCACGCCGCCAGCCAGGACCTCGCGTGCCTTCGCGAGGTCGGCCTCGACCCGCAGCGCATCTTCGACACGGAGCTCGCCTCGCGGCTGCTCGGCCTGCCGCGCGTCGGCCTCGGCACTGTGGTGGAGGAGCTGCTCGGGATCCACCTCGCCAAGGAGCACTCCGCCGCCGACTGGTCGACCCGCCCGCTCCCCCGCGCCTGGCTCGTCTACGCCGCGCTGGACGTGGAGCTGCTCGTCGACGTGCGCGACGAGATCGCGCGCCGCCTCGAGGAGCAGGGCAAGGCCGACATCGCCGCGCAGGAGTTCGCCGCGACCATCGCCAAGGAGGCGAAGCCCGCCCGGGTCGAGCCGTGGCGTCGCCTGAGCGGTCTGCACGGGGTCCGCGGCGGTCGCAACCTCGCGGTCGCGAAGGAGCTGTGGGAGGCCCGCGACGCGTACGCGCGCGAGGTCGACACGAGCCCCGGCCGCCTCGTCCCCGACGGGTCGCTCGTCGCGGTCGCGCGGGTCCTGCCGCAGACCAAGCGCGACCTCGCCGCCGTGCGCGAGTTCTCGGGCCGCGCGAGCCGCAGCGAGATCGACCGCTGGTGGGCCGCCGTCGAGCGCGGCCTCGCCGCCACCGAGTTCCCGCAGCTGCGGGGCACGGGCGAGACCATGCCGCCGCCGAAGGCCTGGGCCGACAAGGATCCCGCCGCCGACCGCCGCCTCAAGCGCGCCCGCGTCGCCGTGCAGGAGGTCGCGACCGCGATGGGCGTGCCGCAGGAGAACCTGCTGACGCCCGAGGTGCTGCGTCGCGTCGCCTGGACGCCGCCCGCCGACCTCGCGCCCGACGACGTCGCGGACGCCCTCGCGTCGTGGGGGGCGCGCCCCTGGCAGATCGAGGCGACGGCCGCTCAGGTGGCCGCGGCCTTTGTCGATGCTGGCCAAGCCGACGACGCGACCGACGACGGGGCCTCGTAGGAACAGTCAACGGATTCGGCGCCCCTCCGGCCTCTCCCTAGGGTGGGGGAAATCGATGCGAGGAGGCGTCAGTGGTCGAGAGAGCCGAAGTCCATTTCGTGGACGGGGTCCGCACCCCGTTCGGACGAGCGGGTGAGAAGGGCATGTACTGGCGGACCCGCGCCGACGACCTGGTGGTCAAGGCCATGATCGGGTTGCTCGAGCGGAACCCGCAGGTGCCGAAGGACCGGATCGACGAGGTCGCCATCGCGGCCACGACGCAGACGGGCGACCAGGGCCTCACCCTCGGCCGCACCGCCGCGCTGCTGGCCGGGCTCCCTCGGTCCGTCCCCGGCTTCGCCATCGACCGGATGTGCGCGGGCGCCATGACGAGCGTCACCGCCACCGCGGGCGGCATCGCGTTCGGCGCCTACGACCTCGCGATCGCGGGCGGCGTCGAGCACATGGGCCGCCACCCGATGGGCTTCGACGCGGACCCGAACCCCCGCTTCCTCGCCGAGCGCCTCGTGAGCCAGGACGCCCTCAACATGGGGAACACGGCAGAGCGGATCCACGACCGCTTCCCGTCGCTCACCCGCGAGCGCGCCGACCGCTACGCCCTCGCGAGCCAGCGCAAGACCGCGCTCGCCTACGCGAACGGCGACATCCAGCCGGACCTCGTTCCCGTCGCGACCCGGTCCGACCAGGGCTGGGGGCTCGCCACGCGCGACGAGGCCATGCGCCCCGAGACCACCCTCGAGGGGCTCGCCGGCCTCCGCACCCCGTTCCGCCCGCACGGCCGCGTCACGGCCGGCAACTCGTCGGGCCTCAACGACGGCGCGACCGCCGCCCTCCTCGCGAGCGGCGACGCCGTGAAGGAGCTCGGCCTCTCCCCGAAGATGACCCTGGTGTCCTTCGCGTTCGCGGGCGTCGAGCCCGAGATCATGGGCATCGGACCCGTGCCGAGCACCGAGAAGGCGCTCCGGAAGGCCGGGCTCACGATCGACGACATCGGGCTCTTCGAGCTCAACGAGGCGTTCGCCATCCAGGTGCTCAGCCTCCTCGACCACTTCGGCATCGACGACGACGACCCGCGCGTCAACGAGTACGGCGGCGCGATCGCCGTCGGCCACCCGCTCGCGTCGAGCGGCGTCCGGCTCATGAACCAGCTCGCGCGCCAGTTCGAGCAGCACCCGGAGGTCCGCTACGGCCTCACGGCGATGTGCGTCGGCCTCGGCCAGGGCGGCAGCGTCATCTGGGAGAACCCGCACTTCACCGGCAAGAGGAAGAGGAACAAGTGACCGACACCAGCCGCTTCCGGGAGCTCGTGGCGCTCGACCCCGACGAGGTCGTCACCCACTCGCACGTCCGCGACGTGCCGCTGCCCTCGGGCGGCGTGCTCGCGCTCGTCACGCTCGACAACGGGCGCGACCACACCCGTCCGTCGACCCTCGGGCCGGCCACCCTGCTGGAGCTCGCCGACGCGCTCGACGGCCTCGCGGCGCGGGCGGCGTCCGGCGAGATCCGCGGGGTCGCCATCACGGGCAAGCCGTTCATCCTCGCCGCGGGCGCCGACCTCAGCAAGGTCGGCGAGATCCCCAGCCGCGAGGTCGGCCGCCAAATGGCGCAGCTCGGGCACGACACCCTCGGCCGGCTGCACCGTCTCGGCGTGCCGTCGTTCACGTTCATCAACGGGCTCGCGCTCGGCGGCGGGCTCGAGATCGGCCTGAACTCGGACTACCGCACGGTCGACGAGTCCGTGCCCGCGGTCGCGCTGCCCGAGGTCTTCCTCGGGATCATCCCCGGCTGGGGCGGCGCGTGGCTGCTGCCGAACCTGATCGGCATCGAGAACGCCCTCAAGGTGGTCATCGAGAACCCGCTCAAGAACAACCGCACGCTGAAGGCCGCGGACGTCATGGAGCTCGGCATCGCCGACGCGTCCTTCCCCTCCGCCTCGTTCCTCGAGCAGTCGATCCGCTGGGCCGACGGGGTCATCTCCGGCGCGATCGAGGTGAAGCGGCCGAACGCGCCGGGCCGCCTCGAGCGCATCGCGAAGTGGGACGTCGCCATCGGGATCGCGCGGAAGTCGCTCGAGCAGCGGATCGGCACGGTCGCCCTCTCGCCGTACCGCGCCCTCGACCTCCTGCAGGCCGCGAAGCGGAGCACGCGCGAGGAGGGCTTCGCCGCCGAGGACGAGGCCCTCGCCGACCTCATCTCGGGCGACCAGTTCCGCGCCAGCATCTACGCGTTCGACCTCGTGCAGAAGCGCGCCAAGCGCCCCGCGGGAGCGCCGGACGCGAAGGCGGCCCGGCCGGTCACCAAGGTCGGCGTCGTCGGCGCCGGCCTCATGGCGTCGCAGTTCGCGCTGCTGTTCGTGCGCCGGCTGCAGGTGCCCGTGGTCATCACCGACCTCGACCAGGCGCGCGTCGACGCGGGGGTCGCCGGCATCCACGGGGAGATCCGGAAGCTCGCCGAGAAGGGGCGCATCTCCCCCGACGAGGCCAACCGGCTCACCGCGCTCATCACGGGCACGACCGACAAGGCCGACTTCGCCGACGCGGACTGGGTCATCGAGGCCGTGTTCGAGGAGCTGGGCGTGAAGCAGGCGGTGTTCGCCGAGATCGAGCAGCACGTGTCGGAGACGGCGATCCTCGCGACCAACACGTCGAGCCTCTCGGTCGAGCGCATCGCCGAGCGCCTGCAGCACCCGGAGCGGGTCGTGGGCTTCCACTTCTTCAACCCGGTCGCCGTGATGCCGCTCATCGAGGTCGTGCGCACGCCGCAGACCACCGACGAGACGCTGTCGACCGCGATGCAGGTCGCGAAGAGGCTCCGGAAGAACGCCGTCATCACGAGGGACACCCCCGGCTTCGTGGTGAACCGGATCCTCGCGAAGGTCCTCGGCGAGGCCATGCACGCCGTGGACACGGGCACGCCCTTCGAGGTCGTCGACCGGTCGCTCGCGCCGTTCGGCCTGCCGATGACGCCGTTCGAGCTGCTCGAGCTCGTGGGACTCAAGGTCGGCGCGCACGTGCTCGACACGCATCACGCCGCGTTCCCCGACCGCTTCTTCGAGAGCCCCAACCTCCACCGGCTCGCGGACCTCGGTCGGATCTACGCGCGCGACGCGAAGGGCCGCCCGACGGGCTTCGACAAGGAGGCCGTGCGCATCGTGAAGGGCGGCACGGACCCGATGACGGCGGAGGAGATCCGCGCGCGCGTCGAGACGGGGCTCGCGGACGAGGTGCATCGCATGCTCGAGGACGACGTCGTGCACGCGGCGGAGGACATCGACCTGTGCCTCATCCTCGGCGCCGGCTACCCGTTCCAGATGGGCGGCCTCACGCCGTACCTCGACCGCGTCGGGGCGAGCGACCGGGCGTTCGGCGACACGTTCCACCACCCGCCCATCCGCGGCGTGGCGTAGCTCCACCGGCACGACAGGAGGGCCCGGCCGCATCGGCCGGGCCCTCCTCGCGTGCGTCGGGCGGTCAGGCCTGCTCGTCGTCCTCCGTGCGGATCGAGACGCGGTCCCCGTCCTCCGGCAGCGGCCGGGCCGCGGGCACGCGGCTACCGAGCACCTGGGCGACGACGTCCCGTGCGATGTGCTGCGGCGTGAGGCCGATGCGCTCGAGGATCTCCGAGCGCGTGCCGTGGTCGAGGAACTCGTCCGGCAGGCCTAGCTCGGTCACGCCGGTGTCGATGCCGGCCTCGCGGAGGTCCTGGCGGATGCGCGTGCCGATGCCGCCCACGACGACGCCGTCCTCGATCGTCACGACGAGCCGGTGCGTGCCGCCGAGCTCCACGACGCTGCGCGGCACGGGCACGACCCACCGCGGGTCGACGACGGTGGCGCCGATGCCCTGCGCGGCGAGGCGCTTCGCGACCTCGATGCCCATGGTCGCCATGGGACCCACGGTGACGATGAGCACGTCCTGGGACGCCGACTCGTGCAGCACGTCGACGCCGTCGTCCAGGCGTCGCACGGCCTCGATCTCGTCGCCGACGTTGCCCTTGGAGAAGCGCACGACGGTCGGCGCGTCGTCGACCTTCACGGCCTCGCCGAGCTCCTCGCGGAGGCGGGTGGCGTCGCGCGGGGCGCTCAGGCGGATGTGCGGCACGATCTGCAGCAGCGCCAGGTCCCACATGCCGTGGTGGCTCGGCCCGTCGGGACCGGTGACGCCCGCGCGGTCGAGCACGAAGGTCACGCCGGCGCGGTGCAGCGCGACGTCCATGAGCACCTGGTCGAAGGCGCGGTTGACGAAGGTGGCGTAGAGCGCGACCACGGGGTGGAGGCCCCCGTACGCGAGGCCCGCGGCGCTCGTCACCGCGTGCTGCTCGGCGATGCCGACGTCGTGCACGCGCTCCGGGAAGCGCTCCGCGAACCGGTCGAGGCCGACCGGGCGCAGCATGGCGGCGGTGATCCCGACGATGCGCTCGTCCTGCTCCGCGAGGTGCAGGATCTCGTCGGCGAAGACGCTGGTCCAGCTGGGGGCGTGCGACGCGTCGACGGGCTCGCCGGTCTCGGGGTCGATCTGCCCCACCGCGTGGAACTGGTCCGCGACGTCCCGGCGGGCGGGCTCGTACCCGCGGCCCTTCTCCGTGATCGCGTGCACGATGACGGGCGCGCCGTAGTCGCGCGCCTGCTCGAGCGCCTCCTCCATCGCCTGCTGGTCGTGCCCGTCGATGGGCCCCAGGTACTTGATGTCGAGGTTGGAGTACAGCGCCTCGTTGTCGGTGACGCGCGTGAGGAAGCCGTGCAGGCCCCCGCGGAGGCCGCGGTAGAGGCTGTCCCCGGGTGCTCCGAAGACGCCGAACACGCGCTGGCTCGTCTCGTACAGCCCGCGGTAGGTGCGGCGGGTGCGCACCGTGTTGAGGAACCGGGCCATGCCGCCGATGGTCGGGGCGTAGGACCGCCCGTTGTCGTTGACGACGATGATCAGCTTCCGCGTGTTGTCGTCGGAGATGTTGTTGAGCGCCTCCCACGTCATGCCGCCGGTGAGGGCGCCGTCGCCCACCACCGCGACCACGTGGCGGTCGGTCTGGCCCGTGATCCCGAAGGCCCGCGAGATCCCGTCGGCCCAGCTCAGCGAGCTCGACGCGTGCGAGCTCTCGACGATGTCGTGCTCCGACTCCGCGCGCTGAGGGTAGCCGGCCAGGCCGCCCGACTCGCGGAGCCGCGAGAAGTCCTGCCGGCCCGTGAGCAGCTTGTGCACGTACGACTGGTGGCCGGTGTCGAAGACGATGGGGTCCCTCGGGGAGTCGAAGACCCGGTGGATGGCGAGGGTCGTCTCGACGACGCCGAGGTTCGGCCCGAGGTGGCCGCCCGTCTTGGAGACCTCCGCGACGAGGAACTGCCGGATCTCCGCCGCGAGCTCGAGCATCTGCTCGCGGCTCAGCCGGTCGAGGTCCCGGGGTCCCGTGATCGTCTCGAGGATTCCCATGCTGACCGCCTTCCATCGGGAGCCATGTCCAGGCTCCCGCCTCATCGAGTGTACGCAGGGCCCTGCATGCACGAAGGAGGCCGGGCGTCGCCGCCCGGCCTCCTCAGGTCGCCGTTACGCGACCAGGCTGCGCAGCACGTACTGCAGGATGCCGCCGTTGCGGTAGTAGTCCGCCTCGCCGGGGGTGTCGATGCGCACGACCGCGTCGAACTCCACCGTCTCCTTGCCCGCGGCAGAGTCGGCGGTGGGCGCCGCGACGACGTGCACCGTGCGCGGCGTGGTGCCGGAGTTCAGCTCCTCGAGCCCGGTGATGCTGATCTCCTCGGTGCCGTCGAGCCCGAGCGACGCCCAGGTCTCGCCCGCCGGGAACTGCAGCGGGACGACGCCCATGCCGATGAGGTTGGAGCGGTGGATCCGCTCGAAGCTCTCGGTGATGACCGCCTTGACGCCCAGGAGGCTCGTGCCCTTCGCCGCCCAGTCGCGCGACGAGCCGGAGCCGTACTCCTTGCCGCCGAGGATCACGAGCGGGGTGCCCGCCGCCTGGTAGTTCTCGGACGCGTCGTAGATGAACGACTGCGGGCCGCCCTCCTGCGTGAAGTCGCGCGTGTAGCCGCCCTCGACGCCGTCGAGCAGCTGGTTGCGGAGGCGGATGTTCGCGAACGTGCCGCGGATCATGACCTCGTGGTTGCCGCGGCGCGAGCCGTAGGAGTTGTAGTCCTTGCGGCCGACGCCGTGCTCGTCGAGGTAGCGGCCCGCGGGGCTGTCCGCCTTGATCGAGCCGGCCGGGCTGATGTGGTCGGTCGTGACCGAGTCGCCCAGCTTGGCGAGGACGCGCGCGCCCTGGATGTCGGAGACCGGCGTGATCTCCATCGTGAGGCCCTCGAAGTACGGGGGCTTCCGCACGTAGGTCGACTCCGCGTCCCACTCGAACGTCGCGCCAATGGGCGTGGGGAGCGAGCGCCAGCGCTCGTCGCCGTCGAAGACGCCGGCGTACTGGTGCGTGAACATGCCCGTGTCGATGGAGCTGTCGATGGTCGACTGGACCTCGGCCGCGTCGGGCCAGATGTCCTTGAGGAACACGTCGTTGCCGTCGGCGTCGGTGCCCAGCGCGTCGGCGTCGAAGTCGAAGTTCATCGACCCGGCCAGCGCGTAGGCGATCACGAGCGGCGGGCTCGCCAGGTAGTTCATCTTCACGTCGGGGTTGATGCGGCCCTCGAAGTTCCGGTTGCCCGAGAGGACGGCCGTGACGGCGAGGTCGTTGTCCTGCACCGCGGTGGAGATCTCGTCGATCAGCGGGCCCGAGTTGCCGATGCAGGTCGTGCAGCCGTAGCCGACCGTGTAGAAGCCGAGGTCCTCGAGGTACGTGGTGAGGCCGGACTTCTCGTAGTAGTCCGTGACGACCTTGGATCCGGGCGCCAGCGTGGTCTTGACCCACGGCTTGGCCTTGAGGCCCTTCTTGCTCGCGTTGCGGGCGAGGAGCCCGGCCGCGAGCATGACCGACGGGTTGGACGTGTTGGTGCACGAGGTGATGGCCGCGATGGCGACCGCGCCGTGGTCCAGCGTGAAGTCGCTGCCGTCCTCGAGGGTGACGTGCGTGGGCTTCGAGACCGAGGAGGGGCTTTGCGACGCGTGGTGGTGCTCGTGCGACGAGTGCTCGTCCTCCGGCTGCAGCTCGCCCGGGTCGGACGCCGGGAAGCTCATCGCCGTCGTGAGGTCGACGATGTCGTGGTCGACCTGCGCGTAGTCGTTGAGGTCGCGCTCGAACTGCGACTTCGCGTCGGTCAGCTCGATGCGGTCCTGTGGGCGCTTCGGGCCGGCGATGGAGGGGACGACCGTCGAGAGGTCGAGCTCCAGGTACTCGCTGAACGACGGCTCGACGTCGGCGTCGTGCCACAGCTTCTGCTCCTTGGCGTACGCCTCGACGAGCGCGACCTGCTCCTCGCTGCGGCCGGTGAGGCGCAGGTACTCGAGGGTGACGTCGTCGATGGGGAAGACGGCCGCGGTCGAGCCGAACTCGGGGCTCATGTTGCCGATGGTGGCGCGGTTGGCGAGCGGGACGGCGCCGACGCCCGTGCCGTAGAACTCCACGAACTTGCCGACGACGCCGTGCTTGCGCAGCATCTGCGTGATCGTGAGCACCACGTCCGTCGCGGTGACGCCCGTGGGGATCTCGCCCGCGAGCTTGAAGCCGACGACCTTGGGGATGAGCATCGAGACGGGCTGGCCGAGCATGGCCGCCTCCGCCTCGATCCCGCCGACGCCCCAGCCCAGCACGCCCAGGCCGTTGACCATGGTGGTGTGCGAGTCGGTGCCGACGCAGGTGTCGGGGTACGCCTGGAGCGCGCCGCCCACCTCGCGCGTCATCGTGACGCGGGCGAGGTGCTCGATGTTGACCTGGTGGACGATGCCCGTGCCGGGCGGGACGACCTTGAAGTCCTCGAACGCCGTCTGGCCCCAGCGGAGGAACTGGTACCGCTCGCCGTTGCGCTCGTACTCGATGTCGACGTTGCGCTCGAGCGCGTCCTCGGAGCCGAAGAGGTCGGCGATGACCGAGTGGTCGATCACGAGCTCGGCGGGCGCCAGCGGGTTGATCTTGGTGGGGTCGCCGCCCAGCTCGCCGACGGCCTCGCGCATGGTGGCGAGGTCGACGATGCAGGGGACGCCGGTGAAGTCCTGCATCACGACGCGCGCGGGCGTGAACTGGATCTCGGTGTCGGGCTCGGACTCCGGGGCCCAGTCGCCGAGGGCGCTGATCTGGCTGCCGGTGACGTTCTTGCCGTCCTCGGTGCGGAGGAGGTTCTCGAGCAGCACCTTGAGGCTGAACGGGAGACGCTCGTGGCCCGCCACGGTGTCGATGCGGTAGATCTCGTAGTCGGTGTCCCCGACGCGGAGTGTGTCCTTCGCGCCGAAGCTGTTGATTGCAGACACGTGGCCCTCTTCCCTCGCTGGATGGGCGCGGAAGTCGATTCCGCCCGTCATCCGATCTTGGTCGCCCGCCGCGGCCGGGTCCAGTAAGGCGACCCTGATCGGGCACGCCGACGCGAGGCGGGACGGCGCCGATGTATCTCGACGTCGAGATGAATCTACCATCGCGTCGCCGGGCCGGTCGCCGCGGCGCGCGGTCATCGCCGCGCCGTCGACGCCGGTGGGATGGAGAGGAGCGGCGGCTCAGCCGGCGGCCGGTGCCGCCGGGTCCTTGGCGTAGACGGCCCGGACGAACAGCCACGACAGGACGAGGAGCACGCCGTAGAGGGGCGTGCCCATCACCAGGCGCGCGACGCCGAGCGCGTCGATGGAGTCGGAGAGGTAGAGCGGGAGCTGCACGGCGAGACGCAGGGCGAAGAAGCCCACCCACACGAGCGTGAGGAGGCGGAGGGCCCTGGCCTTCCTGCGGTCCTGCCGCCACGCCGTGCCGTCTCCCATGAGGAAGCCGACGGCGACCCCGACGAGCGGCCAGCCGACCACGACGGAGACCAGGAGCACCGCGAAGTACGCGCCGTTCGTCCAGAGGCCGAGCGCGTAGAAGTCGCGCCCCTCCCCCGAGCGGAGCGCCAGGAGCGCGGAGATGACGATGCCGACGAGCCCACCCACCGCGGGGGCGACGGCCGAGCGCTGCACGAGCCGGGCCACGACCGCGACGACCGCGACGACGACCGGCACGGCGACCGAGAGCACGATGTCGCGGGTGATCGTGAAGGCGACGAGGAAGAGGAGCCCGGGCACGATCGCCTCGAGGACGCCCCGGATCCCGCCCATCGCGGCGAGGAGCGTCGCGGCGGTCATGGTCTCGCCGCGCGCGGCCCGCCCGAGGCCCGCGCGCTCCGCGGCCTGCGCCATGCTCGCGCCGAGGGCCTCACCGGGTGCGGGCGCGGATGCGCGCGACGCGTCGTCGGGCTCGGACGGCCCGTCGGCATGGTCGGGACGTCGGGGATCCCGCTCGAGCGGACCCTCGCCCGACACGCTCAGGCGCCCAGCGCGGGGGCCGGGCTCTCGCCGGCCGGAGCCGCGCCCGGGGTGGTGCCGACCTGAGCGGCGGGCATCTTGAGCGGGATGAGGTCGCGCGGGGGCATGGGCGAGGATCCGCGCACCACGACGACGCTGCGGAAGAGGTCCTCGACGGCGGCGGCGGCCTCGGGATCGGTCACGGCGCGTCCGGTGATGACGCCGCGCAGGAACCAGCGCGGGCCGTCCACGCCGATGAAGCGGGCCTCGCGCGTGCTGGCCGCCGGCTGGCCGGGCTGCTGCACGACCGGGATGACGGCGTGGAGCTCGGGACCGAAGGGTCCGTCCGCGAGGCGCGTCGTGCCGCCCTGCCGCTGGATCTGCTCCCCGATCGTCGTGCGGATCTCGTGCCACAGCCCGCTCGAGCGCGGCGCGGCGAACGGCTGCACCTGGAGGCTGGACTCGGCGAAGTCGAGGCCGATCGCGACGACCTGCTGCGTGCCCTCGGCGACCTCGAGGCGAAGGTGGAGGCCCTCGCGCGGCAGGATCTTGATCCCGCCGAGGTCGACGTACGGTCGGACGGGGTTCGCCTCGGTCTCGTCGAGCGGCCCCTCGTCGGCCCGGTCGTCGGGCGCGGACTTGGCGTCCAGGGCGTGCTCGGCGTCGTCCGCGAGGGCGGCGTCGTCCGGCTGGTTCGCGTTCTCGTCGGTCATGTTCGGTCTCCTGGGTCTCGGACGGGGAGGGCGCCGGTGCCCGTGGAGCCGAAGCCCCCCGTGCCGCGGTGGCTCCCGGGCAGCTTCTCGACGGGCACGAAGCGCACCCGGCTGACCGGCATGACGACGACCTGCGCGATGCGGTCGCCGACCGCGACATCGTACGCGGCCTCGGTGTCGGTGTTGAGGAGGGTGACGCGGATCTCGCCGCGGTACCCCGCGTCGACGGTGCCGGGCGCGTTGACGATCGTGATGCCGTGGCGCGCGGCGAGGCCGCTGCGGGGGAGGACGAAGGCGGCGTACCCGTCCGGGAGGGCGATCGACACGCCCGTGCCGACGGTGGCCCGCTGGCCGGGCTCGAGGCGCAGGGACTCCGCGCTCACGAGGTCCGCGCCGGCGTCGCCGGGATGCGCGTAGGCCGGGATCGGGGCGTCGCCCGCGATGAGGACGTCGACGGGATCGGGCACGGTCCGAGGCTAGTGCAGGAATCTGATGCAATAGGCGCATGCCCGCATCCCCCTACAGCGAGCGGCTGTGGCCTGCTCCCTGGCTCTTCGTCGCCACCGCCCTCGTCATGCCCGCGAGCCTGCTCGTGTTCCTCCCCATCAGCGTCGTCGCCGGGGTGGTCGTCGCGATCGTGCTGTACGCGGGCGTCGTCGCCACGCTCGTGCTCACCAGCCCGGTCATCGAGGTGGTGGACGGGCGGCTGCGGGCCGGTCGCGCGTCCATCGACGTCGACCAGCTCGGCGGGCCAGAGGCATTCCGAGGCGCTCAGGCGACGGCCGAGCGCGGCACGCGGCTGCACGCGCGGGCGTACCTCGTCATCCGCGGATGGGTGGACCCGGTGGTCAAGGTGCCGCTCCTGGACGCGGCGGATCCCGCTCCCTACTGGTTGCTGTCCACGCGCACCCCGGAACGACTGATCGCCGCGATCCGGGGATCGCGGCGATCATGACGTTCGGTCAGGCGCGGGGCCTGTAGGGGCTGTCGCCCGGCGTCGCACTAGGCGGCGCACTCCTGGCAGATGGGTCCGAGCTTCTCCTGGTGGTCGATCTGCGAGCGGTGCTTCACGAGGAAGCAGCTCACGCAGGTGAACTCGTCCGCCTGGGGCGGGAGCACCACCGTCTCGAGCTCGAGGTCGGAGAGGTCGGCTCCGGCGAGGTCGAAGCTCCCGGGGTTGTCGGCATCGTCGACGTCCACGACCCCGGACATGCGGTCCGGGACGCGCTCCTTCAGAGCCTCGATCGAGTCGGAGTCGTCCTCCGTCTTGCGCGGGGCGTCGTAATCAGTTGCCATTCCTGTCCACTTCTCGAATAACCGCCGAACGGAATCGGCGGGCACAGTTTGCATGAATCGCATCCGGATAGCAAACCGTCCGGAGGCCCCTGTCGGGGGCCCTGATCGGCGGTTTGGATGCGGGGAGCCGGCCCGTCCCCGGGCCGCGGATGCGGACTCACACGGTACACCGTTCGCGCACAAACAACCTGCGTCCGGGGGCCGTGATCCCGCCCTCCGGCGCTCTCGTCGGACTCAAGTCGCGGCGCGCCACGCGTATTCCCCGGAAGAGGGGCCGACTCGTGCGATCGTGAATCGTCCAGTGAGCGCGAGAGGCGTGGAACACATGCAGGATCTGAAGATCGTCGGAGTCGAGGACGGCGCCCTCGTCGTCGAGACCGCGGGCGGTGACCGGCATCGCCTCGTGATGGACGACGCGTTCCGCTCCGCGCTGCGTCGGCAGTCCGCCGACGGCGGCCCGACGCGGAAGGCGGCGCCGCGCATCATCCAGTCGTTCATCCGCCAGGGCATGAGCGCCGAGGACGTCGCCCGGGAGACCGGCGCGTCCGTGGAGTACGTCCGCAAGTTCGAGGGGCCCGTCGTCGCCGAGCGCGAGCACGTCGTGCGCAGCGCGATGAAGGTGCCCGTGCACACGGCCATCGAGGTCGATCCGATGGGCCAGGGCACGCTCTTCGGAGAGGTCATCGAGGAGCGCCTCGAGTCGCTCGGCGCCCAGGACGTGCGCTGGAGCAGCTGGAAGGAGCAGCTCGGCGGATGGGTCGTGAAGGTCGCCTTCACGAGCGAGGAGATCGACCACGACGCGCGCTGGTCCTACGACGCGAAGAAGCACGCCCTCTCCCCCGCCAACAACGAGGCGATCACCCTCTCGCAGCAGGGCGAGATCCGCGGCGCCCTCATCCCCCGCCTCCGCGCGCTGCCGCCCGAGGCGCAGGACACGCACCAGGAGGACGGCGTCACGCGCTTCGACAGCGGTGCCTTCCGCCTGCCCGAGCCGACCGCGTCCAGCACGCAGGACACCGCTCCCCAGCCGTGGGAGGCGCCCCGCCGCGACGAGGGAGCCGCCGTCTCGCACCTCGGACGACAGGGCAACCACCCCGCGGGCACGCAGCAGCCGGCGCGCGTCGCGCAGGTCGAGCTGAACGAGACCGCCGACCTGCTGGAGGCGCTCCGGCGCCGCCGCGGCGAGCGGGAGTCCGTGCCGCGCGAGGACGAGGGCGACGAGGTCGCGGACGACGCGCCCGCGCCCGCCGCCCGGCGCGACGAGCCGCTGTCCCGCCCGCGCGGCGGTCAGCGCTCGGTGCCGCCGCTGCGGTCCGCGGTGATCCCCGGCATCGGCCGCATCGACACCGGGCGCGACCGCCCGCGCGACGACGCCGAGGACGAGGGCCTGCGCACGCCCGGCTCCGGCGAGACCCGCGGCTCCGGCAAGCCGTCCGGTCGACGCGGACGCACGGCGATGCCGAGCTGGGACGAGATCGTCTTCGGCGCCCGCAGCGACGACGACCACCTGGCCTGATCCCTCCCGTCGTCCGGCCGGGTCGCCTTGAGGCGGACCCGGCCGTCGACGTCGCGGCGCTCAGCCGCGCGCGAACGCGCCGGCGCGGATGAGGGGGACGAGGCGCTCCTCGTCCGAGAACGACCCGTGCTGGCCGACCATGCGGCGGGCGCCCTGGTCGCGCGGGCGTCCGTCGTAGTAGGCGATGAGCGAGCGCGTCGCGACGACGACGTCGCCGATGCGCGCCGCCACGCCGGCCCGGACGGGTCCGTACCAGTCGGCGGCGATCGCCTCGGCGCGCGTCGCCACGTGGGCGCGCGTCCCCTCGGACGAGCGCCAGGCGTCGGCGAGGGCGTCGGCGTCGACGCCCGGCTCGAGGTGCAGGTGCAGGCAGCGCGGCTCGCCCGCGACGTGGCGGACGCCCGCGACCAGCTCCGGGACGCGGTCGAACAGGACCTGGGATGCGGCGGGCACGTCGACGATGCCGTGATCGGCCGTGATCAGCGCGCCCTCGCGCGGGCCGAGGCGGTCGAGGAACGGCCCTGCCGCCTGGTCGAGCTCCTCGAGGGCACGGAGCCAGCGATCCGACTCCCAGCCGTGCGCGTGGGCGGTCTGGTCGAGCTCGGGGACGTAGAGGTAGACGAGGGCGCGCGGCTGCCGGTCCATGAGGGCGCGGGTGGTCGCGAACCGCTCCGCGATCGACTCGGCCGCGACGAAGGTCGCCCCGCGCAGCGCCGCCCGGGAGAACCCCGAGCCGGAGTAGCGGGCCGAGCCGACGACGAACGCGGGCACGCCCGCGGCGACCGCCCGCTCGAACGCGGTCGGCACCGGCTGCCACTCCTCCGGGACGCTCTGCGCATCCCACCCGGACAGCAGCTTGAGGACGCGGTCGTGCGCGGGATCCAGCGCGCTGTAGCCGACGAGGCCGTGCTCCCCGGCCCGCACGCCGGTGGTGAGCGAGGTGATGCTGGCGGCCGTCGTGGTGGGGAAGCCTACGTCCACGACGTCCTTCTTCCGCCAGCCCTGCACCAGGTGGCGCGCGTGCCCGGCGCGGGCGCGGAGGGCGGCGGAGCCGAGCCCGTCCACGAGGACGACGACGGCCCGGTCGACGGGCGGGAGGCCGGCCTCCGACTCCTCCCCCGCGAGGGCGGCGAGGCAGCCCGGCATGACCGCGGTGAGGCTCGTCCGGCTGGATCCGGGCGCCGGTAGCATGGGGGCCATCCGGCCCAGTCTGCCACAGCAGCCCGGCGCGCTCCCGCGTGACGACGCCGATCCGGCCGCGCGCCGATCCCGACCCAGAGAGTCCATGAGTCCCTCCACCACGAACACCACGCCCGACGAGCCCGCCGAGCGGATCGAGGACGTCGACGTCTCCACCGAGATGGAGAACTCGTTCCTCGAGTACGCGTACTCGGTCATCTACTCCCGGGCCCTGCCCGACGCGCGCGACGGCCTCAAGCCCGTGCAGCGCCGCATCCTCTACCAGATGAGCGAGATGGGCCTCCGTCCCGACCGCGGGCACGTGAAGTCCGCGCGCGTCACGGGCGAGGTGATGGGCAAGCTGCACCCGCACGGCGACTCCGCCATCTACGACGCGATGGTGCGCATGGCGCAGCCGTTCACGCTGCGGGTGCCGCTCATCGACGGGCACGGCAACTTCGGGTCGCTCGACGACGGCCCCGCGGCGCCCCGCTACACGGAGGCCCGGCTCGCCGCCTCCGCGCTCGCGATGGTCGAGGGCCTCGACGAGGACGTCGTCGACTTCGTCCCGAACTACGACAACGCGTTCATGCAGCCGGCCGTGCTCCCCGCGGCGTTCCCGAACCTGCTGGTCAACGGTGCGAGCGGGATCGCGGTCGGCATGGCGACGAACATGGTGCCGCACAACCTCATCGAGGTCGTGGGCGCCGCGCGCCACCTCATCGACCACCCGGACGCCACGCTCGACGACCTCATGGCCTTCGTGCCCGGGCCCGACCTGCCCACGGGCGGCACGATCATCGGGCTCGCGGGCGTGAAGGACGCGTACCTCACGGGTCGCGGCAGCTTCAAGACGCGCGCGCGCGTCTCCGTCGAGAGCCTCACCCCGCGGAAGTCGGGGCTGGTCGTGACCGAGCTGCCGTACCTCGTCGGCCCCGAGAAGGTCATCGAGAAGATCAAGGACGGCGTCCAGAACAAGAAGCTGTCCGGCATCACCAACGTCACCGACCTCACCGACCGCACCCACGGCCTGCGGCTCGTCATCGAGATCAAGACGGGCTTCAACCCGGAGGCGGTGCTCGAGCAGCTGTACCGCTACACGCCGCTCGAGGACGGCTTCAGCATCAACAACGTGGCGCTCGTCGACGGCAGCCCGCAGACGCTCGGGCTGAAGGAGCTGCTGCAGGTCTACGTGGCGCACCGGCTCGACGTGGTCACGCGGCGCACGCGCTACCGGCTCGCCCGCCGGCAGGAGCGGCTGCACCTCGTGCTCGGCCTCCTCATCGCGATCCTCGACATCGACGAGGTGATCCAGGTCATCCGGGGCAGCGACGACACCGAGCAGGCGCGTGCCCGCCTCATGGACGTGTTCGACCTCTCGACGCTGCAGGCCGACTACATCCTGGAGCTCCGCCTCCGCCGGCTCACGCGGTTCAGCCGCATCGAGCTGGAGGAGGAGCGCGACCGGCTCCAGGCCGAGATCGCGGAGCTCGAGGCGATCCTCGCCGATCCCCGCCGGCTCCGCGCCCTCGTCTCGACCGAGCTGCAGGAGGTGGCCGACCGCTTCGGCACGCCGCGCCGCACCCTGCTCACCGAGGCCGCGCCGAGCGTCGCCGGGGCGTCGAGCCGCCGCGCCGCGCCCGTGCTCGAGATCGCCGACGTGCCCTGCCGGGTGCTCCTCTCGACGACGGGCCGCGCGGTCCGCGTCGACCTGCCGACGGACGCGCCGGGCACGCCCCTGCAGACGGTCCGCCGCAGCTCCCACGACGCCGTCCTCACGGCCATCGAGACCACGAGCCGCACGCGCATCGGCGCGATCACGAACACCGGCCGGCTCATCACCATGACGCCCGTCGACCTGCCCGTGGTCCCCGTCGCGAGCGTGCAGCTGGGAGCAGGCGTCCGGATCCGCGACTACCTGGGTCTCGCCGACAAGAAGGAGCGCGTCGTCGCGCTCGTGGCGCTCGGCACCGAGGAGGCGATCGCCCTGGGCACGCGCCAGGGCGTCGTCAAGCGCATCGCCCCGTCCGCCCTGCCCGCGAAGCCCGAGTTCGAGGTCATCGCGCTCAAGAAGGGCGACGAGGTCGTCGGCGCGCGTCAGGGGGCGGAGACCGACGAGCTCGTCTTCGTCACCAGCGAGGCGCAGCTGCTGCACTTCCCCGCGGTGTCGGTGCGGCCGCAGGGCATCCAGGCGGGTGGCGTGGCCGGCGTCAATCTCGCGGCCGGCGCGCGCGTGCTGTTCTTCTCGTCCGTCGCGCCCGAGGGCGCCCAGGTCGTGACGATCTCGGCGTCCTCCGCCACCATCGCCGGGGTGGATCCCGGCCGCGCCAAGGTGAGCGCGTTCGGCGACTTCCCGCGCAAGGGCCGCGCCACGGGCGGGGTGCGCGCGCACGCCTACCTCAAGGGCGAGGACCACCTCGCGCTGGCCTGGGTGGGCCCCGGGCCCGCTCTCGCGGTCGGGCCCGCCGGCGAGGTGCGGCAGCTGCCGCCCACCGGCATGAAGCGCGACGGATCGGGCATCCCGCTCGAGAAGGCGATCGGGAGCGTCGGCCAGGCGGTCACCCCCGCCGAGGCACCCGACGCCGCGTCGGGCGCGGCCGCGGGCGTCGTCGAGTCCCCCGCGGAGGACGGCTCGGCTCCGCTCGAGACGTAGGCGCGTCGGCGCCACGCACGCGGACGGCCGCGGACCCTCGTGGTCCGCGGCCGTCCGCGCGTCCGGCTCGGGGCCCGCGCGTCACACGTCGATGCGGTCCCGCACGGATCCGGCGCCGTCGATGATGAACTCCTTGCGGGGCGCGACGTCGTTGCCCATCAGCAGCTCGAACATGCGCGTGGCGGCCTCGGCGTCGTCGACGCGCACGCGCCGCAGCGTGCGGTTCCGGCGGTCCATGGTGGTCGTCGCCAGCTGGTCGGCGTCCATCTCCCCCAGGCCCTTGTATCGCTGGATGGGGTCCTGGTACCGCTTGCCCTGCCGCTTCGCCTGGGCGAGCACGGCGGCGAGCTCCCGCTCCGAGTAGGTGTAGATCACGTCGTTGGGCTTCGAGCCCGGGTTCATGACCACGACGCGGTGCAGCGGCGGCACCGCGGCGAACACCCGGCCCTCGTCGATCATCGGCCGCATGTAGCGGAAGAAGAGCGTGAGCAGCAGCGTGCGGATGTGGGCGCCGTCGACGTCGGCGTCGCTCATGATGATGATCTTCCCGTAGCGCGCGGCCGACAGGTCGAACGTGCGGCCGGATCCCGCGCCGAGCACCTGGATGATCGAGGCGCACTCCGTGTTGGAGAGCATGTCGGGCAGCGACGCCTTCTGCACGTTGAGGATCTTGCCGCGGATGGGCAGCAGGGCCTGGTACTCGCTGTCCCGCGCGAGCTTCGCCGTGCCGAGGGCCGAGTCGCCCTCGACGATGAACAGCTCGCTGTTCGCGACGTCGTTCGACCGGCAGTCCACGAGCTTCGCGGGCAGCGACGAGCTCTCGAGCGCGTTCTTCCGCCGCTGCGTCTCCTTGTGGGTGCGCGCGGAGATGCGCGACTTCATCTCGCCCACGACCTTCTCGAGGAGCACGGCGGTCTGCGCCTTGTCCTCACGGCGCGGGGACGCGAAGCGCTCCGCCATGGCCTTCTGCACGACCTGCGACACGATCGCGCGGACAGCCGGCGTGCCGAGCACTTCCTTGGTCTGCCCCTCGAACTGCGGCTCGGGGAAGCGGACCGTGAGCACGGCGGTGAGGCCCGCGAGCACGTCGTCCTTCTCGAGCTTGTCGGTGCCGACCTTGAGCTTGCGCGCGTTGGCCTCGACCTGCGCCCGCACGAACTTGAGGAGGCCCGCCTCGAAGCCGGCCTGGTGGGTGCCGCCCTTGGGCGTGGAGATGATGTTGACGAACGACTTGAACCGGGTGTCGTAGCCCGTGCCCCAGCGGAGGGCGATGTCGACGGCGCACTCGCGCGTGAGCTCGGTCGGCACCATGGCGCCGCCGTCGGTGAGGACGGGCACCGTCTCGGTGAAGGTGCCGGATCCCTCGAGCCGCCACGTGTCGGTGAGCGGCGCGTCGACGGCCAGGTGGTCCACGAACTCGGCGATGCCGCCGTCGAACCGGAAGGACTCGCGCGCGGGCTGCTCGCCGCGCAGGTCCTCGATGTCGATGCGGAGCCCGGGCACGAGGAAGGCGGTCTGGCGCGCGCGGCCGAGCAGCTCCTCGGTGAGGAAGGACGCGCCGCGGGTGAAGATCTGCCGGTCGGCCCAGTAGCGGATCCGCGTTCCGGTGACGCCCTTGCGCACCTTGCCGACGACCCGCAGCTCGCTCCCGGACGTGAACGGGCGGAACGGCGCGTCGGGGCTCGCCTCGCCCTGGTCCTCGAAGATGCCCGGCTCTCCGCGCCGGAAGGACATGGCATGCGTCTTGCCGCCGCGGTCGACCTCGACGTCGAGGCGCTCCGAGAGGGCGTTGACGACGGACGCGCCCACGCCGTGCAGGCCGCCGGAGGAGGCGTACGAGCCGGATCCGAACTTGCCGCCGGCGTGCAGCTTCGTGAAGACGACCTCGACGCCGGAGAGGCCCGTCTTGGGCTCGATGTCGACCGGGACGCCCCGCGCGGTGTCGCGCACCTCGACGCTGCCGTCCGGGTGGAGCCGCACGTCGATCAGGTCGCCGTGCCCGCCGAGCGCCTCGTCGACGCTGTTGTCGATGATCTCCCAGAGGCAGTGCATGAGGCCGCGCGAGTCGGTGGATCCGATGTACATGCCGGGCCGCTTGCGCACCGCCTCGAGACCCTCGAGGACGGAGAGGTGACGGGCGGAATAATCGGATGCTGCCACGTGCTGTCCTCCATGTACGTCCGGCATTCGCCGGACGCGAGCCGTCCACGATCTTAACCGCCGCCCGCCGCCTCCCCCTCCGAAACGCCCTCCGCCGCCCCGCGCCATACGCGCAGAGCGAAACGGGCGCCCGCGGTCGGGCAGTCTCCCGGGAGCACGTGGTCTACTTGATCCATTCGGCTCGACCCAGACCCGACCCGGAGGGGAGCATCACATGACACCGACCGCGACCGAGCGTCCCGTGGACGAGCTCGACAACCACCAGCTCACCGCCAACGACCGCTGCGACAGCTGCGGCGCCCAGGCCTACATCCGCGTCGAGGTGAACAGCAGCGAGCTCCTCTTCTGCGCCCACCACGGCAAGAAGTACCAGGAGAAGCTGTCGGCCATCGCCACGAGCTGGCACGACGAGTCGAGCCGCCTGCTCGACGAGCGCGCCTAGGACGACCCGCCCCGGCTCCGGCCGGCGCGTGGAGAAGGGCGCATCCCCGGCGGGGATGCGCCCTTCGTCATGTCCTCCGGCCCGCTCGCGAGCGGACGGCGATCAGTAGTGCGCGGGTCGGGCCACGACGGTGGCGCGCGCCTCGCGCGCCCAGCCGTCGAGCCGGTCGAGCGTCCCGGAGATGTCGGCGGGCAGCTCCCGGCCGTGCCGCGCCAGGGCGGCGGACAGCAGCTCGTCCGCGAGCCTCGGGTTGAGCGCCAGGACGGGGCCGCCGAGGTGCGTTCCGATCGACGCTCCGACGCGCACGCCCTCGCCGCCGCCCTGGCCGGCGTTGCCGAAGCCCGCGCGCACCGTGCCGAGCGGATCGTGGTCGCCGATGTCGAGGGTGGATCCGTGGTTCTCGTAGCCGACGACCTCGCCGTCTGCCGTGTCGAGCACGAGGTCGCCCACGCGCCGCTCGGTCGTGAGGGTGGTGCGAACGGGCAGCACGCCGGCGCCCACGAGCTCGCCGCCGTCGGTGAGGCGGACGGACTCCCCCAGGAGCTGGAGGCCGCCCCCCACCGCGAGGATCGGCACGCCGGCCTCCCGGAGGGCGACGAGGCGCGGGGCGTGCGCGACGAGGTCGGGCAGGACCGCGCGTTGCGCCGTGAGCGGGCCGGACCCCACGACGACCAGGTCGGCGTCGCCCGGATCCCCGCCGCCCGGCGCGTGCCGGACGACCTCCGAGCCGATCCCGCGGATGCGCGCGCGCTCGACGAGCACCGTCACGTTCCCGCGGTCGCCGTTGATGCCGAGCTCATCGGGGTAGAGGTGCAGGATGCGCAGGGCGTGGCTCACGCGGGTCCTCCCTCGAGGTCCGTGTACCCGAGGATGCGGCGGATCGCCATCATCTGCTCGTAGTTGACGATCATGGTCTTCACGCCGCGGGACGGCTTCTCCATCGCGAGGAACGCCTGGACGGCGCGGCGCAGGTCGGGCTCGACCCGGCCGACCTCGAGGCCCTCGTAGCCGAAGCGCACCGCCAGCTGGTAGCCCTTGGTGCCCGAGACGACGTCGGCGTGCGTGAGCGCGGAGAGGTCGGTGTCGTAGATCCACGACGGGTCGGGGGTCCCGTCGTCGACGGCGAGCAGCACCTGCTCGGGCGGGTCGCCGAGCGCGTCCAGGTTCATCTGCAGGCTCGCCGGGTTCTTCATCATGATGATCTCGATGTCCTCGTCACCCGCGCGCAGCATCTCGCCGCGCCCGTAGACGGCGGCGACGGAGCCCAGGCCCTCGGCCGCGCGGGCCGGGTCGAACAGGTCGCCGAGCACGCGGCGCGCCGTGGCGAGCGCTCCCGCGGCGTCGACCGCGTAGTGCAGGCCGCGCGAGGGCAGCGTCACCGGGAGGTCGCCGGACGCCAGTCGGAACACCGCGTCGCGACCCGAGAGGGCCACGGCCTCGACGCCCGCGTCGACGTGCACCGGGTCGGGGTCCTCGGATCCGAAGCGGGGGGCGGACGCCAGCCCGTGCTTGCTGTCGCCGAGGAGCTCCTCGGACACGCCGAACCAGTCGACGGCCGCGCGGCCGGCCCGCGCCGTGTGCGCGGCGATGGCGTTGACGTGCGCGTCGTCGCGGTTGGCGACCACCGCCTCGGTCGCCGTCGCGGCGATGCGATCGAGCATGCCGACCACGCGGTCGGGCTCGTGGAACCGGTTGAGCTGGTCGATCTGGATGTTGAGGAGCAGCACCGTGCGGGGCGTGAGCAGAGCGGAGAGCGCGACGCCGTAGGCCTCGTCGATCTCGAGGACCGCGACGTCGGCGTCCAGGCGCCCGGAGGCGTCGGCGTCCGCGAGGACGGCGGACGCGATGCCCTGCGGCAGGTTCCCGCCGGACGGGTTCGTGAAGACGCGGAGCCCGTGCGCGCGGAGCACGGCGGTGAGCATGTGGGTGGTCGTCGACTTGCCGTTCGAGCCGGTGACGGCGACCACGCCGTGCGGCAGGTCGGCGATCGTCCGCTCGAGGAAGCGGGGCTCGAGCCGGAGGGCGACGACGCCGGGCACGGCGGAACCGCCGCCGCGGAGACGGGCGGCCCAGCGGGCGGCCCGTCCCGCGGCGACGGCGAGGCGCAGCGGCACGGCCTACTCGAGGTAGTCGCGCAGCGACTGCGAGCGCGACGGGTGGCGGAGCTTGGCCATGGTCTTCGACTCGATCTGGCGGATCCGCTCGCGCGTGACGCCGAACGTGTCGCCGATCTGGTCGAGCGTCTTCGGCATGCCGTCGCCGAGGCCGAAGCGCATGCGGATCACGCCGGCCTCGCGCTCGGAGAGCGAGTCGAGGAGCGACTCCAGCTGCTTCTGCAGCATGGTGAAGCCCACCGCGTCGGCCGGGACGACCGCCTCGGTGTCCTCGATGAGGTCGCCGAACTCGCTGTCGCCGTCCTCGCCGAGCGGCGTGTGGAGGGAGATGGGCTCGCGGCCGTACTTCTGGACCTCGATGACCTTCTCGGGCGTCATGTCGAGCTCGCGCGAGAGCTCCTCGGGCGTGGGCTCGCGGCCCAGGTCCTGCAGCATCTGGCGCTGCACGCGAGCGAGCTTGTTGATGACCTCGACCATGTGCACCGGGATGCGGATGGTGCGGGCCTGGTCGGCCATGGCGCGCGTGATGGCCTGGCGGATCCACCACGTGGCGTACGTGGAGAACTTGAAGCCCTTGGTGTAGTCGAACTTCTCCACGGCGCGGATGAGGCCGAGGTTGCCCTCCTGGATGAGGTCGAGGAACTGCATCCCGCGACCCGTGTAGCGCTTCGCGAGGCTGACCACGAGGCGGAGGTTCGCGCCCAGCAGGTGGCTCTTCGCGCGCTGGCCGTCGCGCGCGACCCAGCGGAGCTCCCGCTCCAGCTCGCGCGAGATGCCCGGCGTGTTCGCCAGCTTGTCCTCGGCGAACAGGCCCGCCTCGATGCGCATGGCGAGCTCGACCTCCTCGGCGGCGTTGAGCAGCGCGACCTTGCCGATCTGCTTGAGGTAGTCCTTGACGGGGTCGGCCGTGGCGCCGGTGATGGTCGTCGAGTAGACGGGGACGTCCTCGTCCTCCTCCTTGTTCGACAGCACCATGGCGCCGGTGGGGAGGGGCTCGAGCACGACCGGCGGCTTGGCGGCGCCGTCCTCGACGACCTCGTCGTCCGAGTCGTCCTCGACGGCGGGGACGACCACGTCCTCGGCGTCGTCGTCCGACGGCTCGCCGGCGTCGGACGCGGAGGTCTTCTTCGCGGCGGTCTTGCGCGGCGCCTTGGCGGGCGCGGCGTCGCCGGACGCGGCCGCGGCCTTCTTGGCGGCTGCGGCCTTCGCCCGGGCGGTGGGGGCCTTCGCGGGAGCCGCGGGGGCGTCCTCCTCGGCGGTGGCCGCGGCCGCGGCTGCCTTGGCGGCGGCGGCCTTCGTCGGGGCCTTGGCGGTCGTGGTGGTCTTCGGCGCCGCGGTCTTCCTGGCGGGGGCGCGCTTCGCGGGTGCCTTCGCCTCACCCGTCGCGGCGTCGGCGGCCGTGCCGGTCGCGTCCAGGGTGGCGGACGGGGTGGAGGGGGTGGCCATGCGAACACCTTTCGTCCCCACGACGACCGGTCGCGCGCTCCGCGGTGACGCTGCGGGGTGACCTGCCGGAGGTGGGTCGGGGTTGTTTTCGGACATTGCTAGGACCCATGTCAAGTCCGCTGATCGTGCACCACCGAGGTGATGCGAGATGCAGGACATGAACGGGTCCGTACCTCATTATTGCACGGATGGGCGCGGGGGCGAGCCAATCCCACCCGTGTGCGGGCCGGCGTCATGCGCGGCGTCGGCGTCGCCTGTCGAGGTAGGCAACCCAGAGGGGCCCCACCCGTATTCCCTCGTCGGCCAGCAGGCGCCTGGTCCGTCGCCGGGTCCGGACCAGCATCAGCGCCCCGAAGCCGACCACGAGGTACTGCACGGCGAAGGCGACGCGGAACGAGTCGAAGGCGTAGAGGTCGCTCGGCGCCCCTCCCGCGACCCGGATCCCGTCCTGGATGTCGAGGGCGATCCCGATGAGCAGCATCATGGTGAAGCTCGCGGTGAACCCGGCGACGTTCACGATGCCGGACGCCGCGCCGAGGCTCCGGGGCGGGTTGAAGGTGCGCGCGAAGTCGAGCCCGACCTGCGAGCCGGGTCCGCCGATCCCGATCGCGACAACCACGAGCAGCACGACGGCGAGCGGCGGCACGCCCGGCCACAGGAGCAAGACCGCCCAGGCGACGCCCATCATCGCGACGACGCCGAGGACGAGGTTGGAGCGACGGAAGGGGAAGCGCCCGGTGAGGATGCCGATCACGGGCCCCACCACCATCCCGGACGCCACGATCACGATGAGGAGCCCGGACGCGAGCGCCGGACTGTAGCCCAGGCCGTCCACGAGGAACGGGAATCCCCAGAGCAGGCTGAACACCACGCCCGAGGACTGCGTGACGAAGTGCGACCAGAAGCCGAGCTGCGTCCCGGGGTGACGCAGGCTCCTGCCGAGCTCCCGCATCGAGTCGCCCCACGGCACCCGCGGAGGCGGCGCATCCCCGGAGGGCCGGTCGCGCACGGCGACGAGGACCGCGATGAACGCGACGACCGCCACGGACGCCGAGCCCAGGAACGCGGGCGTCCACCCCGCCGTGTGCAGCACGAGCGAGAGCGGGACCGCCGAGAGGACCTGCCCGAGCTGGCCCACGTTGGCGAACCACTGCGACAGCACCGGCACGCGGGGACCGGAGAACCAGGAGTTGATGAGGCGGAGGCCCGACACGAACGTCATCGCGTCACCGGCTCCGACCAGCATGCGTCCCGGGATCGCGACCTCGAGCGACGTGGAGAGCGCCAGGGTGACCTGCCCGGCCACCATCAGGAGCGCGCCGGTCGCGAGCAGCGCGCGCGGCCCGATCCGGTCGATCAGCACGCCGACCGGGATCTGCAGCGCCGCGTAGACGACGAGCTGCGTGACGGCGAGGGTCGAGAGCAGCGACGCCGAGACGTGGAACCGCTCCCCCGCCTCGACCGAGGCGATGCCCAGCGACCCACGCTGGAGCACGGAGGAGAGGTAGGCGACCATCGCGACGCCGAGGACGATGCGGGCGCGGCGGGTGCTCATCGGCACGAGGATACCGGCGCCGCGTCAGGGCAGACGACAGCGCGGAGCGTGCGCGCGCGGATCAGCTCCGGCGCGTCAGGCGGCGTCGCCGTCGCCGGGGCGACGACGAGCGAGGAACTTCTCCAGCTCCGCGGCGATCTCGTCCGCCGTCGGCAGGGCGCCGTCCTCGTCGGTGAGCGGCGACTTGAGGGGCGTGTCCTCCATGTAGCTGTCGTAGCGCTCCTCGAGCGTCGTGACGAGGCGCGCCAGCTCCTGGTTGCCCGCGACCTGCTCGTCGATGCGGCCCACGAAGTCGCGGCCCTCCTCGCGCAGCCGGTCGGTGGGGAAGATCAGTCCCGTGGCGGCGCTGATGCTCTCCAGCGCGGCGACCGCGGCGAGGGGGAACTCCGTGTCCGCGAGGTAGTGCGGGACGAGGAGCACGAAGCCCGCGACAGGGTGGCCCGCGTCGTGCAGGCGGTGCTCCACCAGGTGCAGCGCGTTGGCGGGGACCTGGGTGTGCGGCTTCCACACGCTGAGCGCCTCGATGAGCTCGGTGCGGTTGCCGCTCACGGTGACGTTGATGTCGCGCGTGTGCGGCACCGGCATGGGGATGGCGTGCACCCACGTGGTCGTCGACACGCGGTAGCGGTCGACGATCCCGAGGACGGCCGCCGTGAACGCCTCCCAGCGGAAGTCGGGCTCGAACCCGGTGAGGAGAAGGAACGGCTGCCCGATCTCGTCATGCGCCAGGTACAGGGCGAGCCGGGCCGGACGGTAGTCGGCGAGGTGGTCCTGGTCGAAGTAGATGGTGGGACGCCGGGCGCGGTAGTCGAGCAGCGTGTCGGTGTCGAAGCGCAGCACGTCGCGGTGGCTGAGGGTGCTCAGCAGGTACTCGCTGACCTGCGACACGCCGGATCCCGCGTCGGAGAACCCGGTGAGCCCGGCGACCAGGGGCAGGCCGGTCGGGACCTCGCCGATGTCGGTGTCGATCTCGTACAGTCCGTCCGCATCTGCCATGGATCCACTCTAAGCCGCGCCTCCGACGGCCCCTCCCCGGCGGGGCGTCGTGCGTGCCGCCGAGAGCGAACACGGTCGGCGCGGGCTCCGGGACGCGCCCCTCCGCCCGCGTGTCGGGGTCCCGCGCCCCGACCGGGGACGCCTGCGCGCGTGGGTAGGCTCGTCGCCCATGACCCTCCCCCAGCTCTCCGTGTCCTCCGACCGCGCCGTCGACGTGGAGGCCGACGCGCTCGTCGTCGCCGTCTCCAGCGGGAAGGAGGGGATCCGGGTGCACGCGCCCGAGGGCCTCGAGCTCGACGTGGACGGCCTGTCCGCGATCGGCGTCACAGGAGGCCGCGACGAGGTCGTCCGCGTCGCCGGGACGGGCACCGCCGCCCGCACCGTCGCGCTGGTGGGCGTGGGCTCGGGGCCCCTGGACGCCGTCGCGCTCCGCTACGCCGTCGGCAGCGCGACCCGGCAGCTCCGCGGCGTGGAGCGGGTGGCCGTCGCGGTCCCCGTGACCTCGCTCGTCGAGCTCACCGCCGTGCTCGAGGGCGCTGCCCTCGGGGTCTACTCCTTCGACTCCTACCGCAGGGACTCGCTCGCCGGCCAGAAGCCGCGCGCGTCGTCCGTCACCGTCATCGCCCAGGGGGACTCCTGGACCGCCGAGGACGCCGACGAGGCCGTGGCGCGCGCCGTCGCGGTCGCGGGCGCCGTGGCGGGCACCAGGGACCTCGTCAACACCCCGCCCCTCGACCTCTACCCCGCCACGTTCGTCGACGCCGTGCGGGTGCGCACGAGCGGGCTGCCCGTGGACGTCCGCGTGTGGGACGAGGAGGCGCTCGCGGCCGACGGCTTCGGCGGGATCCTCGGCGTCGGCCAGGGCTCGACGCGCCCGCCCCGCCTCGTGAAGGTCGCCTACTCCCCCGCCGGCGCTACGCGGCACCTCGCGCTCGTGGGCAAGGGCATCACCTACGACACCGGCGGCATCTCCCTGAAGCCGGCGGTGCCGATGATCGGCATGAAGTACGACATGACCGGCGCCGCCACGATCCTCGAGGTCGTGGTCGCCGCGGCGCGGCTCGAGCTGCCCGTCCGCCTCACGGCGTGGCTGTGCATCGCCGAGAACATGCCCTCCGGCTCCGCCATCCGCCCGGACGACGTGCTGCGCATGCGCGGGGGCACGACGGTTGAGGTCCTGAACACGGACGCCGAGGGGCGCCTCGTGATGGCGGACGGCATCGTCGCCGCGAGCGAGGAGCACCCGGACGCCATCGTCGACATCGCGACGCTGACGGGTGCGCAGGTCGTGGCGCTCGGCGAGCGGTACTCCGCCGTCATGGGCGAGGACGCGCTCGTCGCCCGCCTGCTCGAGGCGGCCCGCGAGCAGGGCGAGAGCATGTGGGGCATGCCGCTCCCCGAGGAGATGCGCGCGCTCCTCAACTCCGACATCGCGGACATCGCCAACGTCAAGCCCGGCAACCCCGCCGGCGGCATGCTCGTCGCGGGCGTGTTCCTCAAGGAGTTCGTCGGTCGGACGGGCGACGCCGACGACGCTCCCCGGATCCCGTGGGCGCACATCGACATCGCGGGCCCGTCGCACAACAAGGGCGGCGGTCACGGCTTCACGGGGAAGGGCCCGACGGGCGTCGCGGTCCGCACGCTCCTGGCCCTGGCCGCCGGGTTTTCGCGGGCGTAGTAGGCTCGGAGAGGCCTCCTGAGGGGGTCCCGCGCCTGCCCGGTCGGGCGGTCGCATGAGACGACCTTGATGCATACGAGGGAGATCCTGGGTGTCGGAACAGAACTTTGACGTGGTGGTGCTCGGCGGCGGGAGCGGCGGCTACGCGGCAGCGCTCCGTGCGGTGCAGCTGGGCAAGACCGTGGGCCTCGTGGAGAAGGGCAAGCTGGGCGGCACGTGCCTGCACCGCGGCTGCATCCCGACCAAGGCCCTCCTGCACTCGGCCGAGGTGGCCGACGTCTCGCGGGAGTCGGAGAAGTACGGCGTCAACGTCACGTTCGACGGGGTCGACATCGCCCGCGTCAACGCGTACCGCGAGGCCATCGTCGCCAGCAAGTACAAGGGCCTCCAGGGCCTCATCAAGGCCCGCGGCATCACCGTCATCGAGGGCGAGGGCCGCCTGGCCTCCGGCACGACCGTGCAGGTCGGCGATCGGACCATCACCGGGAAGAGCGTCGTCCTCGCGACCGGCTCCTACTCCCGGACGCTCCCCGGCCTCGAGATCGGCGGCCGCGTCATCACGAGCGAGCAGGCGCTCGAGCTCGACTACATCCCCAAGAAGGTCGCGATCCTCGGCGGCGGCGTCATCGGCGTCGAGTTCGCCTCCGTCTGGCGCTCCTTCGGCGTCGACGTGCAGATCATCGAGGCCCTCCCCCACCTCGTCCCCAACGAGGAGGAGTCGATCAGCAAGCAGTTCGAGCGCGCCTTCCGCAAGCGCGGCATCGCGTTCTCGCTCGGCGTGCGCTTCAAGTCGGTCACGCAGGACGACCAGGGCGTCCAGGTCGCCCTCGAGGACGGGACCACCTACGACGCCGACCTCCTGCTCGTCGCCGTGGGCCGTGGCCCGGCGACCCAGGGCCTCGGCTTCGAGGAGGCGGGCGTCAAGACCGACCGCGGCTTCGTGCTGACCGACGAGCGGCTCCAGACCAGCGTCCCCGGCGTCTACGCCGTCGGAGACATCGTCCCCGGCCTGCAGCTCGCGCACCGCGGGTTCCAGCAGGGCATCTTCGTGGCGGAGGAGATCGCGGGCAACAAGCCCGTGGTCGTCGAGGACATCAACATCCCCAAGGTCACGTACTCCGACCCCGAGGTCGCGAGCGTCGGCTACAGCGAGGCTAAGGCCGCCGAGAAGTTCGGCGCCGACAAGGTCTCGAGCTACGAGTACAACCTCGGCGGCAACGGCAAGAGCTCCATCCTCGGCACGGCCGGTTCCATCAAGGTGGTCCGCGTGCAGGACGGTCCCGTGGTCGGCATCCACATGATCGGCGCCCGCGTCGGCGAGCTCATCGGCGAGGGCCAGCTCATCGTGAACTGGGAGGCCTACCCCGAGGACGTCGCCAGCCTGGTGCACGCCCACCCCACTCAGAACGAGGCGCTCGGCGAGGCCCACCTGGCACTCGCCGGGACCCCTCTGCACGCCCTGTAGCACCCCGCCAACACCGACACACAAGCCGGGTCCGGAGTCGGGCCTGAAGGAGACAACCCCATGAGCGAATCCGTCAACCTCCCCGCACTCGGCGAGAGCGTCACCGAGGGCACGGTGACCCGCTGGCTCAAGAACGTCGGCGACCACGTCGAGGTCGACGAGCCCCTGCTCGAGGTCTCGACCGACAAGGTCGACACCGAGATCCCGTCGCCGGTCGCCGGCGTCATCGAGGAGATCCTCGTCCAGGAGGACGAGACCGTCGAGGTCGGCGCCGTGCTGGTGCGGATCGGCGACGGCTCGGGTGGCGGCGACGCCCCCGCCGAGGAGCCCGCCGCCGAGGAGCCCGCCGCCGAGGCAGCGGAGCCCGCGCCCGCGGCCGAGGATGCCGTCGAGGACACCGTGATCCCCTCCACCGAGGCGGACGACGAGGCCGAGGCGCCCGCCCCCGTGGAGCCCGAGCCCGCGCCCGCCGCCGAGCAGGACGCGCCCGCGCCCGAGGCGACCCCGGCTCCTGCCCCCGCAGCTCCCGCGCCCGCCGCCGCGGCCTCGGCCCCGGCACCCGCCGCGGCTCCCGCGCCCGCCGCCGCTCCGGCTCCTGCAGCCTCCGGCAACGCCGGCTACGTGACGCCGCTCGTCCGCAAGCTCGCGAACGAGCGCGGCGTGGACATCGGCTCGGTCGTCGGCACCGGCGTGGGAGGACGCATCCGCAAGGAGGACGTGCTCGCCGCCGCCGAGGCCGCCGCGTCGAAGAGCGCCCCGACGGCATCCGCTCCGGCCGCTCCCGCAGCCGCGCCCCTCGAGACGTCGCCGCTCCGCGGCACCACCGCGAAGATGTCGCGCATGCGCAAGCTCATCGCCGACCGCGCGGTCGTGTCGATGCAGTCCACCGCGCAGCTCACCTCGGTGGTCGAGGTCGACGTCACGAAGGTGGCCCGGTTCCGCGACCGCGTGAAGGGCGACTTCCTGGAGAAGACCGGCGTCAAGCTGTCGTTCCTGCCCTTCTTCGCCCTCGCGGCCGCGGAGGCGCTCAAGGCCTACCCGGTCGTCAACGCGACGGTCGACGGCGACAGCATCGTCTACCCCGACCACGAGAACATCAGCATCGCGGTCGACACGGAGCGCGGCCTGCTCACCCCCGTCGTGAAGAACGCCGAGGGCAAGAACCTCGCGCAGTTCGCGTCGGAGATCGCCGACCTCGCCGCCCGGACGCGCGACAACAAGCTGTCCCCGGACGAGCTGGCCGGCGGCACGTTCACGCTGACCAACACCGGATCCCGCGGCGCGCTGTTCGACACCCCCGTGGTGTTCCTGCCGCAGTCCGCGATCCTCGGCACCGGCATCGTCACCAAGCGACCCGTGGTCATCACTGCGGACGGGCAGGACACCATCGCCATCCGCTCGACGGTCTACCTCGCGCTCTCCTACGACCACCGGATCGTCGACGGGGCCGACGCCTCGCGCTTCCTCGTGGCCGTGAAGAACCGCCTCGAGGCGGGTGCGTTCGACGCCGACCTGGGCATCTAGGTCCTCTCCGGACCCGACGGCGACCCTCACCGGTCGTCCATCAGGTCCCTGATCCGCCACCCGGCCTCCCCCCTGACGATCAGGAGGGAGGCCGGTCGGCGTCCGGGCGCCGGCGTCTCCGATCCGGGCTCGACCTCGGGACGCAGACCGATGAGCGCGCTGTCACCGAGACGCTGAGCAGGGCCGAGGGCATCCGCGACGTGGAGCGCGGCGTCGTCCAGAGCGGGAGCCGCGTCGGACGCGACGGCGCTGCGATCGGCGTCCTCCACCGCGGAGCCGGCCTCGTCCACCCCGCCCAGGCAGCCGACGTCGGCGCGATGGAGGCAGGAGGCGCGGAGCCGGAGGAGCGCGGGGGCGGCGACATCCGGATCCGGCGAGGCCGCCGCCTCGACGTCGAGATCCGGTGCGGTCGATGGTGCGCCGTCCCCGCTGGCCGACGCGGACGCTGACGGGGTCGGCGCGCTCGTCGGCGCTACCGTCTCGCCGCGAGCGGGGCCGGTGAGGAGGGGCACCGTGACGGCGCCCGCGAGCAGGAGCAGGAGAGCGGATGCGCCGAGCGCCCAGACACGGGGGCGCACCGCCGCGAGCTGGCTCGTGACCCGCGCCCCGACCGCCGTGCCCCAGGATCTCGCTCCGTCCGCTCGCCGGTCACCGACCGCACGATGCCGACGATGACCGCCCCGCCGCCCACGCGCGGAGGGCCGCATCAGTCGCCGGGTCCCGTCCGTCCGCGCGTCGCGGGCGTCGCGTGGACGCGGATCCACGTCGCCGAGCGCCGCACCGGGCGACAGGATGCGATCGTCGTCGCAGGAGCGCGGGGATGCGCCCGCATCGGCCAAGGGGGCCGCGTCCGCGACGTCGAGCAGCCGGTCGGCGAGATCGTGCGCGGTGAGGTCCGTCTCCCCGTGGATCGCGGAGTCGAGGAGCGCCAGCCACTCGTCCCACCTGTCCTCGGAGGCGCGTCCGCGAGCGTCCGCCGGGTCGAGCAGCGCCTGGACGATCCGCGACACACGTCCCAGGTCCTGTCCGACGGGATCGGTCCCCGGGAGGCCGTCCGCCCCCGCCCCTCCGGCGATGACGCGGGCGGAGCCGAGCCCGCCCAGCAACGGACGCCCGGTGGCGTCGAGGACCACGTGGGTCAGGTCGACCGCGCCATGCGCGATGCCCGCCTCGTGGAGGTCCCCCAGCCCTCGCAGCACGGAGGCCACCAGGGTCACGGTCTCGCCGGGGGTGATGCTGCCGCGTCGGCCGAGCAGGTCCGACGCCGTCCCGCGTCGGCCGAGCGACTGCACGATGCACAGGCTGCCGTCGGCGAGGGTCGCGACGTCCCGCAGCGCGACGACGTGGTCGGAGCGCACCGCCTGCAGGGAGACGATCTCCGCCTCCCCGCGGCTGCGCTCGGTCGCCGGGACGATCTTCACCGCGACGTTGTCGGCGGGACCGCTCGCGGGATCCGCTGAGCGACGCGGTCGGGCGAGATGCACCTCGCACCGGGCACCCCGCCCGATGAGCCGCACCAGCCGATACCCCGCGACGACGCTCCCGGAGCCGGACAGCGCGGCGGGGTCCGGGCCCGGCCCGCTCCTCCGCCTCCGCGGCGCTCGGCCCGCCGTGGCGGCCGATCGCCCCGGGACGGTCGCCCCGTCGTACGAGCCGTTGCCTCGGTCCCGACCCGTGACCCGTCCGTCGTGCGCTCGAGCGCGTCCGTCCGCCATCGCCCCACGTCCTCTCGTCGCCCCGGTTCCGTCCGCGCCCACCGGCCGGGACGTCCGTCGCCGCGAGTGTGCCGGCGGGTGGGACGGGTGGGCACGCACCCGGACGGCCGCGGGGCATCTCGTCGGCATCGAGCGCCTGTGAGGGACGGGACGGGGCCTCGGCCAGCGGCCGTTCCGGCAGCCGCCCGCGCACCGGTATCCTGGGCACCATGGCCCGCAAGACAGCCTCGAAGAAGGCACCCAAGGAACCCGGCCGCATCAAGCAGATGTGGCAGGTCTTCCAGATGACCCGGCGCTACGACAAGAGCTCGGTCTGGTGGATGCTCCTGGCGCTGCTGGCCCCCATCGTCGTGGGCGTCCTGCTGGCGGTCTTCGCGACCGGCGGGAACTGGCTGACCGCCATCCTCTTCGTCATCGCCGGCGTCTTCGCGGGCATCCTCGCCTTCCTCATCGTCCTCGGACGCAAGGCGGAGCGCGCCGCGTACCTGCAGATCAAGGGCCAGCCCGGAGCCGTCGGCGTGGTCCTCCGCAGCTCGCTGAAGCGCGGATGGGTCGGCAGCGAGATGCCGGTCGCCGTGAACGGCAAGTCGCAGGACGCCGTGTACCGCGCCGTCGGGCGCCCCGGCGTCGCCCTCATCGGCGAGGGCCCGAAGAGCCGCACGACGCGCATGCTCGAGGACGAGCGCCGCAAGATCGCCCGCGTGCTCCCGAACGTCCCCGTGCACTTCGTGTTCGTCGGCCCCGACGCCGACTCGGTCGAGCTCCACAAGCTGGCCGGTCGCCTGCAGCGGTTCCCCCGCACCATCACCAAGGCGGAGGTCCTGGCCGTGAACAACCGCCTCACCTCCCTCGGGCAGAACAGCATGCCCATCCCCAAGGGCGTCGACCCGTTCAAGGTCCGCCCCTCCCGGGCACGCTGATCCGGCCGTCGCCGGTCGTTTGCGCGGGCACCGTGCCCGGCGCAGACTGAGCCCATGGACCCGTCCTCCGCTGCGGCGCTGCTCGGCGTCGACGCGGACGCCGACCGCCCGACCATCAGCCGCGCGTACCTCCGACGGGCGCGCGAGACGCATCCCGACCGGCTTCCCGGCGCGTCGCCGCAGCAGCTGAGGACCGCGCACGAGCGCTTCGTTCAGCTGACGCTCGCGAGGGACGTGCTCATGCTCCGACGGCACGCGACGACGGGACACTCGGCTCCTCCCGCGACGGGCCAGGGGTCGGCGCACCGGGGACGGACGCCGCCGAGCCCGCCCCGGCCGCATCCGACATCGGAGCGGCTGTCGCCCTACGGCCGTTCGCGACGCGAGCGGGCCCGACGCGGTCTCGGGCCGTCCATCGCCGCGGTGTGCGCGCTGGCCGGCGTCCTGGTCGTCGTGGTCAGCTTCCAGGACTCGACCCGGGCGCGCTTCACGACGGTCGGGGCGGACCTCACCCAGGGCGCGACCGTCGTCACCGTCGAGGATCCGGCGACCCGGGCGAGCGAGTGCGTGGACACGAGCTCGTGCACGCTCCTCGACATGACCGCGCCGGAGGACTGCAGCGCGGCGCTCGTCCGCTTCGAGGTGACCACCGGACGATCGGACGACGGGCGCGAGACCGAGAGCCGCGAGCTCGGCGCCGTCCGCGCGGGATCCCCCGCCCGCGTCGTGCTCGGCGGGGTCGATCCGGAGCTCGTGTACCTCGGGTGCGAGCCCGGTTGACGCTCCCCGGACCGCGGCGCCGCGGTCAGGAGGTGCGGACCAGCACCGTCCCGGAGAACACGTCGTGGAGGCCCCGTTGGTCGGCGTTCCACACGACCGCGGGGACGACCAGGCACAGCAGCACGGTGCGCAGGGCCGGCCGCCAGAGCGACACGTACCCGCCCGCGAGCGGTCGCACGCGCATGCCGAGCACGACGTGGCCCACGCTCCCGCCGAGGGTGACGATGAGGACGTACTGCATGACGGCGAAGATCACGAGCGTGGCCGTCGGGTCGTAGGCGAAGAAGGCCCAGGAGACCAGCACGGCGAGGGCCCAGTCGATGCAGACCCCGACGATGCGCCGGCCGGCGCGGGCGACGGACCCGCGCCCGCGCTCCGGGAGCCCGAGGCGATCCCCCGGCCAGCGGTTGCGGCCGGGATCGCCGAGGTCGGGGTTCGTGGGAGTCGCGGGCACCTGCCGATCCTAGGCGCGCGTGCCGAGGATCCCCCGATCCGCGGGCCCTGGGAGCGCCCGCCGACGCGCCCGGGCGGGGGTGCGTAACATCGCGGAAACACGGCGGTTATGGCGAGGTAACCCCTTCCCCCTAGGGTCGGAGAGGCTGAAACCGTCAGTCTCATCCGCTCCGGCCCCCTTTTGGAGACACCACATGTTCAGAGACTCATCCGAGGTGCTCGCGTTCATCAAGGACACCGACGTCAAGTTCCTCGATATCCGGTTCACCGACCTGCCCGGGGTGCAGCAGCACTTCAACATCCCCGCGTCCACCGTCGACGAGGAGTTCTTCTCCGTCGGACAGCTCTTCGACGGCTCGTCCATCCGCGGCTTCGCGAGCATCCACGAGTCGGACATGCAGCTCATCCCCGACGTGACGACGGCGTACATCGACCCGTTCCGCATCGAGCGCACCCTCATCATGGTGTTCGACATCTACAACCCCCGCAACGGCGAGATCTACGCCCGCGACCCGCGCCAGGTGGCCAAGAAGGCCGAGAAGTTCCTCGCCGCGTCCGGCATCGCCGACACCGCGTTCTTCGCGCCCGAGGCCGAGTTCTACATCTTCGACGACGTCCGCTACGAGGTGAACCAGCACACGAGCTTCTACTCGGTCGACTCCGAGGAGGGCGCCTGGAACTCGGGACGCGAGGAGGAGGGCGGCAACCTCGGCAACAAGACGCCGTACAAGGGCGGCTACTTCCCCGTCAGCCCCGTCGACAAGCAGGCCGACCTCCGCGACGACATCAGCCTCAAGCTGATCGACGCCGGCCTCATCCTCGAGCGCGCGCACCACGAGGTGGGCACGGGCGGCCAGGCCGAGATCAACTACCGCTTCGACACGATGGTGCACGCGGCGGACGACATCCTGAAGTTCAAGTACATCGTCAAGAACACGGCCGAGCAGTGGGGCAAGACGGCCACGTTCATGCCGAAGCCGCTGTTCGGCGACAACGGCTCGGGCATGCACACGCACCAGTCGCTCTGGAACGACGGCAAGCCGCTGTTCTACGACGAGGCCGGCTACGGCGGCCTGTCGGACGTCGCGCGCTGGTACATCGGCGGCATCCTCAAGCACGCGCCCGCGATCCTCGCCTTCACGAACCCGACGGTGAACTCATACCACCGCCTCGTGCCCGGCTTCGAGGCGCCCGTCAACCTCGTCTACTCGGCGGGCAACCGCTCGGCGTCGATCCGCATCCCGATCACGGGCACGAACCCGAAGGCGAAGCGCATCGAGTTCCGCGCGCCCGACGCGTCGAGCAACCCGTACCTCGCGTTCGCGGCCCAGCTGATGGCCGGCATCGACGGCATCAAGAACCGCATCGAGCCGCACGAGCCCGTCGACAAGGACCTCTACGAGCTCCCGCCCGAGGAGGCGAAGGGCATCCCGCAGGTCCCCGCGTCGCTCGGCGCCGCCCTCGAGGCGCTCGAGGCCGACCACGAGTTCCTCACCGCCGGCAACGTGTTCACGCCCGACCTCATCGAGACGTGGATCGAGTACAAGCGCGAGATGGAGATCAAGCCCCTCGCGCAGCGCCCGCACCCGTTCGAGTTCGAGCTGTACTACGGCGTCTGATCCCGCCGGCGCCCGCACCGGGTGCATGACGCACGGGCCGTCCTCCTCCGGGAGGGCGGCCCGTCGTCGTCCGCGCCGCCGGATGGAGCGGCGTCAGGCGCCGCGCGGATCCGGCTGCTCGTCGACCCCGTAAAAGAGGCGCTCGAAGACCGCGCGGGCGCGGCGGGTCACGCCGAGGTACTCCTCCTCGAGCACGGACGCGGAGCCGGGCGGGTACTCGAGGAGCCGGGCGATGGCGTCGAGCGCGGCGCGGTCGGCCGGCAGGACGTCCGCCGTGCGGTTGGTCCAGAGGGTCATGGCGGAGCGGACGCGGGACGCGAGGAGCCAGGCGTCCCGGAGGCGCGCGGCGTCCCCCTCGGCCACGAGGCGCGACCCCACGGCCGCGTCGAGCGCCCCGAGCGTCGTCGGCGTCCGCAGGGCGGGGTGCGCGTGGGCGTGCTGCAGCTGGATCAGCTGCACCAGCCACTCCACGTCGCTGAGCGACCCGCGCCCGAGCTTCAGGTGCCGCGTGGGATCCGCGCCCTGCGGGAGCCGCTCGTTCTCCACACGCGCCTTGATGCGCTTGATCTCGCGCACCTCCGCGTCGCCGATGGCGTCCGGGTAGCGGTAGCCGTCGGCGAGGGCCGTGAAGTCCGCGATGAGCCCGCTGTCGCCGACGACTCCGCGGGCGCGGAGCAGCGCCTGCGCCTCCCACGTCAGGGACCAGCGCTCGTAGTAGGCGCGGTAGGAGGCGAACGAGCGCACCACGGGCCCGTTGCGTCCTTCGGGCCGCAGGCCCGTGTCGAGGTCGAGCGGCAGGCGCGAGTCCTCCGTGAGGCGCGTCAGCTCCGAGACGATGAGCTGGGCGCGGCGCTGGGCGAGCTCGGGATCCATGCCGGCGATCGGGCGGAACACGTACATGACGTCGGCGTCGGATCCGAAGCCGAGCTCGGCGCCGCCGTAGCGTCCCATGGCGACCACGGCGAACTCGGGCCATGGGCCGTCCTCGCGGCGGATGGCGCGCATCACCCCGCGGAGGGTCGCCGTGGTGATGTCGGCCAGCGACGGTCCGAGCGTCTCGACGTGCGTGACCCCCACGATCGCGCCGATGGCGAGGCGCAGGACCTCACGGCGGCGGAGGGTGCGGAGCGCGGCGGCGGCGGCGTCGGCGGTGGGATGCCGGTTGACCGTGGCGACGGCCTCCTCCTCGAGTGCCGCCCAGGTGCGGGGGCGCAGGTCCTCGTCGCGCGCGAGCCACGCCGCGGTCTCGGGGACGCGGTCGAGCAGCTCCGACACGAAGCGGGATCCCGAGAGCACCTGGGCGAGGCGCTGCGCGGCACCCGCCGAGTCACGGAGCATCCGGAGGAACCAGTTCGACTCCCCCAGCGCCTCGCTGAGCCGCCGGAACGCGAGCAGGCCGTGGTCGGGATCCGGGCCGTCGGCGAACCACTGCAGGAGCACGGGCAGCAGGTGGCGCTGGATCGCCGAGCTGCGCGACACCCCCTGCGTGAGCGCGCGGATGTGCGCGAGCGCCCCGCGCGCGTCGACGAAGCCGATGGCCGAGAGGCGCGCGGCGGCCTGGTCGCTGGTGAGCGCGAGCGACTCCTCGGGGAGCGATGCCACCGCCGCGAGGAGCGGCCGGTAGAAGAGGCGCTCGTGCAGCGTGCGGACGGCGGTCTTCGTGGCGGTCCACCGGGCCGTCAGCTCCTCCGCCCGCGCGTCGAGGCCCGTGCTGCGCGCGAGGATGCGCAGGCGCTCCTCGTCGGTCGGCATCAGGTGCGTGCGCCGCAGCTGGTCCAGCTGCAGCCGGTGCTCGAGCAGGCGGAGGTAGCGGTAGTCCTTCGCGAACTCACCGGCCTCCGTGCGGCCGATGTAGCCCGCGTCCGCGAGGGCAACGAGCGCGGCCAGCGTGCTGCGGTCCCGGACGGTCTCGTCACCCTGCCCGTGCACGAGCTGCAGGAGCTGCACGGTGAACTCGATGTCGCGGATCCCGCCCGGCCCGAGCTTGATCTGCTGGTGCAGCTGGTCGGCGGGGATGTTGTCGGTGACGCGCGTGCGCATCCGCTGCACCTGCCCGACGAAGCCCTCTCGCGACGCGCTCGACCAGACGAGCGGCGCGACGGCTTCGGCGTACCGTCCTCCGAGCTCCGCGTCGCCCGCGAGCGGACGGGCCTTGAGCAGCGCCTGGAACTCCCAGTCCTTCGCCCACCGCTCGTAGTACGCGAGGTGCGAGTCGAGCGTGCGGACGAGCGCGCCGGCCTTCCCCTCGGGCCGGAGGTTGGCGTCGACCTCCCAGAGGGCCGGTTCGATCTCGTGCTCGTCGATGCCGCGCATGGTGAGCACGGCGAGGCGGGTCGCGAGCTCGACCGCGCGCGACGGCTCGATGACCGGATCCCCGTCCGCGTCGGTCGCGGCCTCGGCGACGAAGATCACGTCGACGTCGCTGACGTAGTTGAGCTCCCGGGCGCCGGCCTTGCCCATGCCGATGACCGCCAGGCGCGTGGCGGCGATCTCCTCGGGCCGCGCGCGGCCGAACGTCCCGGGGACCGACAGCTCCGCCCGCGCGACGGCGAGCGACGCCTCGAGGGCCGCGCCCGCGAGGTCGGCCAGGGCGGCGGTGACGGGCCGCACGGCCGCGAGCGGATCCGGGTGGACGAGGTCCCACGCCGCGACGCGCGCCACCAGCGCGCGGTAGCGGACCCGCAGCGCGGTGCGCGCGGCCGGACCGGTGATACCCGCCACGCCGTCGACCGCGTCCACCGCGTCGAGGAGGCGGTCGCGGACGTCGGCGGGGGTCGGCACGCCCTCCAGCGGACGGGCGAAGGCGTCGAGCTCCGACGTGTGGCGCGTGAGGAACTCGGCGAGCCCGCGCGAGGATCCGAGCACCCGCGCCAGCCGGTGGCGGGCGTCGGGGTCGGCGAGCACGGCGCGCGTGCGCTCGGGATCCTCCCGGAGCAGCCGCACGAGGGCGTCGAGGGCGCCGTCCGGATCCGCGCTGGAGTGCAGCGCCTCCACCAGGTCGGCCTCCGCCCATCCGGACAGCGCCGCGGCCTCCTCGAGGGCCTCGCCGACCTCGCTCAGCCGCGCGAAGCCGGCGCGCGCCAACGCGCCGAGCAGCGTCTGTCCACGTCTCATGGCTCGCTCCGGCCTCGTCGTCGGATGTCGGTCGCGGTGCTCGTGCCGGGGGTCCGGCTCAGAGCATCTCGAGGTTGGAGCGCAGCTCGTACGGCGTCACCTGGGCGCGGTAGTCGCGCCACTCCTGCCGCTTGTTGAGCAGTACGTAGTTGAACACCTGCTCCCCCAGCGTCTCGGCGACGAGCTCCGAGCGCTCCATGAGCTGGATCGCGTGGTCGAGGCTCGACGGCAGCGGCGCGTACCCGAGGGCGCGTCGCTCCGCGTCGCTCAGGCTCCACACGTTGTCCTCGGCCTCGGCCGGGAGCTCGTAGCCCTCCTCGATGCCCTTGAGGCCCGCGGCCAGCATGAGCGAGAAGGACAGGTACGGGTTCGCCGCCGAGTCGATGGCGCGGTACTCGACGCGCGAGCTGTTGCCCTTGTTGGGCTTGTAGAGCGGCACCCGCACGAGGGCGGACCGGTTGTTGTGCCCCCACGTGACGAAGCTCGGGGCCTCGCCGCCGCCCCAGAGCCGCTTGTAGGAGTTGACGAACTGGTTCGTCACCGCGGTGATCTCGGGCGCGTGCTTGAGCAGCCCCGCGATGAACTGGCGGCCGATCGTGGAGAGCTGGTACTCGGCCCCGGACGCGTAGAACGCGTTGACGTCGCCCTCGAAGAGCGACATGTGCGTGTGCATCCCGCTGCCGGGCTGGTGCGCGAGGGGCTTCGGCATGAACGTCGCGTAGACGCCCTGCTCGATGGCCACCTCCTTGATGACCGTGCGGAACGTCATGATGTTGTCCGCCGTGGTGAGCGCGTCCGCGTAGCGGAGGTCGATCTCGTTCTGGCCGGGTCCCGCCTCGTGGTGGCTGAACTCGACGGAGATGCCGAGGTCCTCGAGCATGCGCACCGAGCGGCGGCGGAAGTCGTGCGCGGTGCCGCCGGGGACGTTGTCGAAGTAGCCGGCCGCGTCCACGGGCTCCGGGCCGTCGACGCCGAACTCGCTCGACTTGAGCAGGTAGAACTCGATCTCGGGATGCGTGTAGAAGGTGAAGCCGCGGTCGGCCGCCTTCTCGAGCGTGCGCTTGAGGACGTTGCGGGGATCCGCGATCGCCGGCTGCCCGTCGGGTGTCGAGATGTCGCAGAACATGCGCGCGGTGGGGTCGATCTCGCCGCGCCACGGGAGGATCTGGAACGTCGTCGGATCGGGGTGGGCCAGCATGTCGGCCTCGTAGGAGCGGGTGAGGCCCTCGATGGCCGAGCCGTCGAACCCGAGGCCCTCCGCGAACGCGCCCTCGACCTCGGCCGGGGCGATCGCCACCGACTTCAGGGTGCCGGTCACGTCGGTGAACCACAGGCGCACGAACTTGATCCCGCGCTCCTCGATCGTCCGCAGGACGAAGTCACGCTGCTTGTCCATCCACCACCCTCTCGTCGGTGTCCAACCTACCGGCTGACCAGGGGTGGGGGCGGCTCGCGCGCGGGGCCCGCCGTAGACTCCGAGGCATGCAGAGCCCCGACGCTGCCGTCACCCCGCCCGAGCCCGCCCGCCTCCCGACCGAGCCGGCCGGGCCGCCCAAGCGGGTGCGGATCCGCCACTTCGCGCGGGCGAAGGAGCAGGGCCTCAAGATCACGGGCCTCACGAGCTACGACATGCTCACGGCCGGCATCTTCGACGAGGCCGGAATCGACTTCCTGCTCGTCGGCGACTCCGCCGGCAACACGGTCCTCGGCTACGACACCACCGTGCCCGTCACGGTGGACGAGCTGATCCCGCTCGCGCGCGCCGTCGCGGGCGCCGCCCAGCGCGCGCTCGTCGTGGCCGACCTGCCGTTCGGGTCCTACGAGTCGGGACCGGACCAGGCGCTCGCCACCTCCGTGCGCTTCATGAAGGAGGCGCGCGCCCACGCCGTGAAGCTCGAGGGCGGCGTGCGCAGCGCGGAGCAGATCCGCCGCGTCGTGAGCTCGGGCATCCCGGTGATGGGGCACGTCGGCTTCACGCCGCAGAGCGAGCACGGGCTGGGCGGGCACATCATCCAGGGGCGCGGGGACGCGGCCGAGGCGCTGCTCGCCGACGCGCGCGCCGTCCAGGACGCGGGCGCGTTCGCCGTGGTGCTCGAGATGGTGCCGCAGGAGATCGCGCGCCGCGTGAGCGTGGGGCTGCGCATCCCCACCATCGGCATCGGCGCCGGGAACGGGACGGACGGTCAGATCCTCGTCTGGACCGACTTCGCGGGCCTCACGAGCGGCCGCGTGCCGCGCTTCGTGCGGCGCTACGCGGACATGCGCCAGGTGCTCCTCGACGCCGCGTCCAGGTACCGGGACGACGTGGTCTCGGGCGCGTTCCCGGCCGAGGCGGAGAGCTACTCCGACTGATCCACGGGATCAGTCGTCGTCGCGGTCCTCCGCGGCCCACCGCTCCGCGCGCTCGCGCAGCCGCTGGGGTGCCTTCGCGGCCTCCTCCGCGGTCGCGAACGGACCGATCCGATGGGCGGCCGGGGACAGCATCCCCTTCTCCACCTCGCCCGTGCGGTCGTCGTACCAGTACTGCTCGTCGCTGTCGCTCATGCTGCCGATGCTAGGCCCGTCCGCCCCGCGTGCGGCGGCCGGTCGGGGGCGGACGAGCCGGTAGGGTCGGTCCCATGAGCGACGACGCGACGACCGCAATCGGCATCGACATCGGCGGGACCGGCATCAAGGGCGCCATCGTGGACGTCGCGACCGGCGAGCTGCGCAGCGAGCGCGTCAAGCTGCCGACGCCCCAGGGCGGCGAGCCGGACGACATCGTCGCGACCGTGAAGCAGATCATCGACGCGCTCGGCGAGGTCCCCGCGGGCACGCCCCTCGGCGTGTGCTTCCCGGCCGCGATCGTCCACGGCATGACGATGTCGGCCGCCAACGTCTCCCCCAGCTGGATCGGCCTCGAGGCCGAGAAGCTCTTCGAGGAGCGCCTGGGCCTCGAGATCACCTTCGTCAACGACGCCGACGCGGCCGGCTACGCGGAGGCCCGATACGGTGCCGCCAAGGACGTGCGCGGCCTCGTCATCATGACCACGCTCGGCACGGGCATCGGCACGGCCCTGATCCACGACGGCGTCCTCATCCCGAATGCCGAGCTCGGCCACATGGACGTCGCGGGCCGCCGCGACTTCGAGCGCCGCGCCTCGTACGCCGCCAAGGAGCGCGCGCACCTCAACTGGAAGCGCTGGGCCGCGCGGCTGCAGGTGTACTACGGCCAGCTCGAGAAGCTGATGTGGCCGGAGCTGTTCATCGTCGGCGGCGGCGTGTCCAAGAACCACAAGCACTTCCTGCCGCTGCTGCGCCTGCGCACCCCGATCGTGCCGGCGGAGCTGCGGAACAACGCGGGCATCATGGGCGCGGCGGCCCTCGCCGCGCACGCGGTCGGCGCCAGCACGCACGCACCCGCGGCGGATCTCGTCGACAAGACGAAGCCCGAGGACTGAGCGCCGCACCCGGCACGACGAAGAGGCCGGATCCCGAGGGGATCCGGCCGCTTCGTCGTGCGGGGTGCGGATGGGCCGGCTGATACGCCGGGTTCTGTCCCGGTGCCCACGGCACCATGGACGGCCATCTATCTCGGAGCTGCGTCACCGCAGCCCTCCAGCGGTCTACCCGGGGACTGGACGAGCAGCCTGTGCGTCCCCTGTTCGACCTTGCTCCGGGCGAGGTTTGCATAGCCGACCCGATCACTCGGGCCGCTGGTGGTCTCTTACACCGCCGTTTCACCCTCACTCGCCGCTTCCGCGACGGGCGGTCTGCTCTCTGTTGCACTGTCTCGCGGGTCGCCCCGGGTGGGTGTTACCCACCGCCCTGCTCTACGGAGCCCGGACGTTCCTCGACGCGGTCTCCCCCTCTCGGGTTCCTCCGCGGCGCGACCGTCTTGCCGACCCATCCGCGGGGACGAGTCTAGGGCAGCCGGTGGGCCGGCCTCCCGCTAGAGCCCGGACTCGTCCGTCCGCACGAGGATGGCGTTGCTCTCGGGGTCGATGACGACGTCGTCGGGCGCGCGCTTGCGGAGCGCGTCGAGATCGCTCTGGTGCAGCGCGATGTTGCTGCCGAGGGAGATCCCGCGATGCAGCATCGCCGCGCCCACGCCGTAGCGGGCGCGCTGCTTCTCGTAGAGCGCGAGCAGGTCCTCGGGGAACCGCGGCGCGAGCGCGTCCCGGTCCTTCCTCGCGTGCTCGGCCTGGGCCCGCAGCTCGACCGCCGCGGCGTCGCGCTCGGCCTCGACCGCGGCCAGCCGCTCCGCGAGGGCGTCGCGCTCGACGACCACCTCGGCCTGCGCCGCCTGCGCCTCCTCGAGCTTCTGCATCACCTCGAGCTCGACCTCCTCGAGGGTGTGGCGGCGACGCAGCAGCGACTCCAGCTCGCGTTCCAGCGCCTGCACGTCCTTCGAGCTGCCGCCCGCCTCGATCCGGGCGCGGTCGCGGTCCATGCGCGCCTGCACGACGGCCACGTCCGACTCGATGCGCGTGAGCTCGGTCTGGGCGTCCTCGACGATGCCGGTCCGCTCCCCGAGCCGGCGGCGGACGAGCTCCATCTCGCGCTGCAGCGCGTCGATCTCCTTCAGCTGCGGGAGCTGCGCGAGCTGCCGCGTGAGGTGCGTGAGCCGGGTGTCGATCTCCTGCAGGTCGAGGAGCTCCTTCTGGATGCTCGGATCGGCTTTCATGCTCTCCCTCTCGTGGTGCGGCTCCGCCTGTTGGTGAGGCGTGCACGCGATGCGTGTCGTGGATGCGCGGGTCGGTCCGCGCAGCGGGCGGTCACTGCGTGACGGCGAAGTCCCAGGGGTCCGTGCGGATGTCGCTGACGGTGACCTCGACGTCGGGCAGGGCCGATCGCAGCGTGTCGGAGGCCTGGTCGAGCCACAGCCACTCGCTCGCCCAGTGGGACGTGTCGATGAGGTAGGGGGTGCCGCCGCGGAGGGCGGCGGACTCGCGGGCCTCGCTCGCCGGGTGGTGGCGGAGGTCGGAGGTGATGTAGACGTCCGCGCCGACCACCTCGGGCGCGGAGAGCAGCGAGTCGCCGGCTCCCCCGCAGAGGGCCACGCGGGTGACGGGAGCGTCGTAGGGGCCCGCGACGCGGATCCCCGTGGCCGTGGGCGGCAGGATCCGGGCGAGCTCCCCCGCGAGGCGGCCGAGCGTCGTCGGCGCGGGAAGGACGCCGACGCGGCCGATGCCGCGCACGCCGCCCGCGGCGGGATCGAGCGGTCGGATGGTCTCGGGCACCAGGCCGAGGAGCGCCGCGAGCCGGCCCGACGTGCCCTCCTCGACGACGTCGGCGGTGGTGTGCGCGGCGTGCAGGGCGCAGCCGGCGCGCACGAGGTCGGCGAGGAGCGCGCCCTTGTATCCGGTCTCGGCGATGGTGGTGACGCCGCGGAGCAGGAGCGGGTGGTGCACCAGCAGCAGGTCGGCGTCGGCGGCGACCGCCTCGTCCACCGTCGCGCGGACGGCGTCGACGGCCAGGTGGATGCGGCGGACCGAGCGGCGCGGATCCCCCGAGACGAGGCCGGAGGCGTCCCAGTCGGACGCGCCCGCGGGTGGCCAGGCGTCCTCGACGACACGGACGACGTCGGCGAGGGTGGGGATCACGTTGCCATCGTAACGAAGGGGCGGCCGCGGCCCGTGACGGGCCGTGCGTCGATCAGCCCCGGCGGGCAGCGCGGCGGGAGCGTGCCTCGTCCCGCGGCCCGTCGGGCGCGACGCCCGGCGACGGCACGAGGGGTTCGAGCGGCCAGATGCTCCGCTGGGCCGATCCACGGTGGGTGCTGGACCCGTGCGTGGCGGCGTCGACGACCGACCAGGCGTCGGCGCCATCGGCCGTGTCGGAGCTCATGGGTGGATGCTACCGCGACACGCCCGCGGCGACACGGCACGCGCGGCCCGCGGACATGGCGATCCCGGCGTCGCCGACCCGGCCGTCACGTATCCCGGCCGTCACCTGACCCCGCGGGCGGTGAGCGCGTCGCCGAGCTGGTCCGCGTGCTTGAGTGCGACCACGAGGAAGGGGACGACGAACGTCCCGAGCCCCGGGCGCGCACCCCGTGCCCGCTGCGCCTCGCGGACGTCGCCGGCCAGGCGCCCGAGGACCGGGATGGTGCCAGCGGTGACCGTGAGCAGCAGCGAGATCCGCTCCGTGTCGACGCCGAGGCCCCGCAGGGGACCCAGGCCGCGCTCGATGCTGTCGAGGAGCGCGGTCGTGGACGTCGTGAGGACGAGCAGGCCGGCGATGGCGATCGCCGCCGTGACGCGCGCCGTGTTCGCCACCGCGGGCTCGGGCCCCAGCAGCACGAGCTGGCTGACGAGCGTGAACAGCATCACCCAGCGCACGGCGCGCACCTGCCCGGCGAGGCGGCGCATGCCGAGGAGGCCGTCGCCCAGCTGGGCGGCCGCGTAGGCGGCGACCGCGACGGCGACCGCGGTGCCCGCCGCCCACCACGTGGAGGGCAGGAGCGAGACCCCGAGCACGACGACCATGAGCGCGATCAGCTCGGGTCCGGCGGGCATCCGCTCGAGGCGGCCGGGTCGACGCGGCGCCGTCGGCGTCGGCGTCACGCGAGCGTCGCCTCGTACTCGGCGATGACGGCAGCGGGACCCCCGACGCGGACCAGCCGTCCGCCGGCGAACAGGGCGGCGGCGTCGCAGCGGGCGGCGGCGGCGAGGTCGTGGGTGACGAGCACGAGCCGGTGCCCGTCCTCGAAGAGGTGGTCCGCCACCGCGCGGGCGTTCCGGGCGTCGAGGTAGGCGGTCGGCTCGTCCGCGATGACGAGCTCGGGGCGCCGGACGAAGGCCCCCGCCAGCGCGAGCAGCTGCTTCTGCCCGCCGGACAGCTCGTGCGAGGAGCGCTCGGCGAGATCCTGGATGCGGAACCGGCGGAGGGCCTCGGCGACCCGCGCGTCCGACTCGGCGCGGGGCAGGCGCTCCGGCCGCAGCGAGAAGGCGACGTCCTCCGCGACGGTCGGCATGACGATCTGGGCGTCCGGGTTGCTGAACACGAGGGCCACGCGTCGCCGCAGCTCGCGGGATCCGCGGTCCGGGTCGATCCCCAGCACGCCCAGCTCCCCCGCGGTGCGCGCGACGAGCCCCCCGACGAGCCGGGCGAAGGTGCTCTTGCCCGAGCCGTTCTCGCCGATCACGGCGAGGGTGCGCGCGTCGACGTCCAGCGTGACGTCGCGGAGCGCCTCGACGTCGCCGAGGCGGACGCCGACGCCCGCGAGGTGCAGGGCCGAGGCGCCGGATCCGTCCGCCGGGGTCACCTGGTGGTCGCCGCCGCGTCGTCCTGGCGTGCCGTCGTCCACCCGGACGGCCGACGGAAGGCCCGCGGGTAGCCGCGCACCAGCGTCATCACGATCGCGGTGGCGATGGCCGCCTTGATCAGGTCGCCGGGGAGGAAGACGAGGCTGGTGTACGCGGTCTCGGCGAGAGGCAGGCGCGTCACGAGGCTCTGCACGGGGATCCCCACTGCGTAGATGACGACGATTCCGCCGAGCACCATGGCGGCCGCCGTGCGCGACGCGGTGGGCCGGCGACCGCCGAGGTGGACGACGAGGCCGACCACGGCGGCTCCGGCGATCCAGCCCACGAGGTATCCGGCGGACGGGCCGAGGAAGACGCCGAGACCGCCGGTGCCCCCGGACAGCAGCGGCAGCCCGACGGCGACGAGCGCGAGGAGGACGGCGAGGGCGAGGGCCCCGAGGCGGGGCCCGAGGACGGCGCCCGCGAGCATGACCCCGAGCGTCTGGGCGGTGATGGGGACGCCGCCGATGACGCTGATGCTGCCCGGGAGCCCGAGCACGGCGACGACCGCCGCGAGCACGGCGACCCGCGCGAGGTCGGTGGCGTCGAGCCGCGCGCGGCGCTCGGCGCGGAGGGGCAGGGAGCGGGACGGGGTCATGGGCTTCCTTCTGCTGGATGCGGCCGCGGGCGACCTGAACGGCGTTCACCTGAACGGCGTTCACTATAGTGGCGGCATGGCACGGGCGCATGCGGCGGGGCGGCACACCCGCGACGACGTGGCCCGCACGGCCCTGCGGATCCTCGACGAGCACGGCCTCCCGGACTTCACGATGCGCCGCCTCGGCGCCGCCCTGGACGTGCAGCCGAGCGCCCTCTACTGGCACTTCCCGGACAAGCAGAGCCTCCTGGCGGAGCTGGCCGACCGCATCGTCGCCGAGGCGGCGCCCGCGACGACCGTCGGAGGTGGCGCCGACTGGCGAGACCGGGTCCGGCGTGCGGCGGAGGGTCTCCGCGGTGCGCTGCTCGCCCACCGCGACGGCGCCGAGGTCGTGGCCAGCACGACCGCGATGGGGCTCGGGGCGCGGGCGGCACGCGACATGCTGTCCGCGGCCGTCGCCACCGGCGGGTTCGGGGACGCCGAGTGCGCTCGCGCGGCGTCGGCCCTCCTGCACTTCGTGCTCGGCCACGTGGCGCACGAGCAGGAGCGCATCCAGCTCGACCGCCTCGGCCTGCTGCCCGTCGCCGCCGGCGAGGAGGAGCCCGCGCGGGACTTCGCCTTCGGGGTGGACCTGCTCGTGCGGGGCCTCGGGACGCTCGCCTGATCGCACGCGAGGAGAGGGATCGGGTCGACGCCCTCGGGAGGGTGGGCCCTGCCGGGCTCGAACCGACGACATCCACGGTGTAAACGTGGCGCTCTACCAACTGAGCTAAAGGCCCCCGCGTCCGCTCGGCGGGCGCCCGGCCATGCTAGCCGACCGCGTCGGCGCGTCCCGGCCGCACCGACGGCGCGCGCCGTAGCCTCTCCCCCGTGCCCATCCACCCCTCCCGCCGGACGATCGCGGAGCCCCGCTGGCCCGCCGCCGTCGGGCTCGTCGTGGCCGTCGCCCTCTACGGGGTCGCGCCGACCGCCGTCCCCGCGGGCGTCCGCGTCGCGGTGGTGGCGATCGCCGTCGCCCTGCTCGTGCCGCTGGTCGCGCTGAACCCCCGCCGCTTCGTGCGCGAGACGCCGTGGTCATGCGGGCTGGGCCTCGCGCTCGGCGGCCTCCTCGTGGTCGCCAACCAGGTCAGCCTCGTCGTCCTGGTCGTCGAGCTGGTCGACGCCTCCGAGGCGGGACCCGAGCTGCTGCTCACGGCGCTGCAGGTGTGGGTGACCAACGTGCTGGCCTTCGCGCTCGTCTTCTGGGAGCTGGACCGCGGCGGACCGGTGGCCAGGCGGACGCACGCCCGCGCTGCGCTCGCGCCCGCGGACTTCCGCTTCCCGCAGGACGAGGACTCCGGCGCGGTGTCGGAGGTCGCGCGCCGCTCGTCGGAGCACGCGGACTGGGTGCCGGGCTTCGTCGACTACGCGTACTTCTCGCTCACGAACTCGATGGCCTACAGCCCCACGGACGTCATGCCGCTGTCCCACCGCGCCAAGGCGCTCATGGCGCTCGAGGCCTTCGCCGGGTTCGTGATCCTCGCGCTGGTCATCGCCCGCGCGGTGAACATCCTGAGCTGACGCCCGGCGATCTCACCCGCGGGCGACCGGAGCCGATCAGGCCGGGACGAGCGCCAGGTCGCGGATCGCGGTGCGGTACGCCTCGAGCTCGCGCGCCTCGCCGGGTGCCGTGATGAAGCTGCCGCGGATGATGCCGCGCGTGTCGATGAGGAAGGTGGCCCGGTTCGCGAACCCCTTCTCCTCGAGGAACACACCGTACTCCTTCGCGACCTGCCCGTGGGGCCAGAAGTCGGCGAGGAGCTGGAAGTCGATGCCCTGCTGCTGGGCCCAGGCGCGCAGCGTGTGCTTGCTGTCGACGCTGATGCCGATGAGCTCCACGCGGCTGTCGGCGAAGAGGCCGAGGTTCTCCTCGAGCTGGCACATCTCGCCCGTGCAGGTCCCGGAGAAGGCGAGGGGGAAGAAGACGAGGGCGACCGCGCGGTGTCCGCGGTACTCGCTCAACCGGACGCGCTCGCCGAACTGGTTGGCGAGCTCGAAGTCGGGAGCCTGTGTGTCGTTGGCCAGGGCCATGGGGTGCGGATCCTTCCGTGCCGGCAGATGTCCCCTGTCTGGCACGAGGGTCGAGCTTACGCCGGGGATCCGCGATGTCCAGCCCCGCGGGGCCGCGGCGGGCCCGGCGGGACGCGCCGCCCGCCGTCCGTGACCGTCGGTCGGCATGGGTAGGCTGGCCCTCGGCGTACGCGCGGTCTCGCACCCTTCGAGCCCCGTGGCACCGAAGACGATGTCTGCACACCACAGGAAGAGGTCGAGGGTGACTGTCAACGACCAGGATCCGTACTCGGTGAACCACACCGACCAGGATCCGGAAGAGACCGCCGAATGGAACGAGTCCCTCGACGGGCTCGTCGAGACGCAGGGCCGGGGTCGCGCGCGCGACGTCATGCTCAGCCTCCTCAAGCGCTCGAAGGAGCTGCACCTCGGCGTGCCGATGGTCCCGACCACGGACTACATCAACACCATCGCGCCGGAGAACGAGCCCGACTTCCCCGGCGACGAGGACCTCGAGCGCCGCTACCGCGCGTGGATCCGCTGGAACGCGGCCGTCACGGTGCACCGGGCCCAGCGCCCCGGCATCGCGGTCGGCGGGCACATCGCCACGTACGCCTCCTCGGCCGCCCTCTACGAGGTCGGCTACAACCACTTCTTCCGCGGCCAGGACCACCCCGGCGGCGGCGACCAGGTCTTCGTGCAGGGCCACGCCTCCCCCGGCACCTACGCCCGCGCCTTCCTCGAGGGACGCCTGAGCGAGCACCAGCTCGACGGCTTCCGCCAGGAGAAGAGCCACGCCGGCGGCGGCCTCTCGTCGTACCCGCACCCCCGCCTCATGCCGGAGTTCTGGCAGTTCCCGACCGTGTCGATGGGCCTCGGCCCGATCAACGCGATCTACCAGGCGCAGGCGAACAAGTACCTCACCAACCGCGGCATCAAGGACGCGTCCGACCAGCAGGTCTGGGCGTTCCTCGGCGACGGCGAGATGGACGAGGTCGAGAGCCGCGGCCAGCTGCAGGTGGCGGCGAACGAGAAGCTCGACAACCTCAACTTCGTCATCAACTGCAACCTGCAGCGCCTCGACGGCCCGGTCCGCGGCAACGGCAAGATCATCCAGGAGCTCGAGAGCTTCTTCCGCGGCGCCGGCTGGAACGTCATCAAGGTCGTCTGGGGCCGCGAGTGGGACGACCTGCTCGCCCGCGACACCGAGGGCGCGCTCCTCGACCTCATGAACCGCACGCCGGACGGCGACTACCAGACCTACAAGGCCGAGAGCGGCGCCTACATCCGCGAGAACTTCTTCGGGCGCGACGAGCGCACCGCGAAGCTCGTCGAGGGCTACACGGACGACCAGATCTGGAACCTCAAGCGCGGCGGCCACGACTACCGCAAGGTGTACGCGGCATTCAAGGCGGCGAGCGAGCACACGGGCCAGCCCACGGTCATCCTCGCCAAGACGGTCAAGGGCTACGGCCTCGGCCCGAGCTTCGAGGGCCGCAACGCAACCCACCAGATGAAGAAGCTGACGCTGGACAACCTCAAGCAGTTCCGCGACGAGATGCGCGTGCCGATCACGGACGCCCAGCTCGAGGCGGACCCGTACCTGCCGCCGTACTACCACCCCGGCCAGGACGACGAGGCCATCCAGTACATGCAGGAGCGCCGCCGCGCGCTCGGCGGGTACTCGCCCGAGCGCCGCGCCAAGCACACGGCGATAACCCTCCCGGACGACTCCGCGTACCGCATCTCCAAGAAGGGATCCGGCACGCAGGAGATCGCCACGACCATGGCGTTCGTCCGCCTGCTGAAGGACCTCATCCGCTCGAAGGACTTCGGCAACCGCGTCGTCCCGATCATCCCGGACGAGGCCCGCACGTTCGGCATCGACGCCTTCTTCCCGACGGCGAAGATCTACAACCCGAACGGCCAGCACTACACGTCGGTCGACCGCGAGCTGCTGCTGTCCTACAAGGAGAGCCCGCAGGGCCAGATCGTGCACGTGGGCATCAACGAGGCGGGCGCCCTGGCGGCGTTCACCAACCTCGGCACCACGTACTCGACGCAGGGCGAGCCGCTCATCCCGATCTACGTCTTCTACTCGATGTTCGGGTTCCAGCGCACGGGCGACGCGATCTGGGCGGCCGGCGACCAGATGGCGCGCGGCTTCCTCATCGGCGCCACCGCGGGACGCACCACGCTCACCGGCGAGGGCCTCCAGCACGCTGACGGCCACTCGCTCGTCCTCTCGCAGACGAACCCGGCGATCGTGTCCTACGACCCGGCGTACGCCTACGAGATCGGGCACATCGTGCGGTCCGGCCTCGAGCGCATGTACGGCGGGGACCACGAGGACCCGAACGTCATGTACTACCTCACGGTCTACAACGAGCCGATCATCCACCCGAGCGAGCCCGAGGGCGTGGACGTGGACGGCATCGTCCGCGGCGTCTACAAGCTCAAGGACGGCTGGGTCGACGGACCCAAGGCGCAGCTCATGGCGTCCGGCGTCGCGGTCCCGTGGGCCCTGGAGGCGCAGCAGCTGCTGGCCGAGGACTGGGGCGTCTCCGCCGACGTGTGGTCCGTCACCTCGTGGGGCGAGCTGCGCCGCGACGGCCTGGCCACGGAGGAGCACAACATGCTCCACCCGCACTCCGAGACCCGGGTCCCGTACCTGGAGGAGAAGCTGCGTCACGCCGAGGGCCCGTTCGTCGCGGTCACCGACTTCTCGCACGCGGTCCCCGACCAGATCCGCCAGTTCGTCCCCGGGGACTACTCGACGCTCGGCGCCGACGGCTTCGGCTTCTCGGACACGCGTCCGGCTGCCCGCCGCTTCTTCGCGATCGACGGTCCGTCGATGGTCGTGAAGACGCTGCAGCGGCTCGCGAAGCAGGGCAAGGTCGACCAGGACGCGCCGAAGTGGGCGATCGACAAGTACCGTCTGCTCGACGTGAACGCCGGCACGACCGGATCGGCGGGCGGCGAGGCGTGAGCTGCGCCGACCTGACGTGACACCCAGCGACCGGCACGACACCGACGTGGAGACCGGGGAGACGAAGGCGGAGACGCTGACGTGGCTCCGGTCCCTGTCGGGCGAGCTCGCGAGCGCGACGCTCAAGCGGCTGGAGGACACGCTGCCCTGGTACGGCGAGATGCCGCCCGGGCGGCGGTCCGCCGTCGGTCTGGTCGCGCAGGCGGGCATCACGTCCTTCATCCACTGGTATGACGACCCCGACTCCACCCCGTGGATCGCGGCGGACGTGTTCGGCGCGGCACCCCGCGAGCTCCTGCGCTCCGTGAGCCTGCAGCAGACGCTGCAGCTCATCCGCGTCACGGTGGAGGTCGTCGAGGACCGCGTACGTGACCGGCACCGCACGGTGCGCGACGCGATCCTCCTGTACTCGCGGGAGATCGCGTTCGCCGCGGCCGACGTCTACGCGCGCGCCGCCGAGGCCCGCGGCCTCTGGGACGCCCGGCTCGAGGCGCTCGTCGTCGACAGCATCCTGTCCGGCGAGTACGACGACGAGCTGCCCTCGCGGATCGCAGCGCTCGGCTGGCACGGGCACGGCGAGGTCTCCGTGCTCGTGGGCACGGCGCCCGCGGTGCTCGACGTCGACCAGCTGCGGCGCACGGCGCGGCACCTCGAGGCCGACGTGCTCATCGGGGTCCAGGGCAGCCGCCTGGTCCTCGTCATCGGACGCGCATCCCCCGCCGTCGTCGACCCGGACGCCGCGGCGCCGGAGACGGCCCCCGTGTCCTTCCTCGAGATCGCCACGCAGCTCGAGCCCGGCTTCGGATCCGGCCACCTGGTGCTCGGCCACGAGGTGCCGAGCCTCGTGGAGGCGTCGCGGAGCGCGCGGGCCGCGCTGGCCGGCTTCGCCGTCGCCCGGTCGTGGCGGAACGCGCCGCGGCCCACGCTCGCCGACGACCTGCTGCCCGAGCGCGCCCTCGCCGGCGACCCGCTCGCCCGGTCGACGCTCATCAACCGGATCTACAAGCCGCTGCAGGCGCACTCGACCGAGCTGCTCGCGACGCTGTGGTGCTACCTCGACACGGGCCGCTCGCTCGAGGCGACCGCGCGGGAGCTGTTCGTGCACCCCAACACGGTGCGCTACCGCCTCAAGCGCGTCTCCGACGTGATCGGCTGGGACGCCACGGGCGCGCGCGAGGCCCTCATCCTGCAGGCGGCGCTCATCATCGGGAGCATCGCCGAGGCGGGCACCACGGTCCCCAAGCAGCAGGGGTCGGGTCGCGCCCGCCCGAAGCGCCAGGCGGCACGATGACGCGCCTTCCTCGTGGCATCGTCACAATGTCCCGGCGGATCCTCTGTAGGACGCCGACTCCGACGCGCCCCGCGGCGGGCGGGAGGATGGACGGATGATCATCGTCGTCTGCCCGGGCCAGGGCTCCCAGAAGCCCGGCTTCCTCTCCCCCTGGCTCGAGCACCCCGAGCACGCGCGACGACTGGGCGAGCTGGGCGACGCGGCGGGACTCGACCTCGTCACCCACGGCACCACGTCCGACGCCGACACCATCCGCGACACCGCCGTCGCGCAGCCGCTCATCGTGGCCGCCGGCATCGTCGCCCTGCACGCCCTCCTCGCCGACGGCCGTGACGCCTACGTCGCCGGCATCGCGGGCCACTCGGTCGGCGAGATCACGGCGGCCGCGGGCGCCGGCATCCTGACGGACGACGAGGCGATGCGCGTGGTGCGCACCCGCGGCGACGCGATGGCCGAGGCCGCCGCGACCACCCGCACGGGCATGAGCGCCGTCGTCGGCGGCGACCAGGACGCCGTACTCGCGCGCCTCGCCGAGCTCGACCTCGAGCCCGCCAACTTCAACGGCGGCGGCCAGATCGTCGTCGCCGGCGCCCCCGACGCCCTCGCCGCGCTCCAGGCCGAGCCCCTCCGCGGCACGCGCGTCATCCCGCTCCAGGTCGCCGGGGCGTTCCACACGCACCACATGGCGCCCGCGGTCGACGCCCTCCGCGCCGCCGTCGCGCCCCTCGCGCCCCGCGACCCGCGCTTCCCCGTCTGGACCAACCGCGACGGCAGCCGGGTCGAGTCCGGCGCCGCCTACCTCGACCTCATCGTGGGCCAGGTCGCGAGCCCGGTCCGCTGGGACCTCTGCATGGAGGCCTTCGCCGCCGCGGGCGTCACCGGCCTCATCGAGGTCGCCCCCGCCGGAGCGCTCACCGGCCTCGCCAAGCGCGGCCTCAAGGGCCTCCCGACGCTCGCGCTCTCCACGCCCGACGACCTCCCGGCGGCCATCGACATGCTCGACGCGCACGCCTGATCCCGCCTCACCGACACCGAACAGGCACCCATGACCGACCAGCCCCGCCCCACCATCCAGACCGCGCCCGTGGTCGAGCGCTTCACCCGCATCTGGGGCCTCGGCGCCGCGCGTGGCGAGCTCGACGTCCCGAACGACGACCTCGTCGGCCCGATCGACTCGTCCGACGAGTGGATCCGCCAGCGCACCGGCATCATCACGCGCAAGCGCGCGGGTGCCGACGTCGACGCGGTCGACCTCGCGACCACGGCGTCGCTCGAGGCCATCGCGAAGGCGGGCATCCGGCCCGAGCAGATCGGCATCGTCCTCGTCAGCACCGTGAGCAACACCGTGCAGACGCCGTCGATGGCGGCGCTCCTCGCCGACCGCATCGGCGCGAACCCCGCGCCGGCCTACGACATCTCGGCCGCGTGCGCCGGGTACACCTACGGCATCGCGCAGGCCGACTCCTTCATCCGCTCGGGCCTCGCGGAGTACGTCCTCGTGGTCGGCGCGGAGAAGCTGTCCGACATCGTCGACCCGACCGACCGCTCCATCTCGTTCCTGCTCGGCGACGGCGCGGGCGCCGCGATCGTCGGCCCGAGCGACACCCCCGGCATCTCGCCGACCGTGTGGGGCTCGGACGGCTCCAACTGGGACGCCGTCGGCATGACCGGCACCCTGAAGAGCATGCGCGACGGATCCGCGTGGCCCACCCTCCGCCAGGACGGCCAGAAGGTCTTCCGCTGGGCCGTCTGGGAGATGGTCAAGGTCGCCAAGGAGGCGCTCGACCGCGCGGGGGTGGCGCCCGAGCAGCTCGCCGCCTTCATCCCCCACCAGGCCAACATGCGCATCGTCGACGAGTTCGCGAAGCAGCTCGGCCTCCCCGAGTCCGTCGCCATCGCGCGCGACATCGCCACCACGGGCAACACCTCCGCCGCGTCGATCCCGCTCGCCACGCACCGCCTGCTCGAGGAGGACCCGTCGCTGTCCGGCGGCCTCGCCCTGCAGATCGGGTTCGGCGCGGGACTCGTCTTCGGCGCGCAGGTCGTCGTCCTGCCCTGAGCCCCACCGCCCCATAAGCTGTTCCGGTCATCACGAACCACGAGGAGATACACATGGCACTGTCCACCGAAGAAGTCCTGGCCGGCCTGGCCGAGCTCGTCAACGACGAGACCGGGATCGCCACCGACACCGTCGAGATGGACAAGTCGTTCACCGACGACCTGGACATCGACTCGATCTCGATGATGACGATCGTCGTCAACGCCGAGGAGAAGTTCGACGTCAAGATCCCGGACGAGGAAGTCAAGAACCTCAAGACCGTCGGCGACGCGGTCACGTTCATCACCAACGCGCAGTCCTGATCGCGCGGAGCATGGCCGGTCCCGCATCCGGGGCCGGCCATCTCCTTCCCCCGTTCCCGACGTCGAGGAGACGCCACGCATGACCACCCCCAAGAAGATCGTCGTCACCGGCATCGGCGCGACGTCTCCGCTCGGCGGCACCGCCGAGGACACCTGGCAGGCGCTCCTCCGCGGCGAGTCGGGCATCAGCACCCTCGAGCAGGACTGGGTCGCCAAGTGGGAGATCCCCGTCACCTTCGCCGGGCAGGCCAAGGTGCCGTCCTCCGAGGTCATGCAGCGCATCGAGACCAAGCGGCTCGACCCGTCGAGCCAGTTCGCGCTCACGGCCGCACGTGAGGCCTGGGCCGACGCAGGATCCCCCGAGGTCGACCCCCTGCGCTTCGCCGTCGACTGGGCGACCGGCATCGGCGGCGTGTGGACGCTGCTCGACGCGTGGGACACGCTCCGCGAGAAGGGCCCGCGCCGCGTCCTGCCGATGACCGTCCCCATGCTCATGCCGAACGGCCCCGCGGCCGCGGTCGGCATGGACCTCGGCGCGCGCGCCGGCATCCAGACCGTCGTGTCGGCCTGCGCCTCCAGCACCGAGTCGATCGCGAGCGCCTACGAGCACCTCCAGGCCGGCCGCGCGGACATCATCGTCGCCGGCGGCTCCGAGGCCTCCATCCACCCGCTCCCCATCGCGTCGTTCGCCGCGATGCAGGCGCTGTCGAAGCGCAACGACGACCCGCAGCGCGCGTCGCGTCCGTACGACATCGCACGCGACGGCTTCGTCCTCGGCGAGGGCGGCGCCGCCCTCGTCCTCGAGACCGAGGAGCACGCCAAGGCCCGCGGCGCCCGCATCTACGCCGAGCTCGTGGGCGGCGCGGTCACGAGCGACGCGTTCCACATCACGGCGCCGGACCCCGAGGGCACGGCCGCCGCGCGCGCGATGATCCAGAGCATCGAGGGCGCGGGCTACTCGCGCTCCGACGTCTCGCACATCAACGTGCACGCGACGAGCACGCCGGTCGGCGACATCGCCGAGTACAAGGCGCTCGAGCGCGTCTTCGGCGACGCCGTCCACGGGATCCCCGTGAGCGCCACGAAGGCGTCGACGGGGCACCTCCTCGGCGGGGCGGGGGCCATCGAGGCCGTCTTCACCGTCAAGGCGCTGGCGGAGCGCACCGCTCCCCCGACGATCAACCTCACGGAGCAGGATCCCGACATCCCGCTCGACGTGGTCACGTCGCCGCGGTCGCTGGGCGACGGCGACCTGCTCGCGATCAGCAACTCGTTCGGCTTCGGCGGGCACAACGCCGTCATCGCGTTCCGCAGCGTCTAGCCGGACGCACGACGAGAGGCCCCGACCGGACGGTCGGGGCCTCTCGTCATGTGCGGGCGGGCGGGGAGGAGCCGCGCGCCGGGTGCCGCTCGGGTCAGCCGACCTTGTGCAGCCAGACGACCGGGCTGAAGTCGCTCGCGTGGCGGAACGCCTCCAGCTCGTCGTCCCAGGCCTGGCCCATGGCCAGGCGGAGCTCCCGGTGCAGCTCGAGCGTGTTGGAGCCGGCGACGTCGAGGGCGTAGCGGATGCGGTCCTCGGGGATCACGGTGTTCCCGGCGGTGTCGGTCTGCGCGAAGAAGACGCCGAGGTCGGGGGTGTGCATCCAGCGACCGCCGTCGCGGCCGGGGCCGGCGTCCTCGGTGACCTCGTAGCGGAGGTGCTCCCAGCCGCGGAGGCCGCTGGCGATGGCGGCGCCGGATCCCTCCGGACCCTCCCAGTAGTACTCGGCGCGCATGGCGCCCTTCAGCACCGGCTGCGGGTCCCACGTGAAGTTCACGGCGTGACCCAGCGCACGACCGGCGGCCCATTCGACATGGGGGCAGAGCGCGCGAGGGGAGGAGTGCACGTAGAGCACTCCTCGAGCCGGTCTTGAGTTGGCGACGGGTGCTTCCATGGGTCTCCTCCATCCGATCAGATGCGTCTTCCCCAACGATCTGCGTGCGATGGACGAGCTCCACACCTGCCGGTGCGGCCGGCGCGAGCGCCGACAGGTCTCATCATGGCGGGTGATCCTGTGCGCGGGCAACATGCGGGTCGCGACGCGCCGCAGCGGGACGCCGCGCGCTCCCGGGTCAGCGGCGGGTCCCGCCGGGATGCATGCCGGGAATGCCTAGGCTCCTGGTGTCGGCCCGCCGGGCCGGGAGACGGGGCGGGCATGTCGGTGCGGCACGCTCTCCTCGCGGTCCTCACCGAGGGCACCTGCTACGGCTACCAGCTGCGGACCGAGTTCTCGCGACGCACCGGGACCGAGGCCCCGCTCAACGTCGGCCAGATCTACAACACGCTCGACCGGCTCGAGCGCGACGGATTCGTCGTCAAGGGCGCGATGGACGACGCGGGGCACGTGCCGTACACGATCACCGCGGCGGGCACGGCGGAGGTCGAGGCGTGGCTCAGGGCGAGCGTGGGCGAGGTCGGGGCCCGCGACGAGCTGGTGGTGAAGGTCACGCTGGCGCTGTCGCTCCCCGACGCGGACGCGCGCGAGGTCGTGCGGATCCAGCGTGAGGCGTCGCTGGCCGAGGCGGCCGCGCTCACCCGGGCCCGGGAGCGGCTCGAGGCGGAGGCCGGGGATCCCGCGCTGGCGCGCCTCCTGTCCGTGGAGGCCCAGGAGGCGCAGGTGCACGCGCGGCTGGCGTGGCTCGACGCGGCCGAGCGACGGATCGGGGCAGCACGCGCGACGGGCACGCGACCCGCGGGACTCGCCGCCGCTCCCCGCCGGGGGCGTCCCGCGCGCGCTCCGGGCGGATCCGCCGACTGACCTAGTGCAGCAGCCCGCCGTCCTTGGCGAGCACGTTCTTCTCCCCCGCCTCGATGGGCACGGCGAAGCGGTTCTGCTTCGGCGGCATCGGGCAGTTGAAGTTGTAGCTGAAGGCGCACGGGGGCAGGTAGGCGCGGTTGAAGTCCAGCGTGATCGTCCCGTCGGGCGACGGCGCGACCATGAGGAAGCGGCCGACGCCATACGTGGACTCGCCGCTCGTGGCGTCCGAGAAGACCAGCAGGAGCGCGCGCCCCTCGCGGAAGGCGGCCAGCGAGTAGTCCACGCCGTCCTTGGTGAAGGTGATCTCGCCGGGCACGATCTTGTCCTTGGTCGCGCCGTCGTCCTTGAGGTGCTCGAAGCCCATCGCCCGGCCTCCCTCGATGGGCGTGAAGTCGGCCTTCACGACCCACTCCTCCGAGTACGGGAACGCGTCGATGCCGCCGAAGTCGCGGATGGCGTCGGACCGCGCGTCCCAGACGCGGAGCGCGTACGCGCCCTCCTCGCTCGCGATGACGAACGCCGACACGGTGTCGCTGGCCACGACGGACGAGGGCTGCGGGTCGTCGCGGCCGCGCACGATGGCCTCGCCGTCGACGAGGACGCCGTCGACGCGGAGCCCGTCCGCCGCGGTCCCCTGGACCCGCAGGCCGGAGGCGCCGGGCTCGAGGGGCGACCACGTCCCGGGTATCCCGTAGACGGGCTGGGGAGCGGCGTCCGCGGAGATCCACTGCGTGTTGACGAGGGCCAGGTTGCCCTGGGGCAGGACCACCATCTGCTCGCGACGCGAGCGGTAGACGGCGAGCACCTCCGCCGGATCGGTGGGAGCGGGGGCGGCGGGTGCGGGATCGGTCATGGTCCCATCCTCGCCGCACGCGCGGTCCCGGCCAAGTCGGCCGCGCGTCCGCCGTCGGGGTTCCCCGCGGAGCAGCGCGAGCGTACGGTCGGACCATGAGCACAGATCACGAGAGCACCTCGACCGACGACGACGGCACGACGACGCACACCGAGGAGCACGTCGAGACCTCCTCCTCGGTCACCACAGAGAGCGGCTCGGACGATGCGACCGCCGACGGCTCCGGCAGCAACTCGGGCGACGGCGACGACCACACGGGTGACGTCGCCTCCGGCGGCTGATCCTCCCCACGGCATCGCGACGCCCGGCCCCGCGAGGGGCCGGGCGTCGTCGCGTCCGGGCCCGGTGTCACTTGGCCTGCGCGTAGTCGTCGACCACCGCGATCGTGACGGGGAAGTCGACCGGCGCGTCGCCGAACAGCAGGCGGCCGGCCTCCGCGGCGGCCTCGGCCACGGCGCGGCTGACCTCCCCGACGCGGTCGTCCGGCGCGTGCACCATCACCTCGTCGTGCAGGAAGAAGACGAGGTGCGGGCGTGATCCGGGCCGCTCCATCGCGGCGAGCCGGCGCCGGAGGCCGGCCAGCCAGCAGAGCGCCCACTCGGCGGCGCTGCCCTGGACGACGAAGTTGCGGGTGAAGCGGCCCTGGTCGCGCGCGGACGTGCGCGCGCGGGCGGCGTCCGCCGCGGACGCCTCGCCCGCGCGACCGATCTGCTGCACGTCGACCCAGGCGTCGCCGGGCGGCGGGGACGACCGTCCGAGCCGCGTGCTCACGACGCCCCCGCTCTCCCCCGCCCGTGCCGCGCGCTCCACGTAGCCCGTCGCCCGCGGGTACGCCCGGACGAGCCGGGGCATCAGGCGACCGCTCTCGCCGGAGGTGGCGCCGTACATGGCGCCGAGCATCGCGACCTTGGCGTGCGCGCGGGTGTCCACGACCCCGGAGTCGACGAGGCCCTGGTAGAGGTCGGTCCCCCGGCCCGCGTCGGCCATGGCGCGGTCCTCGGCAAGCGCGGCGAGGACGCGCGGCTCGAGCTGCGCGGCGTCGGCGACGACGAGCCGCCAGCCGGGATCCGCGCGGACGGCCGACCGGATCTGGCGGGGCAGCTGCAGCGCGCCCCCTCCGCTGGCGGCCCAGCGCCCCGTGACCACGCCGCCGGGCACGTACTCGGGGTGGAAGCGGCCGTCGCGGATCCACGTCTCCATCCACGTCCACCCGTTGGCGGTGAGGAGGCGGGACAGCTTCTTGTGCTCCAGCAGCGGCGCGATGACCGGGTGGTCGATCTCCTGCAGCTCCCACTGGCGCGTGCTCGACGCGTCGATGCCGGCGCGGCGCAGGGCGCGCAGCACGTCCGGCGGGCTGTCGACGTTGAGGTCGGGGGCGGCGAGGATCTCCCGGATCCGCGCGGCGAGCCGCACCAGCGCGGGAGGCGCGCCCCCGTGCGCGGGCCGTCCGCCGAGCAGGTCGAGCAGGAGCGCGTCGTGCACGGCCGTGTCCCACGGCAGCCCGTCGGCCGACATCTCGGCGGCGACGAGGGCTCCCGCCGACTCGGCCGCCAGGAGGAGGCGGAGGCGGCCGGGCTCGGCGCTGCCCGCGACCGCCTCGAGCTGCAGCCGGAGCTCGGCGACCAGCTCGTCGGGCGACCGGCCCTCGGGTGCGTCGAGGTCGTCGAAGAGGGTCGCGGACGCCGACGGCTCCCGTCCGACCGGCGCTGCGCGGTCCCAGGGGCTGGGCGGCAGCTGGGCTAGCGCGCTGTCGGCGGTCTGCGTGGACAGCCGCAGGATGGCGTGGCAGAGCCGCAGGTCGTGGACGCGGGCGACGCGGACGCCCGCGGCGATCAGCGGGCGCGCCCAGACCGCGGTGTCGTCCCACACCCATCGCGGCGCGGGGACGGACCGCTCGCGCGCGGCGGCGACCGCGGGCCACTCGGCGGACGGGACGTCGCGCGTGGCCGTGACGGCGCCGGTCCCGTCGAGGTCGACGAGACGCACGCCGGAGGGCGTCCGCGCGACCAGGATGTGCATCCCCTCATCATCCCGTGCGCGTCCGACGTCGGACGGCCCCCGCCGGTGCCCGCCGCTCCCCCGCAGGCGTCACGGAGGGAAACACCGGACGAGAATGTGCCCGCATCCCCCGCTGGCGCGGTTTCACCCGCTAGGGTTGGTAACAAGTCGTCAGGTCCTCACGATCCGCCCGGTCCGCCGGAGGGGTCACGAGGGGCAGGCGACCCGCGGTCCCGGGTCCCGGGATCGATGCATCTCTTTTGAAGGAAATTTCGTCATGGCAACAGGCACCGTCAAGTGGTTCAACGCTGAAAAGGGCTTCGGCTTCATCGCTCCCGACAACGGAACCGCGGATGTGTTCGCTCACTACTCCGCGATCGCGACGGGCGGCTACAAGTCGCTCGACGAGAACCAGAAGGTCGAGTTCGAGGTCGCCCAGGGCCCCAAGGGTCCCCAGGCTGAGAACATCCGCCCGCTCTAATGCCACCCGCTCGCCTCTGGTGAGCGCAGCACGCTGAGCTTCCGAGGACGGCTCCGACCACGTGGTCGGGGCCGTCCTCCATTTAACGCGAGCCTCCGGGTGCGGCACCATGGAGCGTGCCCTCCTACCGCATCACCATGACCGTCGGCGCGCTGCGACCGGGCGCCGACCCCGCCGCCGTCCTGCCGGCCGCCGCCGCCGAGGCGGCCCGCGTCGCGACGCTCGAGGCGAATGACCTGCAGGTCGTCCGCGGCGAGCCCCGGCTCACGGTGCGCTTCACCGCGGAGGACGACGCGGCGGCCGAGCGCGTCGCCGCGGCGGTGCGCGCACGGACCGCGGAGCTCGTCGAAGTTGTACGCGGATCGATCACGCGGCGTGACGGGGGAGATTGGACGCGGATCTGACGTCCCCGAGGCGCTGCGCCGCGGCTCCCGCCGCCAGCCTGAGCCGGACGTGTCCTCCCACGACATATCACGTCGATCGCGTCCATGGGACGTCAGGAACGCTGGGGTGGCGCTGTAGTCTCGACTCCAAGAGCCGACGGTGACTCAGGGGGACGCACCATCGGCTTGGGGGGACGATGATCGAACAGCAGGCGACGCACGACGACGCACGAAGGGCAGCCGCTGCGCGAGGACGCGGGCGAGACAGATCCGCGAACGGCCGCGCCGGCGCATCGGGGCCGGAGAGCGAGCTCAGCGACGCGAGGGCCCATGAGTGGCGACGGACCTACGCGTTCGGTCTCGTCATCACCGACCTGCTGGTGCTGATCTGGGTCGTCTTCGGAGTCCAGATCGCCTGGTTCGGGTTCGAGACGTCGGACGTCGCCTTCAACGGCGACGTCGAGGGCGTCGCGGTCAGCTACTCCCTCATCTCCGTCATCATCATCGCCAGCTGGATGATCGCCCTCGGCCTCTACGGGACCCGCAGCTACCGCGTGCTCGGCACCGGCCCGCAGGAGTACCGCCTCATCCTCAGCGCCACCGTGCGCCTGTTCGGCCTGGTCGCCATCGTCGCGTTCCTCGGCCGCATCGACTTCGCTCGCGGCTACATCATCATCGCGCTGCCCCTCGGACTCGTGACGCTCCTCGTGAGCCGCTGGATGTGGCGGCAGTGGCTCAACGTCCAGCGCGCGAAGGGCCGGTACTCCTCGCGCGTGCTCCTCATCGGATCCGAGGCGTCCACGGGCTTCCTCGCCCGCGAGCTCGCGCGCCAGCCCTTCGCGGGCTACCTGGTGGTGGGGGCCTGCATCCCCTCCGGCGTGATCGCCGCGACGCTCCCCGGCACGGGCATCCCCGTCCTCGGCAAGCTCGATGACCTGCAGGCCGCCATGCGCGCCGTCGACGCGGACACGATCGTCATCGCCAGCAACGATGAGCTGTCGCCCGAGCGGATCCGCGAGCTGAGCTGGTCGCTCGAGCCGGGCCGCCAGCACCTCGTGGTCGCGCCGAGCCTCACGGACATCGGCGGGCCGCGCATCCACACCCGCCCGGTCGCCGGCCTTCCCCTCATCCACGTGGAGACGCCCCGCTATGAGGGCACGAAGCTCTTCGCGAAGCGCACCTTCGACATCATCGCGAGCACGCTCATCCTCATCGTGGCGTCGCCGCTGTTCCTCGCCATCGCGATGACGATCCGCCTGAGCACCCCGGGTCCGGTCGTGTTCCGCCAGGAGCGCGTGGGCATCAACGGACGCACGTTCCCCATGCTCAAGTTCCGCACGATGGTGACGGACGCGGAGGCGCGCCTGCTCGACCTGCAGCAGCAGAGCAGGGACGCGGGGAACTCGGTCCTGTTCAAGATGAAGGACGATCCGCGGGTCACCACCGTCGGTCGATTCCTCCGTCGCTACAGCCTCGACGAGCTCATGCAGCTGGTGAACGTGCTCAACGGCACCATGTCCCTGGTCGGCCCCCGACCGCCGCTCGCCCGCGAGGTCGAGGCCTACGAGACGAAGGTGCACCGTCGCTTCCTCGTGAAGCCGGGGATCACCGGGCTCTGGCAGGTGAGCGGTCGCTCAAACCTCTCGTGGGAGGACAGCGTGCGGCTCGACCTCTATTACGTGGAGAACTGGTCGATCATGGGGGATCTGGTGATCCTGTGGCGGACGGCGAAGGCCGTCCTGGCGCGAGAGGGGGCGTATTGAGCGGCCAGACTCCGCCGCTGTCATCCTCAGCCGGTCCCCCGACCGTGTCATCGGATGCGGCGCCCGATGAGTCCGCGGAGCGATCAGAAGGCCTTAGGACGGACGTGCCCGTGAACGACGGTCGCCGGATACGCTCCCAGTTCGCGTGGATCTCCGTCGGTCGGATCGTCGCAGCGCTGCTGCAGGCAGCGACCATGCTGCTCCTCGTCCGCTCGCTCCCACCTGAGCAGTTCGGGTTCTTCGCGGCCGTGCTGGGACTGCTCGCCGTACCGCAAGTGCTGTTCGACCTGGGGCTGCCGACGCTGGTGATCCGAGAACGCGCACGGGATCGTCTCGATGGGTCCGTCACCGCGGCGCTGCGCCTGAACACGGGCCTCGCCATCACCCTGGCGACGTGCCTAGGCGCGCTCGGCGTCGCGCTCGCCCTGCTCGTCGACGCGCGCTACTGGTCCCTTCTGCCGCTGGCCGTGTGGGCCGCCGCCGAACGCAGCGCCGACACCTGGCTCGGGGTGGTCCTGGCTGACGGTGACGCGCGGATCAACACCACCAACCTCGTCGTCAGGCGCGTGGCGACCATGGGCCTGTTCCTCGCGTCGACCATCGTGCCGATCCTCGAGCCCATGCTGGCGTACTCCGTCGCCGTCGCGGCCTCCGCGGTCGGCTCCCTGGTCTTCGCGTACGTCTACGTGGCGCGGAGGCTGGCTCCCTCCGACGGCTCCAGGATGCGGGTGCTCCTCTCCCGCTCCTACCCATACTGGATCAACTCGGTCGCGGCCCAGGCGCAGAATCTGGACGCGGCCATCACCAGCGCTCTCGCGGGTCCGCTGCAGGCCGGGTTCTACGCGACGTCCGCGCGCCTGACCAACCCCTTGCGGATACTTCCCGCATCCCTGGCGACCGTCCTCCTCCCCGTGGCCGCGAAGAAGACCTCGAGGACCCTCCGTGGCGTCCTCTTGCTCATCTCCGGAGCCAGCGGGCTGTTCGCCCTCCTGTACCTGCTCCTCTTCGCCGCGGTCCCGTTCCTCGTCCCGTTCGCGCTCGGCTCGGCGTACCAGGGGGCAGTCGTGCCCCTCCAGATCACCGCGATCGGGCTGGTCTTCGCCTCCTGCGCTGCGCTGCTGGGCGCTGTGCTGCAGGGCGTCGGCAAGAAGAACTTCGTGGCGACGATCAGCGTCCTCTCCACCATGATCTGCCTGGCAGGCGTGGCGCTGGGCGCCGTGACGAACGGGGCGACCGGCGCCGCGCTGGGCCTGGCGAGCGCGTACCTGGTCCAATGCGTCGCATTGCTGATCCGGCTGAGCCGCTTCGTCCGCCGGAAGGAAGACAACGCCTAGTGCCCCACGCGCCGATCCGCCGGCGTCTCGCGCGCGGCCGCGCATCACGATGGCGCGGGACCGAACTGCCCGCATGACACCTCGACACGACAGGAGGCAAGCGAATGACGCAGAGAGTCGCCATCACGCAGCCATACGTACCCGGCTACCGCGAACGTCTATGGGAGCTGGTCATCCAGGAGCTCGGTGAAGCTCGAGTGGAGTGCCGCGTGTTCTACGGAGGCGATCGGAGCCAGCACGAGGAGATCGCCGTCCGAGGGGATGGCATCGAGCCGCGCTGGGCCAGCAGGGTGCGTGCGTGGACGTTCCGACCTTCGCGAAGGATCCCCAAGTTCATGTTCCGACGGATCCCCGCATCCTGGTCCGGCGCGGACGTGCTGCTCGTGACGGAGATGCAGGGGACCAACCTCAACGCCTGGCAGCGCCTGGCGCTCCGCCGTCCGTACATCACGTTGGGCCACGGCCTGTCCGAGACCACGACCCAGTCGCAGCTCGCGGATCTGGTGGAGAACCGCCTCAACCAGCATGCCTCCCACGTGCTGACCTACACCGAGTCGGGTCGACGACACGTCCTCCGCTCCACACGACTCGACCCCGCTCGCGTGACGGCCTTCCGCAACTCCACGGACACGTCGCGACTGGAGCGCGCGATGGCGGCGGTCGATCCTGCGAGGGCGCGCGCCTTCCGGGAGAGTCACGGCATCCCCGACGATGCATCCGTCGCGCTCTTCCTGGGCGCCTTGAACGAGTACAAGAAGATCGATCTCCTGGTCGATGCCGCACGGATAGCCATGGAGGCGGATCCGTCGGTCTGGCTGGTCGTCGCAGGGGACGGGACGATGCGCGCGTCCGTCGACGCCCTCGCCGTCGACACCGGCAGGGTCGTCATGCTCGGACACTCGACTCCCGAGGACTACGCGCCGGCTGCGTCCGTCTCCCGCCTGCTCCTCAATCCCGGCCGGGTCGGATTGGTGGCGGTCGATGCCCTGGTCATGGGACTGCCTGTGCTCACGAGCTCGGGCGCGGCGCACGCCCCGGAGTACGAGTACCTGACCCGAGGCCTGAACGTCTTCGAGGCGGAGACCACCCCCGAGGCGTACGCGCGGGCTTGGGTGGAGACCAGCCTGTATGGGGCGGCGGCGGAAGTGGGACATCCCACGATCGAGGCAGCGGCCCAGGCCATCAGCGGAGCCATCCTCGGTGTCATCTCGAGGTCGGAGAGGTGATCGAGGTCCTCGAGCCCTGCCACGGGTGACGGCAGACGAGGCATGACGGCCGATCTCCCCGCGGTCCCCTCATGTCCTCTCCCGCGCGCACGGCCGCGACGACGGCGGTCCATGCCGGGCGTGGGTTGCGACCATGAGCCGCCGCAGCCTCCGAGTGGACCTCCTCCGCAGCTTGTCATCCATGGAGTTGCTTCCGCACAGGTTCCGTCCCGTCCTGCTGAGGTGGGCGGGAGTCACAACCGGTCCCCGCGTGCACGTCCTTATCGGGCTCCAGCTCAGCGGGCATGCCGACGTGGTGCTGGGCGAAGGGGTGTTCGTCAACGTCGACTGCTTCATCGACGCGCAGGCCGATGTCACCATCGGCGACCACGTGAGCCTCGGCGACCATGTGAGGTTGATCACCTCGACCCATCAGGACGGTTCGTCGCGGAAGCGCGCAGGCGCTCTCACGGGACGGCCTGTGTCCATCGGCTCCGGCACGTGGATCGGATCGGGCACGACCGTGCTGCCCGGCGTCAACGTTGGTGTCGGATGCGTCATCGCCGCCGGCTCCATGGTGACGGAGGACTGCGAGCGGGACAGCCTGTACGCGGGCGTCCCCGCACGCCTCAAGCGACGCCTGACCTGAACTGGTGCCGGCTATTTGCCGACGGCACGGCCCGTGGTGGGGCCTGCGGCCGTCCCGTCACTCGAATCCTCCTGCGGGTCTTCTGCGGCCGGTGGCGATCGACTCCTAAAGGTCGGTGATCCGTCCGGGGGTGATGCGTCCTCTCATGAGGTCGCCCACGCCGAGGAGGTTCCCCCGGAGACGCGCTCTCCTCCAGTCGATGCCCCGTAAGGAGCCGAGGACGTTCGCGAGGAGGGGTTTTACGACCAGTGCCCCGGCGTGGCGCGCCGTTATGCTCCGCTTCTTCACGAGGTGGATGGGGTTGGACATCTGGGAGTAGCCGAAGCGCCTGTGCTGCTGGCGTCCGCCTGACTTCGCTCCCAGGTGCACGGCCACGCAGGCTTCGCTCCTCATGAGTCGCCCGAGCGTCGCGAGGCGTCGCGAGTAGTCGAGGTCCTCGAGCCACGAGTACAAGGGCAGGGCCTCGTCGAACCGCAGGTCTCGAGCAGCGCTCCATCTCACGGCCGCGTTGCAGCCATACAGGCCTCGGACCTCCGCGAGGGCGTGTCCGCCGCTCTCGCTCGCGGAGAGCGCGCGCATGGCGTCCTCCGGCGAGACCGGTGATCCCTCTGCGGCTCCGTCTCGGAGCAGCGTGCCCGTGAGGCCGACGACGTCCAGGTGCGCGCCAAATGCGATGGCCGCCTGCTCGAGGTAGTCCTCGCGCGTGACCGCGTCATCGTCCAGGAACACGACCATGTCGCAGTCCGGTGCGACGGCGTCGAGTCCCGCGTTCCTCTGAGCGGACGCCCCCTTCGAGCCGATCAGCACTTGCACGAAGGGTGCCAGTCCCTGCACCCCGATCACGTCCTCCTGTGCGGGTGCGGAGACGATCAGCTGGGATGGGCGAATGGTCTGCTGGAGCATGGATGCGGTCAGCGCGGCGACGTTCTCCGGCCTGCCGATCGTGGCGACGACGACAGCTATCTTCATGGGTTCTCCGTGATCTCCGACATGCGCGATGGGTGTTGTCTCGATGGTGGGGCTCGGAGCGGTCCGGCCCTCTTCGTCAGGGGGTCGGGCTCCATGGCTCCCGTTCCGGGAGGAGGTCCTCGGTGGATCGCATGTAGAAGTAGGCGATCAGAGCCGGCCAGAATGCCGCGCGTTCGAGGATCACGGGATTGGACAGACCGAAGGCGACGAGCATGGCGAGCGACAGCAGACCCGTCGTCGCCAAGTGGTCTCCGCGTCGTCTCCAGAGGGCCGGCACGGGGCGGAGCACGTAGGTGTAGTACCCGAGCAGGAGGACGATGCCACCGGTGGAGATAAGTTGGAGGGGGACCGCGACTCCTCCAAGAGCCTCGAACCCACCGCCGAGGACGGGATTGTCGAAGAACTCCTGCAGGGCTGTGGAATTGATGCTGGAGCGCGCCGCGTCGCTGAGGGGGGCTCCCGTGAGGAGCCTCGACCCCGCTAGGAGCGCCGGCAGCTGCACTACCGCCAGGCTCCCCGCGAGCAGGAGCACGGGCGCGGCCAAGACGCGACCTCGAGTGGAACGGATGGCGAGGACGATGGAGAGTCCGAGCGACGTCGCTCCCACGAGCAGTCCGGAGCGGGAGTCGCTCAAGAAGAGGGCGCCGAGATTGATCACGAGAGCGGCGAGCCAGAGGAGCTTGACCTTTGCTGTGGCTGAACGCAGGAAGTAGATCAACGCAGGGAACACGATCGTGATCGAGAACGCCAGGCCGTTGGGGTGCGCGGCCAGGCCGCTGAGGCGTTCCCCGGTCGCCTGCGTGAGGACGCCTTGCAGCGAGATCGCGCCGCTCGCGACCAGAGCTGCGGTCGCGGAGCTCAGCGTGATGCCCACGGCCCACCAGGCGAGGAGGTCGATGAGCAGCTTCCTGGTGTTCGCGATCGCGAGCGTCTGGATGAGGACCGCCACGAGGGTCGTGGCGAGGAGCACGCGGAGGACCATCACGGACGCGAACGCGTCGCTGCGGCCGGAGATGACGGCGAGCGTCTCGATCACGATCGCGCCGAAGAACGGGATGATCATCCAGAAGGAGATGTACACCGGCCGCCGATGGGCTATCCGCGCGATCAACGTGAGCAGCAGGCTGCCGGAGAGCAGCCAGTCCACGACGTTGACGCCGCCTATGGAGACCGCGCTCCAGGAGGAGGACAGGGCCGCTACGCACAGCGTCAGGTCCGTGATGCGCGCGCGAGTGGGGCGCGGCGTGGGAGCCGCGGTCGGAAGACGCATCGTGGTCGTCATCGGATGGACCTCGTTCTCTCGATCTGACTCCTGGTCGGCGCGACGCGTGCGTCTCGACGCGGTCCGCGCACGCGGTCGTCGATGACGCCCCTCCGGCCGTGGGCGCGCATCCGGGCTCCGTCTGGGCGGAGGTCGCGGTGGGGGGTCATGTGGTCCGCCGTCGGCTCCGACCGCGCGAGGGCGCCGTCGGAGCGGGACGCATCCCTTCGAGCCATCGCCCTGCCACCGAAGGCCAGTCGAAGTCGCTCGCGGCGACCCTGACGGCCTCCTGCCTGGCGGCCTGGAACGGCTCCACCTCCGCGAGACGGCGCACCGCGTCGGCGAGGAGGTCCGCGGACGGTCTCGGGATCACACGACCGGCGTCGCCCGTGATGCTGGACGCGGCCGCGACCGCCGCGGTGGCCACCACCGGGACGCCGTGGGCCAGAGCCTCGGCGACTCCGATCCCGAAGTTCTCGTCATCGCTGGGGAGCAGGAAGATGTCGCTGCCCTCGTAGAGGTCCTTCTTGTCCGTGCCCGTCACGGAGCCGGCGAAGTCCACGGCATCCGTGATCCGCAACTCGTCCGCGAGGCCCTTGAGCGCCTGCTCGTAGTCCGGTCTCCCGGTCCCCGCGATCGTCAACCGGACGTTCTCCCCCGCATCGAGCAGAGTGCGCACGGCGCGCAGCATCACCTCGACGTTCTTCTTAGGCGCTATTCGCGACACGGAGAGGAGGCGGAGCGGTGAGTGGGTGTCATCGCCGATCCGAGGTCTGTCCGGGAGCGCGGTCCCTACGCCTCCGACGAATGTCGAGACCTGCGGGAGGAGCTCGTGGATCTGCTCCTGCTCGATCCTCGATTGCACGACGATGCGGGTGATAGCCCACCGCAGGGATCTTCCGACCACGGCTTCGTATATCCGCTTGCGCTTCACCGACACCTTCTGCTGATACGGGGTCAGCGAACCGTGAGGCGTGAGATGGACGTCCGCTCCCAAGATGCGCGCCACGACGGCGGCGACGGGTAGCCACGGGTAGAAGTACCCGTGGATGACGACCGCGTCGGCCGACCGGATAATGCGGAGCAACCCGATGAGCGACAGCGCGTCCTCGCGACCTCGGAGCCAACGCGGTCGCTGCCGAGTGATCGCTGAGGGATCAGCGGCGGCGACAACCGAATCCGCTCGCCTTCCCTTCACGCTCACGAGTTGCGACGTCACGTGAGGGAGGCCGTTGAGGGCGGCGTCCAGTTCGAAGGCGAATCTCGGAGGACCGCCATCGGCCACGTCCAGCGAGTTGATGATTTGAACGATTCGCACTGGAGGCAGAACCCTTTCGAGGTGGACTCGGTCGCGCCGGGGCGACTGCGTCTGATGAGTGTCGTGGGAGCGAGGGGCGCGTCTACGGGAACCGTGCGCCGACGACGGTGCAGTCGGGACCCGACACGATCGCGCCCGCGGGCACGTCGCCCGCGACCACGGTCATCGGCCGGGCGAGCGCTGATCGGCCCACGTGCGCGCCGCCGAGGACCAGGCAGCGCGAGGTGATCCATGCGCCCGGCTCGATGACGATGGGGCGCGTGATCAGGGCCATGTCGCGCCGGTGCGCGTGGCTGCCCGTGGTGAGCATCGTCTCCTGGGAGAGGACGACGTCGTGGCCCACGCTGATGAGGTCCTGGTTGTGGAACCAGACGCCCTCGCCGATCCAGGAGCGGTCGCCGATGCGCAGCTTCCACGGGAACTTGACCCGCGTGCGCGGCCGGAACACCACGCCGTCGCCGATCTCGGCGCCGAACGCCCGGAGCGCGCGGACGCGGAGCGACGAGCTGATCTGCCACGGGTTCGTGACGAGGAGCAGCTCGACGGCGGCCCACAGGTAGACCGTGCGCTTCGGCCGGTCCCACGCCTGGTGCTCGCCGGGAGCCTGCGACAGGTCGATCACCGGGACGTCGACCGCGGGGTCGGGCGCGGCCGTCACGCGCGCACCCCGGCGCCCAGGGCGGCCAGCGCCTGCGCGAAGCGCACGTACCTGGCGTGCGCGCTGACGGGCGAGTAGCGGTTCTGGAACATCCGCTGGGCGGCGGTGGTGAGGGCCGCCGCGCCCTCGGTGTCGCAGCGCAGGTCCTGGGCCGCCTGGAGCAGCCGCTCGGGGTCGCCCGGCGGGATGATCGCCGCCGCTCCGTGCTCGCGCACGACGCTCTCGGTGATGCCGCCGTCCTCGACCGCGGCGATGATCGGGCGTCGGCTGCTCGTGTACGACGTGAGCTTCGAGGGCATGCTCATCTCGCGCACGCCCGGCTTCTCGTTGAGCAGGAGCGCGTCGGCCGCGGCCAGCGCGTAGGGGTAGTCGTCGCCGTCGAGCGGCGGCACGAAGCGGAGCGAGCGGATCCCGGCGCCCTGCGCCTCGAGCGCGGCCCGCTGGTTGCCGTCGCCCACGAGGACGAACTCGATCCCGAGGTCGCGCGTGTCGGACAGGCGCGCGGCCTCCACGACCGACTCGAGCCCCTGCTTCATGCCCATGTTGCCGGTGTGGACCACCGTGAACGCGTCGCGGGTCCACCCGAGGCGCGTGCGCGCCGCGGCGGTGGAGACGTCGACCGGCGTGATGTGCGTGAAGTTCGGCAGCCCGGAGATGGATCCGTCGGGCAGCCCCTGCTGGACGAGCAGGTCGCCGAAGCGCGGCGTGATGACCCCGATGCGGTCGGCCCGGCGGAGGAGCGCGTACTCCCCCGACGCGATGAGCCGGGAGGCCCTGCCGCCCGTGGTGCCGGACTCGCCCGCGGCGTTGCCCGTGAGGTCCTGCACCAGCACCCCCAGCGGACGGCGGCCGTGCCCGAGGGCCCCTGCGGCGAGGCCGGCGAGGGACGGCGTGACCGCGATGACGATGTCGCTCGTGTCCCGTCGCACCTCGCGGAGCGCGCCGCGCAGGAAGCTCGCCTCGAGCTTGGCGCGGCCGGCGAGGTCCGGCGTCTTCGGGATGGTGTGGCGGACGCGGGTGATGCGGACGCCGTCGCGCATCTCCTCCCAGCGCTTCCCGTCGGCGTAGCGCTCGTCCTGCAGCTTCCACTGCGGGTAGTGCGGGATGCCCGTGACGACGTGGACGCTCGCCCCCGCGTCGGTCAGCGCCTCGGCCATCGCGGTCGTGTAGGGCGCGATGCCCGTGGTCTCCGGCCAGTAGTTGATGCCGACCAGGCAGACCGTCAGGCCCCCCAGGTCCGGCGCCGTCTGCATGCGCGCAGCGTCGGTCGTACGTAGATCCCCCATGGGCCCATTCTGGGGCCTCGAGGTTTCGATGTCGTTAACGCACCGCGCGGCGCCGTACCCCGATTGCCGCCGGACGTCGCCCTCACGTTAGATTCGAGCGGACGGCCGGACGGCCGCGCCGGGCGACTGCCCCGCCGCCGACGCGTCGCACGCATGAGAATCTGGGGGGATCCATGGCCAAGAAGGCCTTCATCACGGGCATCACCGGGCAGGACGGCTCGTACCTGGCGGAGCTGCTGCTCGCCAAGGGGTACGAGGTCCACGGCCTCATCCGCCGCTCGTCGACGTTCAACACGTCCCGCATCGACCACCTGTACCAGGACCCGCACGAGGACGGCGCGAAGCTCTTCCTCCACTACGGCGACCTGAGCGACGGCTCGCGCCTCACGACGCTGATGATGCAGATCCAGCCCGACGAGGTCTACAACCTCGCCGCGCAGTCGCACGTGCGCGTCTCGTTCGACGAGCCCGAGCACACCGCGGACACCACGGGCACCGGCACGATCCGCCTGCTCGAGGCCGTGCGCCTGTCCGGCATCGAGACCCGCTTCTACCAGGCCTCCTCGAGCGAGCTGTACGGGGCCACTCCCCCGCCGCAGAGCGAGACCACGCCGTTCTACCCGCGGTCGCCGTACGGGGCCGCGAAGCTCTACAGCTTCTGGATCACCAAGAACTACCGCGAGGCGTACGACATGTTCGCGGTGAACGGGATCCTCTTCAACCACGAGTCCCCGCGCCGCGGCGAGACGTTCGTGACGCGCAAGATCACGCGCGCGGTCGCCGCCATCAAGGCCGGCACGCAGGACCACGTCTACCTCGGCAACCTCGACAGCATCCGCGACTGGGGCTACGCCGCCGAGTACGTCGAGGGCATGTGGCGGATGCTGCAGGCCGACGAGCCCGACGACTTCGTGCTCGCGACCGGCGGGAACTTCACCGTGCGCGACTTCCTCGAGACCGCGTTCTCGCACGCAGGCCTCGACTGGTCCGAGCACGTCCGGTTCGACCCGCGCTACCTGCGCCCGACCGAGGTCGACGCCCTGGTGGGCGACGCCACGAAGGCGGAGGAGAAGCTGGGCTGGAAGGCCACGGTCGACACCACGATGCTGGCCCGGATCATGGTCGACGCGGACATCGCCGCTCTCGAGGCCGAGGGGCGGCCGTGGATCGACACCGTGCAGCTCGCGAGCTGGGGCACGGCCGAGGCGACCGCGGTCGAGGCGTGAGCGCGGCGCCCGCGTCCGCCGCCGACGAGCGCGACGCCGTCGCGTTCACGCCTGCGCCGCTCGACCGCTCGGCCCGCGTCTACGTGGCGGGCCACCGGGGGCTCGTCGGCTCGGCGATCGTCCGGCGGCTCGAGGCCGAGGGCTTCACCGACGTCATCGGCCGCACCTCCGCCGAGCTCGACCTCAAGGACCGCGACGCGGTCTTCGCGTTCTTCGCCGAGGCGAAGCCGGCGCACGTGGTCCTCGCGGCCGCGAAGGTCGGCGGGATCCTGGCGAACAGCACGTACCCGGTCGACTTCCTCAGCGACAACCTGCGCATCCAGGTCAACGTGCTCGACGCCGCGCTCGCGCACGGCGTCGACCGCCTGCTGTTCCTCGGCTCCTCCTGCATCTACCCGAAGCTCGCGCCGCAGCCGATCACGGAGGACAGCCTCCTCACCGGCCACCTCGAGCCGACCAACGACGCCTACGCGATCGCGAAGATCGCGGGGATCATGCAGATCCAGGCCGTGCGCCGCCAGTACGGGCTGCCGTGGATCTCCGCCATGCCGACGAACCTCTACGGCCCCGGCGACAACTTCTCGCCGCAGGGCTCGCACGTGCTGCCCGCGCTCATCCGCCGCTACGACGAGGCGCGCGCGTCCGGCGCGGAGTCGGTGACGAACTGGGGCACCGGCACGCCGCGCCGCGAGTTCCTGCACGTCGACGACATGGCCGCCGCGTGCCTCCACCTGCTCGAGCACTACGACGGGCCCGAGCAGGTCAACGTGGGCACGGGCAGCGACGTCACCATCCGCGAGATCGCGGAGACCATCGCGCGCGTCGTCGGCTACGAGGGCCGAACGGAGTGGGACACGTCGAAGCCGGACGGGACGCCGCAGAAGCTGCTGGACGTATCCAAGCTCGCCGACGCCGGGTGGACCTCCTCCATCGGGCTCGACGAGGGGCTGCGCTCCACGGTCGAGTGGTACCGGGAGCACATCACGACGCTGCGCGAGTAGACGCTCCCGCCCGATCCGACGGCCGTCGCGCATGCGCGCGGCGGCCGTCGTCGCGTGCTCAGCCCCGCGCGGGAGCGGCGCCGGCGGGCAGGGCCGCGACGCGCGCCGCCAGCTCATCGAGGTTGGCGACCTCGCACGTGCGGCGGCCCTCCTCGATGTCGTGGATCATCTCGACGATCATGTCGAAGACCGGCCCCTGGATGTCGCGGTGCACCTGGTCGACCTCGGTCTTGCGCCGGCGCACCATGAGGTCGCGGTAGATGCCGCTGTGGGTCTTGGCGCTCCGGCGGTTGAACGCCGCCAGCCGGTCGAGCGATCCCTCCAGGTCGTCCGGCTCGAAGCCGTCGAAGCCCTCCACCCGCACGGGCGCCTGCGCCAGCACCTCGCGGGCGAGCGCGATCATCAGCGGCCGGTAGGCGTCGCGGTCGAGGGTGTCGGCGATGGGGAGGTCCGAGACGGCGCCCGCCCAGAGCATCGCGCCGTAGACCTCCTTGCCCCAGAGGTACCCGAGCACGTTGTCCGTGGCACGGGCGTACGGGAGCGCCTCGACCATCTCGCGCACGCGCGGGGTGATCTCCCCGCCCGCCAGCTCGCCGACGTGGAACGCGGCGACGTTGCCCTGCAGGATCCGGCCGGGGCCCATGAGGTCTGCGCCGACGTTCACGAAGCTGGAGACCACGCGGTCGGCGCCGAGCACGTCGACGAGCGTGTCCGCGGTGAGGCCGTTCTGCACCGTGAGGACCCAGCCGTCGGGTGCCAGCCGGTCGCGGAGGAGCTCCGCGGCGGACGCGGTGTGCAGGCTCTTCACGGCCACGATCGCGTGGTCGATCCGGTCGGGCAGCTCGTCGGGCGTGACCGCGTCGACGCGCACGGTGAACTCCTCCACCGGGCCCTCGATGCGGAGGCCGTGCGCGCGGATCGCGGCGACGTGCTCCGCGTCCTGGTCGCACAGCAGCACGCGGTGGCCGGCGCGGGCCATGTGGGCGCCGAGCGTGCCGCCGATCGCGCCTGCCCCGATGACGACGACGTCCATCAGGCGACCGCCGCGCTCGGGTGCACGCGCTCGAGGAAGCCGCGGAGCGTCTCCTGGAACAGCTCCGGCTCCTCGGTCTGCGGCGAGTGGCCGGAGCGCTCGAAGACCACGAGCTCGGCGCCCGGGATGAGGGACGCGATGGTTTCGGAGGAGCTGACGGGCGTGACCCAGTCGCGGCGGCCCACCGTGACGAGCGTCGGCACGGTGATGCCGGGCAGCCGGTCCTTGACGTCGTAGGCGCCCCAGTTGTGCTGGAAGCACGAGTTGTGCGCCTCGTGGCGATAGATGCCGGCCTCGACGCGGGCGGCCGACTTCACCGGGTCGTAGTCGTAGTCGTACAGGGGGATGATCTCGGCCCAGCGCGCCTTGAGGTCCTCGTCGGAGGTGATGCGACCCGACCAGTAGCGGTCGAACGACTCCCAGTCGATCTCGACGCGGTCCTGGTCGCGTGCGTTCTGGAACGCGAGCTCCAGGTTGCTGCCGTCGGCGGACGTGTCGCGGAGGATGATGCCGCTCACGTGCTCGGGGTAGGCGATGGCGTACTCGAGCGCGATGAAGCCGCCGTACGAGCCGCCCGCGATGATCACGCGGTCGACGCCGGCCCACTGCCGGATCCCGTCGACGTCCGCGGCCCACTGCGCGTGGGAGTACGGCTCGATGCCCTCGCTCATGCCGCAGCCGCGGGCGTCGAACACGATGACGCGGAAGCGGTCGGCCAGCGGGCCGAAGGTGGCGCGGGGCTCGGCGAGGGAGCCGATCCCGCCGCCGCCGTGGTGGGCGATGATGACGGGCGCGTCCTCCGGGCCCATCACCTCCACGCGGAGGCGGCAGCCGTTGATGGTGACGTCCATGGGTCCTTCTCTCTGCGAGCGGGTCGGGTCGGGGGTGGGGGTCAGGAGGCGAGGCCGTCGCGCCAGCGGGTGACGGTGCGGTCGAGGACCGACAGGGGCACGGCCCCGTCGCCCAGCATCACGCCGTGGAAGCCCGGGAGCGTGAAGCGGTCCCCGAGCGCCCGGCGCGACTCCTCGCGGAGGCGCAGGATCTCGCGGCGGCCGATCATGTACGCGAGCGCCTGCCCGGGCCAGGAGATGTACCGGTCGACCTCGCTCTGCACGTGCGCGCGGGTCGTGGCGGTGTGCGACCACATGAAGTCGACGCCCTGCTGCCGGGTCCAGCCGAGGTGGTGGATCCCGGTGTCGACGACGAGCCGGCACGCGCGGAGGGCGAGGAACGAGAGCATGCCGAGGCGCGAGACGTCGTCCGTGTAGAGGCCCTGCTCGTCGGCGAGCTGCTCGGAGTACAGCCCCCAGCCCTCGTTGAAGCTGCACGCCTCCACGTCGAGGTGGCGGCGGTAGCGCGGGATGTCGAGGGTCTGCGCGGTCGCGAGCTGCAGGTGGTGGCCCGGGACGGACTCGTGGAAGGCCAGGCACTCGTACTCGTAGCGGTAGCGCGTCTCGGGATCCGTCGCCAGCAGGCAGTGCGCGCCGGGCCGGCTGCCGTCGACCGCGGGCGGCCGGTAGTACGCGAGCGCCGAGTGCTCCGCCTCGATGGGGTTGATGACCTCGAGCACGCAGTCGCCGATGTCGTAGTCGGGGAACAGGAGCGGACGCGCCGCCTGCGCGCGGTCGAGCGCGCCCTGGGCGACGTCGATGATCTGCTGGCTCGTCTCGAAGCGGAGCGACGGGTCCTCCCGCATCCGCTCGGCGATGCGCGGCAGCTCGCGCTCGCCGAGGGCGCGGCCGCCGATCTCCGCCCAGCGCGGCACCATGTCCTCCAGCACATCGAGGCCGATGCGGTGGATCTCCTCCGGGTCGAGGTCGGTCGTGGTGTGGCGGCGCACCGCGTCGACGTAGCCGGCCTCACCGCCCGCGGTGTGCTGGATCCCCACGCGGTCGTCGGGGCGCGCGCCGGGGATGAGCTCGTCGGCGAGCCGCGCGGCGAGGCGGGCCATCGCCGGGCGGATGGATCCCTCCACGGTGCGCCGGGCGCGGTCGGCGGCGGCCGATGCGGCGGCGGCGCCGGACCTGGTCGGGGCGAGCAGCGCGTCGTCGTCGAGCGGCAGCGCGAGGTAGCCCTCCAGCTGCTGCACCGCGTGCGCGAGGCCCATGCGCGTGGATGGGCGACCGGCGGCGGTCTCCTCGGCGTAGCGATCGCCGAGGCCGTCGAGCACGCCCGCGACCCCGTCGAGCCGGGCGAGGTACCGGTCGGCCGCGGGCGCGGTGTCGACCGTCATGGCGGGCACGGCCTGGAAGACGAGGCCCTGCCGGCTCACGTAGCCCTTGGCGGAGGCGTTGGCGGCCCAGAGCGAGTGCCGGGCGTCGTCCGCCGCGCCGCGCGCGAGGACGGCGAGCACGTCGCGGTCGGTGCGCTGGTCGTCCTCGAGGTCGACGTCGTCGAGCGCGTCCGCCTGGGCGGCGACGTCGGCCAGCGCGGAGGCCGCATCGGCGCTCGCGGCGGCGCTCGGGTCGCCGGCCAGGTGGTCGAACTCGTCGATGCCGAGCAGCGTCGCGTTGTAGGGGTCGTACGCGTGCTGGACGCGGAAGTAGCGCTCGCCGAGCTCGGCGAGGCGGGCGGCCGCCGGCGTGGCGGGGACGTGGTCGGGCATGGTGCTCCTGTCGGGCGGTCGGTGCGGGAGGGCGGGCGGCGCGGGAGGCCGGATCAGAACAGCGAGTGGCCGCCGTCGATGGAGAGGGTCTGGCCGCTGATCCAGCCGGCGTCCGGATGCGCGAGGAAGGCGACGCCGCGCGCGATGTCCGCGGGCGTGCCCGTGCGGCGGACCGCGATGCGCTCGAGGAGCGCGGCCTGGCCGTCCGGGCCGTACGACTCCCACTGCGCCACGGTGCTCGGGTTGGAGAGGACGAAGCCCGGGGCGATGCAGTTGACGGTGATCCCGTGCGGGCCGAGCTCGTGCGCCATCTGCCGCGTGAAGCCGATCTGCGCGGCCTTCGCCGACGCGTACGCCTGGATCCCGGTGAGGCTCACGCTCCGGCCGGCGCCCGAGGAGATGTTGACGATGCGCCCGGTGCCGCGCGCCTTCATCGACCGGGCCGCGGCGCGCGTGCACGCCATCGTGGTGGTGAGGTTGGCGCGCACCACCTGGTCCCACGCCTCGTCCGTGAGCTCGTCGATGGGCGTGTGGGTCTGGCCCACCACCCCGCCGGCCACGTTGACGAGCACGTCCACGTCGCCCAGCCCCGCGAAGAACGCCTCCACCTCCGCCGTGACGCTGAGGTCGACGGTGTCGCGGTCGACGCCGTGGACGCGGGCGCCCTGGGCCTCGAGGGAGTCGGCGATCGCGCGCCCGATCCCCTGGGCGGTGCCCGTGACGACGGCGACGAGGCCGTCGAAGGGGCGCGCGGGGGCGGGGGCGGGCTCGGGTGCAGTGGCGGTCATGCGGGGGTCCTGTCGTCGGGGTGGATCACGGGGCGTCGCCGTCCGCGAGCGGCTCGACGTCGCCGGCGCGGTAGGCGCGGAGGATGTGCACGGACTCCTCCCACTGGCGCATGCGCTCGAGCCCGGCGTCGCCGGTGGCCTGGAGGACCTGCTCGACGAGCGCCTCGAGCAGCACGAGGAGCGCCGCCATGGAGTCGAACGGGATGCCGTCCACCTTCACGGGGAGCACGACGTCGGCGCCCTCCGCGGCGGGGCTCAGCCACTGGTCGGTGATGACGACGACGGACGCGCCCTGCCGTCGGGCGAGCTCCGCCGCCTCCTTCGCGGCGAGCTCGTAGCGGCGCAGGTCGATGATGATGGCCACGGATCCGCGCCCCAGCCGCAGGTACCGGCCGATGTCGTGCCCGAGCGGCTCCCCCACGAACTCCACGCCGGGGACGACCTGGTCGAGCTGGGTCGCGAGCAGCATGGCGAGGAAGCGGCTGAAGTAGCCGCCCGAGATCACGACGTGCTTGGGCTTCCCCGCCAGCAGCTGCACGGCGCGGTCGAGCTCGCTCGGCGGGACGGTGTCCGCGAGGCCCTCGACGAGCTGCACGCGGCTGCCGGCGGACCTGGCGAACAGCTCGCCGTCCTCCGCGGTGGCGCGGCTGCGGGCGGTGCGGGTGACGGGGCTGTTCATGTGGTGCGTGATCTCGTCGCGCAGCCGCTGCTGGAAGTCCGGGTAGCTCCCGATGCCGAGGCGCGTGACGAGGCGCAGCACCGTGGGGGTGCTGGTCCCGGCGGCCTTGGCGAGGGTCGCGGCGCTGCCGAGCCCGGCGCTCGGGTAGCTCGCGAGGAGGCTGCGGGCGACCTTGCGCTCGGCGGGCGTGAGCTCGTCCATCCGGGCGAAGATCTCTTCCTTGAGGGGCATGTTCCGTCTTTCCGTCGGGGGTGGGCGGGATCGTGCGCTCCTATGTGAGCACGACGAGCCGCCCGTCCCGGGGGAACGCCGCGAAGAGCGTCGGCGAGTTGTGGGCGATGACGAGCGTGCCGTCCCCGCCCACGGCGACGAGGCCGCCGCTCGCGCCGCGGGCCGTCAGCTCCGCCTCGACCGTGGCGAGCACGGCCTCCTCGAGGGTGGATCCGAGGTGCCGGACGCGCGCCGCGATGTCGTGCGACACGACCCCGCGCAGGAAGGACTCGCCCTCGCCCGTGCAGGAGACCGCGGCGACGCCGTCGCGCGCGTACGTGCCCGCGCCGATGACCGGGGTGTCGCCGACGCGCCCGATCGTCTGGTTGACCATGCCGCCCGTGCTGGTCGCGGCGGCCAGCGCGCCGGTGCGGTCGCGGGCGACCGCGCCGACCGTGCCGTGCCGCGCGCCCTGGAGGAGGTCCGCGCGGACGCGGGCGAGCTGCCGCTGGCGCGCCTCGGTGACGAAGTAGGCGGGATCCGCGGTGGCGAGCCCCCAGCCGGCGATGAGCTCCGCCGACGGGTCGACGAGGAGGACGTGGTCGGTCTCCTCGAGGACGGCGCGCGCGGCGCGGACCGGGTTCCTGGCGTGCCGGGAGACGGCGACGGCGCCGGCCAGGCCGGCCCCGGTCATCACCGCGGCGTCGAGCTCGGCGTGGCCGTCGGCCGTCAGGGCGGCGCCGCGGCCGGCGTTGAACAGCGGGTCGTCCTCGAGCCGCTCGACGGCGGCGCACACGGCGTCGAGGGCCGACCCGCCGCGGGCGAGCACGGCGGATCCCGCGTCGTGGGCCCGGCGGAGGCCGGCGTCGAACGCGGCGGCCTCCTCCCGGGACAGCTCGAGGATCCGGCCGCCCGCGCCGCCGTGCAGCGCGAGCGCCGTGCCGTCGGGTCCGGGCGGCACGCTCCACGAGCGCGTCGGGCGCGGCGCCTGCGACGACTCCTCGGCGAGGCCCATCAGCGGCCCCCGGCCTGCCGCGTGATGTAGTTCACGGCCACGAACGAGCGGAAGACCTCGAGCAGGTCGTCGCCCTCGATGCGGACGCGGCGGTCGGCCGCCTTCTCGGCACCGCGGACCCACGATGCGACGTCGGCCATGTCGGCCGTCTGCACGTCGAGCTCGAGCACGGCGGGGCGCTCGATGCCGGGCAGGCGCATGCGCCCGTCGGCCACGGCGCGCACGGCCTCCTCGGCGCCCGCGCGGATCTGCCGGCACGACTCGTCCGGGTGCAGGTTGAGCGCGCTGAACCGGGTGATCGACTCCTTGGTCTGCACGTGCACGGCGTCGGGCGAGAAGGGCTCCGTCTCGGTCCACGTCACCTGGTCGCCCGAGACGAACGCGATCGGCACGCCGTAGTGGTCGGCGACGAGCGCGTTGATCCCGCTCTCCCCCACCTCGGTGCCGTTCACCCGGGCGCCCGCGAAGACCTCCGGGTTGTACGTGTGCGACATGGTCGACGGCGGTCCCGAGATGGACCCGTGGTAGCCGACCAGGAAGATCGCGTCGAAGCCGTCGTCGAGCCCCTGCATCATGTAGCCCGGCTTGTGCCGGCCGGAGAGGTAGCGCGCGCCGCCGGCGATCCGGCGGGGGTCGAGGTTCGCCATGCGGCTGTGCGAGTCGTTGAGCACGATCTCGGTCGCGCCTCCCGCGATCGCGCCCTCGATGGCCGCGTTCACCTCCCCCTGCAGCAGCTCGCAGCCCAGCGCGTACGCGGCGCCGCTGTCGGGCCGGCACTGCTCCCAGTCCACGACGCCGGCGACGCCCTCCATGTCGAGCGACATCCAGATCCTCATGCGTTCCCCTGTTCCTGTGTGACGGCGCCCGCGGGGGCGTCGAGCTCGTTTGCCCGGATGCACGCGCTCGCGTGCCCGGGGGCGACGGCCGCGAGGGCCGGGTCGGTGGTGCGGCACGCCGCGACGGCGTACGGGCAGCGCGGGTGGAACCGGCAGCCGCTCGGCACGGCGAACGGGCTCGGCGGCTCGCCCTCGAGGACGGCCTCGGCGTTGACGCTGCCGGCGGACATGCGCGGGATCGAGTCGATGAGCGCGCGCGTGTACGGGTGCCGCGGATCCCGGAAGAGCTCCGCCGTGTCGGCGACCTCGACGATCCGGCCGAGGTACATGACCGCCACGCGCTGGCTGAGGTGCTGCACGACCGCGAGGTTGTGCGCGACGAACAGGATGCTGAGGCCGAGCTCCTCCCGGAGCCGCCCGAACAGCTCGAGGATCGTCGCCTGCACCGACACGTCGAGCGCGGAGACGGGCTCGTCGGCGATGAGGATGTCCGGCCGCACCGCGAGGGCGCGCGCGATGGCGATCCGCTGCCGCTGCCCGCCGGAGAACTGGCTCGGGTACGCGTCGAGCGCGTCCTCCTCCAGCCCCACGAGGTTCAGCAGCCGCACGCTCTCGGCCCGCACCTCGCGCCGGGGCACGATGCGGTGCAGCGTGAGCAGCTCCGCGAGCATGGCGCCCACGCTGATGCGCGGGTTGAGCGACGAGTACGGGTCCTGGAACACCATCTGGATCCGGCGGCTCGCCTCGCGGTCGCGCCGCGCCGGCATGGGCGCGCCGTGGTACTCGACGTCGCCCGCGGTGGGCGCCGTGCTGCCGACGAGGATCTTCGCGAGCGTCGACTTGCCGGATCCCGACTCCCCCACGAGCGCGAGGATCTCGCCCTTCCCGAGGTGCAGCTCCACGCCGTCGAGCGCGGTCAGGTGCGACCCCGCCTCGCTCCGCCGGGTGATCTGCGACAGCACGGATCCGCCCACCCGGTAGGTCTTCGTGATGTCGGCGACCCGCAGCACGGGCGGCTCCCCCGCCGCGGACGCGACGTCGGCCGCGGCCGTCACGGCGCTCACGCGGGCACCCCGAGGAAGATCCGGTCGGACTCGATGCAGGCCGCCCGGTGGTCGGGCGCCACCTCCTCGAACGGCGGCATGGCGGTCGTGCACGCCTCGACGGCGAACGCGCACCGGGGCGCGAACGGGCACCCTGACGGCCGGTTCGACACGTTGGGCGGGAAGCCGGGGATGGCGACGAGCTCGCGGTCGGGCTGGTCGAAGTCGGGCGCCGAGTCCAGGAGGCCCTTCGTGTACGGGTGACGCGGGTCGCGGAAGACGTCCGCGACGCGGCCCGCCTCCACGACGTGGCCGGCGTACATGACGGCCATGTCGGTGCAGGTCTGGTTGACGACGGCGAGGTCGTGCGTGACGAAGGCGAGCGCCGCCCCGGAGTCGACGCACAGCCGCTCGAGGAGGCGGAGCACCTGGTGCTGCACGGTCACGTCGAGCGCGGTCGTCGGCTCGTCGCAGAGGAGGAGCCGCGGGCGGCATGACAGCGCCATCGCGATCATCACGCGCTGCCGGAGGCCGCCGGAGAGCTCGTGCGGGTAGGCGCGGGCGCGGCGGGCGGGATCCGGGATGCCCGTGCGGGCCATCATCTCCACGGCGAGCTCGAGCGCGGCCTTCCGCGAGAGCCCGAGGTGCCGGCGCGGGCCCTCGGCGATCTGCTCGCCCACCCGCATCACGGGGTTCAAGGCCGTCATGGGCTCCTGGAAGATCATCGCGATCGCCGGTCCCATGAGCAGGCGGCGCTTCGCGGCGGGCATCGGCACGAGGTCGACGCCCTCGAACAGGATCCGGCCGGAGAGCACCTCGACGCCCTTGGGCAGCAGGCCCGCGATCGCGCGCAGCGTCAGCGACTTGCCGGAGCCGGACTCGCCGACGATGCCGAAGCGCTCGCCCTCGAGGATCTCGAAGGACAGGTCGTCGACGATGACGGTCGGCTCCCCGCCGCGGCGGCGGATGCCGAGGGTGAGCCGCTCGACGGCGAGGAGCACGGGCGCGGGTGAGCTCGCGCGCGCCGCCGGCGTCGGGGCGGTGGTCGTTCCGGGCACGGTCACTTCCTTCTCTCGGGGCTGAGCAGGTCGGACAGGCCGTCGCCGAGGAGGGACAGGCCGAGGCTCGTCACCACCACCACGAGGCCGGGGATGGTGGCCTGCTGCCACTGGGTGGTGATGAACTCCTGGCCGTCGACGATCATCGAGCCCCACTCGGCGGTGGGCGGGGCGATGCCGAGGCCGAGGTAGCCGAGGGTGACGATCGCCATGATGTCCATGACGATGTCGCTCATGCCGTAGATGATCGCCTGGCTCAGCACGTTCGGGCCGATGTGCCGGACGAGCACGCGGCCGTGCGACATGCCGCCGAGCCGGGCCGCGACGACGTAGTCCTGCTTCTTCGCCACGAGGACCTCGCCGCGCACGATCTTGGCGTACGAGACCCAGGAGACCGCGGCGATCGCGAGGTAGATGCTCTGCTCGCCGGCGCCGAAGACGAACACCAGCACGATGACCATCACGTAGAAGGGGAAGGCGAAGAAGACGTCGACGATGCGCATGACGATGGTGTCGAGGATCCCGCCGAAGTAGCCGGAGATCGCGCCGACGACCGTGCCGAAGACGAAGGGCAGCAGCACCGCGAGGAAGCCGACGCGGAGGTCGACCCGCGCGCCCCAGATGAGGCGGGAGAGCACGTCGCGGCCGTACTTGTCGGTGCCGAGCCAGTGCTCCGCGTCGGGCGACCGCAGCGCGTTCGGGAGGTCCTGCAGCACGGGGTCGTACGGCGCGATGACGGGGGCGAGGATCGCGACGAGCACGAGCGCGCCCGTGATGATCCCGCCGGCCATGAGCGGCCCGTTGCGGTACCAGGGGCGCAGCGCCCGGGAGCCGCGGCGGGTGCGCCGCCGGGCCTGGAACCCCGCGAGCACCGCGGTCGGGGTGGTGATGCCCGTGCTCATGCCGCGTCCTTCCCGCCGAGCGTGACCCGGGGATCGAGCATCGTGTAGACGACGTCCGTGAGGATGCCGACGATCACGACGAAGAGGGCGACGAAGAGCGTCACCGCCTGGATGGTGGGGAAGTCGCGGCTGAAGATGGCGTTGACCATGAGCGAGCCGAGGCCGGGGAGCGCGAAGACCTTCTCGATGACGAGCGATCCGCCCACGAGGTAGCCGAGGTTCACGCCGATGATCGAGACCGTCGGGATGGCGGCGTTCCGCAGCACGTGGTCGCGGAAGAGGTGCACGCCCGCGGAGCCCTTGGAGCGGGCGGTGCCGACGTGCTCCGACTCGAGCACGTCGATCATCGAGGCACGGAGGCTGCGGATCACCGTCGGGCTCATCGCGATGGCGAGCGTCAGCGCGGGGAGGAAGAGGAAGCGCACGTGCTCCGCCGCGTCGCGGCCGTAGCCGCCGACGGGGAAGGCGCGGAGCCCCACCGCGAGCAGCAGGATGAGCATGATGCCGACCCAGAACTGCGGCATCCCCTGCCCGACGAGCGTGAACAGCCGCACGCCGAGGTCGCGGGACGAGCCGGGGCGGCTGGCCGCGAGGGCGGCGAGCGGGATGCTGATGACGAGGGACAGGACGAGCGCGTAGCCGAGCAGCGACATGGTGACGGGGATCGCCTGGAAGACGAGCTCGGTGACGGGCAGCTGGTAGGTGAGGCTCGTGCCCAGGTCCCCGCGCACGAGCTGCGCGAGGAAGATGCCGTACTGCTCCCAGATGGGGCGGTCGAGGCCGAGCTGCTCGGTGAGGGCGGCGACGCTGGCGTCGGTCGCGCGCTCCCCCAGGATCGCGAGGGCCGGGTTGCCGGGGAGCAGGTGCGCCATGAAGAAGACGATGAGCGTCACCCCGAAGGCGACCGGCACGGCCTGGAGCAGGCGGCCGGGGATGAAGCGCAGGCGGTGCAGCAATGCTCCTCCTCGAGGCGGGATGCGGTGGGTGGTCGGGTGGTGCGTGTCGTGCGGGTGGCGGGGCGGCCGCCGCTCGGGTCGCGAGCGGCGGCCGCCCCGCGCCGCCGACGTCACGGGCGACGTCGGCGGCGGGTGGGCGCCGGGTGGGTCAGGACGACTTGGTGACGTCCTCGAGGTGGTAGTTGCCGAGCGGCGTCACCTCGAACCCGTCGATCCGGTCGCTCAGCGCGTAGGCGTACGGCGAGTAGTAGAGGTAGGCGAGGAAGGCGGACTCCCCCGTCTTCTCCTGCAGCTGGGCGTAGAGGTCGGCGCGCTTCGCGTCGTCGGTCTCGAGCTGGGCCTGCTTGTTGAGCGCCACGACCTCGGGGTCGTCGTAGTACGTGAAGGCGGAGTGCGAGCCGCCCTCGGGGTCGACCGCGAAGGAGGTCCACTGGTCGGGGTCCGGGATGTCCATGGTCCACGCGGAGAGGGTCATGTCGAAGTCGGAGTCGAGGCGGGCCTGCTTGTTGGCGGTCGGGTCGAGTTGCGTGATCTCGACCGTGATCCCGAGCTCCTTGAGCTCGGACTGCAGGATCTGCGCGACCGAGGTCTGGTTCGGGTCGCCCGAGCGGATGAGGAGGGTCGTCGAGAAGCCGTCGGGCTTCGTCGACTGCGCGAGCTCGTCCTTGGCCTTCGCCAGGTCGAGCTCGGGCGCTCCGCTGTCGCCGTCGTAGTACGGCGTGCCGGGCGAGAGCAGCGAGTCGGCGGTCTCGCCGTTGCCGAAGAGCACGGCATCCACGAGCGACTCGCGGTCGATGGCGTAGGCGATCGCCCGGCGGACGTGCTCGTCGTCGAACGGCGCGCGCTGCTGGTTGAAGGCGAGGTAGTCGATCTGGGTCGACGGGAAGGTCACGGCCTCCACGCCCTCGGCGTCCTTGAGCGACGCGAAGCTCGACCAGTCGGGCGTGTCGTTGATGTCGATCTGGCCGCCCTGCAGCTGGAGCTTGCGGGTGTTGGCGTCGGGCACGACGGTCCAGGTCACGCTGTCGAGCGTCGGCTTGCCGGCCTGCCAGTAGGTCGCGTTCTTGGTGAGCTTGACCGACTGGCCCTTGGTCCAGGAGTCCCAGACGAAGGGACCGGTGCCGACGGGCGCGGTGTAGAACTCCTCGACGGTCTTGCCGCCGTAGTCGAGCGGCACGACGCCGTTGCTGAAGATCGAGAGGTCGGCCATGAGCGGCGCCCACGGGTACTTGAGCTTCACGGTGAGGGTGGTGTCGTCCGTGGCCTCGACGGTGTCGATGGCGGCGTTGACGAAGCCCCAGCCGCTGGCGCCCGTCTTCGTGTCCTCGTCGAGGGAGAACTTGACGTCGGCGGCCGTCATCTTCGCGCCCGTCGAGAAGGTGACGTCGTCGCGGAGGGCGATCGTGTAGGTCAGCTGGTCGTCGGAGATCTCGTAGCCGGTAGCGAGCCACGGGTCGACCTTCGAGCCGTCCTGGCTGACCATGAAGAGCGGCTCCATGATCTGCTGCATGACGCGGATGGAGTTGTTGTCGAAGGTGGTGGTCTTGTCCATTGCGATGATGTCCGCGGACCGGGCGATGACGAGGTCGCCGCCGGTGGCGGCGCCCCCGTCGCTCGACGAGCTGGCGCCGCCGCATGCGGCGAGGGCGAGCGTCGCGGTGGTCGCGAGCGCGATGGCCGCGACTCGGACGGGTCTGATCATGGGGAGCCTCACTGTCTCTGGCGCTGCCTGGCCGGCGCACGCGGTCCGTGGACGAGCCGATCGCGGCCGACCCCCACGAGGAGGATCCGCACGCGCTCCGCTGCGCTCGTCTCAAAAGTTACAGTACGGCTCTCTCTTTTCCATCTTGTTACGTTTGGAATACGGGATCCGACCGGTCGCTCGCCGGGGCGGGCGCGGCGGAGGCACGCCACGAGCGCGCGACGGAGCCCGGTCGCGCGGAGGGCGCGACCGGGCTCAGGGACGTGCGGGGACGGCGACCGCCTCGGGCGGTCGCCGCGGGATCAGGCGGGCACGCCCGCCAGCGCCTCGTCGAGCATCTGCCGGAACGCCGGCGTGATGACGGCCGCGTACTGCGGCGTCGTGTGGACGCTGTCGCGCTTGGTGGGCGTGCTGCCCACGAAGGACGGGCAGCGCTCCTCCCAGCAGAACAGCGACGAGGTGTCGACGTAGGCGACGCCGATCGCCTCCGCGGCGTCCCGCTGCGCACGGTCCCCCACCTTCCAGACGCCGGGGATCGAGGCCTGGCAGTCGGCGGGCGTCGAGACCTTCGTGGCGCACGTCTCGAGCGGCTGGCCGACGGGCGGCGAGGAGACCAGGACGACCTTCCCGACGCTGTCGCGCACCTGGCCGATGGTGCTCTGCACGCCCGTGGACCACTCGGACACGGCGTCGTCGCCGGTCGCCTTCGAGGCGAGCTTGAAGACCTGCCCGTAGCTGTTGCTGACGAACAGGATCTCCGGCTTCTCCTCCTGGATCGCGGCGATCGCCTGCTCGCGGAACTCCAGGCACCCGCCCTTGGTGGAGGCGTCCGGGAAGTCCCACTCGACGTCCATGACGGCGCAGCCGGCGTACGTGAGGCCGCGGATGTGGTGCGTCGCCTCGAACAGCGCGCGCACCGTGGGCAGCAGGGTGATGCCGGTCGAGTCGCCGAGCACCATGATCGTCGGCTTCCGGGTGTCGCCGAAGGAGCAGGAGCGCGGGTTCGCCGCGTCGGTGCGGCCGCAGCCCTGGCCGTCCTCGACGGGCACCGCCGACTTCTCGAGGCCGTCGATCGCGGGGTCGAGCGCGGGCCAGCTGGTCGCGCCGAGGGCATCGCGGATCTGGCCCTGCAGCGCGCCGAGGTCGCCGTCGGCGAGCACGGCGTCGACCGCGGGGTCCTCCTCGCCCGACGCGGCCGGTCCCGGCGAGAGGCGCGACGCCTCCTGGATCTCCTGCTGCCGCACGACGGCGAGGCTGATGAACGTGACCGTCAGGAGCGCGGCCGTGCCGAGGGCGGCGACCTTCGTGCTCGTGGACGCGCCGAAGCCCGGCCGGCGGCGCGCGCGCTTCTTCGTGCGGCGGTCCGCGGCGCCCGGCTCGAGCCAGTGCGAGCGGCGGATCGGGTCCTCGAGGCCGTGGTACGAGAGCACCGAGAGGCCGAGGGTCAGCACGAGCACGATGACCGGGTAGGCGAGCGTCGACGTGTCGGTGACGGCGGCGAGGATCACGATCACCGGGAAGTGCCAGAGGTAGAGCGAGTACGAGATGTCGCCGAGGTAGCGCGAGACCGGGTTCGTGAGCGGCCAGAGGAAGCGCTGGGCCCCGCCCGTGCCCCCCGCGATCACGAGCGCGGCGCCCACGACGGGGATCACGGACCCGGGCGCGGGGATGGGCGACTCGCTGCTCAGCGCGAACAGCCCGTACGCGATGACCGCGAGGCCCGCGTAGGCCAGGACGGGACGGGCGGCGTCCGGGATGCGGCGCAGCAGCGGCGTCGCGACGGCGAGCAGCGCGCCGACGCCGAGCTCCCACGCGCGGGAGAACGTGGAGAAGTACGCGACGGCCGCGTTCCCGGCGGTGTCGGCCATGGCCCACGCGAACGATCCGACCGTGACGACGACGAGGATCGCGGCGAGGATCCCCCGGTAGCGCCCCGGCCCGCGGAAGCGCAGCGAGAGCGCGAGGCCGAGCGTGAGGAGGATCGGCCAGACGACGTAGAACTGCTCCTCGACGCCGAGCGACCAGTAGTGCTGGACGGGCGAGACGGCGCTGTCGGCGGCCCAGTAGTCGGTGTCGGTCGCGGCGAAGCGCCAGTTGGCGACGAAGAAGAACGCCGCGACGCTGTCCCACGCGATCGCCGAGGCGCGCCCGGAGAGGAACACCATCCAGCTCGCGAGCACGGTGACGAGGAGCACGGCGGTCGAGGCCGGGAGGATGCGCTTGACGCGCTTGCGGTAGAACTCGGCGAACGAGATTCGGCCGCGCTTGTCGTGCTGGCGCAGCAGCAGCGACGTGATGATGAAGCCCGAGATCACGAAGAAGACGTCGACGCCGAGGAAGCCGCCGGACGGCCACGCGAGCAGGTGGTCGAGGATGACCGCGACCACGGCGAGGGCGCGCAGGCCCTGGATGTCTCCGCGGAACGACCTCGTGCTCGATCCCTCCGGCGCGACCGTCGTGGATCGGCTCGTGCGGCTGGGGCGGGTGCTGGTCATCGTGTCCTCGCGGCTGGGCGGCGGGGCCGACGCGCGCGCGGACGCCTCGTCGGCGGGTGGCCGGTGGCGGTCGTCGGTCGCCCTCGGGGCGCCCGCGACCGGGGTGATTTCGGTACCCATGGTAATCGAGCGGACATCGCCGTGGCGGTCCGGACGGCGGCGTGCTAGGGCGGCGGCGGACCCCAGTCCGAGGGGGGGGGCGCGCGATCGGGCGCATGCCGCTGGGCAGTCGATCGCGTGCGCCGGGAGGACGACGCGGGAGTAGGGCGGATGGGACTTGAACCCATGACCGACGGATTATGAGTCCGCTGCTCTGACCAGCTGAGCTACCGCCCCGAGGCGGGTGGGCTAGGCGGCGCCTGAGCCGTCCGCCACGCCGCGTGCCTCGTCCGTGACCGGCGCGGCCACTGACTCGCCACGATACAGGCTCTCGAACGTCGAGATCGTGCGCTCGATGTCGTGCGTGGCGACCACCGCGAGGCTCTCGCGCTTCATGCGCTGGAGCTCCTCCTCGGGCAGCTCGAGCACGCACCGCAGCTTCGCGGCGAGGTCGTCGACGTCGCCGGGACGGAACAGGTAGCCGTTCTCGCCGTCGTGCACGAGGTGCGGGAGGGCCATGGCGTCGGCGGCCACGACGGGCAGCGCAGAGGCCATCGCCTCCATCGTCACGATGGACTGCAGCTCGGCGATGCTCGGCATCGCCAGCACGGTCGCGCGCGTGTAGGCGCGGCGCAGCTCCTCGTCGGAGACGTAGCCGGTGAACGTGGTGCGGTCGGTGATCCCGAGGTCGGCGGCGAGCTTCTCGAGCGCCGTCTTCTGGTCTCCCCCGCCGACGATCTCGAGCTCCGCGTCGAGCGCCTGCGGCAGGATCGCGAACGCGCGCAGGAGCACGTCGATCTGCTTCTCCCCCGTCACGCGTCCGACGAAGACGATGCGGTTGCGGGTGCGCGGGGCGAAGTCGGGCGTGTAGTTGGCGGCGTCGATGCCGCAGGAGATCGCGATGACCCCCTGGAGCCCCGTGTAGCGCTCGAGGAACTGAGCGGCGCGACGCGTCGGCGTGGTGACGGCCTCGGCGCGCCCGAAGGTGCGGCGCGCGGCCTTCCACGCCATGGAGATGGCCTTGTCCTGCCACGCCACCGGCAGCAGCGTGTGCTGGAGCATGTTCTCCGGCATGAAGTGGTTGGTGCCGATGATGCGGATCCCGCGCTTCTCGGCCTCGATGCTGAGGCCGCGGCCCGTGACGATGTGCGACTGGAAGTGCACGACGTCGGGCTGGACGGCGTCGAGGATCCGCGCGCTGTTCTGGTTGATGTTCCACGGCAGCGCGAACCGCAGCCAGTCGTGCGGGTACCAGCGCCAGCTGCGGAGGCGGTGCGCCGTCATCTCCTGGCCGTCGTGGACCTCGGTCCACGTGCCGTGCTTGCGGCTGGCCGCCGGCGCGACGATGTGGACCTCGTGGCCGCGGCGGACGAGCCCTCCCGCGAGGCGCTCGGCGAAGCGGGCGGCGCCGTTCACGTCCGGCGGGAACGTGTCCGCGCCGATGAGGATGCGCAGCGGTCGACCGGGGGTCGCCGGCTCGCGCGGGGTCTGCCCTGAGGTGTTCGGCAAGAAGTGTCTCTCCAGTGGTGTCGGCGTCCGGCGCGCGTCACGTGGATCCGGGTGGCGCGGGCCGGGTGTCGCAGAGCAACGTATCGCACGGGCCCCGGGACGGGCCGACGGCGCACCGGGCTGCGGGGAGGCGTGCTCAGGGTCCGCGCCGCGCACTGTCACGCGGCCGCAGGCCGGTCAGGACGCGTGCGGGTGGTGCTTCGCGAGCTGGAACACGCCGGCGACCGCCACGGCGCCCGCGACGAGGAAGGCCACGCCCGCGTAGAGCGGCGCGTCCGCGGCCTCGCCGAGGACGGTCACGCCGATGCAGACGGCGACGAGCGGGTCGACGACCGTGAGGCCCGCGATGACGAGGTCGGGCGGTCCCGACGAGTACGCGGTCTGCACGAAGTACGCCCCGAGCAGCGTCGCGGCGATGAGCGCCACGATGCACACGGCCGTGAGCACGTCGAAGTCGCCCGTCGTGAGGCGGTTGATGACGACCTTGGCGAGCGTGGCGACGAAGCCGTAGAGCACGCCCGCGCTGATGATGTAGAAGATCGCCTGCACGTGGCGGCGGAAGTAGAGGAAGAGGCCGCCGAGCAGCGCGAGCACGACCGCGAGGATCACCAGGATCGTGATGAGCTCGGGCGTGCGGATGGGCGTCTCCTTCGCGAAGACGGCCGCGAAGATCACGAACAGGCCCACGCCGCCGATGCAGAGCGCGACCGCCCGCTTGGCCTTGAGGTCGAGTCGCTTGCCCGTGGCGCGGGAGTTGAGGATGGCCGTGACCACGAGCGCGACCGCGCCGAGCGGCTGCACCACGATGAGCGGCGCGAGGCGCAGGCTCGCGAGCTGGAAGACGATGGCGAGGCCGAGCATCACGGTGCCCGCGACCCAGGACGGGCGGCCGAGCAGCGCGCCCAGCTGGCGGAGGCTGAGGCCCGCCGTGCTCTTCGTCCCGCGCGCCTCCATCTTCGCCACGCCCTGCGACTGCAGCTGCGCGCCGAGGGACAGGAAGACCGCGCCGACGAGCGCGATCGGGATCCCGAGCGCCTGGTAGGGGGTCAACGAGGCGGCCTGGAGGACGGGGCTGGCGTCGAAGGGCACGCCCCGACCCTACCCGGCGGTCCGCCTATCATCGGCAGCATGGCCGTCCTCCCCATCCGGATCACCGGAGACCCCGTCCTGCACGCCCTTGCCCGCGAGGTGGAGGCGTTCGACGACGACCTGCGCGCCCTCGTGGCGGACATGTTCGAGACCATGGACGAGGCGCCGGGCGTGGGACTCGCGGCGCCCCAGGTGGGCGTGCCGCTGCGCGTGTTCGTGTACTCCTACGAGACCGACGAGGGCGAGCCGCTGCGGGGCGTCGCCGTCAACCCGGACCTCTTCATCACGCCCGTCGCCGTGCGCGAGGCCGACGAGGACACCGAGGAGGAGGGCTGCCTGTCCTTCCCGGGCGAGCGCTTCCCGCTGGTGCGCGCCGACCGGGCGATCCTCCGCGCGGTCGACCTCGACGGCCGGCCGTTCGAGATCGAGGCGGCCGGGTGGTTCGCGCGGATCCTGCAGCACGAGTTCGACCACCTCGACGGGCTGCTGTACACCGACCGGCTCGAGCACGAGCACGTGAAGCCCGTGGCGAAGATCATCCGGAAGAGCGGCTGGGGCGTGCCCGGGCAGTCGTGGCTGCCGGGGCGCGACCACCTCGAGGACTGAGGGACGCGCCCGGCGGCGACCCGGTGACCGGAGGCGCCCGATTTCTTTGCTACGCTTTCCAGGTTGCTCCACGTGATCCTCGATAGCTCAATTGGCAGAGCAGCCGGCTGTTAACCGGCAGGTTGTTGGTTCGAGTCCAACTCGGGGAGCGAAGGCCTCGCGGCTCCACCCGCGGGGCCTTTTACTTTGCGCCTCCAGCGCTCGTCCTCCGCCGATCCCGACCGCCATCCCCCGCGCCGGGTAGCGTCGGGCCATGGGGATGTTCCAGGTCGTGGTCGCGCGTCCGAACGACGCGGACCGGCTGTGGCCGCTGCTCGACGAGGACCTGCGGACGCGCGAGGCCGCGCCCGACGACGCGGCCCTCGATCCGGTCGCCGACGCGATCCTCGCCCGCCCCGCCAACGGGCCGGCTGACTCGCTGCGCGTCCTCGAGGCCCGGCGCGAGCGCATCGTGCGGCTCGTGTCCGATCCCCTGCGCCCGGTGCTCATCGCCTACTCGGGGATCCGCGCGGTCGGCTTCGCGCTCATGGACCGCAACGGGGTCGATGGCCTGGCCTTCACCGCGTCCGGCTGGCGTGGCCTCGGGGTCGAGGAGGAGATCCGGGCGGCCGCTCCCCTGCTGCTGCGCTGAGCCGCGCGCCCGGCGGCAGCCCCCGACTACTCGACGGGCAGCAGGTAGGTCGGGCTCGGCACGGCGATGACGGCGGGCGCCGCGGTGGGCAGCCCGGTCGCCGGGTCGAGCCGGAACGAGGCGACCGTGCCGGATGCCTGGTTCGCCACGTGCAGCCGGTCGTCGACGATCACGTGGTGGCGCGGCATCTCGCCGCCGCAGTCGAACGCGGCGACGGGGGCGAGCGCGCCGTCGGCGGAGATGCCGACCACCGCGATCCGCTCGGAGCCGCGGAGGCCGACGTAGGCGAGGCGCTCGTCGGCGGAGACGCGCACCTCGGCCGCGGAGTCGCGCGCGTCCGGCTCGGCCGCGCAGGCGGTGGAGGCGGCGACGCGCCAGGACGCGCCCGTGCCCTCGAGCGCGTGCAGGGTGCCGTCGAGCTCGCCGACGAGGAGCACGCGGCCCGACGACAGCAGCGCCATGTGGCGCGGTCCCGTCCCCGGCGGCAGCGCGAGGGAGTCGATGCGGTCGAGCCGGCCGTCGCGGAGCGCATGCACGAACACGGCGTCGGTGCCGAGGTCGGCGCTGAGGACGATGCCGCCGCCGACGTGGAGCGTGGCGTGCGCGTGCGGGCCGTCCTGCTGGGGGCGAGGACCGGATCCCTCGGAGGCGAGCAGCTGCACCGCCTCACCGAGGGTGCCGTCGTCCGCGATCGGGTGGACGGCGACGGTGCCGTCCCCGTAGTGCGAGGTGAGGAGCAGGCCGTCGACGACGTGGAGGTGGCAGGGACCGGATCCGCCGCTCGCCCGGCCGCCCGCCCACTGGAGCGAGCCGCCGGGTCCGCGTCGGAACGCCTCGACGCGGTCGGACGCCTCGCCCACCGCGTAGACCATGTCGTCGTGCGCCAGGAGGAACGAGGGCGACGGCGTCTCGACCGCGGTGCCGACGACCGCGAGCTCGCCCGTGAGGGCGTCGATCGCGAGGCCCGTGATGCCGATGCCCGATCCGCCGGCGTCGGCGGTGTAGCCGCCCGCCCACATCGATACCTCGGGCACGGCGGCTTCCTCGGGCGTCATCACGTCGCTCACCCTACGGGTCCCGCCCGACACGGCGCGGGCGCCGCTCGGCGTCGCGCCGCCGTCAGTAGCCGGAGGACGGCTCGACGATGCCGACGAAGTCGCCCGTGCGGGTGAACGCCTCCGTGTTGAGGCGGATCCGCTCGGCCAGCAGCGGCCGCACCATGTCCGGGGTGTCCGCGGTGTGCGGCGTGACGATGCACCGCGGCTCGGAGAACAGCGGGTGGCCGTCGGGCAGCGGCTCGGGCGACGTGACGTCGAGGCCCGCGCCGTGGATGGCGCCGGAGCGGAGCGCGTCGAGCAGGGCGTCGGGATCGACGAGCGCGCCGCGCGCGATGTTGACGAGGACGGCCGTGTCCTTCATGGCCTGGAGCTGCGCGGCGCCGATGAGGCCGGCCGTGTCGTCCGTGCTGGCCGCGGCGAGCATCACGACGTCGGCGCCCGGCAGGACCTCGTCGAGCCGGTCGGCCGTGACGGTGCGGTCCGCGCCCTCGACGGGGTCGCCGCTGCGGCGGACGACCGTCACGGAGCAGTCGAACGGGGCGAGCAGCCGGATGTACTCCAGGGCGATGCCGCCCGCGCCGACCACGACGACCTCGGAGCGGTAGAGCGAGAGGCCGGCGGAGGATCCCCAGGAGGTCGCCCGGGCGCGCTCCGGCAGCTGCCGCAGGGCCGCGAGCGTCAGCGCGAGGGCGTGCTCGGCGACCGGCTCGGAGTAGGCGCCCTTCGCGCTCGTCCAGACGAGGTCCGGCCGGTCGCACTCGCGGAGCGTGTCGGCGAAGGCGTCGACGCCCGCGAACGGCAGCTGCACCCACTGGACCTGCGGGTTGGCGGCGAGCGTGTCGGTGAGCTCGGCGGCGCGGCGGATGGAGAGCCAGACGATGCCGCGGGTGTCCTCCGACAGCTCGGCCACCTCGCCGCCGCCCGCGTGGACGGCCTCGAGGTAGGCGTCCTCGGTGCGCGGGAGCATGGCGATCGGGCCCGGCGTCGGACGCGCGTCGCCCGTGAGGCGGTGCGGCGTGGCGCCGTCGACGGCGCGGTGGACGCGGCGGTCGGCGGATGCGGATGCGGTGGTGTCGGTCATGTGCGGGGCCTCCGGGGGTGCGGGACGCGGGCGGGCGGTTCAGGGGATCGCAGCACGACGACCGGGTCGGGGTCCCGCTCCGCGGGCGCGGGCTCGGCGGCGGGCGCGGCGGCCGTGCGCGACTCCGCGAGGCCCCGCACGTACGGGTGCGTGGGATCCGCGAGCACGTCGTCGATCGCGCCGTAGCCGACGAGGGTGCCGCGGTGCAGCACGGCGAGGCGGTCGGTGAGGCGCTCGACGACGGCGAGGTCGTGGCTCACCACGAGGGCGGAGAAGCCGCCGCGCGACTGGAGGTCGCGCAGCAGGTCGAGCACGGCGACGCGGCTCATGACGTCGACGCCCGAGGTCGGCTCGTCGGCGATGAGGAGGCGCGGGCCGAGGACGAGCGCGCGGGCGAGGGCGACGCGCTGGCGCTGGCCGCTCGAGAGCTCGTGCGGGTAGCGGTCCTGCGTGCCGGGCGGGAGGTCGAGCGCGGTGAGCAGCGTGACGACGCGACGCGCGGCGACCTGGCTGTCGAAGCGGCGGTCGCGGGAGAAGATCGGCTCGGCGATGGCCTCGCTCGCGGTGAGCTGCGGGTGCAGCGTGGTGCCGGCGTCCTGCGGCACGTAGCCGATGCCGTAGGTGGTGCGCGTGCGGGCGCGGCGGCCGATGCGGCGGAGGCCCTGGCCGAGGACGGAGGCGTCGCCGCCCGTGATCCGCGGCACGGCGGCCCCCTCGTCGCCCGACGGCACGAGGCCCGCGAGCACGCGCGCGAGGGACGACTTGCCGGATCCGCTCGCGCCGACGACCCCGAGCACCTCGCCGGGCTGGATCCGCAGCGTGATCCCGTCCACGGCCGGCGGCGTCTCTGCGCCGCGCCGGGCGGGGTAGGCGAGACGCAGGTCGCGGGCGTCGAGCACGGGCTCGGCTGCCCCGCCGTCCGCGTCGGCGTCTCGGGGGGTGTGCGTCATGCGCTGCTCCGTCCTCGGCGTGGTCGTGCGGCCGGAGCTGCCGGCCGCACGACGGATGCGGGTTCCGACCCATCATGCCCGGGGTCGGTCGGGCCCCGCTCGGAGCGGGCTAGCCAGCCGGCCGCTCGGCGGCCCGGAGCGCGTGCAGGCGCGCGCGGCGCTCGGCCTGCTCGCGCGGATCCGGCACCGGCAGCGACGCCAGCAGGCGCTGCGTGTAGGGGTGCTGCGGGTTCCCGAGCACCTCCGCGCCCGTCCCCTCCTCCACGAGCTCGCCGCGGTACAGGACGGCGATGCGGTCGGCGAGCAGGTCGACGACGGCCAGGTCGTGGCTGATGAACAGCGCCGCGAACCCGAGCTCGCGCTGCAGCTCCGCGAAGAGCTCCAGCACGCGTGCCTGCACCGACACGTCGAGCGCGCTCGTGGGCTCGTCGGCCACGAGCAGCGACGGCTCGAGCGCGAGCCCGCGGGCGAGGCTGGCGCGCTGGCGCTGGCCGCCCGAGAGCTCGTGCGGGTAGCGGTCGCCGAACGCCTTCGGCAGCTGGACGGCCTCGAGCAGCTCGTCGACGCGCCCGCGCGCCGCCTGCGGGGTCTTCGCGCGGCCGTGGACGATGAGCGGCTCGGCCACGCACTCGGCGATCGTGAGGCGCGGGTTGAAGCTCGTCGCCGGGTCCTGGAACACGAACCCGATGTCGGCGCGCTGCTTCCGGAAGTCGCGCTCGCGCACGCCGAGCATCTCGGTGCCGAGGACCTGGAGGGATCCGCCGGTGACGTTCGTGAGCCCCGCGATGGCGCGGCCGATGGTGGTCTTGCCGGAGCCCGACTCCCCCACGAGCCCGAGGACCTCGCCGGCCTCGATGCGCAGGTCCACGCCCTTGACGGCGCGGAAGGCGGGCGACCCGAGGCGACCGGGGTACTCGATCTCCAGGCCGCGCGCCACGACGACGGGCGCCGCCTCGGCGTCCGACGCCGCGCGGGCCCGGGAGCGCACCGCGGCGCGCTCCACGGTCGCGGCGACGCCCTCGCCGAGCTTCGGCACGGACGCCAGCAGGTTCCGCGTGTACTCCTCCTTCGGGGAGGCGAAGAGCGTGGCCACGTCGGCCTGCTCCACGAGCCGCGAGCGGTACATGACGGCCACGCGGTCGGCGAGGTCGGCCACGACGCCCATGTTGTGCGTGATGAGGATCACGGCGGCGCCGAACTCGTCGCGGCAGCGGCGCAGCAGGTCGAGGATCTCGGCCTGCACGGTCACGTCGAGCGCGGTGGTGGGCTCGTCGGCGACGATGAGCCCGGGATCCAGCACGAGCGCCATGGCGATGACGACGCGCTGCTTCTGCCCGCCCGAGAACTGGTGCGGATAGTGGTCGACGCGCGTCTCGGGGTCGGGGATGCCCACGCGGCGGAGGATGTCGATCGCCTTCGCGCGGCCCTCCTTCTTCGAGACGCGGCCGTGGGCGCGGAGGCCCTCGACGATCTGCCAGCCGACCGTGTGCACGGGGTTGAGCGCCGTGGACGGCTCCTGGAACACCATCGCGACGTCGCGGCCGCGCGCGCGGCGCAGCTCGTCGGCGGAGATCGACAGCACGTCGACCGCGCCCTGGCCCGTCCGGTCGCTCAGCAGGACCGCGCCGTCGGTGACGGCGGTGTCGGGCAGGAGGCCGAGGATCGTGCGGGCGGTGACGGACTTGCCCGACCCCGACTCCCCCACGATGGCGAGGATCTCGCCGGGCGCCACCGTCAGGGACACCCCGTCGACCGCGCGGACGTCGCCGCCGTCGGTCGCGAAGGTGACGCCGAGGTCGCGGATCGAGACGACGTCGCTCATGCGGCCACCTTCTTCGTCGAGGCGCGCTTGCGGGCGCGCAGCTTGGGGTCGGAGATGTCGTTCACGCTCTCGCCCACGAGCGTGAGCCCGAGGACGAGCAGCACGATGGCGACGCCGGGGAAGACGCCCGTCCACCAGACGCCGCTCGCGGTGTCCGCGAGCGCGCGGTTGAGGTCGTAGCCCCATTCGGCGGCCGACGTCGGCGAGATGCCGAAGCCGAGGAAGCCGAGGCCCGCGAGCGTGAGGATCGCCTCGGAGGCGTTGAGCGTGAGGATCAGCGGCAGCGTGCGGGTGGAGTTCCGCAGCACGTGCACGAACATGATCCGCGGCGTCGACGTGCCGATGACCTTGGCGCTCTCGACGAACGCCTCCGCCTTCAGCCGCACGACCTCCGCGCGGATGACCCGGAAGTACTGCGGGATGTAGACGACCGTGATGCTCACGGCCGCCGACAGGATGCCGCCCCACAGGCTCGACTGCCCGCCGTTCAGCACGATGCTCACCACGATGGCGAGCAGCAGCGTCGGGAACGGGTAGATGGCGTCGGCGATGACCACGAGGATCCGGTCGAGCCAGCCGCCCAGGTAGCCGGAGACCACCCCGAGCAGCACGCCGAGGAACAGCGACAGGATCACGGCGATCACGACGACGGACAGCGCGGTCTGCGTGCCCCAGACGACGCGCGAGAACACGTCGTAGCCGCCCACCGTGGTGCCCCAGATGTGGGTGCCGTCGGGCGCCGACGTGCGCGGGAAGGACCCGCTGTCGTCGCGGCCCTGCGCGAAGCCGAACGGGGCGATGAGCGGCGCGAATGCCGCGAGCACGATGAAGACCCCCGTGATGACCATGCCGGCGACGAGCATGCCGCGCTGGAGGCCCACGCTCTGGCGCACGTGCGAGACGAGCGGGAGGCGCTGGAACAGGGTGCGGCGCGCCGGGACGGGCGCGGGCGCGGTGGTGGTGTCGGTCATGTCAGTACCTCACTCGCGGGTCGATGAGCGCCGCGACGACGTCGACGATGAAGTTGGTCACGGCCACGATCACGGCCAGCAGCGCCACGATGCCCTGCACGGCCACGAAGTCGCGCGCCGCCAGGTACTGCGCGAGCTGGAAGCCGAGGCCCCGCCACTCGAACGTGGTCTCCGTGAGCACCGCGCCGCCGAGCATCACGGCGATCTGCAGGCCGACGACCGTGATGATCGGGATGAGGGCGGGCTTCAGCGCGTGCCGGGTGGTGAGGCGGAACTCGCCGACGCCGCGCGAGCGGGCCGCGTCCACGTACTCGGTGCCGAGCGTGGAGATGACGTTGGTGCGCACGAGCCGCAGGAAGATGCCCGCGGTCAGGAGCCCCAGCGCGAGCGCCGGCAGCACCGCGTGCTCGAGCACGTCGCTCACGGCGGTGGGGCTGCCGAGGCGGATCGCGTCGATCAGGTAGATGCCGGTCGGGTTCTCGAGCCGGCCGAGAGCGACCTCCACGCGGGTGTCCGCGCGGCCGGACAGCGGCAGGATCCCGAGCCAGACGGAGAAGACGAGCTTCAGCAGCAGGCCCGCGAAGAAGACGGGCGTGGCGTAGGCGAGGATCGCGAGGATCCGCAGCACGGCGTCGGGCGTGCGGTCCTTGAAGTAGGCGGCGACGAGGCCGAGCGGGATGCCGATGAGGAACGCGACGAGGAGCGAGTAGACGACGAGCTCGAGCGTGGCCGAGCCGTACTGCAGCAGCACCTCGCTGATGAGCCGGTTGTCGGTGAGCGAGCGGCCGAAGTTGCCGGTGGCGATCTGGCCGAGGTACTCGAGGTACTGGACGATGATCGGCCGGTCGAACCCGGCGGTCGCGAGGCGCTCCTGCAGCTGCTCCGGCGTGAGGCGGTCGCCCACGGCGGCGGAGATCGGGTCGCCCACGATGCGCATGAGGAAGAAGACCAGCGTCACGAGGATGAACACGGTCGGGATGATGAGCACGGCGCGGATGAGGATGTACTGGCCGAGCCCGATCCCCTGCTTCCGGGCCTTGGGCTGCTGCGCCCCGGGGGGCGCGGACGCGGGGGCGGCGTCCGGGATGACGGTCACGGCGGATGGGCCTTTCGGGTCGTCGTGCGGGTGGTGCGTCGGGTCGATCGGGTCGGCGTGCCGCCGCGGGTGGCGGACCACCGCCGGTGGCAGAGGGATGGGGCGTCCCGCCGCAGCGGGACGCCCCATCCGTGGAGGTCGTCAGTCTAGGAGACGCCCTCCGTCGGGCCGGCTAGCCCTTGGTGATCGGCGCGTAGCGGAACTTGAAGGAGGCGTCGAGCGTCACGCCCTTCACGTCCTTGCCGGCCACCGCGACCTGCGAGCCCTGGAGCAGGGGCAGGGTCGGCAGGTCGGCGGCGACGTCGTCCTGGATCTGGCCGATGATCTCGGCGCGCTTCGTGGCGTCCGCCTCCGACAGCTGCTGCGTGATGAGGTCCGTCACGGTGGGGTTGTCGTAGTGGTTCTTCACGAAGGACTGCGGGGAGAAGAACGGCGTGAGGTAGTTGTCCGCGTCCGAGTAGTCGGGGAACCAGCCGAGCTGGTACGCCGGGTACTCGTCGTTGACGCGGGCCTTGCTGTACTGGTCCCAGATCGTGGACTGCAGGTTGACCTGGAACAGGCCGGTCGCCTCGAGCTGCTGCTTGATGAGCGAGTACTCGTCGTCCGAGCCGGCGCCGTAGTGGTCCGGGTTGAACTGGAGCTGCAGCGCGACCGGCGTCTGCACGCCCGCGTCGGATAGGGCCTTCGCGGCCTTGTCCGCGTCGGGTCCGCCGTCGCCGTCGCCGTACAGGCCCTTGAGCGCCTCGTTGGCGCCGGAGAGGCCGTCGGCCACGTAGGAGTAGAGCGGCGTGTAGGTGCCGTTGTAGACCTGGGTCGACAGCTCCTCGCGGTCGATGAGGTCGGCGGCCGCCTGGCGCACCGCGAGGGCCTTGGCCTCGTCGGCCTCGCCCGTGCTCTTGCCGAAGGGCTGCGTGTTCAGGTTGAACGTGATGTAGCGGATCTCGCCGCCGGGGCCGTCGATGACCTGGACGGAGTCGTCCTTCTTGAGGTCGGCGATGTCGGTCGCGCCGAGCGAGCGGCCCGCGACGTCGATCTCGCCGTTCTGCACGGCGAGCTTCATGGTGGTCTCGTCCGCGTAGTAGCGCGCGGTCACGCCGCCGTTCTCGGCCTTCGGCAGGACGCCCTGGTAGTCGGCGTTCGGCGCGTAGGCGACGAGCTGGTTGAGCTGGAAGTCGGTGATGACGTACTGGCCCGCGAAGGCGTTCGCCGAGACGATGTCGGCCGGGTCGGCCAGCGCGTCGGCCGGGAAGACCTCCTCGTCGACGATGGGGCCGGCGGGGCTGGAGAGCACCTGCTCGAAGGTCTGGTCGTTCGCGGTCTTCAGCGTGAAGACGACGGTGGTGTCGTCGGGCGCCGCGACGGACTCGACGTTCGCGAGGAGCGACGACGGGCCGTTGCCGTTGTCGGCGCCGTTGGCCGCGATGGTCGCGATGCGGTCGAACGTGAACTTGACGTCGCTCGCGGTGAGCGCGTGGCCGTTCGCGAACTTCAGGTCGGGCTTCAGCTCGACCGTGAACTCGTTCGGCGAGGTGTACTCGCCGGAGACGGCGAGGTCGGGCTCGACGTCCGGGCTGCCGTAGGGGCTGTTGAACAGGAACGGGTAGACCTGGTTCTGCACCGCGAACGAGCCGTTGTCGTAGGAGCCGGCCGGGTCGAGCGAGAGGACCTTGTCGGTCGTGCCGACGACGATGGAGCCGCCGCCTGTCGCGCCGTCCTCGGCGAGCGGGTCGCCGGATCCGCCGGAGCAGCCGGCGAGGACGAGGGCCGCGGCGGAGAACCCGGCCGTGGCGAGCAGGACGCGTGAGCGCCTCGTGAATGCGGACGTCATGTTCCGAGTGCCTCTTTCATGAAGGGGATTCGCGCCCGCGCATCGGGAAGACACGGACGCTGTGCTGTGCATGATTTCTAACACACGGGAAACAGCAGCCCGGACCCCGGGGAGGCGCGGGGACGCTTCTTCACACGAATGAAACATGGCCCGCGCGACGGGATCCGTCGCGGGGCGCGGTCGACGCGGACGGATCGCGCCTACTCGCGGAGCGCCCGGCGCTCGGCCTCGACCTGCATGAGCTCGCGCTGGATCTCCTGGTACCGCTCGCGCTCGTGGGTCGCGTCGGTGCGCTGCAGCCGCCCGATGAGGTCGGCCTTGCGGCGCAGGAGGTCGCGCCCGACGAGCTCCGCCGTGACGCCCTTCACGTAGACGGCGAGCTTGTCCGCGTCGCCGCGGTTCGGCAGCGGCGCGACGCCCAGCTGCTTCACGAGCGTCGCGAACGACTCCGGCACCTCGAGGGCGACGCGCGACAGCCAGTCCGCGCCGCCGAGGGCGTCCATGCTGCCGATGACGCCGTCGCGGACGACCGCGAGGCTCTCGTTGACGAAGGTGACCTGCGCGGCGCGCATGACGAGGTCGTTCCCGACGAGCTCGGGGTGCTGCAGCATCGCCATGAGGGCGTCGCGCTCGAGGCGGGTCGCGAGGTCGGTCGGGAGGTCCATGAGCGACATGGATCGGGACGCGTCGCCGGCGCCGTCGTCGTCCGGGCCGTGCCCGCCCTGCGCGTGGCGGCCCTGCGGCGCTCCGCCCGAGCGGTCGGCGCCGTCGGCGGGCATGCTGCGGCCCGCGGTCTGGACGGCGCGGCCCACCTCGGTGAGGTCCATGCCGAGCCAGCCGGCGAGCTCGCGCGCGTAGCCGGGGCGGAGCGACGGGTCGCGGATGTCGGCGACCACGGGCGCGGCGGCCCGGAGCGCGGCGACCCGGCCCTCGACGGTGTCGAGGTCGTGGTCGGCGAGGATCTGCTTGATCGCGAACTCGAACATGGGCTTCTTGCCCTGGATCATGCGGCGCACGGCGTCGTCGCCGCGCGTCAGGCGGAGGTCGCAGGGATCCAGTCCCTCGGGCCCGACCGCGACGTAGGTCTGCGCGGCGAACCGGCGCTCCTCGGAGAACGCGCGCATGGCGGCCTTCTGCCCGGCGGCGTCGGGGTCGAACGTGAAGACGACCTCGCCGAGGCCGCTGTCGTCGCCGAGCACGCGACGGAGCACCTTGATGTGGTCGACGCCGAACGAGGTGCCGCACGTGGCGACCGCGGTGGTCACGCCCGCGAGGTGGCACGCCATGACGTCGGTGTAGCCCTCGACCACGACGACCTGGCGGCCGCGGCTCACGTCGCGCTTGGCGAGGTCGAGCCCGTAGAGCACGGAGCTCTTGTGGTAGACGGGCGTCTCGGGGGTGTTGAGGTACTTCGGGCCCTTGTCGTCCTCGCGCAGGCGGCGCGCGCCGAAGCCGACGGTGGCGCCCGTGAGGTCGCGGATGGGCCACACCAGCCGGCCGCGGAACCGGTCGTAGGCGCCGCGGTCGCCCTGGCTGAGGAGACCGGCGGTCACGAGCTCGGCCTCCGTGTACCCCTTGGCCTTCAGGTGCGAGGACAGCGCGTCCCAGCTCTGCGGGGCGAAGCCGACGCCGAACCGCTGCGCCGCGCCCTGGTCGAAGCCGCGCTCCCCGAGGAAGGTGCGGCCGATCTCCGCCTCCTCGGACCCGAGCTGCTCGACGAAGAACTCCGCGGCCGCCTCGTTCGCGCCGAGGAGCCGGGAGCGGTTGCCCTGGTCGGTGGCGGCCTGGCCGTCCTCGTAGTGGAGCTGGTAGCCGATCCGCTGCGCCATGCGCTCGACGGCCTCGGCGAACGTCACGTGGTCCATGCGCTGCAGGAACGTGTAGACGTCCCCGCCCTCGCCGCAGCCGAAGCAGTGGTAGAAGCCGACCTGCGGCCGAACATGGAAGCTCGGGGTGCGCTCGTCGTGGAAGGGGCAGAGGCCCTTCAGGGAACCGACGCCGGCGGACTTGAGGGTGACGTACTCCCCCACGACGTCGCCCAGGTTGACCCGGGAGCGGACCTCGTCGATGTCGCTCTTGCGGATCAGGGCCATTGGCTTATCCTACGTCCGGCCCCCGGCGCGATCCGGGGCCAGCGACCGCCCGACGCGGGCGTCAGAAGACCGGACGCGCGCACAGGCGCTCGTACCAGGCGATGGCCGACTGGTCGGTGAGGCTGGCGACCTGGTCGACGATCACGCGCTTGCGGGCGCCGTCGTCCTCTGCCTCGCGCCAGTCGCCCGCGAAGCCCGGGTCGAGCTCGTCGGCGCCGCGCGCGTGCAGCGCGTCCGCGAGGCCCGCGAGCACCTCGCGCTGCCGCGCGTAGATGGGCTGGCGCGTGTTCTTCGACATGACGAACGCCGCGACGATGCCCTTGAGCACCGCGATCTCCGCCTGGATGGCGCGGGGCACCACGACGTGCGCGCCGAAGCGGATGAGGCTGCGGTCGGTGTGCGTGGCCCGCGTGAGCTGCGTGGCGGCGCCCGCGAACCGGCCGATGAGCTGGCTCGTGAGGTCCTTGAGCGCGGCCTGCGCGCCGCGGCCGCCGTCGTACTCGTCCACCCAGACGTCGAGGGAGTCGAGCCGGTCGAACGCCTGGATGAGCTCCTCGTGCGAGTGCGCGCCGCCGATCCACGCGACCATCGAGTCGACGAGCTCCTCGTGGTCGACCCGGGCGCCGAGCGTGCGCACGTCGACGTAGCCGCCGACGATGGCGTCCTCGAAGTCGTGGACGGAGTAGGCGATGTCGTCGCTGAGGTCCATGACCTCCGCCTCGATGCAGCGCCGGCCCGCGGGCGCGCCCTCGCGCAGCCACTCGAACGCGGCCACGTCGTCGTCGTAGAAGCCGAACTTGCCGCGGCCGGACGGGTCGGGCACCGACTGCGAGCTCGGCCACGGGTACTTGCAGCTCGCGTCGAGGCTGGCGCGCGTGAGGTTGAGCCCGTACGGGCGGCCCTCCGGCCCGATGACCTTGGGCTCCAGCCGCGTGAGCAGCCGCAGGGTCTGCGCGTTGCCCTCGAAGCCGCCGATGTCGGACGCCCAGTCGTTGAGCGCCCGCTCGCCGTTGTGGCCGAAGGGCGGGTGGCCGATGTCGTGCGCGAGGCACGCGGTGTCGACCACGTCGGGATCCAGGTCGAGGCTCGAGGCGAGCTCGCGGCCCACCTGCGCCACCTCGAGGGAGTGCGTGAGGCGGTTGCGCGCGAAGTCGAGCCCGGCCATCGGGCTCAGCACCTGCGTCTTGGCGGCCAGGCGGCGCAGCGCGCTGGAGTGCAGGAGCCGGGCGCGGTCGCGCGCGAAGTCGCTGCGCCTCGACGAGTGCTGCTCCGGATACCAGCGCTCCGCGTCGGTCTCGCTGTACGTGGACCCCGTCGTCGTGCCCTCAGCCGCCACTGTTGTGGATCTCCCCGTCCGCGATGTCCATCGCATCCTGCGCGTCGATGTCCCGGCTCTCGAGCCAGCGGTCCGGCAGCGCCGTGCGCTTCATGCTGCCCTGACGGCCGCGCGCGCCCTCGGCGCCCGCGCCCGGGTAGGGCTGGTCGCGGTCGAGGGTGGCGAGCAGGCCGTCGATCTCCTCCAGCGAGGACGCCGAGGCGAGCGCCGCCCGCAGGTCGCCGCCGACGGGGTACCCCTTGAAGTACCAGGCCACGTGCTTGCGCGCGTCCCGGCAGCCGCGCTCCTCGCTCTCGAAGAACTCGGCGAGGAGCTCGACGTGGCGGCGGAACGTGTCGGCGACCTGGCCCTGCGACGGGTGCGCGCGGGGCGTGTCCGCGGGGTCGAGCCCGGCGGCGCGCGCGTGGAACGCGGCCGCGAGGTCGCCGAACAGCCAGGGGCGGCCGAGGCAGCCGCGGCCGACGACCACGCCGTCTGCGCCCGTCTCGTCCATCATCCGGATCGCGTCCTCCGCGGCCCAGATGTCGCCGTTGCCGAGCACCGGAACGCTCGTCACGGTCTGCTTCAGCTTCGCGATGGCCGACCAGTCGGCGTGGCCGCTGTAGTAGTCCGCAGCCGTGCGCGCGTGCAGCGCGATGGACGCGACGCCGGCGGCCTCGGCGGCGCGCCCGGCCTCGAGGTAGGTGAGGTGGTCGGCGTCGATGCCCTTGCGCATCTTCACGGTGAGCGGGATGTCGCCCGCCGCCTTCACGGCGCCCTCGACGATGTCGGTGAAGAGGCCGAGCTTCCACGGCAGAGCGGCTCCCCCGCCCTTGCGCGTGACCTTGGCCACGGGGCAGCCGAAGTTGAGGTCGATGTGGTCGGCCCGGTCCTCCGCGACGAGCATGGTGACGGCCTCGCGCACGGTCTTCGGATCCACCCCGTAGAGCTGGATGGAGCGCACCTTCTCCGACGGGTGGTGCGTGATGAGCCGCATGGACTCGGGCGTGCGCTCGACGAGGGCGCGGCTCGTGATCATCTCGCTGACGTAGAGGCCGGCGCCGAACTCGCGGCACAGGCGCCGGAACGCGGTGTTGGTGATGCCCGCCATGGGGGCGAGCACCACGGGGACGTCGAGCGGGATGCCGCCGATGCGGAGGGCGGGCTCGGCGGCGGGCGCCGGGGCGCCGGGCGCGTCGGCCGCGGAGGGGACGGGGGCGAGGGTCGGAGAGGACATGACGGCTCGATTCTCCCAGACGGGACGGCGGGCGGCGGACGCGGGGCGCGATCCCCGCGGGGACCAGGCGGCGGGCGCCTGGGGAGGGACGGTCAGATGGCCCGACCGGCGTCGATCGCGTCGCGGACGCGCGCGAGGTCGGCGGCCGGGGACGCGTCGTCCGCGGTCGCCGGGTCGGCCGTCGCGGCGCCGGGAACGAGGCACGCGTCGCCCTCGCAGGCGGCGGCGTCGGATGCGCCGAGCATCGTGAACGGGGACGGTGACGCGACGACGGGCAGCGTGCCGGTGGCGGGCGCCGCGCTCATCGCGCCGCCTCCTCGCCCGCGACGACGCGGACGGTGTCGCCGTCGCGCGCGGCCAGCGCCTCGCCGAGCGCGGACGCGAAGACGGTCGGGTCCTGCGCGCCGGAGATGCCGAAGCGCTCGTCGATCACGAAGAAGGGCACGCCCTGGATCCCGTACGCCATGGCCTGCGCCTGGTCGGCGCGGACGTCGTCCAGGTGCCGGTGCGTCTCGAGGGCCTCGCGCGCCTCGTCGGCGTCGAGGCCGACCTCGACCGCGAGCTCGACGAGGTCCGGCACGCGGCCCACGTGGCGCCCCTCGGTGAAGTACGCCTTCAGCAGCCGCTCCACCATCTCGAGCTGCACGCCGCGCACGCGCGCCAGGTGCAGCAGCTCGTGGGCGAGGACGGTGTTCGTGTGCTGGAGCGCGTCGTAGTCGTAGGCGAGGCCCTCGGCGGCGGCGAGCCGGGTCATGTCGTCGAGCATGGTCGCGACGCGGTCGGCCGGGATGCCCTTGTGGCCCGCGAGGAAGTCGACCTCGGTGCCCTGGAAGTCGACCGGGGTGTCCGGTGCGAGCTCGAAGGAGCGGTAGGTGATCGCGATCTCCGGCGCACCCGGCGTCCGCTCGGCGAAGGCGCGCGCGCCGGCCTCGAAGCGCCGCTTGCCGACGTAGCACCACGGGCAGGCGATGTCCGACCAGACGTCGACGCGGATGGCGGGCAGGGCGGGGGCGGAGGAGTCGGTCACGGCTGGGCAACGCGTCGGGAAGGCGGGGCATTCCCGCGGTGTTGCCCGAGCATGGCCGACAGCACCCCCTCCCCCGTCCCTCCCGCATCCGACGCCGACGCCGCTCCCCGCGGACGCGACCGCGTGCTCGCGCACGCCGCCCGCCTCGGGATCGACGTCGAGGTGGTCGACCGCCCGGACGCCGGATCCCTCGACGAGGCCGCCCGCGGCCTCGGCATCGCGCCGTCGCACCTCGTGAAGTCGCTCGTGGTGAAGCGCCACGACGGCGCCCTGCTCATCGCGCTCGTGCCGGGCGACCGGCAGATCAGCTGGGCGAAGCTGCGCGCGCTCGTGGGCGTCAACAAGCTCTCGATGCCCGCGCCCGAGGTGGCGCTCGCGGCGACCGGGTACGAGCGCGGCACCATCACGCCGCTCGGCGCCCACGGCGACCTGCCCGTCTACGCGGACGAGCGCGTCGCCGGCCGGCGCATCGGGATGGGCGGCGGCGAGCACGGCGTCTCGGCCCTCGTGGACGCGGACGCGCTCGTGGACGCGCTCGGCGCGACCGTCGGCGACATCACCGACGAGCTGACGATCCGCCGCCCCTGACCCGCGTGAGGCGGGCCGGGGACGGCGGATCGGCCGTTCGGGGATCGGCGGGTCAGGCGCCGATGAGCTGCCCGGCCAGGTAGCCCATGAGCTCGTCGAGCGGGATGCGCTCCTGCGCCATGGTGTCGCGCTCGCGCACCGTGACGGCCTGGTCGTCGAGCGTGTCGAAGTCGATCGTCACGCAGAACGGCGTGCCGATCTCGTCCTGGCGGCGGTAGCGGCGGCCGATGGCGCCGGCGTCGTCGAACTCGATGTTCCAGACCTTGCGCAGCTCCGCGGCGAGCTCCCGCGCGACGGGCGACAGCCGCTCGTTGCGCGACAGCGGCAGCACGGCGACCTTGACGGGCGCGAGGCGACGGTCGAGGCGGAGGACCGTGCGCTTGTCGACGCCGCCCTTCGCGTTCGGCGCCTCGTCCTCGTGGTACGCGTCGACGAGGAAGGCCATCATCGAGCGGGTCAGGCCGGCCGCGGGCTCGATGACGTACGGGATCCACCGCTCGTTCTTCGTCTGGTCGAAGTACGAGAGGTCCTGGCCGGACGCCTCCGAGTGCGTGCGCAGGTCGTAGTCGGTCCGGTTCGCGATGCCCTCGAGCTCGCCCCACGCGCCGCCGGCGAAGCCGAAGCGGTACTCGATGTCGACCGTGCGGGTCGAGTAGTGCGAGAGCTTCTCCTGCGGGTGCTCGAACAGGCGGAGGTTCTCGGGGTCGATGCCGAGGTCGGTGTACCAGGCGTAGCGGGCGTCGATCCAGTACTGGTGCCACTCGGCGTCGGTGCCGGGCTCGACGAAGAACTCCATCTCCATCTGCTCGAACTCGCGCGTGCGGAAGATCCAGTTCTGCGGCGTGATCTCGTTCCGGAAGCTCTTGCCGATCTGGCCGATGCCGAACGGCGGCTTCTGGCGTGCGGCGCTCAGCACGTTGGCGAAGTTGACGAAGATGCCCTGCGCGGTCTCGGGGCGGAGGTAGTGCAGGCCCTCCTGGTTGTCGACCGGGCCGAGGAACGTCTTGAGCAGGCCGGAGAAGTTCTGCGGCTCGGTCCAGGATCCGGGCTGGCCGGTGTCGGGGTCGTTGACGTCGGCGAGGCCGTTGACCGGCGGGTGGCCGTGCTTCGCCTCGTAGGCCTCGAGCAGGTGGTCGGCGCGGTAGCGCTTGTGCGTGTGCAGCGACTCGACCAGCGGGTCGCTGAAGACCTCGACGTGGCCGGAGGCCTCCCACACCCGGCGGGGCAGGATGACCGAGGAGTCGAGGCCGACGACGTCGTCGCGGCCGTTGACCATGGTCTGCCACCACTGGCGCTTGATGTTCTCCTTCAGCGCCACGCCGAGCGGCCCGTAGTCCCACGCGGAGCGCGAGCCGCCGTAGATCTCACCCGCCTGGAAGACGAACCCGCGCCGCTTGGCGAGGTTGATGACGGGATCGAGACGCGAGGGGGTTGCCACGTTTGCTCCTAGGTGGGGCCGGACTGGGTGCCCGGTCGGCGGACGGCGACGGGCCGGCGGGATGCCGGCGTCGCCGGGAAAGGCGGCCCCCAGTCTACGGGCGCGTCGCGCTCAGTCCTCGTCGCCCGCGGTCCGCCGGTGCGCGAGCTCGACGATGCGGACGGTCTCCAGCGAGTCGCGCGGCTCGACCGGGACGGGCCCGCGGCCGCGGACGGCGTCGGCCATGGCGCGATAGAACTCGGCGTAGCGCCCGCGCTCGGTGGGGACGCGCTCCCCCGCGGGATCCCCGGCCGCCTCGACGAGCGTGCCCCACTCCGACTCGGGCGCCTCGCCGAAGCCGGGGTCGGTCGGCGCCGCGCCCTCCTTCAGCAGCGGCTCCTGCGGGTCGAGCCCGTGGACGGCGTACGCGCCCGCGGTGCCGAGCACGCGGAAGCGGGGTCCCGCCAGCGCGGCGACGCGGCTGACGGTGATGTGCGACTGCACGCCCGACTCGTGCAGCAGCGAGTAGAAGGCGTCGTCGTCGCTCGCGGATCCGTCGCGCACGGTGGCGAGCTCGGCCGCGAAGTCGGCGACGGGGCCGAAGAGCTCGAGCGCCTGGTCGATCAGGTGGCTGCCGAGGTCGTAGGAGATGCCCGCCGCGTCGGCCGGCGTCTCGCGGTCCTGCCAGCGGTCGCGGACGGGCCCGCCCCAGCGCTCGAATGTCGACTCGAAGCGGTGGACCTCCCCGAGGCGGCCTGACGCGATGAGCGCCTTCACGGTGAGGAAGTCGCCGTCGAGGCGCCGGTTCTGGAAGACGGAGAACGGGACGCCGAGGGCCTCGGCGCGCTCGATGAGCATGAGCGCCTCGTCCACGGTCGCGACGAACGGCTTGTCCATCACGACGGCCAGGTGCGCGTCGAGCGCCTGCAGCCCCTGGCGGAGGTGCGCGGAGGCGGGCGACGCGATCACGACCATGTCGAGCTCGGCGGAGCGCGCGAACAGCTCGTCCGCGGACGCCACGACGTCGGCGCCGGGGTGGCGCTCGCGGACCTGCGCGGCGCGGTCCGCGTCGGAGGTCGACACCAGCGCGATGCGGTAGTCGGGGCTCGCCGCGAGGAACGGCGCGTGGAAGACCCGGCCGGCGAGGCCGTAGCCAACGATGCCGACGCGGATCGGGGCATCGGCGCCCTCCACGGACGCGGGTGCGGGTGCGGCGGAGGTACGGGGCGCGTTCTCGGGTGTGCTCACGTCCCCGATGCTACTGAGCGGCCGGCTCCCGGTCGCCCTCGGCCTCGGCGTCCGGATCCTCCGCGGACCCCTGGTCGGCGTCGCCCGCGTGCGCGTCGACCGCGCCGCCGAACCGCCGGTCGCGGTGCACGTAGCTCTCGACGGCGTCCCAGAGGTCCTTCCGCCGGAAGTCGGGCCACAGCCGGTCGAGGAACACCATCTCCGCGTACGCCGACTGCCAGAGCAGGAAGTTGCTCGTGCGCTGCTCGCCCGAGCTGCGGATGAAGAGGTCGACGTCGGGCACGTCCGGCAGGTACAGGTAGCGCTGGATCGTGCGCTCGTCGACGCGCGACGCCTTGAGCCGGCCGGCGTCCACGTCCTCGGCGATGCGGCGCACGGCGTCGCCGATCTCGGTGCGGCCGCCGTAGTTGATGCACATCGTGAGCGTCATCCCGGTGTTGTGCTTGGTCATCTCCTCGGCGACCTGCAGGTCGTCGATGACGCTGCGCCAGAGGCGCGGGCGGCGGCCGGCCCAGCGGATGCGGACGTTCCAGGCGTCCAGCTGGTCGCGGCGGCGGTGGATCACGTCGCGGTTGAAGCCCATGAGGAAGCGCACCTCGGCGGGCGAGCGCTTCCAGTTCTCGGTCGAGAAGGCGTAGACGGAGAGGTGCGTCGCGCCCAGCTGGACGGCGCCCGCGACGGTGTCGAACCACGCCTCCTCGCCCGCCTGGTGGCCGGCCGTGCGCGGGAGGCCGCGCTGGTTCGCCCAGCGGCCGTTGCCGTCCATGACGACCGCGATGTGCTTCGGCACGAGGTCGGCGGGGATCGCGGGCGGCCGCTCGCCGGTCCAGTCGAGCGGGAGGTCGGTGCGGCCGGGGACCTCGGGGCGTCGGCTCATGGGGTCGTCTCCTGTGCTCGGGGGCGGTCGGCGGGGGTCGCGGGCAAGGCGTCGGCGTCGGGGTCGGGATCCGCGTCGCGCGGCGTGGAGCGGACGACGGACGCGGTGGCGGCGGCGAGGGCCGCGGCGGGATCCCGGTCGGCGCCGTCGAGGTCGGGCGCGTCGAGCGGCACGGGCCGCTCGGTGGGCGGCAGCAGCTGGCGGGCGTCGCTGCGGTCGACGAGGCCGAGCGAGCGGATCCCCCGGTCGAGGTGCCACTGCGCGTACGCCGCGACCACGCCGCTCGCGCGCGCCTGCGACCGGAGCGTGGCGGCCTCGGCGTGCGGCCAGTCGCCCGTGAGGAGCGCGGAGAGCAGCGCGAGGGTGTCGGGGTCGAGCCGCGGGGATCCGGGCGGGGCGGCGGAGTCGGCGACCACGCCGCCGAGCTGCACGACGAAGGCGGAGTGCGGCCCGGGCGCGCCCGTCACCGCGCAGTCCTGGAAGCTCGGCGCCCATCCGGCCATCGACAGGCTCCGCAGCAGGTAGGAGTCGAGCGTGAGGCTCGCGCCGTGCTCGCGGCGGCTGAGGGACCGGAGCGCGCCGACGAGGAGCAGGTAGTGCTGGAGCGATCCCTCGTCCTCCGTGACGCGGTCGGCGGTCTCGACCATGGCGCTGGCGGCGGTGTAGCTGCCGTAGTCGGCCGCGATGAGGGCGCCGTAGGACGCGATCGACTCGGCCTGCGTGATGATGTCGAGCGTCCGGCCCTCGAAGAACTGGGCGTCGGCGACCATGAACGGCTCGAGGCGGGCGCCGAACTTCGACTGCGTCCGGCGCACGCCCTTGGCCACCGCGCGGATCTTGCCGTGCTGGCGCGAGAGCATCGTGACGATCCGGTCCGCCTCGCCCAGCTTGTGGGTGCGCAGGACGACGATCTCGTCACGGTAGAGGGGCACCCCTCGATTATCCGCCCCGCGCGCCGGCTCCCCCTCCGCCGCCGCGCGGGGCGGGCCCGGTCCGCGCGGCGTCGCGCGGCCGGGTGCGGCGCCCGCGCTGTGCTATCAAGGGGAGGCCATGGATCCCGTCCCCCTCACCATCCCGCTCTGGGCGGACCTCCTGGCGGTCAGCATCGGCAGCCTCCAGGGCGCCATGTTCGCGGCGGGCTTCCGCGACCGCCGCCTCGACCTGCTCGGCGTCGCCATCATCGGCACGGCGACGGGCCTCGGCGGCGGCCTCCTCCGCGACGTGTTCCTCGACGTCACGCCCGCGGCGCTCTCCAGCAACTGGCTCATGCTCGTCGCGGTCGCGGCGGCCCTCGGCGGCATGCTGCTCGAGCGGATCTTCACCCGCCTCGACGTCGTCATCACCGCCCTCGACGCGCTCACCATCGGCCTGTTCTGCGCCATCGGCACGTCGAAGGCCCTGGCCGCCGGGGTGCCGGGGGTGCCCGCGGTCTTCATCGGGGTCGTGTCGGCGGTCGGCGGCTCGTTCGTCCGCGACCTGCTGCTCAACCTGCCCATCGCGATGATGCACGTCGGCTCGCTCTACGCGGTCGCCGCGGGCGTGGGCGCCGTCATCGTCGTCGTGCTCGCGGCGTTCGGCGTGCCCATGTGGATCGCGGCCATCGTCTGCGTCGCCGTCACGGCCACCACCCGGCTCCTCGCAGTGCGCTTCGGGTGGAGCCTCCCGGAGCAGCGCGCGCTCAGCCGCCTGCGGTTCACGGCGCTGCGCCGGCCGCGCCCGCGGCGCTGATCCCCCGCGCCCGGAGCGCGGATCCGGCGCCGCCCCGCCTGGCCGCCGCCGCGCACGACGACGGCCGGGCGTCGCCGCCCGGCCGTCGTGGATCGCGCGCCGCGGATCAGACCGCGGCGAGCTCCGGCTCGCGCACCGTGCGGCGGATCGCGCGGTTGACGCCGGAGACGATCGCCTCGAGCGACGCGGTCGAGCTGTCCTCGTCGATGCCGACGCCCCAGAGGCGCACGCCCTCGACCTCGAGCTCCACGTAGGACGCGGCCAGCGCGTCGCCGCTCGCGCTCAGCGCGTGCTCCACGTAGTCGAGCAGGCGCACGTCCACGCCCTGGTCGGCGAGCACCTGCAGGAACGCGGCGATCGGGCCGTTGCCGGAGGCGGTCGCGGAGCGCACCTCGTCGCCGTCGCGGAGCTCGACCTCGAGGGAGACGGATCCGCCCATGTCGCTCGACGTGCGCGTGGACGTGAGCTCGAACCGGCCCCACTTGTCCTCGGCGCGGTCGAGCGGCGCGGGCAGGTACTCGTCCTGGAAGATCGACCAGATCTGCGCGCTCGTGACCTCGCCGCCCTCGGCGTCGGTCGTGGCCTGCACGACGCCCGAGAACTCGATCTGCAGGCGGCGCGGCAGGTCGAGCGAGTGGTCGGCCTTCAGCAGGTACGCGACGCCGCCCTTGCCGGACTGCGAGTTGACGCGGATCACGGCCTCGTAGGAGCGGCCGAGGTCCTGCGGGTCGACCGGCAGGTACGGCACGGCCCACGGGATGTCGTCCACGGTGACGCCCTGCGCCGCGGCGTCGGCGGCCATCGCCTCGAAGCCCTTCTTGATGGCGTCCTGGTGGGATCCGCTGAACGCCGTGTAGACCAGGTCGCCCGCCCAGGGGCTGCGCTCCGGCACGGCCAGCTGGTTGCAGTGCTCGGCCGTGCGCTTGATCCCGTCCAGGTCGCTGAAGTCGATCTGGGGGTCGATGCCCTGCGTGAACAGGTTGATCCCGAGCGCGACGAGGTCGACGTTGCCCGTGCGCTCCCCGTTGCCGAACAGGCAGCCCTCGATGCGGTCGGCGCCGGCCAGGTAGCCGAGCTCGGCGGCGGCCACTGCCGTGCCGCGGTCGTTGTGCGGGTGCAGCGAGACGAGGATCTCGTCGCGGCGGTCGAGGTGGCGGCACATCCACTCGATGGAGTCGGCGTAGACGTTCGGGGTCGCCATCTCGACGGTCGCGGGCAGGTTGAGGATGACCTTGCGCTCGGGGGTCGGGTCGAAGACGTCGACGACGCGGTTGCAGATCTCCGCCGCGAACTCCAGCTCGGTGCCCGTGTAGCTCTCGGGCGAGTACTCGTAGAAGACGTCCACCTCGGGGATCGTCTCCTCGTAGCGCTTGCAGAGGCGCGCGCCCTCGAGCGCGATGTCGATGATGCCCTGCTTGTCGGTGCGGAACACGACCTCGCGCTGCAGCACGCTCGTCGAGTTGTAGAGGTGCACGATGGCCCGCTTCGCGCCGCGCAGCGACTCGTAGGTGCGGGCGATGAGGTGCTCGCGGGCCTGCGTGAGGACCTGGATCGTCACGTCGTCCGGGATCGCGTCCTCCTCGATGAGGCTGCGCACGAAGTCGAAGTCGGTCTGGCTGGCCGACGGGAAGCCGACCTCGATCTCCTTGTAGCCCATGCGCACCAGCAGGTCGAACATGATGCGCTTGCGCTCGGGGCTCATCGGGTCGATGAGCGCCTGGTTGCCGTCGCGGAGGTCCACGGCGCACCAGCGCGGCGCCTCGGTGATCCGGCGGGCGGGCCAGGTGCGGTCGGGCAGGTCCACGGCGATCTGCTCGTGGAACGGGCGGTACTTGTGGATGGGCATCCCGCTGGGGGTCTGCGTGCTCTTCATGGTCGTCTCCTCGTCGGTGTCGGGTCAGCCGTGACGGGACTCCGCGACGAGGAGGGCCGGATCAGGCCTCGCCGCGGCGACTAAGGAGGAGGCGGCCGGACTGCATGCGACCACGGTACACCGGCGCCGCGGGGGTCCGCACCCGCCGCGGCGCCCGGGCGGCGCTCATCGGGCGGAGCGGAGCACGCGGGTGAGGTCGCGCACGGACGTCGACGGCAGGTAGGCGCGGGTCAGCGCGAGGCCGATCGTCGGCAGGGCCGTCGCGTCCGGGTAGGCCATGATCAGCGGCACGAGCTCCGGCTGGAACTTGCGCTTGAACTCCAGCAGCGAGCGGAAGCCGTACACCGGCTCCAGCGAGTCCGCGAGGAACTCGAGGATCCGCTCGACCGCGCTCTCCTGGCGCTCCTGGCCGGCGCCGGCGTCCGCCTGCTCGCCCTTCGGGGACGCGGCGCGGGTCTGCGCGAGCGGCGCGGCGGAGAGGCTCATGAACTCGATGCCGTCCTCCTTCATCCGCATGGCCGAGCGGGCGATGAGGAACTCCATGACGCCGTTGATGCCGTCCGGGCGGCGGCGCATGAAGTCGAGCGTCCAGCCGACCACCTCGCCGTCGCGCCAGGTGGGCAGCCAGCTCGTGGCCGCCTGCACGCGGTCGTCGGCGTCGATCGCGAGCATGAGCCGCACCGCGGGATCGCGCAGCTCCTCCACGCCGCCCAGCGTGAAGCCCATCTCGGGCAGCTCCTTCTCGGCGACCCACTCCTCGGACATCTGCTCGATCTGGCTCGCCCACGCGAGGGGCAGCTCGGCCCAGGTGGTCCACTCGGCGCGGATCCCGGCACGGTCGGCGCGGTTGATGGACGTGCGGACGTCCTGCCACTTCTTGCCCGTGGTCTGCCAGGTGCCCGGCCGCACGACGGTCTCCTCGGCGACGACGAGCGTCTCCCAGCCCATGTCGCGGAACAGCGGCGCCATGGACGCGGGGACGCTGTAGAAGACGGGGGTCCACCCGTTGTCGTCGGCGAAGCGCGCGAACTGGCCGAGGACGTCGCGGACAGCCCGGTCGTCGGCGGGCGGACCGAGGGGCGCCGCCGTGGTGATGGCGACGCTGCCCACCACGCGGTACGCCACGACCGTCTGCCCGTCGGCGGCGATCCAGTAGGAGTTCCCCGGCCAGGTCGCCATGTGCGAGAGCGAGCCGATCGCGCCGCGGCGGAGGGCGGGGGCGACGCGCGCCTGCGCCCGGGGCACGGCGGCGATGCGGACGTCGGCGATGGCGCGCAGGCTCGCGATCACCAGGATGATCCAGAACACCGGGCCGACCCCGCGGTAGACGACGTCGGTGATCGGGTCGGTCGGCAGGAAGTCGAGCGACTCGCCCCGCAGGAACGACGCCGGGATGAAGCGGTCGGGCGCCTCGGCGAGCAGGTCGTTGAGGTCCACCGGCCGGGTGAAGGCGTCGGAGAGCGCGAGCCCCGTCGCCACGAACAGCGCCATGAGCCCGGCGAGGGCGACGCCCGTGGTCACGAGGAAGCGCCGGATGGCGGGGGCCGTCGACAGGATGGTGAAGTGCCGGCGCAGGAGCACCAGGATGATGGCGCTGCCGAGCGGCAGCGCCACCGACGCGATGAGGGCCGCGACCGCCTCCGGGTGCGCGGACGGCGACGCGGACAGGCGCGGCGAGACCATGTCGCGGTGCACGAGCATCCCGAACGCGTAGGCGGACAGCACGGCGAGCAGCAGGTTGACGCTGACCGCCAGCCAGACGGCGAAGCGCCGACCGCGCGCCAGGCCGTACGCGGCGACGAGCAGCGCGAGCAGCGGCGCCACCGACAGGAGGATCGGGCCGACGCCGCCGCCGATGCGCGCCAGCATGATCTCCTGCAGGCAGTCGTGCGTGAAGTCGCTCGACAGGCAGCGGGTGGAGATCGCGTCGCCGGGCACGCGGTCGTCGACGAACAGCAGCGCGATGGGGGCGAGCGGCCCGTAGCGGCTGCGGGACAGCAGCGCGATGACGGGGCCCGTGCCGAGGATCGCGACGACCGCCGCGAGCATCACGCGCACCTCGTGGTGGGAGCTGCGCTGCCAGCGCGCTCCCCCGGCGGGGCGGTGCAGCAGCGCGCCGAGGACGCCGCCGACCAGGATCGCGAGGAGCCGGTAGAGGTCGCTCGGCTGGCCCGAGTACAGCAGGAACACGAGCACCACGACGACGAGCACCACGCGGATGCGCCGCCGCCACAGGACGCCCGCCCACGCGCTCGAGAGCGCGAGCACGCCCGCGACCGCCGTGAGCGGATCCGCCGTCGCGATGCCCCGCACGCCGTGCGACCAGAGCTCGCCGTCGACCAGGCCCTGGGCCTGCACGGCGATGCCGAGGAGCGAGCCGACGGTCCCGGTGAGCACGAACCCGAGGAGCGTGCGCCACCAGCCCATGAGGTGCTCCGCGACGCCGACGAGGACGAGCACGGCGAAGAGCGAGACGACGAGCTCCACGGGCCCGTCGGTGAGGAACGCCGCGGTGGCCGTGGTCCACCAGTGGCCGCGCTCGACGACCGCCTCGTAGCCCGTGGCCAGCTGGTGGTGGACGACGCGGCGCCAGGCGTCGGAGACGGCGGGCAGCACGGCGAGCAGCAGGATCACGAGCGCGATCCCCAGCGTGACCCGCTGCCGGAGGAGCCGCACGCCGAGGGCGCGCGCGGCGCCGGCGAACGTGAACGGACGCGACGGGGCGCTCATCGGGCGATGCCCAGCCGCTGGCCCAGCTCGGGCAGCGCGTCCTGCACGCACCACTGGACCGTGCCCCAGTCGTGCGAGGTGCCCGGGGACATGCTGAGGCGCGTGGCCATCCCGGAGGCGCGCGCGGCCGCCTCCACCTGCTCGACCTGCGGGCGGTACTGCGCGTCGTCCTCTCCGGCGCAGAAGTAGCCGCTCATGTCCGCGTACGGGCTCATGGCCTCCATGATGGCCGCGGGGAAGGCCGCCGCGTACTGGGCCTGCGACCCCCCGAATGCCGCCTGCACGGTGTCCGCGCCGATGGTCGGGGCCATCTCGCCGGAGATGTCGACGAGCGAGCCGAAGATGTCCGGGTGGGCCGCGCCGAGCTGGGCCGCGCACGTGCCGCCCTGGGAGAAGCCGAGCACTGACCACGCGGTCCGGTCCGGGAGCACGCGCAGGTGGGCGCGGATCCACGCGGGGACGTCCACCGTGATGTACGTGGCCGATCGCCCGAGCGGCGAGTCCACGCACATGGGGTTGTCCTCCGGCGCGCCGAGCTGGTCCGGCACGACGACGATCGGCGCCAGGCCGTCGTGCGCGCTCGCGTACTGGTCCATCACCCGGTCGAGCCGACCCGACGCGAACATGTCGAGGGGCGAGCCGGGCTGCCCGGACATGGCGACCACCACGGGCAGGGCGGGGGCGTCGTCGACGAGCGCGGCGGGCGGCAGGTAGACGAGTGCCTCGCGGGCCGCGAAGCCGGACGTCGTCGCCGGGATGGTGGTCGTGCCGAGCCGGCCGCGCGCCGGGAGCGCGCCCGCCGGTCGCCAGCTGTCCTCGAGGGGACCCGCGGACGCCGGCGCGGCGCCGTCGGGCGTCGGGAGCGCGGAAAGGTCGAGCGGCAGCACGCGGGTGAGGCCGAACGCCGCGGCGACGTTCGGGTACTCCTGCAGGTCGGCGTTGATGCCGACGGCGGAGGCGAGCACGACGAGCGGCACGACCAGGACGCCGACGGCCGTGTGCAGGACGCGGAGGCGGCGCGGCGGCGGCGTGGATCCCCCGACGCCCGTGAGGCTGCGCCCTCCCCGGGCGAGCGCGATGGCCGCCAGCCCGAGGCCCGTGCCGCCGATGGCCGTCCACCCCCGCGTGCCGGTCGAGAGGACCACGCCGAAGAGGTCGAGGACGTCGCCGAGCACGAACGCGACGGCGAGGCCGACGAGGGCGCCGAGCCCCGCGGCGAGGGCGGTCTCCGCCAGGGTGCGCCGCGGATCCGCCGCCCGGGCCCCGCGGCGGACGCGCGCGCGGCGGGCGACGACGGACAGGAGCACGAGCAGGATCGCCGGTGCGAGGGCCGCCGCGGTCACGAAGGAGGCCGAGATGATCGGCAGGTCGGCGAGATCGTGGAGCACGGATGGTCCTCTGGGGCGGGAGCGGCAGCGATCGAATCTAGCCCACCCGATCCTGGGCGAGCGGGGTGGCGCGGCGAGCGGCTAGCCCTCGGCCGGGGATCCGTTCAGCCGGTGCTCGAAGGCGAAGACCACGAGCTGCACGCGGTCGCGGAGGCTCAGCTTCGCGAGGATGCGGCTGACGTGCGTCTTCACCGTCGCCTCGCTGAGGAACTCCGCCTGCGCGATCTCCGCGTTGCTGAGGCCGCGCGCCGCGAGGACGAAGATCTCCCGCTCGCGCGAGGTCAGCGACGCGAACGCGGGCGGCGCCACGCGCGGCCGGGAGCCCGGGTCGAAGTGCTCCAGCAGCTGCCGCGTCGCCGACGCGGCGATGACCGAGTTGCCGGCGTGGACGGTGCGGATCGCGGCCAGCAGGAACTCGGGGTCGGCGTCCTTCAGCACGAAGCCGCTCGCCCCCGCGCGGATGGCGCGCGCGGCGCTCTCGTCGAGGTCGAAGGTCGTGAGCACCAGGACGCGCGGCGGGCGCTCGCCGCGCGCGTCCGCGGACCGCAGGACCTCCGCCGTGGCCTGGATCCCGTCCATCACGGGCATGCGGATGTCCATGAGGATCACGTCGGGGCGCTCGCGCTGCGCCAGCTCCACGGCCTCCTGGCCGTTGGCGGCGTCGCCCGCGAACTCGAGGTCGGGCTGCGAGGAGATGAGCATGCGGACGCCCGTGCGGAACAGGGCCTGGTCGTCGACCAGGGCGACGCGGATGGGTGGGGTGGGCACGGGGGTCCTTCGATCGGGGTCGGGTGGGCAGAGGGCGTCGCGGGGCGCGACGGGTCAGGATCCGGCGGGCCGGTCGTCGCGGACGCGCCGAGCCGCGGAGGCAGCGGCCCCGCGGGCGGCCGCGGTGCGGTGCGGGCTGACGGGCCGTGCGGGCGTCGCGGTCCCCGCTGCCGCGGCCTCCGGCGGGAACAGCTCGTCGAGCGTGAGGGGGCGGCTGGGCGCGTCCGCCCCGGTGCCGACGGACGCGCCGGCGACGGGCACGCGGGGCACCGGGCGCGTGGCGGGGGCGAACGGGATCCACGCCGACACGGTCCACACGCCCTCGCGCACGCCCGCCGAGAAGCGCCCGCCCGACAGCGTGGCGCGCTCGCGCATCCCGGCCAGGCCGTGGCCGACCGGCTGGGTCGGGGTGGCGGGCGCGGGCGGCAGCACGGGGAGGGCGATGATGCCCGTCGTGGCGCGGGCGGGGCGCACCGGATCCGGCAGGGTCCGGCTCCGCACCGACACCGAGACGCCGTCCGGCTCCCACGCGAGCTCGACCTCGACGGGGTGCCCGACGTCGCCGTGCCGCAGGACGTTGGTGAGCGCCTCCTGCACGATCCGGTACACGGCGAGCTGCTGCCCGGTGCCGAACTCGCCGGGCTGTCCCGTCTCCGCGAACTGGATGGTGAGGCCCGTCGAGCGCATCTGGTCGATGAGGTCGCTCAGCTCCTTGAGCTCGGGCTGCGGGGTGTCGTCCTCGCTGTGCCGCAGCTGCGCCAGGAGGATCCGCACGTCGCCGAGCGCCTGCCGGGCGGTCGTGGAGATGGTGCGGAGCGCCTGGTCGGCGGCGTCGGGGTCCACGAGCCGGGCGTAGCGCGCGCCGTCGGCCTGCGCGATCACCACGGCGAGCGAGTGCGCGACGACGTCGTGCATGTCGCGCGCGATGCGGTTCCGCTCCTGCTCGATGACCACGTCCTGCAGCGCCCGCGCCTGGTCGCGCTCGGCCGCCTCCTGCGCGTCCCGGCTCGCGTGCGACGCGCGCGACGCGACGACGAGGCGGCCCGCCGTCCACGACGCGAGGAGCACGCTCCAGGCGCAGAGCAGGAGGAACAGGAAGAGCGTGGCGAAGTCGGCCCACTCCCCCGTGCTGAACGCGAGCCGGCCGACCGGGACGCGGCCCGCGGCGTAGGACAGGTAGGAGGCGGCGACCACGCCGCCGACGATCGCGGACGCGAGGCCCAGGGCGCGCGTGACGCGGCTGCCGTAGGCGGCGGTGCAGTAGACGACGCCCGCGATGGCGATGTCGCCGGGCTCGACGGTCGCCCCCGCTCCCATCTGGATGATCGCGCCCGCCCAGGCGACGGCGAGCGACAGCCCCGGCGCGGCCCGGCGGACGGCCAGGGCCGCGCCCATGAGGAGCACGAGGACGAGCGAGACCTCGGAGGTCGCGAAGGAGAAGACCCCGAACGCGCTCGCGGCGGCGACGCCGATCGACCCGGGGGCGAGGAGGACGACGAACGCCACGGCGAGGACGACGTCGAGGACGAGCTGGTACCTCGGGATCCGTCGGAGCATGCGACCACCGTACGTGCCGCGTCCGGCCCAGGCGCCCTCGGCGGCCGAGGATCCCCGCGGAGGCGCCCCGATCTCATCCGCGGGATGTACGCGGGCGCCCGGCCCGCGGATCAGAACCCGAGGCGGCCGAGCAGCTTCGGGTCGCGCTGCCAGTCCTTGGCGATCTTCACGCGCAGGGACAGGAACACGCGCGTGCCGACGAGCGGCTCGATCTGCGCGCGCGCCACCTGCCCGACGTGCTTCAGCCGCGAGCCCTGCGCCCCGATGACGATGCCCTTCTGGCTGTCGCGCTCGACGAAGAGGTTCGCGTAGATCTCGAGCAGCTCCTTGTCCTCGCGCTGGATCATGTCGTCGATGGTGACGGCGAGCGAGTGCGGCAGCTCGTCCTGCACTCCCTCGAGCGCGGCCTCGCGGATGAGCTCCGAGATCCGCGCCTCGAGCCCCTCCTCGGTGACGGCGTCGGACGGGTAGAGCTGCTCCGAGACGGGCAGCGCCCTGAGGAGCTCGCCCACGAGCGCGTCGAGCTGGATCGCCTCCACGGCCGAGACGGGCACGATCGCGTCCCAGTCGCGCAGCTCCTGCACGGCGAGCAGCTGCTCGGCGACCGCGTGGCGGGAGGCGGAGTCGGTCTTCGTGACGATCGCGATCTTGCGGGCCCGCGGGTACTCGTCGAGCTGGTCGTTGATGAAGCGGTCGCCCGGGCCGATCCGCTCGTCCGCGGGGATGCACAGCCCGATGACGTCGACGTCGCCGAGCGTGGTCTGCACGAGCGCGTTCAGCCGCTCGCCGAGGAGCGTGCGCGGGCGGTGGATCCCGGGGGTGTCGACGAGGATCAGCTGCCCGTCCGGCCGGTGCACGATGCCGCGGATGGCCTTGCGCGTCGTCTGCGGCTTGGAGCTCGTGATGGCGACCTTCTCGCCCACCAGCGCGTTCGTCAGCGTCGACTTGCCGACGTTGGGGCGGCCGACGAAGGAGACGAAGCCCGCGCGGTAGGCGGGCGCTCCCCCGCGCGGCTTGCGCGCGGCGCGCGACGGCTCGGCGGCGCGGTCGATGCCCCAGGCCTCGTCGGACAGCGGCGCGGGCGCGGCCGTCGCGTCGATCGCCACGGTGTCGGCGGTCGTTTCGTCGACGGGCGCGTCGCCCGCGGTCGTCTCGTCGTCCCGGGGATCAGTCATGGTCGTGTCCTCTGCTGGCGGCGGCGCCCGCGGGGGCCGCCTCGTGGTCGTCGTCGTCGGCGTCGCCCGCGCGGTCGCGCTCGACGAGGATCGTGCTGATGCGGGTGCGGCGCCCCTCGACCCGGTCGGCCGTGAGGACGAGGCCGCCGACGCGCACCACGGATCCGCGCTCGGGCAGGCGCCCCAGGGTCTTCGCGAGAAGGCCGCCGGCGCTGTCCACGTCGTCGTCGTCGAGCTCGAGCCCGAACAGGTCGCCCAGCTCGTCGATCGGCAGCCGGGCGCTCACACGGTACACGCCGTCCCCCAGGTCCTCGAACTCGGGCACGTCGCGGTCGTACTCGTCGCTGATGTCGCCCACGAGCTCCTCGATGAGGTCCTCGAGGGTGACGAGCCCGGCGATGCCGCCGTACTCGTCCACCACCATCGCGAGGTGGTTGGACTCGAGCTGCATCTGCCGGAGCAGCGCGTCGGCCTTCTGCGACTCGGGCACGAACACGGCGGGGCGCGCGAGCTGGTCCACCGTCATGCGCTCCGCCTCCTCGGGCCGCTCGTAGACCATGCGCGCGAGGTCGCGCAGGTACAGCACGCCCTCGATCTCGTCGGAGTCGCGACCGGTGACCGGTGCGCGCGAGATGCCGCGGGAGAGGAAGAGGCCGAGCGCGGATCCGACGTGCACGGTCTGCTCCACCACCACCATGTCGGTGCGCGGGATCATCACCTCGCGCACGACCGTGTCGTTGAACTCGAAGATGGAGTGGATGAGCTCCCGGTCGTCCTCCTCGAGCACCTCCAGCTCCGTGGCCTCGTCGACCATGCTGAGGAGCTGCTCCTCGCTGGTGAACGTCGCGACGGTCTTGGGGCGGCCGGGCGTGACGCGGTTGCCGAGGGCGACGAGCGCGTCGGCGACCGGCCCGATGGAGACGCGGATCCCCCGCACGAGCAGCGCCGTCCACGCCAGCAGCGGGCGCGCGTGCACGCGGCCGACGGAGCGCGGGCTCGCGCCCACCAGCACGAAGGAGACGGCCGTCATGATCGCGGCGGCCACGAGCATCGTGATCCACCACTCGTCGATCGTGTAGGCGAGCGCCAGCGTCACGAGCACGGCGGCGCTCGTCTCCGCGACGATGCGCACGAAGCTCAGCGAGTTGACGTACGCGCCGGTGTCGGTGGAGATGGCGAGCATCGACCGGCGGGCGCGCGAGGTGATCGCGAGCTCCTGGATGTCCGCGCGGGACAGCGAGGAGATGGCCGACTCGGCGGCGGCGAACAGGCCGCCGAGGACGACCAGGAGGAACGCGGGGAGGAGGAGGGCGAGCATCGGCTGCGGGTCAGCGCCCGCGCTCGCTCATGGCGAACCCGATCAGGATGTCGCGCTGGAGCCCGAACATCTCGCGCTCCTCGTCGGGCTCGGCGTGGTCGAAGCCGAGCAGGTGCAGGATGCCATGCGCCGTGAGCAGCAGGATCTCCTCCATCGTGGAGTGCCCCGCCGTCACCGCCTGCTCGGCCGCGACCTGCGGGCACACGACGATGTCGCCGAGGAGGCCGGCGGGAGTGGGGCGGTCCTCGGTGCCGGGGCGCAGCTCGTCCATCGGGAAGCTGAGGACGTCGGTGGGGCCCGGCTCGTCCATCCACTGCACGTGCAGCTGCTCCATGGCGCCCTCGTCCACCATCACGATGGCGAGCTCGGCGTCGGGGTGCACGTGCAGGGTGTCGAGGGCGTAGGTGGCGAGGCGCTGGATGAGCGGCTCGTCGACCTCGATAGCCGACTCGTTGTTGATCTCGATGCTCATCGGGTGCTCCCAGGGGCGGTGCGGCGCTCGGCGCGGAGGTGGTCGGCGGCCTTGCGCTCCGCGTCGTAGCGCGTGTACGCGTCCACGATGCGCCCGACCAGGGTGTGCCGCACGACGTCGTCGCTCGTGAGGCGGGAGAAGTGGATGTCGTCCATGCCGTCGAGCACGCGCGTGACGAGCTGCAGGCCGCTGGACCCGGTGGGCAGGTCGACCTGCGTGATGTCGCCCGTGACGACCATCTTCGAGCCGAAGCCGAGACGGGTCAGGAACATCTTCATCTGCTCGGGCGTGGTGTTCTGCGCCTCGTCGAGCACGACGAACGCGTTGTTCAGCGTGCGGCCGCGCATGTAGGCGAGCGGGGCGACCTCGATCGTGTTCGAGGCCATGAGCTTCGGGACGAGCTCCGGATCCATCATCTCGTTGAGCGCGTCGAACAGCGGGCGGAGGTACGGGTCGATCTTGTCGGTGAGCGATCCCGGCAGGTAGCCGAGCCGCTCGCCCGCCTCGACGGCCGGGCGCGTGAGGATGATGCGCTCGACCTCCTTGCGCTGCAGCGCCTGGACGGCCTTCGCCATCGCGAGGTACGTCTTGCCGGTGCCGGCGGGGCCGATGCCGAACACGATCGTGTTCTCGTCGATGGCCTGCACGTACTGCTTCTGGCCCTGCGTCTTCGGCCGGACGGTGCGGCCGCGCGACTGCACGATGGCCTCGCTCAGCACGTCGGACAGGGTCCGCGCGTCGTCCTCGCCGAGCCTGCGCGCGCTCGTCTCGATCTCCTGGGGTTCCACGTGCTGTCCGTCCTCCACCATCGCCACGACCTCGTCGATGAGCCGACGGGCCGCGGCCACGTCCGCCCGGGTGCCGACGAGCGTGATCTCGTTCCCGCGGACCCGGACGTCGACGTCCGGGTGCTCGCGCTCGATCTGCCGGAGCAGCCGGTCCTGAGGCCCGAGGAGGCGCACCATGAGCACGCCGTCCATCGTCGCCGTCTGCTCGACGCGGTCCTCGTGGGCCGCCGCGCCGCCCCGCGGGTCAGAGCCCGACATGGTCCTCCCGGCCGCCGAAGCCGGCGAGGACGTGCGCGTGCACGTGGGACACGGTCTGGCCGGCGTCGGCCCCCGTGTTGAAGACGAGGCGGAACTGCCCGCCCGCGCGCTCGGCGGCGATGCGCGACGCGAGTCCGACGACCTCCGCGAGGAGCCCGGGGTCGCCCGCGGCGAGCTCGACGACGTCGCGGTACGCGGCCGACTTGGGCACCACGAGCACGTGCACGGGCGCCTTGGGCGCGATGTCCTCGAAGGCGATGACGCGGTCGGTCTCCGCGACGATCTCGGCCGGGATCTCGCGCGCGACGATGCGCTCGAAGACGGTGGGCTCTGCGGTGCTGGTCATGCGCCCAGCCTACGCGGGACCTGCGACGTCACCAGCGCCCGAGCGCGGCGTTGACGAGCGCCAGCGCGGCGGGACCGGCGGTGGACGTGCGGAGGATCCCCGGTCCGAGCGCCACCGGGATCGCGCCCTCCGCCCGCAGCGCCTCGACCTCGGCCGGGCTGATGCCGCCCTCGGGTCCGACCACGAGCAGCACGTCGGTCGCGGCGTCGCCCTCGGCCGTCGTCAGGTCGAGCCGCGACAGCCGCGCCTCGGCGGTCGGGTCGAGCACGAGAACGCGCGCGGTCGCGGCCAGGCGCACGAGGTCCTTGGTCGTCGCGAGCGGCTCCACCTCGGGCACGCGGGGGCGGATGGACTGCTTCACGGCCTCGCGGACGATCGCCCGCCAGCGCTCCCGGCCCTTGGCGACCTTCTGGCCCTCCCAGCGCGAGACGGAGCGCTGGGCCTGCCACGGGATCACGGCGTCGACGCCGAGCTCGGTCGCCGCCTGCACCGCGAGCTCGTCGCGGTCGCCCTTCGCCAGCGCCTGCACGAGGACGACGCGCGGCGAGGGATCGGGGTGCGCCTCGACGGACTCCACGCGGAGCTCGAGCCGCTGCGGATCCGCCGTCGTGACGACGCAGGACGCGATGGTGCCCTGCCCGTCGCCGACGAGCAGGCCCTCCCCCGCGCGCACCCGGCTCACCGTCACCGCGTGCCGCGACTCCTGCGGCCCGAGCGCGACGACGCGGCCGACGGCGAGGTCGGCCGCGTCGAGGTCGTCCGCGAGGTGGAAGTGCGCCACGGTCAGACGTTGAGGAAGCGGTCGCGGAGCTTCTGGAACAGGCCCTGCTGGAAGTGCGCGAGGTGCGGCGCGGGCGCCTTGTTGCGGCGCGCGAACTGCTGGATGAGGTCGCGCTCCTTGTGGTCGAGCTTCTGCGGCGTGACCACCTGGATCCCGATCTTGAGGTCGCCGCGCCCGGAGCCGCGGAGCTTCGTGACGCCGCGGCCGCGCACCGTGATGATCTCGGCGCTCTGGATCCCGGGGCGCAGCTCCAGGTCGACGTCGCCGTCGAGCGCCTGGATGTGCGCGTCGCTGCCGAGGATCGCGTCGACCATGCTCACCTCGACGGTCGCGAGCAGGTCGTCGCCGTTGCGGCTGAACACGTCGTGGTGCGCGACCTTGATCTCGAGGTAGAGGTCGCCGTTGGGGCCGCCCGCGGGGCCGACCTCGCCGGAGCCCGGCATCTGCAGGCGGAGGCCCGTGTCGACGCCGGCCGGGATGTCGACCGGGACGGTGCGGCGCGCGCGGACGCGGCCCTGGCCCTGGCACGTGGGGCAGGGGTGCGGGATGACGGTGCCGTAGCCGCGGCACGTGCCGCAGGGGCTCGACGTCATGACGTTGCCGAGGAGCGAGCGCACCTGGCGCTGGATGCTGCCGGAGCCGCGGCAGATGTCGCACGTGACGGCGCTCGTGCCGGGCTGCGCGCAGGATCCGTGGCACGTGTCGCACACGACGGCCGTGTCGACCTCGAGGTCGCGGTGCACGCCGAAGATGACCTCCTCGAGCTCGACCTCCACGCGCAGCAGCGCGTCCTGGCCGCGCTCCTGGCGGGAGCGCGGACCGCGTCCGCCGCCGCCCTGCTGGCCGCCGAAGAACGTCTCGAAGATGTCGCCGAACCCGCCGAAGCCCTGCCCGCCGCCGCCGCCGAACCCGGCCTGCGGGCCGAGGTCGTACTGCTGGCGCTGCTGGGGATCCGACAGCACGTCGTAGGCGTGCGTCACGAGCTTGAACCGCTCGGCGGCGTCGGGGGCGTCGTTGACGTCCGGGTGGAGCTGGCGCGCCTGCTTGCGGTACGCCTTCTTGATCTCCTCTGGCGTCGCCTCGCGGCTCACGCCGAGTACTTCGTAGTGGTCAGCCACGTCGGGCCCTTCGGTGGTGATGGTCGTGGGGAACAGGGGCGGTGCGCCGGCGCGGGGCCGTCACCGCTCCTCGAGCAGGCGGGAGAGGTAGCGCGCGACCGCGCGCACCGACGCCATGTTGGTGGAGTAGTCCATCCGGGTCGGCCCCAGCACGCCGAGGCGCGCGAGGACCCCGCCGGACGAGCTGTAGCCGCTGGTGAGCACGCTGGTCTCGCCGAGGCCGAACGGGGCGTTCTCCCGGCCGATGCTCACCGAGACGCCGTGCTGGTCGGCCTCCATCTCGCCGAGGAGGCGCAGGAGAACCACCTGCTCCTCGATGGCCTCGAGGACGGGCGAGATGCTGCCGGGGAAGTCGCGCTCGGTGCGGGCGAGGTTCGCGGATCCGGCGAGCAGCAGCCGCTCCTGCCGGTTCGCGAGCACCTGCTCCACGAGCGTGCCCGCGAGCACGGACGCGGCCGCGCGCTGGGCGGGCTCGACCTCGTCGGACAGCGTCTCGAGCCGGGTCGCGGCCTCCGCGAGGCCGAGCCCGCCGACGGCCCGGTTGATCCGCGTGCGCATGACCGCGAGGAACGCGTCGTCCGGGTCCCCCGCGAGCTCAACGACGCGCTGCTCGACGCGGCCCGTGTCGGTGATGAGCACGGTGAGCACGCGCGTGGTGGACAGCGCCACGAGCTCGACGTGCTTCACGTGGCTCGTGGCGAGCGACGGGTACTGCACGAGCGCGACCTGGTTGGTCAGCTGCGCGAGGAGGCGCACCGTGCGGGCGAGCACGTCGTCGAGGTCGACGGACTCGCCGAGGAACACGTGGATCGCCTGGCGCTGCGCGGGCGTGAGCGGACGGACGTCGGCGAGCTGGTCGACGAAGAGCCGGTAGCCCTTGTCCGTCGGCACGCGACCGGACGACGTGTGCGGGGCGGCGATCAGCTCCTCCTCCTCGAGGAGGGCCATGTCGTTGCGGATGGTGGCGGCCGAGACGCCGAAGGCGTGGCGCTCCACGATGGACTTGGAGCCCACGGGCTCGCGCGAGGACACGTAGTCCTGCACGATCACCCGGAGGACGTCGAGCCCGCGTTCCGAGACCATCGCGCTCCCTCCTGGCACTCGTCGATCCTGACTGCCAATCGTACCGCGGGTCAGCGGGTGCTCGGCATTGCCGGTCGCGCGTCGTCGGCGGTACCGTGGACGGGCCCGGTGCTCCCGGCCCCACCCACGATCCGTCCGCGTCCGCCGTCCCCCGGTCGTCGCCCGGCACCGAGAGGCTCCCCGCGATGTCTGCACCCGATCCCCACCCGTACGGCGCGCCCGCTCCGCTCACCCCGAGCGAGGACCGCCTCTGGGCGTCGCTCACGCACTTCCTCGCGATCCTCATCGTGCCGTCGTTCATCGTGTGGCTCGTGTTCCGCGAGCGCGGCCGGTTCACCGACCAGGAGGGCAAGGAGGCGACCAACTGGACCATCAACGTGGTCGGCGCTCTCGTCATCCTCAACGTGCTGCAGGTGGTGTTCGGGGTCATCCCGATCCTCGGGATCATCATCGGCCTGCTCCTCGGCCTCGTGATCTTCGCGGTGGTCGTAGTCAACATCGTGTTCGCGATCATCGGCGGCACCCGGGTGCAGGCCGGACGCCCGTACCGCTACCCGCTCAACATCCGGTGGATCAAGTAGGCGATCGGCCGTGAGCGCGAGGATCCGGCATGTCGCGATCGACTGCCGCGACCCGCACGCGCTGTCCCTCTTCTGGGCCGGCGTGACCGGCTTCGCGGAGGACCCGGACGAGCCGAACCTCCCCGGCGAGGACGCCGCCTGGCTGGGCGACCCCGTCTCCGGGCTCGGCATCATCCTCCAGCGCGCGGACACGCCCAAGACGGCGAAGAACCGGCTCCACCTCGACCTCGCGCCGGACGACCGCACGCGCGACGAGGAGGTCGAGCGCGTGGTCGCGCTCGGGGCGGCGCTCGTCGCCGACCGGCGCAACGCGGACGGCAGCGGCTGGGTGGTGCTCGCGGATCCCGAGGGCAACGAGTTCTGCGTGGAGCGCAGCGACGCCGAGCGCGAGGCCGGCGACGTGGTGGGCGCCGTCGTCCTCTGAGGACCGGCGGGCGGCCTAGTCCTCGAGCAGGCGCCGCACGACGGCGTCGGCCAGCAGGCGCCCCTGCAGCGTGAGCACGAGCGTGCCGGACAGCGCGGCGCGCGGATCCACCAGGCCGTCGGCGATGAGGCCCGCGACCTGGCGGCGGCCCTCCGCGGTGAGCGTCGGGATGGCCAGGCCGTCGCGGATGCGGGCGCCGAGGAGCACGCGCTCCACCTCGCGCGTCGCGTCGTCGAGCGACTCGCGGCCCGCGCCGGGCGAGGCGCCCGCGAGCACGCGGTCGGCGTACGCGGCCGGGTGCTTGACGTTCCACCAGCGGACGCCGCCCACGTGGCTGTGCGCGCCGGGGCCGACGCCCCACCAGTCGTGGCCCTGCCAGTAGGCGAGGTTGTGGCGGCTGCGGCGGCCGCCGCGCGCCCAGTTGCTCACCTCGTACCACTCGTAGCCGGCCTCGCCGAGCAGGCGGTCGGCGAGCTCGTACATGTCGGCCTGGAGGTCCTCGTCGGGCTCGGGCACCTCGCCGCGGCGGATCTGCCGCGCGAGCTTCGTGCCGGGCTCCACGATGAGCGCGTAGGCGGAGAGGTGGTCGGGCGCCTCGCCGATGGCCTGCTCGAGCGAGGCGCGCCAGTCGTCGATGGTCTCCCCCGGCGTCCCGTAGATGAGGTCGAGGCTCACCTCGAGGCCGGCGGCTCGGGCGCCGCGGACGACGGGCGCGATGCGCGCGGGGTCGTGCGTCCGCTCCAGCGTCGCGAGGACGCGCGGGACCGCCGACTGCATGCCGAACGAGACGCGAGTGAAGCCGCCGGCGGCGAGGGCCGCGAGGTAGGCGTCGTCGACGCTGTCGGGGTTCGCCTCCGTCGTGACCTCGGCGCCCTCGGCGATGCCCCACGTGTCGCGCACGGCGTCGAGCATCCGGACGAGGTCCTCGACCGGGAGGAGCGTCGGGGTGCCGCCGCCGAGGAAGACGGTGGAGGCGGGGCGGGCGGGCACGCCGGAGTCCCGCAGCGCGGATCCGGCGAAGCGCACCTCCTGCACGGCCTGCGACGCGAAGTCGGACTGCCTCACGCCGCGCAGCTCGGGCGCCGTGTAGGTGTTGAAGTCGCAGTAGCCGCAGCGGACGCGGCAGAACGGGACGTGCAGGTAGACCCCGAACGCGCGCTCGTCGGCGCCGGCCGACGCGGAGGCGGGGAGCAGGCCGTCGACGGGGGCGGGATCGGCGAGGGGCAGGGCGGACGGCATCCGTCCATCATCCCCCGGCCGGGAGGTGCGCCGGTGCGCGCGCCGTCGGGGACGCCCCGCCCTCCGGCAGGATGGGGGCATGACCGACGCCCCCTCGCCCCGGCCCCTGCACGTCCTCTGGGACGTCGACGGCACGCTCCTCCTCAACGGCCCGCGCGCCGGCAGCATGTACCACCGCGCGATCGAGCTCGCCGCGGGCGAGGAGCTCGAGGACCGCACGGTCCACGCGCACGGGAAGACCGACGGCCAGATCATCTGGGAGACCCTCGACCTGTACGGCCTGCCCGCGTCGCTGCACGCCGCGGTCCGCGAGCGGCTCGAGGGCATGTCGCGCGTCGAGCACTACGGCGCGGGTCGGCGCGAGGTGCCCGTCGGGGTCCCGCGGCTCGTCGCCGACGTCGCCGGGCGCGGCTGGGTGAACGCGCTGCTCACCGGGAACTCGCCCCTCCGCGCGCGCTACAAGCTCGACGGCGCGGGGCTCGACGTCGACCTCTTCGACTGGGATTCGTCGTTCTTCGGGCACGAGGCGCGGATCCGCAGCGACCTCACGCGCCGCGCCGCGGAGGCGCTGGCAGGGGCCACCGTCGTGATCGTCGGCGACACCCCCGCCGACGGCGTCGCGGCCGAGGCCGCCGGCTTCCCGTTCGTGGCGGTCGCCACGGGGGCCTACGACGTGGCGCAGCTCCGGTCGCCGGACGCGCACGCGGCCGTCGTGGTGCCCGACCTCCAGGCGGGCCACGACGAGGTCATGGAGTACCTCGACGGGCTCGCCGCGCGCTGACCCGGCTCGGCGGGCGTCGGATCAGGCGGACGCGACCGCCGGGTGCAGGGCCTTGAGGTACCGGCGCATGAAGACGCCCTGCACGACGCGGAGCACCGGGCTCGCGAGTCGCATCGGCCACGACGCCGGCCTGGAGAAGACGCGGAGGGTGAGCCACACGCTGCCGTCGGGCTCCCGCGAGACGAGGAACGCCTCCTCGCCGCTGAGCGGGTGGCCGTGCACCGTGCCGTACGCGAAGCCGACGCGGTCGGTCTCCTGCACGGTGTAGACGACGCGGACGGGCGCCTCGGGGTGGAACGGGCCGAACGGCATGCGGAGCACGGCCGAGGTGCCCGACGTGATCCACGCGGTGCCGTCGTCGCCGTACAGCGTCTCGCGCGGGCGGTCGACGGGGACCTGGGGCACCCCGTCCGCGTCGAACTCGAGTCCCGCGTAGCCGGGGTCGTCGGGGACCTCCTGCTCGATGCGGGTGACCTCGATGCCGCTGCCGCGCTGCACGCCCCAGGTCATGAGGAGGGCGACGGCCTGCTCGAAGCGCTCGTCGCCGCTGCCGAGCCGCGCGCTCGCCTCCGCGGGACGGTAGCCCTCGGGCGGGTAGGTCATGAGGTCGACGGCCTGGGTGCCGCCGACGGAGCCGTACGTGACGGCGGTCGCGGTGTAGGTGCTGCGGCGCATGGGGGCAAGCCTAGGCGGTGGCGCCCGGACGGACGCCGGGCGCCCGCGCGGCTACTTCGCCTTCTTCTCCGTGTCGCCCGAGAGCGCCGCGATGAACGCCTCCTGGGGGACCTCGACGCGGCCGACCATCTTCATGCGCTTCTTGCCCTCCTTCTGCTTCTCGAGGAGCTTGCGCTTGCGGGTGATGTCGCCGCCGTAGCACTTGGCGAGCACGTCCTTCCGCATGGCGCGGATGGACTCGCGGGCGATGATCCTGGCGCCGATGGCCGCCTGGATCGGCACCTCGAACTGCTGGCGCGGGATGAGCTCGCGGAGGCGGCCCGTCATGAGCACGCCGTACGCGTACGCCTTGTCGCGGTGCACGATGGCGCTGAACGCGTCGACCTGCTCGCCCTGCAGCAGGATGTCGACCTTCACGAGGTCGGAGTCCTGCGAGCCCGCGGGCTCGTAGTCGAGCGACGCGTAGCCGGCCGTCTTGCTCTTGAGGTTGTCGAAGAAGTCGAACACGATCTCGCCGAGCGGCATCGTGTAGCGGATCTCCACCCGGTCCTCGCCGAGGTACTCCATGCCGAGCAGGATCCCGCGCCGCGACTGGCACAGCTCCATGATCGTGCCGACGTAGTCCTTGGGCGCGAGGATCGCGGCCTTCACCACGGGCTCGGAGACGCTGACGATCTTGCCGCCCGGGAACTCGCTCGGGTTGGTGACCGTGACCGTCCTCTTGTCCTCGCTCGTGACCTCGTAGATCACGGACGGGGCCGTCGTGATGAGGTCGAGGCCGAACTCGCGCGAGAGGCGCTCGGTGATGATCTCGAGGTGCAGGAGGCCGAGGAAGCCGCAGCGGAAGCCGAAGCCCAGCGCGACCGAGGTCTCGGGCTCGTAGACGAGCGCGGCGTCCGAGAGCTTGAGCTTGTCGAGGGCGTCGCGGAGGTCGGGGTAGTCGGATCCGTCGATCGGGTAGAGCCCGGAGAAGACCATGGGCAGCGGCTCCGTGTAGCCGGGCAGCGCCTCGGTCGCGGGGCGCGCGGCGGTCGTGACGGTGTCGCCGACCTTCGACTGGCGCACGTCCTTCACGCCCGTGATGAGGTAGCCGACCTCGCCGACCCCGAGGCCGTCGGACGGCGTGGGCTCGGGCGAGCTGACGCCGATCTCGAGGATCTCGTGGGTGGCGCGCGTCGACATCATCGAGATCTTCTCGCGCGGGCTGAGCTTGCCGTCGATCATGCGGACGTAGGTGACCACGCCGCGGTAGGCGTCGTAGACCGAGTCGAAGATCATGGCGCGCGCGGCGCCGTCGGGGTCGCCGACGGGCGCGGGGATGGTGCGGGAGACGCGGTCGAGGAGGTCCTCGACGCCGGCGCCGGTCTTGCCGGAGACGCGCAGCACGTCCGACGGGTCGCCGCCGATGAGCGAGGCGAGCTCGGCGGCGTACTTGTCGGGGTCGGCGGCCGGCAGGTCGATCTTGTTGAGCACCGGGATGATCGTGAGGTCGTTCTCGAGCGCGAGGTAGAGGTTCGCGAGGGTCTGCGCCTCGATGCCCTGCGCGGCGTCGACCAGGAGGATGGCGCCCTCGCACGCGGCGAGCGACCGGCTGACCTCGTAGGAGAAGTCGACGTGGCCCGGGGTGTCGATCATGTTGAGCGCGTACGTGCGCCCGTCGAGCTCCCACGGCATGCGCACGGCCTGGCTCTTGATCGTGATGCCGCGCTCGCGCTCGATGTCCATGCGGTCGAGGTACTGGGCGCGCATGGAGCGCGAGTCGACGACGCCCGTCATCTGCAGCATGCGGTCGGCCAGCGTGGACTTGCCGTGGTCGATGTGGGCGATGATGCAGAAGTTGCGGATGGACGCGGGGTCGGTCGCGGCGGGCCGGAGGGCCTTCGATGCTAGGGGGCTCACGCGTTCCTTACGGGTCTCGTCGGTGGAGCGGAACCACGATCATCCCACGGCACGCCCGTCGGGCCGTCCCCGCGGCGCGCGCCCGATGGCCTGCGCGCCGCGGGACAATCAGCGCCGGACGATGTCGGCGACCGCCGCGTCCAGCTCCGGCCACCGGAACCGGTACCCCGCGGCCTCGAGCGTCTCCGGGACGACCCAGCGGCTCTTGAGCACGAGCTCCGGCTCGGTGCGGAACAGCCACATGCCGACCTCGAGCATCCACCGGTTCGCGGCGAGCCCGACGGGCACGCCGACGGCGCGACGGAGGATCCTCATCAGCCGGCGGTTGGTGACGGGCGCGGGGCTCGACGCGTTGACCGGGCCCTCGAGCGACGGGGTGTCGCGCACGAAGCGGATGATGCCGACCAGGTCGTCGATGTGCAGCCAGCTGAAGACCTGGCGGCCGTGGGTGGGCTGGAACACATGGTGGGCGCCGGCGCGGATCCGGGAGGGGCGTCCGGGGAACCGGCCGTCGAGCTGCGGGCCGCCGAGGCCGAAGCGCGCGAGGCCGAGGAGCGGCTGCAGCGCGCCGTCGCGGCCGAGGACGATCGCGATCCGCAGCGCCACGCGCCGGGTGGCGGGCAGCTCGGGCGAGAGGAACGCCCGCTCCCACGCGCGGCCCACCGACGGCGAGAAGTCGTCGCCGAGCTCGCCCGTCGACTCGGTCTGCGGATGGTCGGTGGCGTGCCGGTAGACGGTGGCCGTGGAGGCGTTGATCCAGACGGGCACGGGCCGCGCGCTGTCCGCGACGGCGCGCGCGAGCTCGCCGGTCGTCTCGACGCGCGAGCGCAGGATCTCCCGGCGGTTCGCGACGCCGTAGCGGCAGTCCACGCTCTTGCCCGCGAGGTTCACGAGCAGGTCGGCGCCGTCGACGATGCGGCGGATCCCGTCCTCGTCGCCCCAGCGCGCGTCCGCGCCCGAGCGGCCGATCGTGAGCACGCGGTAGCGCTCGTCGGCGAGCTCGCGCACGAGCACCTGGCCGATGAAGCCGGACGCGCCCGCGACGACCGCGGTGCGCGGGGCGGCCGCCCCCGGCGCGTCGCTCACGCGCCGAAGCGCGTGCGGCGCTCGACCGTCGTGCCGACGCCGTCGGCCCAGGTGTAGACCGTGCTGCCGCCGATGATGACGTGCTCGGCGCGCGACTGGACGTCGAGCGGGTCGCCCGACCAAATCACGACGTCGGCGTCGAGGCCCGGCGTGAGCGCGCCGACGCGGTCGTCGAGGCGGAGGATCGCGGCGGGGTTCGCGGTGATGGCGCGGATCGCGATGTCGGCGGGCAGGCCGTCCTTCACGGCGAAGGACGCCTGGTGCACGAGGAAGTCGATCGGCACGACGGGCGCGTCGGTCGTGATCGCGACGAGGACGCCCGCGCGGTGCAGCGCCGCGAGGTTCGCGACGGCGCGGTCGCGGAGCTCGACCTTGGAGCGCGAGGTGATCATCGGGCCGAAGATCACGGGGATGCCGCGCTCGGCGAGCACGTCCGCGATCTTGTCGCCCTCGGTGCCGTGGTTGACGACCAGGCGGTAGCCGAACTCGTCGGCGAGGCGGATCGCGGTCGCGATGTCGTCGTGGCGGTGCGTGTGCTGGTCCCAGGCGAGCTCGCCGTCGAGCACGCGCACGAGCGTCTCCTTGCCGAGGTCGCGCGAGAAGGGCTTGCCCTCCTTCGCGGCGTGGTCGCGGGCCGCGCGGTAGTCCTCGGCGTCGCGGAAGGCGCGGCGGATCACCATGGCGACGCCCAGGCGGGTGGACGGCGTGCGGTCCTTGGCGCCGTAGACGCGCTTCGGGTTCTCGCCCAGGGCGCTCTTGACGCTCACGGAGTCGCTGACGAGCTGCTCGTCGATCGTGCGGCCGCCCCACGACTTGATCGCGACGGACTGGCCGCCGATCGGGTTGCCGGAGCCGGGCTTCACGACGATGGTCGTCACGCCGCCCTTGAGCGCGTCGCGGAAGCCCTCGTCGTCGATGTCGATGGCGTCGATCGCGCGCACCGAGCTCATGTCGGGGTCGGTCATCTCGTTGGTGTCGTTGCCCGCGGGGCCGTTGGCCTCCTCGTGGATGCCGACGTGGCCGTGCGCCTCGACGAACCCGGGGAGGACCCAGCGGCCGGCGGCGTCGATGACGGTCGCGCCCTCGGGGACCTCGACGTCGCCGCCCTGCCCGACCGCGGCGACGAGGCCGTCGCGGAGGAGGACGGTGCCGCCCGGGATCGGGGCGGCGTCGACGGGGACGACATGGCCGCCGACGATCGCGGTGACGGAGGAGGCGGAGGCGCGGACGGGTGCGGTGCTGTCGGAGAGGGGCATGCTCCGAGCCTAGGACGCGGGTGTCGCCGCGTCCGTCGCGGGCGCGGGCCCGGGCACGGCGTCGCCGGGCGCCGGCAGCCGGCGGATGCCCTTGAGGAGCGCGTCGCGGTCGGCGGCGACGCAGACGCGGATCCACCCCTCGCCCGAGCGGCCGAACGCGCTGCCCGGGGCGACGGCCACGCGGTCGCGGAGGAGGAAGCGCTCCGCCCAGCCGGCGACGTCGCCGTCGGAGGCGTGGGACACGTCGATCCAGAGGTAGAACGCGCCGGTCGGCCGGAGGTGCCGGATCCCCCGCTCCTCCAGCAGGGCCGTGGCCGCGTCGAGGTTCTCGCGATAGTGGGCGATCGCCTGCCGGACGTGCGACTGGTCGCCCGTGACCGCGGCGACGCCCGCCCACTGCGCGGGCGCGCTGACGCAGCTGATGGTCGCCTCCTGGACCGTGCGCATCGTCGTCGTCATCCCGCTCGGCACCACGAGGTAGCCGACGCGGACCCCGGTCAGCGCGTAGGTCTTGGAGAGCGAGAACGCGCTCAGGACGCGCTGCTCCCCCGGCTCCTGCAGGCTCGCCATGCTCACGTGCTCGGCGTCGTGCACGAAGTACTCGTAGACCTCGTCGCTGATCACCCAGAGGTCGTGGCGGCGCGCGAACGCGAGGAGCTCGCGGAGCGTCTCCCGCGGGAACACGGCCCCGAGCGGGTTCGACGGCGAGTTGACGACGAGGACGCGCGTGCGCGCGGTGACGAGCCGCTCGAGCTCCGCCATGTCGGGCAGGAAGCCGCGCTCGGGCAGGAGCGGGTAGGTCACGGGCTCGGCCTGGAGCATGCGCGCGCCCATCGAGAAGGTCGTGTAGCCGGGATCCGGCACGAGGGCCTCGTCGCCCGCGCCCAGCGTGAGCGTCATCGCCTGGTACAGCGCCTGCGTCGCGCCGACGGTGACCCAGACCTGCTCCGTCTGCACGTCGAGCCCGTTGTCCCGGCGGAGCTTCTCGACCAGCGCGGCGCGCAGCTCCGGGATGCCCGCGTTCGCGGTGTAGTCGGTGCGGTCCTCCGCCCAGGCCACGCGGGCGGCCTCGCGGATGTGCGGCGCCACGGGCACGTCCGGCTCGCCGACGCCCAGGGCGATGACGTCGTCCACCTCGAAGGACAGCTCGAGGATGCGGCGGATGCCCGACTCGGGCACGGACGGGATGTGGGGCGCGAGACGGGGCACGGCATCGAGCGTATTCCCGCGGGTGGGGGGGGCGGGCGCCGTCGCGCGGGCGTCGGGCGGCTTCCGATCGGCCGGCCCGCCCGCCCGCTCCGCGTCGATAGGCTCGCGGCATGGGCATCCCCGACTTCATCGTCTCCCTCCGCGAGCGGGTCGGCACCGCTCCCCTGTGGCTCTCCGGCGTCACGGCCGTGATCCTCGACGGCCCCCGCGTCCTCCTCGTCCGTCGCGGCGACACCGGCGCGTGGGCGCCCGTCTCGGGGATCCTCGAGCCCGGCGAGGAGCCCGCCGTGGGCGCCTGGCGCGAGGCGGAGGAGGAGACCGGCGTGACCGTGGATGTCGAGCGGCTGGTCGCCGTGGGGACGACGGGCGAGATCACCTACCCCAACGGCGATCGCGCCAGCTACCTCGACCTCACGTTCCGCTGCCGCTACGTCTCGGGCGAGGCGCGCGTCAACGACGACGAGTCGCTGGAGGTCGCGTGGTGGCCGGTGGACGCGCTCCCGGAGATGCCCGCCGACTTCCTCGCGCGCATCCGGAACGCGCTCGACGACGAGCCCGAGACCCGCTTCGTGCGCCCCGGCGAGGACGTCCCGCGCCACGACCGCGACGCGCGGGGCTTCGCGGCCTGATTTCCCGGCCGCGACCTGGTATCGTCGCCTGTTGGCTTGCGTGTGATCCTCCCCGATCACGCGGTATCGCCGCAGGCGCCCTCTCTCGCTGAGCGGCAACTCATACGACGACAACTCGAACGGAAGACATAACACGTGGCAAACATCAAGTCGCAGATCAAGCGCATCGGCACCAACAAGAAGGCCCAGGAGCGCAACAAGGCCGTGAAGAGCGAGCTGAAGACGGCCATCCGCTCCGTCAAGACCGCCATCACCGCGGGCGACAAGGACGCGGCCGTCAAGGCCGTCAGCCTCGCCGGCAAGAAGCTCGACAAGGCCGCCAGCAAGGGCGTCATCCACAAGAACCAGGCCGCGAACCGCAAGGGCGCGATCGCCAAGCAGGTCGCCAAGATCGGCTGATCTCCCCTGGTGTGAACGACGGGCCCCGCGCATCGCGCGGGGCCCGTCGTCATTTGCGGGCGCTGTCCCGACCGCTGTGCCGCGGGCGGCGGGTCGCTCATCGCCGACGCTCGTGTCGTCGGTCGGTGCCGTCGGTCGGTGCCGTCGGTCGGTGCCGTCGGTAGGTGCCGTCAGTCGCGGCCGCGCGAGGCGATGGTGCGCACCATGCGCTCCAGCGAGTAGACGGGATCGCGCCCGCCGCCCTTGACCTGCGCGTCCGCCTCGGCGAGGGCCTCGATGGCCCGGCCGAGACCCGCGTCGTCCCACAGCTGCAGGTCGCGCCGGGCGCGGTCGACCTGCCACGGCGCCATGCCGAGCTTGGACGCCAGCTGGCCCGAGGCACCCGACACGCCCGACACCTTCGCCATCGTGCGGATCTTCATGGCGAACGCCGCGATGAGCGGCACCGGATCCGCGCCCGAGGTGAGCGCGTGCCGGAGCAGCACGAGCGCCTCGCCGCTGCGGCCGGCGATCGCCGAGTCCGCGACCGCGAACGCGTTGATCTCGACGCGACCGCCGTAGTACTGGTCGACCGTGACCTCGGTGATCTCGTGGGCGGTGTCCGAGATGAGCTGCTGGCACGCCGACGCCAGCTCGCTCACGTCGTCCTGGAACGCCGCCACGAGCTGCCGCACGGCGCCCGGCGTGATGGAGCGCTTCGCGGCACGGAACTCGGCGACGGCGAAGTCGTGCTTCTCGCTGTCCTTCTTGAGCTCGGCGCACACGATCTCGATGCCACCGCCGGTCCCCGCGCGCACGGCGTCGAGCAGCTTCTTGCCGCGCACTCCCCCGGCGTGCCGGAGCACCACGTAGGTGTCGTCGGCCGGCGAGTCGAGGTAGGCCACGGCGTCGAGCAGGAACTGGTCGGAGCACTTCTCCACGTTCACGACGCGGATGAGCCGCGGCTCCGCGAACAGGGACGGGCTGGCCAGCGTGATGAGCTCGCCGGGCGCGTACGAGTCGGCCTCGATGTCGGAGACCTCGATGCGCGGGTCCTCCGCCGTGAGGATGTCGCGGAGGCGCCGCATCGCGCGGTCGGCGAGGAGGGCCTCGGTGCCGGACACGAGGACGATGGGCGCCGGCCGCACCGCGTCCCACGAGAGCTGCGGGATGGCCGCGGAGGGCTTCGCCGCCGTGCTGCGGGACGTCCTGGTCGCCATGCGGGTCCTTCCGGAGGGTGCGGGATGCGGATGCCCGCGGGCGGCACGCGCCGCCGGTCGAGCGGATCCAGGTTAGCCGTCGGGTGGGACATCGCCAGGCCCGGGGACGGCGGCGGGCGGGCGACCCGGGCCGGTCGGAGGGCCGAGCGCCACCGCCGCGACGACCAGGGCGATCGCGACCGCGAGGGCGACGACGCCCGCGGGGCCCGATGCCCACGGCACGCGGCCCCACGGCAGGCGCGAGGTGACGGAGGCGACCGCCGCGATCCAGGAGGCCGGGAGCCATGCCAGCCGCAGCGCGAGGTCTCCCGCCGGCGGCAGGACCGGCAGGAGGACGCAGGCGATGAGGCCGCCGATGGTGGCGGGCGCGGCGGCCGGCTCGGCCAGGACGTTGGCGAGGACGCCGTGCACGGGCAGGCCGGGCTGCAGCACGAGGAGCACGGGCTGGCACGCCACCTGTGCGGCGACGGGGATCGCGAGCGCCTCGGCCAGGCGGCGGGGCATGCGACGCGACAGGCGCTCGGCGAGCGGGGGCGCCAGCACGAGGAGGCCGGCCGTCGCCAGCACGCTCAGGGCGAAGCCGAGGTCGCGCGCCAGCCAGGGGTCGCCCACGAGCAGCACGACGACGGCCACCGCGAGGGCGGGCACGCCGCGGGACGGCCGACCGGACGCGCTGGACACGATGAGCACGGCGGCCATGAGCGCGGCGCGCAGCACGCTGGGCTGCGGCGTCACGAGGATCACGAACGCGCCGAGCGCCGCCATCGCCGCGACCGCTCGGGCGGGTCGCCTCAGCCCGGCGGCGGCCGCCAGCGCGAGCACGAGGCCCACGATGACCGCGCAGTTCGCCCCGGACACCGCCGTGAGGTGCGTCAGCGAGCTGTCCTTCATGGTCTGCGCGAGCGCGGGATCCACGGCGGACACGTCGCCGATGGCGAGGCCGGGCAGCAGCTGCGCCCCCGGGCCGCGGAGGCCGGCCGCGGCGTCGGCGAGGCCCGAGCGGAGGGCGTCGGCGAGGCCGAGCGGGCCGGCGGGCCGACGCGTGGGCTCGGGCCGCCCGCGGGCGAGGAGGAGGTACGCGGCGCGGTCCGCCGGATCCGCGGGCCGGACGGCCGCGCTCACCCGCACGACGGCGCCCACGCCGAGGCGGGGGCGCCCGCGCCCGTCGGGGCCGGATCCGTCGTCCGCGCCGCCGGCGCCCGTGGCGAAGACCACGACCGGCACCGCGCTCGGCAGCAGCACCGTGTCGTCGACCGCGCGTCCGTCCCCCTCGCGGCCGACGTGCAGGGCGGTGAGGTGCGCGGCGAGGCGCACCCGGTCGGCGCGGCCCGCGCCGCTCCCGGCGTGCGACGCGACCGGGGCGGGCGGCTCGTCGACGACGGCGTCCGCCACCACCATGCCGTCCGTGCGTGCCGCGGACTCGAGGGCATCCGGGTGACGCGACGGCTCGCGGACCGCGGCGGCGCCGAGCAGCATGGCCGTGACCCCGGCGGCGACGGCCAGCGCGGCAGCTGCGCGGCGGATCCGGGCCGACGTGGATCCGTGGACGCGCTGTGCGGGCTGGCGGGCGCGGCGACGCCCGTCCCGTGGCGATCCGGTCGGTGCCGCGTACGGCCGCGCGTGGACGGACGACCCGATGGCGACCCCGACGGACGACAGCGCCAGCGACCCGAGTACGACGGCGAGAGGCCCCGACGCCCCGCGGACGCCGATCGCGGCCGCCGTCGAGGCCCAGCCGACGGCCGCGGGGATCGCCAGCCGCAGGTCGATGGGCGGGGCGGCATCGCCCCGCCGACGACGCGACGACCGCACGGTCACACCCGCACCAGCGGGGTGAGCGAGGCGAGCGTGCGGTCGCCGATGCCCGGGACGCGTCCGAGATCGGCGACGCGCGTGAAGCGGCCGTGCGCGGAACGCCACGCGATGATGCGCGCGGCCATCGCCGGGCCCACGCGCGGGAGCGTCTCCAGCTGCTCCGCCGTGGCCGTGTTGAGGTCCACCGGCGCCGACGGGCTCGCGCTCCCGCCGCTCCCGCCGCTCGCGCCCGACGTCGCGGGAGCCGCCGGTGCCTCCCCCTGGCGCGGCACGACGAGCTGCTCGCCGTCGGAGAGGACGCGGGCCAGGTTCACGCCCGCGGTGTCGGCGCCGTCGGCGAAGCCGTGCGCGGCGGCGAGGGCGTCGACCACGCGGCTCCCCGGCGCCAGCGGGTAGAGCCCCGGGGAGGCCACCGCGCCGACGACGTGCACGTAGATGGGCGTCGTCGCACCCGCGGCGGATCCCCCGCTCGCGCTGCTCCCGTCGACCGCGGCGTCCGCACCCGCCTCGCCGCCAGCGGACCCGACCGGGTCCGCCGCGTCCGAGTCGGAGCCCGAGCCCGAGCCCGAGCCGGTGGGCGCCGCGGAGCTGGGATGCGACGCGGTGGGCGCCGTCGACGAGGCCTCACCCGCGGACTGCACGGCGGTGACGAGGATCGCCACCACGAGGGCGGCGCCGACCAGCACGGCCGCCGCCCCGACGCCGACGCGGAGACGGACGCGCGCCCGCTGCCCGGGGAGCGGATGCGCGTCGTCGGGCTCGCGGGGTGCCCGCGGGTCGGCGTGGGACGGCTCCTCCACCGCCAGGTCCCGGAAGGGAACCTCCCCGTCCGAGGGCCACGTCGCGTCGAACTCCTCGCCGCCCTCGGACCAACCCGGCTGCTCGGCGGCATCGGGACCGGGACCGGGACGGCGGAGGGGGCGCATGCGGGCACGGTAGGCGGGACGCCGCGGCATCCGGCCTCCGCGGCGCGGTCTGGGGATCGCCGACGCGGATCCGCCCTGGGATGGAGCGGGGGCGGCCCGTCGCCGGACCGCCCCCGTGTCACCGCGACGTCGCGTCGCGGGCCGCCCGTCAGGGAGCGGGCGTGGTGGTGATGCTCACGATCTTGGGCGCGCGCACGATGACCTTGTCGATCGTGCGCCCGGCGGTGGACCGCTTGACGCCCGCGGTCTCCCGCGCGAGCGCCTCGAGCTCGTCCGCGCCGATCTTGGCGTCGACCTCGAGCTTGTCGCGCACCTTGCCGTCGACCTGCACGACGGCCGTCACCGTGTTCACGACGAGCAGGTTGCGGTCGGCCTTGCGCCAGCCGGCGAACGCGACCGAGCCCTCGCGGCCGAGGCGCTTCCACATGTCCTCCGCCGTGTACGGCGCGAACAGGCTGAGCGCGATGGCGACGACCTCCGTCGCCTCCCGCACGGCCGCGTCGCCGCCGCCCGGGCCCTGGTCGATGGTCTTGCGGATGGCGTTGACGAGCTCCATGGTGCGCGCGATGACGACGTTGAACTTGAACGCCTCGAGCATGCCGGGCGCCTCCGCGAGGAAGCGGTGGGTGACGCGGCGGAGCGCCTCGTCCCCCGTCTTCCACTCGACCTCGGGCGCGCTCGTGATGTCGCCCGTGAGCCGCCAGGCGCGCGCGAGGAACTTCGCGGAGCCGGACGGGGACACGTCCTCCCAGTCGATGTCGTCCTCCGGCGGGCCGGCGAACGCCATGGTCAGGCGGATGGCGTCGACGCCGTGGCGGTCCATCTCGCTCCCGAGGTCGACACCGCCCTTGCTCTTCGACATCTTGCTGCCGCCGGAGAGCACCATGCCCTGGTTGAGCAGCGCGCTGAACGGCTCGGTGAAGGTGACGTAGCCGAGGTCGAACAGGACCTTGGTGATGAAGCGCGAATACAGCAGGTGCAGGATCGCGTGCTCCACGCCGCCCACGTACTGGTCGATGGGCGCCCAGCGGTCGGCGTCGGCCGGGTCGAACGCCTTGGTGGCGTCGTTCGGCGACAGGAAGCGCAGCCAGTACCAGGAGCTGTCCATGAACGTGTCCATGGTGTCGGGGTCGCGCGTGGCCGAGCTGCCGTCGACGGGGCTCGCGACGTTCGACCACTCCGTGGCGGCGGCCAGCGGCGACTTGCCCTTCGGCGTGAGGTCGAGGCCCGCGGTGTCCGGCAGGCGGACGGGCAGCTGGTCCTCGGGCACGCGGATCTCGGTGCCCTCGGCGTCGTAGACGATGGGGATGGGCGTGCCCCAGAAGCGCTGGCGCGAGATGAGCCAGTCGCGCAGGCGGTAGCTCTTCGCGGCGCGTCCGCGGCCCTCGGCCTCCAGCTGCTCGATGACGCGCTTGATGGCCGGCTGCTTGCTCAGGCCGTTCAGCGAGCCGGAGTTGATGAGGCGGCCCTCGCCGGGGAGCGCCACGCCCGTGCGACCGGGCAGCACCTCCTCGAGGTCCGGCAGCTCGCCGTCCTCGGGGATGATGCGGATCGCGCCCGTGACGGGCTGCGTGGTGTCGACGACGACGCGCACGGGCAGGTCGAAGGCGCGCGCGAAGTCGAGGTCGCGCTGGTCGTGCGCGGGCACGGCCATGACCGCGCCCGTGCCGTAGTCGGCGAGCACGTAGTCGGCCGCCCAGACGGGGATCCGCTCGCCGTTGACCGGGTTGATCGCCGTGCGCCCGAGCGGGATGCCGGTCTTGGGGCGATCGGTCGTGGAGCGCTCGATCTCGTTGAGGCGCTGCGTGCGCTCGAGGTAGCCGCGGAAGTCCTCGCGGATCTCCTCGGACGCGCCCTCGACGAGCTCCGCGGCCAGGTCGCTGTCGGGCGCGACGACCATGAAGGTCGCGCCGTGCAGCGTGTCCGGACGCGTGGTGAACACCGTGACGGGCTCGTCGCGGCCCTCGACGACGAAGTCGACCTCCGCGCCGATCGAGCGGCCGATCCAGTTGCGCTGCATGCTGAGGACCTTGGCGGGCCACGTGCCCTCGAGCTGGTTCAGGTCGTCGACGAGGCGGTCGGCGTAGTCGGTGATCCGCAGGTACCACTGCGTGAGCTTCTTCTTGACGACGACGGCGCCGGAGCGGTCGGACGTGCCGTCCGGCAGGACCTGCTCGTTCGCGAGCACGGTCTGGTCCACCGGATCCCAGTTCACCCAGCTGTCCTTGCGGTAGGCGAGGCCCTTCTCGTGCATCTTGAGGAACAGCCACTGGTTCCACCGGTAGTACTCGGGGTCGCTCGTGTGGAGCTCGCGCTCCCAGTCGAAGGAGAGTCCGTAGCGCTTCATCGACTGCTTCTGCGTCTCGATGTTCGCGTAGGTCCACTCGCGCGGGTCGACCCCGCGCTTGATGGCCGCGTTCTCCGCGGGCAGGCCGAACGAGTCCCAGCCGATGGGGTGCAGCACGTTGAAGCCCTGCTGGCGCCAGTACCGCGCGACCGCGTCGCCGAGCGCGAACGCCTCCGCGTGGCCCATGTGCAGGTCGCCCGAGGGGTACGGGAACATGTCGAGGATGTACTTGCGCGGGCGGCTGTCGCTCGCGTCCGGCGTGCGGAACGGCTGCTCGCGCTCCCAGACCGCCGACCACTCCGCCTCGATGGCGTGGAAGTCGTAGGTGTCGCCGGGGGTGTCGGGTGTCTCGTGTGCCAAGGGCGCTCTCGATTCGATGCGGGGGTCGCGGCCGTGAAGGCCTCGACAAGACTAGTGAACGCGCGGGTGCGGTCCCGAACCGGTGGGAGGGGCTGCCGGTCAGGCGGGATCGGCCCCGCTGGGGAGGGACGGCCGCGGCGAATCGGGACCGCCGCGCGGGGACTCCACGCGACCCGCCCGGACGGCCGCCAGGAGCGGCGCGGCCTTCACGCGCACCTCCTCGAGCTCCTCCTCGGGGACGGACAGCGCCGTGATCCCGCCGCCCGCGCCGACCGTGGCCCGGCCGTCCGTGACGACCACCGAGCGGATCACCATGGCGAGGTCGACGCGGCCGTCGTCGCCGAACCAGCCGAACGCACCCGCGTAGACGCCGCGCGGTCCGAGTTCGAGCGCCTGGAGGATGCCGACGGCCGCGGACTTCGGGGCGCCCGTCATGGATCCGGCCGGGAACAGCGCCCGCACCGCGTCGACGGCCGAGACGCCGGGCGCCAGCTCGCCCTCGACGCGGCTCACGAGCTGGTGCACCTGCGCGTAGGCCTCGACGGCGAACAGGCTCGTGACGCGCACGGATCCCAGCACGCACACGCGGCTGAGGTCGTTGCGCATCAGGTCGACGATCATGACGTTCTCCGCGCGCTCCTTCTCGCTCGCGAGGAGGTCGGCGCGCGCCCGCGCGTCGGCGGCGGCATCCGCGTGGCGGGGTCGCGTGCCCTTGATGGGCAGCGTGCGCAGGGTGCCGGCCGCGTCGACCTCGACGAACCGCTCGGGCGATGCGCTGACGAGCGTCGTCGTGCCCGCGCGCAGGAAGGCGCCGTGGTGCGTGGGGCTCAGGGCGCGGAGGGCGAGGTGGACGCGGACCGGGTCGACGACGCCCGGGACGGTCGCGCTGTTCGTGAGGCACAGCTGGTAGGCGTCGCCGCGGCGGATGGACTCCTGGCAGGAGCGGATGAGGCCGAGGTAGGCGGCGTCGTCGTGGCGCCAGACGGGCGGCCGGTCGGCGTCGGCGGTGTCGACGGTGGGCTCCGGGACGCCCGACGCGACGGACGCCGCGGCGCGGGCGAGCTCCTCCTCCACGGCATGCGGCCAGGGATCCCCGGCGCGGGCGACGGCCCAGACCTCCCCCGCCCGGTGGTCGAAGGCGAGGAGGCGGTCGACACGGAGGACGGCGGCGGGGACGCGGTCCGCGGCGTCCGCGGAGGCGGTCGGCGGCGCGTGGTGGAGCGGGACGGTCTCCGTCCAGGCGTCGTGCGGGATCCAGCCGACGACGCCCAGCCGGAACGCGAGGCCGTCGGGGAGGACGTCGTGGTCGGCGGCGGGCGCGGAGGACGGCACCGCGGACGCGGGCAGCAGCTCCGCCAGCCCCGCGAACACCCCCCGCGGCCACGCGGCCACGGTGCCGGCGGACGCGGCCAGGTAGCTCCACCCCTCCCCCGCCGAGTCGTCGAGCCAGGCCACATCGCCGGCGGTCTCCTGGGCGAAGAGCGCGAGGAAGACCGCCTCCGGCTCGTGCCAGGCGCCCAGCCGGCGGCCGACGACCCGGCCCGCGGCGCGCGCGTCGCCCTCGTGCATGCTCGGCCTCCCGGTGTCGTGAGCGCACCCGGCGGCCGCCTAGCCTCAAGGGTATGAGTTCCGAGACGATCCTCCGGTGGACCGCGGCCGGCTGGGCGGCGGGCGGCGCGGATCCCGCCGGTGGAGGGGCCGAGGAGGCGCGACCCGCCGGCCACCGGGTGCTCGCGGCCGACTCGTTCCTCGTCGACGGGGGCCGCGTGCTCGCGCTCGACGTCCACCGCCAGCGGTTCCTCGCGTCGCTGCGCCTGCAGGCGGCCGCCGTGCCGGATCCCGCGGCCTTCCTCGACGCCGCGGTCGCCGCGCTGCCCCGCGAGGGGGCGTGGTTCCCGCGCGTGGAGGCGCTCCGCGGGCCGGACGGCGACGTCGCGCGGCTGCTCGTGCGACCGGCGCCGGAGCGCACGGCGTCGGTGGTGCTCCGCGACCACGACGGGCCGGATCCGCGCACGACGCCGCGCGTCAAGGGACCGGACCTGCACGCGCTCGGCGCCCTGCGCAGCCGCGCGTCCCGGTACGGCGCGGGCGAGGCGGTGATCCTCGCGGACGACGGCACCATCGTGGAGGGCGCGTACAGCGCCATCCTGTGGTGGCACGGCGACGCCCTCGCGGTCGTCGAGGGCGACGTGCCGCGGATCCCGAGCGTCACCGAGCGCAGCATCGTCGCCCTGGCCACGGCCCTCGGCGTCGATGTGCTGCACGAGCAGGCCCGGCCGTCCGACCTCGACGGCCGCGAGGTGTGGTCCGTCAGCGCGCTGCACGGGATCCGCCTGGTGCGCGGCTGGATCGACGGCCCGGCGACCGCGGCTGAGCCCGGTCGCGTGCGCGCCTGGCGCACCCGGCTCGACGCGCTGCGGCGCGAGCTCCCCACGGGCTGACGACCGCGGGTCAGCGCGACGACGCGTCAGCGCGTCCGCACGCCGTCGCCCGCGACCCGCAGCTCGATCGTCCGGTCCACGAGGTCGCCCGGCACCTCCGTGTGCGTGAGCAAAAGCACCCCGCGTCCGCTGTCGCGCGCGGCCGTGAGCACGTCGCGCAGCACGGCGCGGGCGCGCTCGGCGTCGACGTCCGCCGTCGGCTCGTCGAGGACGAGCACCGGGAAGTCGGCGAGCAGGGCCCGCGCCAGGGCGATCCGCTGCGCCTGCCCGCCGGAGACGAGGCCGCCGCGGTCGCCGACGCGCGCGTCGAGGCCGCCCCGCTCGGCGGTCCAGTCCGCGAGCCCGACACGGGCGAGCACGCCGACGAGCTCGTCGTCCGTCGCGTCCTCGCGGGCGAAGAGCAGGTTCTGCCGGATGCTCGCGTCGAAGAGGTGCGGCGCCTGCTCGCAGAGGCCCACGATCCGCCGGACGGCCGACGGCGCCATCGACCGGGCGTCCCGGCCGTCCAGCTCGTACGCGCCGCCGGACTCGAGGAACCGGGCGAGGGCGGCCGCGAGCGACGACTTCCCGGATCCGCTCGGGCCGCGCACCACGACCGTCTCCCCCGGCCGCACCACGAGCGACACGGGCGCGAGGGCGTCCTCGTCGGCCCCCGGCCAGCGCGTGACGAGGTCGCGGACCTCGAGCGTCGTGCCCGCGGGTGACGCGGCGTCCACGGGCTCCGCGTCGGCGTCGTCCGGCTCGCGCGGGATCTCGTCGGGCACCGTCTCCGGCACGACGCCGGCCACGCGCTCCGCGCTCGTGCGCACGCGCCGCCACGCCTGCACCGCGAGCGGCACGGCCGTCGCCTGCTCGACCAGGGCGAGCGGCACCAGCGCGGCCAGCGCGAGCCACGCGGGATCCAGCGTCCCGGACGCGAGGCCAGGAACGCCCTGCAGCACGGTCCAGCCCGCGACGGCGCCCGTCCCGGCGATGACGACGCCCGTGGTGACGCCCGCCGCCGCGGCGCTGCGCAGCTCCGCCCGCCGGAGGTCGGTCGCGGCCCGGTCGATCGCGGCGAGCCGGTCGTCCACCGCCCCGAACGCGGCCAGCACGTCGAGGCCGCCGATGAGGTCGAGCACGAGGTCATGCAGCCGGGCGCGGAGCGGCGCGATGCGCATCTCGGCGCGCCCCGCGATCGCCGTGGTCGCGCCGACGCCGACGGCGAGGCCGAGCGCGAGCACGACGGCGAGCGCGATCCCCGCCGCCGGCAGCACCGCCCCCACGACCGCGACGCTCGCCGCCTGCACGATCACCGACACCGCCAGCGGCTGCACCACGCGCAGCGGGAGGTCCTGGAGCCGGTCGACGTCGCCGACGAGCCGGGTGAGGAGGTCGCCGCGGCGCGTGTCGCGGAGGCCCGCGGGCGCGAACGGGAGGAGCCGCTCGAAGACGCCCACGCGCAGGGTGGACAGCGCGCGGAACGCCGCGTCGTGGCTCGTGATCCGCTCGAGGTAGCGGAACGCGGCGCGGCCGAGCGCGAACGCCCGGACCCCGACGATCGCCATGCCGAGGAACAGGATGGGCGGTTGCTCGGACGCGCGCGTGATGAGCCAGGCCGAGGTGGCGAGGAGCGCGACCGCGCCGACGGCGCTCGCGAGGCCCGCGAGGAGCCCGGGCAGGGCGCGCCGGGCGGGCGGCTGCGCGAGCCGCAGGACGCCGTCGCGGTTCACGGCGCCACCTGCGCGCGCCAGGCGGGCTCCGGGGCGATGCGCGCGGGAGCGACGGCGGCGAGGTCGGCGCCGACCGGCGACCCGGGACCCGCCGGCACGTCGTCCTCGCCGGATCCCCCGCCCAGCCGCAGCTCGGCGTCCGCCGCCCGCACGAGCGCGCCGCGGTGGGTGACGACCACGACCGCGCGCCCCTGGTCGGCGAGCGCGCGGATCCCCCGGGCGAGCCGCTCCTCGGTCGCGGCGTCGAGCGCGGAGCTCGGCTCGTCGAGCAGCACGAGCGGGCAGTCGACGGCGAGCGCGCGGTGCACGGCGCGCGCGACGGCGACCCGCTGCGCCTGCCCTCCCGAGAGCCCCTGGCCGCCGACGCCGAGCACGAGGTCGGGGTCGACGCCGTCGGCCGCCGCGAGCGCGAGGGCCCGTCGGACGAGCGCGTCGTCGGGATCCGCGACGCCCAGCGCCACGTTCTCGCGCACCGTGCCCGCGACGAGCCCCGGTCGCTGTCCCGCCCAGGCGATCTCGGTCGGGACGGGCGGGCGCGGCGTGGGGGCGTCGTCGTGGTCGTCGACCCAGCCGACGGCCCCGCCCGCGGGCAGCTGCCCGAGGATCGCGGCGACGAGCGAGGACTTGCCGACGCCGCTCGGCCCGGTCACGGCCGTGACGCGTCCGCGCGGAAAGGTCGCGTGGATCCCCGCGAGCACGAGCCGGTCGCCGCGGGAGACCGACAGGTCGCGGACCACGAGCGCGTCGCCCGCGGGAGCCGTCGCGGCCACCGTCCCCGGGACGGTCCGCGCCGCCCGGCCGGCCCGCTCCTCCTCCAGGATCCCGAGCACGTCGTCGGCCGCCGCGACCCCCTCGGCGGCCGCGTGGAACTGCACGCCCACCTGCCGGATCGGGAGGAACGCCTCGGGCGCGAGCAGCAGCACGAAGAGCCCCACCTCGAGGTCCAGCTGCCCGCCGATGAGGCGCACGCCCACCGACACCGCCGCGAGCGCGACCGACAGCGACGCCGCGAGCTCCAGGACGAAGCCGGAGAGGAACGAGATCCGGAGCACGCGCATGGTCTCGACGCGGTGCTCCTCCGTGACCCGGCGGATCCGCCCCGTCTGCCGCCGGGCGCGCCCGAAGACCAGGAGCGTCGAGAGCCCGTCGACCACCTCGAGGAAGCCCGACGCGAGCTCGGTGAGGCGGGACCACTGCCGCCGCTGCACCTCCTGCGTGGCCCAGCCGACGAGCACCATGAACACCGGGATCACGGGCAGCGTCGCGAGCACGGTGACGCCCGTGAGCGGGTCGGCGGCGAAGAGCACGGTCACGACGATCGGGGTCGCGAGCGCAGTGAGGATCAGCTGCGGCACGTAGCGCGCGAAGTACGGGTCGAGCGCGTCGAGACCGGGGCCCACGATCGTAGCGAGCCGCCCGCGGCTGCGGCCGGCCGTCCAGGCGGGACCGAGGTCGGCGACCGCCCGGAGCGCGCGTCGTCGCAGCTCGGCCGTGACCCTCGCCGCTCCGCGCGCGCCGACCACGTCGAGGAGCCAGGCCGCGGCGCCGCGCACGACGGCGGATCCGACCGCGAGCGCGAGCACGGGCGCGAGCGCGGCCGCATCCGCCCCGCCGATCGCCCGCACGACGAGCTGCGTGAGCGACCAGCAGAAGGCGACGAGCGCGACCGTCTGCACGGCGCCCAGCACGGCGCCCACGGCGAGCATGGCGCGGGCCGACGCAGAGTGCCGCAGCAGCCGCGGATCCAGGGGCTTCACGGCGCGCCTAGTGCGCGGCCCGGGTGATCACGGCGCGCGTGATGCGCTTCCGGAACACCCAGTACGTCCACGCCTGGTAGGCGAGGATCAGCGGCAGCGCGAAGCCCGCGGCCCACGTCATGATCGTGAGCGTGTAGGGCGACGACGACGCGTTGTCGAGCGTGAGCCCGTTCGCCGGGTCGTTCGACGCGGGCATCACGTACGGGTGCAGCGCCGTGAAGAGGCTGGCGACCGCGAGCGCGATGGTCGCGGCGAGCAGCCCGAACGCCCACCGCTCCCGTCCTCGGACGTTGGCGACGTACGACCCGACGAGCGCGGCGGCCGCGAGCGCGGACACGATGCCCGACAGTGCCGACCCGTGCGCGAGCGTGGTCCAGACGAGGAACGCCGCCGCGATCACGATGGTCACGGCCCCGACCCGCATCGAGAGCAGCCGGGCCCGGGCGCGGATGGGACCGTCGGTCTTGAGCGCCGCGAACTGCAGCCCGTTGACGAGGAACAGCGACAGCGTCGTGAGCCCGCCGAGCAGCGCGTACGGGTTCAGCAGGTCGAGCGTGGATCCCGTGTGGTCGTGGTCCGCGTCCATGGGCACGCCGCGCACCACGTTCGCGAACACGACGCCCCAGAGGAACGACGGCACGACGCTGCCCACGACGATCATCGCGTCGAACCACCCGCGCCACCGGTCGGACGCCCCCTGGTGCCGGTACTCGAACGAGACCCCCCGGAGGATGAGCGTGATGAGGATCGCGAGCAGCAGCAGGTAGAAGCCGCTGAACATCGTCGCGTACCACTCCGGGAAGGCCGCGAAGAGCGCGGCGCCCGCGACGATGAGCCACGTCTCGTTGAGGTCCCACACCGGCCCGATGGTGTTGATGAGCACGCGGCGGTCGGTGTCGTCCTTGGCGAGGAACGGCAGGCTCATGCCCACGCCGAAGTCGAAGCCGTCGAGCACGAAGTAGCCGACGAAGAGGAACGCGATGACGCCGAACCAGAGGAGGGGGAGGTCCATCAGTACACGCTCGCTTCCCGGACGACCTCGCCCGTCACGGGATCCGGTTCCCGCTCGTCCTCCGGCCCCTCCTGGGCGGCCTTGAGGATGAGGCGGAACTCCACCACCGCGAGCGACCCGTAGACCACCGTGAAGGCGACGAGCGAGAGCAGCACCTGGATCCCGGTGACGTTCGGCGACACCGCGGAGGACGTCTGCAGCAGGCTGAACACGATCCACGGCTGGCGGCCCATCTCCGTGAAGATCCATCCGACGGTCATGGCGAGCAGCGGCAGCGGGGCGGCCCAGATGGCGACCTTCCACATCCACGGACGCGTGATGGCCCGGCCGCGGCGCGTGAACCACAGGCCCGCGACCGCGACGCCGATGGCCGCCATCCCGAAGCCGATCATCCAGCGGAACGCCCAGTAGGTGACCCAGATGGTGGGCGTGTAGTCGCCGGGGCCGTAGCTGGCGACGTACTGCGCCTGCAGGTCGTTGATGCCCTCGACCGTGCCGTCGAGCGTGTGCGTGGAGAGGAACGACAGCAGGTACGGGATGCGGATGGAGAACAGCTCGCTCGACCCGTCCGGCGTGCCCCAGGTGAAGAGCGAGAACGACGCGGCGGCGCCGGACGACGTGTCGTAGTGCGCCTCGGCGGCGGCCATCTTCATGGGCTGCGTCTGCACCATCGCGAGGCCGAGCTGGTCGCCCGACAGGATCGTGAGCGCTCCGGAGACGACCATGAACCACATGCCGAACCGCATGGCCGGCATCATCGTCTCGAGGTGCTGGTTGCGGGACAGGTGCCACGCGGCGACCGAGATGATCACGGCCGCCGCGCACATGAAGGCCGCGAAGATCGTGTGGGGGAAGGCGGCGAGGGCGACCTTGTTGGTGAGGAGCGCCCAGATGTCCGTGAGCTCGGCACGGCCGCGGGCCTCGTCGATGCGGTAGCCCACGGGGTTCTGCATGAACGCGTTGGCCGCGAGGATGAAGTAGGCCGACAGGATCGACGCGATCGACACCACCCAGATGGACGCCAGGTGCAGCCGCTTCGGCAGCTTGTCCCAGCCGAAGATCCACACGCCGATGAACGACGCCTCGAGGAAGAACGCGAGCAGGCCCTCGAGCGCGAGCGGGGCGCCGAACACGTCGCCGACGAAGCGGGAGTACTCCGACCAGTTCATGCCGAACTGGAACTCCTGCACGATGCCCGTGACGGTGCCCATCGCGAAGTTGATGAGGAAGATCCTCCCGAAGAACCGCGTCAGGCGCAGGTAGTGCTGCTTCCCGGTGCGGACCCAGGCCGTCTGGTAGAGCGCGCACACGAAGGCCATGCCGATCGTGAGCGGCACGAAGAGGAAGTGGTAGACGGTCGTGAGGCCGAACTGCCAGCGGGACAGGACGAGCGGGTCGAGGAGCTCGTTCACTCGGGGCGACCGCTCTGGCGGCGGCCGGGGCGGGGGTCTGCGGGGACGGGGTGCGGTGTCATGGCGACCGGATGCGCTTCCTGTGGAGGGCGGATCATGCGGGTGGTGTGCTCCATCGCGACGCCTTGATTCTACGACTTGTAGACGATCCGCGCGAGCCCGGCGCGCGGGTCCCGGCCGCGTCGCGTTGGCCGCCCGGCGGTGCACGCGACACCGGCCGTTCACCCGGCCGGGCGAGGGTCGGATCACGCATCCGGATCGGCGTCGACCCGGTGCGCCCACGCGCGGGGCCGGCACCGGCTCCGCACCCGCCGTCGGCATCCGGATCCGGCACCGCTCCCACCCGCACCGCGCACGTCGACCGAAGGGCCGCCGCCATGACCTCACCCGCTCCCGCCTCCTCGGCTCCCGACCACCTCGCCTCCGCTCCCCTGGCCGGCGCGTCCGCCGTCGGCGCCCCCGCCTCGGCCTTCGTCGCCCTGCTCGTGGCCGAGGGCGCGCACCTGACGGCGCGGGTCGCCGAGGCGGCCGACCGGCTCCAGGCCGGGGATCCCGCTGTGCGCTACGACGCCCGCGCCGCCTCGACCGAGGACGCCCTCGTCGTCGCGCTCGCGCTCGTGGCGGGCGGTCTCGACGTCCGCGACGCCGCGCAGCACGCGGTCGACGGGGATCCCGCGCCCGTCATCCAGGCGCTGCACTCGCTGGCCGGCCGCGGCGGCGTGGAGCCGTACCTCCTCCGCAACGGCCTCACGGTCGACAACTTCCACGCGCTCCGCGACGCCGTGGTCGCGGTCGGCGGACGCGAGCTCGACGAGTCCCAGGACTGACCCGGGCGGTCCCGCCGCCTCTGTCCCCCGGCGACGCCCCTCCTTCTGGGGCCATGTCCGCGTGTCCGCATAAAGGGGGACCCGCTAGAGTCGTCCATGAGCGCACGGCCCTTACCCCCCCCCTTGGGCCTGGCGCTCGCAACCCGACGAGCACGTCCGTCCACTCCCCCCGGACCGGACGGCTCCCGGACCACGGAGATCGCCCGTCCCCCGAAGGACCGTGATCACCGGAGAGGCCCGGCACCCGTGGCGTTCCCGCGCCCCGTGCCGGGCCTCTCGACCGTCCGCCGTGCGGATCGGCTCGCGGGGATCAGCGCCCCGCGCCGCCGTGCCCGTCCTGCTGCGCGTCCCCGTCGTCGACGAGCGGCAGGTGCAGGATCGCGAGGTCGAGCGGCCGGCCGAACTTCCAGCCGATGCCGGGCAGCAGCCCCACCTGCCGGAACCCGAGCCGCTCGTGCAGGCGGATGGAGCCCGTGTTGCCGGCCTCGATGTCCGCGAACACGGCGCGCTTGCCGGCGGCGCGCGCGTGCTCGACGACCGCCTCGACGAGCGCGCGGCCGATGCCCTGCCCCTGGAAGGCGTCGCGGACGTAGACCGAGTCCTCGACGGAGAACCGGTAGCCGGACATGCGCCGCCAGGGGCCGTAGGTGCCGTAGCCCGCGAACGCGCCATCGACCTCGGCGACGAGGATCGGCTCTCCCGCCTCCGCCGTCTCGCGGAACCACGCCTCGCGCTCGGCGCGGTCGACCGGCTCCTCGGTCCAGAGGGCGGTGCCGTGCAGGATCGCGTCGTTGCGGATCTCCAGCAGGTCGTCGACGTCACGGGGCTCGGCGGGGCGGATCCTCATGCCAGCAGGGTAGCGGAGCGGTCAGGAGGCTCCGGTCCGTGCGGCAGGATCGACGCATGGACCTCACCATCGCGCGGGTCGCGTGGGACGACGACGACGCCACCGCCCTCCGCGCCGCCCAGCGCGCCGAGCTCGACCTCCGCTACGGCGGCGACACGGAGCCGGGCACGAAGCCCACGGCCGCCGACATGGCCGCCTTCCTCGTCGCGCGCGACGGGGACGGGACGCCCGTCGGCTGCGGCGGGATCCGCCCGCTCGGCGACCGCGGCGACGGGACGCCCTGGGCGGAGCTCAAGCGCATGTACGTGGTGCCCGCCGTCCGCGGCACGGGCGTCGCGACGGCCCTCCTCCGCGCGCTCGAGGAGGCGGCCCGCGGGCTCGGCGTGGTCGACCTCGTGCTCGAGACCGGACCCGAGCAGCCCGACGCGATGCGGTTCTACGCCCGGGAGGGCTGGACCGAGATCCCCCGCTTCGGCGCCTACGCCGACTCCGAGGGCTCCCGCTGCTACGCGCTGACGCTCGCGTGATCCGCCGGCTCCGGCTCCTCGCCCTCTCCT